>NZ_SJVB01000009.1:0-43819 GCF_004337185.1 Exiguobacterium sp. SH0S2 | reverse complement strand
TTCAGGGAACAATCCCTTGTCTGGTGGCGATAGCGAAGCGGCCACACCCGTTCCCATGCCGAACACGGAAGTTAAGCGCTTCAGCGCCGAAAGTAGTTGGGGGTCTCCCCCTGTGAGGATAGGACGTTGCCAGGCCATATGAAGGACGACCAAGCACATGCTTGGTCGTCTCTTTTTGTATAATTTATGCGTACGGTGTCGGATAAGGAGGATTTTCACATGACTCGAAAGCCTAAAAATAATCCATTCACGTTTATGGAAATGCTTGAACAGCACGTTCGGGAAGGACGTGTGTCGTTTCATGTGCCAGGTCATCATAACGGGACCGTGACAGATGATAGCCTCCCGACAGCATTTAATAAAATCATGCCGTATGATTTAACCGAACTTGCACATCTGGATGACCTTCATCACGCTGAAGGGATTATCCAGCAAGGTGAAGAGGCTCTTGGGACCCTGTATCAAAGTAAGAGTAAGTGGTTAGTCAACGGATCGACCGTTGGCAACTGGAGCATGTTAGCTGCGACAGTCAAACGAGGTGAGCGGGTATACGTCCAGCGAAACTCACATAAATCAGTTTGGAACGCAATTGAATGGTTGGGCTTAGAGCCGATTTTATTAACTCCTGAACTAGAACGGGGTAGCGGTCTGCCGACGGTCGTTTCCCTTCGTACTGTCGAAGCGGCAGTTACGCAATATCCCGGAGGAAAAGCGTTACTGCTTACGTCCCCGACTTACTATGGGGATATGGCAGATGTACGGGCAATCAGTCGTTTTCTGCAGACGTTAACGATTCCCTTACTTGTAGACGAGGCGCATGGGGCACACTTGATTCATCCGAATCTTCCAAACCGCTCAGCGATTTTTGAAGGTGCGAGCGCTGTCGTCCAGTCCGCCCATAAGACACTCCCGGCATTCACGATGGGGGCCTGGATTCACTATAAGGAAGATATTAATGAATCGCGTTTGTTTCATGCGCTTTCTTCCTTCCAAACGTCTAGCCCGTCTTACTTGATTATGGCATCTCTTGATCACGCTCGAGCTTATCTCGAAAATTTGAGTGACCGAGATTGGTCACTGATTCAAACGAGTCATTTAGCTTTTATTATGGAAATGAGACGTGCCGGTTTCACGATAAAAGTGGGCGACGATTTCACAAAAATGACGGTACTGACTTATCCGAAGAACGGTTTGATTTTTAGTAGACATCTATCTTCGATTGGAATTGATATTGAGCTTGCGGCCGAGGACCATGTGTTATTCTGTCTGCCGTTCCGGGAATTAAAAACGCAAGAGATCCATCATTGGGTGAAGCTGATTAAAAATGCTTCTCAGCATGTCCCGCTCATTGACGAGGATGAAACAATTTATCCGTTTCCGATGACGGAGCCTGTTTCGCGCCTTCATCTTATAAAAGAAGATACACACGTCGTGCGCCTTCCGTTCGATGAAGCGATCGGACGCGTTGCAGCTGAGACGATTATCCCTTATCCGCCAGGGATCCCTTGGATTTTAAAAGGTGAGACCGTGACGGATGAGAAAATTCGTGTGTTAAAAGAGTGGATTTCGTTGGGACGGAACCTCCAGGCGAACAGACATGTTATGATAAAACAAATTGATGTTATCGTAGAGGAGTTTTAAACGTGAAAGGTATGTTCATCACTGTCGAAGGTCCAGACGGGTCTGGAAAGACGACGCAGTTGCAATTGCTGGCTAACGCCTTGACTAAAAAAGGGTATGAGGTTGTTATGACACGAGAGCCAGGAGGAACAAAAGTCGGGAATAGCATCCGGGAAGTGTTATTGTCTCCAGAGCATGACGAAATGACACCACGCACCGAAATGATGCTGTATGCAGCGTCTCGTGCACAAAACGTGGATCAGGTGATTCGTCCGGCCATCGACCGGGGTGCCATCGTTGTTTGTGACCGGTTTGTCGATGCATCCATCGCGTACCAAGGGTATGGTCTTCAGTATGACTTAGAGCAAGTTGTGTCGCTCAATAAGTGGGCGACAGCTGGAGTCACACCCGATTTGACTTTCTTATTCGACTTAAGTCCAGAGCAGTCGAGTCATCGCATGAAAGAACGCGGGCAGTTAGATCGAATCGAGAGTCGGAACGAGGCGTTTCATCAACGCGTCTATGAAGGTTTCTTGACGTTACTTCAACAAAATCCTGGCCGAATGGTCCGAATCGACGCAAGCCAGACGATTGAACTCATCCAAGATGAAGTGTTCGATATCACGATAGAACGACTACACGAAAGAGGAGTGAACGAATTATGAAAATGGTAATCGCAATCGTACACGATAAAGACAGCGCGCGTTTGTCAGACGCTTTAATTGAAGAGGATTTTCGAGCGACGAAATTGGCTACGACCGGAGGCTTTTTGAAGGAAGGTAATACGACGTTCATGATTGGTGTACCGAAAGAACGCCTTGACGATTTGCTAGGTTTGATCAAATCGAACTGCTCAAGCCGCGATCAAATGATTACGCCGATCTCGCCTATGGGTGGACATGCCGATTCATACATTCCGTATCCTGTTGAAGTCCAAGTTGGCGGAGCGACTATTTTCGTCTTGCCGATTGAAGGATTTCATCAGTTTTAATGGGAATGGTCACACATATGCGATTCCAAGAGTTGACTGAATCACAGAAAGTCGTAGCAAAAGTGATTGAGAATTCGATTGCCGCTCAAAAAATCGGGCACGCCTACATTTTTTCGGGTGACTATGAACCTTATCTGATTGAAACGGCCCAATTATTTGCCAAGGCACTTTTTTGTGAGATGCCTAGCGGGGCTGAACCTTGTGGCGTTTGCCGAAACTGCAAACGGATGGATTCTGGCAATATCGTCGACTACATGGAAGTTGAACCGGACGGGGCCAGTATCAAAAAAGAACAAATCCAGCAGCTATTGAGCGACCTGTCGTTACGGGGAGCCGAGGGCGATCGTCAAGTCTATGTGATCCACCAAGCGCATAAGATGACGACGCAAGCAGCGAACAGTTTATTAAAGTTTTTTGAGGAACCCGGTGTCGGCAAACTCGCCATTTTGGTGACGACGCAACCTCAACTGCTTCTCCCGACGATTCGTTCCCGGGCTCAACACTTAGTATTTCGCCCCATTGACCGGGTCCACCTTGCTGAAAAACTGGCAGAAGAGATGCAATGCACGAACGATTTGGCACGTCTTGCCCTGACCGTTTATCCGAAATGGGACGATGCGCGCGAGGCACTTCACAACGACTGGTTTGTACAGGCGTACGGGCTAGTGGTACAATTAGTTGAAGTATTGACAAAACGGCCGCAAGAGTTGCTTTTGTTCGCCCAAGAGAAGTGGCTCGGTCACTTCAAAGGGCGCAATGAACTCCGAGTCGGCCTCGAACTGTTCGAAAGTTGGTTGGAGGAAGCTCTCCACTTCAAAGTTCGAACCGATTATGTCCCGGAACTGTTCACGAAAGAGCAGTCGTTATATACGGCTTTCGTGAATGATCGTCCGGTACACAAAATCGTCCATGCCATCGAATTCGTTCATGAAGCGATTCGACGGCTCGAGGCAAACGTCAATCCTCAATTAACGTTCGAACGGTTAACGTTCGATTTGCAGAAGGGATAGGAGAGCGTGCTTGAAGTAGTTGGAGTCCGTTTTAAAGAAGCGGGAAAAATCTATTACTTTTCACCAGGCGAAGCAACGCTTGAACGTGGAGACCATGTCATCGTCGAGACGGTGCGAGGAATCGAATACGGTGAAATCGTCCAAGTTGGTAAACAACTAGGTGAAGACGAAGTCGTCTTGCCGTTGAAAACGATCCTTCGTGTCGCCGATCAAAAAGATGCCGAAATCGTTCAAGACAACCGATTGGCAGCTGTTGACGCTCACGCCGTCTGTGAAGAAAAAATTCGCGAACATCGACTTGAGATGAAATTAGTAGATGTTGAGTATACATTTGATCGTAATAAAGTTATTTTTTATTTCACGGCTGAGGGGCGCGTTGATTTTCGCGAGCTTGTTAAAGACTTAGCGAGCGTGTTCCGGACACGGATCGAACTCCGACAAATCGGGGTGCGGGATGAAGCGAAGCTACTCAGTGGAATCGGTCCTTGTGGTCGAGTGCTGTGTTGTTCCTCGTTCTTAGGCGAGTTCGAACCGGTGTCCATCAAGATGGCCAAGGATCAAAACCTTTCCTTGAACCCTAACAAGATCTCCGGTGTATGCGGTCGTCTCATGTGTTGTCTCAAATATGAGAACGATACGTATGAAGAATTGAAACGAGACTTGCCAGACGTCGGGAAGCGAATCAAAATTCCAGAAGGTGACGGACGTGTCGTCGGTCTCAACATCTTGGATCAGTTGATTCAAGTCGAATTGAATGACCGGACTCGTGTTGTGACGTATACGATCGATGAACTCGTCGAAGTCGGTGCGGTCAAACGAAAACCGTTGAAACAGTGATGGGGTGCTGAGCAGTGGAGAGAATGGATAAAAAAGAAGTTATGATGCGGGTCGATGCCATCGAGCAACAGATGTACGTGTTGACGGAGCATTTAAGCGTGCTCAAAGAACAACTCGCCTATTTGCTTGAAGAAAACCAACATATGTATCTCGAGAACCATCACCTGCGTGAAAAGGTTGAGCAGCTTGCAGAAGTCGAAACCCCTGATGGCGATCCGCAAATCGCTTTGTCCGGAAAAGGACAGAACAACTTGGCGGCGCTCTATCAGGAAGGGTTCCATATTTGCAACTTGCACTACGGACAAGTCAGAAAAGATGGCGATTGCCTCTTCTGTATGTCGATGTTAAATAAGCATTAATCGGGGGCGATAGACGGAGGAAATCTCTGTCCGTCGCCTCTGTTGTTATATAGGAGGGAAACAGCGTGACTGTAAAACAAGGGGAGCGCCTTGACGATTTGCTTGGACGCCCCGGTAAAATCATCCAAAGTGATGATGTCTTTTCATTCTCATTGGATGCGGTGCTACTCGCCGAATTCGTTTGGGTACCGATTCAACAAGGAAAGTTGGTCGATTTATGCGCTGGCACCGGCGCAATCCCGCTCTTTTTATCTTATCGGACGAAAGGGACGGTGACGGGCGTCGAGATTCAACCCCGGCTCGTCGACATGGCGAATCGCAGCATTGAGGTGAACGGTCTCGAAGAGCGGCTTCACATCATCGAAGGAGATGTGAAAACGGCCGCCTCCAGTCTCGGCCATGCCCGTTATGATGTTGTGACGTGTAACCCACCTTACTTCCTGGCCAATGAGACGTCGCTTCGCAATCAAAATGAGCACCATACGATTGCTCGTCACGAAGTACTCTGTACGCTTGAAGATTGCATTCGTTCGGCAAGTCAGCTTGTGAAGCCAGGCGGGAAAGTCGCGTTCGTCCATCGGCCCGAACGGCTGCTCGATATCGTCACGCTCATGCGGGCATACCGCATTGAGCCGAAGCGGATGCAGCTCGTCTACCCGAAGGCAGGACGAGATGCGAACACATTACTTATAGAGGGGTCTAAAGATGGAAAACCAGGACTCACGATCTTACCTCCGTTTATCGTTTATGAGGAAGATGATACGTATACGAAAACGATGCGAGACATCCTCGATGCGTAACTATTATGCGTATATTCTCGAATGCAGTGACCAAACCTACTACACCGGTTACACGACCGATATCGAAAAACGGGTCACTGTGCACAACGCCGGTAAAGGTGCGAAATATACGAGGGCGCGTCTCCCGGTCAGTCTTCGATACGTTAAGTCGTTCGAGACGAAACAGGAAGCGATGCGGTATGAATGGTCGATCAAACAATTGACCCGCGCTCAAAAACAGCAGCTGATGGAGGGGACGACCAATGAATTCACAGAAAAGTTATCAAACTGAGGGGCCGACGCTTTATGTCGTACCGACACCGATCGGCAACTTAGAGGACATGACGTACCGTGCCGTCCGCATCATGCGTGAAGTCGATTTGATTGCGGCCGAAGACACACGGCAAACGATGAAACTATGTCGTCATTTCGAGATCGAGACGAAATTGGTCAGCTATCATGAGCACAATAAGCAAGTTAGCGGACCCCGTTTAATTGAAGACATTCAAAACGGTAAGTCCGTCGCCGTCGTATCGGATGCGGGCATGCCTGGTATTTCAGATCCGGGGAGTGACCTCGTCCGACTCGCGATCGAGGCGAAGCTGCCAGTCGTCGTCTTGCCGGGTGCGAACGCGGCACTCACGGCACTCGTCGCATCTGGCCTCGCGACAGAACGGTTCTTATACTACGGGTTTTTACCTCGTAAAAAGAAAGAGCGGACCGAAGTGTTGGCTTCCCTTCAATATGAACCGGGTACACTCATCTTTTATGAGGCACCGCATCGGTTGAAAGAAATGTTGACCGGGGTGAAGGACGTACTCGGTAATCGCGAAATCGTGCTCGGTCGAGAGTTGACGAAAACGTTCGAAGAGTTTTTAAGAGGCACGGTTGAAGAGGCGCTCGCATGGTGCGAGGGCGAGGTGCGTGGCGAATTCGTCGTCATGGTGAGCGGCTCTACAGAGTCGGCACCGACGAGCGACTGGTGGGAAGCGCTGTCGCCTTTAGAGCATGTCGACCGGTACATCGAAGACGGACTCAAACCGAACGCGGCCATTAAGCAAGTCGCGAAAGAGCGTGGCTTGGCACGAAGCGAAGTCTACGATGCGTATCATCAAGTCGACAAAAAAGAGTAAGCAAGGATTCCCTTGCTTACTCTTCGCTGTAGTAGTTCTCGAGCATGTTTTTCAACTCGACGAGAACGCGCTGTGCGCCTTCAGGTGAAAGGATGAGTTTTCCGTCAGCCAACTTGAAGTTGTCGTCAGATACTTCGCCTGTCACTTGGCATGTCATGTTCGGTTTGTATTTTTTTAAGATGATTTGTTCGTTGTCGACGTAAATTTCGAGTGCGTCTTTTTCAGCGATACCGAGTGTCCGGCGCAATTCAATTGGAATAACGACGCGGCCGAGCTCGTCAACTTTCCGTACGATACCTGTAGATTTCATTTTGTGTTTCCTCCTCCAATGATGTCGAAATCTCATGGTGACATGAATCGTCAAAATTCGACAATGTGGCTTCAGCAAAAAGCATACTAAACTTTCCAATTGCAGTCAACTGCTTACTATTGGAAATGCGCATTTTTCGAAAAATGACGATAAGGGAATCATATATCCATAAAATTCCCCGAAAGTTTGCACCTGAAACAAAGAAAGGGTTTTTTTGGAACATTTTTTATAAGCTAGTATCAAATTAATTCCAAACAATTGGTTTGGAAATTCTTTTGTCGAACCGTGTATAATGGAAATTGCAAATGTCGAAAGGATGGAGAACATACTATGGCGAAGCCAACTTTTTATATCACGACTCCGATTTACTATCCGAGTGCGAAACTACACATTGGTCATGCCTATACGACGGTGGCCGGCGATGCGATTGCTCGCTATAAGCGTTTAAAAGGATTTGACGTCCGTTACTTAACTGGGACCGACGAGCATGGACAGAAGATTCAAGAAAAGGCCCAAGAAGCTGGCGTGACGCCACAAGCGTTTGTCGATGAAGTCGTCAAAGACATCCGTGTGCTTTGGGACAAGCTTGAGATCTCATATGACGATTACATCCGGACAACTGACGCCCGTCATAAAGCGGTCGTCGAGCACGTATTTGAGACACTGCTCAAAAATGATGATATTTACCTCGGTGAGTACGAAGGGTGGTACTCAATCCCGGACGAGACGTACTATACAGAATCACAACTTGTTGATGGAAAAAGTCCTGACAGCGGCCATCCGGTGGAACTCGTGCGCGAAGAGTGCTATTTCTTCCGCCTCAGCAAGTATGCGGACCGGTTGATCGAGTACTTCGAGTCACATCCGGATTTCATTTTACCGGAATCGCGTAAAACTGAAATGATCAACAACTTCTTGAAGCCGGGGCTGCAGGATTTGGCAGTCTCGCGGACGACGTTCGACTGGGGTGTACAAGTCCCGTCGAATCCGAAACACGTCGTATACGTCTGGGTCGACGCGCTCACGAACTATATCTCCGCGCTCGGCTACGGGACAGATAACGATGAATTGTTCAATCGTTACTGGCCGGCAGACGTACACTTGGTCGGGAAAGAAATCGTTCGTTTCCATACGATCATTTGGCCGGCGCTGCTCATGGCGCTTGACCTACCGCTACCGAAGCAAGTGTTCGCGCACGGCTGGTTGCTCATGAAAGACGGTAAGATGTCGAAGTCAAAAGGGAACGTCGTCGATCCGATTCCACTCATCGACCGCTACGGTCTTGATTCGCTTCGCTACTACTTGCTCCGTGAAGTCCCATTCGGTGCAGACGGCACGTTCACACCGGAAGCGTTCGTCGATCGCTTGAACTTTGATCTCGCGAACGACCTCGGGAATCTTCTCAACCGGACCGTTGCCATGATCAAGAAGTATTTCGATGGCAACGTACCGGCTTATGCGGGGAATGTGACGGCGTTCGATGCGGAACTTCTCCGTATGGTAAACGAAACGACGAACAAGACAGAAGAAGCGATGGAGCATATGGAATTCTCGGTCGCCCTCGCAAGCATTTGGCAACTCGTCAGCCGAGCCAATAAATATATCGATGAGACACAACCATGGGTGCTCGTAAAAGATGAGTCGAAGCGTGATGAGCTTGCATCTGTGATGACGCACCTCGCGGGCGTACTCCGCCATGTCGCGATCATGATTCAACCGTTCATGACACGGGCGCCGAAAGAAATGTTCCGTCAGCTCGGACTCGTTGACGAAGACATGTCATGGGAAGCGCTCGATACGTTCGCTGCCTTTGATGGAGCGGTCGTGACGGACGGAACGCCGATTTTCCCACGTCGAGACGTGAAAGAAGAAGTCGATGCGATTCAAGAGATGATGCGTCAAGCTTCGCAAGCGCGCATCGAAGCGGAAGCAACGCCGACTGAAACTGAAGATGAGGACGTCCGTCCAGAAATCACGATCGATGTGTTCGACCAAGTTGAGTTTCGGGTCGGGCAAATCGTCGAAGCAGATAAGATCAAGAAAGCGAAAAAACTATTGAAGCTTCAAGTCGACCTTGGCGGCGAAACGCGACAAATCGTCTCGGGCATCGCCGAATGGTATGCGCCGGAAGACTTAGTCGGTAAAAAAGTGATCGTCGTCGCCAACTTGAAACCGGTCAAACTCCGCGGTGAACTGTCTCAAGGAATGATTTTAGCAGCCGATAAAGATGGTAAGCTAGAACTCGCCACCGTCTCAGAGAATATGCCGAACGGGGCCATCGTCAAATAATTTTGAGGGAGACTTCGGTCTCCCTCTCTTTGTCTAAATAAGGAGGATGCATCATGTTGATTGATACGCACACCCATATTAACGCTGAGCAGTTCAATGAAGATGTCGAGGCGACAATCGAGCGTGCTCGCACTGCCGGCGTCTCGCCGATGCTCGTCGTCGGATTCGATACACCTACGATTGACCGTGCCATTGAGTTGGCTGAGGCGTATGAGGACGTCTACGCCATCGTTGGCTGGCATCCGGTCGACGCGATTGACTGCACCGAAGCTGAACTCGCCCGAATTGAAGCGCTTATGGCACATCCTAAAGTGATGGCACTCGGGGAAATCGGCCTTGATTATCATTGGGACAAGTCACCGAAAGATGTACAGCAGCGTGTGTTCCGTCAGCAAATCGCAATCGCGAAGCGGACGAACATGCCGATCGTCATCCACAACCGCGAAGCGACGGCGGACGTGCTCGATCTGCTAGAAGAAGAGCACGCGGAAGTTGTCGGCGGCGTGTTTCATAGTTACAGCATGTCTGTCGAATTGCTCGAACGCTGTTTAAAGCTGAATTTTTATATCTCGCTCGGCGGACCGGTGACGTTCAAAAACGCCAAAGTGCCGAAGCAAGTGGCGCAGCAAGTACCGCTCGACCGTCTTCTTGTCGAGACGGATTGTCCCTATTTGACGCCGACACCGTTCCGCGGTAAACGAAATGAGCCGGCATACGTCACTTACGTCGCTGAAGAGATTGCAGCGCTCCGCGGCATGCCTTACGAAGCACTCGCCGAGGCTACGACCGCCAATGCGAAACGGCTGTTCCGACTTCCATGATGATTAGACGTTTTGTGTTGAGTGTAGGCGTCATTGTCGTTGCCGTCTTCGCCTACATGATGATGCAGCCGGAGAAGATTACGATTATCGATAACGGTGTCAAGATTGAGCACGATACACAGGCTGATTCGGTCATCGAAGTGCTCGCCGAGGCCGGGATCACGATCGATGAGGCTGACTATGTGACGCCGGCGCTCAGTGCGGACATCCCGCCGGAGCGTGTCATTCATATCGAACGGGCCCAAACGGTGTCGCTCCAGATCGGTTACGGTCAAATGGAGACGATCGATACCCGTGAGCGGACCGTTGGTGATGTCCTGCTCCGATACGGTGTGAGCGTGCGAGAAGGTGATGATGTCTATCCGTCGGTCAGAACACCGATCACGTCAGGCATGACGATTCGCTATCAGCCGGTCGTGGCGCTTGATTTGATCATAGGAGATGATGCGACAAAAGTTTATACGATGGCATCGACCGTGGAAGAGGCGTTACGAGAAGCCCGAATTGAGATTTCAGATAAAGATACGGTCGTTCCGGCGCTCACGGCCGAAGTGCGTGATGGGATGACGATCACCGTCAACATGAGCCGAGACGTCGTTCAATATGAGAACCGCTTAATCCCGTTCGAGATCATTGAAGAAGAGGATGCGACACTTGCAGCCGGGACGACCGAAGTGTCACAAGTCGGCGTCCCTGGTCTAGAGCGGACGCGGTATGCACTGACAGTTGAAAATGGTACAATTACAAATCGGACCGAGACAGACGTCGAAATGGTGCAGACAGTGCGACCGCAAATCATTAAGGTCGGTACGAAAGTCGCAACCGAGCGCGAAGCCGAGTTTGAAGCAGCCGAAGCGCCGACTGAGACCGTTGACTCGACAAGTCCATTCCGCGAGGAAGCGGAAATCAAAATCGAGGAAACGCCTCGGGCCGACGATGTCCTCGACTTCACATCAGCCAAACAACTCCTCGTCGAGGCCACCGCCTATACGAACAATGCAGAAGACACCGTGACGTATGACGGCAGAGTACTGACGCGCAGCGGCTATGACGTGACGGATACGATCCTTTATGAAGGAATGCGGATCATTGCGGTCGACCCGGCCGTCATCCCGCTCGGAACCCGCGTCTATATCGAAGGGTTTGGCATGGCGATCGCTCTCGATACAGGCAGCGCGATTAAAGGCAATATTATCGATATCATGATGGATACGAAAGAGGAAGCGGTCACGTTTGGTCGTAAGCCACTGACGATTTGGGTGATCCCGAAGCAAGAAGAGAAAGAAGGAACTGACAATGCGTGAGAAAATACAAGAAGTGATCGTCGTCGAAGGACGCGATGATACAACCCGGCTTCAAGAAGTGTACGACGTCGACACGATTGAAACGAACGGGTCGGCCGTGTCAAAACAGACGATCGAACGGATCAAACGTGCCCAGGAGACACGCGGTGTCATCATCTTGACCGATCCGGACTATCCGGGCGACCGGATCCGGGCCATCGTCGAAGAGCAAGTGAAGGGCTGTAAACACGCCTACCTCCCTCGGGCCGAGGCGAAAGACAAACGAGGGAAAATCGGCGTCGAACACGCGACACCTGCGACAATCCGTCGTGTGCTCGAGGCGGTTTATGAAACACGAGTTGAGACGGACGAGCCACTCGTCACGCGACAAATGGTGCTCGAGGCCGATTTGATCGGTGGAGCGGATGCCGCAACTCGTCGCAAGCGTCTTGGCGTCTTGCTCCGCATCGGGGAACCGAACGCCAAACAATTTGTGAAACGAGTCGAAGCGTTGCGCGTGACCATCGAGGAATGGGAGCGGGCACTCGCTCAGTTAGAGGAGGAAAATCATTGAAAGATATTGCAACGATTCATCGCACGAAAGCGATTTTACAACGTCACGGCTTCTCATTCAAAAAGTCGCTCGGACAAAACTTTTTAATCGACTTGAATATATTAAATAAAATCGTCGACGCCGCAGAACTAGGTGAAGCGAGCGGTGTGCTCGAGATCGGTCCGGGAATCGGCTCGTTGACGGAACAATCGGCCAAGCGGGCGCAAAAAGTGGTCGCGCTTGAAATCGATCAACGCCTTCTACCGATCCTTGAAGACACGATGGCGCCTTACCCGAACGTTCACGTCATTCATGGGGACGCGCTCGAGCTCGACATTCGCAGCATCGTGGAACGTGAGTTCTTGAGTGAAGGGATTGACGATATCGCGGTCGTCGCCAACTTGCCATATTATGTGACGACGCCGATTATCATGCGTTTGCTCGAGAGCCGGATCAAATTCCGTTCGCTCGTCATGATGATTCAAAAAGAAGTGGCTGAGCGCATCGGGGCGAAACCTGGCACGAAAGCGTACGGTTCGTTATCAATCGCGATCCAGTATTATGCGGAAGCGAGTGTAAGCTTTATCGTACCGAAAAGCGTGTTCATGCCGGCTCCAAACGTCGACTCGGCCGTGATCACGCTCAAGATGCGTCCGCGCCCGGCTGTCGATGTCGAAGACGAAGCCTTTTTCTTTGAAATCGCCCGCGCTAGTTTCGCGCAACGTCGAAAAACGATTTTGAACAACTTGACGAATCATCTCGGCAAAGATAAAAAAGTAGACCTTGAACGTCTCTTGAATGAAGCGGGAATCGACCCGAAACGGCGAGGCGAAACGCTTTCGCTTCAAGAGTTTGCACGCTTAGCAGACACAATTTTACCACTTAAAAATAGTTGACGACTGGATAGCGAGTCGCTATAATATTTACTCTTTATTTCCGTTTTAGAATATGCTATACTTGTAACAGTGAGGTGAAGCGTATGCCAAAGACGTTGCAAGAAATCAGACAAAAACTCGAATCACATGTTGGAGAACGATTGACGTTGAAAGCAAACGGCGGTCGTAAGAAAGTCGTTACTCGGTTTGGAACGCTCGTTGAGACGTATCCCGCGGTGTTCGTTGTCAAGTTGGATGAAGAGCATCACAACGTGGAACGTGTCTCTTATAGCTACGCTGATGTCCTAACGGATACAGTTAAAATTGAATTCAGTAATTGATCGATAAATGAGGGGCGGATGCATTGGCAGCTGCTTCTTTTTTTGTGCGTCCGTTTACGGTACAATGGCGAACAGGAGATACATTGGGAAGGGTGAACGATATGCGTACGATCAGTGTGAAAGCGCCGGCAAAAATCAATTTGACACTAGACGTCCTCGGGAAGCGGACGGACGGCTATCATGAAGTAGAAATGGTGATGACGACAGTGGACTTGTCCGACCGGCTCGAATTGACCGTACTCGATACGGATGAGATTCGAATCCAGTCTGAGCACGCCTATGTCCCGAGCGATCATCGGAACTTAGCTTACCGTGCGGCCGATTTGTTGCGGAAGCGGTTCGACATCGCAGAAGGAGTCGAAATCGTCCTCGATAAACAAATCCCGGTCGCAGCAGGGCTCGCCGGAGGATCAAGTGATGCGGCGGCGACGCTTCGGGGAATGAACGAACTGTTCGAGCTTGGTTTGACGCTCGAGGAGTTAGCAGAGCTCGGAGCCGCGGTCGGTTCAGACGTCTCGTTTTGTGTGATGGGTGGAACCGCGATCGCCCGGGGCCGCGGTGAGATATTAGAGACGATTCCGTCACCGCCGCCGTGCTATGTCGTGTTGGCGAAGCCGAAGCTCGGTGTATCGACGGCTGACGTGTATCGAGCCGTTCAGATGGAGAAAATCGTCCATCCAGACACTGCGGCGATGGTTAAAGCGATTCGTGAACGGGACTTTGACGGAATTTGTGCGAACCTCGGTAACGCGCTTGAAGGTGTCACGCTTGAACTGCATCCCGAAGTCCGTCAAATCAAAGAGACGATGCTGCATTGTGGTGCTGATGGCGTGTTGATGAGCGGCAGCGGCCCGACTGTATTCGCGCTCATCGAGCACGAGCAAAAAGCGCACCGCGTCTATAACGGACTGAAAGGATTTTGTCCGGAAGTGTTCGTCGTTCGGATTCTCGGCAAAAAACATTGAACAAAGACGAATGAAAGTGATATATTCTGTTTAGAACATTCGTCTATTATTGACAAAGTGAAGGGGAATCCGTATGAAAATTCGTAGAAGTGGTCGTCTCGTCGATATGACCCGTTATATGCTTGACCATCCACATCAGCTCGTCTCGTTATCGATGTTTTCGAGCCGCTATCAGTCTGCTAAATCATCGATCAGTGAAGATTTAGTCATCGTCAGTGAAATGCTCGCCCACGACGGTACCGGGAAATTGATTACCGTCCCAGGTGCGGCCGGGGGAGTCATGTTCATTCCAGGGTGGAGCAAAGACAAGTCGCTATCGATGATCGATAGCTTGTGCGATCAACTGTCGAAACCGGAGCGTCTGCTTCCGGGAGGCTATTTATACTTAACCGACGTGCTTGGTAATCCGCGTCAAGTGAAACCGATGGGACAAATCTTTGCCTCGGTGTTTGCGGACCGTAAAGTCGACGTCGTCATGACGATTGCGACAAAAGGGATTCCGCTCGCCTACGCGGTCGCTGAGCAATTAGGTGTTCCGTTCGTCATCGTCCGGTCCGACAGCCGTGTCACGGAAGGGTCGACCGTCAGTATCAATTACGTTTCCGGCTCGTCAAAAGCGATCCGTACGATGGCGCTCGCCCGTCGAAGCTTGCCACGAGGCGCAAACGTCTTGCTCATCGATGACTTTATGAAAGCAGGCGGGACGATCCGTGGGATGATGAGCCTGTTGAATGAGTTCGAGGCAAACCTCGCGGGTGTCGGTGTCTTGATGGAAGCCGAAGGTGCCGAGAAGAAAATGGTAAGTGAGTACGTCAGCTTGATGAAGTTGACGAACGTTGATGCAGATGAAGGACTCGTCACAATTTCACGCGGTAACGTCGAACAGTTCTTAAAGTGATTGGCAAAAATTTGATTTCGTTTTATGATGAGAGGGTATATCAGTCATACGGAGTCAATCGGTTCGCTTGAATCACTTTAACCTTTTAGTGAAAGTACACCATGGCATAGACAACGAAGAAAAGGGGATGCGAAACATGCAGATCACAGACGTAAAAATTCGCAAAGTGACGACGGAAGGTAGGATGAAGGCGCTCGCTTCAATCACGCTTGACCAAGAGTTTGTCGTGCATGACCTTCGAATCATCGAAGGAAGCACCGGGCTCTTCGTCGCGATGCCGAGTAAACGAACGCCGGAAGGCATTTTCCGAGACATCGCTCACCCGATCAATGGAGATATGCGCCAAAAAGTCGAGGCGGCTGTGCTCGAAGCCTACGGCACGGTCGATGTTTCCACTTACGAAGCACAGGAATCATACAACGGTATAAACGAATAATGACTCGACAGCGGATGGGGACCCTTCCGCTGCCTTTTTGCGTTTGATTAGTTACGAATGGTTACAACGGTTGAAACCGCGTCACGGTTTCGATATAGTAGAAACGGTGTATTCAGGATTTAAATATAGAAAAAACCGAACGATTGAATAAAAACAGTCGATTAAGATAGGGGCGAATCAAGAATGGATCGTTTTGCAGTCATTTTGGCAGCAGGTAAAGGGACGCGTATGAAGTCTAAGCTCTATAAAGTGCTTCATCCGGTCCTTGGAAAACCGATGGTCGAACATGTCGTCGACCAACTCGACAAAATCGGGGTCAGTCGTCAAATCGTCATCGTCGGTCACGGGGCTGAAGCGGTACAAGAGACGCTAGGCTCGCGCGTCGAGTACGCGGTCCAAGAACAGCAACTTGGAACGGGCCATGCGGTTCAAATGGCAGAAGCTGAGCTCGCTGGTAAATCAGGTGCGACGCTTGTCGTCTGTGGTGACACACCACTTCTCACAGCGGAAACGTTGGAGGCGCTCCTTGCCCATCATGAGGCGCAGCAAGCGAAAGTAACGGTACTGACGGCGATCGCTGACGATGCGACCGGTTATGGTCGTGTCATCCGTGGAGAAGACGGTAACGTGACGAAAGTCGTCGAACATAAAGACGCCTCTGCTGCAGAGCAAGCGATTCTTGAAATCAATACGGGAACTTACGTGTTTGACAACGAATTATTGTTTGATGCCCTCAAACAAGTCGGTAACGATAACGTTCAAGGTGAGTATTACTTGCCAGACGTCATCGCGATTGCGAAAGAAGCAGGCGAAGTTGTCGCGGCCCATACCGCGCCGACGTTCGGTGAGACGATCGGTGTCAACGATCGCGTCGCTCTCGCGCAGGCTGAAACACTCATGCGCAAGCGGACGAACGAACGCCTTATGCGTGAAGGTGTGACCTTCATGGACCCGGCCTCGACATACATTTCGCCGGACGCCGTCATCGGATCAGATACGATCATCTACCCAGGGACAGTCATTCTTGGCAAGACGGTCATCGGTTCGGAGTGCGTGATCGGACCGAACTCGGACATCCGCAACAGTGTGATTGAAGACGGTGCGACCGTTCGTCAATCGGTACTCAGTGATAGCCGTGTCGGAAGTCATGCGCAAGTTGGGCCGTTCGCCCACCTTCGTCAACAAGCAGTCCTTGGCGCCAATACGCGCGTCGGCAATTTCGTGGAAATCAAAAAATCAACGTTCGGGGACGGTGCGAAAGCATCGCATCTCAGCTATATCGGAGATGCCTCGATCGGTGAACGTGTCAATCTCGGATGTGGATCGATCACGGTCAACTATGATGGTAAGAATAAGTTTGAGACGGTCGTTGAAGCAGACGCGTTTGTCGGATGTAACGTCAACTTGATTGCCCCGGTAACAGTCGGGAAAGGTGCGATCGTCGCTGCCGGTTCAACGATTACAAACGATGTCCCTGAAGAAGCTCTCGCGATTGCGCGCGAGCGTCAAACGAACAAAGAAGGTTACACGAAACGCTAAGTTGCTGCCTATTACTATGGAAAACGATGGAGGAGAATCCTAAACATGTCTACTGTATATGAACGTGAAATTCGCCTATTTAGCTTAAACTCGAACCGCCCGTTAGCTGAAGAAATTGCCAAAGAAATCGGTGTCCCACTCAGCGACTGCCAAGTGAAGCGGTTTAGCGACGGAGAACTTTACATCAATATCGAGGAGAGCGTCCGAGGCGACGATGTGTACATCATCCAATCGACGAGCTCACCAGTGAATGAAACGCTCATGGAATTGCTCGTGATGATCGATGCGCTGAAACGGGCCTCGGTTCGCACGATCAACGTCGTCATCCCATACTATGGTTACGCACGCCAAGACCGTAAAGCACGGTCGCGTGAGCCGATCACAGCGAAACTCGTTGCCGATCTGCTTACGGTAGCCGGAGCGACACGCGTCATCACAATGGACTTGCACGCCGCTCAAATCCAAGGTTTCTTCAATATTCCAGTAGACCAATTGTTAGGTGTCCCGCTCATCTCGACGTATTTCGAGACAGATGAGTTCAAAGCAAAAGATATCGTCGTCGTCTCACCAGATCACGGCGGTGTCACGCGCGCGCGGAAGCTCGCAGAACGTTTGAAAGCACCAATCGCCATCATCGACAAACGACGCCCGGAAGCGAACGTGGCCGAAGTCATGAACATCGTTGGCAGCGTTGAAGGCAAAACAGCCATCTTGATCGATGATATCATCGACACGGCCGGTACGATCACACTCGCAGCAGACGCAATTGTCCAAGCGGGAGCAAAAGAAGTATACGCTTCATGTACCCACCCGGTTCTGTCTGGCCCGGCAATGGAGCGAATCGACAACTCGTCAATCAAAGAACTCGTCGTCCTTAACACGATCGATTTGACTGGTCGCGAGTACTCGAGCAAAATCAAGCAGATGTCGGTTGCCCGTTTGCTTGGGGAAGCGATCATGCGTGTCCACGAGCACAAATCGGTGAGCACGCTGTTCGATTAAAAAAACGAGGCCCGAAGGCGTTCGCCTTTGGGCTTTTTTGTTCAGGAGGAACATGATGAAATGTATCGTCGGTCTCGGGAATCCGGGTAAGAAATATGGAATGACCCGTCATAATATCGGGTTTTTAGCAATTGATCGGTTAGCGGACAAGCACGGGATCACGCTTGACGAAGCCAAGTTTAAAGCAGTCATTGGAACGGGAAGAATCAATGGAGAGCGGGTCGTCCTCGTCAAACCGCTCACGTACATGAATCTATCAGGTGAAGCGGTCCGTCCGATTCTCGATTACTATAAAATCGATATCGACGATTTACTCGTCATCTATGATGATTTAGACATGGTCCCAGGCAAACTCCGCCTGCGTCCGAAAGGGAGTGCCGGTGGACATAATGGCATCAAGTCATTGATTCAGCACCTCGGGACGATGGATTTTAAACGGCTTAAGCTTGGCGTTGGACGTCCGCCGCACCCGATCAAAGTTGTTGATTGGGTACTGATGAGTTATCGAAAAGAAGATATGTCCGAATTGAACGATACGCTCGACCAAGCCGTGGCTGCCGCAACAGATTTTGTGGACACGGACTGGGTCGCGCTCATGAATCGATATAACTAAAGGGTCACAGCACCCTTTTTTGTCGTATAAGGTGGAGGAAAACAAATGAACGCTTTAGAGAGATTTATGGTGACACTGCCGGAGACGAACGTGATTCGAGACCGGTTGCCTAAAGTCGACCGTCAACTCGTCACGGGATTGACGACAAGTGCCAAAGCGCTCGTTTTGGCCGGTTTGGCGAAACAGTCGACACGCCGTCTCGTTGTCGTCACCCATAACATGTACCAAGCCCAAAAGATGTTCGACCAGCTTGAGCCGCTTGTCGGACCGAGCAAGACGTTGCTCTATCCGATTGACGAGACGCTCGCCGGTGAACTGTCGCTCACATCCAGTCCCGAGCTCCTCGCCGCGCGAATCGAAGCCAGAACACGTCTCCTGACCGAAGAGGGAGGCGTCCTTGTCGTCCCGCTCGGTGGCTTGCGTCGTTTCGTACCGAGTCCGACCGATTGGCTGTCGAGTCATCGGACGATCAAACCAGGGCAAGAACTTGATTTAAAGCCGTTTGCCTCAACACTGATTGAACTTGGTTACGAGCGGACGGCCACGGTGACGGCACCGGGTGAGTTTTCGGTCCGCGGCAGCATTCTTGACGTCTATCCGCTCACGGAAGCGAGACCGTATCGAATTGATTTGTTCGACACGGAAGTCGATTCCGTCTTCACGTTCGATGCGGAGACGCAACGGTCGTTAGGTGTCGTTTCGGAAGCGGTCATCACGCCGGCGACCGAGTTCGTCGCATCGGTCGAACAGTTGAAAAAAGCCGGGCAAGCGCTCGAACGGCAATACGACCGGACGCTCGAGCTGATTGAAACCGAGACGATTCGACAAGCGCTTGAATCAGGTATCGCCCGCGACATCGAGCAGTTCGGGCGCGGTGATGTACCGGAGAAGCTCGGGAAGTACACGCCGCTACTTTATACGTCGACGCTGCTTGACTATGTGGGTGCTGATTCGGTCCTCATGTTGGACGAAGTGGCCCGCATCGAGGACGCGGCGGACGTGCAAGACCGTGAAGAGGCCGAATGGTTCTCGTCACTGATCGAACGCGGGGAGTCGGTCAGCAACTATACGCTCGCCGTGCCGATGCACAAAGTGTTCCGAAGCTTGAAACAAGTCGCGTTCTCGCTGCTGCCATCACGGCGTTCGGGGATCCCGGAGACGAATACGGTCCATCTCAGTTGCCGCCCGCTCCCTGCCTTCCACGGACAGATGCACTTGTTGAAGCAAGAAGTCGAGCGGTGGCAACAAAGTGATCACCGGATCGTTTTCCTCGCCGGGGATCAAATGCGGGCAGACAAAGTCGTGGCGCTCCTTGAAGACTACGGGATCCCGTCTACGTTCACGAATGTTGACGGGGAGCTGTTGCCACGCCATGTCCACGTCATGATCGGACAGGTCGAAGGCGGATTCGAGTTATCGACGAGCCGCCTCGTCGTCGTCTCGGAAACGGAACTGTTCAAGCGGGTCACGAAACGGAAACGGCAGACGAAGAATTTGACGAACGCCGAACGGATCAAGAGTTATCAAGAGCTGAAGCCGAATGATCATGTCGTTCATATCCATCACGGGATCGGGAAATACTTAGGGATCAAAACGATCGAAGTCGGTGGGATCCATCAAGATTACCTCCATCTCGTGTACGCCGGGGATGACGCGCTTTACGTGCCGGTCGATCAAATCGACCTCGTCCAAAAGTACGTCGGGGCCGAAGGGAAAGAGCCGAAGATTTATAAACTCGGTGGGACGGAATGGAAGAAGGTCAAATCAAAAGTCGCCAAGTCGGTCGAAGACATTGCCGACGAGTTGATCAAACTTTATGCGGCCCGAGAGGCATCGGTCGGCTTCGCCTTCCCGGCGGACGATGACGAGATGAGCCAGTTCGAATCGACCTTCCCGTACGCCGAGACGGAAGACCAAGTTCGATCGATTGCCGAGATCAAGGCGGATATGGAACGGTCACGCCCGATGGATCGCCTGCTTTGCGGCGACGTCGGATATGGCAAGACCGAAGTCGCGATTCGGGCGGCGTTCAAGTCGGTGCTCGCGGGCAAACAAGTCGCGTTCCTCGTGCCGACAACGGTGCTCGCGCAGCAACATTATGAGACGATGCTCGAACGGTTCAGTGAATTCCCGATCAACGTCTCGGTCATGAGCCGTTTCCGCTCGAAGAGTGAGCTGGCGGCGACGAAAAAAGGACTGAAAGAGGGAACGATCGACGTCGTCGTCGGGACGCACCGCGTGCTGTCGAAAGACGTGACGTTCGCCGATCTCGGCCTCGTCATCATCGATGAAGAACAGCGGTTCGGGGTCAAGCATAAAGAGCGCCTGAAACAGCTGAAGACGAACATCGACGTCTTGACGCTGACGGCGACACCGATTCCGCGGACGCTTCATATGTCGATGATCGGAATCCGTGATTTATCTGTCCTCGAGACACCGCCGGAGAACCGTTATCCGGTTCAGACGTACGTCATGGAATACGACGGCATCGTGTTGCGAGAAGCGCTCGAGCGCGAGCTCGCCCGTGGCGGCCAAGCGTTCTTCTTATATAACCGAGTCGAAGGGATCGAGCGGAAAGCCGAAGAGATTCGGGCGCTGTTGCCGGATGCCCGTATTGCGACGGCACACGGCCGGATGACCGAGACCGAGCTTGAAAGTCAGCTCATCAGTTTTCTTGAAGGAGAAGCCGACGTCCTCGTCTCGACGACGATTATCGAGACCGGCATCGACATCCCGAACGTGAACACGCTCATCGTGCACGACGCCGATAAGATGGGGCTGTCGCAGCTGTATCAGCTTCGAGGACGTGTCGGCCGATCGAACCGGATCGCGTATGCGTACTTCACGTATCGGAAAGACAAGCGATTGACCGAAGTTGCGGAGAGCCGCCTCCAAGCGATCAAAGAGTTCACCGAGCTCGGCAGCGGGTTTAAGATCGCGATGCGTGACTTATCGATTCGCGGGGCCGGCAACCTGCTCGGTGCCCAACAATCCGGGTTCATCGACTCGGTCGGGTTCGATCTGTATTCACAGATGCTGTCAGAAGCAATCGAAGAGCGGAAAGACCGCATGCGCGGTCAAGCGAAACAAGTCGTCTTCAAACCGGAAGTCACGTTCCAAGCGGATGCCTACATTCCGGACGATTACTTGTCGGACAGTGAACTGAAGATCGAGATGTATAAGCGTTTCAAATATGTCGATACACCAGAAGCATTGTTCGCGCTTCAAGACGAGCTGATCGAACGGTTCGGAGAATTCCCGGAACCGGTCGCGTTGCTCATCCAACTGACGCGTCTGCGCATTTACGGGGAGCTGGCGAAAGTGACACGGATCAAACAGTCACCAGAGCGGATCGATATCGTGCTATCGATGGAATCGACGACGGCACTCGATGTACCGTCGTTCATGGAATGGACGATGCCGCTCGGACGAAAACTCGGAGTCGGGCAAGACAACGGGGCGCTCAAACTGTCACTCAGCGGACGTATGCCAGTTGTCGAGCTGTTGAATGATGCCGACACGGTCCTTGAGGAACTCGTGAAGCGGTTGGTGGTCCATGCGGACGCCAAGTAAGTTTGCGACAGGTGTCGTTTTATTTGCGCTCGCAGGATACATTTCAAAATTTATTAGTTTTGCCTATCGGGTCCCGTATCAGAACATTGCCGGTGATTTTGGGTTATACGCTTACCAGACGGTATATCCGTTTGCGGCGATCGTCGCCTCGCTCGGGATTTACGCGATGCCGGTCGTGATTGCCAAAATCGGGGTCGGGGCACAAGGTCCAAGACAGAAGTTAGAAGTCCTCTGGGGCAGTTTTTATGCGCTCCTCGGCCTCGCTGTCGGCCTCGTGGTCGCGATGTTCGCGCTTGCGCCTGTCATCGCGCGCTTGCTCGGTGACCCCGAACTGGCGACGACGCTCCGGGTCATCAGTCTCAGCTACTTGTTGATGCCTGCGCTTGCGGTGCTGCGCGGGTCGTTTCAGTCAATCGATGACTTGCGACCGAGCGCGCTGTCGCAGGTGCTTGAAAACTTGATTCGGGTCGCGGTGTTGCTCATCTCACTGCTCGTCGGTGTCCGCTTTGGACGTGACGCATATGAACTCAGTCGCTATGCTTATGCGGCGACGTTAGTCGGCGGGAGTGTTGCTGTCGTCGTCTTATCGATTTGGGCGAAAGGGTTCCGAATCGTCGCGGTCCGTGCCGCAACACTGCGCGCCGTACTGCGTGTTCTCTTGACGAGCGGGCTTGCGGTCGGATTTGCGTCGCTCGGTATTCTTTGGATGCAACTCGTCGATTCATTCACGATCGTCAATTTGATGGGCGGCGATTATTCGGCCAAAGTGAGTAAAGGCGTGTTCGACCGTGGCTATCCGCTCGTGCAGTTTGCGATTCTCTTCACCACGGCACTCGGGATGGCGAACGTGCCGAACTTAGTCCGCCATTACCGGGCCGGGCGACTCACGGCGACGGCAACGGGCCTCAGTTCGATGATTCGAGTGACGACCACGGTCGCTGCGGCTGCAACGATCGGGCTGATGGGCGTCATGTGGCCTTTGAACGTAGCGTTGTTTGAAAATGCTGACGGTACAAGAGCGCTTGTATTGTTATCGACGAGTACGTTCGCGGCCTCGCTCGCAGTCGCGAGTATGACGTGCCTTCAAGCGATCGACAAAGAGCGGACGGCCGCTTTTGGTATGCTGTTTGCCATGATTGTAAAGTTTGCGATCAATTTGCTGCTCGTTCCGCGTTATGGGATTGACGGGGCGGCAGTCGGTACATCGCTCGCATTTTTAGCGATGGCGGCCTTTAATTTTAATCGTCTCGACCAGAACATCCCGCTCGGTACGTTTCGGTTGCACCATTACGGACTGCTCTTAAAGACCGTCCTACCTATGGGCATCGTCTTGCTCGGTTTGAACGCGTTAGCGTCTGAGTCACTATATAACCGCGTCAACGCACTCGGTTGGCTCGGTTTGATGGTGGTGTGCGGCGGCGCTTTGTACGTCTGGCGAGCGGTCAGGGAACAGGTGCTGACGATCGAAGAATGGGAGATGATTCCGTTTGGAAATCGACTCATCAATTTGATTGATAAAAAGGAGACCTAATATGAGTTATGGAATTACCGTCGTCGGACTCGGCTCCGGCGAACTCGAGCAACTTCCGCTCGGGGTATATCGTCATTTGAAACAGCAACCGCTCGTCTGGTTGCGCACGAAAGAACATCCGGTCGTCAAAGAGCTCGAGGCGGAAGGGGTTCATTTTGAATCGTTTGACCACATTTACGAATCAAACGATACGTTTGAGGCCGTCTATAAACAAATCGTTGAGACGTTGCTCGACAAGAGCGACGAACTGGCGATCACATATGCGGTCCCGGGCCATCCGTTCGTCGCCGAGCGGACGGTCGAACTGCTCGTCGAACAAGGGGCGGACGTGACGTTCCTCGGCGGACAGAGCTTTTTGGACGCCATGTTTCAGGCGCTCCAGATTGATCCGATCAATGGGTTTCAACTGCTCGATGCGACCGCACTCGACGTTGAACGGCTCCAAGTCACGCAGCACGTGTTAATCGGTCAAGTGTACGACGGGTTTGTGGCCGGGGATGTGAAAGTACAATTGATGGAACGTTATCCGGACGAACATCTTGTCAAGCTCGTCACGGCGGCCGGAACAAAACGAGAGCGAATTTCCGAAGTTCCGCTCTACGAGATGGACCGGGTCGCTGAAGTCGACAATTTGACGACGCTCTATGTCCCGCCACTCACTGACGAGACGCACCTCGCGCGGGAGTTTGCGACGTTGACAGATATCATCGCGACACTCCGCGGTCCGAACGGCTGCCCATGGGACCGAAAACAGACGCACGCATCACTGCGGAAATATTTACTCGAAGAGGCGTATGAGTTGATCGAGGCGATCGACGAAGAGGACGATGATGCGATGATCGAAGAACTCGGAGACGTATTGCTCCAAGTCATGCTTCATGCGCAAATCGGGGCCGACGAAGGGTACTTTAACATTCGTGACGTGATCGGCGCGATCAGTACGAAAATGGTCCGTCGCCATCCGCACGTCTTCGGTGACGTGACGGTCGCAGACGCCGACGACGTGGTTTCGAACTGGAATGCGATTAAGCAAGACGAAAAAGGGGAAAATAAACATTCGCAGCTCGATGGTGTGCTCGTGACCCAACCGGGGTTAATGCGTGCCGAGCAACTCCAAAAGAAAGCGGCTCAAGTCGGGTTCGAGTGGGATGACGTAACCGGAGCGTTCGAGAAGCTCGAAGAAGAGTTACAAGAGTGGCGAGACCGTCCCGAAGACGAACAAGAACTAGGGGACGTACTGTTCTCAGTCGTCAACGTAGCCCGTTATTTCGGGTTGAACGCGGAACAAGCACTTGAACGGACCAATCAAAAATTCAAGAGACGATTTGAATATATCGAAGCGAACGGATCGCTCAGCGACATGACGCTCGAACAGATGGATCGGCTTTGGGATGAAGCGAAGGAGAAGGGATTATGAGACTAGATAAATTTTTGAAAGTGTCGCGCTTGATCAAACGACGGACGTTAGCGAAGGAAGTGGCCGATCAAGGCCGTATCCGCTTGAATGGCCAAGTCGCCAAGGCCAGTACGGACGTCAAGGCCGGTGATGAGCTCCAAATCCGATTCGGGAATAAGCTGGTGACGGTCATTATCGATTCGATTGCCGAGCATGCCCGGAAAGAGGATGCGAAAGAAATGTACCGGTTGATCAAAGAAGAAAAGGTGAACAGTGGTACGGAAGCATAAAAAAAAGGTATACTGAACATAATAGGTCAAGAGGAAGGTGATTCGATGAATGGACGTAACCCGATGGAACGCAAACAGCGGATTCGGGCTCTCGACGAACGGAGAGAACAGCTGGAAAAAGAACAGAGCCGGCGACGTATCCATCTTCGACGCCGCCTAGCCGTGGCCTCACTTGTCTTTTTGTTGTTGATTGTCTTCATCGGCCAGAGCTATTTCTCAAAGATCGGATATGTAGCGGATCAAGAGCTAAAGCAAGACGAGGCTCGTGTCGAGCTTCGTGAAACGAAGGAAGAACAAGCGGAGCTAAAAGAGCAGGTTGAACGTTTACAAGACGAAGAATACATCGCCAATCTTGCGCGCAACGAGCTGTTGTTCTCGAAAGATGGCGAGATTATTTTTTACTTCTCACCAGAGGAATAAGTAGGTTCGTTGACCGTTGACGAATCGACTCGTATAATTGTAGGGAATCATTCAAAAAAAGGAGTACATTATTTTATGTCAATTGAAGTAGGAAGCAAGGTACAAGGTAAGGTTACAGGGATTACGCATTTCGGAGCGTTCGTAGAGCTCCCTAATGGAAAAACGGGTTTGGTGCACATCAGTGAAGTGGCAGATTCTTATGTCAAAGACATCAATGAAGTCCTAACGGTCGGTCAAGAAGTCACAGTCAAAATCTTGAACATCGAAAGTGATGGCAAAATCGGGTTGTCTATCAAAAAAACTGTCGATCGTCCTGTTAGCGAACGCCCAGAACGTCCAGCCGGCGAACGCTTCTCACGAGGCCCTAGTTCAGGCGGCCCTGGTCAAGGTGGCCCACGTCCGGGCGGTCCACGTCCAGGTGGTCCTGGTCAAGGTCCACGCGGCGGCGGTGGCCCACGCGGTGGCGGCGGTCCCCGTGGCGGTGGCGGCGCACGTCGTGAAGTACGTCGTGAGCCAGAAACGTTTGATACGTTGATGACCAAGTTCTTGAAAGATAGCGACGAACGCCTTACAACGTTGAAGCGTCAAACTGATTCAAAACGCGGTGGACGTGGAGCCAAGCGCGGGTAACCCTTCGTAAACCATCAGCTTCTACTCGTAACGATAACGCCACGGACACAGGTCCGTGGCTTTTTTTCATGGCGCGACAATTGTCGGCGCTTTTTTTGTTATAAAAAATAACTAAAAAAGGTTGCAATTTTTCGACGGAGCGAGCACAATAGGGAACATGAAAAATAGTTATGTTTTATAAGTAAAGGTGGAGAAACAAATGAACGGATGGAAGTTGTGGAAAGCAGAATGGCAGAGCATCGGTAAAAATCCGCGGGTATGGATTCCGATTCTCGCGGTCGCGCTCGTGCCGCTCATGTATGCGGGCATGTTCTTGTGGGCATTTTGGGACCCTTACGGCCAAATGAAAGATTTGCCCGTCGCGATCGTCAATGATGACCAAGGGGCCACGTTTGAAGGGGAGGAACTCGCTGTCGGTGACGAACTCGTCGATAAGTTGACGACCTCGGAAGCGTTCCAATTCGTCGAAGTGTCGAAAGCAGAAGCGGACGCCGGGTTACAAGATCACGCCTTTTACATGGCAATCGAAATCCCGGATGACTTTTCAGAGAAAGCGACGAGCGCGCTGTCCGCTGACCCTGAGCAATTGGAACTTCGATACATCGCGAACGAGTCGTATAACTTCCTCGCCGCTCAAATCGGAGGTTCGGCGATGGAACAAGTGAAAGGCGAACTGTCGACTGAAGTGACGAAACAGTATGTCAACGCCATGCGGGACGGATTGAAAACCGTCGCTGACGGATTAGATGAAGCCGCAACCGGTGCGACGGAGCTTGCTGACGGATCAACGACCGCTAAAGAAGGGGCCGTTAAGCTAGCGGACGGCTCGCGACTGCTAGCTTCAAAACAGCAGGAACTAGCGGACGGCGCAGCCAAGCTCGATGACGGACTCGGTGCGCTTGAGTCTGGGACGGCTGATCTCGTCGACGGGAGCCAGCGTATCCAAACTGGGAGTTCCACGCTGTCAGACGGTGTCCATCGTGTCGACGCCGGGGCCGCCGTGCTAAAAGACGGTACGACTCAGCTCGTCGACGGAACGAGCGCGTTCTCTTCGAAGTTAGGCGAGTTGCATAGCGGGACGCAACAGCTTGACGCTGGAATTCATGAACTCGCAGCCGGACTCGAGGACGCACAGGCCGGAAGCGGCCAACTCGTCAACGGCTCGAGCACACTCGCAGAAGCGCTTAGTGCGGCTAGTGCCGGAAACGAAGCACTTGTAGCGGGAACGGTAGGTGTCACCGCTGGCATTGACCAAATGAAAACGGAGTTGTTAGGCCAGCAAGAGCAACTGATCGCCAAGTTGTCTGCGCTCGCCGAATCAGGCACGCCCGCAACGCCAGACATGTTGCAAGCAATCGTCGCTGAGTTGTCTACAGGTATGCAGGCAACGGAAGCAGGTTTCGCATCGCTTTCAGAGGGCGCGTCTCGTGTCACGGAAGGCCAAACGGCACTCGGAGACGGGTTGGGACAAGCAGAAGCCGGTGCCACTGAGCTCGCAGCCGGATTGGTTGCGTTGAATGACGGACAGACTCAGCTCGTCAACGGGGCCGCGGCGCTGAGCAAGGGGTCAAGCCAAATCGAGCAAGGTGCTAAAACCGCGATGGATCGTTCGGGTGAACTTGCATCGGCAAGCGTTCAATTGAACGAAGGGGTGGCGACGCTTCATGACGGGACGACGGAACTGGCGTCGGGGAGTGATCAATTGGCTGACGCCACGCTCGCCTTGTCTGAAGGAAGTACGAAACTCGCCAACGGGGTCAAAACGGCGGGTCAAGGAACGGGTACCCTCGCTGAAGGGGCATCGCGTCTGGCTGAAGGGGGCCAAACACTCGGTTCTGGAAGTTCGGACCTGGCGGAAGGTCTGACTGAACTAGAGTCCGGGAACGGAAAACTTCGTGACGCCTTACTCTCGGGTGCGGAAGCGGCTGACGTCGACATTAGCGATGAGAACGTTGAAATGATGGCGGGACCGATTCAAATCGTGAACGACTCGATTCATCACGTACCGAACTACGGGACAGGATTTGCACCATACTTCATGTCGCTCGGTCTCTTCGTCGGGGCACTCTTGTTGTCAATCGTCTATCCGCTCTATGATCCGGCTGGCAAACCGAAGCGGAGTTTATCTTGGTTGTTATCGAAATCGGGCGTATTAATCGTCATCGGTTTCGTTCAGGCGCTCGTCTTAAACGTGGCGATGATGGCGTTGCTCGGACTCGAGGTCGAGTCACCGCTTCGCTTCTTCGGTTTCAGCTGGCTCGTCAGTATTACGTTCTTATTGATTGTTCAGTTGCTCGTCACGACGCTCGGGAACCCGGGACGGTTCGTTGCCATCGTCTTATTGATTCTTCAATTGACGACGTCGGCCGGGACGTTCCCGCTTGAATTGATTCCACGTGCCTTGCAGCCGTTCAACGCGTTACTTCCAATGACGTATACGGTGGCCGGCTATAAAGAGATTTTGTCGGCGGACGGGCTCAGTTATTTACAAGGGGCGATTCTATACTTGGCGCTCGTGTCGGTCGGTTGCTTCTTCTTGCTCTGGGGATATTTCCGCATCGCTTGGAAGAAAAAATATCGACCGGCTCCGTCGGAAGCGTGATGCACAATCAACCGAAAATCGTGTATAGTGTATGAAATGGCACTATACACGTTTTTTTGTGAAAAAAGTTTTAAAAAAGAATTGACACGGACGTGGCTACTGGTTATTATAGAAAATGTGCTTAGGACACAACACAATAACATGGCGGTGTAGCTCAGCTGGCTAGAGCGTACGGTTCATACCCGTGAGGTCGTGGGTTCGACTCCCTCCGCCGCTACCATTTTATTTAGGCCCGTTGGTCAAGCGGTTAAGACACCGCCCTTTCACGGCGGTAACACGGGTTCGAATCCCGTACGGGTCACTTACCTAAGCGAAAAGAAGCCATCTCAACTTGAGATGGCTTCTTTTGTTATATCAAGGAGGAGCGACGATGACGAAAGTGCTGGTGGCCGTATCGGGTGGGATGGATTCGATCGTCTTGTTAGACCGCGTCGTGAGAAGCGGTGCTGACGTCGGGGTCGCCCACGTCCATCATGGACTTAGGCCTGAGTCCGATGAAGAGTTTGAGTTCGTGAGACAGTTGGCGAAAGCGTACGGTGTGCCGTTTCACGGGAAGCGTCTTGCGTTTCCGGACGGGGGATCGCAAGCCGTCTATCGGACGGCGCGGTATGCATTTTTTGAAACGGTCATGCGTGAAGACGGGTATACCGAACTGATGACGGCTCATCACGGCGATGACGAGCTCGAAACGGTACTCATCCAGCTTCATCGAAACGTCGTCGAAGTGACGGGGATCCCGGAACGTCGTCCGTTCGCCGGAGGGACAATCGTTCGTCCGTTGCTGACGGAAACAAAACGACAGCTCTTGGCGTACGCGTTAGCGAACGGACTCGTCTGGCGAGAAGACGCGACGAATGAGCAGGCGAATTATTTGCGCAACAAGATCAGACACCACATCGTCCCGCAGCTCCTCGATGTTTGGCCGAACGTGGTTCAAGACGTCGGTAACGCGGCCCGTCGGCAGCGTGAGCTCTGGCATAAGCGCTACGACGACGTCGGGAAGTGGATGGTGCGCCACGTCCGTTATAATATGAAAACGTTTCATGTGAAACTTGAAGACGTGGCCGGTTTGAACGAACCCGAACGATACGTACTCGGCCGACTCTTATCGGCTAGATATGGTGTCGAGATGGGCGAAGCCATCCGTCGTCTCCTCGGTAGTCCAAAAGGAACAGGACGATACGACCTTGAAGGCGGCGCGCGCCTGCAAAAGTATGATGGGGTGATCAGCCTCGTCCCCCATACCGATCTAGTGCTGACTGAAGCACCGGGTGACCGAGTGATCTCGAGCCTCCCGGTCCAGACGTCTTTTGGCGACCGCGAGCTCTCACTTGAAGTCATCACAGGCAAGGACGGGATCCCCCTCGAGGCGCTCACATTCCCGTTGACCGTCCGCTCCGTCCGGCCAGGGGATGTGATGAAACTCTCGATCGGGACGAAAAAAGTCGCCCGAATCTTGGTCGATGCGAAAATCCGGCGTGAAAATCGTCCGTTTGTCCCCTTAGTAGTTGACGCGACAGGGAGGATTGTCGCTATAGTAGGAGTAAGAGTTTCGGATTTTCCGGATAAGTCAGATGCGATTTGCCCACGATTAATGGTAAAATGATGATTGTGTCGGATTAGAAAGAGGAGGATTTCAAGATGTCATTAATGAACGATATGGAAAAGGTGCTTATTTCAAGTGAAGAGATTCAAGTAAAGGTGAAAGAACTCGCGACAACGCTCAGCGAAGAATATAAAGAAGAGTTTCCACTTCTCGTTTGCGTATTGAAAGGCGCGATGCCGTTCATGTCAGACCTTGTCAAAGAAATGGACATCCATTTAGAGATGGACTTCATGGACGTATCGACGTATCACGGTGGAACGTCATCGACAGGTGAAGTGAAAATCGAGAAAGATTTAAACACGTCTGTAGAAGGACGAGACATCTTGATTGTAGAAGATATCATTGATAGCGGGCTCACGCTCGGCTATCTCGTCGATCTCCTCAAATATCGGAAAGCCAAGTCGGTGAAGATCGTTACGTTGCTCGATAAACCGACGGGTCGCAAGAACGGTCTATCGGCAGACTATAGCGGTTTCGTGATTCCGCACGAGTTTGTCGTCGGCTACGGTCTCGATTACGAAGAGAAATATCGTAACCTTCCTTACGTCGGTGTGCTCAAGCCGAGTGTTTACGGGGGCTAACGTTTTTCTTTTGAAAATGTGACGTGTTAAGATAAAAGAAATATCCCAAAGTATACACATATACTGAATGGGCGAGAACATCGTTTCTCGGAATAGGAGGCAGAGAATGAATCGTGCAGTGAAAAACACCTTAGTGTTCGGTGTGATTTTCCTGGCCTTGATCTTGTTCCTTCAATATTTACAGAACCCGAGTAGCCAGAGCGAAACGCTCTCTTATTCGAAGTTCTTGGAATATGTGGAAGATGATCGGATCGAAACGGCAACCGTACAGGAAATCCCGGGAGCCATCTCAATTACAGGTGACCTTACAGGAGACGAAGACCAGCGTTACGAAACGAATATCCCGGCTAACGAGGCCGAATACGCCGAAGTGCTCTCGCAACTTCGTGCGAATACCGACATTCAAATCGAAGAGTCAGAGTCGAGTGGTAGCTGGTTTAGCATCGTATTCGCGATCTTACCGTTTATCATCATCTTCATCTTGTTCTTCTTCTTGCTCAACCAAGCCCAAGGCGGCGGTGGCGGCGGTCGTGTGATGAACTTCGGGAAATCGAAGGCGAAACTCTACGACCAAGAAAAACGTCGTGTAACGTTTGATGACGTTGCCGGGGCGGATGAGGAGAAACAAGAACTCATCGAAGTCGTCGAATTCTTGAAAGACCCTCGCAAGTTCTCGAGACTTGGAGCGCGCATTCCGAAAGGCGTCTTGCTCGTCGGTCCTCCGGGAACAGGTAAGACGTTACTCGCTCGTGCAGCTGCGGGAGAAGCCGGTGTACCGTTCTTCTCGATCTCAGGTTCTGACTTCGTCGAAATGTTCGTCGGTGTCGGGGCGTCGCGTGTCCGCGACTTGTTCGAGAACGCGAAAAAGAACGCACCGTGTATCATCTTCATCGATGAGATCGATGCGGTCGGACGCCAGCGTGGTGCCGGTCTTGGTGGCGGCCACGACGAGCGTGAGCAAACGCTCAACCAACTTCTCGTCGAGATGGATGGATTTAGTGACAACGAAGGAATCATCATGATTGCCGCGACGAACCGTCCGGACATTCTTGACCCGGCCCTTCTTCGTCCAGGTCGATTCGACCGTCAAATCACGGTTGACCGCCCGGATGTTAAAGGCCGTGAAGCAGTACTCAAAGTTCACGCCCGTAACAAACCGCTCGATTCGACAGTTGACTTGAAGTCGATCGCTCAGCGGACGCCTGGATTCTCAGGTGCTGACCTTGAAAACTTGTTGAACGAAGCAGCGCTCGTCGCAGCCCGGTCTGACCGTTCAGCGGTCTCGGTCGTGGATGTCGAGGAAGCGATTGACCGTGTCATCGCTGGTCCTTCTAAGAAGAGCCGCGTCATCTCGGAGAAAGAACGCCAAATCGTCGCCTATCATGAGGCGGGTCACACGATTATCGGGATTGAACTCGAGAACGCAGACGAAGTGCACAAAGTGACAATCGTTCCACGTGGAAACGCTGGCGGATACGTCGTCATGCTTCCGAAAGAAGATCGTTACTTCATGACGAAACCTGAACTCGAAGATAAAATCGTTGGTCTCCTCGGGGGCCGCGTGGCGGAAGACGTCATCTTCGGTGAAGTATCGACAGGAGCAAGCAATGACTTCCAACGCGCGACTGGTATCGCTCGGAAGATGGTCATGGATTACGGGATGAGCGACAAGCTCGGACCGCTCCAACTTGGATCGAACCATGGAGGACAAGTCTTCTTAGGTCGCGATTTCCAAACGGAACAAAACTACTCGGATGCGATTGCACAAGATATCGACCTCGAGATCCGGGACATCATCAACCGTTGTTACGCGAAAGCGAAACAGATTTTGACGGACCGTAAAGACGATCTCGAGCTCGTCGCGAAGACGTTGCTCGAAGTCGAGACGCTCGATTCGAAACAGATTCGTCACTTGATCAAGACGCGCGAATATCTTCCGCACGAACCAGAAGAGCCGTCTGAACCATCGAAAGATGATGCAAGCGATGAGGCGAAGAAAGATGAGGCGGCCGTCAAGCACGGACAAGTCATCGATCAGCCTGGAGTCGTTCAAGAAGCGAAGCCGGACGTTGTCCCTGAAGGCGATAAGCCGGAAGCGACACCGACGGAACGCCCGAACAACGAATCACGGTAAGTGTAAGAGACGAATGCCCTAAATAAGGCATTCGTCTTTTTTCGTGTTATAATTCGAGCGAACTGTAATTGACAACAAAGTGAGGAACCATATCATGATTTTAGTGATCGATGTTGGGAATACAAATATTGTCCTCGGGATGTACGATGGTGAGACGCTCGTCCATCATTGGCGCATCTCGACGGACCGCACGAAAACGACCGATGAGTACGGTATGCTCGTCAAGTCGCTGTTTGACCACTCGAACGTCTCGTTTGACCAAATCGACGGCGTCATTTTGTCTTCGGTTGTTCCACCAGTCATCTTCCCGCTCGAACAGATGTCACAGCGCTACTTCAACGTCCGGCCGATCGTCGTCGGTCCTGGCGTGAAAACAGGTCTCGACATCCACGTCGACAATCCGCGTGAAGTCGGGGCGGACCGCATCGTCAACGCGGTCGCAGGTATTGCCAAGTACGACGGTCCATTGATCATTGTCGACTTCGGTACGGCGACGACGTATTGCTACATCGATGACAAACGCCGTTATCACGGCGGGATCATCTCCCCGGGGATTATGATCTCGGTCGAGGCGCTCTATCAACGGGCCGCGAAATTACCGCGCATCGAGCTCGCGACCCCGCCGACCGTCGTCGGGAAAAATACGATCCAAGCGATGCAATCGGGCACGTATTACGGGTATGTCGCCCAAGTCGACGGTATCGTCAGTCGCGTCAAGCGTGAAGTCGGGGAAGCGACCGTCATCGCGACAGGTGGGCTGGCCCGTTTGATCAGTGAACATGCCGAAACGATTGACGTCGTCGACTCGTTCTTGACGCTCGATGGACTTCGTCTCATCTATGAGCGCAACCAGAAATAAACTTTAAAGGAGTTACTCAATATGATTCAACCAGAACAACAAGCGTTACTTGACCAAATGAAAGACGACTATCTCGTCCGTGCCCTCGGGTTCGGTGGAGAAGTCCGGGCGTTCGCCGTACGGACGACGAAAACGATTTTCGAAACGCAACTTCGCCATCAGACGACACCGGTCGCCTCAGCCGCGCTCGGTCGGACGATGACGATCGGGACGATGATCGGTTCAATGCAAAAAGGAGCCGCGCGCGTCACCCTTAAAGTCGAAGGCGATGGACCAATCGGGAAAATCATCGTCGATGCGGACACGGCAGGAGACGTTCGCGGATACGTGTCACACCCGCGTGTCGAGGGCGGAACATTCGTCAACGACCACGGATTGACGAAGTTGAAAGTTGGCGAAGTCGTCGGCCGCGGCACGGTCTCGGTCATCAAAGACCTCGGGCTAAAAGACTTCGTTGGCGGTTCGTCCGAAATTCAAACAGGTGAGATCAGTGAAGACTTCACGTACTACTTCGCGACGTCGGAACAAGTGCCTTCAGTCGTCGGAGCAGGCGTGCTCGTGCTTCCGGAAGATGAATCGATTTTAGCTGCCGGCGGGATTATCGTCCAGTTGATGCCGGACGCTTCAGAGCAAACGATTCAAGCGTTAGAAAACGCATTGAAGACGTTCCCGCCAGTGTCGGTCCTCATCGGAGAAGAGAAGACGCCGGAAGAGATGCTGCATATGCTCCTCGGAGATAGCTTAGAAGTACTCGACCACCAAGCGATACAGTTTAACTGTACGTGCAGCCGCGATCGGATGGAAAGTGCGATCATCGGGCTCGGTACCGAAGAGATCCGTCAAATGATCGAAGAAGATGGCGGCGCGGAAGCGGTTTGTCACTTCTGCGGTGAAAAATATCACTTCTCGGCTGAACAGCTCGAAGTGATGAAACAGCTAGCACGCTGAGGCTGTCGTTCCAAATTGCATATTTTCAATCCGATAGGGTATTATTACAATATCGGAATAGTCGGAATTATGAAGGAGGAAATGAAATGCGTATCGTAGATTCAGTGACAGACTTAATTGGCAAGACTCCAATCGTGAAGTTAAACGGGCTGACTGGCCCGGATGACGCGACGGTTTACATGAAGTTGGAATATATGAACCCTGGTTCGAGTGTAAAAGACCGGATCGCCTTAGCGATGATCGAGGCCGCTGAGGAAGAAGGCGTCTTAAAGCCGGGTGACACAATCATCGAGCCGACGAGTGGGAACACGGGCATCGGACTCGCGATGGTCAGTTCTGCTAAAGGCTATAAGGCAATTCTCGTCATGCCGGAAACGATGAGTATGGAACGACGCAATCTGCTTCGCGGATATGGTGCCGAGCTGATTTTGACGCCTGGTCCTGAGGGGATGGGCGGAGCGATCCGTCGGGCGACAGAAGAAGCTGAGAAAAACGGCTACTTCCTCCCGCAACAATTCAATAATGCGGCCAACCCGAACGTCCATGAAATGACGACCGGCCCTGAGATCGTTGATGCGTTCGACGCGTCAGGTCTTCAAGTCGATGCTTTTATCGCTGGTGTCGGTACAGGCGGAACGATCACAGGAGCGGGTAAAGTATTGAAAGCCCACTATCCAGACGTGCAAATTTTAGCGGTCGAACCAGTCGACTCTCCAGTCTTATCTGGAGGGAAGCCAGGACCTCATAAAATTCAAGGCATCGGGGCCGGCTTTATCCCGTCGATTTTAGACACTGAGATTTACGAAGGTGTCCTTCAAATCACGACAGAGCAGGCGTTCGAGTACGCGCGTCTCGCGGCTCGGACGAACGGTGTGCTCGGTGGCATCTCGTCAGGTGCAGCCATCGCGGCCGCGGTCGATACGGCGAAGCGCCTTGGAAAAGGCAAAAACGTGCTCGCGATCATCCCGTCAAACGGAGAACGCTACCTTAGCACGCCGCTCTATCAGTTCGACGAAGAATCAGATAGCGTTCGCGCATAAACAAACGGCAGTTACCAGAAGACATCTTCTTTCGGTAACTGCCTTTTCTTGTGTACAATTAGAGGCATGAATGAGTGGAACGGGGGGATTTGGCGTGAAAACGACAGCGTTCAAAACGATGCGAACGACAAAAGAGAGAATGTATGAGACGTATATGACGTTGACGGAAGCGGGCGAGCGCTATGCGTGGCTCGAGAGCGGGAGGGCTGGACGTTACACGATGGCCGGGATCGAGCCGTTCGGTGCGCTTCACGTGAAAGATGGGACTGGAACGCTCGTCATTTCAGATAAGACCGAGACGTTTTATGGCCAACCGCTCGACATCGTCGAGCAAGTGCGGGCCCGTTACGTTGCCGCAAGACCAGAAGGAGCACCGCCATTCTTCGGCGGGATGATCGGTTATGTCAGTTACGATGTCGCCCGGACACTCGAACGCTTGCCGCGTCAAGCGGAAGATGATTTAGGGACGCCCGACGTCTCGTTCTTGTTGTTTGACGAAGTGGCGGTATTCGACGAAGCGACGTCGCTCCTCTATTTGCTAGTCACCGCCGATGAAGAAGTAGAAGCGAAGCTCGAGCGCTGGGCTGCCTTATGGCAGACAGAGACGCATTACGCGTTCAGACCGGTCGCGCAAGCACCGCTCGAGCGAGCGCGTTCTCTATCGCAAGGTGAATTCGTCGAAGCTGTGCAGAAAATTCAAGACTACATCGTCGAAGGCGACGTGTTCCAAGTGAACCTGAGCGTCCGCCAATCGGAAGCGCTGCTCGCGGACCCGCGCCACGTCTATGACACGTTGCGCCAAATGAATCCTTCACCGTACATGGGGTACTTCGTCGACGATTTTTTGACGATGGTGTCGGCTTCGCCAGAACTGTTGATTGAGAAACACGGGACGTCGATCTCGACACGCCCGATCGCCGGGACACGGCCGCGCGGACGGGACGAGGCAGAAGATATGGAACTAGCGCGGACGTTGCTCGACAACGAGAAAGAGCGGGCCGAGCACGTCATGCTCGTTGATTTGGAGCGGAACGACCTCGGGAAAGTGGCCGCTTATGGGACGGTGCACGTCGACGAATTGATGGTCATCGAGAAGTACTCACACGTACAGCACATCGTTTCGAACGTGCGCGGCACGATGCGAGACGGTGTGTCCGGGTCAGAGGCGCTCGGGGCGATGTTCCCGGGCGGAACGATTACCGGTGCCCCGAAAATTCGGACGATGGAAATCATTGAGGAACTCGAACCGGTTCGACGTGGGATTTACACGGGGTCGTTCGGCTGGATCAGTTGGGACGACGACCTCGTCTTTAACATCACGATTCGGACGATGGTCGTCAAAGACGGCATGGCCCATGTCCAGGCCGGGGCGGGGATCGTCATCGACTCCGACCCGGTCGCTGAATATGAAGAATCGTTGTCGAAAGCGAAGGCGCTATGGGCCGCGAAAGAAATGACGGAGGCGACGGTATGATTTTACTCATCGATAACTACGACTCATTCACGTACAACTTGGTTCAATACTTTGGTGAGCTCGGAGAGGACTTGATCGTGCGTCGTAATGACGACGTTACGATCGAAGAGATTAAACAGATGGGTCCGAGTTATCTCGTCATCTCGCCAGGTCCGCGGACGCCGAGCGAAGCGGGAATCAGCGTCGACGCGATTCGGACGTTTGCTGGGAAGATCCCGATTTTCGGGGTGTGTCTCGGTCACCAAGCGATCGGTCAGGCGTTCGGCGGGAAAGTCGTCCATGCGGACCGCCTCATGCACGGGAAGACGTCACCGATCGAACATGACGGCAAGACGTTATTTAAAGACATCCCACAGCAGACGATCGTGACGCGGTATCATTCGCTTGCCGTCGAGCGCGCTTCATTGCCGTCCTGTTTAGAAGTGACGGCTGAGACGAGCACGGGAGAGATCATGGCGCTACGCCATAAAGAATTGCCGATCGAGGGCGTCCAATTTCATCCTGAAGCCATCTTGACGGAACATGGGAAAGACATGATTAAAAATTTTATCGAGGCGTATCGTCATGTGGCTTTGGCATAACGGCGAACTGCGCGGCAGTTCAGAAGTGACGGTGCCGGTTCAGGACCACGGTTTTTTGTACGGGATGGGATTGTTCGAGACGTTCCGGACGTTTGACGGGGTCCCGTTCTTGTTCGACCTCCATTGGTGCAGGCTTGAGAAAAGCATGGACGCTCTTTGGATCGATCTACCTTATACGAAGCAGGAAATCAGACAGGCGATTCAAGACGTCGTGCGTCAAAACGAGGCGCCGAACGTATATATCCGACTGAACGTCTCCGCCGGTGTCGCTCCGCTCGGTCTGCACGACGGGCGTTACTCACGGCCGAACGTGACGTTGCTCGTCAAACCGTTACCGGACACGTTCGAACCGACCGAGAAACGGCTTGAGGCAATCCCGTTTCCGAGAAGTCGACCGGAAGCGGCGTTCCGTTTGAAGTCGCATCACTATATGAACAACATCCTTGGAAAACGGGCCTTGGTCGACCGGGAAGCGGAAGGTTTGTTCGCGGACGAGGCGGGACGTGTCGTCGAGGGACTCGTCTCAAACATCTTTTGGGTGGAACAGGATGGGCGGCTATGGACGACGCCGCTTGAGACCGGGGCGCTTGCCGGCGTGACCCGGCACTGGCTGATGGAGACGTTTGACGTGCTCGAGCGTGATGTGACGTTTAAAGAACTCGAGCAAGCGTCCGAAATTTGGCTCACGAACTCGGTGCAACAAATCGCACCGGTCACCGCTTATGCCGGCCGGACGTATCCAGGCAAGCAGGGTGCTCGATTTACAGCGTGTTGGTCCGAGTTACGACGAGCAATTGAAAGTGAGGGAACAGCATGACAAAAATTATGGGCATTTTAAACGTGACGCCAGATTCGTTTTCAGACGGTGGGCGTTATAACGCAGTCGAGCAAGCGCTCGAACACGCTAAACGGCTCGTTCAGGACGGGGCCGATGCGATCGACGTCGGAGGCGAGTCGACAAGGCCGGGCGCACAGTTCGTCACGGCGGATCAAGAGATCGCCCGCGTCGTCCCGGTCATTCGCCGCCTGAAAGAGGAGCTTGACGTCCTGATCTCGATCGATACGTACAAACCTATCGTTGCGCGAGCGGCACTTGAAGCAGGCGCTGACATCATCAATGACGTGTGGGGGTCGAAGTGGGACGATCAATCGATGGCGGAAGTGGCCAAAGAGTTTAACGTCCCGATCATTTTGATGCATAATCGAGACAATCGAAACTATGGACACTTCATCGAAGAAGTCGTCGGCGACATACAAGAATCAATCGCGATCGCCCGTGCCGCCGGTGTTCGTGATGACCAGATTTGGTTAGACCCCGGCATCGGCTTCGCCAAAGACTACAACCAAAACTTAGAGCTCATGAATCGGCTCGACGTCATCACGAATCTCGGGTTCCCCGTTCTGCTCGGGACGTCACGTAAGTCGTTCATCGGCCAGACACTTGATTTACCGACCGAGGAGCGGGTCGAAGGGACGGTCGCGACGACATGTCTCGGGATTGTGAAGGGGTGCGCCTGGGTACGGGTGCATGATGTGTTAGAGAACAAACGGGCGTCACGGATGATGGATGCGATGTTAGGAGGCGGACAAGTTGGATAAGATGTTTGTGAACGGGATGCGTTTTTACGGTTACCACGGTGTATTTGAAGAAGAGAACCGGCTCGGTCAGCGATTTAATATTGATTTGATGTGTGAGTTAGACCTGACCCCTGCCGGCCAGTCCGATAATTTGGAGGACGGCGTCAGCTATGCCGGACTCTATCAACTGACAGAAGACATCGTCACAGGCGAAGCGGTCAACTTACTCGAAGCACTCGGTGAACGGATCACGACGGCCGTGCTCGCCCACAGTGACAAGATTCAAAGTGTGACGGTCAAGGTCATCAAACCGGACCCGCCGATTCCGGGTCATTATGATTCAGTCGCGATTGAGATGACGCGGAGGCGTAACGGATGATGTATGTGGCGCTTGGTTCGAATATCGGTGAACGGGAGCGTTATTTGTTCGGTGCCCTTCAAGAGATGGAGGCGGCCGGTCTTCATGTGACGAAGCAATCGAATGTATACGAGACGGCACCGGTCGGCTATACAGATCAACCATCGTTTTATAACATGGTCGTCGAAGTCGAGACATCGCTAGGGGCGGACGATGCGCTCGTTCGTCTCCAACAGGTTGAGCGCGGTCTTGGGAGAGAGCGTCTGTTTAAGAACGGGCCGCGTACGATCGACCTTGACATCTTGCTCTATAACGGCGAATATATACAATCGAAGCACTTAACTGTTCCGCATCCGCGAATGCATGAACGTGCTTTTGTCCTCGCCCCGCTCGCGGAGATTGCTCCGACGCTCGAGGTGAATGGGAAGACGGTACGACAATTATGCGACGCCTTGCCGGAATCGGAGCGGCGCGACGTCGTACGTCTACAGTCGTTAACGTCATTAGTCGGTTCTGTTTAACGCTATTGAAGGAAGTGAAGCAATGTCAGGGTTCAAAATTGGTAACGTTGATATAAAAAATCGGGCGGTCCTCGCCCCGATGGCCGGAGTGACGAACCCGGCATTTCGTTTGATTGCGAAGGAATTCGGTGCCGGACTCGTTTGTGCGGAGATGGTCAGCGACAAAGGGATTTTATTTGAAAACGCGAGAACGCTGCGCATGTTATACGTCGATGAGCGCGAAAAGCCGCTCAGCCTGCAAATTTTTGGCGGTTCGAAAGACACGCTCGTGAAAGCGGCGCAATACGTGGATCAAAACACGAACGCCGATATCATCGACATCAACATGGGGTGTCCGGTCCCGAAAGTCACGAAATGTGAAGCGGGTGCCAAGTGGCTCCTCGATCCGGATAAGGTTTATGAGATGGTGAACGCTGTATCGAAGGCGGTGGACAAACCTGTGACCGTCAAGATGCGCACCGGCTGGGACAGTCAGCACATCTACCTCCTAGATAACGTCAGAGCGGCCGAATCCGGTGGCGCGGCGGCGATCGCGATTCACGGACGGACGCGGTCCCAATTGTATGAAGGAACAGCCAACTGGGAGCTTATTGGTGAGGCGAAGAAAATTGCGGGCATCCCGATTATCGGGAACGGTGATATTACGACGCCGCAACAAGCGAAGCATGCCCTCGACCATTACGGTGTCGATGCGGTCATGATCGGGCGGGCTGCCCTCGGAAATCCATGGATGCTCTATCAGACGGTGCAGTACCTCGAGACGGGTGAACTTCCGGCCGAGCCGGAGGCACGCGAGAAAATTGACATTTGCATGCTGCATCTCGATCGTTTGATCGACTTGAAAGGCGAGGTGGCGGCGGTTCGTGAAATGCGTCAACACGTGGCCTGGTACTTGAAAGGTCTCAAAGGGAACGGGCCGGTCCGTAAGCAAGTCTTCGAGTTGGAATCACGGGATGCCGTCGGGAGTGTGCTCTACGATTTCGTCGGACAGATCGAGAACGCGCCACAAGAAGTGTGAACTAGTGTAAAAAAGTGATTTATGGTAAGCTTGTTTGGCGAAAAAGTGATACGCAAAGAGCGAACAGCTTAGGCTGTGCTGTTGGCCGTGAGGTCGACAGCTTTTTGTTAGGACCAAACCCAATATGTATAGAGGAGTGAATGGAGTAGTGAGTCACGAGTTGGAAATGAACGACCAAATGCAGGTTCGATTTGAAAAGATGACTGAGATGCGTGCGCAAGGACTCGACCCGTTCGGACATCGGTTCGAACGCTCAGCCCATGCCGGTGAATTACATGAGCAATATGAAGCGATTGAGAAAGAGGCGCTCGCTGAGCAAGACGTAGAAGTCACGCTCGCGGGACGGATTATGACGAAACGTGGAAAAGGGAAGGTTTTCTTCGCCCACATCCAAGATGTCACGGGACAGGTTCAAATTTATGTCCGTAAAAATGACGTAGGGGATGAGGCGTTTGATTTGTTCAAATCGTCTGACCTCGGTGATATTGTCGGCGTGAAAGGTAAGCTGTTCAAAACGAATGTTGGCGAGTTATCGATTCACGTCGAGACGTTTGAACTTTTGACGAAAGCGCTCCGTCCGCTTCCAGACAAATATCATGGCTTAAAAGATGTCGAACAACGTTATCGTCAACGTTATCTCGATTTGATCACGAACAATGATTCGCGCCAAACATTCATTTTGCGTAGCCGAATCATTTCAGAGATCCGTAACTTCTTGAACCATCGCGGTTACTTAGAAGTTGAGACACCGATGCTCCATACGATTGCAGGTGGAGCAGCTGCCCGTCCGTTCTTGACGCACCATAACGCCCTCGATATGGAACTTTATATGCGCATCGCGATCGAGCTTCACTTGAAGCGCCTCATCGTCGGTGGCCTTGAACGTGTTTATGAGATTGGCCGTGTCTTCCGTAACGAAGGGATCTCGACACGACACAACCCAGAGTTCACAATGATCGAGCTCTATGAAGCTTACGCTGATTACAACGACATCATGGATTTGACAGAAGAACTCGTTGCGCACGTTGCTAAAGAAGTACTCGGTACGACAGACGTGAAGTATGGAGAAGATACGATCCATCTTGGTGTCGGTTGGAAGCGGGCCCATATGGTCGACTTGGTTAAAGAAGAGATGGGTGTCGACTTCTGGCAGCAGATGTCTGATGAACAGGCGCGTGAACTTGCGAAAGAGCACGGAGTAGAAGTCCAAGACCATATGACGTTCGGTCATATCGTCAACGAGTTCTTCGAACAAAAAATCGAAGAGACGTTGCTTCAACCTACGTTCGTCACGGGACATCCGGTCGAAGTGTCGCCGCTTGCGAAGAAGAACGATCAAGACCCGCGCTTCACAGATCGTTTCGAGCTGTTCATCGTTCGTCGTGAACACGCGAACGCGTTCACAGAGTTGAACGATCCAATCGATCAACGTGAGCGCTTCGAAGCCCAACTACTTGAAAAAGAAGCTGGGAACGATGAGGCCCATGAACTTGATAACGACTTCCTAGAAGCGCTCGAGTACGGGATGCCGCCAACAGGTGGTCTCGGAATCGGGATTGACCGTCTTGTCATGTTGCTCACAGACGCACCATCGATTCGCGACGTATTGCTCTTCCCGACAATGCGTCACCAACAGTAACAAGTTACGACCTCTCACCATTGCGGTGAGAGGTTTTTGGTTTCTACAGCCAAGCTATAACATGGCAGGAAACTTTTTCAGAAAAACTTTTACCGAAACTATTGCATTCTATTTGAGGATGGGTTAAAGTAATAAACGTTGCCGCTGATGGCAGCGGAAAAGAATTAAAAAAGTGGTTGACAACTGTGTCGATGACTTGTAATATTGTAAGAGTCGTTAAGAGCGACAGACGAACTTTGAAAACTGAACGATGAGGCAAAAAAAAGTTTTACAAGTTTTGATTGAAGCGCAAGCTTCGTCATTTTCAAGAGCTATATCAAATTCTTTGGAGAGTTTGATCCTGGCTCAGGACGAACGCTGGCGGCGTGCCTAATACATGCAAGTCG
>NZ_SJVB01000008.1:0-53651 GCF_004337185.1 Exiguobacterium sp. SH0S2 | reverse complement strand
TTCAGGGAACAATCCCTTGTCTGGTGGCGATAGCGAAGCGGCCACACCCGTTCCCATGCCGAACACGGAAGTTAAGCGCTTCAGCGCCGAAAGTAGTTGGGGGTCTCCCCCTGTGAGGATAGGACGTTGCCAGGCCATATGAAGGACGACCAAGCACATGCTTGGTCGTCTTTTCTTTTGAGCGACGACGCATTTGCGTCGTCGCTTTTCGTTTGCCTTTTTTTAAATCAGTGATAGAATAAAAACAAAAGTCAAAGATGGTCAGAGGGTGGTGGAGATGAGAAACATATCTGATGTAATCGAACAGTATTTGAAGCAAGTGCTGAAGGAAAGTCAGGCAGAAGCGATTGAAATCAAACGACAAGATATCGCGAAACGTTTTGAATGTGTTCCGTCTCAAATCAACTATGTCATCAATACACGTTTTACGGTCGAAAAAGGCTACCTTGTAGAAAGTAAGCGAGGCGGGGGCGGTTATATTCGAATTCGTCGCGTCATTCTTCATGAGAAACAAGACTTGCTGACGAGTTTAATGGATATTTTACAAGACCATCCTCGCCTGACGGAACAACTTGTTGAAAACATTTTGATCCGTTTATTTGAAGAAGGTATGTTGAGCGAGCGGGATGTCCGTTTACTGTACCACTTGTTGTCCGACGAAACGCTCGGCTTGAACGCCGACGACCGCTATCTGATTCGAAGACAGCAGCTACTCGCCCTGATGAAGTTACTTAGTTATCACTGACGGAGGCTTAAGACATGTTATGCGAACGGTGTAAACGGCGTCCTGCCGTCAATGAAGTCGTTATGTTGGAAAACGGGGTCCCAGTCGAACGAAAACTATGTCGGAACTGTACAGTCGAAGTGATGGCTGGTTACGTTCCTGTCGTGAAGCGGTGTCCAACTTGCCAGATGACACAGAGCGAGGTGACGCACCTAAGAAAAGCGGGCTGCGCCTCATGCTACACAGTTTTCCGTGAAGAGTTGATTAAAATGACACGTCAGTACCAGCAAGGGCATGACCATCATGTCGGTTCGGTACCTGACGCGTTACGCACACCGGATGAGCGAATCGGCGAACGTCTTGTAAAGTTAGCAGGGGAGTTAGAACGGGCCGTCGAACAAGAAGATTATGAACGAGCGGCACGAATCAAAAAAGAAATGACGCAACTGAAAGGGCAAGGTGAGGCGTGATGGAGACATTCCTCAAACATCCACTCGGTCCAAAAATGAAAGAACGGGCCAAGCTTGATGATCTTGTCATCTCGACACGAATTCGTTTGGCACGCAATTTAAAAGACACCGTCTTTTCTCCTACATTGTCTCAAGAAGGACAGCGACAGCTATGCGAACGCATCGAGACGGCCTTGGGCGGCTTACAAGGCTTTGAATATCTGCATATGCGCGCCTATGATCAAGTGACGCGGCAAGCTCTCGTCGAAAAGCATTTGATCAGCCCGACGATTGCGGAAAAAGATGAGAGTGCTGTTTTCCTGAGTGAAGACGAGACGATTAGCGTGTTGATTAACGAAGAAGATCATTTGCGCATCCAAACGTTGCTTCCCGGCTATCAAGTCCAAGAAGCGTTCGAACTTGCGAAACGAGTCGACGCGCTCTGTGGTGAGTCGCTCCCATACGCTTTCGATGAAGAGCTTGGTTATTTGACGACGTGTCCGAGCAATATCGGTACCGGACTTCGCGCATCGGTCATGCTTCACCTGCCGGGTCTGACGTTAACGGGACGAATAACTCCTATATTAGTAGAACTTCGCAAACTCGGATACACGATTCGAGGACGTTACGGAGAAGGCAGTGACGCAGCCGGGCGTTTGTTCCAGTTATCGAATCAACGGACGCTTGGCAGCGATGAATCGCAGCTGTTATCTGATTTTATGGAAATTACAGAACAAATCGTCCACGCAGAACGTCAAGCCCGAGAACAGCTCCTAGCCGGTAACCAAGATGAATTGGAAGATCAGTTTTATCGTTCTTACGGGATTTTACGGTATTCCAAATTATTGTCGTCGACAGAGGCGATTGAACGGTTATCCGATTTACATTTAGCGAGTGACCTCGGTATTTTGTCCGACTGGAGTCCACCGCAGTTTCATGATTTGATCGTCCGCCTACAATCAGGTTTCCTACAAAAACATTTCGGGAAAACATTATCTACGAAAGAACGAGATCGCGAACGAGCGACTCTCGTACGTCGAACGTTAGATCATGGTTTAGTTTGATCCAACTTTAAGGAGGTTTTGTCAATGATGTTTGGTCGATTTACAGAACGAGCTCAGCGCGTATTAGCTTTAGCACAAGAGGAAGCGGTACGACTTGGCCATCATAATATTGGTACGGAACATATCTTGCTCGGACTTGTCCGTGAAGGTGAAGGGATTGCTGCCAAAGCGTTGTTCGCCCTCGGTCTAACTTCTGAGAAAATTCAACAAGAAGTCGAGGCGCTGATTGGCCGTGGTTCTGAGAACGGTTCGACAATCCACTACACGCCGCGTGCGAAAAAAGTAATCGAGCTCTCGATGGATGAAGCCCGTAAACTCGGTCATTCTTACGTCGGGACAGAGCATATTTTACTCGGATTGATTCGTGAAGGCGAAGGCGTCGCTGCCCGCGTCTTGAACAACCTCGGTATCAGCTTGACGAAAGCACGGCAACAAGTGCTTCAACTTCTCGGGAACACGGAATCGTCGTCAAACGCATCACAACCAGGCACGAGCGCAGCGACACCGACACTTGATGGCTTGGCCCGTGACTTGACGCAACAAGCGCGTGAGTCACGTCTCGACCCTGTTATCGGCCGTGCCGGTGAAATCCAACGGGTCATCGAAGTGTTGTCTCGCCGGACGAAGAACAACCCGGTATTGATTGGAGAGCCAGGTGTCGGTAAGACGGCAGTTGTCGAAGGACTCGCGCAACAGATCATCAACAATGAAGTGCCGGAGACGCTTCGCAACAAACGCGTCATGGTGCTTGACATGGGTACGCTCGTCGCGGGAACGAAATACCGCGGTGAGTTTGAAGACCGATTGAAAAAAGTCATGGACGAGATTCGCCAGGCCGGCAACGTCATTCTCTTCATCGACGAGTTACACACGTTGATTGGGGCGGGTGGAGCCGAAGGAGCGATCGATGCCTCGAACATCTTGAAACCGTCGCTCGCGCGAGGAGAGCTCCAGTGTATCGGTGCAACAACGCTTGACGAGTACCGGAAATACATTGAGAAGGATGCCGCACTCGAACGCCGCTTCCAACCGATTCAAGTGAATGAGCCGACGACGGACCAGGCTGAACAGATCTTGTTCGGTTTGCGTGACCGCTATGAGGCTCACCACCGTGTCACAATTACGGATGAGGCGATTCATGAAGCGGTTGTCTTATCTGACCGCTATATTTCGGACCGGTTCCTTCCAGATAAAGCGATCGACCTCGTCGACGAAGCGGCTTCGAAAGTTCGCCTCCGTTCATTCACGGCGCCGCCGAACTTAAAAGAGCTTGAAGCACGTCTCGAATCGATCCGTAAAGAAAAAGATGCGGCCGTCCAGAGCCAAGAGTTTGAAAAAGCGGCTTCGCTTCGTGATACAGAACAGAAGCTTCGCGATGAACTCGAGCATCTCAAATCAGAATGGCAGAACAAGCAAGGCAATGAAAAGCTTGAAGTGACGAAAGAAGACATCGCTCAAGTCGTCGCAAGCTGGACGGGTGTGCCGGTGACAAAAATTGCCGAAGAGGAGACAGACCGTCTCCTCAAGCTCGAGTCGATCTTACACGGTCGGGTCATCGGTCAAGATGAAGCCGTCAAATCAATCTCACGGGCGATCCGTCGGGCCCGGGCCGGACTGAAAGATCCGAAACGTCCGATCGGTTCATTCGTTTTCCTCGGACCGACCGGTGTCGGGAAAACGGAACTAGCGCGTGCTGTCGCTGAGGCGCTCTTCGGTGACGAGGATGCGATCATCCGAATCGACATGTCAGAGTATATGGAAAAACACGCGACGAGCCGTCTCGTCGGATCACCTCCAGGGTATGTCGGATACGAAGAAGGCGGTCAGTTGACGGAGAAAGTCCGTCGTAAGCCATACTCGGTTATCTTGCTTGATGAGATTGAGAAAGCTCACCCTGAAGTGTTCAACATCTTGCTCCAAGTGCTCGATGACGGGCGTCTGACCGACTCGAAAGGTCGTACGGTCGACTTCCGCAACACGGTCATCATCATGACGTCAAACGTCGGTGCGGCCGCACTTAAACGAAACAAATATGTCGGCTTCACCGTCGAAGATGACGTGAAACGTGAATATACGGAAATGAAAGATAAAGTCATGGAAGAATTGAAGAAAGCGTTCCGGCCTGAGTTCTTGAACCGGATCGACGAGATCACCGTCTTCCATTCGCTTCAAAAAGAGCATATCCAAGAAATCGTCAAACTTATGGCGAAGACGCTCACAGACCGACTTGGCGAGCAAGGCATCGATTTCACTTTGACAGAATCGGCGCTTGAGAAGATTGCCGTCGTCGGCTATGACCCTGAGTACGGGGCTCGTCCGCTCCGCCGTGCGCTCCAACGCGAGGTGGAAGACCGACTCTCAGAATCGATGCTCAGCGGGGAAATCACGAAAGGCAGTAAAGTGGCTCTCGATGTTCAAGACGGTGAATTCATCGTCCGCAACGAAGGTGTCGTCCAGTAAATACGGAGCTCCCTCTCTCTTGTGAGGGGGCTTTTTTAGACAGAAGGGAATAACATGGCAAAAATTAAAACGAAGTACGTATGTCAGTCTTGTGGATATGAATCCCCAAAATGGATGGGTCGTTGTCCGGGATGTAACGAGTGGAACACGCTCGTCGAAGAATTTGTTGAAGAAAAGAAAGCGAAACGGGGAGCTGCGTTCGTCCATAGCTCGTCGCGACAACTGAAGCCAGAGCGTCTCTCAGACGTCGTTTCCCAAGAAGAAACACGTGTGCATACGAACAGTCAAGAGTTCGACCGGGTGCTCGGGGGCGGAATTGTCCCGGGCTCGCTTGTCCTCGTCGGTGGGGACCCGGGGATCGGGAAGTCGACAATTCTCCTGCAAGTGAGTGCACATCTCGCCCATAGCGGTCGGAAAGTGCTATATATTTCTGGGGAAGAATCGTTGAAGCAGACAAAGCTGCGCGCAGAACGACTAGGGTTACCGACGCAGGATTTATACGTTCTCGCCGAGACGGACATGCTCATGATCGAACGGGTCATCGATGAAGAGGAACCTGGGTTCGTCATTATCGACTCGATTCAGACGGTATACATGGATGAAATCCAATCGGCGCCAGGCAGCGTCGCCCAAGTGCGGGAATGTACGGCTGCGCTCATGAAAATTGCCAAGACACGAGGGGTCGCCGTCTTTATCGTCGGCCACGTGACGAAGCAAGGATCGATTGCCGGACCGCGTCTGCTCGAGCATATGGTGGATGCTGTTCTGTATTTTGAAGGAGAACGTCACCACACGTTCCGGATTTTACGGGCCGTCAAAAACCGGTTCGGTTCGACGAACGAGATTGGAATATTCGAGATGAAAGAAGGCGGTCTTGAGGAAGTGCTCAACCCGTCAGAGATTTTCCTCGAAGAAAGGACGGCGGGCGTCTCAGGCTCGACGGTCGTCGCGTCGATGGAAGGGACACGGACGGTACTCGTTGAGCTGCAAGCACTCATTTCCCCGACGTCGTTCGGGAACCCCCGCCGGATGGCAACGGGAATCGACCAAAATCGGGTCGCTCTTCTTATGGCCGTGCTGGAGAAACGTTCGGGTCTCTTGCTTCAAACGCAAGATGCTTATTTGAAGGCGGCGGGCGGGGTCAAGCTCGATGAACCGGCAATCGATTTGGCGATTTGTATTTCCATCGCCTCGAGTTTCCGGGACCGTCCGACTCGTCCGACCGATGTCTGCATCGGCGAGGTCGGATTGACCGGGGAAGTGCGCCGTGTGTCACGGATTGAGCAACGTGTCGCGGAAGCGGCCAAGCTCGGTTTCACGCGTGCGATTATTCCGAAGAATAACCTAGGGGGCTGGACCGCCCCGCCTGGTATCGACGTGGTCGGTGTCAGTACTGTCGATGAAGCGCTCCAACTTGCCATCCCGTTCTGACGGGGCGCTTCCGGCAGTTTTTAACGCTTTGTAACGAACGGATTTAAAAGAACCGTGTTACAATATAAGTGTTATTTTTTTGAAATTTTAATTCAATAGAAGGAGGTGGAATGAGTGAAGATTGCAGTGCGACTCGGATTTATTTTGATTGGACTCGTCGTCGGATGGTTTGGCATGATCGAAGCGATGGTGCTTCTTGATGACCTCGGTGTCAGCGTGCCGGCATGGTTGACGATTCCTTACGTTGCTAGTTTGATTGGTGGACTTATCTTCTTCATTCTCAGTTTATTTTTGACCGATGTGATCGTCAAATTTATCCGTTTTGTCGAAGAACGGCTCGTCCGTTTACCGGTCGGCGATATTTTATTCGGCTCGATCGGATTGATCATCGGTTTATTGATTGCCTTTTTGATCAGTGTATCGCTTGAGGTCACAGGCATCTTCTTACTCAGTAAGATTGTACCGATTTTTGTGACTGCCCTGTTCGGTTACTTTGGATTTGCCGTTGGTTACCGGAAGCGGAACGAATGGATCAAGTTGTTCGTGAAAAGTGAACGGGACAAGCCGGAAGCGGAACCATTACGCCGCTCTAACGATAAAATATTAGATACAAGCGTAATCATCGATGGTCGGATCGCCGATATTTCGAAGACCGGATTCATCGAAGGGACACTCATCGTTCCTCAGTTCGTCATCGGAGAGTTGCAGTACATCGCCGACTCGTCGGATACGCTTAAACGGAATCGAGGCCGACGCGGTCTGGATATTTTAAAAGAGCTCCAAAACAACGATCGAATCGAGGTCGAGATTTACGATGGTGACTTTGAAGACGTGGCCGAAGTCGATATTAAATTGATCAAGCTCGCCGAGTTAAAAAAAGGCATCGTCGTGACGAACGATTACAACTTGAATAAAGTGTGTGAAGTCCGAAACGTACCGGTGCTCAACATTAATGATTTGGCCAACTCGGTCAAACAGATCGTCATTCCCGGAGAAGAGATGGTCGTGACGGTCATCAAAGAAGGGAAAGAACAGAACCAAGGGGTCGCTTACCTCGAAGACGGGACGATGGTCGTCGTCGAAGGCGGACGCAAGCTCATCTCGAAGACGCTCCCTGTCGTCGTGACGAGCGTACTCCAAACATCCGCGGGCCGAATGATTTTTGCTCGCCCTGAATAAGTATGGAAAAAGAGACGCATCAGCGCTCTCTTTTTTCACGAAGAGAGGTGAACGTGATGGTACGTTACACGGTCGTCATCCCGGCTGCCGGGAAAGGCAAACGTATGGGAGCCGATGAGAATAAGTTGATGTTGTCGCTCCAAGGAAAACCGATCATCGTCTGGACCGTCGAGGCGTTTGCGAGAGACACATGGTGTGAACAGATTGTTCTGGCGATTCGTCCGGAAGAAGAAGCCTGGTTCGCGCATGAGTTACGTCACGTCCCGACGCCGATTACGTACGTGGCAGGAGGGGAAGAACGGCAACAGAGCGTTCGAGCCGGTTTACAGACAATCGACACGGACGGAGTTGTGTTGATCCATGACGGGGCCCGGCCGTTCGTTCGAATCAGTCAGTTGCATCAAGTAGCGGAAGCGGCTCAGACGAAAGGGGCCATTTTAGCCGTTCCTGTGAAAGATACGGTGAAACAAGTGACCGCGGGGACGATTACGCAAACTGTTCCCCGTGAGACGCTTTGGCTCGCTCAGACACCGCAAGCGTTTCCTGTGGCTGACATCCGGGCGATTCATGACCAGGCAGAATCATCCCAATTCATCGGGACTGATGATGCGAGCTTGTTCGAGTGGTCAGGTAAAGAAGTCACCGTCATTCCAGGTGACTATCACAACATAAAAATGACGACCCCCGAGGATTTGTTGTTCGGGGAAGCGATCTTGACGAAGGAGGACTATCGATGAGAATCGGACAAGGTTTTGATGTACATGCGTTCGCAGAAGGGCGCCCGCTTATATTAGGAGGGATCGAGATTCCCCACGACCGCGGTTTGCTTGGACACTCGGATGCCGACGTGTTACTTCACACCATCGCAGATGCGGCGCTCGGTGCCATCGCGGCAGGGGATATCGGCAAACACTTCCCGGATACGGATCCCGAGTTTAAAGATGCAGACTCGAAAGTGTTGCTCCAACACGTATGGCAACTCGTCAAGGCAGAAGGGTATGTGCTCGGCAACGTAGACGCGACTGTTATGGCGGAACGGCCGAAGCTCCGGACGTATATCGATGACATGCGCGCGGTCATCGCCGAACTGCTTGAAGCTGATATTAGCCAAGTGAACGTGAAAGCGACGACGACGGAACGGTTAGGTTTCACGGGACGTGAAGAAGGAATCGCCGCCCAGGCGGTCATCTTGCTCAACCGTGCTTGAAAAAAGTGGTATACTATTTGGGCAGAAGAGAAGAAAGGTGGAAATATTATGAGTGAAGTGCGTGTACGCTATGCGCCAAGTCCGACGGGTCACCTTCATATCGGGAACGCCCGGACCGCGCTATTTAACTATTTATATGCTCGCCACGCAGGCGGGAAAATGATTCTTCGGATCGAGGACACGGATCAAAAACGAAACGTCGAGAACGGTGTCGAAAGTCAGATGAAGTACTTGGAATGGCTCGGTATCGAGTGGGATGAAGGTCCGGGTCGCGATGGCGATTACGGTCCATATTTCCAAATGGAACGACTCGACATCTACAACAAATACGTGAACGAGTTGATGGACAAAGGGCTCGCTTATAAATGCTACATGACGTCAGAAGAACTCGAAGCGGAGCGCGAGGCACAGATCGCACGCGGTGAAGCACCACGCTACTCGGGAGCACATCGCGACTTGAGCGACGCTGAGCGCTCGGCGTTCGAAGCCGAAGGACGGAAGCCGTCGATTCGGATTCGAGTGCCAGAACAGGTTACGTACAAATGGATAGACGTTGTCAAAGGCGACGTTTCGTTCGAGTCGAAAGACTTCGGAGACTGGGTCATCGTCAAGCAAGACGGGATCCCGACGTACAACTTTGCCGTCGTCGTCGATGACTACTTGATGAAAATCAGCCACGTGTTGCGCGGGGATGACCATATCGCGAACACACCGAAACAGATGATGGTATACGATGCACTCGGATGGGAGTATCCGACGTTCGGTCACATGACATTGATCTATAACGAGAACCATAAGAAGCTCTCGAAACGTGATGAGTCGATCATCCAGTTCATCGAACAATATGCAGACCTCGGATATCTCCCTGGTGCGCTCTTCAACTTCATCTCGCTTCTCGGTTGGTCTCCAGTCGGTGAAGAGGAAATCTTCACGAAAGAAGCGTTTATCGACATGTTCGACGCGGGCCGTCTATCGAAGAGTCCGGCCGTATTCGACCAGCATAAGCTCGCTTGGATCAACAGTGTCTACATGAAGCAGGCTTCGCTTGACGAAGTGGTGGCACTCAGTTTACCATTCTTACAAGAAGCAGGACGATTGCCTGTTGCCTTGTCAATGGAAGAGGCGGACTGGGCCACAGCGCTCATCGCTCTTTATAAAGAACAAATGACACACGGTGCCGAAATTGTACCGTTGACAGACTTGTTCTTTAAAGACGAGGTCGAGTATGACGAGGCGGCGAACGCGGTGCTTGCCGGTGAAGCGGTGCCGGCTGTACTCGCCGAGTTCAAAACGCAGCTCGAGGCGATCGAAGACTTCACACCGGAAGCTGTCAAAGCGGCTACGAAGGCCACTCAAAAAGCGACTGGGCAAAAAGGAAAGAACTTGTTCATGCCAATCCGTGTCGCCACGACCGGACAAACACATGGACCAGAACTTCCAAACGCGATTGCGCTGATTGGCAAAGAGCGTGTGTTGGCACGTCTCACAACATTATTAGCTTAAAGGCAACGATGAGGAAAGTAAGCGGGTTGACACTTGTCAGAGACTAGAACCTAGGCTGGAAGTTCTAGAAGCGTCCCCCGTCGAAGTGCACCTCGGAGCCGTTCCGGCGATATGTAGTCGGGACCGCGACTCGGCGTTAACGAGACTTGAGAGGGGAACTTTCCCAAACAGAGTGGAACCGCGCTTACGGCGTCTCTGTGCCTTGGCACAGGGGCGTCTTTGTTTTTGATATGGAAAAGGAGAACAATTATGGGATTTTGGAAAAGTGTGAGCGCCGACATCCGGAACGTGCTCGAACTCGATCCGGCTGCCCGCTCAAAAGCAGAAGTCGTATTGACGTATCCAGGCCTCCATGCCTTATGGTCGCATCGGATCGCGCATGGGTTGTGGACTCGCAATATTAAACTATTGGCTAAAATGATTGCCCAGACGAGTCGCTGGGTGACCGGGATTGAGATTCATCCGGGTGCCATCATCGGCGAAGGTGTCTTTATCGACCACGGATTCGGGATCGTCATCGGGGAGACGGCCATCATCGGCAATAACGTCACCATCTATCAAGGCGTGACGCTCGGCGGAACCGGCAAAGAAAAAGGGAAGCGGCATCCGACCATCGGGAACGATGTGCTCATCTCGGCCGGCGCGAAAGTGCTCGGTAATATCACGATAGGCGATTGCGTCAAAATCGGGGCCAGTTCGGTCGTCTTAAAAGATGTCCCGTCAGACTCGACCGTCGTCGGAATCCCTGGACGTGTCGTCATCCGCAACGGGGAGCGGGTCAAACAGCACGACCTCGACCATCGCTTACCGGACCCGGATCGTGAATGCCAAGAGCGGTTAGAGAACGCTGTAGCCGATCTGCAACGTCAGTTAGCATCACTCGAGAAACAGATGGAGGAGAAGTCACATGATTCAGTTTTACAACAGCCTCACGAATAAGAAAGAACCGTTCAACCCGATCGTTCCTGGGAAAGTGTCCATGTACGTATGCGGACCGACCGTCTATAATTATATTCACGTCGGAAACGCCCGTCCGGCCATCGCATTCGACACGGTACGCCGCTATTTGACATACCGAGGCTACGACGTGAAGTACGTCCTCAACTTTACCGATGTGGATGATAAGATCATCCGTACGGCGAATGAGCTCGGTGAAGATGTCGCAACGCTGACGAACCGCTATATCGACGCTTATTTGGCGGATACGGGTGCGTTGAACGTCTTGCCAGCGGACGTGCATCCACGTGTCACCGACACGATGGAGGAAATCATCGACTTTATCCGTAACTTAGAGGATGAAGGCTACGCCTACGCGTCAGAAGGCGATGTCTATTTCCGGACGCGTAAGTTTGAAGAGTATGGCAAGCTCAGCCAACAGTCGATCGAAGACCTTCGGGCCGGGTCACGTGTCGACGTCGGGGAGAAGAAGGAAGACCCGCTCGACTTCGTGCTCTGGAAAGCGGCTAAACCAGATGAGCCGGCTTGGGACAGCCCTTGGGGACAAGGACGCCCCGGCTGGCATATCGAATGCTCGGCGATGGCGAAGAAGCACCTCGGCAAAACGATCGACATTCACGCAGGCGGGCATGACCTCAAATTCCCGCACCACGAGAATGAGATTGCGCAGTCTGAGGCGTGCAACCATACGAAGTTTGCGAACTACTGGCTCCACAACGGCTTCATCAACATCGAGAACGAGAAGATGTCGAAATCACTCGGGAATTTCCTGCTCGTCCACGAGGCGTTAAAAGAAGTCGACGCGATGGTGCTCCGTTTCTTCATGTTATCGGTCCACTACCGTCATCCGATCAACTATAGCCGCGAGCTGATCAATCAGGCCGCGAACGGATGGGACCGGATCAAGGAAGCGTACCATAACGTCGAACACCGTCTGTCGGTCACGGCCGGTCTCGTTGAACCGAGCGAGGCGATGGAGCGAAAACTTGCGACGGTGAAAGCAGCATTTATCGAAGCGATGGATGATGATATCAACACGGCGAACGCCGTGACAGTATTGTTTGATTTAGCAAAAGAGGCAAACATCTACGCCAAAGCAGACCATGTCTCGAAAGATACGCTCGAGCAAGTGCTCGACTTGTTCAAGGAATTGACGGGCGTGCTCGGGTTGACGATTGAAGTGGAAACAGAACTACTCGACGCCGAGATCGATCAGTTAATTCTCGAGCGGAATACGGCCCGAGCAGAGCGTAACTTTGCCCGTGCCGACGAAATCCGTGACTTGTTGAAACAACAGAACATCCAGCTCGAAGATACGGCGCAAGGCGTACGGTGGAAACGGTCATGACGAATGCGAATCAACTAAACGCGCTCGCCCTCGCTTATATGGGCGACGCAGTGTATGAGATGGCGGTACGAAAACGACTGCTCGGCAAAGGGTTGACGCGACCGAACGACCTCCATCGCGGGGCCGTCCGTTACGTGAACGCAACCGCGCAAGCGAGCGTCGTCACCCACTGGTTAGAGACGGGTATCTTGAGCGAGGACGAGACAGCGATCGTCCGGCGCGGTAAAAATGCGAAATCAGGGTCGATCCCGAAACGCACCGACGTCCACACGTACCGCTACTCGACAGCTTTTGAGGCATTGATCGGCTACACATATCTAATAGAAAGAAGGGATCGTCTTGAAGAACTCATCGAACAGGCACTCACATGGCTCGAAACCGAGCAACCCGAAACGACATGACGGAGGACGAGCGAACGACAAGCGTTCGTTCGACCGTCCAAGAGGCGAACGGGGCGACCGTCCGCACCGTCAAAAGCCGGAACGCCCGGACTATCAAGAAGTTGACGTCCTTGAAGAAGGCATCGATTTCTTATATGGACGTAATCCAGTAATCGAGGCGCTTCGGAGCGGACGGGATATGAATAAAGTCTTTATCATGGAAGGGCAGCACAAAGGGCCGCTCGCCCAAATTATCGGCATGGCCAATGAGGCCTCGGTACAGATCTCGTTCGTCCCGAAGACGAAGCTTGAAAAGATGGCGGGCAGTGAACACCATCAAGGCGTCGTCGCGGCCGTTGCGGCTTACGAGTATAAGACGCTTGACGATATGTTCGCGCTTGCCGAGTCTAAAGGGGAGACACCGCTCTTTATTTTGCTCGATGAGCTAGAGGACCCGCACAACTTGGGATCGATTTTACGGACAGCTGACGCGGTCGGCGCCCATGGAGTCATCATTCCGAAACGGCGCTCGGTCGGCTTGACGCAAACCGTCGCGAAAGCCTCGACGGGAGCAATTGAATATATCCCGGTCGCGCGTGTCACGAACTTGACGCGGACGCTCGAAGAATTGAAAGAAAAAGGGATGTGGATCGTCGGAACTGACGCGAGTGAGAGTCAAGACTATCGTCGGCTCGATGGGAACATGCCACTTGTCGTCGTCATCGGCAGCGAAGGGAAAGGGATGGGCCGTCTCGTGCGCGAGGCGTGTGACTTCCTCGTCCATATGCCGATGGTCGGTCATGTCACGTCGCTCAACGCTTCGGTCGCGGCCGCACTTCTTCTGTATGAGGTGCATCGCTCTCGTAATCCGTTATCATGAGCCTGAAAAAGCGAGAATTACTCCTCGTCGATGGCTATAACATCATTGGGGCGTGGCCGCATCTTCGAAAACTGCGGGACATCGACTTCGATCAAGCTCGAAATGACTTGATTGAAGCGATGGCCGAGTATCAGGCCGCTACAGGCCGCATGGTGACGGTCGTCTTTGATGCCCACATGCGCTATGGGCGCGAGTCGATCCAGAAGCGGAGCCGGGTAGAGGTCGTCTATACGAAGGAGAACGAAACGGCGGATGAGTGGATCGAAAGGCGGGCCCATGAACTCGTGGACGATCGTTTAGTGACGTTATTCGTCGCCACAAACGACTTTACCGAGCAATGGGTCATCTTCGGTCAAGGTGCCCTCCGTGTCCCGGCGACCGAACTATTAAAGGATTGGAAGCAAGCGAAAGTGGCGATTGAGCAAGAGCGTCAGACGCTCGCGAGCGACCGGTCCAATCGAAAAACAATCGATATCCCGCCTGACGTCATGGCCCGTTTTGAAGAAATGCGGCGCCGTAAGTCGAACGGTGAGGATTCTCACTGACGAGTTCATACAATGGACTCGTTTTTTGTTTTTAATTTGACATTTTTTTGGAAAGAAATGTTGTATACTATTAGTTGTATAAGTTACACCATATCTAATTGACGGAATTTTTTGAAATTTATTTGACGGTCGTTTTGTATGACGCCTATAATAAGAGCACTAACTTACATAGTTCATTATCAATAGCCGGGGGGTATGAAACATGAACGGATGGCCATACGAGCAGTTTGAAACGATGTCAGACGAAGAGCTCGTCTCTCTAGCGCGGAATGAAGGGGATAGTGATGCGCTCGAGTTTTTGATTGAACGTTACCGTTACTTCGTGCGGGCGAAGGCGCGGTCTTACTTTTTAATCGGCGCCGACCACGAGGATATCGTCCAAGAGGGAATGATCGGTCTGTATAAAGGCGTGCGTGACTATCGGGATGAACGCCTCGCGTCGTTTAAGAGTTTTGCCGAGATGTGTATCACCCGTCAGATGATCACGGCGATTAAGACGGCGACGCGTCAGAAGCATATTCCGCTCAACTCATACGTCTCGCTCGACAAGCCGATCTTTGACGATGAGTCTGACCGGACGTTGCTCGACGTGATTTTGCCCCCGCATCCGAACGACCCGCAAGACTTGCTCGTCACGCGGGAAGAACAACTGTTCATGGAAGAGAAGATGGATGAGCTCCTCAGTGACTTGGAACGAAAAGTGCTTCGTCTTTATTTGGATGGCCGTTCGTATCAAGAAATCTCTGACGACCTTGACCGTCACGTGAAGTCGATCGATAACGCCTTGCAGCGCGTGAAGAAAAAATTCGAGCGGCATGTTGACGTTAAAATGCTGACGAGTTAACTCGTATTGACCGCACGCCTCCTATGTGATACTTTTAAGGCAGCGCCTTGTCCGTAGACGCCATTTACAGGAGGCGTTTTTTTTTCGCTCTTTTTTAATATGGAGCTGTCGAAAGGGGCGCTTATGGATGGCAAAGAAAGTAAGTCTCGAGTGCGCGGATTGCGGGTCAAGAGTTTACTCGACGACCAAGAAAGATGATGTGCAGACGCGGCTCGAGCTGAACAAGTTCTGCCGTCGTTGCAATGCGCACACAACACATCGAGAATCAAAGTAACGTAGATTGGCATTCAACGTAGGAGGAAGCTACCATGAACTTTTTGCGCGATGTATGGAAAGAGTTAAAGAAGACGAGTTGGCCGACTCGTAAAGAGCTCACAAAATATACCATCACAGTCATCGCGACGGTCGTCGTGATCGGCCTGTTCGTGTTCGGCGTAGATACTGGTGTCAGTTATCTCGTCAACCTATTGATTAACTAAGGAAAGAGGTGAAAGCCGTGGAGAAACAATGGTTTGTTGTCCAGACGTACTCTGGCTTTGAGAACAATGTCAAAGAAAACCTAGAACGTCGAATCGGTTCGATGAACATGGAAGATAAAATTTTCCGCGTCCTCGTTCCGACCGAAACAACGCAAGAAGAAGTCACGTTGAAGAGTGGCGAAAAGAAAATTAAAGAGCGTGAAGTGAAAAACTTCCCTGGATACGTCTTCGTCGAGATGATTATGACAGACGATTCATGGTATGTTGTTCGTAACACGCCAAACGTAACGGGCTTCCTCGGATCAACCGGGGGCGGCGCCAAGCCGATCCCGCTCCAGCCTGACGAAGTGACGAACGTCCTTTCGCAGATGGGTCTGATCGAGAAGAAAGACCGTTATAACTATGAGCTTGGCGATCTCGTACGTGTCAAAGAAGGCGCGTTCGAGAACTTTGAAGGTACGATTGATGAGATCGAAACTGACAAAGAGAAGCTCAAAGTCGTCGTCGACATGTTCGGCCGCGAAACAAAAATTGAGCTTGATTTCGAACAAGTTCAGAAAATTAACTAAAACCCACTTGCCATTCTCGGAAACGGATGGTACAATCGGAAATGTTTGATGTTGTGCTATATTTCAGTACAAACTCGACCTAATAGATTGAGTGGGAGGGCGCACAACGTCCAAGAAACCACATTTTAGACTTAAGGAGGTGTGTCTCGTGGCGAAAAAAGTTACTAAACTCGTTAAACTTCAAATCCCTGCTGGTAAAGCTAACCCAGCACCACCAGTTGGTCCAGCACTTGGTCAAGCAGGTGTTAACATCATGGGATTCTGTAAAGAGTTCAACGCTCGTACACAAGACCAAGCCGGATTGATTATTCCTGTAGTCATTACGGTATACGAAGATCGTTCGTTTACATTCATTACGAAAACTCCACCAGCTGCAGTTCTTTTGAAAAAAGCTGCTGGTATCGAGAGCGGTTCAGGAGAACCGAACCGTAAGAAAGTAGCAACGGTTAAGCGTGATAAAGTTCGCGAAATCGCTGAACTTAAAATGCCTGACCTTAACGCAGCGTCTGTAGAAACAGCGATGCTTATGGTTGAAGGTACTGCGCGCAGTATGGGTATTGTAATCGAAGACTAATTTATTAGTCTCTGGGATTGTCGGTGCATATTTTGCTCACCTTCAATCCCTTCATTATGTGGGAGGAAATTCCGCTAACCACAAGGAGGAAAAGAATCATGGGTAAAAAACACCAAGAAGCAGCTAAGCTTGTTGATCGCACGAAGTCTTACGACCTCGCAGAAGCGGTTGAACTCGTTCAAAAAACTGCAACAGCTAAGTTCGATGAAACAATCGAAATTGCTGTCCGTCTCGGCGTAGATCCGAAGAAAGCGGACCAACAAATCCGCGGTGCCGTTGTACTTCCACACGGTACTGGTAAAACACAAAAAGTTCTCGTCTTTGCAAAAGGCGAAAAAGTTAAAGAAGCTGAAGCGGCTGGCGCTGACTTCGTCGGCGACGCTGAGTACATCACTAAAATCCAACAAGGATGGTTCGACTTCGATGTTATCGTTGCGACACCTGACATGATGGGTGAAGTTGGTAAACTCGGTCGCGTTCTCGGACCAAAAGGCCTCATGCCTAACCCGAAAACAGGCACAGTCACGTTCGACGTTGCGAAAGCAATCGCGGACATCAAAGCTGGTAAAGTCGAGTACCGTGTTGATAAAGCCGGTAACATCCACGTACCAGTTGGTAAGAAGTCATTTGAAGCAACAAAACTCTCTGAGAACATCGAGACTATCCTTGAGACACTCATGAAAGTTAAGCCTGCTACTGCAAAAGGAACTTACCTCAAAAACATCGCGCTTTCTTCGACAATGGGTCCTGGTATCCGTGTCGCAACTGCCGATTTCATCAAGTAATTCACTTGAAATAAACTGTTGACAACGTGTGATGCCGCTGTTAAAGTAAAACACGTTCAACCGAATATGTTGGATTACCGCAGACAGAAGGTGGACATCGGTCCGTAAACCCTTCCGAGGTGTCTTTGCTCGAACTTGAGCCTGTTGTCACAGGTTTACTTTCAAACAATTACGCCCTCGTATGTCTTCATACGAGGGATTTCTTTTTGGAGAGCAGCCTCTCGTCCGGTATAAGAATTGACTAGGAGGTGCACAAACATGGCAAGCGAAAAAATCGTAGCTCAGAAATCGGTACTCGTTGATGAAATCGCTGAGAAAATGCAAGCAAGCGTTGGAACGATCGTTGTTGACTACCGTGGACTTACAGTTGAAGAAGTGACTACACTCCGTAAAACACTTCGTGACGCTGGAATCGAGTTCAAAGTATACAAAAACGGTCTCCTTCGTCGCGCGGCGACTCAGTCTGGTTATGACGGTCTCGATGAAGTCTTCACAGGTCCTACTGCAATCGCGTTCTCGAAAGAAGACGTTATTGCTCCAGCGAAGATCTTGAACGACTTCTCAAAAGAGCACAAAGCGCTCGAACTTAAAGGCGGAATCATCGAAGGCAAAGTAACTTCACTCGAAGAAGTTAAAGCCCTTGCAGAACTTCCATCACGCGATGGTCTTCTCTCGATGCTTCTCAGCGTCCTTCAAGCTCCGATCCGCGGGCTCGCAATCGCAACAAACGCAATCGCAGAACAAAAAGAAGAGCAGTCTGCTTAATCTTTGTCGCGTAGCGTAAAAAACTTTTTACAACATCAAAGGAGGAAAACCATAATGGCTTTCAACAAAGAGCAATTCATCGAAGACCTCAAATCAATGACGGTTCTCGAACTTAACGAACTCGTAAAAACAATCGAAGAAGAATTCGGCGTATCAGCAGCAGCTCCAGTAGCAGCAGCAGGTGCAGGCGCAGCAGTAGCTGAAGAGCAAACTGAATTCGACGTAATCCTCACAAGCGCAGGTTCTGGTAAAATCAACGTAATCAAAGCAGTACGTGAACTTACTGGCCTCGGTCTTAAAGAAGCAAAAGCACTCGTTGACGGAACTCCGGCTCCAGTCAAAGAAGGCGTTTCTAAAGAAGATGCAGACGCAGTTAAAGCTAAGCTTGAAGAAGCTGGCGCATCTGTCGAAGTTAAGTAATCTAACTTTTACTTCACAACGTATAGAAGCTCGCTATGGCGAGCTTCTTTTATTTCCTTGAAGAGTGGGTTAGGAGGTTCAATGCATGGGAGATCATTACTATACGAACAATCCGAGTTCGAAAAGTGCCCCTGAGACGTGGACGTATGAGTTGCGAGGGAAGATGTATCGCTTCACCTCGGACCGCGGCGTGTTCTCGAAAGGATCGGTCGATTTTGGGTCACGTCTCTTAATCGAGTCATTTGAAGTGCCGGAAGTTGAAGGTCGCATTTTAGATGTAGGCTGCGGCTACGGTCCGATGGGGATCTCGCTTGCCGACGCCTCTGGGCGTGAAGCGCTTCTCGTCGACGTGAACGAACGAGCGCTTGCCTTGTCAGAGCAAAACGCCGCCCAAAACGGGGTGACGATCGAAACACGGCTTAGCCACGCATATGATGGAGTCGGAGGCGAGCAATTTGCCGCTATCGTGACCAATCCGCCGATTCGGGCCGGGAAGCAAGTGGTTCACACGATTTTAAGAGATGCGCACGCGCATCTCGTCATGGGCGGGGCACTCTACGTCGTCATTCAAAAGAAACAAGGAGCACCTTCTGCTAAGAAGTTGCTTGAAGATGTGTTCGGTCAGGTCGAGACGGTTGCCAAAGACAAAGGCTATTTTATTTTCCGGGCAATTCGCTCTTGACAAACGGTTGAGTCTTGTTGACTCGCTATAACGTATATGCTAACATTATAAAATGCCATTGGAATGGAATTCGCCTTGAATTGCCGCGTTTGCCGCTTTTTAGACGCGGAAAAAGGGCGACATTCAATGACAATGTTCGATTATTACGCCCGAAAAATTCGATAGAGAATTGGGGGTCTGAGAGGTGAATCAGTTGACTGGTCAACTTGTTCAGTACGGTCGTCACCGTCAGAGAAGAAGCTTTGCCCGTATCAGTGAGGTATTAGAGCTTCCGAATTTGATTGAAATTCAAACTGCTTCTTATGAGTGGTTCTTACGTGAAGGATTGAAAGAGATGTTTACCGACATTTCGCCAATCTCCGACTTCACTGGAAACCTCGTGCTTGAGTTCATCGATTACTCGCTTAGCGAGCCGAAATATTCGATTGATGACTCGAAGGAGCGCGACGTCACTTATTCTGCGCCATTGCGCGTGAAAGTACGTCTGCAAAACAAAGAGACAGGTGAGCTTAAAGAACAAGAAGTATTCATGGGTGATTTCCCGATTATGACAGAGTCGGGAACGTTTATTATTAACGGCGCAGAACGCGTCATCGTTTCCCAGCTTGTTCGTTCGCCGAGCGTCTATTACAATTCTAAACTCGATAAAAACGGTAAACGTGGTTTCGGTGCAACAGTCATCCCGAACCGTGGAGCATGGCTCGAACTTGAGACAGATGCTAAGGATATCGTTTATGTTCGTATCGACCGTACCCGTAAGATCCCGGTAACGGTGTTGTTGCGTGCTCTCGGATTTGGTACGGACCAAGAAATTATCGACCTTCTCGGGGATGATGAATATCTTCGGAACACCCTTGAAAAAGATAATACCGAGTCGACAGAGAAAGCGTTGATCGAGATTTACGAGCGTCTCCGCCCTGGTGAACCACCAACGGTTGAAAACGCGAAATCACTTCTCGTCTCACGTTTCTTTGACCCGAAACGCTACGACCTCGCAAACGTTGGTCGTTATAAGATGAACAAAAAACTTCATCTTAAAAACCGTCTCTTCGGTCAGAAATTGGCCGAGACGCTCGTTGACCCAGAGACAGGCGAAGTGATCGCCGAAGCTGGAACAATCCTCGACCGTCGCAACTTAGACCGCGTCCTTCCGCATTTGGAAAACGGTCTCGGTTACATGGACGCTGAGCCAACTGGCGGCGTTGCTGAAGGTGAGCCGTTTGGTCTCCAATCGATTAAAGTCATCTCACCGGATGACCCGGATGGAGAGCGTGTCTTGAACATTATCGGTAATGGCAACATCGACCGTAGCATCAAGCACGTCACACCAGCGGATATCATTGCATCGATCAACTACTTCTTCAACTTACTTCACGAAGTCGGAACAACAGATGACATCGACCACTTAGGAAACCGTCGTCTTCGTTCAGTCGGAGAACTTCTCCAAAACCAATTCCGTATCGGTCTTTCTCGTATGGAACGTGTCGTAAAAGAACGGATGTCGATTCAAGATCAAAATGCGATCACACCACAGGCGCTGATTAACATCCGCCCGGTAATCGCATCGCTGAAAGAGTTCTTCGGTAGCTCGCAGTTGTCACAGTTCATGGACCAAACAAACCCGCTCGCAGAGCTCACGCACAAGCGTCGTCTCTCTGCACTCGGACCGGGTGGTTTGACACGTGAGCGTGCCGGCTTCGAAGTTCGAGATGTTCACTATTCGCACTACGGTCGGATGTGTCCAATCGAAACACCTGAAGGACCGAACATCGGTCTCATCAACTCGCTTTCATCTTTTGCGAAAGTAAACGAGTACGGTTTCATTGAGACACCGTACCGCCGAGTCGACCCAGAAACAGGTCTCGTCACGAGCGAGATTCAATATATGACGGCGGATGAAGAAGATCTCTACGTCGTCGCCCAGGCGAACATGCCGCTCACTGAAGACAGTTACTTTGCAAACGAGCAAGTCCTTTGCCGCTTCCGCGGACAAAACTTGTCAGTTGAGCCAAGTCGAGTCGACTACATGGACGTTTCGCCGAAACAGGTTGTTTCTGCGGCAACAGCATGTATCCCGTTCCTTGAGAACGATGACTCGAACCGTGCCCTCATGGGAGCGAACATGCAACGTCAAGCTGTACCACTCCTTCAACCGGACTCGCCGATTATCGGTACTGGTATGGAGTACGTGTCAGCGAAAGACTCTGGGGCCGCGATTATCGCGAAATACCCAGGTGTCGTCGAGCGTGTCACAGCGCGTGAAATTTTGGTCCGCCGCACGTCTGACGTGAACGGAACAACGGTTTCAGGTGACCTTGACCGCTACAAACTTCAAAAGTACGTTCGTTCGAACCAAGGAACGTGCTATAACCAAAAGCCGATCATCGCTGCTGGTGACCAAGTCGAAAAAGGAGAAATCCTTGCTGACGGTCCATCGATGGATATGGGTGAGCTCGCGCTCGGTCGTAACGTCGTTGTCGCCTTCATGACTTGGGACGGTTACAACTATGAGGATGCGATCATCATGAGTGAGCGCCTCGTGAAAGATGACGTCTACACTTCGATTCACATCGAGGAGTATGAGTCAGAGTCACGAGACACGAAACTCGGACCTGAGGAAATCACACGTGATATTCCGAACGTCGGTGATGACGCGCTTCGCAACTTGGACGATCGTGGGATCATCCGCATTGGTGCGGAAGTGAAAGATGGCGATATCCTCGTCGGGAAAGTCACGCCTAAAGGTGTAACTGAACTGACGGCGGAAGAGCGTCTCTTGCATGCGATCTTCGGTGAGAAAGCCCGTGAAGTCCGTGATACGTCACTCCGTGTACCAAACGGCGGCGACGGCATCATCTTGGACGTCAAGGTGTTCGACCGTGAGAACGGCGACGAACTTTCACCAGGTGTGAACCAAATGGTTCGTGTCTACATCGTTCAAAAACGTAAGATTCACGAAGGGGATAAGATGGCGGGACGTCACGGTAACAAAGGTGTTATCTCGCGGATCCTCCCTGAAGAAGACATGCCATATATGCCAGACGGCACACCGATTGACATCATGCTTAACCCACTCGGTGTACCATCGCGGATGAACATCGGTCAGGTACTTGAACTCCACCTTGGAATGGCGGCTAAAAAGCTCGGCATCAAAGTGGCGACACCTGTATTCGATGGCGCACGTGAAGAAGACGTATGGGCAACGATTGAAGAAGCTGGAATGGACAAAGATGCCAAGACTCGTCTCTATGACGGTCGTACTGGTGAACCGTTCGATAACCGCGTCTCGGTCGGTGTCATGTATATGATCAAACTTGCGCACATGGTTGATGATAAACTTCACGCTCGTTCGACAGGACCATACTCGCTCGTTACGCAACAACCGCTCGGTGGTAAAGCACAGTTCGGTGGACAGCGCTTCGGTGAGATGGAAGTTTGGGCACTTGAAGCGTACGGCGCAGCCTACACGCTCCAAGAAATCCTTACAATCAAGTCGGATGACACGGTTGGTCGTGTGAAAGCATACGAAGCAATCGTGAAAGGCGAGAGCGTTCCGAAAGCGGGCGTTCCTGAATCGTTCCGCGTCTTGATCAAAGAGCTTCAAGCGCTCGGTATGGAAGTCAAGATGATGTCTGTGGACGACGAAGAAGTTGAAATGAAAGATGAAGATGACGACAACATCCCGAACGCAACATCGGCGTTAGAACAAGTCGTTCAACCGACTGTTACGGAAGAGGAATAAGGCGAAAAGGGAGGTCGGCCCCTTGGTAGATGTTAATCGATTTGAATATATGAAAATCGGCTTGGCTTCACCCGAAAAGATCCGTTCGTGGTCTTACGGGGAAGTCAAAAAGCCGGAAACAATCAACTATCGTACACTCAAACCAGAGAAGGACGGACTGTTCTGTGAACGAATCTTCGGTCCTACGAAAGACTGGGAATGTTACTGCGGGAAATACAAACGAATCCGATATAAAGGAGTCATTTGTGACCGCTGTGGCGTTGAAGTGACGAAAGCGAAAGTGCGTCGCGAACGTATGGGCCACATCGAGCTCGCGGCTCCGGTTTCGCACATCTGGTACTTCAAAGGGATTCCAAGTCGAATGGGGCTTGTTCTCGATATGTCACCGCGTGCGCTCGAAGAAGTAATCTACTTCGCGTCGTACGTCGTGACAGAACCAGGTGACACTCCGCTCGAGAAGAAACAACTTCTCTCGGAAAAAGAATTCCGTCTCTACCGTGAGAAGTACGGTAGTGACTTTAAAGCAGACATGGGTGCGGAAGCGATCCGGACACTCCTTCAAGACGTACAACTCGAGAAGGAAGTCGGAGAACTCCGCGAAGAATTGAAGACAGTTCAAGGCCAACGTCGTACACGTGCGATCAAACGTCTTGAAGTGCTCGATGCGTTCTTCACGTCGGGGAATGATCCAGATTGGATGATCCTCGAAGTACTTCCTGTCATTCCACCTGAGCTTCGCCCGATGGTGCAGCTCGACGGTGGGCGCTTTGCGACTTCTGACTTGAACGATTTATATCGTCGAGTCATCAACCGTAACAACCGTCTCAAACGTTTGCTCGATCTCGGCGCGCCGAACATCATCGTGCAAAACGAGAAGCGTATGCTTCAAGAAGCGGTTGACGCCCTCATCGACAACGGTCGTCGTGGTCGTCCGGTAACAGGTCCAGGTAACCGTCCACTTAAGTCGCTTTCACATATGTTGAAAGGGAAACAAGGTCGTTTCCGTCAAAACCTTCTTGGTAAACGGGTCGACTACTCAGGACGTTCGGTTATCGTCGTTGGACCGAACTTGAAGATGTTCCAATGTGGTCTCCCGAAAGAGATGGCCCTTGAACTCTTCAAACCGTTCGTGATGAAAGAACTTGTCGGTCGCGGAATCGCGTCGAACATCAAGAACGCCAAACGCAAAATTGAGAAGATGCAACCAGAAATCTGGGGCGTCCTCGAAGAAGTCATTCGTGAGCATCCGGTTCTCTTGAACCGTGCCCCTACACTTCACCGTCTAGGGATTCAAGCTTTCGAACCGATTCTCGTCGAGGGCCGTGCGATTCGTCTACACCCACTCGTATGTACGGCTTACAACGCCGACTTTGATGGTGACCAAATGGCGGTCCACGTACCACTTTCAGCCGAAGCGCAAGCAGAAGCTCGTCTCCTCATGCTCGCTGCACAGAACATCTTGAACCCGAAAGATGGTAAACCAGTTGTTACACCATCGCAGGATATGGTCCTCGGTAACTACTACATCTCGCTTGAACGCGACGATGCCATCGGACAAGGGAAAATTTTGTCGAACGTCAACGAAGCGCTCATCGCGTATCAAAATGGATACGTCCACTTGCATACACGTGTCGCCCTTCCAGCACGTACGCTCAACAACCCGACGTTCACAGCGGAGCAAAATGAGAAAATGTTAATCACGACAGTCGGTAAGATGATCTTTAACGAGATCTTGCCGAACACGTTCCCATACTTGAACGAACCGACGATGGAAAACTTGCAGGAAGCAACGCCTGATAAGTACTTCATCGAAAAAGGTGCCAACGTCGCGGAAGAAATTGCCGCACGTCCACTCATCGAACCGTTCAAAAAAGGATTCCTTGGTAAAGTCATCGCGGAAGTGTTCCAGAAGTTTGAAACGACTGAAACGAGCCGCATGCTTGACCGGATGAAAGATCTCGGCTTCAAACACTCGACTAAAGCGGGTGTGACGGTCGGAATCGCCGATATCATCGTTCTTCCGGACAAACAAGAAATCCTTGATGAAGCGCAAACTCAAGTCGACCAAATCATGAAGTCGTTCCGTCGTGGTCTCATCACTGAAGATGAGCGTTACGAGCGCGTTGTACGCTCTTGGAACGAAGCGAAGGACGAGATTCAATCGCGATTGATGAAATCCCTCAACCGCTTGAACCCGATCTTCATGATGTCTGACTCAGGTGCCCGTGGTAACGCGTCCAACTTCACGCAGCTCGCAGGGATGCGTGGTTTGATGGCCGCTCCATCTGGCCGCATCATCGAACTTCCAATCAAATCGTCGTTCCGTGAGGGACTGACGGTTCAAGAATACTTCATCTCGACGCACGGTGCGCGTAAAGGTCTTGCCGATACAGCCCTTAAAACGGCTGACTCAGGTTACTTGACGCGTCGTCTCGTCGACGTTGCCCAAGATGTCATCATCCGTGAAGAAGATTGTGGAACGGACCGCGGAATCCGCGTTGCCGCTCTCCGCGAAGGCACGGAAGAAATCGAAAACTTGTATGACCGCCTCGTCGGCCGTACAGCGTTCGAGACAGTGGCACATCCGGAAACGGGTGAAGTCATGATTGAGAAGAACCAATTGATCACAGAAGATATCGCCCGCGACATCGTCGACGCTGGTATCGAACGAGTTGAAATCCGTACAGCCTTCACATGTAACACGTCACACGGCGTATGTAAGAAGTGCTACGGCCGCAACTTGGCGACCGGCTCGAACGTTGAAGTTGGCGAAGCAGTCGGAATCATCGCCGCGCAATCAATCGGTGAGCCAGGAACGCAGCTTACAATGCGTACCTTCCACACAGGTGGGGTAGCCGGAGATGATATCACGCAAGGTCTTCCACGTATCCAAGAGGTATTCGAGGCTCGTAACCCGAAAGGGCAAGCGGTCATCTCGGAAATTCCTGGTACGGTCATCGACTTTACCGAGTCGCGTGACAAGCGGGAACTCACGGTCGAAGGACTCAGTGAGACTCGTACGTACACGATTCCGTTCGGAGCGCGTTTACGCGTTCAGATCGGCGACACGGTAGATGCCGGGGAAGTCTTCACGGAAGGTTCGATCGATCCGAAAGAATTGCTCACCGTCCGTGGTGTGTCTGGTGTCCAAAACTATCTTCTTCAAGAAGTTCAAAAAGTATACCGGATGCAAGGGGTAGAAATCGGCGACAAACACGTCGAAGTCATGGTTCGCCAAATGCTTCGTCGCGTCAAAGTCATCGAGTCAGGTGACACGCCACTTCTCCCTGGTTCACTCGTCGATATCGGCGTCTTCAAAGAAGCGTGTAAAGACGTACTTCGCGTAGGTAAGAGCCCAGCAACGGCGAAACCGGTCCTTCTCGGAATCACGAAAGCGTCGCTTGAGACAGATTCGTTCCTCTCGGCCGCTTCGTTCCAAGAAACGACTCGCGTGTTGACAGACGCTGCCATCAAAGGCAAACGCGACTATCTTCTCGGACTCAAAGAGAACGTCATCATCGGTAAACTCGTGCCAGCTGGTACAGGGATGCCGGTATACCGTGACGTTAAACTTAAAGAAGATGCGTCGAAAGCCGTCCTCGAAGACGCGAACGTCGAGTAAAAACGTCTTGACAGCACTCTTTGGCGGTGCTACTATGATTTAGTGCCGCCAATCGGTTGTTGTCGATGACAATGGTGTCCAGCAGTCGGCAAGCTACTTGGACGTTAACCGATCTTTCTACGGAAAGGTTTGGCTGCTATTATTGCCACTTTCAAGGTATAACTCACGTTTTTGCGAGGTCATGGAATGCCTACGCCTCGTAAAAGCGTTTCGTTATGACCTTAAATGAACCACCCGGGTCGGTGGGTCTAGAAAATAGCATAATTCAGGAAGGGAGGATCTTCAAAGATGCCTACTATCAACCAGTTAGTCCGTAAAGGACGCAAATCGAAAGTCGTTAAATCTGACTCTCCAGCACTTAACAAAGGTTACAACAGTTTCATCAAGTCACAAACAAACGTGAGCTCACCACAAAAACGTGGTGTTTGTACACGTGTTGGTACAATGACTCCGAAGAAACCGAACTCGGCTTTACGTAAGTATGCCCGTGTTCGTTTGACTAACCAAATCGAAGTGACTGCGTACATTCCAGGTATTGGCCACAACCTTCAAGAGCACAGCGTTGTTCTTATCCGCGGAGGACGTGTAAAAGACTTACCAGGAGTACGTTACCACATCGTTCGTGGTGCACTTGACACTGCAGGTGTGGACGGACGTATGCAAGGCCGTTCTAAATACGGTACGAAACGTCCGAAAGCTGCGAAGAAGTAATTCTCGCAAACTAAACTACTGAAATTTTGAAAGGAGGGTACTCGGATGCGTAAAAACCGTGCAGAACGTCGTGACGTTATCGCAGATCCGATCTACAACTCGAAATTGGTAACTCGCCTCATTAACCGTGTCATGTTAGACGGTAAAAAAGGTACAGCTCAAACTATCATTTACAACGCATTTGGTCTCATCGCTGAACGCTCAGGCAAAGAGCCTATGGAAGTGTTCGAAGAAGCAATGACAAACATCATGCCTGTACTTGAAGTTAAAGCTCGCCGTGTAGGTGGAGCAAACTACCAAGTTCCTGTTGAAGTTCGTCCAGAACGCCGTACGACACTTGGTCTTCGTTACCTCGTGAACTACGCTCGTCTCCGCAACGAGAAGACGATGGAGCAACGTATCGCGAATGAAATCATGGATGCAGCCAATAACACTGGTGCTTCTGTTAAGAGACGCGAAGACATGCATAAGATGGCAGAAGCGAACAAAGCGTTTGCTCACTATCGTTGGTAAGTTAAACGTAAAGACCACTCCACGTCACCAAGCGGTGGCTTAATGGAGTGGCTTTCGGGTATAATCATATCGTGTGCCAGCACACGAAAAACACATGCGGAAGGAGAATACCCAGTATGGCAAGAGAATTCTCCCTAAAGAATACTCGTAACATCGGGATCATGGCTCACATCGATGCCGGTAAAACGACTACAACTGAACGTATTCTTTATTACACAGGTCGTATCCACAAGATTGGTGAAACTCATGAAGGAGCTTCACAAATGGACTGGATGGAGCAGGAGCAAGAGCGTGGAATCACGATCACTTCTGCAGCGACGACTGCACAGTGGAATGGCCACCGTGTAAACATCATCGATACACCTGGACACGTAGACTTCACAGTTGAAGTTGAACGTTCACTCCGTGTACTTGATGGCGCAGTTGCTGTACTTGACGCTCAGTCAGGTGTTGAACCACAAACAGAAACTGTATGGCGTCAAGCGACAACATACGGTGTTCCACGTGTCGTATTCGTCAACAAGATGGATAAGATCGGTGCGGACTTCATGTACTCGGTGAAAACACTTCACGAACGTTTACACGCTAACGCACACCCAATCCAACTTCCAATCGGCGCAGAAGATGAATTCAAAGGAATCATCGACCTCGTCGAAAGAAAGACATACATGTACTCGAACGACCTCGGTACTGACATCGAAGTAACAGAAGGCTTCCCAGCTGATATGGCTGACCAAGCTGAAGAACTTCGTGGTCGCTTGATCGAAGGCGTTGCGGATTACAACGAAGATTTGATGATGAAATACCTCGAAGGCGAAGAGATCTCAATCGAAGAACTCAAAGCTGGTATTCGTCAAGCAACACTTAGCGTTGAATTCTACCCTGTACTTGTAGGTTCGGCCTTTAAAAACAAAGGTGTTCAATTGATGTTGGACGCTGTTGTTGATTACCTCCCATCACCAGTTGATGTCGAGTCAATCAAAGGAATCAACCTCGATACAGAAGAAGAAATCACGCGTGAACCTTCTGACGAAGCGCCGTTCTCGGCACTTGCGTTCAAAGTCATGACTGACCCTTACGTCGGTAAATTGACATTCTTCCGTGTGTACTCTGGTACAGCACAAGCTGGTTCGTATGTGAAGAACTCGACTAAAGGGAAGCGCGAGCGTCTCGGTCGTATCCTTCAAATGCATGCAAACAGCCGTGAAGAAATTCCAATGGTATTTTCTGGTGACATCGCCGCTGCTGTTGGTCTTAAAGATACAACGACTGGTGACACACTTTGCTCAGAGAAAGACAACGTCGTTCTCGAGTCAATGACATTCCCAGAACCGGTTATCTCGGTCGCAATCGAGCCTAAATCGAAAGCAGACCAAGACAAGATGGGTCAAGCCCTCGCGAAACTCGCAGAAGAGGATCCAACTTTCCGCACTGAAACAAACCAAGAGACTGGTCAAACGATCATCTCTGGTATGGGTGAGCTTCACCTTGATATCCTCGTTGACCGTATGCGTCGCGAATTCAAAGTCGAAGCAAACGTCGGTGCACCACAAGTTGCTTACCGTGAGACAATCCGTAGCGCTGCGAAGATCGATTCGAAATTCGTACGTCAATCGGGTGGACGCGGTCAGTACGGTCACGTTGTCGTTGAATTCGAACCTAACGTAGAAGGTGCTGGATTCGAATTTGAGAACAAGATCGTCGGTGGTGTTGTTCCACGTGAATACGTACCAGCTGTTCAAAACGGTATTCAAGAAGCTCTCGAAAACGGTATCCTCGCTGGTTACCCAGTAGTTGACGTTAAAGCTGCCCTCGTCTTCGGATCGTACCACGATGTCGACTCGAACGAGATGGCGTTTAAAGTTGCTGCTTCGATGGCGGTCAAACAACTTAAGGAACAAGCGAAAGCTGTCATCCTTGAGCCAATGATGCGTGTTGAAGTTGTCATCCCAGAAGAATACTTGGGAGACATCATGGGTGACGTCACGTCACGCCGTGGACGCGTAGAAGGTATGGAAGCTCGCGGTAACGCACAAGTCGTTAAAGCGATGATTCCACTTTCGGAAATGTTCGGATATGCAACGTCACTCCGTTCACGTACGCAAGGACGTGGAACGTACTCGATGCACTTCGACCACTACGAAGAAGTACCGAAGTCAATTGCAGAAGAAATCATCAAAAAAGCGAACGGCTAATAACGGTTGTAACGCTGAAATGATTGTTGTAAGCTAAGGAGGACGTATGTTAAAAGTAGCCTACGTCTTCCTAGTTAAATAAAAAATTAATTGTCTATAGAGGAGGAATCTAGAATGGGTAAAGAAAAATTCGACCGTTCTAAACCGCACGTTAACGTTGGTACAATTGGCCACGTCGACCACGGTAAAACAACTTTGACTGCAGCGATTTCAGCTGTACTTTCAAAAGCACAAGGGAAAACAGCTACAAAGTTTGACGCAATCGATGGTGCTCCAGAAGAGCGCGAGCGCGGTATCACAATCGCAACAGCTCACATCGAGTACGAAACTGAAAAACGCCACTACGCACACGTTGACTGCCCAGGTCACGCTGACTATGTTAAAAACATGATCACTGGTGCTGCACAAATGGACGGCGCGATCCTCGTTGTTTCGGCAACAGATGGCCCAATGCCACAAACACGTGAGCACATTCTTCTTTCACGTCAAGTAGGTGTTCCTTTCATCGTAGTATTCATGAACAAAGTTGACATGGTTGACGACGAAGAGCTTCTCGAACTCGTTGAGATGGAAATCCGTGAACTTCTTTCTGAATATGACTTCCCAGGCGACGACCTCCCTGTAATCAAAGGTTCAGCTCTTGGCGCGCTTAACGGCGAACCACAATGGGAAGAAAAAATCATGGAACTCATGAACGCAGTTGATGAGTACATCCCTGAGCCTGTTCGTGACACGGACAAAGACTTCATGATGCCAGTTGAGGACGTATTCTCAATCACTGGTCGCGGTACTGTAGCGACTGGTCGTGTTGAGCGTGGTATTCTCCGCGTCAACGACGAAGTTGAAATCGTTGGTCTTACAGAAGAAACTAAGAAAACTGTATGTACTGGTGTAGAGATGTTCCGTAAGCTTCTTGACTATGCAGAAGCTGGCGACAACATCGGTGCTCTTCTCCGTGGTGTATCACGTGAAGACATCGAGCGTGGACAAGTACTTGCTAAACCAGGTACAATCACTCCGCACTCTAAATTCAAAGCTTCAATCTACGTTCTTTCTAAAGAAGAGGGTGGCCGTCACACGCCATTCTTCGCGAACTACCGTCCGCAGTTCTACTTCCGTACAACTGACGTAACAGGTATCGTTCACCTTCCAGAAGGTACTGAAATGGTAATGCCAGGAGACAACATCGAGTTGACGATCGAATTGATTTCTACAATCGCGATCGAAGACGGAACACGTTTCTCAATCCGTGAGGGTGGCCGTACTGTAGGTGCTGGTTCGGTAACAGAAATCGTCGAGTAATCGATGTCTTAAGCAGTCCGCATTTGCGGGCTGCTTTTTTGTTTTTTGAAACGAAGTGATAGGATAGGAGATAGGATTGTAGGAAGGAGAATCGATGATGGAAAAGCAAGTGGAGACGCTTTGCCGGTTGAACGGCGTTGCCTGCCGCTTTGGCGGGTCAAGTCTACTCAAGCATCACGGAATCGTCGAGACGGCGCGTGACTTAGATCTATTCGTTGAGCCTGACCAGTTCGAGACGATTGACCGTGTGCTCAGCCGTGCCGGAAAAAAAGAAGAGTCTGGTCCGCACGACGAGTATATGACGACGTACTTTGGCGAATATACGTTTGAAGGCCAGGACATCGACGTGATGGCTAGTTTTCGGATGCGTTGCACGGACGGGATTTATACGCATCCTTACATTGAACCGGACGAGAGTTGGATGCATCTTGAAGAGTGGGTCGTCCTCTATTCAGTGATGGGGCGGGAAGAGAAAGTCGACAAGCTGCACGAATACTTTATGACGCACCCGTTCAACAACTCGATTGTGCAAACGTGTTTGAAACGAGCTCCGGCATCAGTCGTCGAAGCCGTCACTGAGCAGTTTAAAGAGTATATGAAACGCTAGGAAGAGTTGGCATGGGCCTTCTTTTGAAAAATAGTTCAACAAAAGAAGGAAAAGAACTTGCAAAAGGATTCGAATCTTGTTACATTAGTGAACGTTGAACAACTCATCAGACATCCGGCACGATCGAAAAAAATCAAATCTTGCATTTGTTTTGCAGATTCGATATAATGATTAAGTGTTTGTGCGAGTGGTGAGAGACTTTACAGCAGAAAATGGGTCCTATCGTTGATTTGCAATGATCGGATGCCTCTGCTGACACAAGCACGCTGCGATGAAGCGGGAGGTTATGACACGCCAGGCAGCTTTGCCATGGCCGGTGTGGAAATTTCCGCTGAGAACTGTCTATTTTTAAAAGTAGGCGACAAAGGAGGGAAACTTACATGGCAAATGAAAAAATCCGTATTCGCTTAAAAGCATACGACCATCGCGTTCTCGATCAATCAGCTGAGAAAATCGTTGAAACTGCGAAACGTTCAGGTGCGAAGGTCTCGGGCCCAATCCCGCTTCCAACTGACAAATCGATCTACACGATCCTTCGTGCGGTCCACAAGTATAAAGATGCTCGTGAACAGTTCGAAATGCGTACACACAAACGCTTGATCGACATCGTTAACCCAACACCAAAAACGGTTGATGCGCTTATGCGTCTCGAATTACCATCAGGTGTTGACATCGAAATCAAACTTTAATTCTTCATATAGTAGATACTAGCCAGAAGAGACAATAATTATTAAACAGGAGGTGTATCTCATGGCTAAAGGAATCTTAGGAACAAAACTTGGTATGACTCAAATCTTCAACGAAGCAGGCGAAGTCGTACCGGTAACAGTAGTTGCTGTCGAAGGAAACGTCGTGCTTCAAGTTAAAACACTTGAAACAGACGGTTACGAAGCAGTTCAACTCGGTTTTGGAGACATCAAAGAATCACGTCAAAACAAACCGGCAAAAGGTCACGCTGCGAAAGCAAGCGCGACACCTAAGCGCTTCATGAAAGAAATTCGTACTTCAGTAGAAGGATACGAAATCGGTCAAGAGATCAAGGCGGACATTTTCGCTGCAGGTGAATTAGTGGACGTAACAGGTACTTCAAAAGGTAAAGGATTCCAAGGTGCGATTAAGCGTCACGGACAATCACGTGGACCAATGTCCCACGGTTCGCGTTACCACCGTCGCCCTGGTTCAATGGGTCCTGTAGCGCCTAACCGCGTATTTAAAGGGAAGCTTCTTCCTGGTCAAATGGGTGGCGAGCGTAAAACGATTCAAAACCTTGAAATTGTCAAAGTTGACGTGGAACGCAGCCTTGTACTCGTTAAAGGCGCAATCCCAGGCGCTCGTAAATCGAACGTCATCATCAAGACAGCTGTCAAAGGTAACTAATTAACTGCACGGAAAGGAGGAATTACGAATGCCTAAAGTAGCTTTGCTAAACCAAACAGGTTCACAAGTTGGCGAAATCGAATTGGCTGAAGCCATCTTCGGTATCGAGCCAAACGAATCAGTACTTTATGACGCGATCGTCATGCAACAAGCATCACGCCGTCAAGGTACTCACGATACGAAAGGTCGCTCGGAAGTACGCGGTGGCGGCCGTAAACCATGGAAACAAAAGGGAACTGGTCGTGCGCGCCAAGGTTCGATCCGCTCACCACAATGGGTTGGTGGTGGAACAGTCTTCGGTCCAACTCCACGTTCATACTCTTACAAGCTTCCTAAAAAAGTTCGTCGTCTTGCACTTCTCTCGGCTTTGTCGTCGAAAGTACAAAACAACGAAATGATCGTCCTCGAAGGCCTTGCTTTCGATGCACCAAAAACAAAAGATATGGTCGCAGTACTTCTTGGCCTATCAGTAGAACGTAAGGCTCTTGTAGTCACAGCGGACTACAATGAGACTATCGCTCTCGCAGCTCGTAACATCCCAGGAGTGACTGTAATCGAGGCAGCGGGCGTTAACGTTCTTGACCTCATTGCTAACGATAAAGTCATCTTCACTAAAGATGCGGTTGCGAAGGTAGAGGAGGTGCTTGCATAATGGCTCAAGCATACGATATCATCAAACGTCCGATCATCACTGAGCGTTCAGTTAGCCTCATGGAAGCTAACAAATACGTTTTCGAGATCGAAGTTAAAGCGACTAAATCACAAGTGAAGCACGCTATCGAAACAATTTTCAACGTGAAAGTTGCTTCGGTAAACACAATGAACATGAAACCGAAAGCGAAACGTGTCGGTCGTCACTCTGGTTACACATCGCGTCGTAAAAAAGCGATCGTAACTCTTGCTGAAGGCAACACAATCGACTTCCTCGGTTAATTTACTACCTTAGAAGAAAAGGAGGGAATCCTCGATGGCAATTAAAAAGTTTAAGCCGACCACTAACGGTCGCCGTAACATGACATCTCTCGACTTTGCAGAGATCACAACGAACCGTCCTGAGAAATCGTTAACTGAAAAGCTTTCGAAAAAAGGCGGTCGTAACAACCAAGGTCGTTTGACTGTACGTCACCAAGGTGGCGGGCACAAACGTAAATACCGTATCATCGATTTCAAACGTAACAAAGATGCTATCATCGGACGCGTTGCTACGATCGAATACGATCCAAACCGTTCAGCTAACATCGCCCTCATCAACTATGCAGATGGTGAGAAACGTTACATCCTCGCTCCTAAGGGCATCAAAGTAGGCATGGAAATCATGTCTGGTCCTGAAGCGGATATTAAAGTGGGGAACGCTCTTCCACTCGTAAACATCCCTGTCGGTACTACTATCCACAACATCGAGCTTAAGCCTGGTAAAGGCGGTCAGCTTGTTCGTGCGGCTGGTGCATCGGCACAAATCCAAGGACGTGACGGCAAGTACGTCATCGTTCGTCTTCAATCAGGTGAATCACGCTTGTTCCTCGGCACTTGCCGCGCGACAATCGGTTCAGTTGGTAACGAAGAACACGAACTTGTAAACATCGGTAAAGCAGGACGTTCACGTTGGTTAGGCAAACGCCCAACAGTACGTGGTTCTGTAATGAACCCAGTTGATCACCCACACGGTGGTGGTGAAGGTCGTGCGCCAATCGGTCGTTCGGGCCCACTTACTCCTTGGGGTAAACCAGCTCTTGGTTACAAAACTCGTAAGAAAAACAAATCGAGCGACATGTACATCCTTCGTCGTCGTAAGAAATAATTATTACATGATTCTTGGGCGGTTCGAAAGAGCCGTTCCCGAATCATTCCAAAGGGAGGTTCTATCATGGGTCGCAGCTTGAAAAAAGGTCCATTCGCAGATCACCATTTGCTCGCTAAAGTTGACAAACTTAACGAATCTGGTGAGAAGCAAGTCATCAAAACTTGGTCACGTCGCTCGACAATCTTCCCAGAATTCATGGGTCACACGTTCGGTGTACACGATGGTCGTAAACACGTACCAGTATTCGTGACAGAAGACATGGTCGGTCACAAACTTGGTGAATTCGCTCCAACACGCACGTATAAAGGTCACGGATCAGACAAGAAAACGAAACGGTAATCTGAGGGGAGGTCAAATCCATGCAAGCTAAAGCATCAGCTAATATGGTCCGTCTTGCTCCTCGCAAAGCACGTCTCGTTGTAGACTTAATTCGCGGGAAACAAGTCGGCGAAGCGCTCTCTGTCCTTGCTCACACGAACAAGGCAGCGTCGCCAATCGTTGAAAAAGTATTGAAGTCAGCGATTGCTAACGCAGAGCACAACTACGATATGAACATTGAGAACCTTGTTGTATCTGAAATTTTCGTCAACGAAGGTCCAACACTCAAACGCTTCCGCCCACGTGCGATGGGTCGCGCAAGTCGTATTAACAAACGCACAAGCCACATTCACATCGTGGTAACTGAGAAATAAGGAGGGATATGTAGTGGGTCAAAAGGTAAATCCGCACGGTTTTCGCGTTGGTGTTATCAAAGACTGGGATTCGCGTTGGTACGCTGAGAAAGACTACGCAGATCTCCTTCATGAAGACTACGTTATTCGTGAATACATCGAAAACAAAATGAAGGATGCTAGTGTGGCTAAAGTTGAAATCGAACGCGCTGCAAACCGCGTAAACATTTCGCTTCACACTGCGAAACCAGGTATGGTCATCGGTAAAGGTGGTTCGGAAATCGAGTCACTCCGTAAAAATATCACAAAGCTTGCTGAAGGCAAACGTGTTCACATCAACGTTGTTGAAGTGAAAAACGCGGATGCGGTCGCTAAGCTTGTTGCTGAAAACATCGCTCGTCAATTGGAAGGCCGTGTGTCATTCCGTCGTGCAATGAAACAGTCAATTCAACGTTCGATGCGCACTGGCATCAAAGGGATCAAAACAGAAGTTTCTGGTCGTCTTGGTGGCGCTGATATCGCTCGTTCAGAGAAGTACTCAGAAGGATCAGTTCCGCTTCATACAATCCGTGCCGACATCGACTACGGAACAGCTGAAGCTGACACAACTTATGGTAAAATCGGAATTAAAGTATGGCTTTACCACGGAGAAGTTCTTCCAACAAAAAACACTAAATAATAAACACTCTTTCAGGAAGGAGGCAACACACTATGTTGTTACCTAAACGCGTGAAATATCGTCGTGTACACCGTGGTAAAATGCGCGGAAATGCAAAACGCGGCACAACAGTACATTTCGGTGAATTCGGTCTCCAATCGCTCGAAGCGAGCTGGATCACAAACCGTCAAATCGAATCAGCACGTATCGCAATGACACGTTATATGAAACGTGGCGGTAAAGTGTGGATCAAGATCTTCCCACACAAGCCGTACACTAAAAAGCCTCTCGAAGTTCGAATGGGTTCGGGTAAAGGTGCTCCAGAAGGCTGGGTAGCTGTAGTTAAGCCTGGTAAAGTAATGTTCGAAATCGCGGGTGTATCTGAGGAAGTCGCACGTGAGGCACTTCGCCTTGCAGCGCACAAACTTCCAGTGAAATGTAAGTTCGTGAAACGTGAAGAAAATGGTGGTGATACGAATGAAAGCAACTGATCTCCGTCAATCAACAAATGAAGAGCTCAACGGTAAAGTAGGCGAGTGGAAAGAAGAACTCTTTAACCTTCGTTTCCAATTAGCTACAGGTCAGCTTGAGAATCCTGCTCGTATCCGTGAAGTACGCAAGTCGATTGCGCGTGCTAAAACGATTCTTCGTGAACGCGAACTCGGCATCAACAACGGCTAATCTAATCGGATTATTGAAGAGGAGGTAACACTCATGGAACGCAATAAGCGTAAAGTACTCACTGGACGCGTCGTGTCTGACAAAATGGACAAAACGATCGTCGTTGCAGTTGAAACAAAAGTACGTCATAAGCTTTATGGAAAACGTGTAAACTACACGAAGAAATTTAAAGCGCACGATGAGAACAATGTCGCTAAAGTAGGCGATGTGGTCCGCATCGCGGAAACACGTCCGCTTTCTAAAGACAAACGTTTCCGTCTCGTAACAGTAGTAGAAGAATCAGTAATCATCTAATAACAGTTCGGATCTATAAACATCCGGAGGGAGGTACACTCGCATGATTCAACAAGAATCTCGCTTGAAAGTAGCAGACAACTCTGGCGCGCGTGAACTGTTGACAATTAAAGTCCTCGGTGGTTCAGGTCGTAAGACTGCAAACATCGGTGACATCATCGTCGCGACGGTAAAACAAGCAACACCAGGTGGCGTTGTTAAAAAAGGTGACGTTGTCAGAGCAGTTGTCGTTCGTACAAAACGCGGCGCTCGTCGTAAAGATGGTTCGTACATCCGTTTCGATGAGAACGCAGCAGTCATCATCAAAGATGACAAGAGCCCACGCGGCACTCGGATCTTCGGGCCAGTTGCACGTGAACTTCGTGAAAAAGAATTCATGAAGATCGTTTCGTTGGCACCGGAAGTACTTTAATTTCCAATTTCAATCCTATAAGGAGGTGCGCAAAACGATGCATGTTAAAAAAGGCGATACAGTCCAGGTAATGTCTGGTAAAGATAAAGGCAAGCAAGGGGTTATCCTCAAAGCTATGCCAAGCAAGAACCGCGTAGTCGTTGAAGGGGTTAACGTGATGAAAAAACACGCTAAACCATCACAAGCGAATCCACAAGGCGGTATCCTTGAAATCGAAGCACCAATTCACGTCTCGAACGTCATGCCAATCGACCCTAAAACGGGCAAACCAACTCGCGTTGGTTTCCAAGTAGTCGATGGTAAAAAAGTTCGTGTCGCGAAATCGGGCGAAGTACTCGATAAATAAGAACAACGTGACGAAAGGAGGTCCATTCGACTATGAACCGTTTGCAAGAGAAGTATAAAAGCGACATCGTGAAAGCGATGATGGATAAATTCAACTATGACTCGGTTATGCAAGTGCCACAAGTCGACAAGATCGTCATCAACATGGGTGTAGGTGACGCTGTTTCGAACTCGAAAGCTCTTGACATGGCAGTGGAAGAATTATCAATTCTTTCAGGTCAAAAACCACTCGTAACGAAGGCTAAGAAATCAATCGCTGGTTTCAAACTTCGTGAGGGCATGCCGATCGGTGCGAAAGTAACACTTCGTGGCGAGCGCATGTACGATTTCCTCGACAAATTAGTAACTGTTTCACTTCCACGTGTACGTGACTTCCGCGGTGTATCGAAGAAAGCATTCGACGGACGCGGTAACTACACGCTTGGTGTGAAAGAGCAGCTTATTTTCCCTGAAATCGATTACGATAAAGTAACTAAAGTACGCGGTATGGATATCGTTGTTGTTACAACAGCGAACACAGACGAAGAAGCACGTGAATTGCTCACACTTCTCGGAATGCCATTCCAAAAATAATAAAGGGAGGTCGACAACATGGCTAAAAAGTCAATGGTGAATCGCGAGCAAAAACGCGAGAAACTCGTTGCCCAGTACGCTGAGAGACGCGCGCAATTAAAAGCTGAAGGCGACTACATCGGACTCAGCAAATTGCCACGTAACTCGTCACCTGTACGTCTTCATAACCGTTGCCGTATCACAGGTCGTCCACATGGTTACATGGGTAAATTCGGGATCAGCCGTATCAAGTTCCGTGATCTTGCATACAAAGGTCAAATCCCTGGTGTTAAAAAAGCAAGTTGGTAATCCACTAACAGTGTGAAAGGAGGTACATCGCATGGTAATGACAGACCCTATTGCAGATATGCTTACACGTATCCGTAACGCTAACATGGTTCGCCATGAAAAATTGGAGCTTCCAGCTTCTAATATCAAACGTGAGGTTGCAGAGATCCTCAAGCGTGAAGGTTTCATTCGCGATGTTGAATATATCGAGGACGCTAAACAAGGTACACTTCGTCTTTTCCTTAAATATGGAGCAAGCAACGAACGTGTTATCACTGGTCTCAAACGTATTTCGAAACCAGGTCTTCGTGTATATGCAAAAGCAGATGAAGTACCAAAAGTACTCGGAGGACTCGGTATCGCAGTTCTTTCGACATCAAAAGGTCTTATGACTGATAAAGAAGCTCGCCAACAACAAGTCGGCGGCGAAGTGCTCGCCTACATCTGGTAAGTCACTTTTCTAACAAGAACGGAGGTGTAATCAATGTCACGTATTGGTAAAAAACCAGTTACGATTCCAGCTGGCGTTACTGTAACGGTTGCAGAAGGCAACATTGTCACAGTAAAAGGTGCTAAAGGTGAACTTTCGCTTTCAGCTAACCCAGCCTTGGAAGTCAAAATTGAAGAAAACGAACTAACTGTTGTTCGTCCGGATGACTCGAAAGAGAACCGTACGATCCACGGTACGACACGTGCCCTCATCGCCAACATGGTGGAAGGTGTGTCTAACGGGTTCCAGAAAACACTTGAGATCTCAGGGGTTGGTTACCGTGCTGCTAAGCAAGGTAACAAACTCGTCCTCAGCCTCGGTTACTCGCATCCAATCGAGTACGTTGCTGAAGAAGGTATCGAGATCGAAGTTCCTTCAAACACGCAAATCATCGTAAAAGGTATTAGCAAAGAGCGCGTCGGTCACGTTGCAGCTCAAATCCGCTCGTACCGTGCTCCAGAACCTTACAAAGGTAAAGGTGTTCGTTACTCTGATGAACGTATTCGCCGTAAAGAAGGTAAGACTGGTAAGTAATTCGTCACGAAATGAACGGAAAGGAGTGGCATAAATGATCACAAAAGCAGATAAAAATGCAGTTCGTAAGAAACGTCATGCTCGTGTACGTCGTACGATCACCGGGACGGCAGCTCGTCCACGTTTGAACGTATTCCGTTCGAGCAAGAACATCTACGTACAACTTATCGATGACGCGTCACAAACAACGCTTGTGTCAGCATCTTCGAAAGATAAAGCACTCGATCTTACAAACGGCGGCAACGTTGAAGCAGCGAAAGCTGTTGGTAAACTTGCAGCTGAACGTGCACTCGAGAAAGGTATCGACACTGTTGTGTTCGACCGTGGTGGATACCTCTATCATGGCCGCGTCAAAGCTGTTGCAGAAGCAGCTCGTGAAGCGGGTCTTAAATTCTAACAAAAAGGAGGGGACACTCGATGCGCCAGTTAGACGTTAACATGGAACAACTTGAAGAACGCGTTGTTACCGTAAACCGCGTCGCGAAAGTTGTGAAAGGTGGCCGTCGCTTCCGTTTCGCCGCTCTCGTAGTCGTAGGTGACAAAAATGGTCACGTCGGTTTCGGTACAGGTAAGGCACAAGAGGTGCCAGAAGCGATCCGCAAGGCTATTGAAGCCGCTAAGAAAAACATGGTTCAAGTACCAATGGTTGGTACAACAATTCCACACGAAATCACAGGAGTATACGGAGCAGGTCGTGTATTCATGAAACCTGCTTCTGAAGGTACTGGGGTTATCGCCGGTGGTCCAGTTCGTGCAGTGCTCGAACTTGCAGGTGTAGGTGACATCCTTTCGAAATCGCTTGGATCAAACACACCGATCAACATCGTCCGTGCGACGGTCAAAGGCTTGACAGAGCTTAAAAAAGCAGAGGAAGTTGCTAAACTACGCGGTAAAAGCGTAGAAGAACTTCTTAAATAAGGGAGGGAACTAGACATGGCGAAACTCGCAATCACCCTCACACGCAGCACAATCGGTCGTCCCGAGGATCAGCGTGTAACAGTACGTACACTTGGTCTTCGCAAAATGCATCAAACCGTCGTTGTCCCTGACAACGTCGCGATGCGTGGTATGATCAAAAAAGTGTCGCACCTTGTGACTGTAGAAGAAATTAACGAATAATATCGATTTTAATAATAAGGAGGTGCCACTATGAAACTCCATGAATTGAAGCCAACTCCAGGTTCGCGTCACGAACGCAACCGTGTCGGTCGCGGTATGGCGACTGGTAACGGTAAAACTTCTGGCCGTGGACATAAAGGTCAAAAAGCTCGTTCAGGCGGTGGCGTTCGTCCAGGGTTCGAAGGTGGACAAAACCCACTTTACCGTCGTCTTCCAAAACGCGGTTTCAACAACCCTACTCGTAAAGAGTATGCAGTTGTTTCCCTAGACACGCTTAACCGTTTCGAAGCAGGTACTGAAGTCACTCCAGAACTCTTAATCGAGACTGGTGTCGTCAGCTCTGCTAAAGACGGAATCAAAGTACTTGCTAACGGCAAGCTTGAAACAAAATTAACTGTTAAAGCCAACAAATTCTCGGGTGCAGCGAAAGAAGCGATCGAAGCAGCTGGCGGTTCAGTTGAGGTGATCTGATGTTTCAGACGATCTCCAATATGTGGCGCGTGAAAGATATTCGACAGCGTATTCTCTTCACACTCGCAATCATCATCATTTTCCGCATCGGGGCCCATATCCCGGTGCCGATGGTGAATACGGATGTGTTGCGTTTTGACTCAGGAGGTCTACTCGACTTCTTGAACTTGTTTGGAGGAAATGCTTTACAGAACTTCTCCCTGTTCGCAATGGGGATCATGCCGTACATCACGGCATCGATCGTTGTACAACTTTTACAAATGGACGTCGTTCCGAAGTTTGCCGAATGGGCAAAACAAGGCGAGTCCGGGCGTAAGAAGCTAGCGACGGTCACGCGCTATGGGACGATCATGTTAGGGTTTGTCCAAGCGACATCACTGTCGTTCGGATTTAACCGCCTCTACCCAGGTCTCGTCAATGAGACGTGGGGAACGGCAACCTATTTCGTGATCGCGATTGTACTTACTGCAGGTACGGCGTTCTTGATGTTCCTCGGTGAGATGACAACGGAGAAAGGTGTCGGGAATGGTATTTCCGTCATCATCTTCGCGGGTATCATCGCTGGGTTCCCAAGAATCTTCACGCAGATTTACGAGACGAAGCTCCAAAATGCTGGAGACGCGTTATTCATTAACATCGTTTACTTGGCTGTGCTATTGCTCGTTATTCTTGCTGTGACGGTTGGGATCATTTATGTTCAACAAGCGGCACGTAAGATTCCAATTCAATACGCGAAGCGCACGGCGAACCGTACCCCTGTGGGCGGTCAGTCGACGCACTTGCCAATCAAGCTAAACGCTGCTGGTGTCATCCCGGTTATCTTCGCGATTTCCTTCATGGTGACACCGCCAACTGTTGCAAGCTTCATTGCTTCTCCGGAAACGACGCAGAAGTTGCAGACTTACTTCGATACGACATCTCCAATCGGAATGTCAATCTACGTAGCGCTCATCATCGCGTTCGCTTACTTCTATACATTTATTCAGGTCAACCCAGAACAAATGGCAGAAAATCTGCAGAAGCAAGGTGGCTATATTCCTGGGATTCGTCCTGGGGCGCAAACAGAACAGTACATCACGAAGTTGCTCTATCGATTGACTTTCTTCGGAGCGATTTTCCTATCGCTCGTTGCGATCATGCCGACAATCTTCATTAAGCTTGCCGGTCTCCCAACTTCGGTGCAAATCGGAGGGACGAGCTTGTTGATCGTAATCGGGGTAGCCCTCGAAACGATGAAACAAATCGAAAGTCAACTCGTAAAACGACACTACAAAGGCTTTATCCGTTAAAGCGGAAGGAAGGGCTCTCCCTTCCTTCCTGTCGTGTTTACGATGTGTTGTGAAAATCAAAACTGGAGGCTAACTGAGATGAATCTAGTACTCATGGGCTTACCGGGTGCAGGGAAAGGGACTCAAGCGGCTAAAATCGTCGAAGAGTACCAAATCCCACACATTTCGACAGGCGACATGTTTCGTGCGGCAATCAAAGGCGGAACGCCACTTGGTAAAGAAGCTAAATCGTTCATGGATAAAGGGGAACTCGTACCGGATGAGGTAACAATCGGAATCGTACGTGAACGCTTGAGTCAAGATGATACGAAAAACGGCTTTTTACTCGATGGATTCCCGCGTACTGTTGCTCAAGCAGAGGCACTCGAAAGTTTGCTTAAAGATTTGGGGAAACAGATCGACCACGTCGTCAACATTGATGTGGCTGCGGAAATTCTCGTTCCGCGTTTGACAGGTCGTTGGATCTGCCCGACGTGTGGAGCGACATATCATGTGATCTTCAATCCACCAAAAGTGGAAGGCATCTGTGATGTGGATGGGTCGGCACTCATGCAACGTGAAGACGATAAAGAGGAAACGGTTCGCCGTCGCCTTGACGTCAACATCGAGCAATCGAAACCACTTATTGACTTTTATGCAGAAAAAGGGTATCTTCGTACATTGGATGGAGATCGTCCAATCGATGTCGTTTATGCCGATGTTAAAGCGTTACTCGGTGATACTGAATGATCATCACGAAGACGCCTCGAGAAATTGCGATTATGCGTGAGGCTGGGCAAATTGTTGCTCGAACGCACCAGGTGCTCAAAGAGCACATCAAACCAGGTATTACGACGCTAGAGCTCGACCGGATTGCGGAAGATTACATTCGCAGCCAAGGTGCGACACCGTCGTTCAAAGGCTACAACGGTTTTACCGGTAGTGTTTGCGCTTCAGTGAACGAAGAACTTGTTCATGGAATTCCCGGAGAACGGGTATTGAACGATGGAGATATCATCTCGATCGACATCGGTGCCCACTATAACGGATACCATGGAGATTCCGCTTGGACTTATCCAGTGGGAACAATCTCAGAAGAGACACAGCGGTTGCTTGACGTAACCGAAGAAAGTCTGTATAAAGGATTGGAGCACGCCAAGGCTGGACTGCGATTGACAGACATTTCGCATGCGATTCAAGCGTATGTTGAATCTCATGAGTTTTCTGTCGTCCGTGAGTATGTCGGTCATGGTGTCGGTCAAAATTTGCATGAAGAACCGCAAATTCCGCACTATGGTCCACCGGGGAAAGGGCCGCGCCTAAAGACTGGGATGACGTTAGCCATTGAACCAATGGTCAACGCTGGTCAACGCTATGTTCGAACGCTGGCTGACAACTGGACAGTTGTGACAGTGGACGGTAGCATGTGCGCCCACTTTGAGCACACCATCGCCATCACAGACGATGGATACGAGATTTTAACGAAACTCGATTCCGGTGAATGAGGCTCTATTGTTGCGTGCTGATCCGTTATGGATCCTTCTCTCACAGTACTGTACAATAGATCGTCTGTGCTCCTAAATATCTTCATATAGAAAGGGGAATAAATGATGGCGAAACAAGATGTCATTGAAGTGGAAGGCACTGTTATCGAACCACTTCCAAACGCAATGTTTAAAGTGGAGTTAGAAAACGGCCACACGGTGCTCGCGCACGTCTCAGGGAAAATTCGGATGCACTACATTCGAATCCTTCCAGGCGACCGCGTAACTGTCGAGTTGTCTCCGTACGACTTGACTCGCGGGCGAATCACGTACCGTTATAAGTAACTCCGATTTTTCCAGGAGGAGGGTATAATCATGAAAGTAAGACCGTCGGTAAAACCGATTTGCGAAAAATGTAAAGTTATTCGCCGTAAAGGAAAAGTAATGGTAATTTGCGAAAACCCGAAACACAAACAAAAACAAGGTTAATCTAAGAGGAGGTGCACACATGGCACGTATTGCTGGTGTAGATATTCCGCGCGAAAAACGTATCGTTATTTCGCTCACATACATCTTTGGTATTGGTAAAACAAAAGCACAAGAAATCTTGAAGACTGCAAACGTATCTGAAGATTCACGCACACGTGATCTTACAGAAGACGAAATCAACCGCATCCGTGAAGCAATTGACGGAATTAAAGTTGAAGGTGACCTTCGTCGTGAAGTTTCACTCAACATTAAGCGTTTGATCGAAATCGGCGCCTACCGCGGTGTCCGTCATCGCCGTAGTCTCCCTGTTCGCGGACAAAACACGAAGAACAACTCGCGTACTCGTAAAGGCCCACGCCGTACAGTAGCGAACAAGAAGAAGTAAAGGAGGGAATTGAACAATGGCGAAACGTAAGCAAAATGTACGTTCAAAACGTAAAGTCAAAAAGCATATTGAAGTCGGTGTGGTACACATCCGTTCTACATTTAACAACACAATCATCACAATCACTGACACGCAAGGTAACGCGATCTCATGGGCTACTTCTGGTAACCTTGGATTTAGAGGATCACGTAAATCGACACCGTTCGCAGCACAATTGGCTGCTGAAACTGCAGCGAAAGTTGCAATGGACAACGGTATGCGTACAGTAGAAGTTAACGTTAAAGGTCCTGGTGCTGGACGTGAAGCGGCAATCCGTGCCCTCCAAGCTACTGGTCTTGAAGTAACTGCAATCCGTGACGTAACACCTGTTCCGCACAACGGTTGCCGCCCTCCAAAACGTCGCCGCGTATAATCGTTTGTGCGTGTGATGGGCTTACCTAGCACGAACAACATATACAATGCAGCGCAAGCTGCGTGGCAGGATACACTCAAGGAGGGGTTCAGATGATCGAGATTGAAAAACCAAAGATCGAAACGGTCGAAATCAGCGAGGATGCTACGTTTGGTAAATTCGTGGTGGAACCGCTTGAACGTGGATATGGCACTACTCTCGGCAACTCACTGCGTCGAATTTTATTGTCATCGCTTCCTGGTGCAGCGATTACGGCGGTTCAAATCGATGGCGTACTTCACGAGTTCTCAACGATTGACGGAGTCGTCGAAGACGTCACCCAAATTGTTTTAAACCTCAAGAAGTTAGCGCTCAAAGTGTACTCGGAAGAAGAGAAAACGCTTGAGATTAACGTTTCAAGTGCCGGTGCTGTCACTGCGGCAGACATTACCCATGATAGCGACGTTGAAATCTTGAATCCTGAGCTCCACATCGCGACTCTCGCTGACAATGCGACGCTTCGCATGCGTTTGACTGCTCGCCGTGGTCGTGGTTACGTCCAGGCAGAAGATAACAAACGTGATGATATGCCGATTGGTGTCATTCCAATCGATTCGATCTATACACCGATTCAACGCGTGAACTACGAAGTAGACAAAACACGTGTCGGTCAAGATGCTAGCTTCGATAAGCTTCTATTAGACGTGTGGACAGATGGTTCAATCCGTCCGGAAGAAGCAGTATCGCTTGGAGCGAAAATTTTGACAGAACACTTGAATATCTTTGTTGGTTTGACTGACGAAGCTCTCAACGCAGAAATTATGGTCGAGAAAGAAGAAGACCAAAAAGAAAAAGTACTTGAAATGACGATCGAAGAACTCGATCTCTCAGTTCGTTCGTACAACTGCTTGAAGCGCGCCGGCATCAACACTGTTCAAGAACTCGCAAACAAATCAGAGGAAGAGATGATGAAAGTCCGTAACCTCGGACGTAAATCACTCGAAGAAGTTCAACTCAAGTTGGACGAGCTCGGTTTGGGCTTGCGTAAAGAAGACTAAGTTCAACCGAAGGAGGGAAATGTAATGGCTTATTCGAAACTTGGCCGTACAAGCTCGCAACGCAAGGCTCTTTTGCGTGATCTTGCAACTGACCTTATTATCAACGAGCGCATTCAAACAACTGAACAAAAAGCGAAAGAACTTCGCCCAGTCGTTGAAAAATTAATCACTCTTGGAAAACGTGGCGATCTTCATGCCCGTCGTCAAGTAGCTTCATTCGTTCGCAAAGAGAGCGCTGGAGAGAAAAACGCAATCCAAAAATTGTTCGAAGACGTGGCACCACGCTACGCTGAACGTCAAGGTGGATACACACGCATCATGAAAGTCGGCCCACGCCGCGGTGACGGTGCGGAAGTCGTAATCATCGAACTCGTCTAATTCATTAGGCAGTCAACAGGGCATGCGGTCACGTATTGCCCTGTTTCCACATCGGAAAGGAGTCGACAGATGGAATCTCAAATTATGGTACGTGATGTCGTGTTTCGTTACCCGGGACAAACCGAGCCAGCCTTAGACGGGTTGTCACTCGATGTATACAAAGGGGAATGGCTCGCCATCGTTGGCCATAATGGTTCCGGCAAGTCGACTTTGACGAAGTTGTGGAACGGGCTTTTGCTTCCTCAGGAAGGAGAGGTCCGGGTTGAGACGCTCGATCCGACGGACGCCACAGACGTGTGGGACGTTCGTAAACGGATCGGTGTCGTCTTCCAAAATCCCGACAATCAGTTTGTCGGGGCGACCGTGCGCGATGATGTGGCGTTCTCTCTCGAAAACATGGGACTTCCACGTCAAGAAATGGTTCGTCGAATTGATGACAGTCTAGCGCGCGTTGGATTATCGGAACTAGCGGACCGTGAACCGCATCAGTTATCCGGTGGACAAAAGCAGCGTGTTGCGATTGCTTCGGCTCTCGCAATGCGCCCGCATGTCCTCGTGCTCGATGAAGCTACCTCGATGCTCGACCCGATTGGGCGTAAAGAGGTGTTACAAACGGTACAACAGCTCGTCTCAGAAGGGATGACCGTTGTCGCCATTACACACGAGCTCGACGAAGTGTTGTTTGCCGACCGTATCATTGCCTTGTCTAAAGGGAAAATTGCAATGACCGGTACACCAGAAGACGTGTTTAGAAATCCGGAAGCGTTACGTGCCATCCAATTGGATGTGCCGTTTATCGTACGGATGCAACTCGAACTGAAGGAACGGGGCATACCACTCGATCGTCTGATGCTACAACATTCGGAGTTGGTGAACCATCTATGCCGATTAGCATTGAAGAAGTGACTTACCAATATCAATTGAATACTCCGTTTGAACGAACCGCGCTGCGCGATGTGAATGTATTTATTCCGTCGGGGGCGCTTGTTGCGTTTCTTGGCCATACCGGCTCTGGGAAATCGACACTCGTTCAGCACATGAACGGCTTACTGCGACCGACAAAAGGTCGTGTCGTCGTGGATGACATTACAGTACGTGCGATTACGAAGCGTCGCGATAAAAAGCAAAGTTTGCTTCCGCTTCGACGCCGCGTTGGGCTCGTCTTTCAGTATCCCGAGCATCAACTGTTTGAAGAGACGGTCGAACGCGACGTGATGTTTGGTCCCCGCAACTTCGGTGCGACGGAGGCCGAGTCGAAAGAACGGGCTCATGCGGCCCTGCGCCTTGTCGGTCTCGATGAAACGTTATGGGACCGTTCCCCGTTCGATTTGTCGGGCGGACAGATGCGACGTGTCGCGATTGCGGGCGTGCTCGCGAGCCGTCCGGACGTCTTAGTCGTCGATGAACCGACGGCAGGACTCGACCCGCTCGGCCGTCAAGACATGCTGGCGCTGTTTAAACGTTTAAAAGAAGAACTCGACTTGACGCTCATCCTCGTCTCGCATGACATGGATGACGTGTTGACGTATGCGGAACGTGTCGTCGTCATGGAACAAGGACAAGTCGCCTTCGATGGTGACCCGTTCGAACTGTTCAAGGACGAGTCACTCGTTCGCTCGTTGCAACTCGACGTCCCGAACGTGCTTCGGCTCGCGCTTGAACTCGCACCGACGTTCGGGGTCGAGCCTCCATCCCTTCGGACGGAAGTCGAACTGGCGGACTGGATTGCGGCCGAGTTGAGAAAGGGGGGAGCCATATGATTATCGGGCAATACATTCCCGGTCATTCATGGCTGCACACACTTGACGCTCGGGCCAAAACGCTGTTCATCCTCGGGTTTATTCCAGTCGTCTTCTTGGCCGACAATTTGTGGACGAACGTGTTTTTACTCGCGTTCACGTTATTCGCGGTCAAATTGTCTCAGTTGTCATGGCGCTATTTATGGAACGGGTTGAAAATGATTTTATTTTTGATCGTGTTCACACTCCTGTTGCAACTGTTCTTCAATCGGGAAGGGACGTTGCTCGTTTCACTCGGTCCGTTCTCGATTTATTCGGAAGGGGTGAGAATGGGCTTGATCGTCTCGCTCCGTTTCTTCTATCTCGTCATGTTGACGACGCTCGTCACCTTGACGACGACGCCGATGGAACTGACCGATTCGATTGAAGCTGGTCTTCGTCCCCTCGAACGCATACGAGTGCCGGCACACGAGATCGCCCTGATGCTGTCCATCTCGCTTCGTTTCTTGCCGACGCTAGCCGACGAGACGGATCGCATCATGAAGGCGCAACAGGCGCGAGGCGTCGATTTAAAGAGTGGTCCGATTAAAGATCGGTTAAAAGCGGTCGTCCCGCTCATGATCCCATTGTTCGTGTCCGCGTTTAAGCGGGCTGAGGACCTTGCCACGGCGATGGAAGCCCGCGGGTACCGTGGGGGTGAAGGGCGGACGAGGTGGCGTGAGATGACGTGGGAACGACGCGACACAGGATTGTTGATCGTATTTGTCTGCTTGACACTCATTTTGATTGGATTGCGAGGGATAGGATGAGACGGGTTAAATTGACGATTGCTTATGATGGGACGAATTATGCGGGTTATCAAGTCCAGCCAAACGGCAATACGGTTCAGGCCGAAGTCGAGACGGTTCTTGCGAAGATGCATGGTCAAGCGATGAAAGTTGTCGCTTCTGGGCGGACGGATGCCCGTGTTCACGCGAAAGGTCAGGTCATCCACTTCGATACGCATTTATCGATGCCGGCAGATCGCTTCGTCAAAGCGTTGAACGCGATGTTGCCAGATGATATCCTTGTTTGTTCGGCCGAAGAAGTAGATGCTTCTTTCCATGCCCGCTACGGTGCGAAACGGAAAGAGTATCGTTACTTCATTCGCACTGACGTCGATCCGTTCCGCCGCCATCATGCCGTGACGGTGACGTATGCGCTTGACCGGGAACGGATGCGTCAAGCGCTCCGGTCACTCGTCGGGACACATGATTTCACTTCGTTTTCGGTGACGAAGTCAGAAGTGGTGGACCGTGTCCGCACGATTTATGAAGCGGAACTCGTTGAGGTGGGAGACGAAATGTACTTTCGGTTCGTCGGATCCGGCTTTCTGTACAACCAAGTCCGGATTATGGTCGGTACGTTAATGGAGGTTGGCAGAGGGAAGTATGAGCCGGCCGATGTGAGTCGAATGCTCGCGGCGAAAGACCGCCGCAGTGCTGGGATTACGGCTCCACCGCACGGTCTATATTTATGGAATGTGAATTATAAAAAAGTAGATTGACATTCCCCTTGTAAAAACGTATCATATTCATTGGCATTTCATTTTCACATTGAGAGATGAACCACAATCTTAGCCCCGTAAACTAGGATTATGATAAAGCATCAAACAAGCATTAAAAAATTCAAATGAACAGACATTTTAGGAGGTATTCCACATGCGCACGACATTCATGGCTAAAGCATCTGAAGTAGAACGCAAATGGCACCTTATCGATGCAGAAGGCAAAACACTCGGTCGTATGACTAGTGAAGTAGCATCACTTCTTCGCGGTAAGCACAAGCCAACTTTCACACCACACGTTGATTGCGGAGACCACGTCATCATCATCAACGCTGAGAAAGTCAAATTGACTGGTAACAAACTGAACGACAAGATGTACTACCGTCATTCAGGTCATCCAGGCGGCTTGAAATCACAAACTGCAAAAGAGCTTCTTGCAAAACGCCCAGAGCGTATGCTTGAACTCGCGATCAAAGGGATGCTTCCAAAAGGATCACTCGGTCGTCAACAATTCACTAAACTCCACGTTTACGCTGGAGCTGAGCACAACCACGAAGCACAAAAACCAGAAGTTTACGAACTTCGCGGTTAATCGGGACACAAGGAGGAACTAAACGATGGCAGATGTACGTTACTACGGAACTGGCCGCCGCAAGCACTCGGTGGCTCGTGTTCACCTCGTTGCAGGTGACGGCAAAGTTGTTGTAAATGGCCGTGATATTTCAGAATACTTCGGTCATGAGACTTTGATCATGATGGCAAAATCACCACTCGTATTGACTGAAACAGAAGGTAAATACGATATCATCGTTAACGTTAACGGTGGTGGATTCACTGGACAAGCTGGAGCGATTCGCCACGGCGTATCACGTGCGCTTCTTCAAGCGGACCCAGAATTCCGTCCAAGCCTCAAAGAAAAAGGCTTCTTGACTCGTGACGCACGTATGAAAGAGCGTAAAAAATACGGTCTTAAAGCAGCACGTCGCGCACCACAGTTCTCGAAGCGTTAATCTTCGAACAGTTTGGTCTAAACTCTCCGCCCTTTATGGGCGGAGAGTTTTTTTGTTGCTCGAGAAATAGTTGGTTTTCGTTCCCTCAAGAAAACGCTTTTTTTGATATACTGTTATCGAGACAGAAATTAGGGGGAAATGACATGCTTACAGTAGAACAAGTTCGTGAAGAATTAGCAGGGTTGGTCGATCCGACGATCAATCGTACGCTTGGAGATACAGCTGGCGTGAAAGACGTCCGAATTAAAGAAGACTATGTCAGCGTGAAAGTGGCACTCGGTCAGACCGGGAGCGGAGAGCAGCTTCAGCTGCAACAAGAGATCGTCACATTGTTGAAAGGAAAAGGCTTTAAGACGGTCGGCCTTCGTTTCGAAGCGCTAAATGACGAAAGTTTACAAGAAGCGACAAAACCGGCTATCCTTCGTGAAAACTCAGGAACGACGTTCATAGCAATCGCTTCAGGAAAAGGCGGCGTCGGGAAGTCGACGGTGTCGGTCAACTTGGCGGTCGCGTTAGCACGTGCCGGTAAAAAGGTCGGCTTGATCGATGCCGATATTTACGGGTTCAGCGTCCCGGACATGCTCGGGATTGAAGAACGTCCCGTCGTCCGAGGTGAAAAAATCATCCCGGTCGAGCGGTTCGGGGTAAAAGTCATCTCGATGGGCTTCTTCGTCGAAGACAATGCGCCGGTCATCTGGCGCGGACCGATGCTCGGGAAGATGCTCAACAACTTCTTCAATGATGTGGAGTGGGGCGACCTCGACTACTTGTTGCTCGATTTACCGCCAGGGACAGGTGACGTCGCGCTTGATATCCACTCGATGCTCCCGTCATGCCAGGAGTTGATTGTAACGACACCTCACGCGACCGCTGCTTTCGTCGCGGCTCGAGCGGGTGCGATGGCAATCAAGACGAACCATAAAGTGCTCGGAATCATTGAGAATATGGCGTACTTCGAGAGTAAGGTAACGGGCGAGAAAGAATACGTCTTCGGTTACGGCGGCGGCGAAAAATTATCAGAAGCGCTCAAGAGTAAACTGCTCGCGCAAATCCCGCTCGGTCAGCCGTATGACAACGAAGACGACTTTGCGCCTTCGGTCTACCGGGATGGGCATCCGTTTGAGACAACATATGATGAATTGGCGCAATCGGTCATTCAACAAATAGAAGGGTGAATGGTTAGCAGATGAAAGTACAAGGTTTTTTACGTTTGTTTTGGACGACGCTCGTTTTCGGGACGCTATTTGGGTTCCTGATGAATATACTCGCCAATCCGGGTTATTTGGTCAGTCAGTCGTGGGAAGCGATCGTGACGGCACTCAGTTACTCGAGCACGTGGACGGGAATCAGTATGATGGGCTTTTTTGCCTACTTGATCGTCCACCGAGTCGGCTTGGATTTATTCCGCGGAGCGAAACTGTGGAATCGAGTTCAAGTGCTCTTGATTGTATTCGCGTTATTTGACGCGGTCTATCTACGCATGCTCGCATTTGGAAATGATCACATGTGGCGTTATATCGGAGAGATGCTCGTCCTAGTCGTCGTGTCGTGGATCGTAGCGACGAGCAAGGCGAGACAGACGAACGCGAGTGCATTTATCCCCGCGCTCTTCTTGATGATCGTCATTACGTTGATTGAGTGGATTCCGGCACTGCAAGCGACAGATGAGATCGCTCTTCTATGGCCGGCACTTGCGACGCTCGTGTTCGCCAACGCTTACCAAGTGTTGATGCTTCATCGCTTCCAAGCGCCAGCGCACGGTGAAGCAGTGTCAAAATCGAATAGTGGTCCTAAAGAGTCATTAAAGACGAAGAAACGCGTCTCGTCCAAATCGTCGTAATGTTCTCTTGCCAGTGATGAGCTCAGGTGATTTCGCCTGAGCTTTTCCATTGGTTAAGAAGGGAGTCCACGGCCAATTTAAGCGTATCGAAATAATTTTTGAAGCAATCAAAGTTTTTTTAGAAAAACAGTTGACGAATAGTGCAGGCATTGATATATTAATAAACGTCGCTGCTGTTCAAATTTGAGCAACAGAAAAAAAGTGAAAAAATAATAAAAAATGGTTGACTTTAAAAAGTGAACTCGCTATTATTAAAAAGTCGCTAACACGACAACATTTGGTCTTTGAAAACTGAACGATGAGGCAAAAAAAGTTTTACAAGTTTTGATTGAAGCGCAAGCTTCGTCATTTTCAAGAGCTATATCAAATTCTTTGGAGAGTTTGATCCTGGCTCAGGACGAACGCTGGCGGCGTGCCTAATACATGCAAGTCG
>NZ_SJVB01000007.1:0-83763 GCF_004337185.1 Exiguobacterium sp. SH0S2 | reverse complement strand
ATCGAGTACTACAATCATCGTCGCATCAAGAAACGACTAAAAAACCTGAGCCCGGTGGAATACCGGACCCAGGTTCTCGAAGTCGCCTGACAAATTATTTAGTGTCTAACTTTTTTGGTTCAGTTCAAATGGGTCACTTATTTCAAGTGTCCTTCATTCGGGGTTCAGTTCAATTTATATGTGAAGGGCATTTTTTTCTTACTTTAGTTTCTCATTTTTAATAAGTCACCCCTAGGACGAAGGGCCTCAATGCAATATATGATTCTGGGACGTTAATCCATCGCTCTAGATATGGATCATAGTAACGACCACTTTTGATTCCTTCTCTTGAATTCCATTTTTCTTCAAATAAGTAGTCTTTCTCACTTCTTAAATACATCTCTAAGCGCTCATCTGAATTTTCATGCTCGTCCAGTCCCTTTGTATCTGGTCCCAAATGTTCTTCGAGCTCCTCAGAGAGGACCATTTTTCAGGATCAACCAAGAATCTAAGACCCTCATAGAGGGAATCGAACTTGAGGAATTCTCGTCTTGTTTCAAATTCTTTGGAGTCTCGCCATTCGTATACGGTCAGCCAGCGTTGAGCGAAATCGAACAACCTGAATGTACCTTCGCTTAAGTCAGGTTCGGCCTTATCATGAGTTACGATTTGTTCTGAATCGTCTGAGTACTTGATATAGTATATGAGTTCACCCGACAGCTCTTCATTCTCTAGAAAATCAAAAAGTTTCATTTCTTTATCATTGAGTAATTCTAGCAAAGAGATTTCCTGTTCAGAATTCATCTCTCGATACATGACGACTAGGTTTTTAATGCTACAGATATTCAACTTCAGTACCTCCAATACTGTATTTTTGGATAGAATTGCGTTACTCGTGGATTCTTATTTGACACATCAGCGTACTTCTGAATACCCCTTACCATCTACATATACGTCATATTGAAAGAATGTCTCGCCTTTATTTTTCAAAAAGTTATTTGCAATCTTTGACTTTTTCCCATGAAGAGTTTTCGAAAGGGCGTTTAATATCTGTGTGTTTGTTGTATCGGGTTGGAAAAATGTCTGCGGCTTTGATTTTCCAGGACCGGACGTCCCGATCCAATATCTAAGGTCATGACGATATAACATATGCCCAAATCTCTCATTCTTTAGTATAAGCGTTTTTTTGGCGCCTGGTAATACATTTGGGAATGGGATATGGTCCTTGTTTTTGCATGTATGCTTTTGCTGCATCTAGACCTGGCTTTGTTGTTATTATTTTTTGATTTAACTTTTACCGTCTCAACTAAGTCTCCTTTAGTATCTTTGTCATCTTTAGGTTTACGGATTTGTACACGTCCCTGCTCTATAAACTTTGAAAGAGCTTTAAACAATGCACGGCGTTGCACAGATACTGTTGGTTTAGGAGCTAGGATTTCTATGGAGTCTCCGTTTGACTCTATATAAAATCCATCTACTATTGTCTCTTCTATTGTGTCATCTCATTGCCGTTCGAGTGGAACTTGAATCCATAGTCCGCCCGTTTCCCCGTCACGACCTCTTTCACCGCATTTGTTACATTGGACGTCAGTTTCGTCGTCTCGGAATTATCTAAGGGTGTATTCGAATATGAGGTGATGCATGTCCATTGGCTCATCAAGTATCGGTTCGAGGATTGGGGTGTGCCTGAAGACGGGGCATGGGAGAAGGAATGGTGATCCGGGCTCATGCGTGAGCGTCTAACGCCTTGTGGCGAAGTCGCTCATCGCACCGCTGCCCCCCTGACGGCCCGATAACAAGAGCTGCTGGCTCACCGCCGCATCTCTATGTTCCTGGCCCTTTCTGACGGGAGGCACGGAGCGTAAGAGCAACGTCAAAAGCAAGAGCGTGGGCGCGTCTAACGACACGTAAAAAACACCATTCGGCCGAATGGTGTTTTTTATATAAAAATTAATGTCACGTATTCATATAATCACTGTTTGATCCATTTCGCGCTTCGTCCAAGTCCTGATGGGGCGATGATCCCTTCATCACGTAATTCACGAAGGACACGGTTGATGGTCGCCTCACTGATGTCGGGACAGGCTTGTCGAATATCTGATTTGGTAAACGGGACAATTCTGCCTTCGACGAAGCGCCTGATTCGAACGGTCTTGTTTTGACTGCCTGACGTGACGATGCCAACGCGCTCCTCAAGCTCTTTATAGGCCGCAAGAATCACGCTCAAAAGATAGTTGATCCATGGGAACGGGTCTTGACGATTCTCATGCCAGTGAATGGATGATAGCCGAAGGGACTCATAGTAGTCCTCTTTTCGTTCTTCGACAATCTTTTCAAGACTGATATAACGGCCGACCTCGAAGCCATATTGATAGAGCATCAACAAGGTCACGAGACGGGCCATGCGGCCGTTCCCGTCATTGAACGGATGGATGGATAAAAAGTCGAGCACGAACATACCTGTCAGGATGAGCGGGTCGACGTCCTCGTTTTGACGACGCTCTTTCAGACTATCGCACAAGGCTTGGATAGCAGCGGGTGTCTCAAACGCTGGAACAGGTACGAAGCGTGTACGACGTGTACCGTCGGGGAAGGTCTCGCTAATCTCGTTGTCGACATTCTTCCATCGCCCGCCCTCAATCGGAACGAACTTGTAGAGCTCCTTATGAAGCTGGAGCAAGATGTTCGGGTTGAGCGGGATGTCCTGAGCCGACGCATGGATCAAGTTCAAGACATCCCGGTAACCGGCAATTTCCGCTTCCGAGCGGTCGGCCGGGTCCGAAGTCTTCGACATGATGGTGTGTAAGCGACTCTCTGTCACAACGATCCCCTCAATCGCATTGGAAGCCTTTGTCGATTGGATGACCGCCACGTCACGCAAGGTGTTCAGGATTTGAGGCGCCTGTTGTTTATAGAGGTCTTGTTTGCCTTTATATTCATTGATACGACCGATCAATCGTACGGTCTCCATCGGTAAGGCCAGCTCGGCCAGGTACTGATAATTATAATTGCGCATAGGAATCCCCTCATTAATCATTATAATGAATTAAACATAGTCATTTCGTTCGGATATGACTATGTTTAATCTTAGTATAACCTATTTAAACTGTATTCAAATGAATTAAACATGTTCATTTCTATAACAGATGACTATGTTTAATGATTGATGACCTATATATTAACCCCTTAGCTTTTGAAGACTGATTCGCTTTAAAATCTAAACGAGATGTTGATAAAGAGAGTCGTGAGTCTTAATAGTGAAAGACGTTTCAAAGTCAGTTGCCACCACGTATAAAGATTGCAGGACGAAGCAGGACAAAAAACGCATCCCTCGATTTCACGAGGATGCGTTTGATTAATATGACTCTATTTGATTCGTCGCATGAGCATGATTACTCTCCGACCATGCCATCTCCGTCATTGTCTTGCATATAAGGATACAACCAATGGCTGCTTCTGATTGGCATACTGAATCCAGCATCTTTGGCTTCTTGGATCGTCACTTGTCCGTTGCCGTTCGTGTCGACGCTTGAGACGTCTCCACTCTGTTCTGCGGCCACTACTGGTTCACTTTCTGTCGCGACAACAGTGTTCTGCTCGGTCTCTGTACTTGCGGCTGCAGCGGCAATCTGTTTTTTCGCTTCCGTCTGTGCAGCAGCGACTTCTTTCTCTGCCTGTTTCTCAGCGTTCGCAATGGCTTTCTTAAGCTCAGCCTCGTGTTTCTTCTGCATCTTTGTTTCTGCTTCTTTTACTTCTTGCGCCGTGACTTTATCGGCGTCCTCTAATTTCTTGGTTAAGGATGCGATTTCGGTCTTATAGTCTTTGACCACCAGCTTCATATCGTCATATTCCGCTTGAAGACTCGTAAGTTGTTCCTTCACTTCAGCGACTCCTTGCTCACACTGTTCCGCACTGATCGCGGGTTCTTCTAAGCTGAATGCCCATCCCCAGAACAATAGAAAGAAGACCGTGATCAGCACGCGTCTTGCTATCGTAAATTTTTGATGCCACCACATCAAGAAAAGTCCGACAGGGAATAAAAAGATTAGCATTAGGACGATAAACCAGGTTGATTTATAAAATTTCATATCCATTCCTCCTCCACTAGCGAGTATATAATAATCGGATACTCTTTAAAGCATAATTTTACAAATTAAGACAATAGAAAATAGTGTTTTTTAAAATTTGTCCATTTAAGAATTTCAGGTAGAAGTTCGACATTATTCGACGGAAATAATGAGTAGAGGACGCTACTAGAGATCTTATATATAAACTGTGAAGAAATTAAAACCAAGTCTACTTTCATTTTTTCGATGCAGAAAACCCCGATGCGGTATATTCATAGTCACGTATAATTGAAGAGCTATTTAACAAATAGAGGATTATAATTATGGTATGTTGGATAATTTTTCAATTATGAGTATCTTGAATTGTATATACACAAAAAAGGAGAAGTGAGGATGAAAAAGTTTGATTTAAATATTGAACAAGTCCTGGAGAACTGGGAAGTGTATCATGCGCTTCGAGAAATCATCGCAAACGCTCTAGATGAACAGACCATCACCCAGACTGAGGAGATTCAAATCAATTTGGGTAATGACGGGAAATGGCGAATTCGTGATTTCGGACGAGGGCTACAATACATACACTTCACACAGAATGAAAATCAGGAGAAGTTAAGCCATCCCAATCTAATCGGCCGATTCGGTGTAGGTCTCAAAGACGCCATGGCGACGTTCGATCGCCACGGTATCGGTGTCGAAATTTTATCGAAACACGGAAGATTTACATTAGGGAAAAGCACCAAGCATGCTTTTGAGGATGTGATGACACTCCATGCCTACATCGAAGAACCGCTTGACCCCCGCTTTGAAGGAACAGAGTTTATTCTGACAAATGTACCGAAAGATGAGGTTCAGAAGGCCAAACAACTGTTTCTCGTATTCAGTAATGAAGAAACACTCTCGGCCGTTCAATACGGTGAGATTTTAAAAAGAAGAGGCGAAACGTCAAATATTTACATCAATGGTGTGAAAGTAGCCGAAGAAGAGAACTTTTTGTTCTCCTATAATATTACGTCGTTAACGAAGGCAATGAAAAAAGAACTGAACCGGGAACGTACCAATGTCGGGAGAACTGCTTATTCGACGAGGGTCAAACAAATTCTTTTAGAGAACCAAGAACCGCATACGACCAAAATGCTTGTTGAGTCATTAAATCGATTTACTGCAGGTGAGATGCCCGTCGAACTATCCTGGAAAGATGTAGCCATCCATTCGTGTAAGATTTTGAATGCGCGTGAAGATGTCATTTTCATGACCCCTTCTGAAGCCATGCATCATTCTTCGATTGCTGATGATGTGAGTGGGTATGATTATCGCATCGTGACCATTCCTGATAATTTGAGCAGTGCTTTGGCCAATACAAAAGATATTACAGGGAATCCGATTCGAGATATACGTACCTTTGTGGAAGAGATGCGTGAGAATTTAACGTATGAAGTGATCCCATTAGAGATGTTAAGTGAGGAAGAGCGATCAATTTGGAACATGAAAGAACATATTTTAGGGCTCATCGGAAACTTGCCGCCTCATGTAACTGACGTGAAATTAGTAGACAGGATTCATTTTGCATTTGATCGGAATGAGACACTTGGACTGTGGCAAAGCGATAGTGGGACGATTTTGATTGCACGGTCTCAGTTAAGATCGTTAGAGGCTTTTGCAGGTACACTTCTTCATGAAAGAGCCCATGCTAGTAGTGGGAGACCGGATGTAGATCGTGGGTTCGAATTTGAATTGACGGATTACATTGGAAAACTGACGTCGATGCTACTGCAGCAAAAATCAGTAGGCCACAATCAAATTGAACTTAGTGTGACTAGCACGTCATCTAGAGAGTTAGAACGCAAACCATCATCGCCTGGTTTCTTTAAACGACTCTTCGGTAGCGTAAAAAGATAGAAATAAAACAAGTAATATTTAAGGAAACACTGACTTTTAGGGGGGAATGGCTATGAATTTAATCAGTGACAGAATTTATCTACGTTTGTTAAAAGAATCAGATGCACAGATTTTTTTAAATGCCACTCAAGATCAAGAAATTAGATATATGACTGGGACAAAGTGTTCATTCACTCTCGAGCAAATTCACAAGCACATCAGTAACATAAAAAAAGATACATCACGTTATGATTTTGCTGTTTGTCTCAATGGAACCAATCAGATGATTGGGGAGTTATCGATTTTTGATATAGACGAGGAAAATCGAAAAGCAGGCTTTAGAATCTCGATGGCTGCTACTGGTCTAACAGGAAAAGGATTCGGTTCAGAAGCAACTCGACTGGTTTTAAAATTTGTTTTTAAGGAACTTAGACTGAATCGGTTACAGTTAGAAGTATTTAGTCATAATTTACGAGCCATCAGAGCCTATGAGAAGGCTGGTTTTATCAGAGAAGGTGTTTTAAGAGAGGCATTGTTCTACGATGATGTTTATTCAGATGAGATTATCATGTCAATTATCGAAAGCGACTATATGAAACAAACCGAATAAAGTCGCTAATCTAAGCAATTTATACGTCAAATGTGCAAGATAAAATGTATATTTTTTTGATCAATCGTTCTTATGGAATCACCAAAAGTAGACGTGACGTCAACTTTATAATCTGATATCCGACAAAAGTTACATGCGATACCAAAAGGCTTTTAGAGGTATAAGCTATTCTAGAGAGTTTGAAAAAAAGGTACTAGAACATTTCTTGAAACACAGATTGGTATATACGACATCGGATGTTCCCATACCAGCTTGATTATTTTATGTTCGAAGGGGAGCGGATTCCCTTCAACAAAGATTTCGCTGGGAGAAACGAACAGATCATCCACGCGTTGATCGAGAAGATTCGGCTCGATAAAGTGCACGGAAGACGAAACTAAACACGAAAAGACATTCTCTTAAGGGTGGAGAATGTCTTTTTATGAAGGGGTTGTTGTTTTAATTTTCGATTATGATCATTGTTCGATCATCTTTTATCGAATGGCTATATTTAAACTTAAAAGTTAGATACAAGTGATTTTGAATACGTCAATTTCTTCCCCTGAATCTAATCTCACAGTTTCGACATGAGCCCAACCTCTTTTTTTGTAATAGACAGATGCATGTTCCGTTCTTAAATAAAGTTCAGGGAATCCCAACTCTTTGACCACATCAAGAGTTCGCGCAATTAATTTCTGACCTATCCCCCGGTTACGACACTCTGGCTTCGTGTATAGGGACGCAAGCCAAGGTCCATACATTTCTCTACTCTTTAGATCGTTTTCAAATATTGAAACCGTTCCTAAGCAATGCTCATTCTCCAAGGCGATAAGGGTGATAGGGAATGCGTGAGTACCCGTATTTGAAAAGTGATTGCGTACATCATCATATCGCATGATGCTTCCGGTATTTATTACGAATTCTTCATAGATTATCTCAGAAACTTCTTTTATTTTGTCAGGATGGTTTGATAGGAAATCAATTTTCATTAAGACGCTCCTTATTTATACATTCTCTAGACTTAAATCATCTCTCTTTGACTCGTCAGTGCTCGCTTCAGTCGTCGCGACTACCGTCTCGGTTTGTGGAGCAGTTTCTTCCACTTTCTCATTCGTGGAAGACTGGTACATCCGGCTATCAGTAGTACGACTAGAGATAGGACTAAATAAGTGAATTTCATTTTCTACTCTTTCGTACATAGTATGTATAGGCGTATATACTTAGATAGATCTACATACACATCAATCAATTATATCCGCTGCATCCTCACAATGCGCCAATTCTTCAAGTTTTGGGCTTCCATGTGGTTTGTGACCCGTTCAATCATTCTCATTTTTTCGGTCCGAGAAAAATTGAAAGCATCTTCCGGGAGTTCCAACTCGACCTCGAGCGTGACTTTGACTTTCTTTTTTCGTTTGTTGAATCGACGAAGCAGGTAATGCTCAAGTTGATCGATGACTTCCGCGTCATAGATGCCATCAGAGGACTTCAAAGCGATGTTCAACCAAGGATTGAGTCGATCGATGTACGCTTCAAGTTCTTGGGGTGTCGTATTTAAGTATGTCCAAAGGTGATCAAATCGCAGTGTTTCCGTCTTGTAAAACAGTCTAATCCACTCTTGAAGATTCATGAGATAACTCCTTTTTTGATTTAAGTGTATCTCGTGTTATGGATGGCAAACAGTGACGAGTTTATGTACAAATCGAATACTGTTCTTGAAAACCTTAGAAGGTGTTGCACACGAAAGTTCGTCGACCAAATCTGTCAAAAACGTTCTTTGTTTTGGAATTTCATTTCATCTATTGCTTCTTTTTTAGATCCAGGTCAGTGGTAAATCGATAGCTGCTTCCCGCATATATCAACGTCTCACTGAAAATCATCCCGTTCATGATAGTGCGATATGGCATGGAGGAGCACGACGTATGTGTCTATAGATGGTGTGTCGCCTCCGACCGACTCTCTCCATCCTTATAGATCGGACTAGTTGATGTATCTTGTTTATTGTCATTCGTTTGTGCTTTTTTGAACTCATTCTATCAAATGAAAAAATCAATGCGCATCGCTTTTCTTAAAAAAGGACTCTCTTTTCATCGTTTCTACTAGATGTGAGCCCCAAGTTAGTGTTTAAAGTACTCAATAGTATGTTGAGTACTTTTTTATGGTTTTAAAATTTCTTAAGTGTGGCAGATAGTTTCTCTATTTCATAAATAAACGCGGTTATATTGAAACAATAATACAAAAATATTTCAAGATTACATTTTCATTATATTTTCATTGTCGAATATGTAATTTCCTATTCCCTATTTTTCTAATTTTGTGTAAGATTCATGATGTCATGTTGTCTTTTTCATAACATTTAATGAAAAATATGGAGGTTATGTATGTATAAGTTAAGTCATAAAATGTTGTCATGGTTCTTAGTCGTGACACTTGTATTATCTTCTTTCCCAATGGGAGAAGGAGTAAAGGCTGAAGAAAATGAAAGAAAAGCGTCTACTTCATCGACTAATGAGGAACAGAATGCTGAACTGGTTGCACCTGATTCCGAGCCGGATTACCTGCCTGTAGAAGACATTACAGGAGATCATGTGGTCGTGACGGAAGGGAATGAGCCTGGTACATATGAGCTCACCGCCTATGATGACACGGTGAAAATTAAAAATGCCGATGGGGAAATCGTACCTGTGGATGCAACGTTGGAATCGACTCAGGGAGGTTTTTCACCGAAGTCTACAAATCTCCCGGTAAGTTTTGACCGAGCATTACGGTCGGAAACACCATTTTTAGAAGTTGGGGAAGACTCTACAAGTATTGCTTTCACGTTAAAAGGACTCCAGTACGAGGAGGGTCTAGTAGCGCCCAAGGAGACTCAGACCCTCGTCCGTGAAAATCAGGTTTGGCATCGAAATGTGTTTCCGAATGTGGACTTGCGTCACATCGCATTGAACGATGAAGTAAAGGAAGACTTGATTTTTAATCAGTCTGCTCAATTACCGAAAGAAATCATTTATGAATTCAATACATCATTGAAACCTGTACTAAAGGATAACCAGATTCTTTTTTACGAAGAGGATGCCCTTGTCATCACGATGCCTGTCCCTGAAATGCAGGACAGTGCAATCGATGAGAAATCAGGACTTCCCGCTCGCTCTTTTGATATCGCATATGAACTCACGGAAGTGAATGGCACTTCATATGAACTTAAAATCGTGCCTGATCAAGAGTGGTTGAATGATCCAGCGCGAGTCTATCCGATTTATGTCGATCCGACACTAGCTCGTGACGCGACCCTCGATACGTTTGTATCAAGCAAGAACCCGACCACGAACATGAACAAGTTTTGGAGCTCGTCTCGTGGCGAGTACGTGTTATGGGTTGGCTATTATGATACTACTACAGGTACAAACTATGGACTCATTAAATTCCCTGCCCTTACGGATTTGAGAGGTGCCACTGTTAGTTCGGCAGAAGTGAATTCATATGTCACATGGAGTTATTATGGAACTCAACAAAATGGACTGTGGCTCGATCGCGTGAATGCGAACTGGTCTGAGACAGGCGTCACCTGGAACACACGCCCCTCATCGACGAATCTTGGTTCAACGAATGTCGCACGCAATCAATGGGCGAACTTTGATGTGACATCTTTCGTTTCTCAGGTGGCTGCTGGAAGCCGAACAGATTATGGGTTCAAGTTCCATACGAACGGTAACGGGACGACACATTGGAAACAAATTACAGCCTCTGAAACTGGGACAAACCGTACTCGATTGAACGTCACGTACAGTTATCCGAAGATGGCCTCGATCTCCACAGAAGGCTTCTTGACGACCCCGACTTCATCTACTGGTCATGTCAATGTATCGTGGCCAGCGATGGCTGGGGCGACAGGATACCGCCTACAGATGTTTGATGGGAAAGGTTGGCAGACAGTTTACAACGGGACAGCCCGATCTTATACAACAAAAGATAAAGGGATGTTCCCAAAGACTACTCAGTACGGAACGAAAGAATCATCAACTGGTGGGATCAAGTTCCGCAACGGCGACGGACAGGAACTTCCAGTCGATCCATCTACCTTCTTTAATAGTAGTAGCGGAACGACAACGAACACGTTATCATACCAATTCCGTGTCATCGCAGACTACAAGTTGGGTAGTGGCTCAGCTTCATCGACGGCTAAACGTTCGTTGCAAGAACTGATTCCAGACGTGCCGACGAATCTAGCAGTTACTGCCGGGGATACGACAGCTGACGATCGTGGACAATTTGCATTGAGCTGGGATGAGTCAGAGCATGCAACAAGCTATGATGTCTACGTGTTTAACGGTTTCGCCTACGAGTTGATTGATAATGTCACCACAACGAGCTGGAGCCCGAACGGAAAACGTCTCTTCCCTACGACGGCGCAAATCAATGCCATGCCAGTCAATACACGGACAGCATTCCGCAAAGGTGATGGACAAGATTTCCCTGGCGACCCTCGCCCGTTGTATCGAAAGAACAACCCGGACCGAACAACCTATCATAATATCCTCCACTATTACTTCCGCGTCTACGCGAAATCGTCGAAAGGCCAGAGTGCCGGATCTGACGTCCGTACGTTCAACGTACCGGCAACCCGGGTGACGACGGAAGGCGTTGGCTATTCGGATAACCGGAAGACCAACACCGGTTTCTTGTTCACTAGCTGGCAACCCGTTCCTGGTGCTGCAGGATATAACGTGTATTTGTATAACGGAAAAGAGTATGACTTGGTCGAGACCGTCCCGAGTGACGTGACCACGTGGCATTCTCGAAACAAGAAATTATGGCCACTTGCCGGTCAGTCTTACAAATTGAACAATAACGGAGTTGTCGGGCAAGGAGGAGAACTCCCTGTCGATCCAAGCTCGAACTATGTCTTGTCAGGCGGGAAGTATGGGAAGCATACCAACTATTGGATCCGTGTGACCGCTCATCGTCGCGCGGTCCAGCCAGCTGTATTATTGGCATCGAACTTTGTCGCCGAAGGGAACTTGAATCGGAGCCTCCCGACGACACCACGTATCTTAAAGGTAGATGAGCCGGATCTTGGTACAGAAGAGTTTTATCCAATGCTTGATACCTCGATTGGCTCGTTCAACGTCATGAAAGAAAATCAGTTCTTGGAAGAGACGGATGAAGTGCTTCCGGGACGAGGGCCGGCTGTTGAAGCGAGTCGCTACTTTAACTCGAAGTCGATCCGATTCGGCATGTTCGGGCTTGGATGGAGCAGCGGGTTGGAACGACGACTCGAGATTCCGACAGAAGACAAACCGAAAGTCATTCGCTATATCGATGCTGACGGCAGCGGTCACTTGTTCCTCCGTACGTTTGTTCAAGAGAATGGAAAGACGGTCGAGAAACTTCTGCCGCCGACCGGAATCGATTATGAGTTCAGCATTGAGAACAACGGTTCACAATATGTCATTCAAACGAGTGATGGTCATCGTGAAATCTACAATCAAACTGGCCAACTAGTCGGGATGGAATATGACGCGAAAGAGAACGGGAAAAAGAATAACGTCCGTTTCGACTATTCAGATGTACAAGGTGTTAAACGTTTAACAACCATCTATGCGGCGAGTGACACGGGCACGACCTCACCGAACCGCCTTACCTTTACCTATAATGACAAAGGCTGGGTCGAGGCGATGACAGCGACCGCGTCTTCGGATGAGAAAGTTGACTCGCGCACGTATCGATACACATACGATGCTTGGGATCGTTTGACATCTGTTGATAGCTTTAGAGGGTCAACCCCGATTGAGACATACGGTTACGCCTATACGGAGAGTGTCAACACGATTGAAGAGACGGGCGAGGTCGCGGAGCGTCCAGATTTCCCATCTTCAATCAATCGCTTGATTTTGCCGGGCCATACCTCAGCCGAACCAAATGAAATTGTCGGTGAATTCGATAATGCGATCCCATCGATTGTCCAAGAGGTAGATGGTACACGCAATGCCTATGAGAAGACGTCGGGTGATTCAAAAGAGCGCATGGTCTACAAAGTTGCGACCGTCGATTCAAAAGATGATCAAGTCATGACACCGATTGTCTACACATTTAATGATGTGGGCCATTTGATTGAAGAGGCAGAAGGCGATGAGAAAACAATTTATGAGTGGAAAGACCATCGAATCATAAGCGTTAAAAATCCGGACGGTTCTGTCGAATCGACCACGTACGATGATCGGGATACGGCTGACGTCGACAAGACGACGGAGTTAGACGGAAATGTACTCGTAGAGAAAGATGCCACGTCGATCACGACCTATGAATACGCTGAGAATGGGGACGACCTCCTCCGAATCGAAGATGAGTTCGGTTTGGCCGAAGAAGTGGCCTTGAACGAGGATCGTGAAGAAATCGTCGATCATGAGGAACCAGAGGAACGAATTGGGTTCACAGAGTATGACAATCGCGGAAACGTCACGCGAACAGGTGTGGGATTAACGCCAGGCGTCAATCTGTATCCAAACGGTAGCTTTGAAGTAACGGAGACGGTGACTCCAGGAGTGCTTGTGGATGGCGGTCGTAATGGTAAAGCGCTTCAGTTGAACAACGCGACGTTCACAAGAGAAGTCAACATTAAAACTGGTCACCCGTATAACTTGGGTATCGATATGAAGACATCAGGCACGTCGAAAGGAAGTGTCACGCTCACGCTCTTGAATAGCTCGAATGTCGTAACTGAAACTTATACGATTCGTCCAATGGGCAATTTAGGGGAATGGACAAGACGATTCGTCGAGTTCACAGCAAAAAATGGGGCCGTCAAAGCTCGAATCAACATTATCTCTGAGAATGGATCGACCTTGTTTGACGAGGTGCAACTCGACACTGCGAAACAAGGGCATGCCGTCTCGGCCTCGGCGTTCAACCATGTCGAACAGGGCGGATTCGATGGCCTCAACAAATGGCAGTTGGTGAAGGCTACAGCAAGCTCGACAGGTTATATGAGTGAGAGTGGCTTGAACCTTCAACCTGATGGAACGGCGAAACAAACCATTTTTGTTAACCAATCGATAGCAAAACCGTTCTATGTGAGTGCCTTGGCACAAAAGGCTTCGAAAACAGATTCACTGAACGTGGTGGCGACATATGAGGACGGAACGACGGTACAGAAGACAGCCGCATTCCATGCCTTAGACTATACTGGAAAAGACAACGACGCGACATGGCAACGTCAAACCATCCAATTGACCTCAGATGAGAACAAGAAGCTCGTGAAAATCGAACTCACTATTAAGAATAACTCGACTAGCACCATTCTTATCGATGCGGTCAGAGCGTCAATCGGACGAGTCGTGTCTGACTCGACATATGACAAGCAAGGAAACCACGTCTTAAAAGACGCCGGGCTGACGAAACTTCCAGTGACCAATACGGTCGACGCGTTCGGGAATGTCTTAACCGTCGGTCAAGGGAATCGCACACGGACGAACACCTATGATCTATTAGGGCGTTTGAAGACGACAACCGCAGAGAACGGGACTGTCATTTCCTATGATTACAATAAAAAAGGTGAGGTCACACAAAAGGTATTTGATGGGACACTCACTAAATATGGATATTTGAAAGGTCGTATCACTTCGGTCATTCGTCCAGGGGGGCAGAAGTATGCGTATGAATATGCGCCTCACACTGGTAACTTAATAAAAACGCTTCTCCCTTCAGGGAACAGCCTATCTAAAATTTACGACGACGAAGGGAATATCATTGAACTGCAAGAGACAACAAAGGTAGAGAGTACTGATCCGACAAGTGAGACGGGAACGGAAGAAAGTATTAAAACGACGAGCCGATTCAAGTATGCATATGATTCATCTTCTGGTGACATCCTCTCGGTTCAAATGGGAAATGATAGCTCGAAACAGAAGAAGTACGAATATGACCCAGGTGACGAAGAAAATGACGAAATTGGTAAAGGACGTCTGTTGAACCTGACGGATTACCATGGAGTGCTCCAGACATGGGATTACGAAGATGTGAATGGTGTCGGGACAGAGCTTCCACTCTCAATGACGTTAGCGGGAACGAAGCGTGACTTCACCTATGACATCGCCAAACGGAACCATGGGGTAACTGTCGATAGTCAACATTGGGCTTTCCGCCATAATGAGGATGGTAAGACGACGCAGATTACCATGCCAGGACAAGCCGGTGAGTCGCTCGTCGAGTTCGATGAGACTGGTGCCGTATCAGCATGGTCCGCCTCTGCTGGTGACAAACAGATTGCATTTGAGCGTTATAGTTACGACCAATATGGCAACCTGTCAAGTTTAAAGAAAGATGGACAAACTGCGAGTTACTCCTATGACGCGATGGATCAATTGGTCGAAGAGAAGACACTAGACGGACAGACGATCAATTACACATACGACAAACGTGGAAATCGCACACACATCAACAACCAAGTTGTAGCTAAATTTGATGAATCCAACCGGATGACCGAGTTCGAGAGTCAAGCCATTACGTATGATGCAGACGGGAACCGGATCAATGACGGACGTCTGAAATATTCATGGGACGGTCTAGGGAAACTGACGGCGATTGAAGAAGTCAACGGCACAAAGAAATGGCAGTTCATGTATGACGAACAAGGGCGCCGTATCCAGAAGACGGGGCCGAACGGCACGATTCGCTTCCATTACGATGGAGACTCGAACCGACTGATGGCCGAGACAGATACGGCCGGCAAACCAATCCGAGAGTACGTCTATAACGCTGACCATATCCTTGTCGGACTAAAAACAAACGGAATCTGGTACAGTTATCAACGGAACTATCGTGGGGATATTGTAGCGATCACAGACACTTCAGGTAATGTTGCTGCCGAGTACACCTATGATACATGGGGCAAACCGCTTACGACGAACATCACCGATTCGAAGCTTACAGGTCAACCGCTTCGTTATGCGTCGTACTATTATGATGAAGATTTAACGATTTACTACTTGATGGCACGCTACTATCATCCAGAACAGGCCGTCTTCCTATCCATCGATCCAGAACTTGATGCCGATGAGACCGTCTCGATGGCAAATGGCTATTCGTATGCGGACAATAATCCGGTCCTAAAAGTCGATCCAGATGGAACGTGGGCTTGGGTAGCAGTTAAGGCTGGCTATGGAGCCTATACTGGTTATCAAACCGCTAAGTCTCGCGGATACACCGGTTGGAAAAAATGGGGGTACACTGCTTATAGTGCCGTGAGTAGCGCAGTTGGATTTGGTAGATTTGTTAAGTATGGTAAATCCTTATATTCCTCTAGAAAATATCAAGTGGGTTCCTATAACTCTCTAAAGGGAAGAGGAAAAGAAGGATTAGATGCTCATCATGTAGGTCAAAAAGTCTTAATGAATAGACTTGTTAAAAATTACCACCCTGGAAAGGCTCCAGCTATAAGTGTACCAAGTGTAGGTCATACTACTAGAAAAAAAGGTTTTGGAACTGTATCTAAATCAACGAAAGGAATAAATAATGCAAGAAGTTTATTGGCTAGAGACATCAGAGAATTAAGAAGGGTATATAGAGATATACCTAATGCGCAGTTACGAAAACTTATTCGCTTAAATAAAAAAATGTATCCAGAAATGAGGAGAAAAAGATGAACGAAATAAATGAAAAGTTTGTAAAATCAATTTATAAAACAATAGTTGAAGGTAACATAGTATCCTATAAAGATATGTATGAAGAGGAACTTGATTATTCAAAATTAAAAAAATCAGAAATGAATATTTATTGGAAGAAACAAGATGAGTTTTATAAAAGTTTAAGCGCTGAACAAAAGGAAATTATTTTTTCCATGTTGAAAGTAGTCATGGTTGATACAATTTCCCATGTGTTCGGAATTATCGACGGAAGTTCAGGACTAGTTGATTTTGAAGTAGAACCTAAACTACTATTAGATTCTGTAGATTCAGAAGGTTATTTACAAGACTTATTTTTAGGATATATTGAAGATGAAAATCTACTTCCATAATTTAAAAGTTAATTTTCACTGCTAGTAAATCTGTTAGCGAATCAATTCACTTTCTTCGAATTGATTCGCTTTTTTGTATCTAATAATATTTATGCTCTTGAATCAGAATGATATTCAAAAAAATATATAAGCATAATTAATTTTATTCCTTACAATGGCCGTGGATACAAATAATACTCACTTAGGAAAGATGACGTTAGATGAAATATTCTCTGATGACAATGTAGAAATTTACAAAAAAAAGAATCATGTAAAACTTATTCTGAACTGAGCCCCGTAAAATGGACAGTTTAATAAAAAGCCCGTATGTCCTATGCGGCGATTAGATGGCCCCGATATTGTTCCGGGGTCATCTTTTTTAGGTTCCACTGACCGCGTTCGCAGTTGTAATAGTTTATGTAGTCCCCGACCATTTCTCTGACCTGCTCGATTGATCCACACGATCGGTTGGTGACATAGTCCTTCAAATGGCCAAAGAATGATTCAATTGGTGCGTTGTCGAGACAGTTGCCTCGACGTGACATGGACTGGACCAGTCCAAGGCTGCGAACGAGTTGTTGGTAGTCCGGATGTGTATAGTGGAAGCCTTGATCCGAATGGATCATCGCCTCGGGATGCAGATTCCCTTGGAGGTGATCTTCAAGTTTTTCCATCGTCTGAAAGACGAGGTCCATGTGAAGGCTTGCGGACAGCTTGTGCGCCACGATCTCACGCGTGGCCACGTCCTTCACGCATGACAGATAGACGTTCTCGCCGGAGGCGATCGGGAGGTAGGTGATGTCGGTCACGAACACCTTTCCAGGCTCGCTCTGTCGGAACTGACGGTTCAACAGATTCGGCACGACGCGATGCTCGTGCGTCGCCTGAGAGAGCTTCCGATAAGGATTCATCCTCCGGATTTTGGTGACGATGTTATACTTGCGCATCAGTCGGAGAATCCGTTTGTGGTTGATCCGGACGCCGAGTGTCGCGAGCACCTCCATGTACAGCCCCCGATAACCGACTTTACCTTTATGGCTGTCGTGGATTTGCTTGAGGAGTGTCGCGTCTAGGTAATCACGCTCTTCCCGGAGGGACTCCGCCTCGGCACGGTTCAACCAGGCGTAATAGCCACTCCGGCTCACGCCGGCGATCTCACATAGTGGGCGGACGAGGTACTTCAGCTATGCGATGCGGATGACGGTGTTGATGGCCTGATATTTCGCTGCTGGTGTCAGTTCGTATGTTTCGCCTGCCCTTCTAACTTCTCTAGCTTTTTTAAGAGTTCATTCTCTGCCGTCAGGTACTTGATTCTTGCCTCTGCCTTCGCTAACCGTCTCTCCATCGACTCGTCTGTTTTCGGGCGTCCACCTCCCAGAGCCTTTCCACGTTTGTCGTTCAGGAGACCGTCTTCCCCGTCTTTTCGATATGTTCGGCGCCATCGTTCCAACGCGGACTTCGCCTTCCTGTTCCCAATTACCGTCAGGTCGAATCCAGCCTCCGTGAAGATCTGCCGGGGTCCCTTGCCGTCCATGTTTTCAAGCACGGCCTTTATTTTGAATTCACCGGTGTATTGGATCGAGCGTTCTGAAACCGACGAAACGTTCGGGTTCGACTCAAGCTGATCAATTTGATGGATATTGAAAATGATTTTGCTCATGGTTGTTTCTCCCGTCTAAATGAATAGGTTCATTATAGCGATTCGTGCGTATACGAAAAACCCCGAATGGGTCACTTATTTCAAGTGTCCTTCATTCGGGGTTCAGTTCATTCGGGAAGATGAGGACATTATTCTTACAGTAGATTTGAAAAAAAGAAATGGTTTAGAAAGTGTGACGTCACGAAAATATAACAAAAATCTAACAAAAGAAGAAACGAGAGACTTAATTAAAGAATTATATTATAAAGAAAAGCTGACTCAAGCTGAAATTGCAGATATTGTTGGTCTTACTCAACCCCAAATTTCAGTCATACTAAAGAAATATTGAGAGGGATTAATGTTAGTTTAATTCAACATAAATAGTTCGATGGAATATGTTTTTAAAAATTCTTAACCTGGAAACACCATTCGGCTGAGTGGTGTTTTTTTATTAGAGTGCATTAAGATATTTCTAATGAATTTAAAATCACCTGAGGAATCTCAGCACTTTAATACAATATTTATGGTATTATTTAATAAAATCATCATTGTATTAAAGGAGGATATGTATGTATACGATTGACGAAGCATTTGAAATCTTATCGAAGAACAAGCTTACAAGCCATAAGGAGACGGTCCGCAACTGGGTACGAAAAGGCGTGATCCAGGCGAAACCGCTCGAGTCGCGTAAAAAAGGCTATCGGATCAGTGAGGATTCGCTCGAGCAGTTCATCAAAGAACGGATGCCTGAAGGATGGGAGCTGTATCCGGAGTCGGTGACAGGGGATGCTCGGGATGTCGTCAAGAATGAAGAAGAGGCCCCGTATCACGTCGAAGTCGATGTAGAAGCAATCAAGGAGCAGGGGCGAATCGAGATGTGGCACCAAGTGGCCGGACGTTGGCTATGGGAAGATTATCTTGAAATCACACGGGCGATGGTACGACGTGCGATCGAGCATAGGAGTCATTCAAAAGAGTTCGAGCAGTTCGTCTGGGAACGATGTCTCAAGGAAAGCGCCCCGCGTAAAAAACCACGAGTCCTTTACTTGGTTGATGCGTTTCTATTCGAAGGAGAGCGAGTGCCGTTCGATCAGGATTTTGGCATTAAAGAAGAACAAATCATGCAGGCGTTGATTGAACATGTAAGGTTTAAAAAGAGGTCAGGAATGTACAAAAATGAATCTGGTGAAAATAAATGAATTTAAAATTTAGAGGAATCTAACGAAAAGGCGTATTCTCTGTGCTATTGAGAATACGCCTTTTGCAATCGTTATCGTATTAAATTGATGTAAACTATTTCCTGGCCATCACATTTTCATTTTTGAATGTGCGAAGCTTGTATGGATAGAACTATTCCTCAATCATAGTCAGCGATATAAACACAGAATTGATTGAATGTTGAACGAGTAACTTATTTTTACTTTGAACTTACAATTTTTTATTTTTCTTTGGTTTCTTTACTAATTTGACAATCATAAAAATTACGAATGAAATGAATAGCAGTAAAAATATTGCAAAATCAAGAACGTTCATGTCCATACCTCCAGTTTATCTTAAAATAGAATTTTTAGTAATTGTCCCTTTTGCGTTACACTCTACATTCACACGTAAATATCGTTCTTGTAACTTGAGCCCGTGTCCTTTAAAAGTGATGCCCATAATAGCTGTTCCTTCTTGATAAGCGATTCTTCTCGAGCTACTTGGCTTTTGAACCTCACTTTTTTTATCGACTATGTCGACAAGAATACCTCCCCCATTTTCAGTCTTCATGTAGTTTCCTGTTCTTCTCGCAGTGACTGTAGTTCCATTATAAGTGAACTCTGCACCAATATATGCTGTGACAACTTTCCAACTAGTGGCCCTTGCATCGTAAATACTTCGAGTATTAGAAGCATTCTTAATTTTACTTGTTCCTGCTGCTTGGACCGGATGGAAGAAAATATTTTGAACGAACGAGAGGAGATTAGATTCAACGTCCTCTTGAGATTCAATTTCATCTGATTCATTCCATTCATCTACAATAATGAAATTATCATCAAAAGTTACAGATAAATTTTCGTTGATTTCGTAAGTCTCCTTGTCAAGGTTTGTGTCAAAAGAGACATTCGAAGTCGGAGTATTAATCATCTCAAGTTCTTCATTTAAACCATCAATTAAAGTTTTCTGTTTAGTTTCTTGCAAACTTTGTGATACCACTTCGTCAAGTAATGTCTCGGTCTCTTGTACATTTTTAGTAATGTCTGTGATAATTTCTTCCCGTTCGAGAGATATTGCTTCAATCTCGGAATCAGTAAACGTGACTTTTACATCGATAGCCTCATCTGAAATATTTTTTGCAGGGATTTCGTTGGCATAAACACCGAGTGGAATTCCCAAGCTTAGATTACTTACCAATAAAACCGTCATTAAAATCAAAGTTCCTTTTTTGAACATTTAAATTCCTCCATTACACTTTTGCAAAAAGTATAAAATAATGGGATATGAAAATCTACCTATAACATTATTTTGAAATAATTAAAATGTTTATTGTAAGACTGTTATATCTTCTGCATCCTCACGATGCGCCAATCCTTCAAGTTTTGGGCTTCCATATGGTTTGTGACTCGTTCAATCATTCTCATTTTTTCGGTCTGAGAAAAATTGAAGACACCTTCCAATAGTTCCAACTCGACCTCGAGCGTGACTTTGACTTTCTTTCTTCGTTTGTTGAATCGCTGAAGTAGGTAATGCTCAAGTTCGTCGATGATTTCCGCGTCATCGATACCAGCAGAGGACTTCAAAGCGATGTTCAACCAAGGATTGAGTCGATCGATGTACGCTTCAAGTTCTTGGGGTGTCGTGTGTAAGTATGTCCAAAGGTGATCAAATCGCAGTGTTTCCGTCTTGTAAAACAGTTTAATCCACTCTTGAAGATTCATGAGATAACTCCTTTTTGATTTAAGTGTATCTCGTGTTACGTATGGCAAACAGTGACGAGTTTATGTACAAATCGAATACGGTTCTTGAAAACCTTAGGAGGTGTTGCGCATGAAACGTCGTCGACCAAATCTGTCAAAAACGTTCTTTGTTTTGGAATTTCATTTCATCTATTTCTTCTTTTTTAGATCAGGGTCAGTGGTGAATCGATAGCTGCGTCCCGCATATATAAACGTCTCATCAAAAATCATCCCGTTCATGATAGTGCGATATGGGATGGAGGAGCACGACGTATGTGTTTCTAGATGGTGTGTTGCCTCCGACCGACTCTCATATGGAAACCTGTCAGGTTTAAAGAAAGATGGGCAAACTGCGAGTTATTCATATGATACGATGGATCAATTGATCGAAGAGAAGACACTTGACGGACAGACGATCAATTACACATATGACAAACGTTCGAATCGCACACACATTAACAGTCAAGTCGTAGCTAAATTTGATGAATCCAACCGGATGACCGAGTTCAAGAGTCAAACCATTACGTATGACGCAGATGGGAACCGGATCAATGACGGACGTCTGAAATATTCATGGGACGGTCTAGGTAATCTGACTGCGATCGAAGAAGGCAACGGCACAAAGAAATGGCAGTTCATGTATGACGAACAAGGACGTCGTATCGAGAAGGCAGGGCCAAGCGGCACGATTCGCTTCCATTACGACGGAGATTCGAACCGACTGATGGCCGAGACAGATACGGCTGGCAAAGCAATCCGGGAGTACGTCTATAATGCGGACCATATCCTCGTCGGGCTAAAAACAAATGGGACATGGTACAATTATCAACGGAACTATCGTGGAGATATTGTTGCAATCACGGATACTTTAGGTAATGTTGCTGCCAAATACACCTATGACACATGGGGTAAACCGCTCACGTCGAACATCACTGATTCGAAACTGACAGGTCAACCAATTCGTTATGCGTCATACTATTATGACGAAGACTTGGCGCTCTACTATTTGATGGCTCGTTATTACAACTCAGAACAAGCTGTGTTTCTTTCAATTGATCCTTTATTAGATAGTAACGAATCAATCGAAATGGCAAATGGATACAGTTATGTTATGAACAATCCGTTGACAAGGATTGATCCAGACGGACTTATGTGGCGTCCTGATGGATATGGATATGGATACTATTCTTATGGTAGTGGGATCAGGTATTACACTAGTGTTAGAAAGATTACTGTACCCGCGAAAAAATCAGTCCCTCTTTCAAATTTACAATATTTGATTCGTAGTAAATCACTAGGTAGAGGATCTACAGGTCGCCAAGTCCCAAGAACTTACAAAGAAGAAGTTGCAATGAGAAACGTTCTCTATAATCCTAATTCAGGTCGAATATTAAATATGACAAAAGGAATGACTGACCCAAGATGGAGACAACAAGACGGGTGGAGGAAAATGGCTAAAAATGTAGATGGAGTGGAGATACATTATCTTAAGAATATAAAAACCGGAAAGTTTGATGACTTTAAATTTGATGATAAAAGAGGGAAGAAAAAATGAAAGTTAAATGTAAAGAGGTGACCGGCGTAAATCTTTTACCCAATACAATAAAACTAGGATACTCTATTGAGGCTGATTTTGAGTTGAAAATTAATGATACTTATATAGTTTATGGTATGAGTCTTTGGGGTGGTTCTTTACAATACTTAATTCAAGTAAATGATTATAACCCTTCATGGTTTCCAGCTGAGTTATTTACTGTAGAAAAACACAAAATTCCAGAAAATTGGAGTTTTGATTTCCCATTAATCAATAATGTTAACGCAATTTGGGGTTATAAAGAATTAGTGGACGGCTCGAATCATTATGATGATTTACTTGAGAGAGAAGGTGAAGCGCTCCGCATTTTTGAAAAGAGAAAAAAAGAACAATTAAAATTCTTGGAATGATTGTGTGAAAAAATATTTGAAATTAAAGGGTAACCTCTGATTTAGAGTTTATTTTTCGAACCTGATAATATAGTTTTTACTTTACCAAATAAATATAAACACTTTGAGATAGACTCAACTTGACTTCAGAAAGGTTGAGTCTTTTTATTATTCTTAGGGCGAACCTTAGTAATGCAAATCTCAGTAAGAAATAAAGATGATTAAAAAAATTGAATCTTACAAGTATGCTCCCAAAAAAGTAGGCAGACAAAGTAAAAATCTGCTTTCTTATTAGGGAGTGTTTTTTAATACGACGGTTTGTTAAACTAAGCGTTCAATATTCAAAAAAGCGGTTCGTGAAAAGGGTTCCTTTTCATCAGCAAGCAACACATCATGCCAATTATCTTCAAGATTTTTGAGGGTTGGTTTTTCAACCTTATTGTTCTTTTCTAAATCGTGTAATGGATGAACTGTTTTTTCGGGATCAAAGTGACCGCTAATCAATGGCTGATCTGGTAATGCAATCGTGTAAACGACAAGCGCGTCGTCATTGAAGTCGTGATTGTTTGCGACACCGAATGACTGGAACCCGAAACCTTTATCGTGAATATACATGAGCGGGCCATCGACGCGATCCATCTTCAGGTTCGTCTCGAGGGTCGCTTTTGCGTTCAGATAGGGCTCCACCTCCTCGGGAGACACACTTTGTACGGCATGCACCCGTTCATAAAGACTGAGGTCAGCGTCTTTCCATCCCATACGCCGCTCCAGCTGTTCAAGGTAATCAAGAGGGCTCTGTTCTTTCTCCTGTTGTAAGGCGTGTACTTTTTCTAAGTGTGACTCGATATGGTCGAGGAAGCCTGCGGACGTCTGATGGACCTCCTGCAACAGCTGTTCCTTGTCGAGGAGTTCCTTGTCTTTCGTCCAACCGGCCAAGTAAGAGAGCGAGAAATCGTCCGTCGGGAAACCGAGTTGATGCGAGACGACATAGGCGATCATCTCGGCTTGGAACTCCTTCTCGGGTGCCGTGAGCGGTTTGTCTCGTTCGAGGTTCCGCTCTTGGTTGTGCAGCTCCGCGTGCGCGAGCTCGTGGATCAGGACGGTGATGTCCTCGATCGATGTGTTCCGTGGATTCAAGGCGATCGAATGTAGCTCCGGATAGTAACAGCCCTTCGCTGTTCCGATCTCGTCGAGCGGTTCCTCCAATAGTGTCACATTCCGGGCATCCGCGATCGTCGTCAAGGCGTCACGGATGTCTTGTTCGTTTTCCAGCCCGCCGTCCCGGTGATACCGTTTGAAGATGTCCGAGACCTCGATTCCTTTCTCGCGTGCGTCGGTCTGCGTGTACTCGAACACGTGACCGATCTTGAAGTACATCATCTTACGTGACGGGACGCGTCCTTGCTTTACGCCGTCTTTGACCGGCTTCGGTGCCTTGCTGAGCGGCACCCATTCGTCTTTGTGTAAGGCATAAGTCACTGGATTTGGGACGAATACCTTGATGCCACGCTCACCTTTCTGGACCTGTGCGCCCTGCTTCTCCCAGAACGGATAAGAGCCGACCGCGACCGCGCCGGGGAACTGGGACTCAATCAAAACTGCGTTCCGCATCGAGTATTGATGGAACTTGCCGAGGAACTGCAGATGTTCCCGGATCTTCTCCGGACTCTCGAAGTAGCTGTCGATCTGTTGTCCCATCTGTTCGGTCAAGACCTCGAGCTCGGCTTTCCGTTCTTCGTTCGTCTTTATCTTGGCCATCGTGTCATACTCCTTCCTTCAACAAGTCGGTGACAGATTCATCACTATCCGCAAATTCGTTCAGTTCACGTTCAAGTTGTGGCGACGTTTCCGGGATGTCGAGTAACAGTTGTGTCCGCTCGAAATTGACGGGAAGTAAGACAATCTCGTCTTGCGCGATGGCGGTCAAAAGTTGATGCTCGGAAACGGATATCGGGATGTCGTACCGTTTTCCATAGATGAGGACCGTGACGGTGTTCGGTTGAATTGTCAACAGTTGTCCCATCGTAAAGAGACGATCAAGTGGTCGCATAGAATTCATCCTCTCTCAAAAGTTAGTGTGTCCTTCTTCTGTTTCTGATGCTCGATGCGTTCCTGGACGACATGTTCCGCCGTCTCGAGGAACGTCGGTTTGAACTGGTCCGTCGTCATGATGTCCTCGATGCCCTCGGTCTGCATGAGCGCCTGCAGGAGCTCTGTCAGGATTTGTCCGTGACGGTCGGAGCGGTTCGCGGCGAGCCGGATGCGCTCGAGTTCTGTCGACACCTGCCCGTTGATCAACTCCTCGATATGACGGGAGACCTGCGTACTGATCGAGCGGGTGAGGAACTGCATGTCCCACTTCTCGTCGGCCAGTTGTCTATGTTCTTCTGCGATATGGTCGATGACCTGGCCGAGGTGGCCGAAGCGCTTGTCGTCGGCGAACTCTTCCAAATACGCGACCGTCTCCGGCTTCAATCGAAGACGGATCTGTCTCAACTCTTCCATCGTCCTCCCTCACTTTCCATATTCGATGTCCCGCTCCAGCTGTTCGAAAGCACGTTGATTCTTCAGGTGTTCGAATTCGTCGTTCATGTGCCGCTCGATCCGGTAGAGTGATTCATTGAATAGCTTTTGTTGTTTGAACGCTCGTCGGACCGGATGTTTGGGGTCTTCATTTTTCTCACATGTCGTCTGTTCTTTTGACAAGTCTCGCATCTCGGAGAGGATGGCGTTCCCCATCCGGGTGTAAAGGTCCTGTCGCTTTGTCGTCCGGTAACGCTCGGCCTTCTCCGTGTCTCCGTAGCTGCGACGATGGAACGACACCTCCTGCTCGAGCCGCTCGTTGAAGGCTTGAAACTCTGATTTGAAGTGAATGTCGATATAGCGGTCAGTCAGACGGTCGAGCGATTCACGGAGTGGCTGCATCCCGTTCATGTTGTAGCGCCATTGTCGTTTATCTTCCGGCAACCGTTCATAGATGTCCTTGAATTGACGGACGAGCTCGGGACGCAGGACACGGTTCGGGAGCGTTTGGATCTTCCGGTTCCGTTTATGGGCGACCAACTCGTTTCTTATGAACGCGTTCAGTTTCTCCTGTTCTTTTGTCCGGTCGGCGAGAGAGTGGATGACCTTCGACTTCATCAGCTCGATCGATTTTGGTTTTCGTTTACCGCGCTCGCGCATGTGACTCGTCTCGACGATGGCGACATGGACGTGGATGTTGTCGGTGTTGTAATGCACGTTTTGTTAACCAATCGATAGCAAAACCGTTCTATGTGAGTGCCCTGGCACAAAAGGCCTCGAAAACAGATTCACTAAATGTGGAAGCGACATATGAGGACGGAACGACGGTACAGAAAACAGCCACATTCCATGCGCTAGACTATACCGGAAAAGACAATGACACGACATGGCAACGTCAGACGATTCAATTGACGTCAGATCAGAACAAAAAACTCGTGAAAGTCGATCTCACCATCAAGAACGGTTCGACTGGCACCATTCTTATCGATGCGGTCCGGGCATCTATCGGACGAGTCGTGTCTGACTCGACATATGACAAGCAAGGAAACCACGTTTTAAAAGACGCCGGGCTGACGAAACTTCCAGTGACCAATACGGTCGACGCGTTCGGAAATGTTTTAACCGTCGATCAAGGGAATCGTACACGGACGAACACCTATGATCTACTAGGCCGTTTGACGACGACGACCGCGGAGAGCGGGACTGTCATTTCCTATGTTTATGACAAGAAAGGACAAGTCACACAAAAAACGTTTGATGGAAAAATCACTTCATACACGTATGCAAAAGGTCGTATCACTTCTGTGGACCGTCCAGGGGGACAACGCTCTCAATATGTTTATGAGCCCCATACGGGCAACTTAAAAGAAACCATCTTGCCATCCGGAAAAAGACTCGGAAAGGTCTATGACGATGAGGGAAAAATTACCGAGCTAAAAGAATCCAATGCAACACGATTCAAATATGGCTATGATGCGACCTCGGGCGACCTTGTTTCCATTCAAATGGGGAACGACAGTGCGAAACTAAAGAAATACGAATATGATACGAAAGATGCAGGTAAAGGTCGTGTGTTGAAGCTGACGGATTATCACCAGGTCCTTCAGTCATGGGATTACCAAGATGTCAACGGTGTCGGAACCGAGCTTCCGCTCTCCATCACGTTAGCGGGAACGAAACGTGAATTCACTTATGATGTCGCCAAACGGAACCATGGAGTAACTGTCGATAGTCAACATTGGGCTTTCCGTCACAATGAGAATGGCAAGACGACTCAGATCACCATGCCGGGACAAGGCGGGGAGTCATTGGTCGAGTTCGATGAGACCGGGGCAGTGTCAGCCTGGTCCGCCTCTGCTGGTGACAAACAGATTGCATTTGAGCGATATAGTTACGATCAATATGGAAACCTTTCAGTCCTTAAAAAAGACGGGAAAACTGCAAGTTACTCCTATGATGCGATGAATCAATTGATTGAAGAGAAGATCCTTGACGGACAGACAGTCAGCTATGCGTATGACAAACGTGGGAACCGCACGCATATCAATAACCAAGTCATAGCTGAATTTGATGATTCCAACCGGATGACGAAGTTCAAGAGTCAAGCCATTGCGTATGATGCAGACGGGAACCGGATCAATGACGGACGTCTGAAATATTCATGGGACGGTCTGGGGAAACTGACTGCGATCGAAGAAGTCAACGGCACAAAGAAATGGCAGTTCATGTACGACGAACAAGGGCGTCGCATTCAAAAGACTGGACCGAGCGGTACGATCCGCTTCCATTACGACGGAGACTCGAACCGATTGATGGCCGAGACAGATACGGCTGGAAAACCGATTCGGGAGTACGTCTATAACGCGGACCATATCCTTGTCGGACTCAAAACAAACGGAACATGGTACAATTATCAACGAAATTACCGCGGAGATATTGTAGCAATCACGGACAATTCAGGTAACGTTTCTGCCACATACACTTATGACACGTGGGGCAAACCGCTCTCGACGGACATCTTCGATCCAAAGCTGACAGGTCAACCAATTCGTTATGCGTCATACTATTATGACGAGGACTTGGCGCTTTACTATTTGATGGCCCGTTACTACCATCCTGAACAGACAGTTTTCTTGTCCGTTGATCCCATGTTAGATTCAGATGAAACTTTGGAAATGGCTAATGGGTATATATATGCACAAAATAATCCAGTTAACATGATTGATAGCACCGGATTATACGCTATACCTGCGGGAGGTTTGATTTTCGTTCCTGGTGTCGGTTGGGCTACGCTTGCAGGTATGGCCGCAGTAGTTGGCGGCGTTTATTTAATTAAAACGTATGGAATACCTTGGGCAATCAACCGATATAAAAATTACATGTTCCAATCAAAAACTGTTTATGTAGATGGATGGAGAGTTCGATTGGAGCATCATGATAGGAGCAAACCACATGCTCATTGGGATAAGAACAGAAAGCAAGAAGGCTCTGTAAACAAAGACGGAACTCCTCACCACCCGAATAGGAAACATGAGACTACTAGACCACCTAATAAAAAGGTGAGAGAATATCTTAAGAAACAAGGATATAAATTTTAAATTGTAGAGGAGAATCAGTTCAAATGACCTGCAAAGAACACGAAGAAGAGTATGACGAAGAAGAGTATGACTCATTTGATCCATTCTTTACCGAAGAAGCCAAGTTAGAAGTTCGAGTAGATAATTATGGGGTAAATTTTGTAGGGAATGCTGAAGGTTATCTTGCACTTTCTCGTTTGTTCACTTATTTATCTCAAATTAGTAATGACATACGTATTAGTGAAGATACGCTTCCAGAACTAAATACCGTGAAAGGTTATGGAGCATACCACTTTAGAGATTTTATAAAAGAAAAACGCATTAAAAATAAAGACTATATTTTTGAGGCGGGTCCACTTAAGCAAAATCAACCTGAACTACATGATCAAGAGCTACTATTTTGGATTTCAGACCAAATTGGATCTAAGTTTTGGCTTGAAGAATTATCTGAAGAAGACAAAGATCAATCGGATGCTTGAATTAAGCTAAAGATTAAATTGGTTGAAATGAGTCCTAAGCTTTGATTATAGTATCAACTTCATCTCTGCTTATCACCTGACCATGAGATGACTATTACTCATTTGATAGTATATATAAATTTTAAAAAGTATTTTCAAACTTTCGACGAACCAAATCACGACATGTGATTTGGTTCGTTCTTTTAATTTTCAAAAAGCCTTATACGTTCTACTCGATATATACGTAGGACAGTCTAGGGGTCTTGACTATAATTGAAGAAGTCAACGGCACAAAGAAATGGCAATTTGTTTATGACGAACAAGGGCGTCGTATCCAGAAGACGGGGCCGAGCGGCACGATTCTCTTCCATTACGACGGAGATTCAAATCGACTGATGGCCGAGACAGATACGGCCGGCAAACCAATCCGAGAGTACGTCTATAACGCAGACCATATCCTTATCGGACTAAAAACAAATGGGACATGGTACAATTATCAACGGAACTATCGTGGGGATATTGTAGCGATGACGGACACTTCAGGTAACGTTGCTGCCGAGTACACCTATGACACATGGGGCAAACCACTCACAACGAATGTCATCGATTCGAAGCTGACAGGTCAACCGATTCGTTATGCGTCATACTATTATGACGAAGACTTGGCGCTTTACTATTTAATGGCCCGTTACTACCATCCAGAACAGGCTGTTTTCCTCTCTGTCGACCCAGAACTCGATGCGGACGAGACAGTATCGATGGCTAATGGTTACTCATATGCGGATAATAATCCGGTCTTAAAAGTCGATCCAGATGGAACATGGGCTTGGGCAGCAATTGGAGCTGGCTATGGAGCATATTCAGGTTATAAAACTGCTAAACAACGTAATTATGGTGGATGGAAAACTGTTGGGTATGTTGCAGGGGCAGCAGCATTAGGTGCTATTGGTTGGGGGAAAAGAAAAGCAATTGTCAGAGGTGCGAAAACTGTTGCAAGATACGCAAGAAATACTGAATTTCTTGTCCGTGGTCGAGGTCACCTTAAAGGGCGTAAAGGAGAATTGATAATTGGAGTTAGAAACCGCTTAATCGATCGACATCCAATACGGATTGACTATAACTATCTTCGTTTTGGTAATGGGAAAAATAAGTATACCTCCACTCGTAAAGTATTACATTTTCATAGAGGTAAAAAAACATCACAATATGATACACATTATCCTTTACATCCTTATAAATATAAACACAACAGAAAAGGAACAACAGGATGGAGTTGGAAAAAAAGATAATTAAATTGAAATAAGTATGAGAATTTACGAATAAAAGGTGATTATAATGAAAGAGCTTACAATTATTGAAAGGAAGCATCTATTAAAGCAGATTGAAGATAATTTAGATAATTATTTCATTATAGGTGAAATTAAAAAGGTTTATGAGATCACTAGTTATGATGATTTCACTATTAACGATAACCAAAAAGTTTTAATTGATTTTTTGGTTTACCAAAATGTATATCCAATAGTTATAACATTTATATTATCTAAAGATATAAGTCAGGATAATGAGATGGTTGAAAAAATGGATTCAAAGAAAATTAAATATTCTATGAACTATTGCTCTGAGGATGAGAATTCTTTTTATTACTGCAATGCAAAAATAGAAAACGAAAAAGATTTAAGGTTTTTGATTAACGAAACGTACTGGATGCCTGCTCAAAATGGGTTTTATAACATTATCTTTAAAGATAAATTGAATTTCACTTTAAAAAAATATGGTAAGTGGCTGTTCTCTAGAACTCAATTTGTACCTTTAATTGATATGAGTATACCAACTTCTTTTATTAAAGTAGATGGAGATGGACTTGGATTTATTTTATTTTCTAATGAAAAAAAATATGAGTCTATTGAAGAACTAAAAAAGAATTTACCTCAAAAATTTGATATTGATTATTTAAACGAAAATGAATTGTAACTTTAAATGATTTTAAATTGTGCATAATCCCCCTCATTTTGGAGTCGGAATATGGGCTACCCTAAATTTATGAGACAATATAAAACACCTTCGGAATAGTACATTATTAAAAGTACTGATATCGAAGGTGTTTTTGCATGGGCAAAAATGTATATTTAAGCAAATGAAAATGAGCATTACTCAAAGATAAGCTTAGTGGCGAGTTAACAAGCCATAAGGAGACGGTTCGCAACTGGGTATGAAAAGATGTGATCCAGGCAGAACCGGTTGAGTCGCGTAAAAAAGGCTATCGGATATGAAACAAAATAACCACTAAAAGACATTCTCTTAAGGACTAGAGAATGTCTTTTTATGCAATAATTATTGTTTTAAACTCAAAAGCAATTCATTCCCCGACCATTCCGTCATTGTCGTTATCGCGCATATAAGGATAAAGCCAATGGTCGCTCATGATCGGCATCGTGAAACCGGCGTCTTTCGCCTCTTGAATCGTCACCTGACCGTTGCCATTCGCATCTACGCTCGAGACATCGCCAGCAGGTTCGGTGGGCTCTGTCGTGGCTGGAAGTTCTGGTTCACTTTCTGTGAGGCCGAGCGCTTCGTTCACCTCGTCCGGATTCACATTGTCAAAGGAATCGGTGACGACATTTCCTCTGATAGTGTAGGTGTACTCATAGTGTGAAGGGATGTGTGTGCTCGTATCCGGATACGTGATGATCGCCTCGAAGTCGGTCGCGCCACCGGCCTTCCGAATGACGTCCTCCATATAGGCCTGGTCCCCATATCGGTTGAGGGTGCTGTCTTGTGGTGTGATGTTGTAGGCGTTCGATACGCCCCCAAGTGAGTCAGCGATGACGTGCCCCTCGTCGAGTTCACTGTGTTCGACACCTGGTACCTTCGCTTCGTCATGATAGTAGCGGCCGGCCGACGTCACTTCTTCTGTGTCGTCATCTTGAAGGATGATCTGGTCGGCGATGACACGAACCAATTGACCATGTTCGTTGGTGAACGCCCAATACTCACGCTCACCATATCCGATATCGACGACGACGTTCGCCTCACGGTAGCCGGACAAGTCCCCACCGTCAACGTCAATCAGTTTATAGCCGGAGAACAGATTGTTATCCGAACTTGTCACCGTTTCCTCGGCTTCTGCAGGCTCTTCTGCAGTCGTTTCTGTGTTCGAGTCGTCTGTACTCGTTTCAGTCGTCTCGACGACTTCTTCTGTCTGAGCAGCAGGTTCCTCGACTGTCTCGTTTGTGGAAGGTTTGTCTTCACTGGTACAACCTGCCATCAGTAGGATGGCCAAAGGGAAGGTTAAGTAGGTAAATTTCATCTTTTCTCCTTCTAGTATGTATATTCATAGATGAGTCAACATTACTGATATTCAATTATATTCTCCGCATGTTTACGATGCGCCAATCCTTCACGTTTTGTTCCTCCATATACCGTGTCACGCGTTCAATCATACTAAACCGTTCACGCTGACAAAAGTTGTAGGCTTCTTCCGGTAATGGCAGTTCGACCTCAATCGTGACTTTCACTTTTTTTCTTCGTTTGTTGAATCGATTCAGCAAATGGTGTTCCAGCTTCGTGATGAACGCGTCGTCGTCAACACCACCTTCGAACTTCAATACTCCAGTAATCTCAGGACTGATCTGGTCAAGGTGGCTCTTGATTTCAAATGGTGTCGCATCCAAGTACTCGCAAAGGTGATCAAAGTGTAGTATCTCTGTACCGTGATATTGCTGAATCCAATCTTGAAGTCGCATGAGGAGAACCCCTTTTTAGTTCAAGTGTACCGTGTAGGGTGTTAACAAACAGTGACAAATCCATGTATAGGACGTATGAGGTGTTGCACATGAAATTTCTTGAATGATGCTCTAATTAGTTTTTGTTTTTCATTTTTAAATATACGAGACGTAAATTACTTTTTTTGTATCTTAAACTAAAAAAAGAAAATATATAAAAACTATATACATAAAAATCAATTTAGGAGATAATTATCAATGTTGGAAATAAAAAGGGGGAATTAAAATGAATAAAATTTCTAAGTTTGCAGTTTTAAGTGGTGTTATTGGAGGGAGCTTGATTCTTAGTCCAACTTCTTTCGCATCAGAAAATGAGAACGCATACAATGAAGGGGTAGGGCAGGTTACTATTTCTGAAACATCAAGTTCTAATGAAGATGTGATACTCGAAGCACAGATGACAGATGAAAACGGGAATCTAGCGAATGCAAAATTAAATGCCGAAGTTTTGGTGCAGATTGACAAAGGATATGGGGATGCTTTCGTTATTAGTAAGGTCTATGCTGAAGAAAATCTATCAGAATTGAAATCAATAACTGATGTTCCAGAAGGAGATGGCGGGTTTACAACTCTATCAACAAGCTCTCCAACAGATGCTTCTACCGCATCAAAATGGGTAGGGAATGTTACTGGTTATGTTACTATTAAATATCATGTAGACAAAAAGAGCGGATTGGCAGATAGTAAACATATGAACAGTGTTACAACTAGCTGGGATAAATCTAATGGAGCATTCGTTTCTAACAGAAAGTTAGTGGTCCAGCAATCAGGGAAATCTCATTGGGGTAGCCATTATCAAACAGTTAGCATGACTAAAACACCATCTGCGGATTCTAATCAAACTTTTGCTATCCCTTCTACCTGGATTCCTTTATGGGAAGGATACCAAAAAGCAACGTCTACTTCTGTAGTGGTCAGTAATGGGTTGTCATTCAACTTGACTGTATCAAGTAGCATTCTTTAATACTCGCTAATGTAGGAGGGAAAACCATGAGAAACGATAAACAAGATGACGTATTTGATCGTATGTTTTTAGGCAATGCGGGGAAGTTTACTTTTATCTTGCTCTTGCTTGTAATTTTATATATCGTTTGGGATATATACTTTTAAAAGTAAATTCTACACTTTTAGTGGTTAGCTCCATACTAAAAATTATATTAGTGGTGGGAAAACACCTCTTTCCAAAACCTTTTCGAAATCAGAGAGAAACTGATTTTGAAAAGGTTTTTTTGAAATGAAAAGAGACGACATGACAAATAGGATGATGGGCAGCGATCACATTAGATTAACAAAGCACATGAAGACTGGTCGGCTGAATACATAATATGGGACTCTCTGGAGCCAAATATCAAAGTTATTTAAATTAGTCGTTCAATGTTTAGTATAGCTGTTCTTGAAAGCGACTTCTTTTCTTCTTCGAGCAACACATTATGCCAACTATCTTCAAGATTTTTGAGGGTTGGTTTTTCAACCTTATTGCTCTTTTCCAAATCGTGAAGAGGATGCACGGTTCTTTCCGGATTGAAGTGACCGCTGATCAATGATTTATCCGGTAAGGCGATTGTATAGGCGACAAGTGTATCTTCACTGAAGTCATGATTGTTGGCAATACCGAATGACTGGAACCCGAACCCTTTATCATGAATATACATGAGTGGCTCATCTACACAATCCACCTTCAGGTTCGTCTCGAGGGTCGCTTTTGCGTTCAGATAGGGCTCTACCTCCTCAGGAAACACACTTTGTACGGCATGAACCCGTTCATAAAGGCTGAAATCAGAGTCTTTCCATCCCATACGCCGCTCCAGCTGTTTGAGGTAATCGAGTGGGCTCTGTTCTTTCTTCTGTTGCAAGGTGTGCACCTTCTCTAAATGTGACTCGATATGATTGATGAAAGTCGCGGACGTCTGGTGGACCTCCTGCAACAGCTGTTCCTTGTCGAGGAGTTCCTTGTCTTTCGTCCAACCGGCCAAGTAAGACAGTGAGAAATCATCCGTTGGGAAACCGAGTTGATGTGAGACGACATAGGCGATCATCTCGGCTTGGAACTCTTTCTCGGGTGCCGTGAGCGGTTTGTCCCGTTCGAGATTCCGCTCTTGGTTGTGCAGCTCCGAGTGGGCGAGCTCATGGATCAGGACGGTGATGTCCTCGATGGATGTATTCCGCGGGTTTAAGGCGATCGCATGTAGCTCCGGATAGTAACATCCTTTCGCCGTCCCGATCTCGTCGAGCGGTTCCTCCAATAGCGTCACATTCCGGGCATCCGCGAGCGTCGTCAAGGCGTCACGGATGTCTTGTTCGTTCTCGAGCCCGCCGTCCCGGTGATATCGTTTGAAGATGTCCGAGACCTCGATTCCTTTCTCACGCGCGTCGGTCTGCGTGTACTCGAACACGTGACCGATCTTGAAGTACATCATCTTACGTGACGGGATGCGTCCTTGTTTCACGCCTTCCTTTATCGGCTTCGGTGCCTTGCTGAGCGGTACCCATTCGTCTTTGTGCAAGGCATACGTCACTGGACTTGGGACGAACACCTTGATGCCACGCTCGCCTTTTTGCACCTGTGCGCCTTGCTTCTCCCAGAACGGGTAAGAGCCGACCGCAACCGCGCCGGGAAATTGGGACTCGATCAAGACCGCGTTTCGCATCGAGTATTGATGAAACTTGCCGAGGAATTGGAGATGTTCCTGGATTTTCTGTGGACTCTCAAAGTAACTGTCGATCTGTTGTCCCATCTGTTCGGTCAATGCTTCTAGCTCGGCTTTCCGCTCTTCGTTCGTCTTCGTCTTGGCCATTGTGTCAGACTCCTTCCTTCAACAAGTCGGTGACAGATTCATCACTATCCGCAAATTCGTTCAGTTCACGTTCGAGTTGTGGCGACGTTTCCGGGATTTCCAGTAACAGCCGTGTCCGTTCGAAATTGACAGGAAGCAAGACGATCTCGTCTTGCGCGATGTTGGTCAAAAGTTGTTGCTCGGAAACGGACACCTGAATGTCGTACCGTTTTCCATAGATGAGGACCGTGACGGTATCGGGTTGAAGCGTCAACAGTTGTCCCATCGTGAAGGGGCGTTCAAGTGGTCGCATAAGGTTCATCCTCTCAAAAGTTAAAGTGTCTTTTTTCTGTTTTTTGATACTTTTTAAGGCGTGCGCGGTCTACATCGGAGATATCCTGGTTGATTAGGCCCGTCCTGGGGTTAACCGTTTTGTAGCGTCATCCACTCGGTGGTGCTCCGGTCGAGGGGAACGCACGGGTATCGGTTTCCACATTTGAATCCTCTCTTTATCATTGGAAACATACAAAAAAGACGCCGGTTGGCGTCTTCGGTGGGTCATTCTGGGATAGCTTTGAGCACGTGGTACTCAATCCGCTGGATCATCTTGGCGACGACGTGGTCGATCAGCTTCGAGTTGATCACGTTGCGATTGCTGATGCCGTATGGGTTCTGGTCCACCGCTGCGATGGTGTACAGGTACCCCTGGCTACTCTGTTCTGAAAAGAGCTCGTACTTCTCGCGCAGGTCTGGAATGGTAAGGCCGATGTGGATCTGCTCTCTGCCGTTGACAGAGCAGAAGATGCGCCCGTTCAGGCGTTGGCCGACCTCTACATTGAGGGCGAAAGAGTATTCGCCACTATTTTGGAACTCGAGGAAGTCGTGGTCCTCGGCGATCTGCTCGGCACGTACCTTCAGCACCTTGAGGTTGTTGCGAATCTCGCCGCGGTAGGCCGACTCATAGAGATCGTTCGCCTTCTCGAGTGCGAGCTCCAGCTCCGTTGGTTGTTTGACGTTCTTGTTCTCTTCTGTCATGTGTATTTTCCCTCCGTCATGTAGTTGGACTGGTGAACTTATTCGGTTCGAGGCACTCGATCAAGTAGGCGAGGAGCCTTCCGAGTAAGTAGTTGAGGTAGTCCTGGTTCAGGAGTCCCTTCTGGACACGTATCTCCTCGTTGTTTACGGCCTTCCGAGCGAAGAACATGCCGTCATGGTTGGGCTCGAAGCGAAGCTTCGCGCACACTTGTGAGTCCGATACATCAAGATGGACCTGGAAGATCGGTTGCTTGCCGTTATCGATCAGGTTGGCGACGAGTCGCCCTTCGGTATGCTTGCCGAGTCGGATGTCCAGCATGACCGTGTCTTGGCCGTGCGATTTCTCCGCATGGAGGAACGGGTGCTCACTTTCGAGCGCCCTCGCCCACTCCCATATCTCGTTGAGCAGGATGCTCGGGTCGTGGCGATGGTGGGCCTGGTGATAGCCGCGGAATGTATCGAGCGCCTGTTCAAGCTCGGTTTTTTCTTTATTTTGATTCATTGTTGTCATATTTGGTCACCTCCTTTCTATTTCAATCATACTATGGAATCTTATGGAAATGAAAAAGAAGGAAGACTTTACCGTTTACTTTTTTGCATAGGGTTGCGTGGGCATATAAAAAAACCCTCTTAGGCGTCTATCTGATGCCTATCAGTGATTGTCGGCGATGAAATCGAAGAGAATCGCGAGGATCTCTTCAATGAATTTATTCTGCTAATAAAACGGTAGGATGTCGAAACGGATTTTCCTGTCCAAAGCAATCTCCATCATCTTGTCCATTGATACCTCCCTATTATCATAGTAGAAGCATAGGATTCATCCTCTCTTAAAAGTTAGTGTGTCCTTCTTCTGTTTTTTGTGTTCGATGCGTCCCTGGACGACACGTTCCGCCGTCGCGAGGAACGTCGGCTTAAATTGGTCCGTCGTCATAATGTCCTCGATGCCCTCGGTCTGCATGAGCGCCTGAAGGAGCTCTGTCAGGATCTGTCCGTGACGGTCGGAGCGGTTCGCGGCGAGCCGGATCCGCTCGAGTTCTGTCGACACCTGCTCGTGCATCAACTTCTCAATATGATGAGAGACCTGCGTGCTGATTGAGCGGATGAGGAACTGCATGTCCCACTTCTCGTCGGCCAGTTTTTTATGTTCTTCTGTGATATGGTCGATGACCTGACCAAGATGACCGAAACGTTTGTCGTCGGCGAACTCCTCCAAATACGCGACCGTCTCCGGCTTTAATCGAAGCCGGGTCTGTCTCAACTCTTCCATCGTCCTCCCTCACTTTCCATATTCGATGTCCCGTTCCAACTGTTCGAAAGCACGTTGATTTTTCAAGTGTTCGAACTCGTCGTTCATATGCCGCTCGATCCGGTAGAGTGATTCGTTGAAGATTTTTTGTTGGTTGAATGCACGTCGGACCGGATGTTTGTAGGATTCATTTTTCTCACATGTCGCTTGTTCTTTTGACAAGTCGCGCATCTCAAAGAGGATGGCGTTCCCCATCCGGGTGTAGAGGTCCTGTCGCTTCGTCGTCCCGTAGCGCTCGGCCTTCTCCGTGTCGCCGTAGCTGCGACGATAGAACGACACTTCCTGTTCGAGGCGCTCATTGAAGGCTTGAAACTCTGATTTGAAGTGAATGTCGATATAGCGGTCGGTCAGACGGTCGAGCGATTCACGGAGTGCCTGCATCCCGTTCATGTTATAGCGCCACTGTCGTTTGTCTTCCGGCAACCGTTCATAGATGTCCTTGAACTGGCGAACGAGGGCGGGATGCAGGACACGGTTCGGGAGCGTTTGGATCTTCCGGTTCCGTTTATGGGCGACCAATTCGTCGCGGATGAAGGCGTTCAGTTTCTCCTGTTCTTTCGTCCGATCGGCGAGGGAATGGATGACCTTCGACTTCATCAGCTCGATCGATTTTGGTTTTCGCTTGCCGCGTTCGCGCATGTGGCTCGTCTCGACGATGGCGACATGCACGTGGATATTGTCGGTGTTGTAATGCACGGCACCGGTCCAGTAGGCATGGACCATCTTCTCTTTTCGGAGCATCGAATCGACCGCATTCCGTGTCGCCTGGATCAATCGTTTCTCGTCGACGAGGTCGTCGTGTAGTACGCCGGTCTCCCGTAGCCAGGCGTTGTCGAACGAGATGACGTCCTGCCAGAGGATGCTCCCGTTCTCTTGCGCGAGCTTGAAGATGTCGCGGACGGCGCGACGCTTTTCGTCGTTCAACCGGTCGTCCTCGCGTGTGAACAAACCGCTCGATTTCATCTTGTCTTCCATATAATCGTGATACGATTCGAACTGTTCGCGGCTGTCTTTTGCGTCCGGACGATTGATGTAGTCGAGGTACGTCGTGTAGCGACGCGACTTCTTTTTTGTGCCCGGTATCTTGAACTTCGACTTGATGACGACGCTCGGTGTCTCACGCATCCTGCATCACCTCATTCAACAACCGGGTCACCGCGGCAAGTTCATCCGCGCTCCGTTTCAGATGGAGCGTGTTCGCCTCGAGCTGTCGTTCGAGCCGCTCGACCTGTGTCGATTGGATGCCGTTCGCGCACCAGGAAGCGAGCAGTTCTTTCAAATATTGTTGTCGAGAGCGGTTGTGTTCCTTTGCCCATTCATCGATTTGCTTTACGATGACGGGGTCGATGTCGCGGAGTAACAGATCCATTTGCCTGACCACCTTTCTAGAGGCTGTATATTGCCGAGGTCCTAAAAGTTCGTTCAAATCGTTCAAAGAGCATAAGGGGAAACTGCTATCACTTGTCGTGATAGCCCAGGCAGAGCCTGGGGTTTCCGTGATATCATCAAAAATCCGAAAATGGCACGAAATGTGCCAGTGAAACCAGCGATTTGGCACGAAATGTGCCACTTAAATCGACAGTTCCCGGAGCCTGACGCGTAATTTGTCGTGCTTTTCTTCGAGTGCTTGGACCGACTTTTCGAGTTTCTCGAGTTCCAGGTTGAGCTCGTCACGCTTCCGGCCGAGGTCGAAGATTTCATTCTCCTGTTCGACCTGTTCGTCGAGCGAGAGGTAGGGAAGTTCGCCTTCGAGCTCCTCTTTGTCACGGTCGAGTCGCTTGATCTGTTGTCGCTGTACTTCGACCGACTGCTGCGCTTTTTCTAACTGGCGCTCGGTCTCTACGAGCTCGTCCTCGACGAATAGTTTCGTAAAAGCTGTCTCGTCAGATGAACTGTGGCTCGCCTGGTCGATGGTCCGACGGTCAGCATAGAGTGACGTGAGGAGACGGCTCTCTTGTTCCTCGGGTGTAAGTTTAACGAGTGATTGCGACTCATCCAATCCATAGATCCGGACAGCGAGTTGGTCGAAGTCGTTCGGCACGTCCTTCAATTCGAGCACGTATTGGTCGTTCCGTTCATAGAGCAACACAACCTCCTTCTCAGAATCTGGACGTGCCTTATAGACGGAACGAAAGACATGATCGTTCGTGTTACCTGGTGCGTCATCAAGTGAGAGGCGGATGCGCATCGTCCGTTTATCCATGTCATAACTCCAGGCATGAAGCGTCACGACCTCGCCATTCGAGAGGCGGATTGCCTCGTTGACCGGCGTCTCATTGACCGGCACTTCCTCGGCAAAGAAGAACGACGAGGTGCCGAAAAAGAGGAAGCCGATGACAAAGAACACGCCGAGTCCGAGGTAGAACCGGGAGACGTTTTGGGTGAGACGCCGTCGCGATTGTCGCCGCATTTAGATCCCTCCTTCCGGTGTCAGGTCTTCCATCTCGGTGACGACCAAATGTCCGTCGATGGACTCGAACGTCAGGGCCAACAGTTCTTGCGTCGTCTCTTCATAACCTGTCTCAGTGATCAATAGGTCTTGTTCGAACCGGACGAGGCAATGATCTCCAGAAACAGAAGGAAACGCTTCGATGTCACGGACGGTCGTCTCGAACGTGCCGACGTCGCTCCCGTCAGCGGCGAAAAGCGTGGTCACGAGTTCCTCCGACATGACGTCTTTCGCCTGTCGTTTCTGTGTCGCGTAACTGTCCTTCGTGACGGTGAAGGCGTACTCGACGAAGCGTGTCGCCCGTGTCGTCAACTCTTGCAACCGTTCGATTTCAGTTGATGTGGCGATTCGCTCGGTGTCTGTTGATGTGTCCGCCGGGGTTGCCGACTCGGAGGACACGTTGCTCTCGTTTTGTGTCTCACTCGTGTTCGAGGCACTTGCCGCGGGTGACGCGCGTTGATAAAAAAAGACGTTCGCCGCGAGTGAAATCAGGAGCAGTATTCCGAACAGATACGCAAAGTGACGTGCGGTGAAGTTCATTCTTCTTCCTCCTCTCCATACTTACATGACTCAAAATCCGAACACCGGGGCGGGGTCGATATGGCCTGACCATTCGCTCGTCTTGATCTCGAAATGCAGATGGTTCCCGCTCGATCGGCCGGTCGTACCGCAGTACCCGAGCGCCTGCCCGGCCTCGATCTGTTGCCCGGTCTGGACGCCGAGACGACTCAGGTGCGCGTACGCCGTGATGTAATTGTCGTGCCGGACTTGGACGAGATTGCCGTACGGTCCGCGGTTCCCGCTATAAACGACGGTGCCACTCTTGACCGCATGGATCGTGTCGGACGGCGTGCAACTGAAGTCGATCCCAGTGTGGTTGTCCCGTTGTCCGAAGACGACGCGCCAGCCGAAACGCGATGTCACGTTGAGCGGGATGGCGAGCGGGGAATGTAACCCCGACAACAATTCTTTCGTGATGACCCCGTCTGCGACGGCGACCGGCGCAAGGTATTTCAACACCGCATCGACGTATTCGATGTCCCCGTAACAGGCGCCGTGCTGGACCGCGCTCGGGCGATGACAGCGGTAAATGCCGGTGTGTTTCACACGCTGGTACATCATCTGGGAGAACGAGATGGCGAGTTCTTTCGAGTAGCGTCCGCCGTTCTCTTGCACATAGTCGATGAAGCCGCCGCCGAAGTTGTAACTCTGTAATGTGAGCTGCACGTCGCGGTTCGCCCGTTCGAAGACGGAAGTGAAATGTTCGACGCCGTAGACGATGCTCTCCTCAGGGGAGGTGATGCAACCGATCCGTCCACACTTCGATTCGCTCGCCTGCATCGGGTCGTTCCCACGTCCACCACTCTCCTGCATCATGAGCGCGAGCACAAGGTTCGTCTGGTCGGCCAGTCCGTGCTTCGTCAGTTCCAATTCGACCAAGCCCCGATATTGAAGCACCTGGTCGCTCACCTGGAGTCCACCGGCAGTGTCGAACGGGACGTCGGTCGGTTGTTCGTTCTGGACACCCGTGAGCGTGTCGAGGATTCCGACGATAAGGATGACCAAGAACAAGACAAATACCGCGATGCCGAGCAGGATGAGTCGCCACTTGAGCGTCGCGAGCTGCCATTTCGCCGTGACGGCGAAGCGGGCCGTCCGTTTCGCGGCCGTCCACATCAGGCACCTCCACCGAACAAAGCGAGCTCCTCAGGCGCGACGTCGACGTCAAAGATGAGGTTCTGCACGCCGGAGATGCTCAGGACGACACGCCCCGTCTCGAGCGAGGGTATGATGCGCATCTCGGAATTCGAGAGTTGGCCGTCGAACACCGTCTGGATGATTGGGATGCTTTCGGCGTCCTGTTCGCCGATGATCTTGTATTGCGTCAACTGGAAGAGCGACTTGACGTTCTCCGCGTTCTCGGACTTCGATCCGGCCGGAACGAAGTCCGTGATCAGGTGCGACACGAAGAAGATGCCACCGAAGTACTTCCGCGCCTCGCGCATGCAACGTTGCAGATACAGGATGGCCGGTTGGGCGATGTCGCGCGTGTTGATCAAGTGGTGCGCCTCGTCGATGACGATGAGGTATTTGCACGCCTCCTCGGTCCGGAGTACGCCCTGGTTATAGGCTTTCAGTTGACTCGAGCCGTTGGCAATCATCCCGTCCCACAGCATGTTCATCAAAGAGAACACCTGCGCCTGAAACACCTCGTCGCGTAGGCTCGTCAGGTTCCGGAGCGGGAACGAGACGATGAGCTCTTCGTCGAACCGGTCGATCGAGGAGTGCCCGTCGAAGATGTTGCCGTAGTTATGGACGAGGTTCGTGACGGCGAGCTCGATGTTCTCGAGGCGCCGGACCCGGTTCGGACTAATCGCATCCTTGATCGAGGTGCGTGTGTCGTCCGTATAAAGCTCGCGACGCACGAGATGCAAGAAGTGGGAGAACGTCGGGTACCGGTTCGCCGGATGCGTCGTGATCGGCAGTTCGCCTTGTTCATCCCAGAGTCCGTGCCGGACGTACAGATCCCGAAGCAGGATCTCGAACTCGTTCGTCTCTTCCTGCGTCGCCGCTGGGTTGATGTAGTGATAGAACACGGCCATCTTCGACAGGTGCTGCATGAACGAGAGTGCCTCGTTGGCGCTCCCGTCATTGTTCGTCACTGTCTTATAGACATGGAGCGGGTTGATGAGCCCGGCCGACCCGTCGAGCGCGATCTCTTTCCCGCCGAGCTGGCGCACAAGATCCGAGAACTCGCCCGTGACGTCGAGGATGCGGATCTTGTTGCCCTTGATCGCCTGGTCGAGCACCGTCTTCTTCAATAGTGTCGACTTTCCTGATCCCATCTTGCCGATCATGAGCGCGTTATAGAACTTGCGCTGTTTGTCCTTATGGAACAGGTCGAAGATGACGCTGCCGTTCGTGTCGGTCGTCCCGTAATACGTGCCGGTCGCGTCCTGGAGCGACGTGAAATGGAACGGATAGCCGCCGGCGATGGAGAGGGACGGGATCTCTTTCCCACGGCGCCGGTTCGGTAGTCTCTGTTGCTGGTCATAGCTCGTGAACAGACTCTGCCACTCCCATTCCTGTTCGTTCAGGAAAATCGTCGAACGGAAGTTCCGGGCCTCGAGCTCTTCCATCACTTCCTGCACCTTTATCTCGAGCGCGTCGAGCGTTTTTGCCTTCACGTAGAGGCGCAGATGCAGATATTTCATCGTCTCGCCCTGGGTGATCTGTTCGTAGAGCTCGTTCAGCTCCTTGTATGTCTCCCTGGCATCGATACGGTCGATGTTGTCCTTCGCGTTCTCGAAGCGTGTGTTCTGTTCGGCCATCGACTTGTTGATGGTCTGGATGATCTCGCGCTTGTCGGCCGTCCCGATGTCGAGCGTCGTCAAAACGCCCTGCATGTTCAAAATCGGTTCGAGCCAGTAGTCATAGACGAGCGACTGATATTTATAGACGTGGAGGCACGACAGGTAGCCGTCCCCGAGTCGGACGAAATTGGCATCGAACTTAATGCCGCCCTGCGGCTGGATCTTGGCGATGACGTCGGGGCTATAGCCTTTCTCGATTTTGACGGTCTCCGGATCCTGTTGTTTATATAACTTGTCACGCAGGCGCTGCCACATGCGCGTCACTCCTTTCTTCAGGCGTCGAGTTGCGGTTTCGTGTTCGGGTTGTTCAGTTGATAGAGCACATGGACCTTCTGGTCGAGCGTCAGCTCGCGCATCGGGTTCGAGCGGCGGAGCAGTTTAGAGAGATGTGTCTTCCGTTCGCGTAACGTCCGCTCGTCGTCGGCATAAAAAAAGAGGAGATAATCGCGATTGGTGCGATGCTCCTCAAGGTATTCGAGCTCCTGCTTTTTTTTGAGTAAGAAGGGCAGGTAGGCCGGTGTCTGATTTTGTCGAATCTGTCGTTCGATGCTGATCTTCTGCCGCTCGAGACTGAGCGGTGTGTTCAGCGGCACGACCTTGAGCGGGTGCGTGTACGCCTGTAAGAGATAGGCGAGCGAGAACACGTCATGGTCTTTTTCCTCCTCGTTCAAGGAGTAGATGTCCTTTGAAGTGAGCTGGACCATGTCGAGATAGGTCCCGTCGCGCATCTCGAACGCCTCGGTACCGGTGATATCGACGACCGGCATCAGTTCGGCGACCGTCGGTTTGACGACGACCTTGTCGTTGACCTTCCGTTTCTCGACCACGTCCTGTTCGTCGAGCCAAGTGCCTGTGCGTCTCGGTTCTTGTAGCGTGTCTTCGATAAATGCCATCTCAATCACGTCCTTTCGTCTGCGCGTCGAGCGCGAGATAGGTGTCTTTCCGTTTGATGAGCGCGTAATAGAGTGCATGGACCATCCGCTTCTGCGGGTTCGTCGCCGGACGGAGCACCATGAACAGCCCGAAGACGACGAGGAAGACCGTGAACGGGATGTGCAGTGCCGACGGGATGAACGGGAGCGTCACGAGGCGAAGCACGATGAGCCCGACGAGGAACAGGAAGTCATGCAGATAGAGCATCTTATTGATCTTCAGTTCGGTCGTGACCTCGTTTGGGATCCGGTATTTGCGCATGGGTCATCACTCCTTTTTCTTCATGTGGTCAGGTCGCGGTGGCGAGGTCGGATAGATCCTTCGCGACTCATCATGGTGCTGGCTATGACGGTGCGTCTGATTCTCACGCACCTGTTCGATGACCTCGGTCTCGACGTCGAGCACGGTGTCCTGATGGATGGTCCGGCGGGCGCGTCCTTGGCGTTTCTCTGTTGCCGTATCACTCGAATCTGTCGCAGATGACGAAGACGAGGATGAATCGTTTGAATGTGGTGCCTCATGAGGTGTCGCTGACGTCGCGTCGTTTCTCGCTATCGATTCATTGTGACGATGGTCTGATCCGGATGTGGTATCGATGGATCCAGTGACCGGTTCGAGAGTCGGCGAAGCCGGGATTGGAGAATGACCAGAGCTTGAATGATCGTGAATCGATTCCGGTCTTTGTGTCTCCGATGACGTTGGTTGATGGTCGGGTCCACGTTCGGCATTTGATTCAGGGATCGTCGCATGGATCGATTCGGGAGACGGGCGGCCCGACGCTTCGTTCACGTGTGGAGAACCGTCTGCTTCCAGCTCGGATTCTTGACCGTTGTTTGGTTGCGCAACGTCCTTCGGATTTGTCGGCTTGTCTTGGTCAGGTTGAGTGTGACTTGCGGTTTGATTCGTCTGAGCAACACCATCTGGATCGGTTTGTCTCTCGGCGTCCATCCGCTTTGAAGTTTGGGTCGCCACACTAAGCGGTGAATCACTTTGCGGCATGGCATTCGAATCCATCCGAGCCGTCGCAGCCTCATGGAGCGAGGGTATCTTCGGTGCGCCTTGTGTGGCACGCGCGACCTTCGAGACCGCGTGGGCACCGGCCGAGGTCACGCCTTTCCCGGCGGCATAGGCGCCGAGGGCGACACCCCAGCCCCGCTTGAGTCCGGCATCGATCCCGAACAGCCGCTCGACCATGTTAGGACCGTCGATCAAAGCGACCGAGAAGGCGATGAGGGCAATCAGATAGGCGAACCCGTCCAGTGTTTCCGCGAGATAGGCGGTCCCGATTGTGTACAGCTTGATGGAGACGAAGATCAGGATGATCACGAGGAACGTATTCAGAATGCTTTGGATGACCTTCTTCGTCTTTTGGCCACTGTGCAGGTCGGCCGGTGCGACGAGGATCGCCAAGACATAGTTGAAGGCGAGCTCGAAAGAGAGGCGCGCCAGTTTGTAGGCGATCGAGAAAAGCGTGAAGCCCATGATCCCGAGCGTGACGAAGATGGTCAACCAGTTCGGCTGATAACGGTAGTAATACTGGTTGTTCCACTCAACACCTCCTTGATCGAGTTTCGTGGTTCCCATCGTTTCACCATTCCAGGTTAGTTTGGACTGAGAGATTTGTTCACCAGTACTTCCCAAGCGAAATTCATTGCTATCGAATACCTCGTTGATATCGATATTTCGTAAATGACTTTGAGGCAAAGAGTTCAAAGCCTCACCTTCCAAACCGGGAAAATCGTTTCGGTCATATTCAATCAAGTCATGAATGTTTTCTCGTAAAATCTGATTTGATATCGATTCACTGGAAGAATTTTCGTCAGAGTTTTGAGTTGTGAAATCAATCGCAGTATCACTAAATTCACTTACTTGCGTCATTGTTGGAGATAAGAGTCCGAGAATGAGCAATGTGATAAACAGATTGATTAAAAATCCTTCTCGATCAAATTTCTTTTGGAAAATGATGAGGTAACCAGTGAATAAGAAGCTAGCTGCTAAAAGAACGTACAAAAAAGGTTGAATCGTAGAAACGAATTCAACCACTTGAGAGTTATTAAAAAATGTTTTCGTTAGTAATATGCTGTCAGTCACTTTTTCAAGTCCGTCAATCAATACTGCTAAGCCACGTATTAAAATCCAACCCATTGAGCGGAGGGCATCCAGTACCAGTGTACTGAGACTAAGGATATCAGTGAACTCTTGTAGCTTATTTACGACTTCGTTATCACCCATAGAATCCCTCCATTCAGAGGCTATTTAATGAAGTTAGTAACTTGATCCTTTAATTCATCTTCTGTAAGGGCAGATACATTTAATTCACGACTGATTTCACCATCAGTCATCTCGTACAATCTGCCACCTTTAAGTTCAGGATGTTCTTGGGTAGAACGTTCTTCAAGATCTTCCCCATTAGGCTGAAACGGATTGAATAAGAGAACGTCTTTCTTTTTTTCCGTGGCGACTTCTCGTACAGTATCAACGTAAGCCCCTTCATTACCTTGACTGTCGCTGTCTACAAGAACGTATGCACTTTCTTGCCCAGTTTTAATATCTGCAATTTCTTCAACAGAAGTCGTAGAAAGATAATTTGAACTTTCGGCACCACACGACGCTAAAAGTAACGAACTTCCGAGTAGGACACCAATCAAGATTTTCCTCATAACGTTTACCCCTCCGTCAGACGATTTTCCCCTTCAATAGATCCGCGATTTTCAGGTTGACGCGGAAGTCGAACTTATCTATTAGTGTAACAGTTTTGGGGGTGTCTGAGGTGTCGTCCTGATAGACGGTCAAAAAGCCGTCGGTCGTCTGGATATTGAGCACGTCGCCCCGTTCGAGGCGGACGCGCTGCGTCTCGATGATCCTCGCGACGACACGCAATTCGTTCTGAATTCGCTTCTCTCTCGCACTCTCGGCCATGGGTTCGGCCTCCTCTCTACGGTGTACCTTGCTTCAGCTTCTCGAGTCGTTTTACGATCATCGTGCTCAGAAAGCTCTTCTGGCTGTCGGTGACGTCGTAAACTCCTAAGTTCAGGTTCGTCTCGAACTCGGGGAGGGATATCCCACCGATGTCATGTCCTTCGAACATCGAACGGAGGATGCTGTCCTGTAGCACGTCCCGTACCGTCAGTGGCTTTTCTTCCTGATTCGATGGCGTGTTCGCTTCCGTCTCGTCTTCTTTTTTCGTGAAACGGATACGGATCTGTTCGAAGTCGAGACCGGCGTGACGACAGGGGATGTCGATGTCATGCAGGGAGCGGTCCGTGTCAAAGTCGTCCGCCAGGTATTCGTAGCGGTACTTCATCGCGGTCTTACCGCTCAGGAAGATCGGATACGACTGAATGCGTCGTTTCTTCGTGTCCTGGCGCTTGATGACACGGATGATGAGCATCTCGCCTTCTTTGAGTCCCATGACCTCGGTCGCCGTCATGAGCCGGCGACCGTCCACGTTCTCCGTCTTCGATTTCTTGAGCGAGAACGTCTGCCCGGACCGTGATTTCGTGACAATGGTCGCCTCGCCGAGCTTCTTTGAGATCAGGTCGGCGGTCGATTCGTCCGCGGTTAACAGATAGTGCGTATTCCCGCAGTTGCCGTCAATCGTCTTCCAGTCCTCGCCGTACAGGTTCTCGAGTTGAGAGTAGGCCTGGATGACGAGATTGAAACGCATGTTGCGGCCGAGGCAGACCGTGATGATGTTGGCCATGCCTTCGATCGGCGGCATGTTCCCGAACTCATCGAGAAGGAAGACGACCTGGCGCTCGCATTTGCCTTGTTTCGTCTGCGAGGCGACCCGAGCGAGCGCGGTGTACACCTGTTTGATGTAGAGAGACGCGATGACGTTGAACGTCGGGTCATAGTCCGGGACGATGAGGAACACCGCCACGGGACGGAGCTGGTGCATCACCTCACGGATTTGGATGGCACCGTCGATGGAGTAATCGAATCGTCCACTCAACTCGTCATGCGCTTCCAACTGAATCGTCGAAGTGCTTGCGTCGGTCGAGATTTGAACGGCGTCTCCAATTCTGAGTGGCGACGTATGGTACACGATGAAACTACCGTCATCGTCTGTCGTGAGCGCATGGGTCGTCCCGTCGGGGAACCTAAACGTAAGCCGGGTCAGTGGCTCGGCCCGTCCGCTGATCCACCGGTTGAAGCCGATGCGTCGCATGTCGAGCGAGTTCATCGACGTCAGCTTCCCGGTCCCGTTCAACGTGAAGATGCCGAGTTTCGCGTTCGTATTGGCCAGGATACTTGCCCGCGTCTGACCACCGGAGAAGTGGAGCGTCGCGAACTGGAGCCGAGCCGGATGGTTCTCCGGGAAGCGCTGAAAGAACTCGTCGAGTGCCGATATTTCCTGCCCTTGTCGCGTCACGACCGTCCGTGAGCCGAGATCCGAGAGCATGAGGGCGACGTTGTACATGTTGATCTTCTCCGGCGTATCCTTCGCCTCCTCACAGAGCCCGAGGATGAGCGCCGTACACAGGTCGATTGACGAGTTGGCCCAGAACGGGTCCCGCGCCTTCGGGTCATGGTATAACATGAAGGCGACCGAGCGTGCATACTGTTGGGCGAGCGAGTAGTTCTCTTCTAAAAACGCGTCGATCGTCAGTTGCAACAGGTTGTACGACATCGATTGGAGTGGGTTCATTAGGTTCAATACCTCGACCTGATAGCCGCGTTGCTCGAGCGTCTCCTTCGAGGCGGCAAAGAGCTCGCCCTTTGGGTCGTTGATGATCAGACTTGCCTGGTCACGTGCCCGGCTGTATAGGTCGATCGTTGAGAAGACGAACGTCTCTCCCTTCCCGGATCGGGTCGTCCCGATGACGAGGTTATTGACGGGCGAGTCATCGATGAACAGCTTGTTCTTGACCCGTCCGACGGGGACGCCACCCACACCGTCATAGCGCTTCTTCCGGTCCGAGACGCGACGGTATTGTTGTTTCAATTCATCGAACGAGGTGAAGCGGGCGCTTCCTTTCTGATCCTTCCGCAGATCCCGGAAGTTTAGCCAAACCTTGCCGAACACGACCAGTCCGATGAACATACTGAACGCCATCAGTCCAAGCATGACGGCCGAAGAGGGAAGACTCACCTCCAAGAACAAGGAAGGGGAGAGCGTCGGAATCGTCGCCCCGGTCAACAGCCCGTCTTGTACTATCGGGGTCATGATCTGTCGAATGATGTTGTAGGTCCCGTTCAATAGATAAAAAATCCCGACCGGCAACACCAACAGACAGAACAGGGCGGGGAACAGTAGCCGTATCGAAAATCGTGGTGATAGAGATTCAGTTCTCAATTATTTCACCTACCTTAATCTGAATAAAGAATTGTTTCTCGGTCAATTTCTTCAGCAGCGATAGCGGCTTGAATCTTCTCACGGGCCGAAGTGTCCTTGCTAGAGGTCTTCTTCAGTTTCTCGTTCAGATCGAAGATAGTGGCCGTAATATCTTGGTATTTATCAATCTTTACTTGTGCGGCAGGGTCGTTCGTTTTGGACGCCCACTCATTCGCGGACTCGATGTCCCCGAGGGACAGATAGGCGTTCACTTTCGCGGAGACGCGGGGAGCGGTCCACTCCACGTTTTCGGTCTTGGACACGGTCTCATGGTCCCGTTCCAGTGTAGCGATATCGAACGCCCCCTCATTGGTCGGATGTGACGCTTGGAAGTCCTGGAGCCGTTCCAATTTTTCTTTATTTGATAGATTGAGCCCGGCCAACTTCGTCTCGATCAGGATGGGGTCATCCGTGAGCTCGAGCGCTTTCTGGTCTGCTCCTTCTGCAAGGTAGAGGTCGACCAATAGGGCATCCTCTTCCTCAGTACGGTCCTTTCGTTCCAACAGCTGGATGAGTGAGGATTCCTTGCCTTGGAGCGCCTGTTCGTACGCCTCCAGCCACGTCTGTTCGACACCGGTCACCTGTTCGGCGTGTGCCTCCTTGTCGATGACCCATTGCGCGGCAGTGAACAGTGAGGTAAATAGAATCCCGACCGTGGCCGCCCCGTAGATGAGGCGGCGTTGCAGGCGGTTTAGGCGTGACTGATAGGTCGACGACACAATCGAGTTCGATTTGACGGACTGGCGCTTATAGTCGTCGGGTGTCTCGGACTCAATCTCGTCGAGGAGCCACATCTTCTTCGCGTCGTCCTCTTTTTTCGTCCGAATCCGTAATACCCGGTCCTTGACCTGATGGTACAGGTTCGGATAGATGCCTTCAGTTCCGAACGTGAACGTTCCCCGATAGAGCAGTTCGTCTTTCTGGTCGAAGAGCCGGAAGTCACCGGAACAGCTCGTCCCTTCTTGGCTACGTGCATGGTGCAGATCATGTGTCGCGACGACCGCCTCAGCGAAGGGGAGCCGTTCATAGTTCTGGATCCGTGTGTCCGGTACGTCGGTGAATCGTACAAACAGCATCTCGTTCCTCCTCTCGTTTCAAGCAACAAAAAAAGCCTTCCGATTGGAACGCTGCGTGAGTGTGCATTAGAATTTGATGTTCTGGTCGACCATTTCGGCGAGCGTGAACGCGCCCATGACGATGATCAGGCCGACGGCGCCACCGACGAGCCAACCGACTGCTTTCGAGCGGCCACGATCCCCGCCGAAGATGAAGTAGAAGCCCCCGATCGCGAAGGCGATGGCCGCGGCGATGACGGCGAGTCCCTGGAAGAACTGAAGCAAGCTGAGTCCTGTCTCATTGAGTCCCATGTCGTTCCCTCCCTAGTCCTGGTGCGCCGGCGATTTGAAGCTGAGCTTCGCCTCGAGCGCCTCCAAAATGAGTTCCTGGTTGTCCTGGATGACCTGTTGATGCTGCTCGTCGAGCCACTCCTCGTAGTCTTTCCCTCGGATGCGTAAAAGTTTCTCGGCGAAGCTGCGGTTCTGTTTCTGTTCTTTTGATGCCACAGTACACACTTCCTTCCCTTGGTCTCGTGATGTGCAGCAGCACATCATTAAGGACAGTCGGATTCGGTGCGGTGGGTTTCTAGCCGTTCCCCCACGAACTCTGCTCCTCATGAATCTAAGGAGCTGTACAGGGTTTTTCGATGACCCGGAACGATACGGTGACCTTGTGGCGAGTTTTAGGCGACTCTCGCCGAACCATTTGTGCGTAGATCCCGCCCACCCGGTCACTGGTGAGGGACACGCCGGTATGCGATTGGAGGAGACCATCCTTAAGGATGTGCTGCTGCGTCGGTGTCGGTTATTGTCGAACGTTTTTTCGCTTTTTGACGTGGATGAGCTCGTCATCCGGGTTCTTTCGCTTGGCCAACACGTGCGAGTCACAGACGACGGTCCGGATCCGGTAATAGAGTTGCGTGAGCTGGACCACCTTACCGCTACCTTCCTCGATGCCAATAAAACCGTGCAGTTCATACGTCTTCCCGTCGAACGTGCGGACCGAGTCAGCCTGCGGTAGCTCCTTCAGGTCGAACCGACGTCGTTCGAGCTTGGTAACGCTCCGCTTTGCACCATATCCGAAATCGATGACGTCCCATGGTACGGTCGCAAGCGTGTGCCCGAAGGCGCGGGCCAGATGATCGATGTCCGCGATCGACGGCACCGAGCGATTCTGTTCATACTGGCTGATGGCGGGCTGTGAAATCTCACCGAACGTCTTCTCTGATAGTTCGACCTGTGACCAGCCCGAGAGCCGGCGGTTCTCCTTCAACCACTCCCCGAATCGATACATAAGCCTTCCCCTTTCTGTAAACCAGAGCGGCGACCAAACAGATGTTTCCTTTTGTTGGTTCCAATATAACAGGGTTAGGTCTAAAAATCATCAGTTTTCTGATATGTCAGAAATTTTACAATTGGCGATTCTTGTCGAATCTGCGCTATATAAGGGATAAAGAGCAACAGTAACTCAATATTTTTGGTTTTGTAGCACAATTGTAAAAAAAATAACGCTTTGATTATAGAAAATAATGACAAATATTTTGATTTCAAGAGATTGTGTTAGGGTAGAGGAAAAGAAGAGTTCGTAAAGAATAGTGATGAAGAGAGTATTTTGATCGTGAGGTGAGCAAGTGGAATTGAACGAGGCAATCATCGAGCGTATGAAGGAGCTCGCAGCGGAACGGAATATGACCATCCATCAAGTGATCCAAAAGGGCGGATTGAATCAAGCAACAATTTCAGAGTTAATCAGTGGCCGTACGAAATACCCAAAGATAAGCACAATACAGAAATTTTGTGATGGTTTAGATATAGGTCTAAATGATTTTTTTAATAGTAATAAGTTTCAATAATAAACTATTAATTTACACAATATGCGTTTTAGTGACTTCAGAATAAATTAGTTACAAAAAAAGAAGTAAGGAGAAACGAACTTCTCAATACTTCCTTCAATAATCAAATTCTTGATATGTGCCGGTGTAATAAAAATAAGATTGAGAATACATCAACTCATTGAAAGCAATTGTAGGATTCCAAATGTAGTCATTATCACATAACCTATTGAAACAAATAGCATAACAGGTTTAAATACAGTCGTTTTCTTTTGTTGGGTAATTCCTTCTAAGAAGCAACTTAATATAAATATAAAAGTGCCTAGTCCTAAATACATTAACACTAAAGTGATTAAATTATTTAATAATCCTGTAGCGTTAAATGTATTAAAAACAAACAAGAAAAGACCTAAAAAGAAGCATAAAGATACAAAACCTATCAAAAGACCATAGATAGTTTTCAAATCGTCAATCTTCTTCACTAATTTTGGTTTTCTATCAGAAACATACTCCCAAATACTATGAAGAGAGAAACAAACACTTATAAATAAAACTAAGAAAAAAAGTGATTGTGACAAGGGAGAAAGGTCTAACATAAACACTGAAATTACTACTAGTAAAAATGGAGATACACTTAAGAAAATATTGTTATTCATGAAAATCATCCTTGCTGTATTTTATCAGATTTTGTTGAGTGGTCATATAAGGTTTTAACCCATTTACAGCCTCTACAAAGTCTTTAACGATTTCTTTTCCTTCGTAAGAATAATATAACATATAGATTGCTTCAGAATCATTTAACCATTGATTAAATTCAGTCGGCAGAAGTAAATCGGTTTTCTGCTTTGTTGGAACTTGGTAATCATCTATGGTGTGTAATATATTATATTCTTCGTCCAAGAAATATATGGTTAAATCACTTTGTAATAATGCAGCTGAAGTTTGAATTGTAAAGTTGCCATCTGCTGACTCTTCAATTGACGGTCGTGTTACAAAATCATAACTTTGCATGTCTGCCTCTGTAATTTCAACTTCTTCAGCCTCAGATTGATTTTCAATACCCGAAATAGAATCTATTTCTTTGTCAGCTACATAGTATCTAAGTAATGATAACGCAGATCCATCCGCAGGTTGGGAAGTGTCTAGTGGGAGATAAGAAAATTCTTCTTGGGCCTTTTGATCAATTTCTAAGGTCACTTCAACTTCGCTTCTTGAGTTAGGAGGTGTAACAACCTTATAGCTTTCAACTTCTTCATTATTTTCTTCTAATCGGTAGTTTAGTTTAACTCCCCCTTGAAAAAATCTGTTATACGTTGTTACTTCATTATCACTTTTGTTTTCAACGATTAATTTGCCACTAATCGTTCCATTTTTTGATACTACATATTTAAGTTCTTCTGAATCAATAGAAAGATGTTTAGTACTTTCTTTTTCTGGTTCGAAAAGAATGGCCTTTTCATATCCATCTAAATCCTCACCATCTTCTGAAGCTATTTCATTAAGATAAACATAATCCTGACTTATAATAACAGGGTCTTTATTTTCAAAAATATTATGTGAATTATATATATACATACCTACCGCAAGAATGACTATTATGGATAACCCAATTATTTTCTTCATAATTATAAATTCCTTTCAAAAATAAAAGTAAGATCGGTTATCCGATCTTACTTTTACAGTTTTAGAAGATTGCGTATCTCACAGTGTTCTTAGAATAAAGAACACCCTGGTTTGTTGCTGTATGAATCGAAAGTGAAGAGTATCTTTGTTTTTTACTAGTATTAGCAATAGAGGCCGACGAGTTACAAGTAAATTTAGCAATCGCCATCGATTTTGACCCAGCTACAATTTTATTAGTATCATGATTTTTTACTGAATTAGTTACAGATGTAGTTGTAGTAATTTTTAATCCTTTTGTTTTTCCAGAAGAGTTTACTTTTGTTGTAGTTCCAGAAATACTTGACGACCCTTCTGCTAAATCAACAATTTGAATAAATGGAATATTTACAGTGTCCCATGCACTCGCAGTAGAAAATTGCATTGGTGATGAAGCTGGTGCTCCTTCAAAATCAATTGAATCATGAAGACTTTCAATATTTGGTTCGAATGCTTCTGTAAGGGCTTTATCTTTAGAAGAAATAGTATCAGTCTCATTTGCATAAGCACTTGCCCCACCCATAATCAAAGAAAAAGCTAACGAACTAGAAATAAGTACCTTTTTTGTATCAAACATTATGTTTTCCCCTTTTTTATTACATTTTTATTATTCCATTAATTTGGAATTGGAGTCAATGCTTTGCCAATTATTCGAAATTGTTTGAAAATTTTGATTCTAAAATTGAATTCTTACCATTAATATGTAACTTTAGGAACGCCTAGTATTAAAAAATACAAAATAAATTTTAGTACCATACACTCAAAAAAATTATTAGACGACAAAACTTCATTAACAACAGGGTCTACTCTCTAGAATTGTCAATATAGGCAGAGAAAAAAAGTTAATAAACAGAAGTTCATGTTTTTAATATAGTCAATTAACTTAATTCTAGATACGAAGAATTTGTCCATACAATTCTCTCTTTTAGATTTACTACTGGATAAAATAGTTTCTAAATTTAACTTGTGATAATATAAGATTATCACAAGTTAATGGATTTAATTATAATAAAGATACATGTAAGTAATACATCATCATTTTGAATATAAAAGCTTATAACATTCGTATTTTATTATATATTACGTGTGTAATACACAGAAAACACGTTGCTTTTCAATAAATTGGACATTGTTTCCAAAAAACAGAAGGAAAAGAGGGAGAAGCATGGAGATCGAGAAGAAGCAGCAGGCGTTCGAAGTAGCGTTGCGAGAACTGACCGGTGCGAATCCAAAATTGGCCGAGGCATTAAGGAAGGACCATATCGATCTAAAAACGTTGACTGACATCGAAATCATCGAATTGTTCTGGGCGACAGAACTGTTCCCCATCTATGCGGACAAGAGCCCACACACGCGACGCGCATATAAATTGGACCTTGAGTTCATCCTTAATTTTGTTATGACGAAGACAGACGGGTTAAAAGACCTGACCGTTCTCGACATCCATCGCTACCTATTCGAGGTGAACGAACAGTATGCCCCACGCACGGCGCAACGGAAGAACCATATGCTCAAACGTCTCCTGACCTACCTCCACGTCAACCAATATCATCTACATAATCTAGCCTTCCACGTGAAGAACCAGCAGCGCCCTGAGTTGCTCCGACGTGAGGTCGACTTTGCCGAAATCGAGCGGATCGCCGAGTCGTTCCGCTATACCGTCAAGCGAGCACAAAAAAAGGAGCTCATGGAGCTCCGGAACGAGACAATCGGATATTTGTTGCTGACGACCGGAATGCGGGCGGCCGAGCTGCTCTCAGTCCAATTCACCGACGTGAAACGCAACCAGCACACCTTCTACCTCGAGGTGAAAGGCAAGCGTGACAAGTGGCGCCGGATCCCGCTCACCGAGAAGGCGAGTCACCTCATCAACCGACTGCAAACGCTCATGATGATCGAGGAGATCACCTCTCCTTATATCGCCTTCAGCACGAAGAAGTCAGGCAAGGCGATGACCTATGAAGCTCTTCGACTGATGACGCACAACGCGGTCGAGCATGTGGAGACCGAGGAAAAGACACCACCCCATTGGTTCCGTCGCGCCTATATCACGAAACTCTTGGCCAATGGCAGCCCATTGATCGGGGTCATGCAACTGGTCGGTCATAATTCAATTAATACGACGAATGGTTACTTGCAATCGTTAAATCAAATTCAGGATATTTCAAACAATAAATTACCATTTAAATAATTTAATATTTTTTATCGTTTAATGTGGTTTATTTGGAAATTTAATTTATTACTGTTAACCTAAGGTGAACATTTACTAGAAACTGAATATCTTTCTACTCTTATATTTTTTTATAAAAAGAGTAGGCATAGAGAATAACTTTTTTATTCTTGCTTTAAACCACCCATTTTTGAAAATAGAATAATTTCCACATACTTAAAAAGTAATTAAATGCTAAGTAGAAAAGAGGAACAAATGGATGATCGTAAAGTATCAAATGTCATATGAAGATTATATGGCTTTACAAAAAGATTCTTTAAAAAGAACAAAATTTCATCGAATAAAATCTAGTATTCTGTTTATATTGCTAACGGTAATGGTATTTTTATTTGGAATTGTGCTCTCTATTCTTGTTTTGCCTCAATCATCGTACTTAATGTCGTTTAAATTGTACCAACTTCTCCCGATATTTATAGGAATCCTACTTGCCTTGGTAATGATGTGTTATGTTAAAAAGTTTTATGCTTTTGCTACAATTGCAAAACTAAGATTCATGCTTAGAAACGATAAACGTTGGCCACATGATATAACCTTGAATATACATGAAGTCGGTATCGATTTAACATATTCTCGCGAGAATTCGGATACAACCACTAAAGTAATCTGGGACTCGGTTAAAACAATCGGTCAAGACAGAAATCATCTTTTTTTGTATTATGAAGAAACCGAAGCAGTTATTATACCTACAAGTTATAATTTATTAGGTAAAGAAAAACAAGAAATACTCCGAAAGCTACTTAAGCAACATTTAAATTATGAGTTCCAAAATAATAGTGATTAAATCTATCTTCGAGATAATTATCTTTATTATTCAATTTCATACAAAAATATAAAATTATAATTAATTATATGTGTGTGCCCCTTGGGATTGCCAAATATTATTTAAATAAACTCAAAAGATCAACACTCCATGAAATTCTAGCTTTCATGGGGTTTGTTTTTTAAATACCTTTCAATAATTATCTTCACCAGATTATAGAGGTACTTGGACTTAAGGAGCCGCTGGGATGGTAGTGAAACGAACTTAAAATGTATGTTATGGATTTTTATATGAAGGTAAGTTGTTTATGAAAAGAACAGAACTATGTTACTTTCAAATAAGATATAATTTTATATCTAGTGAGGAGAACTTTTCTTCAGAATATAACGGAATCCTAATGCATCAAATGTAAATAACAAAACGTATTTAGACTTAGTACATTGTATTAGATTTCAGAAAAAATTAATCATAAGTGATTATAAAAATAATGACATGAAAATAGGAGAATCTTAATGATTATTAACTACCAATTGACTTATGAAGACATTATCGCACTACAAAAGGATTATTTAAATAAAACAAGGTCTCGTCGACAAAAAAAGACCACCTTAATCATCGCAACAATTTTCATTGTATATTGGATTGGGTTATTCCTTGCTTCACTTCTATTTAAACCGACTTCTTCGACAAGTTCATTTTATGACATACTTCCTATCCTGGGAGCATTTGGATCCGTTTTATTTATTGTATTGATGATGCCGGCTATAAGCAAAATTTCCGATTTTGTGAGGCTCTTAATTTATAGGTTCGTTTTAAAAAAAGACAATAGCTTTCCACGAGATTTAATTTTGCACTTTCAAGAAACTGGAATAGAAATCCACTCAATCAATAATCAAATTAAAAAAATCACTAAGGTTAGTTGGAAATCTATTGAAAGATTGGGTAACGACAAAACTCGTCTGTTTTTATACTATCTTGAATCTAAAGAGGGAGTAATCGTCCCTATTAGCGATGCTAGAATAAGTAAGGCTGAGAAACAAAAGCTTCGGGACCTGCTCAATCAATACTTATCCTCTGACATAATCGCCGCAAACAATAGACACGGACAATTCTTAAGTTGATTCTTTAACTATTAGCAAGTAATTTATTTGAAGCTCGAATTTAAGTTGATGCGGACAGCAAGAAATCCATAGCTTATTACAACTGATAATATAAATGGCGTGAAACTTAAACGATGAATAAAAATTGACTTGCCTTTCAAACCGTATAAATAAAAGCACTTTCTACTAAACCCCTCCGTAAAAGTTGGACTTGAAACTTTTACGGAGGGGTTTGAGGATTGAACATTTAAAAGCTTCAAAATCGTCTGAACCGTCAGTTCGACCAAAACGAGCCAGGCCGGGCAAGGTTTTCGTGACGGACATCGCCTATCTCCCGACACGAAAGTAGCAGAACGTCTATCTCTTTTATGTGAAGGACGTGGCGCACCATATGTCGACGAGCCTTCACATAGACATCGTCTTTCAGAAGATGAAGAAGCTGGAAGAGAACCACCAAAGGAACTTACATCCTGATGCGATGACCATTCGGACTAAGGGTTTCACTATACTTATCCGGCCTACCAATCGCAGATTCGCGGGCTAGGATTGGTCCAGTCTATGTCACGTCGTAGGAACGGTCTGGACAACGCACCGTTCTAGTCTCATTACAAGCACCTGAAGGACCTTGTCGACCAGCGATTGGCACTGAACCTCACCGAGGTTCGTTTAATGGTTAACGCCTATATCGACTATTACAACAGCGAAGGCAAACAATGGAACTTAAAAAAGATGATCCCGTAACAATGCAGAGGCCAGCTAATCGCCGCATAGAAATCGAGGCACTTTTCATTAGACTGTCCCCATGAAACAGAGCTTATTTCATAAATCAAACTAAGCTCTTTTCTGAACTTCAAAAACTGCTTTATTTGAAATGATAATAAGTATTTGTCACTGTATACCTACCTGATAGTGCCCACATTCTTTAACAAATAAAGATATGTACACTCTTTATACAAAATATGATTAAAGTCATATCGCTGGAAAATAACGTAAATAATCTGTTACGGTTGACCTAGGTTAGCATTATGTAAGTAAATTTTATTTATATGGAAGAAGAGGAGCTGTAGGATGGATACAAAATATCAATTGACGTTTGAAGACTTTATGGCCTTACAGAAAGACTCTTTAAAGAGGACCGAGCATCATAAAGCTAGATACAATATTACAACCATCGCACTCGCCATGATGGTCTTCTTGTTCGGCTTTATTGTTCTCCATATCATATTGCCGATGTCTCTCTATTTTTATTCTCTCTATTTGAATTCGGAGAATATATTTAAACTCATCGTAGTATGTTTAGCCATTATCCCCGTCATTCTATTGAGACCGTTCATCGGAAAGTATTACGATTTCGTCACGCTTCGCAAACTCAAATCTGCGTATAAAAATGATACAAGATGGCCACGGGATGTGACGTTGCAGCTCGATGAAACCGGGGTTCACGTAAGCTCTTCTTTTAAAAGTGGGATCAAAAAAACTGATGTGCCATGGGATTCAATTAAGGTCGTTGGTGAAGACGATGGTCACTTCTTTTTATACTATGAAACGAACGAGGCAATCATTGTCCCTAAATTTATTTCTAGCCTGACTGAATCAGAAAATATAGCGTTTTATGATTTGATTGAACAACGCTTGAATAATGATTTTAAGAAAAATGGAATGTAATTAACTATTTATACGAAAGTCCTAATGCTCATAACGGACAAAGTCTTCACTAACAAACATATAACTGAATAAGGTATTTTGAAACTTCCCGTCAAAAGATAAATCTATGGTTTCTTTATCTTTTGACGGTTTTTTATATATTTCATAAGTGCTGCTTATAATACTTAAGCTTCTCATTTTTTAAAGTATTACAACGTTCTAAGATACAAAAATAAACTTTATCAGCATAGACGTGATGTTCAGTCGAATCGGGTTGATTTTTAACATGAGTTGATTCTTCAAAAAACTATAAACGTTATTATAATTGAACAATCCACAAAAGTGTGCGCCGGCGCACACTTTTCTAAATGCTTTTATGTATCATGAACTAACAAATTTGGACATCCTAAAAAAAAGAGAGTCTAAACATTGTTATGTCTCAAACACATGCTAAGCCCACTTTTGATTTAAAACCGATCAAATTGTTTTAAATAATCCTAAAAAATAATTCAAGAGCGCTGACACATCAAGATGCTTAGTTATTTGCCAAGCATCTTTATTCTCTTTTATTGTCGAAGACAGAGTGAAAGAATAAGAAATCGCCTTGTCCACAATATTTATATTCCAAAAGTGTGCGCCGGCGCACACTTATATGAAAACTACGGTATTTGAAATAATTTAATTGAATAAAAAAATATGCCTTAATTTGTGCTATATTTATCCTTAGAAGAGGTGATCAATATGGAGACTCAATCAACCTCCAATGGCCGCTCGCAACAACTCATCATTTCTCAAGCGGTCACGGCTATTCAAAGGCATCGTATGGAGGAGATTCTCCACAGCGTGTCTATCTTTGATATCCAGGAATTCGTCACGACACTTTATCAGGAGCACTATCAATTCGAAAATCTAGAGGCTTCTTATAAGAAGATACGTTATCATTCATTCAACAAGCTAAAGAAGCGATGGGTGCAGGCTGCCATCCGAAACTACGAAGAGGGACGTGGCCCGAAGAAAGAATTGCGTGCCCGGTTCGAGATGATTACCGCATATCATCATTTGGTCGGCCCTGAAGCCTTCCTGAAAGAGTTTCACGTGAAAACCATCGAAAGTTATATGCAACAATGCATCCTAGAATTGAAAGAATGGGCTGAGAATCCGAATCTGTTAATCCATACGTATCCTTACTGGTCCCAAAAGACGGTGAATCAGAAGAAGACCTCACTCAAGACGGATGTTTTGATGATCCTATGGGAGGTCGCCAAAGAGGTAGATCTCAACCAACCGACTGCGCACCATTCTCCGACTCTCGCCGTCGATATCCCGTTCTTCGGTATGTCCGACCGCATCAAGAACCAGACAGACCTGTTGGATGAGAAACTGAACGAAGCGTCGCAGCTGAATCTCGAGCTTCAAAACTATGACACGGTCATCCCGAAATACAAGAAGGGGATTCCCGACCATCTCTCGGTCCTCGTCAGCAAAGAATTCATCCAAGAATTGAACGGGAAAGTGCCGGACCTTGACTCGAAAGACTTCGAGGCCTTCACAGAGATTCTGGCGTATCGGGACATGACGTTCCAGACAAGCCGGAAAATTATCTTCCCGCTCTCGCAGCTCGTCAAGAAGCTGTATGCGAACGATAGTGGGAAAAGCTACGATTTGACGACGCAACGTCTCATGAAGCTCGGTTATTATCGGGTCGCAGGACACAACGAGGACGGGGACTTCTTCATCCGAGGCCTGTTCTCCTCGGTGACCATTAAAAATGCGACGACATTAGCCGAGAGTCAAGTCATCGTCACGGTCAGTGAGGAAATCTACGACGACCTGTTGAAACAACAGATTGTCAGCATCTACGGGGAACAGATCGAACAATTGAAAGGCAGCTTCGCCTATCATCTGGCCTTCGTCCTACAAAAAGAGCGCATGAGCTCCATTCAGACAGGGGAGCAACAACCGGTGCGAAGGCACTGGCGTCAGTTCACCTATTCGATTCGATTCAACAAGGTCCGAAAGGCCGACAACCTGAAAGAGCTTGAGTTGAATCTGGATCGAATCAAGGAACATGATTTCATCCTGAAGGATTGGCACCGTTCCGGCGATTATTACTTCTTCACCTTCTATCCGTTGGAGTCTTGGGAATTGCCAGGTCATTCGGACACGTTACTATTATAACTGTTATCGCGAAGAACCCAGATAGACTGGGTTCTTTTTTAATTAATCTACTTCATTGTTTCACATGAATCACGACGATTCGAATTTAACAGTGAAGTTGGAACCAACACGTCCAATGATGTCGAGTATCGTCGGACATCCTGAATTATATCTTCTCTTGTACCGTACCAAACTTACACTTTCCTCTCATTCTTCTTAAAAAATGGCGCTGGTTTGAATCTACCTTCCCTAAATTTTCATCTTAAGATTCGATAGATATTCAATCAAATCGCCTTTCTTGGTGAATATGGCTTTCCTTTATATCAGATTTCAACGATTTTGGTAATGCATGACCGTACCAAACTTGCACTTTTCGTTTTTTGGTAACAGATGACCGTACTGAAAGTGCATTTTCTTATTTTGGTCACGAAACACCGTACCGAAACTACATTTTTATGGATTCCTCGCCCTTTAGAAAATAAATTTTTGAGACTCTTTTTGTTTTTTTGGTAACAGATGACCGTACTGAAACTACATTTCCTTCTCTTTTGGTAACAAACAACCGTACCAAACTTACAATTTTTCGTTTTTGGTAACAAAACACCGTACCGAAACTACACTTTTCTCCTTTCCATCTAAAAAAATCTACTCTATTCTCTACAGCAATGGCGCTATAGAGCGGATGAATCAATTTTGGTAACAAATGACCGTACTGAAAACGCATATTTTTCTTGGTTCAAAATGGCTTTATATCAACGAATTTTTCATTTTGGTAACAAAATGCCGTACTGAAAACGCACTTTGACACTATCTTGAAAGAGCTGGATACTGAAACTAGCATATTTTAGGATAGGGGAGGTGTAGGAGAGATGATGGAGACGAATCGACACATTTTAATCGCCAATAAACTATTGGTCGCGATGAGCGGATTGACACGCTGGACGAAACGCCCAGATCACTATCGTTATGAGCAGCATCATTATAACATCCCGGCCTGTTTCACGGCCTTCAAATGGACCAAGTCTCGAATCCGTCATATTCTCTCTATTCTCGCCTACGCTGACGACCAAGGGAAGCTTGAATTCATCGAAGACCACATGGTCGCGGATTTTGCCTGTACGTCGGTCCGCTCCCTACATAACAACTTGAAGACCTTCGAACAGAATGGCCTCATGACGGTCATCCGTCACTTCCCAGGAGTGATTTCAATCCAATTGACGGATTACCTTGAAAACTATCGTGATTTGTTTGTAGACGGTGCTGTGGTCGTTTCGAAGACCGGGTATACGTCTGTTTGGCACGGTCTCTTGTCCGAATTAATCGCGCTTGATAATGTGAACACGTTACGACTCGCGCTACGGACAATCGTCCAGGTCGAAAAAGACGTTCATGTCCAGTCAAATGAACAGGCCATCCTGACCTACGATGAGATCAAAGGATTCCTTCCTAAATACTGTGGCCATAAGCTCGCCATCCAAAAGATGATGTCTGGTCTCAAATTCCTTCAAGTGTCGCTTGTTGAAGACAGTAAGCGTTTCTTAAATATGGTCAAACAGAACATCTCGCTCAAGAAACGAGTCCAAGACGCGACACGACCGCTCTTACTTGAAGTCCAGCTATCGGCTGCGCAAGACAGTAAGCAGATCAAAGAGAAAGACCGCACTGAAGTTCAGCTCGTTTGGTTCGAAATGCGCAAGCGAGTAGGGGAGTTCTTCGACTTTGATGCTCTCAAGGTCAACCGTGATTCACTCTTCTCGATGAGCGATACATTCGGGGCCGAGACATTCAAACGGGTCGTCGAAGAGTTAAAACAGGCATTCCTACACCATCGTGAGGACTTGGTCCACTCGAGCACCCATAAGCTGTTCTTTGAAGAACCGATCTTCTATCTCCATCAACGACTAAAAGAGAACCAGGCAAAATTGGCTATCGCATGATGGTCTATTTGTCATGTTCGTTTTTGAAAGTATATATGAAAATGACCCATTCTTTCAGGTGTTTCCTTCTGTTTGTATTGTTTCCCATTCGTTCTAAGTCATCAGTGCATACTGAATCTGCATTTTTTTACTTTTAGGAAAAAAATCAAACCAAACAGTTAAGTAATCAAGGATTTACTGAATTAAATCTTCTCTTGTTTTTTAATTCTCAAATCAGCGTTGAAAAAAAATGAACCTTTGTGAATGAAACGATGGCGCTTTTGAAATATCTCTTTTCACTTAAATCGTCAGAAGGATTGGTACGACTGGCTTGAGCGACCCTCTTCTTTTTCTAATTCTATTAATCTTTATTTAACTCTCTCTAATCTATTTATATTTTTTTAACTCAGAAGAATATGGTTTTATCTCTTCTTCTATTATTTAAAGCATGTTCAGATGTGCCACGTATTTATTCTATAAAAGAGATCTACAAATATGAATGACGTTCACAACAGGAACTTTGTATAAATACCTAGGTCAAAAATGTCTCTGTATACAATTCGACGTCGAAACATATACAAAAAATATTTAGATTCAAAAATCGTATACAAATCCAAATCATTATTGTATACATTTTTATATTGAATTTATCATTGTCTTTGCTGTTTTTGTGTTGAATGGAAAGAGTGAATGTGACATGATATGAAAGAGAAAGGGGAGAGAAGATGAACATACTCACGTTTTACATATCGAAAGGTGGATCAGGCAAGACGACCTGTTCTTTGAATATGGCTTACGCATTGGGTGAGCTGGGACAACGAGTTCTCATCATTGATTTGGATCCCCAAGGCTCACTCAGTAAGTTGATGTTAAAAGAATCTGACACGATCAAGTATATGACGATGTTTGATGTACATACACGCAATCTCGATATCCGAGAAGTCCTGTTTGACGATGAGACGTATCACGTGAGTCTTCTCCCCTCGAATGAACGAAATGCGAGGTTGATCAATTTGATCTCTGAGCAAGACAAGCTCTTTCTATTAAAAGATATGATTGCACCGCTCGAGGATGAGTTTGATTGGATCATCCTAGACTCGGTCCCATCGATCAATGAACTCTCGAAAGTCGTGCTTTCGACGTCAAATATGACGGTCATCCCGTTCATGCCGAAGAAGCTCGTGTTCGATCAACTTGCGAGTACGGTAAGGACCATACAAAAAGTGAAGAAGTTCTATAATCCGGGCCTCGTCATCACGGGAATTCTTCCTGTCGCCATGGATGCTTCGTTAAAGGCAGATAAAGAATACTATGAAGCAATGGAAGCCATCGCGAAGGAGGAGGCAATAGAGATCCTTCCGATGATTAAACGATCCACATTCATTGAGAAAGCTGCCGATAGTGGCAAGAGTGTCATCCAGTACCGCTCCAAGGAATCGAAGGGACTCGCTGAACCGTTTAGACTATTGGCCAAACAAGTCGTTCAACAGGCAGGTGGGACGTCATGAAGGCACGGAACCGAAACATTCATAAAATTAAGCCGAGTGAGCAGCATCCATATCAGAGCGGTTTGACGAATATCAGTACACTCGTTCAAAAACTTCCGGTGTCGAAAGAAGTCGAAGACCTCGTCCATGAAATCAATGAGCTCTCAAAAGTTCAAACGATTTCTGTATTCGAGATCGGGAAGCGGCTGGTCATCGCCCGTTCTGAGATGCATGACAAAAAAGAATGGATCGGTTTTCTCGAAGCCGTTTCGATGTCGAGTTCTCTTGCATCCCGGTATATCAAAGCATATGAGACGTTACATCCACTTGAAGCATCCCTTGCGAGCTTGCCGGCTTCCAAGCTGTTTGAACTGATGTATCTCGACAATGTCGAGGAAGTCGTCGAACAGGGACTCTATATCGACGGCGAGTCTCGAGGTGTCGACGAATTGACGGTCAAACAAATCCGTGAGGCCCGTAAAACACGTGAATCTGTATCGAAGGTCAAAGTCAGCCCGTTTCAAAAACCGAAGAAACCATCTGCGGTTCTTTCTGCACGAATCCCGTCGGATCTGTCCGATCAGTTCCAACAGTATGCGCATGCACAAAACAGGAGTGTAAGTGAGCTGTTGACGGAAATCATCGAGCGGACCGTGAACGACAATATCATCGACGTCACAGACGATAAGCGAGGAGACGAATCATGAAGAAAATCGCATTGTACAATCGAAAGGGCGGCGTCGGGAAGTCGACGACCACCATCAATTTGGCTCATGCCTATGCACGCGACGGATTACGTGTCCTTGTCATCGACGCGGACGACCAGGCCTCTTCGACAAATGGGTTCGGTCTGACAAACGATTATGAAGGCAAGGTGTTACTCGATTGCCTGCTTGAAGAGAATGATCCATTCTATACACCGATCGAACAGGTCATCGTGACATGCGAGTATGAGACGGGAACGGTCTATCTTGTTCCGACGAGACGCTCAGCCTCACCGAGTGACCTGACGAGCCAGATCGGGTACGAGTATCGACTCAGCGAAGAACTCGCCAAAATTGATGAACTGTTTGACATCTGTCTCATCGATTGTCCAGGATCGACTTCTGCCCTTAATCCCTATGCCCGTTGCGCACTCGTCGCTCAGGATCGCATCGTGATGCCTGTACAGATGCAGAAGTTCTCGATGGATGCCGTCTATTCGGCACCAGAAGAATTGGAAGAGATGAAACGATTCCGGGAAGACATTCATATCGCTGCCTTCATCCCTACGATGGTGAGTGCCCGCTCGAAGGGGGATGTCACGACAGTCGAAGAACTTGAAGAACTCGGGAAAGAGGTCGGTATTCCTGTTTTGACGACGATTCCTTATGCGGTGAAGGTTCAGACGTTGCAGCGAGAGTCTCGTCCCGTCATTGATCACAAGAGCCCAGCCACAGACGCCTATCTATTACTTGCTCAGGAGGTACTTGCTTTATGACACGTAACCGAAAGAAACATACGCCTAAAATCTCGACGTTCAGTGCCAACCTTCCGGTGAATCAGAATCAACAAGCGACGGATAGCCGTACGGAACAAGTCGAGGCCGTGAAAGAGTTCTCTGCGACGACGACCGTGTCGAACCCTTATCAGGCCCTCCCAGCGACAGGATTGTCGCGTATCATCACGAAACGGCTTCCCGAGGACATGGATGGAATCGTTCAATATTACAATCATATCGATGCGATTCAAGCGACTAGTTTTGTCGAAAAGTGTCGTATACTTGCCCATGCGAACAGTCTATTCCGTGATCCTGAAACAAAAAAAGAGTTCCAAAAAGAACAAGGAACTTGGAAAGACTTTTTAAACAAGATTGGAATGTCACACCCTCAAGTCAGTCGCTTCGTAGCCTTTTGGAACACGTTTGGTCCGAACATCTTAGAGAAGACTCTCGAGCAAGATTTCAGTGCGACAAAACTTGCTGAGTTGTTGTCGTGGCCAGAAGATCCGAAGCTCGCGTTACTTGAGAATAAGAAGTACTACACAGCTTCAGGAGACAAGACTATCTATGAGATGACGCGTGAAGAACTGCGTGAAGTAAAGCGCATGCTGATTGAGCGTCAAGAGCAACGTGTCATTGAAGGGGATGCCACAACAATCAAACCGATGAAAGTCCAAATCCGATTTGATGATTTGACCGACCCTCTATATGTTGGATTAACTGAAAAAGCCAAGGCAGAACATGTCTCTGCAGATGAAATTATTCGGCGTGCTTTGAGCAACTATTTAAATAGATCTAACTAAAAAAAGGGATTCGAATGCGTTGTTATAACGAAATCGAATCCCTTTCACTTAAACACCATTAGATTTCGAACTATTCTTGAGGATTATTTTTATCAACAATAGTAATCTTCATTTTTAAGTGGTTAATTTTTTTAGACATTACGGGTAAGTACTCAGGAAATGCCTGTTCTTTTAATCGATGGATTTCAATAGGTACTATTCTCCTTCGATCTATAAATATAGCCGCTTCTCTTAAAATTTCTGCTAATTCCTCCAACTCATTTGCTTCTTTATTCAATACGCTTTCTACTTTTTTTGTTAAAACTCTTACTGTTAGAAAAATGATAATAAGTAAAATTACTGATACCATTAACCATTCTAATTTGAAACTGTTTTGCAAATTAATAAAAGTAACAATGAATGGAATGATGATAGAAAGTGAGCTAAAACTTATAACTATACTTTTTCTTTTCTTTTGCGCTTTTTCAAAAATTATAGAACTCAATTTAGATAGATGTTCTGAATTTATGTCTCCATATAGGTTCTCAAGGTAATCAATATGTTGGTCCTTGGTAAATTGATTTTTTAATATATTTGAAATTAGAATGTGTTTGTCTAAGAATGAATTTGAAATGTAAATTATTACACTTGATATTATTAAAAGTGATAAAGACAAAATTAAAAGCCAAGTGATTTTTAAGTATAAAATATAAGTTGTCGACACATAAAACAGAGCAAAGAAGATAGCTCCGTAAAAAAAGAACCTAAATGATTTAGTTTCTTTTGTTTTATAAAGAGGGTTTTTATAATACTTTTTTAAGACTTCTCTTCGATGTAATTGTAATTCCTCAATCATTATTTAATCATCCCCTTATTTTTTTGATATAGAATATTTTACCATGTCAGATTCCATACATATATCTATCATAATAATACAATTGTTTTTTTAGAACCATGGCCTATTATTCCTTTCTTTCTATCTTAAAAGCTCAAAGTATACTTTTTTATTTTTTAATTTTGTGGTTGTCTACAAGGGGTGTTATAATTGCTTTGAAAGAAGGTGGTTTCATGAACTCAAATACAATCATCGTGAATAATATAAAATTATGGCTACAGGATAATCAAAAGTCGCAGCAATGGTTAGCCCAAAAAATCGGGGTCAGCAAGGCACTGGTCGGTCATATGCTGAATGAGAGCCGTGTCATCCAACCACAACGTATCGTTGCTATCGCGAAGGTATTAGGTGTATCGGTCAACGAGTTGACGACCGACGCTTCAATGAGAGACGAGCGCATGACGGTCGAGTTGCGCGGGACCCTCTCAAATCGACGGTCCAAAATGGAGCTTGAGCGTCTGAAATTTGCGGTGGAAGACTATATTGGTCTCAAGAGTGAGCAAAGATGAAGCCGTCAACACGAATTGCTGAAGACACGGCAGAAGCGTTCGCAGCCGATTTTTTAGAGCAAGTCATTGATAGTCACGTCTTCATTGGAGCTTACATTGAACAGGTGTTGGCCAAACGCGCGAACCTCATCTTTCAATATGTCGAGGACGACTCTTATTACGGTGTCGCCATCAAGCATATGTCAGGAGAAGAGTTCATCGCATTAAACTCCTACCAACCGCTGCGCATGCGTTACTTTACCGCGGCTCATGAACTATGGCACTTGTCTGAAGCAAGTGAATGGCAGGTCGATGGATTCGAACACGAGCGGGCGGCCGACCGGTTCGCCGCTGCGATCATGCTGCCGAAGAGTACGACAAAAGAAGTCTGGGAGAAGCTGAAGGACGGCTATGATACGAAGTCCGCCATCATCTATTTGGCAGATATGGCCCAAGTGCCATACGTCTCGGTCGTCCGACGACTCCGAGAACTCAATTATCGATTCTCTGACTTGAGTGAACAGGAATCCGATTGGCGTGAGGAACGGAACCGTATAGGAATCGCTCCGAGCCCATTGGATCAAGCCCAGCGTTTTGAATCGTTCCCCGCCTATGAACAAGTCGTGGTCAAGGCGGTCGAGGCGGAGAACATGACGCGACTGAATGCTGCCAACAAACTCTCCGTCTACAGACCGGATCTGGCTCGATCGTTCCAGGAAGATGAAATGAGTCGTATACAAGAGGACACCCCCCATGATTAAGGAGCCGGTGTTCATCGATGCGAACATCATCATTCATGCGGCAAGTTTTCGACAAGCCGACGTCTTCGATTGGATCAGTAGCCTGTATGGACAAGTCCTTATCCATGTGGAGGTCTTGAATGAACTCAAGACATCTTCGGTAAGAGAAAGTGTCGACGCGTTCATCCACGACGGGAAGTGGGTGCTGTTCGATCCTGAATCGGAAGCATCGATTGCGACGGATGAACTCTATGACCTTTATCTCGTTTATCTGACAGAAGTTCGCCTTGCGTTTCAACAATTGGACGAAAAGAAAATCAGAGAAGGACGGCCACTCAAACATACGAGCGACTTGGGTGAAATCCACAGTCTTGCTGCCGCTAGATTGATCAGCGCTGGATTGATATGTAGCGATGACGCGGACATTCGAGAAGTCATCACAGACGCTGAACTGTACATCGTAAATCAAGAGGAACAGCAAACACTTATTCGTCAGCATACCCTCCTAGACTTTTGTATATATTTGAAGCGGTATGAAGTCGTGAAAAGAAGCCAGATTCGAAAGTTTTTCAAGACAATACGTCCACATGATTTAAATGTGCTCGATCAACACATGTATGACACATAAACATACGATGTTTTATCATTAAGACAGAAAAGTACCCAATCTTCGTCGAAGTATGACGTGTCTTGGGTACTTTTTTCATATTAGTCACTATCCGATAGCTTGTTTCGCTCACGTAGGACCGCGAGCTCGATCTGTTCCTGTAACCGGTTCTCGAACGCCTCTTTTTCACGACGGAGGAGCTGCACTTCTAGGTGAAGTTTTTGATTCTCCTCTTCGAGTTGGTCGCTTCGTCTCGTCCGTGCCTTCAACTCGTCAAGCGAGTCCATTAGGCTCTGGTTTTGACGGTTGAGCTGGCTACGCTCTTGCTCGAGCGTCTTCAGTTCACCCTCTAGATGAAAAACTGTTCTCTTCTGATCTTTTAACTCTTCTTTAAATGAGTTCCGTTCTGTATCCAACGTTTCTTCAGCATGTTTTTTTTCCGTGATCAGTTGGCTGATTTGATCTTGTAATTGAGTGACTTCAATTTCATGTGACGACACCTTTTGCTCATACTCTTCTTGGAGTCGTTCAGCTTCTGCAATTACGCTTTGTTCAAGGTCTTGAATGGTATTTTTATAGCGCGCGTTGATTCTCTCATGTTCTTTTTGTTGCGTTTCTAGTCGAGTGGCTCGTTCATTGAACAGGGCAAGGACTTGATTCAGTGCTGCTTCGAGTGATGCGTTCTCCTCGACGACTAAAGGGTCTGGAGACTGTTTATCAAATAAAGTGATTAATTCCTCGAACAATTGATTGGTAGACAGCTGTCGTTGTTCTGTAAGGCGTTGAATATGTTCTTTAACCTCTTGTGAGACGCGAAAGGAAGTCACTTTAATTTCATTTGACTGCATAAGATTCACCGCTTTATCATTTATTGTATACAAATATATAAGACATAAAATACACTTGATTACCTCGTTTACATTTTCCCGTATTTGATTAGCAAATACAAGTAACCGTAAGTAATTCTAGAGAGGATGTATACATTCGACGTCGAAATGTATACATCCTCTTAATTATTGTATATGTAAAATGTTTAACGAATCTATAGCCTTTTCAGAGTGTCATTATATGAAGCGCAAGAGAACTATCAGAAGACAAAACTGTAGGCTCGCCCAATAATACTTGAGGAATACAATATGAACAAATGACATTTTTCAAGCTTGATTTTATTAGGTAGTGGAGAAGTGCCAACTATTCAGTTTTTCGTTTATAAACTGAATGCAGAGAACGCACCTCTGTATCCGCATCGTCTAATCCGGTTCATGTATTCTTCTCTAATGATACTCTCTTCAAAGTCATTCAAAAACCACGTGACAGACTCAGTGTTAACAGTTTCACAAACTCTTTTAATATATGGCAAATCTACATCAGAAAATGAAAAGCCGTGAGAATATATTTTATCTACTAAATTCAATGAATCAAATAGTGATTTCCAATGCTCAATTACTTTACTGGTATCTTTTTTTAGGGCGTGATGGATTTCCCACAACGCATCTTCAGTGCCAATATAGCGACTGTCTTCATTTTGATTGATTCCATGACCGATAATTATTTCACTATTTTGCTGTCCATGCAGATGAAATACGTTTTTTGCTCCGTAAATATCTTCCAATACCCTAGTGTAGTTAAAGTTAATACAATAGTCATTTGAGGTATCCAATATTTCTTTGAAAGTTTGTTTTGCTTTAACGTCTGATATTTTTATTGAATTAATCCATTCTGCAAATAAGTCTTTTACTTTTATAATCACATCGTGAAAATTACTTGAAACATCTTCATAATCATATGCCCTATGAAATTCATTAAAATCATCATCGGCCTCATCGTAAAGATAGGACATTTCATCAAAATATTTTTCGAAATCTAATTTTCCTAAACTGTTCTCTAAATCGCACCACTTGTCACCGTTAGTCTCTGCTTCGGATATAATATCTATTATGAAAGCAACGACTTCATTAGCCTCAAAGATTTCGGAACCATCTGGATGAGTGATTGATGATATATCAAAAGAAAGGTCAGTCTGTAAAGCTCCTGGATAAGTGTTTTTTAAATATGTATGAAAGTTCTCGTACTTAGTAGGTAAAAAATGTGCTAAATCAAATCCATTTCCAACAATAAATAAATTCATTTTTTCTCTCCTATAACCGTGGACTTTAGCTGTGCTTAATCTCTCTAGAAGTATCAAATTTGTAGATACGATATTTAAATTCGTTCATCAATTTGAGCTGAAGTCGGTACATTTTGAAAGGCAGGATGTAAGCTTTAGATAAAAGTTAGATTCTACCAAAGAGACTCTACATTCATATTCGCGGCACCTAGCTCTTTAAGTAAGTGAAGTTCAATCTCAGCCACAGATTTATCAAACGGGATATAGGCTATCCCATCAATATCACTCGGTTTTTCAACATTGTTTTTTATTAAACAGGTTACATTCGATCTTCCCAATTTCCCATAAAAAAATCCTAGTTCGAACAGTACATTTTGCCTTGCTCTAAACTTTAAATCTGGCTGAATATTCCCTTCAACGTAAGCTCCTACATCATCGGGTGTAAGTAAAACCACCGCATAGGAAACGTCAGCGTATTTTTCAAACTTTTCAATCAACGTCAACCCACTGTTTATTTGTCTACTTAAAACTATAGGCTTCAATCCTGCTCTATTAAGTATCAGCTCCGTTTCGATTAAGGAAGTCGTGTCTCTTCCATGAACTATAAACACTTTTTGAGCATCTGTTTTTGAAGGGGGACGATTATTATCTGTATGGTTTGTATAAGCTTGAGGTAATTCTTCCTCCAACGTTTCTACATAGTGTAGCAATGATCGATACCCATTCTCATTGATAGTTTTTTTAGATACGGAGTAATGAAATTCTTCAAACTTAAAACCAGGTAAGTCTAGTTGAAGCGCATATTTATTAAGAGTCGATGCAAAATTTTCAAAAACATTTGCATAAAAATAATCATTTTGATAATTTTTAATATCTTTTATAGTCCGCTTTATTTGTAGGATTGCTTTTTTATTTCTAGACTCCATGTAATTAGCCTCCATTTCACAGTGTTGAGGACGACGTATAATTGCAGATAATCAAGCTATTTCTGAGATTCATTATATATTTTAATCAAAAGGGTGATGTTCGCCCCAGCGAGGTTGAGAGCGTATTGGGTCAGGTAATCCGGAGTATTGACAATCGTCGGGCCTTGCCCGTGTCCTGTGTTATTATTTCTGACTGTAGGCAGTCCATCAAGCGTCGCCCGAAGAGAGGTGAGCTGCGTTTGATAATAGCTTGGAAGGAACTGATTGTCAAAGAGTGCCTGAATGAGTGCGGCGGCTGTCCCCTTTCCTGTTGACCAGCCATTGACTTGGCAAATAGTCTTCATCGTGCTCTCGAACGATTTAGCAGCGGAAGTGATAGCAGCTTTGTTGTCACCGTCACGGTATTGTCCGTGTGCCTCCAAATACTCATTCAAAGGTCCTGCGAATTGGGCGTTATGCATGAGTGTGAGTGCTGGCTTAATTGCCTCCGTGTGGAGTATGGTAGAGTCAATTTTGATGAATTGGTCCTCCACAAACTCTAGTCCGACACCGTTCTCCCGGAATCTCATGTTCAAGGTCTTAATCGTTTCGGGTCCAGCTAAACTGAAATCAACAGCGAATCTAAAGAGTAGCTCAATCATATCGACGACCCAGTCACTCTCAATGCAACTTAATAAAAATTTTAGACAGGCTGAAATGGGATCACTGAAATCTTTTCCGTAACCTGGAGCATCAGAAAAATCAAGTAGACCATGCTCAGCACAAATATATTGTCGAACATCCGCGAATAGATTCGGTTGGTTCAAGAGGTATAGTGCGCTAGATTCTGTCGCATAACCACGACGGGTTTCAATCTGATAAACCTCCACCAATAAATGGTAGAGTTGTTTTCGAAGACGGTCTGGTAAAGTGTTGTCATAAGGGAATATCTCAATTTCTTTTTGGCTGTTTCGCTTTGAAAAGAGCATACTTTTTTCCTCCGTTATTTATTTTGCATAGGTTGTTGTAGGCTTTCTAGTATGAAAAAGCACACGCTAATGATATCTGAGTATGATTAGAAAGTGGTCAAACAATTATTACATTCTCTGTTTCCAGTATACGACAATTTACTTAGATAAAAAAAGAGCCTTGATAATACCTCCAAAGCATTTAAATGGGAGTGATTAATGCTTTTTATATTTTCAAGATTGATATACTACACCTTTAGGCTAGCGTGTTCCCGTTCTCTTCTGGTTCCACATACCACCATAAAACCAACAAGGGATTTTACGTCAATTACAACCGCTAGGGCGTTAGTCCATCGATTGTTCCACGTGAATGATTGCCTTGAACGGCACATGGATGATACCGTCCCGCTGATTGGCCAGTTCGACGGTCCGCTCCATGTAGTTCGTCCGGTGGACAAAACCCTTGAACCGTTTCATCTCCCGCTCCTCCACATATTTCACCTCCACCATATCCCCGCTGAAAATTGCGTCATTCAACACCTTCTCATAAACTGATAGGACCTGTTCGTCGATATCGGGCATCTCAATCTTCTGAATCTCCTTATAGTACTTCGTCAGCAGCGCCTTGTGCTCGGGCATGAGGAACGGAATCCATTTCAGCTCACCCCGATCGCGATACATCGTCATAAAAAATCACCCTCCTAATAAAAAACGAACGTTTGTTCTTATTTTATACTCTTTTTATCTGTTTTGAACAGGATATTTCATGAATGGTAATCCGTGCGTCCTGTTTCCGTACTCTAGCTCGCTGGTCGTCGGTGCAAGGGACGTCAAAAAAATGACGCACCCTTCGGCCCGTCTTCCTTCGCTTTTGGCTCAAAGCGAGGCTTTTCGCTCGTTGGCTACGGAAGCCAGGTCCTGTAAGCGCTCTACGCATTTTTTTGAGGCTCTCCCTGCGGTCGCCCTTGCACCGTCTCCCGACGCTCGCTTCGTTCCCGTCAACAGGACGCACAACGGTGTTCGTTCTGAGGTCAGCTTATCCGAAAGGGGACAAACCATCATGGAACTATCCGCCATCATCGAGGTCATCCGTATCAAGCAAGAGGTTCGCGAGGAAATGGTCGCCCTCGAGCACGCCATCATCCATTCTCCGGACAGCGCCCGACAAATCGGGTCATCGTTCATCGGGGACGACGACCGTGAAGTGTTCCTCGTCATCATGCTGAACACGAAAAACCGGGTCATCGGTGTCCATCGGGCGCACGTCGGGAGCGTCAACTCGAGCGTTGTACACCCACGGGAAGTCTTCAAATGCGCGATTCTAAACAATGCCTCATGTCTCATCGTCTGTCATCAGCACCCGAGCGGAGACCCGACCCCGAGCCGGGAGGACATCCTTGTCTCCGAACGGTTACATGAAGCCGGGGACCTTATCGGCATCCCGGTGCTCGACCATCTCATCCTCGGTGCGGACGAGTCATACGTCAGTATGAAACAGCGAGGTTACATGGGTTGAATGGAATGGAGTGGGGCCGGGGGACCGGTCCCGGTCCGTCCGGTAAGGGCAAGGACGAAAAACGTACGTTTTTCTTTGACGGGACGGGCGACTCACGTTGCTATCGCCTGGATCCATAGAGCGGGATCCGGGAAAGGGTCGTTTTCGTATGACGAAAACGGAGTGGTTCGTGCGTAGATATAGGATAGTATTTTGACGTGTCTCGTAAAGAGTTTTTTTGATGAAACGATAGAAGTAAAAACGCGGTTTGTTTATTGAAAATGATCATGTTTTCTAAACAAGCCCTAGGGCTTGTTTGAAACAACACCAGGGCTTACGTGAAATTAGGCGAGATGTTGCTTACATGGATACGAGGTATCATGAGGCTATCAGCAGGAGAGGATGATTCAGATGGACAGCTACCAACTAGATCAACAGACAATGGACGAGATGACGGAGGTATTGCTTCGACGCCTTCCTGACCGGCTTCAAGAAGAATTTGACGACTTAAAACTTGTGAGCATGGATCTTCTTTGTGATGTGAAGGAAGGAGAACGCTTGACCCACCTCACCGTCTTTTTTAATACCAATATGATTCGACGGAATCGTCGTACATAAGAAAAAGGGATAGTTGTATACATTTTTTAAAAGTCTTCATTTCTGGAGGTTCATGAACAAGGACTGAACTGGCTCTGGACGGGGAATCGTTCTATAAAGAACCGGAAAGGGTGAGACGTGATGGATGAGGGGCTGCTTGATGACTATGCGTTCGCGGGATTGGATCCGTTCGTTCGGACCGTCTTCTCGGAACTGATGGAACACCCCGAGTGGATGCGTGTCGTCGACAGGCAACATTGCGTCGAGAAAGTCGTCCGGTTCGATGAAGGACGGAACTCGCCTTACTTCCGCGTGGTGATCTATCTGGATGCGGAAGAGTGTCCCATCAAGATCGTGTATCTATATGGGACATGGATAGTGGCGGATGGGGACGTCAGCTTCGTCGTCTCGGAGCTATCGAAGGGTGTATTCGAATATGAAGTGATGCATGTGCATTGGCTCATCAAGTATCGCTTCGAGGATTGGGGAGTCTCTGAAGACGGGGCATGGGAGAAGGAATGGTGATCCGGGCTCATGCGTGAGCGTCTAACGCCTTGTGGCGAAGTCGCTCATCGCACCGCTTCCCCTTACGGGAGGCACGGAGCGTCAGAACAACGCTTAAGAAAGTTGGCGCGTCGAAACTTATGTGGTGCGTGTATAAAGAATGGTTGAACAGATATGAATCGTGACCGAATTTATAAAATATCTAAAAGATACCAATGTGTCTATTGAACTGCTCCCCGTCAAGTAGACAGGGTAAATAATGAAAACCAACCTAGGCGGCTTGAGCCCTGTATTCGACAGGGCTCAAGCCGTTTAGTCGTTTCTGGAGACGATCATGGTTGTAGAACGATATGTAGGCCTCGATGGCCGACGTGAGTTTGCTATAGGCCTGGAACTCACGCAGGTAGTACATCTCGACTTTCAGGGTACCCCAAAAACCCTCGATCGGGGCGTTGTCGAGACAACGTCCGACGCGAGACATGCTGTGGGTCAGTTTTGCGTCTTCCACCATGCGTTTGAACCCTCTCGATGTATATTGAAATCCTCGGTCGCTATGGATCATCGGACCCGCTCCTGTACGGAGCCCCGCGATCGCTGGGATCATCGTCTGGAAGACGAGCCCATTGTTGTTGGATTTCCCGATGCGATAGGCGACGATCGAGCCGTCATAGAGGTCGATGATCGCGCTCAGATACGCCTTCCTCCCGGCGCCATATTTGAACTCGGTGACGTCGGTGCACCATTTCTCGTCCGGTCGGGACGCGCTGAATTCTCGGTTCATCAGGTTCTCGGCCACATGCTGCGGGGAAGACTTTTTGTACCGTTTTCGCTTCTGGCGGATGACCGAACGGATCTCGTGGATGCGCATGAGACGATAGACCCGCTTTTCGTTGTATGCCGGTAGGCCATGCTGGCGTCGTCTCCGATTGACCGTCATGGTGATCCGTCGATACCCGTAGGTCCCGTTCACCTGGTCGTAGAGGAGACGGATGTCCTCCAGTAGACTCAAGTTCTCTTCCTCGCGTACCGAGACGGTACGTTTTAACCATTTATAATAGGCGGCCCGTGAGACCTGCGCGATCTCGCATAAGAGCACGACCGGGAACGTGTCGCTTGTCGACATTTCCTTGATGGCCGTGTAACGCAATTGTAGCCGGATCTGGCTGATCAACCTCTCCTCTCGATCTCCTCTAACTTTTTTAGGAACAGGTTCTCGGCCCGAAGGCGCTCGTTCTCCCGCTCGATCTGTTGGATGCGACGTTCAAGCTGCTCCTCGTTGGTCAGTTCCTCTTCTTGCTTTGTCCGTCCGCGCCGGTCCTCGAGCCCGTGCACGCCGTCGGCGTCATATTTTTTCGTCCAGCCATAGACCTGCTGGTACGACACGGCGAATATCTCGGCCGTCCGTTGATAGTTCCGTCCGTTGTCCAGGCAATACCTGACGATCTCCATGCGTTCCTCGAATGTTGTCTTTCTCCCTTTGGCCATAGCTCGATCCATCCCTTTTCTCGAATCTGTTAACTCGCTATGACCAGTATACTTCTTGATCCACCGATATAGAACCGACCAACTACTAATATGATATTTGGAGAGAACCTCCATTTTAGTGAACCCATCGAGATAGTCACGTCCGGCCGCGATCTTCTGTTCCTTGGTGTAATGTTTCCATGTCTTCGACTCCTTCAACGCATCGATCCCACCGGTATCGAATTTCACTTTCCACAACTGAAGGGTATTCATAGAGACGTCATGAGCCTCCTCGATTTCCTTCCAGGTGCATGTTCCTTCTTCCATCATACGTAGTGCACTCAGTTTTTGTTCAATCGAATGCCGACTTCTCGCCATAAAAAAACACTCCCCAATAGATAAACAGATTTGTTATTTCATCTGTCTACCTATTGGGGAGCATATCATATCACCGACATTATTCTATTTATATTTTTGACAATGAGTATGAATAGCTTTTGTGAATTTTCAAAAAAATTATGTATAAATAAATTTCATTACATTTTTACGTATATTTGAGTTGTCGAAAAAATCGATAAGACTCGATATTATATTAAATAATGTTTTAAATGGTTTTAAAGGATTGTGTGTAATATTGATGGAGGTGTAAGTATAAAAAATTAGACAAATAAAACTCTTTGAGAAACCATTTTTTCCGGTTCTTCAAAGAGTTTTTGTATAAAATCTATTAACTGTATTCATTATCATCTGGGGCAAGAGTAAAAGGTATATGTTTTATGAACTTATTCATATCGATGCCATAGAAGTTCTCGATATCATTCTTCAAGCTACTTTCTAAATCTAATAGACTTTTAACCAGATAATCAAGGTCAAAAACATTATAAACATCAAGTTTTGCCCAGATTGACTTGATTCTACCTTTATCTGAGAAAGGAATCATCGAAATAATTGCTCCGTTATCATAGTCTGCATGTTCAACGGAGTAATAATGAAACTCAGGGGTAGAAGTTGAGCTCAAGTTTTCTTTCCATCTGTATAAAGATTTGTAGAATTCTAAAATAGGAAGTTCAGCTTGAAAATAAACTTCTTGATTGATTTCAATTGTGAAATCCGCTTCTACAGAGAGGATAGTAGGTACATTTCTAGCAGACTTATTGGAGATCGAATTACTATCACTGATAAAATCGTAGTTAAAAGTTACTTGACCGGGAATGCTGACCATATTTTTCCATCATATCCTATCACAATTCGAATTTTTGTTTCACCCTTAGTTCCAACTTTTCTACCCATACTTACATCAAATCTGAAGGATAGTTTTTCATTGTTATTAATTTGAAAGTTTGAGACTGAAACTTTTTGTAGAGCTTCTTTAATCCACGACTTAGCAGTTGCTTGACTGTTAGTGCTAAACTTGGCCCATGTTCCCGTGTGACTTTGAAGATGCTTACTCTTTACTACCAAACTCGGAACATTTTTAATTGCATTGCTCAACGCGTATTTTCCAAAAGCACTGATCAATGCACGTTGACCATACTTCTTAATAGCCCATCTAGCGCCCATTTGGAGAACGATAGCTAACACTGGAATTGCAGAAGCTTTTGCATCAATTGTATTGATATTATATACATCGTCACTGTCACGATCAATAAGAGTTGCTTTGAACTCTTCGCCTTCGATATCAGTAAAAGCAATATCATAAACTTTAGTAGTGTTTCCACCTTCTGAATTCGGTACTGTCTCAGTTACATACGTTTCACCAGTTTCAATATTTACATAAAACTCAGATGAAAGTTTTGTACTCCCATTGTCTAGTTGAGAGAAAACAGTCATTTCGTTATCAGACTCAGAAACAGTCATTTCAAAGTTCTCGTTATGAATGTTAAATTCATCTTCTACATCAACAGTATAGATGGTTTTTGAATCTTCTTCATACTCATTTTCAATGCTGTTTTCATAGTTGAATACGATTTCTTCATCACCTTCTTGAAGCGATTGAATAGAGTAATCGGATTCATCAGCTACCTTCACATTACCTTCTGCATTTGCTCCTTGTGACGGCGTCAATAACGCGCCGCTAGTAAAAACTACAAGTAGAAATTTAGTAAACCACTTTTTCATTTAGAATCCTCCAATATTTTTTTGTTAAGAGTTAGAATACGTGCTGTAGAGTTGTCTTTGCTTTTTGTAGAGACCAAGTACTGGTTGAGGACTGAGGATATTTGATTACCACGAACATAATCTTCTTTCAAAACGATTGAAGAAATCACTCCCGTGGCATAAGCACAAGCAAAAGAAGTCCCGGAAAAGGATTTGTAGTCTTTATCTTTAGAGGTAGAAACTACATCAATTCCTGGGGCAAAGTAGTCCACACCATTGATAGCTGAGGATTCATCAATTTGAAGTTCTTTATTGATAGAGCCTATTGAAATTACACCTTCGTAACTAGCAGGATAATCTACAAAAAGCCCCATATTATTCCCAGAAGATGCTACTACGATGATATTTTGCTTTAATGCTTCTTGGATGATCTTATGTAACTCGTCGTAGTCTTTGGTAAATCCAAAGCTAATGTTGATGATGTCGACCTCGTTATTTATACTCCATTTAATCCCTTCTACGACAGGTTCTAACTTACCCTCACCATTCTCATCTAATACTTTTACGTCATAGATAATTGGATTAGTTAGAATGCCTTGTATTCGTTCTCCTTGGCCCGCAACTAGTCCTGCAATCGCGGTGCCATGCCCGTAGTCATCGGACACAGCTTCTTCAGCCTTAGAAATTGCATTGTATTCTTCGAACTTTAAATCTTCTAAAGCAGGATGATCTTTATTAATACCGCTATCTAAAATAGCGATTTTAATGGGATCATCGTAAACAGTTGGATCATGTCCAACTATTTTGTCAGCCCAATTATTGAGGTGATTTGACGTGCTTTTAGTCTCGCTCTCTGGTCTAAAGAAAACAAAGAAAGCAAAAAGAGATGCAATTAGAACAAGCGTGATCTTAAATCTTATATAAACCACCTCTGCTTTAATATTGTTTAATACCTTACAAGGATAATAATTCAATAAAAGGTAAATCAACCCTTATTTTTAATTTTTTCCTTTTTTAAAATAATTATATAATATAAGTAATATATATTTACTCAATCTGATATATGTTTTTATTCAAGCAGAAAACACCTTCGATGCTAGCACATTTTAAAAGTGTACCACTCCGAAGGTGTTTTTATATTGTCTCAATAAAATTAGGGTAGCCCCGTCCAATTTGAACTGAGCCCCGTAAAATGGACAGTTTAATAAAAAGCCCGTATGTCCTATGCGGCGATTAGATGGCCCCGATATTGTTCCGGGGTCATCTTTTTTAGGTTCCACTGACCGCGTTCGCAGTTGTAATAGTTTATGTAGTCCCCGACCATTTCTCTGACCTGCTCGATTGATCCACACGATCGGTTGGTGACATAGTCCTTCAAATGGCCAAAGAATGATTCAATTGGTGCGTTGTCGAGACAGTTGCCTCGACGTGACATGGACTGGATCAGTCCAAGGCTGCGAACGAGTTGTTGGTAGTCCGGATGTGTATAGTGGAAGCCTTGATCCGAATGGATCATCGCCTCGGGATGCAGATTCCCTTGGAGGTGATCTTCAAGTTTTTCCATCGTCTGAAAGACGAGGTCCATGTGAAGGCTTGCGGACAGCTTGTGCGCCACGATCTCACGCGTGGCCACGTCCTTCACGCATGACAGATAGACGTTCTCGCCGGAGGCGATCGGGAGGTAGGTGATGTCGGTCACGAACACCTTTCCAGGCTCGCTCTGTCGGAACTGACGGTTCAACAGATTCGGCACGACGCGATGCTCGTGCGTCGCCTGAGAGAGCTTCCGATAAGGATTCATCCTCCGGATTTTGGTGACGATGTTATACTTGCGCATCAGTCGGAGAATCCGTTTGTGGTTGATCCGGACGCCGAGTGTCGCGAGCACCTCCATGTACAGCCCCCGATAACCGACTTTACCTTTATGGCTGTCGTGGATTTTCTTGAGGAGTGTCGCGTCTAGGTAATCACGCTCCTCCCGGAGGGACTCCGCCTCGGCACGGTTCAACCAGGCGTAATAGCCACTCCGGCTCACGCCGGCGATCTCACATAGTGGGCGGACGAGGTACTTCAGCTATGCGATGCGGATGACGGTGTTGATGGCCTGATATTTCGCTGCTGGTGTCAGTTCGTATGTTTCGCCTGCCCTTCTAACTTCTCTAGCTTTTTTAAGAGTTCATTCTCTGCCGTCAGGTACTTGATTCTTGCCTCTGCCTTCGCTAACCGTCTCTCCATCGACTCGTCTGTTTTCGGGCGTCCACCTCCCAGAGCCTTTCCACGTTTGTCGTTCAGGAGACCGTCTTCCCCGTCTTTTCGATATGTTCGGCGCCATCGTTCCAACGCGGACTTCGCCTTCCTGTTCCCAATTACCGTCAGGTCGAATCCAGCCTCCGTGAAGATCTGCCGGGGTCCCTTGCCGTCCATGTTTTCAAGCACGGCCTTTATTTTGAATTCACCGGTGTATTGGATCGAGCGTTCTGAAACCGACGAAACGTTCGGGTTCGACTCAAGCTGATCAATTTGATGGATATTGAAAATGATTTTGCTCATGGTTGTTTCTCCCGTCTAAATGAATAGGTTCATTATAGCGATTCGTGCGTATACGAAAAACCCCGAATGTGAACTGCCCCATAAAAGTTGGACATAAAAATCCAACTTTTATGGGGTGTTTTTATGGTCAAATTTACGAAGGCTTTCAAAATTCATGTGGCCGAACGCTACTTGACGGGCAAAGACGGATGCACAA
>NZ_SJVB01000006.1:0-125619 GCF_004337185.1 Exiguobacterium sp. SH0S2 | reverse complement strand
CGACTTGCATGTATTAGGCACGCCGCCAGCGTTCGTCCTGAGCCAGGATCAAACTCTCCAAAGAATTTGATATAGCTCTTGAAAATGACGAAGCTTGCGCTTCAATCAAAACTTGTAAAACTTTTTTGCCTCATCGTTCAGTTTTCAAAGTTCGTCTGCCGCCCTTAGCGACTAAATGATAATAACATTTCATTTTAAATCATGTCAACAACTTTTTTTCTCGTTTCCGAAAGCGTTGTTGGCAACAGAGATAACTATATCATCCTCCAAACTGCCTGGCAAGCATTATTCTAAAAAAACTTTAGAAAATTTCCTTTCTTATTTTCTCTAAAGAAGGAATCACTCTCCGCTAATCGAATACGTCCCCTATACTCATTCACAGAAGGTGGCCACGGCATGCAGCAACTCCAACCAAAACATAGGTCTGCCCTACGTATCTGGGCAGGGACACAAGTATATACGCTCAAGCGAAGTCTTGAATGGATGACAGACGAGAAGCACTATGCGTCCACTAAAAGTAAAGCGCCGTTGCCTCATTTGATCCACACCCATCGCACACCTTTATATAGAAGACTCCGTGATGTCGATATGGAAATGCAACGAAACAAAGTGATCAACCTGCACATCGCAATCAAGCAACTTAACAACTTGATCGTCCACCCTGGTGAAGTATTATCTTACTGGAAATCAATCGGGCGGCCGACGAAACGGAAAGGATATGTCGACGGCATGATCCTTCACTACGGCAAAGTCACTACCGGTGTCGGGGGCGGCCTATGTCAACTTTCGAATTTGATTTACTGGATCACACTGCACAGCCCACTCACCGTCACCGAACGTTATCGGCACAGTTACGATGTATTCCCGGACTCTAGACGCGACCAACCGTTCGGCAGCGGGGCGACATGTTCATACAATTATCTCGATCTGCAAATTACGAATCAGACAACCCAAACGTATCAATTGCTTCTATATATAGAAGGAGATGAACTTGTCGGCGAATGGCGGTCCGACATCCCGCCGGCCGTCAGTTATAGAATATACGAACAAAACCACCATTTCACAAAGGAATGGTGGGGCGGTACAATCCGGCACAATCAAATTTTCCAAGAAGTCATTTCACAGGACGGGACACTGCTGCGTAACGAGTTCATCACCGAAAACCACGCCTTGACGATGTATGACCCGTTCCTGCCAGAGAATACCGTATACAAAAAGGCCGACTCTTGATCGAGTCGGCCTTAGTCACGTTATGCGTGCGGTAAGAACATGAAGTAAACAAGGAAGATGACGAGCATCCCGTACATGATTGGATGAATTTCTTTCGTCTTCCCTTTCGCGATCATCATGAGCGGATAAAGGATAAACCCAAGTCCAATCCCAGTAGCAATCGATGAAGTGAGCGGCATCATGATAATCGTCAAGAATGCCGGAACTGCGATTTCTATTTTTTTCCAATCGATATCGAGGAGAGCTGAGGCCATCAACACACCAACGATGATGAGTGCCGGTGCCGTAACCGGTGCCGTGACGACTGCTAAGAGTGGTGAGAAGAACAACGCTAACCCGAAGAAGAGACCTGCGAACACAGCAGTCAACCCTGTACGACCACCCGCCGCTACACCCGCTGACGATTCGACGTAAGACGTCGCTGTCGACGTACCGAAGATCGCACCTGCAACCGTCGCAGTCGAATCCGCCATGAGCGCCTTACTCGCACGCGGCACTTTGTTTTCTTTCATGATTCCAGCTTGACGCGCAACAGCAACGAGCGTTCCTGCCGTATCAAAGAAGTCGATGAAGAAGAACGTCAAGATGACGATGAGCATTTGAAGCGTGAAAACATCACCGAAGTTGATGAATGCTTGGCCGAACGTCGAAGACATGCTTGGCGGCATCGATACAACATCTGAGATTGCAGTCGGTGTCGGCACGAGACCAAAAATCATTCCTGCGATGGCTGTCAACAACATCCCAATGAAAATTCCACCCTTGATGTCTCGAGCCATCAACAATGCACTGACGACGAGACCGAATACCGCGAGAAGCGTAGTTCCTGTCCCGAGCGATCCAAGGCCGACAAGTGTCGCTTCGTTCGCAACAACAATCCCTGCATTTTTCAAGCCGATGAAGGCGATGAAGAAACCAATCCCTGCCGCCACCGCCATTTTAAGCGGAGCCGGAATCGCGTTAACGACCGTCTCACGAATACCTGAGAGCGTCAAAGCGATAAAGAACAATCCTGAGACGAGAACACCCGAGAGCGCCGTCTGCCACGGGATGCCCATCCCGATGACGACACTGTAGGCGAAGAAGGCGTTAAGCCCCATACCAGGCGCGATGGCGATCGGGTAGTTGGCGAATAGCCCCATCGTGACCGATCCGATAAGTGCGACGAGACCAGTTGCCACGAAGACGGCACCCATGTCCATCCCAGCAGCCCCGAGCACGTTCGGGTTGACGAACAAGATGTACGCCATCGCGAGGAATGTAGTGAATCCTGCGACGAGTTCGGTTTTTACGTTCGTTCCAAGTTCATTCAACTGGAAGTGACGTTCGATCCGGCTTTCTGACGGTTGATGTTTCGGTTCTTGCTTGAGCTGTGTGCTCATTGGTTTTCCTCCTTGGCTCGCCGTAAAACGAGAAAGGTCCCCGATCAATGACCGAGGACCCCACGCGAAACATACAGGGACAGACGTCCCCTTATATATGTCTCGCCGTAGTGAAATCATTTAAGGTGATTTCGTAGAGACTCTCGGGCCATATTCCCGATATTATACGGCAAAATTTAATTTGATTGTTCGGATATGAATAAGAACGTTTTTATCTTATCAGCGTTAAAATTGAATGTCAACAAAATGACGGATTTTATTAATATTTTTTCGTTAAATGTTCGGAATTAGACAAAAGCAGAGGGATTCCCCTCTGCTCAAGTTTATTCCCACTCGATTGTCGCTGGTGGCTTCGATGTGATGTCGTACAGGACACGGTTGACGTGACTGACTTCATTGACGATTCGAACTGAAATCTTTTCAAGCACGTCCCACGGGATACGTGCCCAGTCCGACGTCATCCCATCAATCGACGTGACGGCACGAACGCCGACCGCATAGTCGTAAGTCCGCTCGTCGCCCATGACCCCGACCGAACGGATCGGTGTGAGGACGGTGAAGTACTGCCAGATATCGCGTTCGAGTCCAGCCTTCTTCACTTCTTCGCGAAGGATCGCATCCGACTCGCGGACGATTTCAAGCTTCTCTTCTGTGATCTCACCGAGGACGCGAATGCCAAGACCCGGTCCCGGGAACGGCTGACGCCAAACGATGTATTCAGGAAGGCCGAGTTCGGTCCCGAGTTCCCGTACTTCATCTTTAAATAGCGTGTTGAGCGGCTCGATCAACGTGAAGTTCATATCTTCAGGCAGGCCACCGACGTTATGGTGCGACTTGATCGTCTGCGCCGTGTCGGTACCGCTCTCGATGATATCCGTGTAAAGCGTCCCTTGGGCAAGGAAGTCCATATCGACGAGTTGAGACGCTTCTTCGTCAAACACGTAAATGAACTCATTGCCGATAATTTTCCGCTTCTGTTCCGGATCCGAGACGCCGGCTAGTTTCGCCATGAAGCGTTCTTGCGCGTCGATTTTGATGACTTTCATGTTGAATCCGTCCGCGAACGTCTTCATGACGCTATCCGCCTCATTCTTACGGAGCAAACCATGATCGACGAACATACATGTCAACTGGTCCCCGATCGCACGATGGACGAGCGCTGCGACGACAGATGAGTCGACACCGCCAGACAAGGCGCAGAGGACTTGTTTATCGCCGACGATCTCACGGATCTTCTCGACTTCGATGTCGATAAAGTTCTCCATCGACCACTCGCCTTTGGCACCACACACTTCATAGATGAAGTTTTTCAAGATGTCGTTGCCGTACTCCGAGTGACGTACTTCCGGATGGTACTGGACACCATACATTTTGAGGTCGTCGTTTTTGATCGAGGCGACCGGGCAAGACGGGTTCGTCCCATCGACGATGAACCCTTCCGGTGCTTCCATGACGAGGTCACCGTGGCTCATCCACACCGTGTGCTCAACCGGCAAGCCTGTGTAAAGGGCAGATGCTTCAGGTGTCGAGAACAGCGTCGCTTTCCCATACTCGCGATGGGCCGCACGTTCGACGCGTCCCCCGAAGTGATGCGTCATGAGCTGCATGCCGTAACAGATCCCAAAGATCGGGATACCGAGTTCAAAGATTTCTGGATCGCAGCGGTACGCACCTTCCGCGTAAACGCTGTTCGGTCCGCCCGAGAAGATAATACCGGCCGGGGCAAGTTCACGAATCTCGGCAGCGGTCATCTTATGGGAATGAAGCTCACTGTACACCCCAAGGTCACGCACTCGGCGTGTGATTAACTGATTGTATTGTCCTCCAAAGTCGAGCACCAAAATCATTTCTTGTTCTATCTTCACAAAACCTCCACCTTTCTGCCTTCATCTCAAAAAAAGAGCGAGCCTCTCCCACGGATTCACCAAACCGAAGAAGAAGCACGCCCTTTTTTCTGTATACGAAACGTGCTCCTTCATAGTCGGTCCATTTACGGTGGTCCGGTAGAGACTCTCGCGCCAATTCGCGAGTATATACGAAGGAATGCTTTGTTCAATTGTCTAACTAATGCGTCTATCTTACTGTATGCACCCGTTCACTTCAACTCATAATTCGGCGAATCATGATTTTCCAATATTCTTTATATTTTGAATTCGGAGTTTGATCGGCGTAAAGGCTCTGTTCGAACAAGCGCGTCAGGCGCGTCATTTCGTCCGATTCGTAGTACGCATCGACTTCGGCCGCGAGCTCGGACGGCGTCCGGCCCTCAACTTTAAATCCGGCGCCGCGAAGCCGTTTCACGAGATAACGATGCATCGCCACGAGCCGTGGTTCATTGAGCGGACGTCTCGTCCACCAGAGGACCATAATCAACCGTTCGAGTGACTTACGGTTCCAGACGAGCAAGGCAACTGCGAACACGATGAGCACCCAAGCCCAAACCGGTATATTCCACGACTCGGCCGCCGTCTCGCCTGTCGCGACGTCGTCGAGCGCCAAGTCTTCTTGCGGACGGTTCGTCTGTTGATCGTTTTGGTTCGCCTGAGGGTCGTTCGCCACCGGATCATCTGCTCGGATGTCCGATTCCGTCTCGACTTGCAACAAGCTAGCGTCAGAGAAACTGATCGTCGCCTCGAGCGGCACCCAACCAGCCCCTTCCACGAAATACTCGACCCACGAGTGGGCGTGGCGGTTTCGGACCGTATATTCTTCCTCACCTTGGATGACTCCGCGTGTATCCCCTATCGTAAAGCCTTTCACCCAACGCGTTGGCACGCCGTTCGCCCGCAGGAGCACGGCAGCTGACGTTGAGAAGTTATCACAGTACCCGACGAGCGTATCGAACAAGAACTGGTCGACATAGTCGGTCTCGCCTTCAGGGGTTGCCACATCTTCCGTGTCATATTGGAACTCGCCTGACTGGAAGAAGGCTTGGATCGCTTGCGCTTGTTCGTACGGGTTCTCACTGTCGGCCATAATCTCGACCGCTAAATCACGGACCCGGTCCGGTAGCGTATCCGGCAACTGCAAATAAGCTTGTTGCTCCTCGTCCGTCAACGTCGTCACCGGTTCGTTCAGCTCGAGTTGTTGTTCTGTAAATGAAGGGACGCTGTATCGCAACTGAATCGTCTCCGGCGTCACTTGTCCGTCATTATCGAATACGATTTTTCCGGAAGGGCGAATGTGGATCGTCTCATTCGGGAACGACTCTTCGATGTCTCCGACAAGGAATTCCGTCCCACTCTCCGTCTCTGCAGCCTGCGGGTATTCCCCGCCATAGGGGACGAACGACTGGCGACGGTCAAATCGGAGCAACGCCTGTTCCGGGGTCGTATCGACCTCATCGTCGACGAGCTGCCCCCGGTTATAGTCAGAATCGAGGACAGGGGATTCAACCCATCCTTTACCCGTATAAATCTCTTTTGCCTCGATGCGCCAATAGCGGGCCGGCACACCCCGTGCGATGAAGACGATGCCGTCATCTTGTTCGAACGGACCGCCGAGCTGTTCGTCGTTCACGCCATAACCGACGCGACCACTCCCCGAACCGCCCTCGTTCACCGCGTTTTGGAAACTCGTCGTCAACCGATCAGACCAGTCCCCTTCGATTGTCGGAGACACACTGCCAAGTACGATGACGACCGCAGCGAGCAGGCTGATGCTGACGTAACGGACGAGCGATTTGCTCGGACGCTTCGCCACATCGGTCACGAACAAGAGGAAGAGCGATGCCAAGATGGCGAATAGGATATTACTTTCACCATCATAGAGCGTCCACGTGTCAAAATACGCCATCAACCCAAGCGTCGAGACAATCATTCCGAGAACGAAGCCGTAGCTCGGATACGTCCGGCCGACCAAAATGGCAAACAAGACACCGATGAGCGCCATCGCCGAGAAGAAAATGGCTTCTTCAGGCAGCGCCCCGCTCAATACGCCCGTCAAGTCGTCGAGCCATAGTCCGAACCAGTCGAGCAAACTGCCGTGATAGATGTAGAGGACCGTAAAAAAGTTGAGGACGACGACAGTGATAAAGCCGTACCAAGGGAGCAGGCTCGCAAACATCGGCACCAGCAACAAAAATAAAAACGGCCAGTTCACATCAAACGTCGTGCTTCCGACAATCGGTTCAACCCAAAATGACAACAAATAAGCGGCCAGGGCCGTATAAACGATTCGCTTCACCCACTCGGTCATGTCGTCACCTCATTCGCCGTATAGAGATGATAGCTGCCTTGGGTCTCATGCATGAGTTCGCGCACCCATTTCGTCTCGAACGGGCTAATCAAAATTAAGTTGCCCGTCTCTTGCGGCATGTTGCGCTTGACCCGCTCGACGAGACGGCCTTCCGGTTCCGGCGTCGCCGTCAACAGGTAATGCCCAAGCTCGGCACTTTGGTCCGGCAAATGGAACAAGCGGACTTGCTCTTCAATGACGTACAGTTCAAACGGCAAGTTTTTGCGCTCGAGTTGCCGAATCGCCCCGACGAGCAGTGACAGCGAACGTTCGAACGCTTCCTCATGCCCGGCCGAAGCCGACGGCACGAATACGAGCGATAGTTTCTTTTCTTGTTCTTGGTCGAACGTCTTCGTCATCAAGTTGTCTCGACGGGCCGACGCTTTCCAATCGATCCGGCCGATACGGTCACCGGCCGCATACTCACGGACACCGCTCGTCGTATTGGCGACTTCGGTATATGTCCGGGTGCGCCGATATTGCTCGCCCCGTCCGCCGACATGTTCATCGCGCGGCAAATCGAAAGGAAGTTCAGCCGGGGAGACTTCGACGACCGTCTCAATCCGAAGCGTCCGTTTACGGTCGAATAACCCAAAGACGTCACGGACGTGAAGGAGTGTCCGGTCAAACACATGAATGCCTCGCTTAATGTGTTCAACCTCATAATGGACCGTCTCACTGCGTCGAAAGAAACGATCGACCGGGGTCACGATCGGATCCGTCACCTCGGCCAAGCGCGATGGCGGTGTCTCTTCAAGCGTAACGACACCGATGAGGAACGGGTACTTTCGTTCGATTCGAAGTGCCACGTCCATCGTCTGCCCAGAGACGAGTCGTTTTGTCGTGACGCGACGAGACACGTTCGCCGCCGTGACCGGATACACCATGAACAGCGTCCAGTACACGGTCAAGACGAAAAATGACCACCATAGCGTCGACGCGACGATACTCCCTTCGATGCGAGCGAACGCATAAAGTCCGAATGCCGCCGCCCAGACGAGGAACAGCTTCATCCAATTTTTCATACTTCCTTGACCTCGCGATCCATCGGGACGGGAAGTGTGTCGAGCCACCCTTTGACGAGTTGCTCTGACGTCTTCCCTTTATAGCGCGCTTCCGCCGTCAACAATACCCGGTGCCCGAGCACGCTTCCTGCGAGCGCCTTGACGTCATCCGGTAAGACGAAATCACGGTTATGGATGTATGCCCACGCCTGAGCCGTTTTCATTAGAGCGAGCGTCGCCCGCGGACTTCCGCCGAGGTATGTGAACGGGTCGTTCCGCGTCTCATGAATCAAGCGGACGATATACTGCTTGACCGCGCTCGAGACGTGAACGTCGCGTACTTCACGCTGCATCTGTTCCACTTCTTCTTTCGAGATGACACTTTGCAACGCTTCTAGCGGTTCTGCCTTCTCGAAGCGGGTCAACAAGGCAATCTCCTCATTAAATGACGGATAGCCCATCTCGATTTTGAGAAGGAAACGGTCGAGTTGGGCTTCCGGTAACGGGTACGTCCCTTCATGCTCGATCGGGTTTTGGGTCGCCATGACGAAGAACGGCGACGGAAGAATCTTCACTTCGCCGTCAACGGTCACACTGCGCTCCGCCATCGCCTCTAAGAGCGCCGACTGCGTCTTTGGTGACGTCCGGTTGATTTCGTCGGCTAGGACGATGTTGCCCATGAGCGGGCCAGGACGATATTCAAACTCTTTCGTCTTTTGGTTATACATCGAGATGCCCGTCAAATCGGACGGGAGCATGTCTGGAGTGAATTGAACGCGTTTAAAGTTAAGGTCGATGGCACGGCTGAAGGCACGAACGAGCATCGTCTTCCCGACACCTGGGACATCTTCTAACAGCACGTGACCTCCGGCAAGCAAAGCAGTCAAACTTTTCGCGATGACATCTTCTTTTCCGACGATCACCGTCTCAATGGCGGTGATGATCGATTGAATGGCTGGACGATAAGACATGGCCGACTCCCCTTTTTCTCTTGTTCCTGTCTCTTCCGAAATTCGAATGTTCTGATTTTATTGTGACATATTGAGCCGCTTGAATGAAAGAAATACATCGTACGAATCGGCTTTCCGTTCTTTACCCGAAAACAGGCGCCCTCTCTCCAAAACGAGCGGGCGCCTCCGATATTTATTTAGGTCGTTCAATCTCGAACTGTTCACCGAGTTTGGCATAAAAATCACCAGCCAGACGGCTGACCGGTGCCAATTGCGCTGCGTCGACGCGCCCGGCTTGATACAATTCGGGATCGACATGAAAACGGACGACACGGGCGATTAAAACATCGGCCGTCACTTTTCCGTCATGTTCGATGGGAACGTGATGATGAAGTTTACACTCCATCCGGATCTTCGCTTCTTTGACACCCGGCGTTTCAATGACGTCACTCGGTTCGAGCGTGAACGTCGTCCGGTCGAGCTCACTTTCCTCTGGCCCTAGGTTCGCCGCCGTCTCGTTTACGAGTGCGACGTTCGTCTCATCGACGATATGAATCACGAGTTCTTCCGTCGCAACTGCATTCCGGGCCGTATCTTTCATGACGCCATCTTTTCGTTGGATGGACACCGAGACGAGCGGAGGGTTTGACGCGATGATATTAAAGTAACTGAACGGGGCAGCATTGACGACATCACCGTTGCGCGTCGTCACAAAAGCAATCGGCCGCGGGACGATGCTCCCGATTAAAAACTTATACGTGTCTCGTTCAGTCAATGCAGTCGGATCGATTGATAACATAAGCCACCTCTTCTTTCATCATATTGTTACTTTCAAGCTAGCTGTTTCGAATGGACGATGTCAAACGTAAACGCATCGGAATGTGTAGGATTATTAAATTCGGGGTATATCCGTCTAGATGTGTTAATTAGAGAAAAAGAAAATCAGCCGATTTCACAGTACATGAGCAGTTTGGTTTTCAGACGATTTCTCTTTATGTATATTTCGATTATTTGATGAATGAAGTGGAGTGGTTTTCAGACAAGGAAGGAAGTAGAGCGTATTATGGGCAAGTGGATTGAACAATTGGACAGTCGCCAAATACTCCGTATCTTATACGGAGTATGTATCGCTAGCCTCGTCTTGACCGGGATCGGAGCTTGGGTCGTTCGAGACGGGACAGTCTCGTCAAGCGAACTGATGTCGCTACGTTGGATCTGGGTAGTCGGGTTAGTCATGTTTATCGGAGCTATTTTATTAATCGGGCGACCGCTCATCAAACGGATGGCTGCTCAAAACGAAAACATGCACGCGAAGCAACAAGAGACGCAACAAGTGCTCGAGGAATCAAAACAAAATGAGACCAAACTACAATCCCGGAACGAATTGATTGAAGTGCTCGCCTCAAAGGAATCGTTATTCGACTATTCTTCGGTCATCGAAAAAATCGTCTTGTTGACCGAAGCAGAATTCGGCGCGTTGATGCTCGTCAAGGACGGAGAAATCCATTCGGTCGTCCCAAATGGAATGACCGAGGAACAACAAGAGAGCTTAATCGAAAAATCATATCTATTACAACGTACCATGACCTCACAAGCACTCGAGGCGACGTCGAAAAAAATTGCCGACGATGTTCACAACTATCCTTACTATATCCACGAGACGGCCATCCCGGTAAAGGATCCGTCTGATGGCAAGATGATTGGGTGCCTCTACCTCGCTTGTTATGACGAACAGTTCGATGCGAGTGAAAAGTCGGAATTGAACGCGTTCGCGAATCAATTGGCGATTTCCTTGCTACGGACACGCCTTTACAGTCAGATGCAACAAGACCGGAAAGAGACGGCCCAATTGATCAACTCGGTGCGCGAAGCGATCCTCTACTTGAACTACGAAGAACAGACCGTCGTCGGTAACCGGGCTTTCGTGCGCATGTTCGATGAGCTTCAGTTCGAATACAAAGGCTATGAGGAATTGGCCACCGTCTCGATCGATATCGAACAGTTGGCCGAACGCGTCGACCAACGTGAGTTGTTCATCGACTATGTTGAACGCGTCTTCAACCAAGACCCTCCGGTAGACGGACTTTCGATCTCGCTTGACCAGGGGGATTGCTACCTTCAAGTGTACGCGGAAAGTATTTACCGGGACGAGACGCTTCACGGAACGATGCTCGTCTTACGTGATGTGACGGCCGAAACAGAAATCGACCGAATGAAGTCCGAGCTCGTTTCGACCGTGTCTCATGAATTACGGACGCCGCTGTCATCGATTTACGGGTTCACAGAATTGATGCTCGAACGTAATTTGAAAGACAGCCGCCGTGAATTGTATTTGAAGACGATTCATGACGAGGCGAAACGCCTCTCCTACTTGGTCAGCGACTTCCTCGACCTTCAAAAGATGGAGGCCGGAAAACAGACGTTCGAGTGGGAACATGTCGATTTGTATACACTAGCGCGCGACAGCATCACATTCTATCAAGAGACGACCGACCTGCACCACATTCACCTCGACGCCGACTCGGCCCAAGATTTTCATATCGAGGCAGATCTCGCCGGGATGCAACAACTACTCGGCAACTTGCTCAGCAACGCCATCAAATACTCACCAGAAGGCGGCAACGTCCTCGTCTCGCTCGAACGGATCGACGATCAAGTCGTCATAAAAGTACGCGATAACGGAATCGGCATCCCTTCGTCCGCTCTGCCGAACTTATTCGGAAAATTTTATCGTGTCGACAATTCGGATCGTCGTAAAATCGGCGGCACCGGGCTTGGCCTTGCCATCTGTAAAGAAATCACTAAAGCACACGAAGGCCACCTTCATGTCGAATCAGTTTACGGTGAAGGCAGCACGTTCATCTGTGAATTACCGACTTTAAAAGAAGCGATTCATCAATGAACACGATTGGCATTTCAGCCGATCGTGTTTTTTCACCGCTTTTTGCTTTTTAATAAAGGAATCTTTTGGCATAATATAGAAAAACAATAGCAACGGAACAGAACAAGTTCACTCGGTTATACCTACGCCAATATTCTTACACGTCTTTTATAGAAAAGAAGTTATACTAAGGAAGAAGAGAGACACACGATTGGAGGTCATGAAGTTGGATCACCAGGACCCACCCGCGTTTTCAGAATTAGGCGACTTTAAACAATGGGGACGTTTTGATTTAAACGTTCCACTTCAAGGTGGACAAACCGAACTCCAGATTGCCGTATCAATCGTGAGAAACCACATCCCGCTTCGCTTAGGTGGTTTCTACATCATCGCGAACGAGGATCATATCCTCCATAGCGGTTCCCACGATTCAAACTTGCAAAAGCACATCATCCACTTGATCCAACAAGTACAGGCAGGGCATGCGGAACAAGAGTCACTTCTCCATGAATCGTTTTGGACGGTCCACTATTTTACTACACCATGAAAGAGACGATTCGGGCGTCTCTTTTTTTGTGCGTGAAAAAACGCCTCCCGAGGGAAGCGTTAATCCCATCTCGACATGATCGCGATAGATTTTTCATAGTACTCGGTAGCTAGTTTGTACTTTCCGTTTTCACGAAGCTCACGCGCAAGCCAGAGTGCGTATTTGTTTGTATATAGATATTCGTCAAACGACTCAAAGTATTGAACCGCTTTCTTTAGGCTGTTCATCAAACTAAGTTTGTCTTGTTCTTGATAACAGTTTTTGTAGATTTCGAAGTGGTAGATAAATTCATCTAAATCCTTTTGATTTCCCATAAGTGCAAATCCTTCTTCTAGCCACTTAATAATCCCTTTAGGATTTTCTAGTGCTGCGTATACTTCGATTAATGACAACACACTATACAGCCGGCTCTTAATTTCTGTTTTATACTCTAAGCTATTAATAAAATAATCTAATGCTTTTTCTTTTTCACCAAGAAGAGAATAAATTTCTCCCATGTTGTTGTATATCATTCCATAATAATGCTTTAAATCGGTTGCGCTAGTAACTTTAATCGCAAGATCATAATGCGATAATGATTCCATATAGCGTTTTCTTCTTTTATAAGCTAAACCGATAATTAAGTGACATTCAATAATCCTTTCCACATAAAAATTGTCTTTGAAGTAAGATAAAGCACTTCTTACATTCTCTATCGCTTGTAAAAAATCCGTGGATTTATAATATATACCTCCCATAATATATCTCATATCGGCTAGTTCCCAGTCGGGTATGTGCGAACTAGACAATCCGTCATTTAGCTGTTCTAACAATTCAAGAGAACCTTCTTTGTCGCCTAGTTGAAATAATGTTAAAGCTTTCATTAATGCGTATCTTAATTTATCATCACGGTCTAGTTGATCTTCAATCCATCCAAGTTCTATAAAGTACTTTCCATCTCGACCAGGCATTAGTTCGAATCGAGCTAAAGTCATTAACAAAGTCGTATACAATTCCTTTGATTGAGAGACGACAGGACTTGTAATGTACTTTTCCACTTTTATTTGTTTATCTTTATCATTTCTAGTTAAAATTGCATCTTTTAACGTCTCACGAATTTCGTGTTTAATCCCTTGAACCTGTTCGCTAAAGTCAAAATACAGAGGGACATCTAATCCAAGCCTTTTAAAAATAAGTTCTAGTACTTCTTCACTAGGCGTAGTTTGATTATTCTCAATTTTACTTAAATATGAAATGGAGCAGATTCCCCTCGCAAGCACGGACTGTTTCATATTATTGCGCATTCGCTCTACTTTAATTAGGTTCCCGTAGTTATATTCCATTTCAAGTAGTAGCCCCTTCGTCCCAAATTTAACGACTATTTATGATTATTCAGGTTATTTTAACGATAATCAGGAAAATGCATTCAAAAAAACGATAAAATACACCTTTTATCACTTCCATTTTCCCAACCAGTAACAGTCCAATAGTCTAATTATCCGTGATAAAATTTAACTATGCAAAAGAAGTAACGATTTCTTTATTAGGTAAATCGATTCAAATTAAAAATAATAAAAGGTAATTCAAAATTCGGAGGTGAATAGAACGAATGGGTAAATTAAACTTTCTACTCGCAGAAGATTATATTAAACCTAGAATTTACTTCCATCCGAAGCAAACGTCTTCTTTTAAGGTATCTTATTCCTATGCTGACACTAATCAGTTTGAGGGATTAGAGCATTTGACCCAATTGTTACGTTCATCTAAAGGCTTCATCCTCAACGCGTTTCAAATTGATTACTATCAGGCTTTACCAAAACTGATTGCTAGAACGCTTCAAGAAAATCGTTCTCATAAAAAGCTATACATTCTTGGGCCTGAACTGTCTCTCTCTATTCTAAAGCGCAGTTCAAAAACAGTCTATGAGAAACATTTTCACGAGTTCGGCTATATCAACATTGAACAGGATCAACAAAGTGTTGTTAGCCAGTGTCTGTCTTTATTGAAAGAAGGACACATCTTATATATTCTCCCAGAAGCATCAATCTGTTGGAGACCAGAACCACTCCAACAGTTTGAAAATCAATTTCCTCCTCTTTGCAGCACACTGCTCAGTCAAGAAGCCCATGTTCCAATTTTGTCATCTGCTACGACAGAAGAGTCTGACAAAGTTACGCTCTATGAACCGAACATGCCACAACAATTCATCGGAGATTTTGAATCACGGATTGAACAACAATCTGAAGCAATCTACACATTGCTAGAATCGCCATTCTCTGACTACTGAGCAACATCACACTAGGGATCATAGCTTATCCACATAAACCAACACATCGGAGGAATTCAATCATGAAAAAAGTAACTGGTATCTTCTTTATCGCAGCAGCAATTCTCCTTTTAGGAAGCTCATTTAAACCAATGGCTGAAGACTTTCCTCGTCTCGGTAAAATTGAACCTATCATTAAACCAATGGCCGAAGACTTCCCACGTCTAGGAAAAATTAATGAACCTGTTCTCAAACCAATGGCCGAAGACTTCCCACGTCTAGGTTGAAAATAAAAATCGAGTATAGATTTATTGAACTCCTATCACTTTCTTGAGAGACGCCTCTGTGCGTCTCTTTTTTTACTCCGGGTGCGACTATCGTTCTATTTTTTAAAAAAAGATAAACAATTTACATATTAATCTCCATTTTTTTCTTGTTTACTTATATAATAGCGAAGACATGAAGACGATTTCATTTCATCGTTATTTCAAAGATTCAAGAAAAAGGAGCGAATCACGATTGAACATAGAAAAAACACCTTGGCATTTAAAACTCTTACTTAGCACATCCCTCGTCTTCACTGGCGCAGCAGTCATCCCGCTCGAGCTTTCACAGACCGGATTTGAATCAACTCGTGTCGAAGCGGCCACTACATATAAAACAACAGCTAATTTAAATCTTCGCCTTAGTGCAGCGACTTGGAGCAAAGTCCTTCTGACAATCCCAGCAGGCGCGACGATCAAATACATAAGCAAGTACGGCTCGTGGTATAAAGTCTCTTACGGTGGCAAGACGGGGTACGTCGCTTCACAGTATGTGAAGCAGACAACCGCTTCGACGATGACGACTAGTTCAACGAAAGCCTATACGACAACCGTCAACTTAAATTTACGGAAAAGCGCCTCGACGAAAGGTACGATTCTATTGACGATTCCAACAGGGAAACGAGTGACTTATGTCAGCACATACGGTTCATGGTACAAAGTGACGTATGGCGGACAGACCGGTTACGTCTCCTCACAATATTTAAAAGCTTCAAGTCCATCGACAACGACAAGCTCGACAAAAGCTTATACGACGACTGTCAACTTGAACTTGCGGAAGAGTGCCTCGACGACCGGAACGGTATTGCTTACCATCCCGTCTGGCCGCAATGTGACTTACCGGGGGACGTATGGCTCGTGGTATAAAGTTTCTTACGGTGGGAAGACCGGCTACGTCGCAGCGCGCTATTTGAAAGCGGGCACAACGACGACACCCACTACTTCAACCGGATCAGGACGCACCGTCGTCATCGATGCCGGTCATGGCGGGAACGATCCGGGTGCGGTTTACGGATCTGTCCAAGAGAAAGTCATTGCACTCGACATCGCTAAGCGCTTGGCGAACACACTATCGAGCACGTACAACTATAACGTCAAAATGACTCGTGCAAACGATGGCTACTTATCCCTCGCCCAGCGCGTCTCGTTGACAAAGTCATATAAAGGGAGCGCTTTTGTAAGCGTCCATGCCAACTCGGCACCGAGTACGGCCTACCACGGCCATGAAGTGCTCGTCCCAACGACGGAGAGCTACACGACAAACCCTTACGTCTCCGCAAGTCGCAATTTAGGCGCGGCCATCAACCGTGAACTCGGCGTACGCATCCCAACGATTCGTAACCGTGGCGTGAAGTATCAAAACGTGTATGTCATTGGAAAGAATACCGTCCCGTCGACGCTCGTCGAATACGGATTTATTGGCAATGCGAACGATCGCGCTCATCTGACGAGTACGACATATCGTCAACGGATGGCTGATGCGACTGCTTCCGGCATTCATCAATTCATGCGTTCATCGAACTAATTCAAAGAGACCTGGCTGAATGTTCAGCCAGGTCTCTATTTGTATTGCGTCACATCGCACCGCCAGATTTTATGAGGGGCACCGAGTCCCCAATAATGGTCGATCGTGAGTACAGGTGGACCCATCCGTTTTTCCCAGTACGTTTGCGCGGTCGGAAACCCCGCATCGAGATAAAAAATCGGCTGTCCCCTGATCAACAGCTCGTCCATCACGTTTTTAAGCAAGAAATGACCGACCCCTTGCCGCTGCTCGCTCGGCGTCACATAGATGCATCCGACTTCCGGTACGTCCGGCTCGACATCGAGATGTGCCGTGATAATCTCGTTCGGAGGAAGGATAGCCGCTGTTCCAACGATGACGTCGTCTTTTAGCACAACAAACAATTGGACAGTCTCGTCATCCAAACTATCTTGAACGGTCGTATTCAAGCGCGCCACTTCCTCGTCCAACAAATCAGCGTCTTCAAACTGTTCCCGGCGGATCAAATCGCTCAGACTCTCCATAAACAAACGCTGGAGCGGTTTGACATCATCTCGTTCAAGCGGACGAAAGTTCAATATTTCCACTTCCCTCTATCCATAATCATACGTTTCCTTCTTTACCCGTGTCTCTGCCTAACGTAACGTTCGGTTGATGCGACCCTTCCACCGCCTCGAGCTGTTCGAGATGGTCATACCCGAGATACCCGTGCGTCTTCCAGACAAGCACGATTGCCGTCGTGAACAACAAGAGCGTCAAATAAAGAAAACCGATTGAGACCTGCCCCGGCTCGATCAAGGGGACGAGGGCATACGAGACGTTAAACGTCGTATGCAGTAAAAAGGCCGCCCATAAGTTCATCGTCGTGACGTTATATAACCACGAGATGATCAACGTAAACGATAGAATGGCGACGGCGTAAGCCCAAAACGGGAGGGATGCCTGTCCGGTGCCCGTCATCAAGAAGAGGGGAATATGCCAAACCGCCCACACCACGCCGACGAACAGGCTCGCCTGGAGCGGCGTCTTGTTGAGTTGCAGCGCGTCGAGTAAATACCCGCGCCAACCATACTCTTGTTGAACCGTTCCCCCGAGAAATAACATGTAGAGGAAGTACGGGATGACGAGCCAAGGTTCGTTCAGCAGTAACGCACCGCTCGCATCGGTCAGCCAGTACGCGAGGACAAATAAGAACGGGATGAGCAACAGGCCGAACGCATAGTACTTACCGGCCATCCGCCACTCGAAGCCTCGCTTCAACAGTGTCTGCACCCCGCTCCATCCGTTTTCTCGAAACGCCATATAACTGCCGGCCACGCTCGGTCCGAACGAACCGATCAAGACGGTCGCTAAAATCGGCAAGCTTGTCCACGTATAGAGCCCCCACCAGCTTAACCATGAGAACGCGAACGCGATGACGATAAACGTTATGACTTCTTTTCGTGTCGGGATCATGCGCTCCGCCTCCTTTTATATGTAGTTTACCCACTCTAGAAGCGACTTGCCTACTTCACCGGCAAAATATTTTTAACATATGAAGCAAAATGATAGGTCGGCTACTATTTGCCGAGGTATAATCAGAGTTACAATAAAATCACATTTACTAGCGAGGTACACATGGAACCAGTAGTCGAACACTCGATGAGTCACAATTACTTTCTCGTGATTCTTTCTTATATTATCGCCGCTGTTTCCGCTTATGCTGCCATCGAACTGGCACGCCGCGTGAACGCGACGAATCGCTCCACTCAAAATATGTGGATTTTGGCGGGCGGCGCCACCCTCGGACTCGGGATTTGGTCGATGCATTTCATCGCCATGCTCGCTCACGAGGCGTTGCGCCCCGTCACGTATTCGATCCCGCTCGTCTTGCTGTCTGTCATCATTGCGATGGCCGGCTGTATCTTCGGCTTCTTGATCGTCTCGCGCCGGACGACTCATCCCGCCTTGATCGGTGCGGGACTGTTGATGGGAACCAGTATCGCCAGCATGCATTACGTCGGCATGGACGCGATTCAAGGCGTCGCGATTTCGTATGATCCATGGTTGGCCATGTTGTCGATCATCATCGCCATCGCGGCCTCACTTATCGCCTTATGGATCGGCTTCTACTCGAAGTACGCCAAACAAAAGATCGACCTCGAGCTGAAAGTGTTCTTTTCACTGCTCATGGGCGTCGCCATCTTCGGGATGCACTTTGTCGGTATGGCCGCGTCATCGTTCGCGTTCATCGAAGCGAACGGCCCGTTCGCCAATGCCGTCGAACCGTCGCTTCTCGCCTGGCTCGTCACGGCGATCACGGTCATCTTGTTTGCCATCTTCTTCTTGTCGCTCACGCTCGACCGTCACCTCAAGAAACGTGAACTCATCCAAGCGACGATTCTCGATTCGACGACGGATGCGGTCGTCACGACGACGAAAGATGGCATGATCCAGTACGCCAACACCGCGTTTTATCGTTTGTTCGACAAAACGGACGATACTTTTTTCCAAGACTACCACTCGTCCTTGACGATCAATCAACAGTTCTATGACCCAAGACGGGTCGAGATCGACGATAAGACGATTGAAGTGACGAGCTACCCGCTCAAAGGTGAAGCGATGGACCAAGTGCTCTGGTTTTTACGGGACGTCTCGGAGGCGATCGCCTCACAACGTCTCGTCGAACATATGGCGTATCACGATACGCTCACTGATCTGCCGAACCGTCACAAGCTCGAACGCATCCTTGCGGAACATATTCAAATCGAAGACCCGGTCGCTTGTCTTTACATCGACATCGACCGCTGGCGTTTCTTGAGTGATATGCTCGGACATCACGGCACGGACGAATTGACGATGCAAATCGCCGAACGTCTTCGCGTCACGATTCATCCAGATGACATTTTGACACGAGTCGGTGCTTCGGAATTCATTATCTTACTGTTCGATAAGCGCAGCACACTCGCCAAACAAAAAGCGGAGAAATGTATTAAAGCGATCTCACAACCGTTCGATATCGACGGGACGACCGTCGAACTCACGATGAGCGCCGGCGTCAGCCATTATCCGAAAGACACGACGTCCGCGGACGAACTCGTCCAATACGCGCGACTCACCGTCCACGAATCAAAACGGATCGGGAAAAACCAAATCAAAGAGTTCGAAGACGAATCGAAGCATCAAATTTTACGCACGGTTGAGATCGAGAAAGCGCTCATTCACGCACTGGATCGTCACGAGTTCACGCTCGTCTATCAACCGAAAGTATCGCTCACGAAAAATCGACTCGAAGGCGTCGAGGCGCTCTTGCGTTGGAATCATTTCGAACTCGGCGATGTCACACCGACCGAATTCATCCCGATCGCAGAAAACACCGGACTGATCCACCAGATCGGCAACTGGGTCATGCGCGAGTCGTGTCTCGCTTGGGTACGGTGGAACAAGTCCGGCGTCAAGCCGTTCACGCTCTCGGTCAACGTGTCACCGCTCCAGTTCGCGCGTGAAGACTTCGTCGAGACGCTCCAAACCATCTTACAAGAGACCGGCATGGACCCGATGTTCCTCGAACTTGAAGTGACGGAATCATCGATGCTATCGTACGAGGCATCGACGCGCGATAAGCTCACCCAACTTCATCAGTACGGGATTTTGATCTCGCTCGATGATTTCGGGACTGGTTACTCGTCGTTCCGCCAACTGCGCGAACTTCCGGTCCAAGTGCTCAAGATTGACCGCTCGTTCATCGTCAACTTGTTCACAGACCGCAACCAAGAAGCGATCGTCCGGTCGATGATCCAACTCGGCCATAACCTCGGCATGAAAGTATTGATGGAAGGCGTCGAAACGTCTGACCAACTCGAATGGTTGCTCAATGAGCAGTGCGACTATGTCCAAGGCTTTTACTTCAGCCGTCCGCTTCGCGAGAAAGACGTCGTGAAGCACGTCAAATCGGTCACGACCTATATCGAGTTCGGGAAGACCCGGGCTTAAAACCAATAAGAGGTGACTCATCCGTATCGGATCAGAGTCACCTCTTTTGTTGGTGCTGAGTGATTGGTTACCCGTCGATTTCACCCTCAAACGATAAATTAAGTGGTTCATCCTGTAAGGCCGTTGCTTATCTTTATCTAACCATACGATTGGACCGCTTACTTCACCTACTATTTTGCTCTTTGTCAAAATCATCGGCAAACAGTAAGACGCACCTCTCCTCAATCGGAAAGATGCTGTGTCTAAAGTTAAGCGGTCTTCAGGCGTTTTCGTGTATGAATCGACTTCATGACGGCTCGAGCAATTGGCTGAGCGAACAACAACTCTATCCAAAACGCGATGCCGAAATTGCGGAACCACGTCGGGAAGAAGTGATGCAACGTTTCGAAGTTGATCTCGCCCATACCGATCCATGGTCCGATAATCGTCATGACAAACGAGATCATCGAGACGTTTAAGACGATGTTCAACAAGATACGGGCGTTGAAGCCGTCCGTCTGACCGGCAAGCCGGTTAAATAGTATACCGGCTAGCGGCTTCACAATGAAACGGATCAACACGATGAGCGCAATCCAAGCGAACGGGATGATTTTGAGCGTATCGACGTAATGGGCGACACTAAAGCCTCGCTCCATGCCGACGATGATCGGGGCAATCGTGTTCACGGATAAAATCGAGATAATCAACATGAACAAAACGCCTTCTTTTGGGTTTTGAGGTAACCGGTCTTCTAAGTGCATAATAAAGCCTCCGTACACATATGATTTCAGATGGTAGACGTATCTTGCGACATATATTTTCGGTACGAAACCGATATCTCTACAAACTGATTTTCATAGTGTAGCAAATTGGAGGCCTGCTTCGTAAGCATTATTTTTTTGTTTTTTATTCGACCGTTTTTTTTCAGATACAGTCTCATGCTAGTCCGTTTCGAATGGCAAAACTAGTCGCCTGAACAAACTTCGTGCTGTCGACTTTTTACCGTTCACGTAAAAGTCACCACTTTCACTAACAAGCCATTTTTTTGGAGGCTTGTCCGCCTGACGCGGTTCGTGCATGATAATAGTATATAGAGATGAAACGGAGGAACGGATATGAGCGGGCTCTTTCTCGTCATCGGCATCATCTTATCGATTCTCTCGAAATGGCTGCAGTTTAACGGACAGGATGCGCGCGGAGATGTGCTCGTATTTCCGGCTGCATTCTTTCTCGGCTTGGCGCTGTTGTTCAGCTTGCCGTTCTTTAAAGAGTGGTGGGAGGAACCATCAAAGCGACCGAAAGCGCTCCGCTTCGCTGGGCTCGCGGCCGGTGGCATTCTATCGTTCCAGTTGTTCGCCTGGCTCGTCTTCGGACAAGATCAGTGGCTCGGTGCACTGTTCTTGCTCCCTTTCCTCACTTGCCTTTACTTCATTATCCGTACGTTCAAATGAAAACGGTGAAGCGCTCATCATGTGCCTCACCGTTTTTAGGGAATGTCGAGGTCGAATAGAACCCCATAATGATCACTCGGTAGAATATTAGTTTTGCTAACGGGTGCATGTCCGAACACGTCTACGCTTTTAATAACTAGAGAGTTCACTTTAGCGTGACGCAATAAAATCCAATCATAGCGCGAGGATTGTTTCGATAAGGAATCCTGTTGCAAATATGGATTATCTGTATAGTCCAATGTCGGTTGCGCTCCTCCTTCATCATACTTGGCGACATCGACCCACCGGTGTTCGGTCAAATAGTGATGGTTCTCTGACTGCGGGTCATCATTGAAGTCCCCGCATAAAATTTCGTACCGTTCCCCCTCGCCGATCCATTCGTGGACCGCCTTCATTTGTGCTTCCCGTATGTCCGACGACCTCCAATTTAAATGGACGTTCGTCAATCCGAACACGTGGCCTCCTACTTGGAACGTTACCCTCATCGCACAGTAGTTTGCTTCTTCTACCTCGTAGTGCCAAATCGCATCATTCGTATCGAGCGGAACTTTACTTAAAACGGAGAGTCCTTCATCCGGTGAATCGGGATAAGGATGAAACACACAAAACGGATATCCCGTCTGATTCGCGATATATGTTGCGACATCGATTCCTGTTTCGCCGTCTATGTATGTTTTAACTTCCTGAAGCGCAAGCATGTCAGGGGCAACACGTTTTACTTCCTCACAGATGGCCTCGATTCGCTCGTTCCATAAGGTTGGATTGTTCCAAATGTTAAAGGTTGCAATCCTCATTCTATGCCTCCATTTCGATGGTTCTGTTTCAACAAAAATTGTGCGCTATTTTGAATCAGTTCAATCGTCCGGGTCAACTCTTCTGTCGTGTTATCAAGATAATAGGGACCAGGTGCACCCGAGTCCAGAAACTCGTTCCGTAAAATGATGACACGTTCCCCCATCTGTGAATCCGCCGGCCTGTGCTGATCGCGTTGGAAATGAACGTCTTGCTCTTCCCATAAGATGACGTATCGCACTTCAATCCCTTGTTCAATCCAATGTGACGTATATGTCTGTACATCGTTCCAAAATACGATCCAGTCCACGATGACGTCATAATCGGCCTCAAGAAAGTTATTGCTCAAGGCAACGATGTTTTTCCAAACAAGTTCATTCGCCTGCTCGGACTCCCATGGTTTTTCGCGACCGGAGACTGCCATATGACTAATTTCATCGCCTGAAATGTATGCACTTTTCTTCATCTGTCGAGCGAGCTGTTTTGCGGTTGTCGATTTCCCGACGCCCGCCGGACCTGAAACGATCACGATTTTCCCCTTCATCCGCTCTTCCTCCTCGAAAATTTAAGAGGAAGCGCTCAAGCGCTCCCCCATTTTCGTTCTTCTCGCAGTTCATCTTCCGTGACGTAGTTGTTGTCGAGGTTGACCATGTGGCGCTCGTACCACTTTCCTCCTGGAAATGAAAAAAGAAAAGAGGCTGCCCCAATAAGGAAAAATGTCGAAATTGAAATCAAATCTGTAAGAACAGCGTATACCCACAGTAAAATGAATGGATACATAAGTAGACCACTTATCGAATTGAAATGAATAAGTCGTTTCGCTTCTCGAGAGATCAAGTACTTCTTTTTGATTGCTTCACGCTTCCTTGCTTTATAAAAGTCTGGCAGACTGACGATTGCACCGATAAAAAAGACCGTCACTGGTGATAACCATTTATACTCAACCATGAAAAACAGGACGAAAAAGAATACCCATGATAGTAGTAAAATCGATGGCTTCTTCGCATTATCAAACGCCATCAGTTCCCGCATTTGAGTGCGCTTATCCATATCGTTCTTCCTTTTCAATTTCCCGCGCTTCTTTAATTGCTTTGATATCTTGATTCGTCAAATAGTTCCCATCATGTTTTTGAATGATACGGTCGAGCCATTTCCCGAAGAACGTCGCGCCCCAGAAAAAGGCTTGTGATAAGAGAAACGCTTGGAACGATTGTGGTTGCTGTGTTTGATTGAACGCGACGATGCCATAAAAACCAAGAGCGACAAGTCCAAATAACGAAGCTGTATACCGTAGCGTCAACAGCTTTCGCGCCTTCTCATTCTTCACAAAGCGGCGCCACATCCGGAAACGCATCATCTCCGTAGTGATGACGAGACTAAATATTGAGAATATGAATATTAGGAAAAACGAATCCGGCATCTCCCAATACGACGCATAAGTCAGCATGCCGATGATTGCTGCGACCACAAAGATCCCAACGCCCCAGCTTGTCCATTTATCCATTCGCAACACCGTATCAATCTGTTGTTTTGTTTGCGGTGAAAGTTCCATTATGGTTTCATCCTTTCAATCACTTGGTCGTATGTCGGCATGTCAGGGTCGTACGCTTTCAATTTCCGGACAATCAATCGTTTTCGATATGATTCGGTTAGTCCCCAGATGCCAAACACGCCGCCAATTAAGAAACCAAACGATTCAGTCGTCAGTAGCGTCGTCATAAAGGTTCCCATTAAGATTGCGCTAATCCACGTATCAGCATATTCGATTTTCAGCCACTGCAAACCCTTTGGTCGCGTTGAGAATTGGCGCAGGATGCGATATTGCTGATGTCCCATCACGACAAGAAACACCGCGACAGTCCACATCAAGGGAATTAACAACATCCGTTCAAAGAAAAGGGAAACAACCAATGAAGTCACATAAACAACGAGCAACGGAACACCGAAGCGTTGGATTCGCTTCACCCACAGAATTTCTTTCTGCAATTGTTTACCCATCCCCTCACCTCCCTATTTCTTTATATGTAGAACGCCACACGTCTTCCTGCTTCATCCGCTTATCAATCCTCATCGTCATCCATCCAGCTAACACAATCACGAGCAAACCGACTGTATAGAAAACTTTCGTCTCCAACAATTCATTGCCGTTCAATGCGAGAAAGAAGGCAACCGTATTCAACACGTCACTCCCCAACTGTTGGCGATAGCGATGCGTCAATTTCGGATTCAACCGTTGTCGCATCTGATAGCGACGTACATACATCACATTGACGGGAACGAGCACGAGGGCCATGTAGACGATGCCCCAAAACAGACTGTCCGTCCACCACACGATTGGAAGAATGACGACTAGAAACACCCCTACAATCCCAAACATGAGTTGTTGAAACGAACGGACCCACGCCCGTTCCTGTTCGACTCGTTCCCTCATCGCACTTCCTCCAGCTCGAGGGCGCATAATATCGGATCATGTTGATTTAAACGGCGTGACACCGTTTCTGTCAACGTCCCCCAAATGAACACCCCGAACGCCCAATACAGGTCGTCTTGATTGAAGACCAACAGGCCACTCACTAAAACGAGTAAACCGATCGAGCTCACGATATCGTACACGAGATGCCACCTTAGCACCTTCCGCGTAGCAAGATCGACTAAAAACGTACGTCTCATCTGATATTTTTGCACGTCTAACATGAGCATTCTGACCCCAACGAGAGTGAGAGGAATGATGAGCCACAGTTGCTTCCCAAAGAAGGATAAGACGATGGCCAATACCACGACGCTTAAAAAGATGTATCCGACCCGTGTCTGTTGCTTCTTCCAAGCCGTCTCTTGTTCAATTCGTATCGGTTGATTCATGACTTCCCCTCCCTACTATTCTCTTATTGTATACGGAAATGAAACGGTGGGGTTTCAAGTTATCCAAATATTCCCTCAATAATCATTCGACGTTTTTCAACAATTGGCGAATGATTTACGACCGTTGCAAATTATTTCTGCTATAATGATAGCGTATTCATTCCTACAAATTGATGTGAAAGGTGCAAACAGTCATGGCCCCAAAGTATAAGCAAGTAGCTGAACAGATTGAGACGGATATCGTCAATCACGTCTATCAGCATACGAACAAACTCCTCACGGAAGACGAATATGCTACGAAATACGCCGTCAGCCGCAACACGGTCCGGAAAGCGATCGAGATTCTCGTCAACAAAGGCTACGCCTATCAAGTCCAAGGGAGCGGCGTCTTCGTCCGTGACCATTACGACAGCGATTATGTGAACCTCGAAAAACTCCAAGGTCTCACGAGCGACTTCAGTGGACGAAAAGTCGAGACACACGTCCTCGCCTTTGAGGAGACGACGGCAAACGAAGAAGTGGCGGAACGGATGAAGTGTCCGGTCGGGACGCCTGTTTATTACGTCAAGCGGCTGCGTCTCGTCGACGACCACCCGTTCTCGGTCGAAGATTCGTACTTCCGCAAAAATCTCGTCGTCTATCTCGACCGAAACATCACCGAGAAGTCGATTTATAACTACTTCCGTAACGACCAAAAGCTCGCCATCGGTTTTGCCGACCGCGTCATTTACGCCGATTTCTTGAACGCCGATGATGCCGTTTTACTCGGGTTGAACGAGAACGATCCGGCCCTTCTCGTCGACAACACCGTTTATTTAACGAACGGTCAAATCTTCGACGTATCGCGCTCGACACATCATTTCCGCCATGTTAAGATGCTGAAAGTCTCTAACATCAAGTCTTAAACGCACTCGAGAGGTTGATCTCGCGTGCGTTTTTTTCGTTCACATTTTATTCAAAAAGAAAGGGTTTACATGTAAGCGGTGTCGTGCTAGTATCAAACTATAGAATTTGTACCTACGAATCTTAGTTATCCATACAAAAAAGGAGAGATATTATGGTTTCTGAAACAATCGAAATTACACCCGAAGACATCTTCGGTTTAATCGCCCTCTCAGGTGACGCGAAAGCAAGTTACCACCACGCAATGCTCCTCATGCAAGAAGGCAAACCAGAGGAAGCGGCTGAAGCGGTCAAGGCTGGAGACGCGACGTTGAAAGAAGCACACGCTATCCAAACGAAATTCGTCACGCTCGAAGCACAAGGGAAAACGGCGACAGTCGGCGTCCTCATGGTGCACGCGCAAGACCACTTGATGAACACGATCCTCGTAAAAGAGATGCTCGGCTACATGATGAACATGCAAAACGAAATCAACCAATTGAAAGGAATGGATCAAAAATGATGAAAATCGGACTCTTCTGCGCAGCAGGTATGTCAACAAGTATGTTAGTAGAAAAAATGAAAGCGGTTGCCGCTGAACGTGGCCTCGAGGCAGAAATTGCAGCCTACCCAGAATCAGAAATGGAAACGTACGTGAACGACCTCGACGTCGCTCTTCTCGGACCACAAGTGAAGTACTTGCTTTCAAAAGGCAAACAGATCTGTGAGCCAAAAGGCGTTCCAATCGACGTCATCAACACAGTCGACTACGGCATGATGAACGGAACGAAAGTATTAGACCACGCACTTAAGCTTGTAAATAAATAAACTGAGGTGACCACTTTGAAAATGCCAAAAGATTTCTTGTTCGGCGCTGCTTCGGCTTCTTACCAAGTCGAAGGCGCATGGAACGAGGACGGGAAAGGACTCTCAAACTGGGACGTCTTCTCGAAAATTCCTGGAAAAACATTTGAAGATACGAACGGCGACGTCGCAGTCGACCATTACCATCGTTATAAAGAAGACATCGCGCTCATGGCCGAAATGGGACTCGAATCATATCGCTTCTCAATCTCATGGCCGCGTATCTTCCCGAACGGCACAGGGGAAGTAAACGAAAAAGGACTTGAGTTTTACAACAACTTGATCGACGAGTGCTTGAAGCACAACATCGTCCCGTTCGTGACACTCTACCACTGGGACCTCCCGCAAGCGCTTGAAGAAACAGGCGGCTGGAAAAATCCAGCTACGGTTGACGCGTTCGTACGTTTCGCCGATACTTGTTTCCAATCGTTTGGCGACCGTGTCCGTCACTGGATCACGTTCAATGAAGCGGTCATCTTCTGCTCGCTCGGCTACTTGACTGGGGCACACCCACCAGGTATTGAAGGCGATGTCAAAGGTTACTTCCAAACGACACACCACGTTTTCGTCGCACACGCCCGTGCCGTCGAGTTGTTCAAACAAAACGGTTACGAAGGTGAAATCGGCATCACGCACGTATTCAACCCGGCCTTCAGCATCGATGAAGCCGAGGAGAACAAATTTGCGGAAATGCACGCGAACGCTTATGCGACGCACTGGTTCTATGACCCGATCTTGAAAGGCGAATATCCAGAATACGTCGTGAAAGGACTTGAAGAGCAAGGTCTTCTCCCTGAAATGACAGCTGAAGAGCTCGAGCTTCTCAAGCGTACAGCGCCGATGAACGACTTCATCGGTCTCAACTACTACAGCCCGCAACGCGTCATGAAAAATGACTCAGCGCTCGTTATGGCCGGTGGTCGTGAGAACTCGACAGGCCGCCCAGGTAACCCATCGTTCGACGGCGTCTACAAGACAGTCATGATGGATGACAAGGTATATACGAAATGGGCATGGGAAATCTCACCGGAAGCGTTCCTTGACGGCATGCACATGTTGAAGGAGCGTTACGGCAACGTGAAAATCTATATCACCGAGAACGGTCTCGGCGACGTCGATCCAATCGTTGACGGCGAAATCCTCGACGACCCACGTATCGAATACATCGAAGGCCACTTACGCGCTGTGAAACACGCCGTTGAACAAGGTGTCAACGTCGCAGGTTACTACGCTTGGTCGGCAATCGACCTTCTCAGCTGGCTCAACGGATATAAGAAGCAGTATGGCTTCATCTACGTTGATCACGCGAACGGTCTCGCTCGCAAGAAGAAAAAATCGTTCCACTGGTACAAAGACATCATCGCCACGCGCGCTGAAAACCTATAAGGAGGTTCCCCATGAGCCGCTTAGAAAGAGTATTTGAAAAGTTCACACCAGGTTTCGTTCGATTTGCGAACGCAAAGCCCGTCCTTGCAATTAAGGACGGGTTCATCCTGACAATGCCGATGACGATCATCGGTTCGCTGTTCCTACTGATCTTGGCGTTACCGATTCCAGGTTGGGCCGAGTTCATGTCAGGATTGTTCGGAGCCGATTGGACGCTCCCACTCACGCAAGTCGTCGGTGCGACGTTTGACATCCTCGCTTTGATCGGGGTATTCGGAATCGCCTACTCGTACGTCAAAAACGAAAAAATCGAAGGCGTACCAGCTGGTATCCTCGGAATCATCTCGTTCTTGATCATCACACAAGCATCTGTCCTCTCTGAATCAGGAGAAGCAGTCAACGGAGTCATCCCGAAAGTATGGACAGGTGGACAAGGTGTCCTCGCTGCCATCGTCGTCGGTTTAGTCGTCGGATTCATTTATTCGCAATTCATCAAACGCGGGATCAGCATTAAAATGCCTGACGGTGTCCCACCTGGTGTTTCGAACTCATTCTCGGCACTCGTTCCTGGTCTTGCGATCATCGCACTTGCTGCTGTGACGTTCGCTGTCTTCCAAGCGGTTGCAGAGCGTACGTTCACAGAAGTCGTCTATGACGTGCTTCAAGCACCACTTCAAAACCTGACAGACACGCTCGCAGGAGCAGTCATCATCATGGTTCTCATGTCAGTCATGTGGTGGTGTGGAATTCACGGTGCCGCAATCATCATGGGTATCATGGGGCCACTCCTTACAGCAAACGCGCTTCAAAACCAAGCGCTCATCGACTCAGGCCAAACACTTGTTGCCGGTGAGAACGCAAAAATCGTTACAATCCAGTTCCTCGACGTCTTCACGAAGCTCGGTGGTTCAGGAATCACGATCGGATTCATCATCGCTACGCTTATGGTCGCCCGTTCGGCTCACTTGAAACAGCTCGGTAAGCTCTCGCTTGCACCAAGTTTGTTCAACATTAACGAGCCGGTCATCTTCGGGATGCCGATCGTGTTCAACCCGATCATGTTCGTACCGTTCGTCATCGTACCTGCAATCGCATCGTTCATGGTGTACTTCTCAATCCTTTGGGGCTGGGTCGATCCGTTCAACGCACTTCAGGTGCCGTGGACGACACCACCGATTATCTCTGGTTTCTTAATCGGCGGATGGCGTGCAGCGCTCTTGCAGATCGTCACGATCGCAATGGCCGTAGCCATCTACCTCCCGTTCGTCCGCATGCAAGATCGCGTCTCGTACGGTGAAGAGTTGAAAGCACAAGAAGAATCAGACCAAGCATCAGCCTAAGTAAAAAACGACAGCCCTTCTCAACGATGAGAAGGGCTGTTATATTTAGGAAAATGTCTATGAACGTTGAGCGTCCTTGCAACGTCTCGAACTCAAAATCAAGCTCCTCCGTTTCGTCAATGGTCATCTACGAATCGAATACCAATTTAGTAATTTCATTCTACACCAGGCTATCGCTATTAGCGTTTTGTATTCACTTCGGAGTGTTCTACTTAATTTATAGTTCATTAAAACAAAATCAGAATAGGTTATAAATCTCAATATAAGCCCATATTCTATTCTTATTGAAAGTCATTCGCAGTAAATATTCTTTTAACAAATTTGATTAATCCCATTTTTGGTGTTCAGATTGAGATTTTTTATAAGTATATAGCAACTGAGCCAAAAACATAATTAATAATAAAAGCGGTACTAATATTTTTTCAAGAGGCGAGGTTACTGTCAAAAAAATGAACAAAGTAAGAAAGATAAGAATAGGTAACCCTGCATACAATGTTCTCTTAAATTTTTGTGTATAAGTGAGTTTGTGGTACATTTTCACTTAAATCCCTCCTTTATTCCATTTAATATTTATTATATACTTAATTTAACACTAAAAGGGGGTAACGTAAACTTATGAAAAAGTTTTATAAGCAATTTACACTTGTAATGAGTACTCTATTACTTTTGTTTGGTTCTTTTTCACTTTCAGTTAATGCCGCTGAACATTCTGGGGCTACAAATCAGCATTTAAACTTGAATGACATCAAGAATCATGAACAAATTTTTGAGTTGATTCATCAAGATCCCAATGACATTATCTCTTCTTATTGGTTAGATGAAAGTGTCAAATCTGGTGTAATTAACATATTCAATTCATCAGAAAATAAATATTATAACTTGTACGTTGAAAAAGATCACATCACTTACTACAGTATTCAATATTATGTGAGTCATGATTCAAAAGATGCGAAATTCGAACTATATTCTATCGACTCATTTAATAATTCTCACCATGAATTCACTTCGCAAGTTGCAAACGAGACTGGCAAGGTCTCACATCAAATAAATGCAAAAAGTAATAGTAATACAGCTTACAAATGGGCCTGTATTTTCTCTAGCTATGTTGCTTGTGCAGCAGCGGCCGGTACAATAGGATTCGGAGTGGCTGGTCCATTTGGAGCAGGCGCAGCTGCTCTTGCCTGCAGATACGTTTTCCAAACGCTTGTCGAAAAATATGGTAGTAAAAAAGCAGCTTGTAAAATTTTTAGCTAACTTCCGTTGTAGGGAGGTAATCTTACTTTCCTACATCTTTTTTCCTTATTCTCCTTCTTTTTAACTCATGAGTATAAATTAAATACTTAATTTCTTTTCTACATAATACGTAAATTGAGAAACATAATTTCTTGCTTTAATAAGTCCGCTTTATATACTTAAACCAAGTATCGACCTGTAACAAAAACGACAGCCCTTCTCATCACAGAGAAGGGCTGTTATATTTAGGGAAAAAAGTAAAGGAGTTGGAAAAGTGGAAGTGTACTATCCTGCCCTATTTGCTGTTCTCGCTGGCGTGTCCGGATTAGTCGGGTTAGCACTACAGTCTGTCTATCCCATCTTGTTAGTACCTGTCTGTTTACTCGTCGCGGGATACTTTACAGTCTCTAAAAAGAAGCAAGCGGAAACACGCAATTATACGCCGAGCTTCATGATCTTATCGAGCGCCGCACTCGCATTCGGTCTCGGCTTTAAATCCATCGTCCCATACGCCATGCTCATCGGAATTGCGTTGCATATGGTCTGTATCGTATGCGCGTTCATTGCACTTGGCCGATATCAGTCGCAATCATGAAATCATTCTTACAGTCAGGAGGGATCGTCGGAGGACTTCTTGTCCTCCTCGTCCTTCCTTTGCTTTTACTTGATATCGGACTCATCTGGCTGCTCGAAAGGAGCTTGCCCGCACCGCTCTCCCTTTTGATCGCATTATGTTGCTTTTATAGCATATCTTTTGGCTTCGGACTCCTCATCGACGGTTTCGGCGCTGTCCTCGCGTCACTTCGTTACACTCGAGCATTGCCGTTCCTACGCGCCGTCGGTCATCTTGCGACAAGTGCCGGTAGTTTATATAGCGTGACCTGGTTATTCCCGAATGTCGCGTTGTCACCACTGACGATGAGCGTGATTGTTTTCGTGCATTGGCTTGGGGCACATCTTTGGCTTCGGAACGATTCACCGGGCAAAGCGGGAACTGCACCGAACGATTCCCTCGATCATCAAATTGTTCAGATGTTACGGACCGCGACCGTACCCGACTGTGTCGAGACCATCCAACAACAGTATCCAAACGTATCGAAACTCGAGATTTTGCGTCGGGTTCGTCGTATTAGCCGCTAAATCGAGCCATTTGTTGTTTACAAACTTTTTTAATCGTTTAAATTTTATTTTAGCGATTAAAAAACGAACGCATAAAAATATCCATCTGTCGTCTAGACAGATGGATTTTACTTGATTGGCCCCCGTACTGGAAAATCAGTTGCGATGTCCCGTAATCCTTTTAAGAAGTTGTCCACATTCGTTATGGACGTCTCAAATTCAAAATCAATCTCCTCTGCCTCGTCCTCGAGCGGATGTTCCAAGATACCTCGTACGCTCACTTCATCCCCATCCGCGTCCCGTCTCGTCAACGTCACGCTGATGAACGGTTCTGTCGGCGCGAACACGACTTCCTGCACGTCGCCCGCTACAAACGACTCGAACACAGATATGTAGTGCGCCACGAGCAAACTGTCGAGCATAATGTCGTCGAATGTGATGCGATGGTCAGGCGTATGGAGCCCGACCCAATTCCGATGCCACGACGCGTCATGCATGTTGTCGGCGTCTGAATAGGCGTACGCGTAACTCTCGATTGTCACATCCATCGTCTCGTCACGCGACATCAATTTCGCAATCGGCATCGTTATCCGTCCTTTCGCAGTGAATAGCCGTCAATCTCCTGTAGACGCATCCGTTTCTGATCGACGGCCGCATGCACGATGACCGTCACCCCCGGATTGAGCTCCATCATCTTCTTGATTTTCGTCAAGTCGTCGCCTTTAATCTCGACCGGTAAGACGAACTCGCCTTCCTTCAAGTGAATGAACTTGATTTTCCCTTTATCGTCGTAACCTGTCACTTCGTATGTCGCATACTCGCGTTTCATCTGAACCGCCCCTTTCATTCGTTGTCCTCTTCTATACGTTCCCCCCTTGAATAAGTTCCACACAAAAACAGCCAATCCCCGTATCGGCAGGGACTGGCTGTTTTGTTGGTTACGCTTCGACGCTGTCGGCGTGACCTGCTTTATGCTGTTCGATGACGCCGGCGTACCATTTCGCACTATCTTTCCAGACGCGCTCTTGCGTCTCGAAGTCGATGTAGAGAATGCCGAAGCGCTTCTCGTAACCGAAGCTCCATTCGAAGTTATCCATGAGCGACCAGAGGTAATATCCGGCGATGTTCATGCCTTCGTCGTTCAAGTCAGATACGGCTGTGAGGTGCTTTTTGACGTAGTCGATCCGTTTATCGTCATGGACTTCGCCGTTCTCAAGCACGTCGTCATACGCTGCGCCGTTCTCTGTGATGATGATTGGAAGATCTGTGTACTCGTTACGTAAGCGACGGATCAGGTCTTTGAATTCGTTCGGGGCGATATCCCAGCCCATGCCCGTCTTGTCGTAATCGGAGTAAGCGGCGACTGTCATGAAGTCGTTCGCTGCGCTGAACTCGACGAGTCCGCGACTGTAGAAGTTGATGCCAAAGAAATCGCACTCTGTCGAGATTGTCTCCATGTCACCTGGTTTGATGAAGTCGTACGAGTGAACGTATTTCGAGAACAAGTTCATCATGTCGACCGGATACTGGCCTTTGAAGACCGGATCGAGGAACCAACGATTCGAGTACCCGTCCGAGTTGTTCTGAGCGAGTTTGTCGTTCGCCGAGTCCGTCTTCGCGTAGACCGGTGATAAGTTGAGCGTGATGCCGATCGGTGTCGTCGACTTCATGTCGTTCTTGAGCAATTCAACTGCTTTACCGTGTGACAGCAACATGTGGTGCACGGCGCGGACCGCTTCGTTCATGTCACGATGTCCCGGTGCGTGAACACCGACATGGTAGCCGAGGAAGCCGGCACACCATGGTTCGTTGTGCGTGATCCATGAGTCGACGATACCGTCGAGCTCATCGAAACACACTTTCGCGTACTCGAGGAACCAGTCGACCGAGTCGCGGTTCACCCAGCCACCTGCTTCATGGGCCCACATCGGGAGGTCCCAATGGTAGAGCGTGACAGCCGGCTTGATGCCTTCTTCACGGAGACGCGTCGCAAGCGTCTTGTAGAATTCCATACCGGCCGGATTGAACTCACCTTTGGCCGGGAAGATGCGTGGCCAGGCGATCGAGAAGCGATATGTGTCAACGCCGAGCTTTTTGATGTGCTGAATGTCTTCTTCATAACGATGGTAATGGTCGCAAGCGACGTCACCGTTATGCTTTTCGAACACACGTCCGTCGATGTCGCAGAACATGTCCCAGATCGACGGCGTACGCCCACCTTCGTTTTGGGCGCCTTCGATTTGATAAGACGAAGTTGCCGTTCCGAAGACAAAGTCTTTGTTAAACTGCATAGTCAATTCCTCTTTTCTGTCTAGTTATTCTTTGACCGCACCAGCCGAGATACTGCTGACGATGTATTTCGACAAGAACAAGAAGGCGATCATGATCGGCACGACTGAAATCGCGATACCGAGGTAAAGGGCGCCGAGGTTTTCGGCGACTTGCGAACCTTTCAAGAAGCCCATGAGTACCGGCAACGTGTACTTCTCTGGTGAGAACAAGAGCACGAGCGGCATCAAGTAGTTGTTCCACGAGCCGATGAACGTGAAGATCGACATCGTCGCAACAGCTGGCATCATCATCGGAAGCGCGATCGTATGGAAGATGCGAAGCTCGCTCGCTCCATCGATCCGCGCTGCTTCGATCATACTGACGTGCAGCGTCGCTTGCGTGTACTGGCGGATGAAGAAGACGACGAACGGACTCGCGATCGACGGGATGATGAGCGGGATGAACGAATCGAGAATCCCGAGCGTCTTGCTGATCTCGTAGAAACCGATAAGTCCGAGTTGTCCCGGGACCATCATCATGACGAGCATGAAGATGAACATCACATTTTTTCCTTTGAATTCATAGAACGAAAATCCGAACGCAGTCATAGCCGAGAAGTAACCCGAGAGTAACGTCACGAGCACTGCAACAATCAAACTGTTTTTAAATCCGGTCCAAATGTTGATGTAGTCGCTCAAAATCGCATAGTTATCGAGTAGTGATGTCCCTGGGATGAGCGAGAAACCGGTCATGATTTCTCCGTTCGTCCGTGTCGCGTTGACGAGCATCATGAGGAACGGGATGAAACAGATAATCGTCAAGATGACCAAGCCTGTATAGATCAAGCCACGGCTAAACCGTTTCTTTTTGACCTTATTTTTTGGCGGCTCCACGCGGAGAGGTTTCTCCTCGCGCGGCGGCTGTACTTCGCTGTCGGCGAGCATACGCCGTGATTCTGCATTTTGTTCCATTGGTTATGCTCCCTTCTGCGCAGCGCGCTCTTTACGGAACATGCCTTTGAAGACGACCGCCGAGAAGACGAGCGTGATCAAGAACAAGCCGTAAGCAACCGCTGATGCATAGCCGTAGTTGTTATACTTGAATGCTTGGTTGTACAAGTAAAGCACCATCGTGTTCAGTGATCCATCTGGCGCACCGACTCCATCCGTCAACAAGAGCGGAAGGTCGAACAGTTGAAGGCCACCGATGAGCGATGTGATCATGATATACAAGAGAATCGGTTTAAGCAGTGGCACCGTGACGTTCGTGAACATCTGCCAACGGTTCGCGCCATCGATATGGGCAGCTTCGAAGAAGTCTTGCGAAATCCCCGACACACCGGCCATGACGATGATGAACGAGTGACCGAACCACATCCATGTCAAAATGAGTGAGACGGACAGTTGTGCCGTCACCGGTTGCGATAACCAATTGATTGGGTCTGAGATAATGCCGAGTTTCAAGAGCATCATGTTGAGTGATCCGTGCTGCCAGTCAAGCAAGATTCCAAACAAGAGTGCGACCGAACTGATCGTGATCAAGTTAGGAAGATAGAAGAATGAACGGAAGAACGCGAGGCCCTTCAATTTCAAACGAAGATCTGAGAACAAGAGCGCGAGAGCCAGTGCGAGACCGATTTGCAAGACAAAGTTTATTCCCCAAATCTTAATCGTATTGACGAACGCCTCGATGAAGTATGTGTCTGTCAACAAACGCGCGTAGTTCGCGAAACCGACGACCTCTTCACCCGGGCTGCCGGTATAGTTGGTGAAACTGTAGTACAGGGTCAAGAAGACCGGGTAGATACTGAATGTCAAAAAGACGACCCAAAATGGGGCAATAAACGCATAGCCGTAACGGTCAAGTTTTTTCACGTCGTGTTACTCCTTCCATAGCAACCCTTTAGGGGGGAATCCCCCCCACGGGTTAGCTTGCTTCAGTCAACTGTAATGTCTGGGTAAGCGTTTTTCGCTTGTTTTTTGAACTCTGCGATTGCTTCGTCTTTCGACTTCTTGCCTTCAACGTATTGGAGGACAGACGCGCCGTAGAGTGTGTCGAGCTGCTGGTCGTATTTCGTTACGATCCCTGGTGTAATTTTATCAGCTTGGTCGAGGAAGAATTCATAGTTGTTCTGTCCGCCGAGGAACTCGTCGCTGAAATCGTCTTTGATCTTATCTGTGACCGGTTTGTAAGAAAGAACGTCACCAGTCTCTTCAGCCCAACCTGTCAAGAACTCTTCGTCTTGCGTCATGAGTTTAACGAAGTCGTATGCTGCTTCTTTGTTTTTCGATCCTTCGTAAACTCCGAGCCATGTGCCGCCCCAGAAGTACGGGCTTGGACCGTTCGTGACTGCCCAGTCACCGGCTGAATCTTTCGCGCTGTCTTTCAAGACGCTGTGGAGACCCCATGTTGGGAGGACGTACGAAAAGACTTGTGTTTCGACTTCTTTGCCGCCTTCTTTAACTTTGATTGGTTTAGACATACCTTCGAACCAAGATGGTGACCATTCTGGAGCGAGTGCCGTGTATTGTTTCTCACGAAGCTCTTTCGCGTAGTCCATGTAGTCAATCTTGTCTTGTGTCAAGACGAGTTCGTTCTTGTCGTTTACCCATGCTTCAGGGTTTGCGCCTTGTGAGAACCAACGGATCGCGCCTTCATCTGGGAACATGCGATAGCCTTTTTGTTTCATCTTCTCAGCAACTTCGAAGACGCCGTCCATCGAGCTCATCATGTTTCCGATTTCAGTCGGGTCATCTGTGCCGAGCACTTCTTTCGCTAGGCTACGTTTGTAGTAGACACCACCTGGAGTCGTCTGCCATGAGAGGGCACGCACATCGCCTTCTTTGTCTTTACCGAGGTCAAAGACGTACGGGATGTAGTCGTCCGCGATTTCATTGACGTTGTACGGCTCTTCCGAAAGGTTTTCCCAGTAGCCTGCGTCAACCCATTGCTTAAGGAACGCGATCTCCCCAGTGAATACGTCTGGTGCCCCAACGCCACTTTCAAGTGCTGGCTTGAGTTTTGTCGGATAGTCGGCGATTGGAACGATTGTCAATTCGACTTTGACGCCGTTGCGCTCTTCGTACGTTTTGATTGGCTCTTTGAGCTCATCTGTGAACGACCAAACTTTTAGAACGTCGTCTTTAGAACCTGATTCAGAACCTGAAGTTCCTTCGTCGTTTGAGCACGCGCCCAAGACGCCGACTGATAGTGCTCCGATTGAAAGTAAGCTGACTAATTTTTTACGCATGTGTGAACCCATCCTTTTAATGTTTTTTTAGAAAGCGTTTGCAAGAAGAGGTAATAATTTGTCGAAAGCGCTTTCGGAAATGTCGAAATAAAATATCGAAAGCGATTTCGATTTTTTGGGAATGACTTTCGAAATCGCGCTCTTCCCTCTATCCGGTTAAAGGGGAGAGAGCGACTTCGAAATATCATCGGGACTACTTTAGTTTTTGACCGGTGCGCATGACAAGCGTTCGATCAATTTGACCGGAATGACTCGACGTTCTGTGAGTCGTTCTTTAGCGGTCATCTGTTCAATCAACAACTCGGCCGCTGCTTCGCCGATCTCGTCCGTATCTTGACGAATCGTCGTCAGCTTCGGCGTGATGTACTTGATCATGTCGATGTCATCGTAACCGATGATCGAGATGTCTTCCGGTACCCGGAGACCGTGCTCATGGACGGCTTCAATCGCACCAATCGCCATCTGGTCACCCGCGACGAATACTGCGGTCGGAGGGGTTTCGAGCTTTAGAAGCTTCTCCATCGCTTGTTTACCTTCTTCGACTGAAAAGAATCCGGCGTTGATCAGATAACCTGGCTCAATTGGAAGATCGAGTGCCTGCATGGCGAGCTCGTACCCTTTGATTCGGGCCGCACCGGCGTCAATCGTTCTGTCACCGGCGATATGTGCGATCTTGCGATGACCGAGTTCGTACAAGTGGTTCACGGCTAAACGTGCACCCGCGATATTGTCTGAATAGACGACGCTACAATCCGCGCTGTCCATATCGACGACGACGATCGGGATGTCGCTTTGCATGAGTTCTTGAACTTGCTCATCCATCCGGTCCGAGCAGATGACGACGATACCGTCAACAGCGCGGTGTTTGAAGTGTTCGAGATAACTCATGTCACGCTGGCGGAGGTTCCTTGAGGCAAAGATCAAATCATAGCCTTGTTCCTCTGTCGCGTGACGAAAACTTTCAATGATTCCGTTAAAAAATGGATGTTTCATTCCGACTTCGTTCGCTTCCGAGAACATGACTCCGATCGCCCACGATTTCTTCGTCGATAACGACTGGGCGTGTGCGTTTGGAAGATAATCCATCTCGGCGGCAGCTTTTAAAATTTTGGCTCTCGTCTTGTCGCTCACGTCCTTGTAGTTGTTCAACGCTTTAGAGACGGTCGTAATCGAAAAGCCGGTTTTCTTTGCTAAATCATAGATCGTACCCATGTCAGTCTCCTCTTCCCGAAAGCGCTTTCGGTAACTTGATTGTAGCGCATGAATTTGTAGGAATCAATTCTTTTTCGTGGAATATTTTGAGATTTATTTTTATGACGTCTTTCTTCTATATAACAGTAACAGGAAAGTTTTTGTCGTCAATGTGTCCGTGTGTACAACCAGACAAGATTCGTAAATTTTTGTACCTCGGTCTCGCCGGTCACGCCTTTAAATAGACGTTGAAATGGTTTAAGCAACTGTTCAAGAACAATCTTCCGAAGCCGATCTTGATCTAGTTCATACGTGATCGCCTCAAATAAATCCCCTTGTTCTTCCGTCATCACAACATGCTTTTGGATCCGCTCTGCCATCTCGACCAACTCTTCTTTCGTGACCAAGTTTTTATCCGTCGTCCCCCGCATTTGATCGACCGTGACCGGGTTCAAAATATGTTCACCGGTCTCGACCATCCGTGCTGCCATCAGCTCGACGTACTCGTACAAGTTACGGATAAGTTTCTGGATCGAGTAAGCCGTGTTCGTGATGCGCAGCGTGAACAGCACGTGTTGCAACATTCCGTTGAATAGAATCGTCAATTCGATCGAATACGGACGAATCGGTTCGCCGATGATTTCCGTCAGTCGCATCGCGAGCCACTCGATCTCGTAGACGCGATGCTGCAAGACGAGTTTTTTCAATTCAGGCTCGTTCGCCGACATGATCGACTCGAACAAGGCGTACAGATTACGTTCCTCATTTAACTGAATGAGAATCGAGATCTGCTCGATAAAGACATCTTTATCGCGCTTGTCCCGTCCCATCTGCATCTCGATACGACGCTGGCCGGCGTCATAACGCAAGTTTTCAAGGATGTTGGCGACGCAGTCCGTCTTCGAGGCGAAGTAGTTGTAGAACGTGCCTTTTGAGATATTGGCTCGCTCGATGATTTCTTGAACCGATGTCTGTTGTACCCCGTTTTCGATGAACAACGTCATGGCAACATCGGCGACTTTTCGTTTCTTATCTTTCATATACTGATTACTCCGTTCTGTTTGGTTTGTACCCTAAGTATAGCATTTTGAACTACCGGTACAAAATTGTTGATTTATTTATACGATGGGTATAAAATCATCACATCGACACTTACTAGTATATAACTATTTAGAAAATAAAGGAGCAACTCGTATGAAACCAGAATTCCAAAAGAAACCGCCGTACCTCATGCTTGCGGTTTTGTTCGTCGGGGCGTTCATCGCCTTCTTGAACAACTCATTACTTAACGTCGCGCTTCCATCGATCATGGTCGATTTGGACATCGCCGACTATTCGACCGTCCAATGGCTCGCGACCGGCTTTATGCTTGTTACGGGCGTCCTCGTCCCAGCATCGGCCTACTTGATCACCCGCTTCTCAAACCGGGCGCTCTTCATCACCTCGATGGCGATTTTCGCCCTCGGGACGGCGATTGCCGCCTTCTCGCCAACGTTCGGCTGGTTGCTCTCAGGGCGGATGATTCAAGCGGTCGGTGCCTCGACGATGGGACCGCTCTTGATGAACGTCATGCTCGTCAGTTTCCCGCGTGAGAAGCGCGGAACGGCGATGGGAATCTTCGGGCTCGTCATGATCACGGCACCGGCGATCGGTCCGACACTGTCGGGCTATATCGTCGAGTATTATGACTGGCGTGTCTTGTTTGAGATGATTCTCCCGCTCGCCATCATCGGGCTTGGACTTGCCGTTTGGAAAGCCGAGAACGTCATGGTTCAAAACAAAGACCAATCGCTCGACTACTTGTCGCTCGTCTTGTCGACGCTCGGCTTTGGCGGAATTTTATACGGCGTCAGTTCGGCCAGTTCGGACGGTTGGGACAACCCGATCGTCTTGACGACGATGATCGTCGGTCTCGTCGCGTTGATCGCGTTCGTCGTCCGCCAGCTCAACATGGAAAAACCGCTCCTCGACTTACGGGCGTATAAATATCCGATGTTCGCACTCGCATCGATCATCGCGATGGTCAACGCGGTCGCCATGTTCTCCGGGATGATTTTGACACCGGCCTACGTCCAAAGCGTCCGCGGCATCTCGCCGCTCGATTCAGGACTGATGCTGTTGCCAGGTGCCATCATCATGGGGATCATGTCACCGATCACGGGGAAACTGTTCGATAAGTTCGGACCGAAGTTACTCTCCATCACAGGTCTCACCATCACCGCGATCTCGACGTATATGCTCGCCAACGTCCAGCTAGACTCGACGTATACGTACATCGTCACGACGTACACGCTTCGCATGTTCGGGATGTCGATGGTCATGATGCCCATCATGACGAACGGTCTCAACCAGTTGCCGACACACCTTAACCCGCACGGCACGGCCATCAACAACACGGCACAACAAGTGTCCGGTGCGATTGGAACGGCTATTTTGGTGACAATTATGAACTCGGTGACACGGACTGAAGCCGAGTCACTTATGACCGGCGTCGATCCGTCGACACTCACTGAAAGCGCAATGGGTGCGATGACGCAACAAGCGCTACTGTCAGGGATTCAAGTGTCGTTCTACGTCGCATTAGGGATGAACATCCTAGCGCTCATCTTGGCGTTCTTTGTGAAACGGGTTGATGTTCGAAACCTTGATTTCAAAGAAGAAGAGCAAGCGCTCAAAAAAGCGAATTAGCGTATACGAAAAGCCGTCCTGTGAGAACAGGGCGGCTTTTCTGTCGTTCAAACTTTCGCAAATCGCATATCCTCCCGACTCGGCTGCTCCGGATCGAGCTTTCGGATTTTTCGCTCATAGTATTGAGCTGTCAAAGACTGCATCCCAACGACTATTCCGAAGACGACCAACATATAAAGCGGCAAGTCGTTTTGAAATAAAAAATAGATAGCGAGCGCGCCAAGCATCGACTGCACACTTCGCATGACGTATGGTCTTGGGATGAGTCGTTTCACTGTACGATGTTTCGTCAAGCTCTGCAAATAACGACTCTCTCTCCACTCCATATACGTCAACGCTGAAAGTGCCACGAAAAAGCCAATCAAGTAACCGAGCGAGTCGTTCATCAAAAACAGCCCGAATGATAGCCCGACAAACAGGGCGATGGATACGTGTAACGGCATCCATTTCTTTTGATACATTTGAATCTTTTCAATTCGTTGTTGTTTATCCATTTACCTCACCTCAATTCTAATCTACGACGCAAATTTGGATTTTGTTCCCTTTTTAGCTAAAATTAATGATTGCGCCTCTGAATAATATGGTATTATCTGTATAGTTTATTCAATCGAATCGGAGGATGTCTTGATGAAAAAAGTGCTCGCTTTTGGCTTAGCTATGATCTTGATTTTAACTTCATGCTTCACCTTCGAAACATCGGCCGAAGCCGCGCCAAAGAAAGAGAATCGTGCTATTATGGGAGCATCGACTTTAACTCCTCAACAGATGGCAGACTACGTGAAAGCGAAAAATCCTAGAACCGTCCGCCTTCATGGCGTGACAGTCGAAGAGCTCGCCAAACTGTTCGTCATCATCGGCGCAAAAGAAGGCGTCCGCGGGGACGTCGCCTTTGCCCAAGCATTGAAAGAGACAGGTTACTTCCGCTACGGCGGGGATGTCCTTCCGAAGCAGCACAATTACTCAGGGATCGGTACAGTCGGCAAAGGGGTCAAAGGCCATTTCTTCCGCTCCCCGCACCAAGGCGTGACGGCACAGATTCAACATTTGAAAGCCTATGCTTCTAAAGAAGCGTTAAACTCGACCCGCGTCGACCCGCGCTTCCATTATGTGAAACGAGGCTCTGCGACGACATGGCCGGCCTTGCATCGCAAATGGGCGATGCAGCCAAAAGGCAACTACGGCACCGAGATTCTCTCTATCTATAAAGAGATGGGACGGACCCAAATCCGGGCCGCCAAAAAATGAACGAACGATCATGACTTATAGGGGTGAACGATAGTGACTTGCAATCAAGTACGGTTATTCAGCGGACTCACGCTTCTCGTAACGGGCGTCGTCTTGCTACTTAAACGCTAACAAGCATTCAGAGCATCTGCTCGGATGCTTTTTTTGTTCATCGAGTAAAATGAAGAGACGAGATCGCATGCCGGCTCGACCGTCGATAAGGAGGAACATCACATGTCAACTTGGGATCAACGTTTTGATACAGATGAGTATGTCTATGGAGAAGAACCCAATGAGTTCGTGAAGCAACAAGCGCACTTGTTCAAAAAAGGAATGACCGTTCTCGCGATCGCCGAAGGAGAAGGCAGAAACGCCGTTTGGCTCGCGGAGCAAGGACTCCACGTCGAAATGTGGGACTATTCGCAAGTCGGGTTAGACAAAGCCACACGGTTGGCCGAACGTCGCGGCGTGACGCTGCAGACCCGTCTCGTCGATTTGGCTGAAGCGAACTGGCCTGAACAGGCTTACGATGCCGTTTTATGTATATACGGTCATTTCCCGAAAGAAGTGAAAACGGCCGTCTTTACCGGGATCACGCGGGCATTGAAGCCAGGAGGCTACTTCGTGACAGAAGTGTATAGTGAAGAGCAACTCGCTTATGGGACGGGCGGACCAAAAGAAAAGACTCTCTTATACACAGCGCATGATTTCTCTACCTTCACTGGCTCACTCAACACGTGCCGCTTGTTTGAAGGTGTTGTGGAACGACACGAAGGAATACTTCATCAAGGGACATCTGCAATCATTCAATACATCGGTCAAAAACGCACAAACATCGAATCAAGCGAAAGCTGATTCGATGTTTGTGTCTATCGACAACTGTTTACATACGAAGCGCAAAGCGCGCCCGAAAACAAATACACCCTGCTTCCGGTGAATACACCGTGAGCGTCCCCTCATGAAGCAACATGATTTGACGTGCGATCGATAACCCGAGCCCATCTCCTGGTGTCTCACCTCGTGATGCATCGACACGGTATGTCCGGTCGAACAATTGATCCATCGCATCGATCGTCTGTTGTGACGTCCCGTTACAGAGTCGCCACTCAACCACTGACCCCTGTTGGATCAGTGTCAGTTCAATCGGATTTTCATCCATCGCATATTTTAACGCATTCGACATCAAATTCTGAAAGACACGGATGAGCTGCTCTTGGTCAGCTTCCACGTAGACTTCCGGTTGGATGTTCACGATTAAACGGTATCCCTTTTCAGCAAACAACGGTTGTAGTTCGTGCACCAATTGGCTCGTCAACAAGCTGATATTCAAGCGACGTTTCGATAACGTCACTTGTGCGGAATACAACCGATTCACATCCATCAGTTGATCGAGAAGATGTTCGAGCTGTGCCGTTTTTTCATGTAATACGTTGAAGTGACTTTGCTCTTGATCTGTCCATTCCCGTTCAGTTTGGAGTAGCTGAACATAGCCGCGAACGCTCGTCAACGGGGTACGTAAATCATGGGACAAGTTAGAGAACAGTTGATTTCGTTCTTCCTCATGCGACCGTTCTTTCTCGAACAATTGATGCAACTGCCTCGACATTTGGTTGACGCTCTCTGCAAGTGTAGCGAGTTCATCTCGCCCCGTCACTTCAACGGTTCGTCCAAGATCTCCGTTTGCGATTTGTTCAATCTCGTTTGATAAATCCGTGATTTTTTGCAGCGTCTTTCGCGTCATCAATGAAAAGCCAATCACAAAAATGATAATTGTAATAAATGTCACGCTTAAGAAAGCAAGATTATAAATCAACGGATCAGGTGTGGTCTCGTTCTGAATATAATACAAGCTAATCAAATAGCCCATAATTAGAAACGCAATCGTGGCGATGAGGGCGTTGATTAGGATAATCCCGATTAATTTAACGAGTAACCGGTCCCACTGTCGCTTTTTCATAGGCGGTACCCCACGCCCCATACCGTTTTAATGTACGAAGGTTTCCGCGGCGTCTCTTCAATCTTCTCGCGAATTTTCGTGATATGGACCATGACCGTATTGTCGACTTCAAACGCGTCTTCTCCCCAAACCGCCTCATAAATCTGTTCGACCGTCAGCACTTGGTTCGGATGGCGCATGAAGTAGGCGAGGATATCAAACTCTTTCGGTGTCAGCCGAATCGAGGTGTCCCCTTTCGTGCATTGTCTTGTTTGAATATCGAGTGTGACGTCATCAAAAATGAGCACGCCGGACTGGGCCGACTGGTCAGCACCGTAGTCCCGGTAGCGTCGAAGTAGCGACTTCACGCGAAGTGTCACCTCAAGCGGATTGAATGGCTTCTTCATGTAATCGTCCGCACCAATCGAGATGCCTTGCATCAGATCCAAATCGCTTGTCTTTGCTGTCAGCATGAGGATTGGCATGAACTGCGTCTTGCGAATTTCAATACAGGCCTCGATGCCGTCCATGACGGGCATCATCCAATCAAGGATGAGTAAATCGATGGCTTCGTGTGCGACGACGTCAAGCACTTCTTGACCCGTCTTTGCAAATCGCAAGGCGTATCCTTCATTTTTTAAATAAATGGCGAGCAACTCGCGGATCGCCTCATCGTCATCGGCAATCAGAATTGTCGGTTGTGGACGCATTCTCTCCCCCCTCACTTCGTGCACTACGTGTTGACAGACGAACTTTGAATTCATCTTGTTCAACTAGCGTAGCATCTTTTACATTTCCCATACACTTTCGCCTGTGAAACGGCAAAAACATGCAGATTCACGTTTTAGTTATATACCTATATGAAGTGTACCGAGCGCATCACAACGCATTCTGTTGAACTTCTTAACATTTCTTAAGACTCTGCTAAACACTTCTTATGCTTATCGCTCCATACTAGACGTTAGAAGGAGTGACTCGATTGGAAACAATACTTACACAATACGTGGTGCTCGCAATCGGTATCATGTTTACACCGTTGTCCGATGACGTCTTGATGGTCACCCATTTGACGATTACAGCCGTGACGACAGTTCCCGAATGGATCGTGTTCATATCCACTTGGATGGTCTTCACGTTTGCCTTTAGTTGGTTTTATTTGATTGGCCGCGGATTGAATCGATTCATCCCAACTTCAAAACGTGATTCGCGTTATTTAAAACGAGCCGAGGCGCTGTATGCACGATACGGAGCACGCGTCATTCTTGTCTCCTACTTTATTCCTGGTTTGCGCCACCCGATCCACTATGTCGCCGGATTCACCTCGTTGTCGTTTCGAACGTATACGTTCTATAACGTCTTATCCGCGCTTGGTTATACCGGTGCGTGGTTCACCGTGATTCAGTTAGCTGAACGCGTCCCGATTTTCCATCAAACGAAAGATTGGATTCTTTCCCTTTAACGGCCGCCACTCACTTCATACATTCAGATTCCAAACGTATCCAAACGGGTATGTATACGGAGAAGAATCGAATGCCAACGGTTTATATGTTGAATGTGCAGAATTGCATCTTCCCCTCCTCGTCAAGGCAGGGAATCTGTCGACCGACGGCAAAGTACTTAAAAGCTGAATGTATGCAAAATAGATGTTGGAAGGAAGGCGACACGGTATATGAACAACGTGAACAAGTCTGTGATTGTGATCGGGGGAGGACTTGGCGGCTTGTCAGCGGCCATTTCTCTCGCTCAACAAGGGTATGAGGTTTCCTTATATGAAAAGAACGGCCATATCGGCGGGAAAGTGAATCGGCTCGAGCAAAACGGGTTCGGCTTCGACCTCGGTCCGTCGATTTTAACGATGCCGCAAATCTTTGAAAAGTTATTCACGGGTAGCGGCAAGCGGATGGCGGACTACGTGCCAATCAAACGTCTCGATCTCGAGTGGCGCTCGTTCTTCCCGGATGGCACGGTATTAGATTTATATCACGACCTCGACGTGATGGAGCGCGCCAATCCGACGCTGTCACATAAAGACATGGAAGAGTATCGGGCACTATTGGACTATGCCGAGCGCATCTACCATACGACCGAGAAGAGTTACTTGAAGGAAGGGTTTGAATCACCGCTAGAAGCGGTGGCGAAGACCGGCCTGTTTTCGACGTTGTTCGGATTTGACTTGACGTCGACGATGTACGATGGGATCTCGAAACGAATCAACAACCCGCATTTACGGACGATGCTCTCCTACTATGTCAAATACGTCGGTTCGTCGCCTTACAGCGCCCCGGCCGTGCTCAACATGATGATTTATATGCAGTACGCTCAAGGTTGCTGGTACGTCGAAGGCGGTACGCACAAATTGGCCGAAGGATTGACGAAACTCGCCGAGGAGATCGGCGTCCAAATCCATACGGGGCAAGGTGTCGTCCGCGCCCATACGATCAACGAGAAGATCACCGCCATCGAGCTCGAGGACGGCCGACTCCGGTCAGCCGATTACTTCGTCTCCAACATGGAAGTCATCCCGTTCTATCAAAAGATGGTCGATGCGGATGAAGACTATGTCGACAAGCTCGTGAAAAAGTATGAACCGGCGAGTTCTGGCTTCGTGATTCATCTCGGCGTCAAAAAAGAGTATCCGGCCTTAGGACACCACAACTTCTTCTTCTCCGAGAACTTGCACGAACAGATGGATAAGATCTTCGAGAAACACGAGCTACCGGACGACCCGACCATCTATTTGGTGAACGTCAATAAGACCGACCCGACACAGGCGCCGGCAGGACATGAGAACATTAAAATTCTGCCGCACATCCCGTACATCCAAGACGAACCGTTCACACCAGAAGAGTATGCGGCGTTTGAAGAACGCGTCCTCGATAAGCTCGAACGCATGGGCTTGGACGGGTTACGAGACAACACGGTGACGCGCGACGTCTGGACGCCTCATGACATCGAACGCACGTATGGATCGGACCGGGGCGCGATTTACGGCACCGTCGCGGATAAAAAACGGAACGGCGGCTTCAAGCATAAGAAGCAAAGCGAGCTGTACAACAATCTGTATTTCGTCGGCGGCACCGTGAACCCTGGCGGTGGCATGCCGATGGTGACACTGAGCGGTCAACAAGTGAGCGACAAGATCGCGAAGCGTGACGGCGTTAAAAACTGATCATAAAAAGGATTCGAGCCCACGCTCGAATCCTTTTTTTAGTGACCGCGATACTTCCCGAGCGCCCGCATATTCAATAAATAAAGCACACCTGCGTAAACGATTAAACCGAGCACATACCCCCAGATCCCGGCGAAACCGCTCCCGTACACCATCACTTCTTTGATCGCCGTCGCTCCGTAGAAGATCGGCATGGCGTAGCTCAAATTGCCGAGCCCGTACGGAATCAAGTCGAGCGGGATCAGTCCTGAGAAGAACACTTGCGGGATGATCGTGAACGGGATCATTTGGACGACTTGGAGCTCCGAACGGGCGAACACCGAAATCGTCGCCCCGAACAAAACGGCCGTCCCGGCCATTAAAATCATCACAAGAAATACCCAACCGATGTTCCCGAGCGACGTCAGCCCGAGCACGTAAATCGTATAGAGCACGATGAAGACGGACTGCACGACCGCGAAGACGCCATAGCCGAGCGTATACCCTAAAATGACTTGTCCGCGTTTGATCGGGGTCATGAGCAAGCGCTCGAGCGTGCCCCCGCTCCGCTCTTTGACGAGCGCCATCGCCGACAGGATGAAGACGAAGAAGAATGAGAACAGTGACAAGAACACGTAGCCGAATGAATCGAACGTCGACTGTCCTTCTTCTCCATATACGTAATTCATCTCGATGTCGGCCGCCGGATTGAGCGCCGACAACGCCGCTTGGATCTCACGCACCGCTTTCGACGATTTCGTCGACGGTTCGCGCAACGTGATCATGGTACCCGCCTGTCCCGCTTCGAAGACGGCATCGACGTCTTTATTGTCTTCTAAATAAGCAACCGGCTCCTCGACCGTATCGAGTCGCACGTCGAGCGTCTCGGCTTCGAACGCGTCGATAAGCTGCTGCTGGGCGGCCTCGTCGAGCACGACGACCGGCACGTAATCCGAGTCGCCGAGCAAGAAGTAGACGAGCGTGAGGATGAGGAGCGGGGCGATCAAAATCAAGGCGACGCTCCGCTTGTCGTTCAACGTCTGAAAGATGACCCGTTTCGCCAAGTTACGCATCGTGCTTCGCCTCCTCTCGTCCGGCAATGAGGAACAGTTCCTCGACACGGCCGTTCTCGGTCTGCTCGAGCAAGTGCGTCACCGTGTCATAGGCGATCAAGCGCCCGTTGTAGATGAGCGCGGCCCGGTCACATTCGAGCACCTCGTCCATGACGTGGGTCGAGACGATGATCGTCGTCCCGCTGGCTCGAATCATTTGAAACTGATCCCAAATCTGGCGGCGCAAAATCGGGTCGATCCCGACCGTCGGCTCGTCTAAAAACAAGACGTCCGGTTGATGAAGGATGGCGATGGCGAGCGACAGCCGCTTCTTCATCCCGCCCGAATAATTACGGACGAGCTTTCTCCGGTCAGCCGACAAGTCGACGAGGGCGAGCACGTCGTCGATGCGCTGTTTGAGCGCCGCCTTGCCGAGTTTATAAATCGAGCCGAAAAACTCGAGGTTCGCCTCACCCGACAAATCGTCGTACAGTCCATCGTTTTGCGGCATGAACCCAATCTTATGAAGCATGTTCATGTTCGGCATCACCGTCTCACCGACTCGAATCGATCCTTTGTCTGCCGCCAATGCGCCGATCATCAAACGGATGAGCGTCGTCTTCCCCGACCCCGAAGGACCGAGCAGACAACAGATATCGCCCGAGTTGATCGTGAAGCCGATATGATCGATGGCCAGTTGGTCACCGAACGATTTACTGACGTCGTTCAGTTGAATATTCATATTGGACTCCCTCCCGATGTCTGCCTCGTGTACACTGAACTAAAAGACACCGTGTTGGTTTATACGTTCAGTATAGTCCGCGCTCGAACGGCCAACAATCATCAATCTCGGTCACAGTGTCGGTTTTCCGACAGACGGCGACAATGTGTTGGATAAAGGAGAAAAAAATATGGAACAGACAGACTTACGGGTCGTCCGGACGAAGCAGTTGATCAAACAGGCGTTGCTCGAATTGATCGAAGAACAAGGATTTGAAGCGGTCACGGTGAAGGCACTCACCGAACGCGCCGGCATCAACCGGGGGACGTTTTACAGCCACTATGTGGATAAGTACGATCTCATGGAGAAATCGATTGAAGCGATCTTTCATGAGGCCGAAACAAAGCTCATCAAAAATTTGCCGAACGTCTTTGGCAATCAGCAAGGCTCCGCTCCCCATCAGTTACTCGTCCCGTTCATCCGGTTCATCGAACAAAATAAGATTTTGATGAAACCGCTCCTCGGTCCGAACGGCGACCCGCAGTTTCAGGCGAGACTCCGCGCCTACATGTACACGGCGCTGTTCCACCGTTCCCCGACCGTTTTGTTTGACGAGACGCAGTCGCTCGTCCCGCCCGATTATTTAGTCTCCTATATCTCGTCGGCACATATGGGCGTCATTTATGAATGGCTCTATAATGACCGAACTGAAACGGTAGAAGATATCGCACGCATCATTTATACGATCACGTTTGAAGGACCGCTCGTCGCGGGCGGGTTGAAGCCGGACAGACAAAAAGACAGGTAGCAGCTACCTGTCTTTTTGATTGGGAAGCGTCACACGCACCGTCGTCCCTGACTTCAATTCGCTCGTGACGTCTACATGACCACCGTGCAACGTGACGATTTTTTGAACGATCGCCATACCGAGTCCTGACCCGCCTTGATGTCTCGAAGGGTCGGCCTGATAGAATCGCTCGTACATACGGCTCACTTGTTCCGGGGTCATGCCCTCCCCGTCATCCGTGATCTCGCAAACAATCGATTCCGCCGTTTGCATGAGCTTGATGCGGATCGTGCCGCCGTCATAAGAGTGGGTCATCGCATTTTGGATCAGGTTGATCCACACTTGGTGCAGCAGTCCGGCATCGCCGACCATCTCGACTTCATCAAGCTCAGCGATCAGGTTCAACCGTTTGCGACTCGACTCTCGTTCAAACGATAAGATACTTTCCCGCATCTGTTCACTGAGCGAGAAGCGGCTGACGTCTAATCCGACGACCGAGTGATCCAACTTGGCAAGGCGCAGCAAGTCACGTGACAACCGCGACAGCCGCTTGCCTTCCTGTTCGATCATTGTCGCATAGTTGACTCGTTTTTCCGTCGGTACGTCAGCCCGTTTCAATAGCGTCGCGTAGCCGAGGATCGAGGCGACCGGCGTCTTGAATTCATGCGCCATAATCGCCGTCAATTCCTCGTTTTTAGACTCATTCGTCGCCAACGTCTCGGTCATCTGATTGAACTGACTCGCCAGCTTGCCGATCTCATCGTCCCCGCCGTCATGTACCCGTACCGTCAAATCACCAGAAGCGACTTTACTTGCCGCCTCGGTCACCCGGTCGATCCGTCTCGTCATGAGCCGGACCGCGAACAAGACAAGCACGCTCGAGACGAGCGCCGTGAGCAACAACGTCTGAAACGATAGATCGCGGAAAATCGTGACCGGGTTCTCGTCCGCGTTCGGGGACAACGTCACGACAGTCCGATCGATTAAAAGCGTGACGGCAGGCAATCGCTCGTCGCTTACGGTCAGCACGTCGCCTCGTTCAAGACGCGCGCGCTCCGCGACCGACCAACTTGCGGCCGCGTAGCGGTCCGTCTCGACAATAAGCGTCCGTTCGGAAAACAAGTCGATGACCTCATCGGCTCCTAATTCATAACGCTCAGAAGCCGTCAGCATGCTCTCGGCCCGTTCAACGAGCATCGTCTCGACTTGCGACGTCAACGCATTCATTTGGAACGTCAAGAAGAGCGTCAGCGTCAGTAAGATCGGGATGAGCAACAGCCCGAAGAAGATGGTCAGGAAACGTCCGTAAATCGAACTGAAGAAGGACTTCATGACTTCAACTCCAAGCGGTACCCAAGTCCCCAGACGGTACTGATTTGAAATGCGTCGACATGCTTCAAGCGGCTCCGGAGACGGTTTACATGGACGTCAATCGTTCGGACGTCACTTTCCGTTTCATAGCCCCAAATGCGATCGAGCAACTGTTGTCGCGTGAACACTTGATTGAGATGCGTCGCCAAATGATACAGCAACTCAAACTCTTTCTTCGGCACCTCGATTGTCTCGACCGGGGTGATCACCGTCAGTGACGTTTCGTCTAACACGCAATCGTGCAGTTGAATCTGGTGGTCTCGATATATATTGGCTCGTCGTAGCATCGCCTCGATGCGGAGCTCGAGTTCTTCTAGATCGACCGGCTTGACGAGATAGTCGTCGGCCCCGGCCCGGAATCCTTTCTTCTTATCAAGCAACGTCTCGAGCGCGGTCAACATTAAGATTGGGAGCGTGTAACCGGCGTCCCGCAGTTGCTCGGTCAACGCTCGACCATCGAGACGCGGCATCATAATGTCGGTCACGATGACGTCGATCGGTTGCTGATCGAGCAGATCGAGCGCCTCCTCTCCGTCAACGGCCCACAGCACGCGGTAGCCCGCTGTCGTCAAATATTCAAACAGAAGACCTCCGAGTGCCGGATCATCTTCGACAAGCAATAGCGTGACCATACGAGATTCCTTCTTTCTTTATGCGTTTCGTAACGCTTCAATCGGCTGCAAGGCGGACGCCTTACGGGCCGGGATATATCCAAAGATGACACCGATCACGACTGAAAACCCTAGTGCCAAGCCGACGGTCGAACTAGCCAACGTGAACGGTACACCCATGACGACGGTCAAACCGAAGGCAAGGAGTGCGCCGACCACTACACCGACCAACCCACCGAGGACGGACAAGAGCACCGATTCAAACAAGAACTGCTGGCGAATTTTCGCCGGTGTCGCGCCTAATGCTTTTCGTAAGCCGATTTCACTCGTCCGCTCCGTCACCGAGACGAGCATCATGTTCATGATGCCGATACCGCCAACGAGTAGCGAGATGGACGCGATGCCGATGAGCAGCATGCTGAGCAAGGAGTTGATTTGGTCGATTGACGCGAGGGCGTCTTCAAAGCTCGTGACGGTAAACGCGTCCCGACCGTTAAATGCGGTCGTCAACTGCTGCGTCAATTCATCACTTACTGTCTCAGATTGTCCTGATTCCGTGTACAGGTCAAACGTCGAAATCGTATTCACATGAAACTGGTGAAGCGCGGTCGTCACCGGAATGACAATCGTCTCGTCCGTCGACATCGAAAACTCTGAAGACGGGGCGAGCGTGCCGACGACGATGTAACGGATCCCGCCAATAGTGATCGTCTCACCGATTGGCGACGTGGTCGGGAACGATTCCTTCACAATCGTATCGCCGATTACGGCGACGCGCGTCCGCTCCGAGATGTCCACTGGCGTGATGCCACGCCCGGAAGCGAGTGTCGAATCCGAGAAGAACGCGTCACTCTTCCCAAGGACGCTCTGTTCGGTCGTTTGACCGCCCAAATAGACGCCTGCTTGATGACTTGTCGTAGGCGATAACGACTCGACGCCGTCAATCGCTTCGAGACGTTCTACTTCGATTACGCTGATGCCATTCTTCGTCGCATCTTCGATTTGGACACTCATCCGGTCCGCCCCGAACGTCGCGACTTCTTCATTGATTGAGGACGTGACACCTGAGATGACCGTCATGAGTGTGATGATGGACGCCGTCCCGATGACAATTCCAAGAATCGTCAAGAAAGAGCGCATCTTATGACTGATCACCGTCAGCCAAGCCATACGTATATTTTCTCGAATCATCGTCGTTCCTCCTTCTCGATACGGCCATCCCGAACGTAGACGATGCGCGTCGCTTCTTTGGCGATGTCGAGGTCATGTGTGATCATGATGATCGTCTTCCCTTCCGCATGCAATTCATGAAATAAGTTCAGAATTTGACGTCCGTTCGTCTGATCGAGCGCCCCGGTCGGCTCATCGGCGAGCAGTAGAGACGGATTTGTCACGAGCGCCCGAGCGATGGCGACACGTTGTTGTTGCCCGCCCGACAGTTGGTTCGGGTAATGGTTCTGTTTATCGCCGAGCCCGACGCGCGTCAACATTTGGTGCGTCCGGTCTTTTCGTTCCGACTTCGACAGCCGTTGATAGATGAGCGGTAACTCGACGTTTTCGCTTGCCGTCAATCGCGGCAGTAAGTTGAACTGTTGAAAGATGAACCCGATCTGCTGATTGCGGAACGCCGACAATTCGGTCTCGGATAACCCGGTCACGTCACGGTCGCCAAAGCTGTAGCGACCGCTCGTGTATCCGTCCAGACAACCGAGAATGTTCATAAGCGTTGATTTTCCCGAACCAGACGGCCCGAGGATGGCGACGAACTCGCCGTCGTGAACCGTCAAATCGATCCCGTTCAACACGATTTGTTCGTTTCCACCCGCCCCGTACGCTTTCGTCAAATCGGTGACTTCAATGAGTGCGCTCATTGTCCTCCTCCGATCTGTGGTGGCATGATACCCCCAGCTGTCGCCTCATCCATTAAGAGGACGCTATCTTCGTCTAATCCGTCTTTAATCTCAACGCGGCTGCCGTCGCTGATGCCGAGCTCGACTTGCCGTTTCACCGGACCATCCGTGCCCTCGACGTACACGTAGGCGTCGCCTTCTTCAAACGTGATGCTGTCGAGTGATAGCGTCTCTGCTTCTTCGACACGTTCGACGACAATCGAGCCTTCGAGCGTCATCCCGTTTCGTAATCCGTCCGTTTCAGGCAACGTGACGTTCATCGCATAACGTGCTGACGAGCCCGGAGTCGTCAATGCTTCCGCTTCATCGGCAATCGATTCGACCGTTCCTTCGAGTTCAGTGTCCAATGCGTTCGCATAGATCGTCAGCGCATCACCTTCCTCGACTTTCCCTAAATCCCGCTCGTCGATCAACAGTCGTCCGGTCGCATCTTCTCCGACAGTCGTCACCTGACCGGCAAACGTATAGACGTTCTCAATCGTCTCCGTCGCCACTTGCTCTGACTTATATTCGACCGATTGCGGCATCAAGAAAATGCCAGCTCCTAACGCGATGGCCAGGGCACCGCCACCTAATCCCCACTTCAGTTTTTTGTTCATCTGTCAATTCCTCCTTTTGGTTGTACCTCAAGGATAAACAGAAGTTATAAACAAAGTATGAACGGATAAATTTACAAATAATTGAAACTATCATGCTAGTAAATGCGTATATCGAATTAATCCATATCAACCTCGGAGGTATATATGCATCAAATCACGAGTTATTTCTTTCTGTACGCAAAAATCGTCCTTGCGGATAAAGTTCCATTTCTTTTAACGATGGGACTCCCGCTCGGTGTCGCCCTCCTGTACAGTCCACCAAATATCGGTACGATGACGTCTGCCGAATACGCCACGTATTTGTCGTACTTTTGGGTGTACATCATCTTGGCGACTTATTTGAACGGGATTGCGCTCGAACTCGCACGAATGCGCGAATACGGTCTCATGAAGACGTACGTCATGATCTCCGGCAACAAATATACATACATGTTGGCCATCTTATTGGCCCAGCTCTTGTTTGCCGCAATCAGTCTCCTACTGTTCACAGTTGTCGTCACGCTCGTCCACGGTCATTTCACTTTCGGTTTGCTCGCGAGCCCAATACTGCTATTACTCGCCAGCTTCCCGTTCGCGCTCGGGAGTGTCGTCTTGACGCTTCTGCCGGTGAAAGTATCGAGCTTGATGAAATTTGCGAACATTCTCACCTATCCGCTGTTCCTTTTAGCCGTCAAACAGCCAGATGTCTGGTTCGGTTATGCCAATCCGTTTTATGCCCTACTTCAACTGTCGCTTGCCGTCGTTCATGGTGTCACGCAAGTCGACGTCTCGTTTAACCTGATTACGACAATTCTCTCTCTTGTCGGTTACGTCATCGTCGGCCTGTTCGCGATGAATCGCTTCAACCTCGTCTCATCCGTCACACGCTAGGAGGAAATGATGAACATTCAAAACTTGACCTACTCTTATCCGAAAGCAACACGTCCCGTGCTCGACGACGTCTCATTCACGCTACATCCGAATAAACTGAACGTCTTGATTGGCCTGAACGGGGCCGGGAAGACGACGTTGTTTGATTGTATGACAAGGACGCTCCCAGTCGACCGGGCCTCGCTACAGCTCGTGCCATCGTCTGACATGCTGTATTTAACGCAACAGATTTTGTATCACAACGAATTAACAGGAAAAGATCTCACGTACTTCATCGGACGGCTCACAAAGCGGCCTGACTTCAAGCGACTAGCGACTTATGTCAACGGACTCACGACCGCCCGGGAACAAGAGCTGTTCGAGCATCTGTGGAAGATGAAGCTCGGCAAAATGTCGGTCGGAGAACGCAAGTGGCTATTCGTGACATTGCTCGCCTCGGTCAAACGATCGCTCTACTTGTTCGACGAACCGACGAGCGGCGTCGATCCGGCGTCACGCATCAACATCATGCGCCATTTACAGCGACTCGTAAAAGACGGTCGGACGTGCCTCATCTCGACGCACCAACTGCATGACTTATCCCAGCTGGAGTCCCATGTCATCTTCCTCCATGAAGGTCGTGTCCTGTATGAAGGAGATTTCCGAGACTGGTTGCGCGCGTCCGGGACGACCGACCCCGACGAGGCGTTCGTGAAGATGGTCGAAGGCATTCAAGATGATGTGGCGGTGACAACGTGAATGACTCGTTTTGGGAAAAACACCGCTTCAAGTTTTATACAGCTGGTATGGTCATCTGTGGCTGTTTAGTCGGTATGTTTTCATAAGAAAACCCAGCCTCTGACGAATCAGAAGCTGGGTTTTAGTCTTCCATCCAGCGATAGACAACCATAAAACCAATCCACGTTGCACAAAACGTCAGAACGATGTTAATCAGTTGCCACATTCCATCTGTGAGGTGCATTTATTTATCTCCTTCTAGTTAAACCGATTCTTCGACGCATCGCGATGCGCCGTCCGCAACTCATGGTTCGTCACATGCTCCGGGTCAATCAGTTCAAGCTTCCGGTTCACCCAGACCGATAAGAAAATGAACGGGATGAACAAGGCGAGAAGCATTCCCGCGAAGACGAGGAGTGAGCCTTCGATCGACCAGGCGATGGCGATAAAGATACCGAGCAAGATGACATTGGCGAGCACGATGCCGAATTCGAGACGGACGAACTTTTGATAGCGCGCCTCGTCGCTAAAGGTGAGTAGTAAGTTCATCCGGTGCCAGGCCCGATATAAACTCGGCAACTGGGTCGCCATGATGATGACGGCGAACGTCGCCACTTTAATGTCTTGCGTGAAGATGAAGTAAAAGGCGATCCCTAAAATCGCGAACGTGAGCAAAAGCGCCGTCCGGTTCACGTTGCGGTCGTTCTCGACCATTCGTTTCAGTCGTTCCTGCTTTTCAATCATATTTTATCCTCCATTATGATGTCTTTCGTGTGCGGCGCTCGAGTTGCGCTTTACTAAGTTCAGTCCCCGTCACATGCTCTGGGTCAATCGTTTTCAACTCACGGTCGATTCGGAACCCCAACGTCATGAACGTGATGAGTCCGACAATAATGACGATGATGAATGTAAGCAATGTGATCCATCCAAGCATCGAACTCGTAATCAATAGCAGGAGAAACACGAGATTCCCGACGGCCAAACCAAATTCGGACCGTACTTTTTGTTGATAACGGACATCGTCGTTGAAAGTAAGCAACAACTTCATGCGGTGCCAGCCCTTATAGAGCATCGGGAACTGTCCGACCAAGATCATTGGCAACAGCAACAAAATCTCCTTCGTCATGAAATAAACGATGAACAGTGCAATGAACCCGAATGTCGGATACAGCGTCTGTTTTTGTCGCTTTCGGTCGTTCTCAATCATGCGTTCAAGTCTTACCGTATGGTCAACCATCAAATCCTCCTAGCCAAATCGTCTTTGTTTGCGTAACTCCCGATTCGTCACATATCCTGAATTGATTTCTTGTAATCGACCATCACTTCTCGTCCCATTTCCGTTTCATCTGCTCCCGCTTCGTCAGCCCGAACAGACTGTCGACGACGTGCTCGTCATCGATGCGGAGCAATCGTTTGTCGATCAACGTCGCAGCCAATAAATGGACGACCAATATGCTGGCAAGCATGCTGCTGAGCATCGATAGTTCAAAGAAGTTTAATTCATGTCCTATCATTAAACCGAACATGCCCCATAATATTGCGATGTCCCCAATCCCTTTTACTCGAATCAATCCTTGATACGCACGATTGTCATTGAACGACAGCTGCGTGCGCGTCTTTCTCCAGGACATATAGCTAAACGGCACCGCAATAGTCGTGACAAACAGAAACATCGCACTATGAGTTAGCGAAAAACTCCCATAAAACCATAGTCCTGCGGCTAAACCAATCAGACCGATTCGAAGCGCCGTGCCCATGCTAGACTGCTTTTCAGCCAATCCATATAGTTCTTCAGTCCGTTCTTTCCGTGTAATCATCCAATCTCCCCCTTTGAAACCAAATCCATCCATGACGCGTATATACAACTAGCATACCAATTATTAGGAGGGATTTCGATGGATATCCTCATTTTAGCTGTCTTGCTCGGCATCGTCGGTTTTATTGTGACTCGTTCCTATACTTTATATCCGTCATCGTTCGAGGAACGCTCACTCATTCAAGCAAATGTCTCTCACACGACAAAATGCCCGCATTGCCAAACCGTCGTGAGACGGCAGGAACACGGGCAAACTTGTATGAATTGCCATAAATCATTCTGAAGATCAACCTACTTGTTTTACCTGCTGGCGCGCGGTCATTTTCTTCCCACTCAACTGGAACAACAGCACCCCGCCGACGATCAAGACGATGCCAAGCGCCGTCTTCCACGTGAACGGAATCGCCTCAAGTCCGAACCAGCCGAGCGTATCCCACAGCAAGGCGAACAAGATTTGCGACACCATCACAATCGAGATGGCGTAACTCGGACCGAGCTGCTGGACGCTTTGCGTCACGCTCATGACGACACCGACACCGATGATGCCGCTGAACCAGTACCATGTCTCCATGTCACGTAAATCAAACAAACCGCCGCCTTCACTGATCAATCCGATGAAGAGAGAGGCGAGAAAACCAAGTGCGAGGACGAGCGTCGTCGTCGCCCAGGCCCCGACCCGTTGTTTCACGTTGGCGTTGAACGTATTCTGTACACAGACGAGCATGCCGCCCATGACCGCGAGCATCATTCCAAGTGCCATTGTCGTTCCCCCTCACTCATAAATACTCTCCCCTGCGACAGCGATCAACCCGGCGCGATTGATGATTGCGATCGACCGACGATCCCGTTCGATCAATCCTTGCTCGACGAAGCGTTTGAGCGTCCGATTGACGTGGCGATAACTCGTCCCGATCAAGTCGGCGATATCGGTCAACTCATCGACCGTCGACCCGAGCGCACGCTCGTCCGGCGTCATCGACAGCAAGTAGCTCGCGAGACGGACGTCGACCGGGTAAAACAAGTTGAAACTCATCGATTGCGATTTCAACTCGAACTTTCTCGTAATCTCTTCTAACAGATAATGGAGCCATGCCACATCGTCCGCCGCGTGTCGGGCCAAATCGTCGAACCGGATGACGAGCATCTCGACCGACGTGACCGCCTCAACCGTATTTAAGTACGGAGTCCGGCGCACGTATTCGATGTCACCGATCAAATCGAATGGACGTTTGAACGACAGTACGAGGCGTTTACCCGTTGCCGACGTATGCGCCACGCGAATCTTGCCTTTGACGAGAAAATGAAGGTGGTGCGCGTCGTCACCTTGGGCGCAAATCGTCGCGCCCGGCTCGTAACGGACGAGCGTGAAGTGTTCGTGTGTCGCTTTTGGCAAGACCTGCAACTCCAGTTGCGTCAAATAGTGTTCTAGCATCCGGTCCCCTCCTACCATTTCAACAAGATGATGCCGGCGACCATCATGGCGACACCGAGCAATTGTGACACGTTCAACTCTCGGCGTACCATCCCGAACCAGCCGCGCCAATCGATGACGAGCGCGAGGGCGAGCTGCGCAATCAGAAACAAGGAGATTGTCAACGTGACACCGAGCTGATGGACGGCTGTCATGTTGCTGAACAAGATGAGGGCTGCGAACGCGCCACCCGACAAATAGAGCGGGTGCACGTGTCGCATCTGTTTATACGTCCGGTCACGCACAGCCAGCATGACGAGAAGCGCCACAATGAAGCCGGTCATCTGCGTCAATGTCGCGGCCTGCCACGTGCCGATCTGTGAACTGATTCGTGCGTTGGCGACGCTTTGCAACGTTAAAAAGAAACCGCCGCTGATGGCGAACAAGACTCCGCGCATCGTATCCCCTCCTTTATATTATGACAAGCGGATCATCATGATGCCGAGCACCATGATGATCAAACTGACGAGTTGAATCCCGGTCACCGGATTTTTGGCTGCACCGAACCAACCGAACCGGTCGATCAGCAAACTTCCGCATAGTAAACCGACAATGACGATGACGACGGCGATGCCGGTCCCGACCATCGGGACAATCAAGACGTTCCCGCCGATAAAGAGCGCGCCGATGATCCCGCCAAGCCAAATCCACCACGGTTGTCCCGATAGCCCGCGCCATTCAACGCTCGGCCGGAGGATGAGTAAGATGAGGAGAAGTGCGACGATTCCGACGACAAACGAGACGAGCGCGCCTTTTAGTGCAGACTCGAGCACAGTCCCTAAATAGCCGTTGATGGCGGTCTGCATCGCACTCATCATCCCGGTCCCGATTCCGAGTAAACGCCAGACGTTCAAGTTACCGGTCTCCACCCGGTTCGCGATGACAAATTTTCCACGCCGACGATTGATCCAGTCTGTGAGTGCGACCGTCCCGACGACCCCTAGTAAAACAAGCAAGGCCCCAAACACGCGCCACGGTGTGAGGACGCTCGCGGTCGAATTGAACCAACCGAAGTGATCGATTAACAGCCCCATCACGATCTGTCCAAAGATTGGCATGATGACCGTCTGGACGCTGCCGAGCCGTGGGAACAAGAGGATGTTCCCCGTTAAAAAAATGACCCCTAACAAGCCACCCGACCACATCCAGATTGGCTGTTGCTGAAAGATTGACGAATCGAACCCGAATCCTTGTCCAGAGACAAGCAGGATGAGCGATAAAAAGGTCGTCCCGACCGCGAATGATAGGAACGAAGCGACAAACGGTGACCCGACGATCGAACGCAGACGCGAGTTCACGCTCGTCTGTATCGGTAGTAAGATGCCGATCACGAGTCCAATAACAATGGCTAACATATTTCGTTTCCTCGATTCTATGATGTAGTGCAAGTTATTATCTCAATGTACATCTCACTCATCCAAAGTATAAAGGACCGATGTCCTGAGTATAAAAAAAGAACCTTACATGGCGTAAGGTTCACTTCATCCCAGATATATTGTACCCTTCGATGATGTACTTTTGGAAAATCATGAAGATGATGATGATCGGCACGACCATAAATGTGGCCCCGGCCATCTGTAACGCATAGTTCCCACCGTGCTGCCCTTGGAGGAGCGCAAGTCCGACAGACAGCGTGTAAAGCGCTTCGTCGTTAGCGATAATAAGCGGCCATAAGAAGCTGTTCCAGGCCCCGATGAACGTTAAGATCCCTTGTACAGCCAAAATCGGTTTTGACATCGGCAAGACGATTGAGAAGAAAATCCGAAACTCACTCGCTCCATCCAAGCGGGCCGCTTCTAACATTTCTTCTGGAATCGTCGTCATGAACTGCCGGAACAAGAAGACCCCGAACGCCCCGACGAGACCGGGGAGGACAATCCCCGTCATCGTGTTCGTAAGACCCATTTGATTGAGCATCAAATAAACTGGAATCATCGTAACCTGACCCGGGATCATCATTGTCGCCAAGACACCGATGAACAGGACGTTACTTCCCTTAAATTTATGCTTCGCAAACGCATAACCGGCCATTGCTGTGAGCAATAAACCGAAAAATGATGCAAGCACGATTAACAACGTATTCTTCAAATACGTCAAAAAGTTTAAATTTACGAATAAATCGATGTAATGCTCGAACGTCACGTTTTCCGGTAAGATTGTCAACGGTAGCGACAAGATTTCCGCATCCGTTTTAAAGGACGAGATCACCATCCAGAAGAACGGCAACATGAAGGCGATGCCAAGGACGGTCAAAACGAGCGCGACGAACAACTGCGACAGCTTGGCTTTTCGTTTATGGTTTAAGTCGGGAAGTGGCGAGAATTTCTCCCGCTTCACATTCACGGCAACCGGTTTTTCGTTTGGAATCATGAATGTCCCTCCTTAATAGTTATTCTCGCTCTTTTGAAGACGGAACTGAATGAGTGTCACCGTGATGATCAAAATGAACAGTACGACGGACCCGGCAGCCGCATAACCGAAGTTACTAAGCTGGAAACCGTTGTTGTAAATGAAGAGTGCGAGCGACGTCGTCGAATTGAGCGGTCCACCCTCGGTCATGATGAGCGGTTCTTCGAAGAACTGGATCCAGCCGATCAGCGTCGTGACCGTCACGAAGAAAATCGCGTAACGGAGCAACGGGATTGTGATCTTGAACATTTGCTGGAACGTACTCGCTCCATCTAACGCTGCCGCTTCATAGTACGTGCGTGGAATCCCTTGAAGCGCCGCTAGGAAAATAATCATGTTGATTCCGACTGCACGCCATACAGCGAGCATGATCAACGATAGCTTAGCGATAAACGGGTCTTGGAGCCAAGGTACGTCTGGAAGGCCGACTGTGTTTAATAGGAAGTTGAAGAGGCCGTACTGCGGATTAAACAAGAAGCCCCAGACGACGGCGACCGCAACGACGTTCGTGATCGACGGCATATAAAAGACGACACGGAACCATTCGAAGACTTTGCCAGTCCCGAAATTGATCGACATCGCAATCGCGAGCGAGAGACCGATGACAATCGGTACCCCAATGACGACATAAACGACCGTATTCAATAGCGCTTGAATGAACACTTCATCTTTGAAGATTTCGATGTAGTTGGTGAGCCCGATCCATTCGATGTTTGCCCAGTTCGCAATCCCCGCCAAATCCATGTCTGTAAAACTCATGAAAAACGCGATGAATAACGGCATGATTGAGAACATGAGTAACAAGAGAACGGTCGGAGCGACGAGCAAATATGGCGCTCGATCATTAAGAAATTGTTTCATAAGGTTCTCCTTTAATAAAACGAGAGGGGGTGTACCCCTCCGTTTATTTTAAAATCGACTTCGCTTTTTCTTGGAACACCTTAGCTTCATCTTCTACAGTAGCCGCACCGCGATACATCTTCTCAAAACTCTGCAAGTACGTTTGCGCTACTTTTTCCCACGTTGTCATCATCGGCATCGGCTCTGCTGCTTCCATTTGCTCACCGAACGTTTTGAGTTTCTCATCGTTTTTGAGCGTCTCATTCTCTGCCCATGTCGCTTTCGTCGATGGAAGTGACTTCGTCATCTCCATCCACTCTGTCTGTGTTTCTGGTTTACTCATATAGGCGATGAATTTCGCAGCTTCGTCTTTCTTCTCACTGCTCTCAAAAATACTCAAGTTCGATCCACCAAGGAACGAGATATTGTTTTCTTTCGCTGGAAGGACGGCTGTACCCCACTTATCTTCAATGTCAGGCATTTGGTCATTGATGATGTTGATCATCCACGGTCCACTGATGAACATCGGCACGTTCGGTTCCTCGGCCCCAAACGCTTGAACGACATCAAGCCCTAAATCGATTGGCGCATATCCTTCTGTGAAGTAATTAGTTAAGTACTCTGCGCTTTCAATGAATTCCGGTTGATCAAAGAGCGGTTCTTGATCTTCTGTCAACAGCTCTGAACCGTTTTGACGAGCGAACATGAACGATAGCATTTGGTCGTTCGTGTCCAACGTGATCCCGTACATGTCTTCCCCGTCACGAGCCGCCAGTTTTTTCGAAGCGTCTTCTAATTCATCCCATGTTTTCGGTGCTTCCGGGTAACCTACTTTTTCAAGCGCGTCTTTCCGGTAATAAAGAACGCGTGTGTCGACATACCACGGTGCTCCGTAAAGGCCGTCCTCGAATTGAACCGTTTCAACCGATCCTTCATAGAAGTTCGATGGATCGAGCTCCGGGTAATCTTTTACAAGGTCTTTCATATCTGCGAGTGCTCCCGCTTCTACGAATTCAGGCATCCAAGACGTTCCCATTTGAACGACATCCGGACCATTTTTCGAAGCGACCGCAGTCAACAGTTTATCGTGCGCCGTGTCCCAAGGGATCGCCTGTACTTTGACGTTGACACCTTCATTCTCTTTTTCATACTGTTCTGCTAGTTTCGGTAAAGCTTTTCCTTCTTCGCCCATCGCCCAGACCGTGATTGTATTCGCGTCATCGCCGCTCGATCCAGAAGAACATCCCGCCAACACACCTGAAATGATTACCGTGCCCGCTACCGCTGCTAACCCTAATTTCTTCATCTGAATTCCTCCGTTTCTCGATAATCGAAACGTTTCGATTATCATGTAAAAAAATAATGTTTATACAAAGGTTTACTGCAAAATCAACAGGTTAAACGTTTCTATAAACATTATAGTTCACAATGTATCCGCTTACAATACGTATTTTATTTTTTATTATTTTTTTTTCGGATTGAAGCGTCTTTAATGAATTTTGAAGGGATTGTCTGTTTTGAATTTTCCTTCGCTTCAATCAAATGGAGCAACGCACGAGCCGCCTTCTTGCCCCAGTCCGGCTTCGAGTAGCTGACACTCGCGATTCGAGGTTGAGTATAGTTGGTGATTTCAAGTTTATCAAAGCCAACGAGCGAGATATCTTCCCCGATCCGGAGAGAAAAGTTTTGCAAGACGTCATAAACCCCGAGTGCCATATCGTCGTTCAAACAAATAATGGCGTCGCCTTCTTGAATCACTTCAAGCAATTCACTCGCTGCCCGGATACCTGAACGTTTCGTAAACTCGCCGTTCCATTCTCGAACAGCGACTCCGGCTGCGTTTGCGCGATCAACGACGACTTTCCGTCGTTCGACAGCATCATGGTTGCCGACCGGACCGTTCACAAGATGAATCTGATTAGGGTTCGTTTCCAAGATGGCGTCCATCTCTTGATTCATTCCGATTTGATTATCGAGTAGCACACAACTGATGTTCGGATGTTCAATCTCACGGTCGAGCATCGTCAGCGGATGGCCTCGATCCGCGAACTCTAAAATTTGTTCTTGGGTGAAGCGATGCCCTAAGATGAGCGCCCCGTCTACCATGCGCTCAGTCATCAGACGATGTGATTCGGGACCGTTACAAACGATCAACTCATAGCCGGTATCAGCCAGCTCTTGGTTGATCCCTTTTAGTAACTCCCCGTAGAACGATCCGGAGTAGTCCCCGAGAAACGCTCCGATGATATGCGTTTTTCTTGTCTTTAGCGTACGCGCCGCGGCGTTTGGCACGTAGTTCAACTCTTCGGCGATTTTAATGATGCGTTGCCTCGTTTTTTCTGTCACTTTCGGACTACCGTTTAGCGCATACGAAACGGTCGATATCGAAACGCCCGCCTCTTTTGCGATGTCTTTGATTCCTGCCATTTCCTCACTTCCTTCTGTCAAAAATTATAACATATGAACGCTTCATACGGCCGTAGCATTGGTGACTCGACCTGCTCTGTGGCAATCAATCGGTCCCCGCATTCAACCGGTATCGGTACCGTGTCCGGAGACAGATTCACGACGACAAGGAGTGGTGTCTCCTCCGCGAGGAAGCGGCGATAGACGTACAGATGATCTTCGGTCGGAACGAGTTCATACGCCCCGTCACGTAGCACTCGATTCGTCCGACGCAGTGCAATCAGTTCTCGGTACAAGTGAAGCAGACTCGTTTCATCCAAGCGCATCGTCGAGACGTCCCTACCTTCGTCGTGGTGAAGCGACCGAAGCCACGGTGTTCCCGTGCTGAACGTGTCCGCTCCTTCGCCCCATTCCATCGGAAGCCGGGCGTGATCACGTCCTTTCATTCGGACGGCATCAAGCGTCCCGCCCGTCCGTAAGTAATTCACCGTCTCGATATCCTGATAATCCTCTGGCGCGATCATACCGTTCGTCATGCCGACTTCTTCCCCTTGGTAGAGGAACGGGATCCCTTTCAACCCGTATAAGAGGACCGCGAGCATTTTCGCCGCCCGCTCGTCACCGTCATACCATCTTGAAATGGCACGAGGTTGATCGTGGTTGTTCCAAAACAGGCTATTGCGTCCCTCGACCGCGAACGCCCGTTGCCACGTGTCGAGCGTGGCTTTCAGCCGCGACGGCTCGAACGGGGCGAGCTTCCATTTACCCTGCCCCGCTTGTTCGTCGAGGGCACAGACTTCAAAGTTAAAGACGACGTCTAGCGAACCGTCCCGTTGCAAAGCTAGAATTTCGTCCGGGGTCAATCCGCCCGCTTCACCGACAAGAAGCAAAGAAGAGGTGTCGACTTGCGCCACTAAATCTTTTAAGTAGCGGCGCATCAACGGAAAGTCGAGCCATCGTTTGCGGTCGACATCTTTCCCGATCAAATCGATGACGTCAAAACGAAAACCAGTCACCCCGCGCTCGGCCCAAAACGCCAAGACGCCCGCCATCTCCGTCCGTACTTGCTCATTCCCCCAATTCAAATCCGGTTGCTCCGGGGCGAACGCATGGAAATAGTACTGGCCCCGGATCGGTGAGTACGTCCACGTCCCGCCCCCAAAGAACGAGCTCCATTCGTTCGGCGTATCTCGCCAAATGTAGAAGTCGCCGTATGCTCCTTCCGGGTCACGCTCGGACTGGAGGAACCAATCATGCTGATGCGACGTGTGGTTGGCGACGATGTCCATCATGATGCCGATCCCTCTATCTTTCGCTTTTCGGATCAACTCGTCCATATCTTCCATCGACCCAAACATCGGGTCGATCCGCGCATAGTCCGCGACGTCATAACCGTTATCGTAACCGGGCGAGACGTATACCGGATTCAGCCAGACCATGTCGACCCCAAGCCAGCTTAAATAGTCAAGGCGACTGACCACTCCTTGTAAATCACCGACCCCGTCACCGTCGCTGTCTTGAAAGCTCTTCGGATACACTTGATAGACCGTGTTCATTTGTTTTGCGTCCATATGCTCCTCCTATTAAGAAAAGGGTGACGAATTCGTCACCCTTTCACCGTAATCACTAACTCATTCTTTTCCTTGGCGTAGCGTAAAAATTCATCTTTTCCGATGCGTTGTCCTGCCTCTCGGTAAGGGTTCGACAGAGCGTGACCAGTCAATTTCTGACCGTTCAATGTCACGCTCGGGTCACCCTTACGGAACTGGATCGTCGTATCCGCACCGAAGAGGCGGAGCTGGACATGCATATCGGCATCCACGATCGGATCGAGCTCGACATGGTTTGTCCCGAGACGAATCCCGAGGTAGTTCGAGACGAGCTGGTTGAACCAGATTCCCGGTCCACTCGAATAGATGCGCCATCCCGCTTTCACGGGTACTGTCCCATCTTTCAAGCGGTCGAATTGCGACTCCGCTGCGTAGCGGTCAGCGAAGTCCCCGTCCGAGCTACTGAAGTATGCGTTCCGTTGCCGTGGTGCGGCATTTTTCACTTCGTCCATCCGGACCGGGTTGATCATGTTGAAGGCCGGGCGAATCTTCTCACGATGTCCTGCTTTCGCGAGCGCCTCGATGTAACGGATATGGGCGTGCACGTATTGCAGTCCGATCTCCCGACCGAAGTTTGCCGCCTGCTCGGCCCGCATAAAGTGACGGCTGACGCCGCCGCGGTATTCAGCCGGCCGGTTCATGAGACGAACCCCGTCCGGGAACGTCAAATGCGTGGCGATCAAATCAAAGTTACGTGTCATCTGGTCTTGATCGACAAGTTCCGCGATGACACTGCGCGTCATCGGCAACAAGCGGTAGCGCATCGGCAGCGTTTCATCGGACGGATGGAGCATTGCCTCGAACCGTCCATCGACTTCTTTCAAGAACCCTGCGATCACACCGTCACGGATCATCTCCTCAGTGAACTGTTTGCGGATGATTTGGCTCAACTCGCCTAGACGTTCTGCCAAAGCAGACGTTGGCAACTGTTCATGCAACTGACGGAACGCTTGGTATGTCAAGGTGACCGTCCATGAACTGATCAAGTGACGTTTCAAGTCCTCATCGGCCGGTTGCAGCGTATCGTCCCAATCTCCCCCGCCATAGGCGGAGAAGACCGAGCCGTCGACGAAATGCTCTTCAATGAATCCGAGAGCGCGTTCGACGTGTGCATAAAGTGTAGCGTTCGCCTCCGCTTTACCGTCCCGGTCGCGGAACGGAATCGTTTCATCGAGGCACGTCACGTCCTCGGTCCGGCTCAAATAGTCCGAGAGCGCCTTGAGAGGCCAGACGATGACGTCACCATGGCTATCTTCTTGTTGGATGCCCGCATATTCATCGAACATGAACCATTGCGGCCAATCCCCATCCTTGAATTGATGGCTGAAAATCACGAGGAGGAGTTTACGCGCTTCGTCAAAGTGACCGGTCGAAAGCAAGAACTCCATCGGTCCTTGCGACACGTCCCGGGTCCCCCAGGCGGCTCCGCCATATTGCTCAAGACCGTGCGGTGACTGGTAGTGGACCCGCATGTTTTGGACGTACCATAGCGCCTGAATATTCAACGCCTCGATGTCCGGTGTCTCACCTTCAAGTGTGAGCCCGTTCATATAGCTGTCCATCCATGTACGGTAAGCGTGTAGCTCCTGCTTTTCATCTAGCTCGAACGGAGTGTGCGTCGCCAGACCAAGGTGCATCGTCACACGCTCACTCGGCTCGTAAGCCATCCATACGAGATCGTCCTCGAACGGTTGGTCGAACCAATCCGATGTTTTGAGGAGTTGGAACGGCTGATCGCTCTCGATTGCGTACGTCAGATCAGGTCGTATCGCGGCACTGTCTGCCGCCTCGTCCGCCTTGAATACGAGCCGGTTGTCCGTCTGCTCCATGTGGAACGGGGCGACGTACTCTTGCGTGTTCATCGCGATCTGGTTACTCATGACGAAGCGTCGCGGTTGCGACGATTCGACGGTCGTCTTGATGACCGGAGCATCCGAAGCGATGAACGTACGGACGACGATCGTCTCCCCGTCTAGCTCGTAGCGCCACACTGCCTCGTTCAGCCGCATCTCGAACAGACTCGGCATCGTCAACAAACGGTATGCCCCGTCCATCTCGACATAGATGCGCTGCCCTGAAGTTTTCGGGACGTTGAGCGGGTTGCGGACGTTAGTCGTCCATTTGTTGAAGTTTGTGTTGCCGTAAACGATGTGCGAGTTGAAGACGCCGTTCATGAACACGGTCGTCGCGAGCTTCGACTCGTCCGGCATCAGGCTGCCGGCGTTCAATAAGATGTTGCCGTGACTCCGCTCAACGAGGTGCTCTTTCGCCGCCAACACGACGTGCGCGCCCTCTTCTGTGAAGAAGGACAAGAGCTGTCCGTCTTCCGTCTCCTCGAGTCGGCGCACCGGATAGAGGCGCTCGACTTCGGTCATCGTGAGCCCGGCTCCGCTGATTGATTGGAACGGTTGGCGAAGACGCGGACGCGGACGGACTGTTTGTTCGATAGGCGCTCCCGCTTCGATCGTTGCGAAACGCTCGACCGATTGCTCTGTCAGTGCCTCTGGATGATCTTGAACGAATGACAATTCGAACGCCATTTCTCGGTCCGTCCCCATGTCCAACGTTTCGGTCCGAAGCGTCGGCAAGGCGAACTCATATTGATACACACGGGAAGGCAATGCCCCGTCTAGCCCCGCGGCCCGTCCAGTCAATTTATACGATGTCCCATACACGTCAAATCCGTCCGTCGCATATTCTGCGATGGCTCGGGACGACGTCATCCGAATCGCCGGGAACCCGGTCGACTGCTTTTGGTTTTGGCGGGCCATCAGCGCTGCATCCGTCTTCACATAGTCGATATACTGGGCCATGTACGCCTCGTTCGTGCGGACACCGCCTTCATCAGCGAGCCCGAGATCTTGGACGTATGTGACGTCGAATCGACCTGTCCCTTCGAATGTCGCGTCAAAGCGAACGCCAGTGTCACTGAGCGTCCCCCGTACTTCATAAGCGAACTCAGGGTATCGCCCGGACCAAACGATTTCCTGGCCTGAGGCCACGAAATCACTAGGTGAATGAAGCCCAAGCAACGGACGGGCAACTTCTCCCTCATATCGGACATAAAGGTTTGCCATTGAGCCATCAAATGGATGGTGGATCAACTGGTTGACCATGATCGGTCCGGTTTTCAATTGACGGATATCTCCCATCGGAGTGAGCGAGAGGCTCACGTCTCCAGCTGTCAGCGTCGTCTGTTCGGTTAATACATTCACGTCGTACACCTCGTTTTTGTTTTTAGTTCAAAAGATTTTGCCAATACGTCACGGCTGTTCGGGCCCACAAAGAGCGTAAACGTTCCAGGGTCGGCGTCAAACGTACCGTTCGGCTGAAGATAGCGGAGCATGTCTGCTTCAACAGTGAACGTTACCGTCACGGACTCACCTGCTTCGAGCGTCACTTTGTCGTACCCTTTCAATTGCTTGACGGGCCGCGAGACTTTGGCCACTTTGTCTTGGATATACCATTGGACGATCTCGTCTGCCGTCGTCGTCCCATCATTCCGAATGACGACCGTCGCCTCGACGATGCCGTCCGTTACTTCTTTGACGATGAAGTCGTTGTAACTAAACGTCGTGTATGTCATGCCATATCCGAACGGGAAGAGCGGCTCGTTCGGCGCGTCGAGATATTTGCTCGTGTAGCGTGGGTCGGCGTGTTCGATGTCTGACGGACGCCCTGTCCGTAGCGCATCATAGCGAATCGGCACTTGTCCGATGTTGTAAGGAAACGACATCGTCAACTTCCCGGACGGACTGACTTGCCCATACAACAAGTTCACGAGTGCCGAACCGGCTTCAGTCCCCGGATACCAAGCTTCAAGCACTGCATCCGACTGCTCGACAACGTCGCGAAGGTCGAGCGGACGGCCGTTGAACAAGATCGTCACGACCGGCTTCCCGAGCGCCTTCAGGCGTTTAAGCCCTTCGCGTTGCGTCTTCGGAAGACGAATGTCCGTCCGACTGCCGGCTTCTCCACTCATCCATGATGCTTCACCGAGCGCCAAGACGATCACGTCCGCTTGCTCCGCGATACGGCATGCTTCCGTCCAATCAATCTCTGCTTCGACGGTCGCCCCGCCCGTAAACGTATATGGAAGTTCGGCCCGGTCGAACGCTTGTCGCAGCGTCACGGCCTCTTCTTTTTTCCCGTAGCCCGCCCATGGACCGAGCACGTCGTTCGAGTCGGCGAACGGTCCGATCAGCGCGACACGTTGCTTTTGTAACGGGAGGACACCATCATTTTTCAAGAGGACCACACTCTTCTCGGCCAGACGCCGCGCTTGATCACGGTGCTCATCTGACAGATGGAGCGCTGTCTCTTTCGTCTGATCTATCCCTCGGTAAGGGTTGTCGAATAAACCTAACTCTTCTTTTAGCGTCAAAATCCGTAAGACCGCCTCATCGAGTAACGCCTCATCGATTCCTGCTTCAAGCATCGCTTCGATATGGTTAGAATATGCGCCCGACATCATGTCGATATCAACGCCAGCTCGTAGCGCGAGTTCGCCCGCATCCTTCAACGTCTCAGCGACGCCATGATGAATGAGTTCTTTGATCGCCGTCCAATCCGAGATCAGCACGCCTTCAAACCCCCACTCGCTTCGGAGGATGTCCCGCATGAGATATTCGCTCGCAGAGGCCGGAACACCATGGACGACGTTGAAACTCGTCATCACCATTTTCGCCCCTTCTTCAAGGGCCCGTTTGTAGGCTGGTAGATGGTACTCACGCAGTTCGCGATCGGACACATCGACCGTATTGTAGTCGCGTCCGCCTTCCGGTGCACCATAGGCCGCGAAGTGTTTGACGCAGGCTGCTAGCGCATCTTCTCTCGTCAAATCGTTCGTCTGATAGCCACGGACGAACGCCGCCGCCATCTCCCCGTTCAGCCAAACGTCTTCTCCGGTCGATTCCATGACACGTCCCCAACGTGGGTCGCGTGACAAGTCAGCCATCGGAGAGAATGTGACGTGTAGACCGGAGGCCGTCGCTTCGATAGAAGAAGTGCGTGCCATTTGTTCGAGTCCGTCGAGATCCCAAGAACAGGCCATCGCGAGCGGGACCGGAAAAATCGTCCGGTGCCCGTGGATGATGTCTGCCATGAACAGGAGCGGGATGCCAAGTCGATTATGTCGCAAATAACTTTCCTGCAGTTTTCGCGCTTGCTTCGCGTTGCTGATCCCGATGACCGATCCCATGTTCCACCGATTCTCGTCGGTGATGCCGTCTTCCTTAAGTAGCTCCGCGATCGGTCCGGTGATCACATCTTGCTCGTCATCCGAAAAAATGGATGGCAGTGTCTGAACAAGCTGTCCCACTTTTTCGGCTACCGTCATTTGCTGCACTAATTGTGTCGCTCTCATTCCATCCCGCCTTTATCTCTAATTTGTAAATCGAAACGTTTCACCTGTGTATATCAAAAGTATAAGCGCTTACAAAATGAGATGCAATGGTTTATCGAAACGTTTCTATAAAAAATATAATTTATGGATAAATCTTATCTTTAGGTCAATGACCTTGTTATCTATGCCCTCGGTATTCTCCAACTCTCACAAAGTGGATCCTTATGTGAACTAGAGTCTTTACGAAGCTTATCGATTCATAATTCGAGATTGCTTAATGAAAAAAAACGAACCATGACATGTGTCATTGACTCGTTTTGTGCTCGGTATTCCGTTGTTCTTTTGCTTTGCTCAACACTTTCGCGGTGACATGGTCGTCATCGAACATCAAGATGAATCGATCGAGCCAGCGTGGGGTGAGGATACTGAAAACAATCAAACTGACAATGAGTGCCAGCAGAACTTGAATCGAAACAACACCTGCATGATAGAAAGCGAACAGGCTCAAAATCGCGACGAATCCGATCCATTCGAACACGAAGCCCATGTAGACCCAGCGTGTGTAGCGACGGCTTTCGTTGAACGTGAGCAAGAGCTTCGTCTTACGCCACTCCAGACATAAATACGGGAAATAGGAGATGGCCAAGACAAACGGGAGCCACGTCGGTGCCATATAGCCGACGACGACCGTGGCGACGAGCCCGGCCATCCAAATCCACCACCGTACAAACCAATGGGTATCGTCTTGTACGAGTAGCTGATTAATGCGTTCTTGTTTTGTCAGGCTGATCATAGGACACCTCTCGCCGTAGCTAATTCTGAACGAAGCGGTTGCTCAGGGTCTTTACTGACGGATTTGTTGGATCGGTTATAAAATAGCATTAGCATGACCGCGCAGCACACTAGGAGCACCCATACCCACCACGGGGCGACGAGTTTATAGCTGACGACACTACCGACTGTGAGGGCGAGCCAACCGATGAGAATCCAGTAGACGTTCCGGGTCGCCCGTTGCGCCTCAGGTTTGTCAGACAGACGAGCAAACACATCGGCTTCCTTCCATAAAGATACTATCAGTCCGGCTGCTAACAATGCCATCAACCCTGTCCATAACCACCAAATCTCTTCAGCGAGGAGAGAAAAAAATAAGAATGCAGGGAACGGGGCGAATAACGTCTCCCGTCGTTTCTTCCACTGCTTTCGATATGTATCCATTCGGTCTATTCGTTCTTGTTTCGTCATACCGTTTCAGTCCTTTTCTAATCATTGATTCCGTCAAGACGACGCTTTAATTGCTCGCGGTTTGCTTTCGCTAGCATACTGGAAGTAACATGTTCCGGGTCAAGTTGCAGCAGTTTCCGATCAATCCAAAATGGCAACAAGATGGAAGGTGGTGCCCCGATCACCATTGCCCACATGAATCCGTCACGGTTCATGTGGCCCGTCAAAAACGAGGCGACAAGACCGAACAGTAAAAAGAAAGTAAAGCATAGTGAGAAAAAATTCACTTTGATGAGACGACGATACGCCCAGTCTTCATTAAACTGCAGGTAGACAACCGTCTTTTTCCATTCGAAAAACAGCGTCGGCACGAGGCCAACAACCGCGATCATGCTGGAGTAAGTCGTCTGCATCATAAAGTAGAGCGCACCCACGAAAAGGAGTACACTGCTCCCAATCATAAAACGTCGATACGTTTTGTCCACTTGTAACAGCGCTTGGAATCGAGTTTCCCGGTCCATCAGTCTCCTCCTTAATCTTTGACGTTACTGAGTTTGATGTCGCGACGTATCGGGTGTTCTGGATCTTCACGCGTCAATCGATCTTCGAGCTTTCGTTGAATGCGGAAAAATCCAATCATGGCGCCGATTACTAAAACAGGTACCACCCATATTACCCCGAGTCGTCCGGTCAAAAGATAGATGAAAATAAGTAGTGGAAGCACAGCAAAATCGTAGACGTATTGCCTCGTGATGATTTGTTTCGCCTCATGCTCTCTCGTCAAACTCTTCACAAAGCGGCTTTCATAACTGATCACGACACTAATCAACAGGAGACTGCTCGCTACGCCAACGATGTACCATCCGCTGTCCGCTTCAAATCTTTGAATCCCGAACACACAAAACATCATCACAATCGTCAAGACACTGCGAGCCCATGCCAATTTTTGATTCATTTTATATATGACGTTGATGCGCTCTTGTTTTGTCATCAAATCCCTCCTTAAAAACTTTCCCGTTTGACGTCGCGACGCGTCGGTTGCTCGGGGTCGATCAGTTTTACTTTCTCATCAAGCAGACGCTCGACAATTAACAGGATTCCAGCTCCAAGTGAGAGCACAAGAAACGGCATCCAGCTGACTCCGTCTAGTTTCATGAGCAATGGGGAAACGAATCCTATAGCAACAATCATCACATAATCAAATCCATACTGGATGTGAATGATTCGTTTAGCCCGGACCCGCTCGGTAAAGCTGCTCATAAATCGACTTTCGCGAATAGCATTCAATCCATACGCTAGCAATGCCACAATCATCAAACTTCCGTACAAGAGGGCGTGTGTCTCGGTTTGTAAAAATAAGAAGATAAGCACAGCAAGCGGAATCGCAAAACCGAGCCTGACGAGAAGCCATTTTCGATTTCCTTTAATCATTTTCTTTAGACGTTCATGTTTGTTCATATCGTTCACCTCTTCTGTAATTATACGTTTCTCCGTCTCAAAAAGTTCCGTATTTTTACATTTTTCTCGTCGGTCCGGTTTGCTTGACCAGATTCAAATCCCGTCTTATAGTTTAGTTAACTTAACTTTATTTAAGAATGAGGTCTCCTTATGAACTTGCTACACAATTCCCGTTTCATTTTCACTTGGCTATCCGGCATGACACTAACACTCGGCTTCTCTATCTTCTTTTTGAGTATGTCGTGGCTCACGATCGATGTGTTGAAACAACCGGCCCTGCTAGGAATCATCATGACGGCCGTCTCGTTGCCGCGCGTGATCATGATGGTGTTCGGCGGCGTTTTCGCCGACCGTTATCAAAAGAGTCGTCTCTTATTTTTGACGAACCTCGGGCAAGGCGTCTTGATGCTCGTCGTCGTCGCGTTGCACTTGACCGACGCTTATTCCGTGATCGCCTTAATCCTTATCTCGATTGCGTTCGGACTATTGGACGGCATGTCGTATCCGGCACTGTCTTCACTCATCCCGTCACTCGTCAAAAAACATGAGCTTCAACGCGCCAACTCGTTATTCCAAGGGTCGCTCGAGCTCATGTTCGTGATCGGTCCATTTTTAGCCGGTCTTCTGTTGACGTGGGGCGGCTTCGGTCTTAGCTTTAGTACGGCGGCCACGCTCATCTTTATCTCTGCTTTCTTGATGATGCCGCGGCTGATTCGAGACCATATTCCAGCGGCACAGACGATGTCGCTCAAGCACGTCGTCTTTGATTTGAAAGAAGGAATCCGCTACGTCTCGAAGACACCGATTTTGCGAAGCGGTACGTTCTCGATTGCGATCGTCAACTTGTTCATCATGGGACCGCTCATCATGAGCATCCCGATCCTCGTCGGCGAACGCGGTGGCACGGCGTTCGACTTGAGTTTGATTGAAGGTGGGCTCGCCGTCGGGACGTTCGTCGCAAGTTTTCTCGTCTTGTTGCTGCGGTCGGTCCACCGCGGCCGCTTCGTCTTCCGCGCCTTGTTTTTGACGATTGTCGCATTTCTCTTCTACACGCAAGCCGAGTCCGTCCCGATGCTCGCTTTCGCGGCGGCCATGAGCGGCTTCATGCTGATGCTCGTCTATTTACCGGCCGTCACGCTCATGCAAGAGCATAGCGACCAAGATAAAATCGGTCGCGTCATGAGCATCATGGCGCTCGCCGCGTCCGGCCTAGAGCCGATCGCGTTCGCCGTTCTATCAATCCTTGTCGCGTTGTCCGTTCCGATTCAAACACTCCTCATCACGTTTGGTATAATCGGACTAGTGTTTAGTATCGTCCTGTATGTGCGGAGCCAGACGTTCCGTAACACGCGATGAAAGGAGAACGACCATTGAATGACACACGCAAACAACAAGTCATTGAGATGTATCGTCAAGTCGACGAGCTCGACTTGTTGTTCACCAAATACTTTACCGACTTGAACGAGTTTGAACTCAGTTACCAGCAAGAACAGATGTTGCTGCTCTTCAAACGAAAAGACACATGGACGACGACCGAGATCGCGACGAAGATGAATATCTCGAAAAGTGCGGTCAGCCAAGTGTTGAAAGTGCTCGAACAACGCCAGTTCGTCCAAAAAGAGAAAAATCCGGACAACTTGCGTGAGAGCTTCATCCGGCTCGGTCCGGTCGGCCTCGACTACTCGAAACAAGTCGATCGAATCGAAGAACAGCTCGCCGAAGAGATGTTCTCCGTGCTCGAGGATGACGAGATGAAGATGATCAATCGCGCGCTCGCGTTGATGATTCAGAAGTTCAAATAAAAATGCGTATCGTCCCGACTTGGGAGGATACGCATTTTTGGTTAGAGTTGCTCGACGACCCGGATTGCAGAACGAAGTGCCCCTTCGATATGACCGCCGAACATGGAATCCGTCTCGGTCCCAGCAAGTGAGAGACGTCCTGCCCAAGCGGTGTCGAGCGTAATCGGTCCGTAAACAGGGAAGTCGGTCAACGGTTGAGCATCTTGCGAACTTGCCGTGTCGCGGTCACTCGACCAATCCACGTACAAGACGTCACGCGGCTCGCGTGCCTCTTCCCCGAACAGTCGAACGAGTTGCTCGACGACGAGACGATTGAGCTCGTCCTGGTCTAGTGCGGCCCGCTCAGCAGGTGACAACCGGAAGAAACCGAACAGTGCCCCGTACCCTCCCGGCGCTGACGCGTCATGAATCTCCTGCAACACGCCGGACCAACTCATACCGAGCCCCGATAAGCCGGCGTCTCGCCAAAACGGTCGGTCATACACGGCGACCACTTTCGCTTGTCCGGCCATCCACGTTGGTGTAGCCGACAGCTTCGCCTTCGTCGCTTCAGACAGTTCCGGTTGAAACGAGATGCGTGAGACGAGCCGTGGCGGGATGGCTAACATGACATGTTGGAACGTTTTTGACGATCCTGCTTCGACCGTGACCGATACCCCGTCTTCTGTCTGTCGAATCGACGTGACGGTCGTCTCGAGTTCGATTGTCCCTTCTGGAAGTCTCCCAGCGAGCGCTGTGGTCAGTGTCGCCATACCGCCTTCAAGTCGCATCGATAGAACGGTCTGCTCGGGTGGCAACGTGTGGCGCTCAATCACGCCAGCTTGCCGCTCGAGCATCAAGTCGCCGGTCGCATGTTGTGGGAATGCAAGAAGTCCGAGCTGGTCGACGAGTTGCGTGATCATCTTCTCGGTGTCCGGCCAATACCATGTCGGACCGAGGTCGAAGCCGTTTTGGCTCAACACCCTCCCGCCGATGCGATTGCGTGATTCAAATACGGTGACGTCATAGCCTTTTTCGATGAGGAGCGAGGCGGCGTACAGTCCGCTTACGCCCGCCCCGATGATGGCGATTGATTTGCTCATGTAAATACTCCTTCTCTATACGTGGTGCTCCCATTATACTGAAAAAGATACTTCTACATGACTTGAGCGAACCGCTCGGGAAAGGGCGTTACGACGTGAAGCGGATTTTCTTTTATCTTTTATTTCCATACATCTTGCTGATGCGGGGATTGTATCCGTTTATCAAAACAGAAGGTGGGATGACGTATGCTCTCATGCTGTTCTTTGTCCCTGGATGGATTCTCGTAATCGAAGATTTACTCCCAGTGCCATTATTACTAGAAACCTTTATCTCACTTTATCTTTCGACAAGTTTGTTCACCCCACTGTATTACTTCGAATCGGATGTCAGACGCAGACGGACAAAACCGGGTTACGTTCCACGCAATGAGCGATGACATCCAAGAAAGGATGTATCACTATGCCTTATTCATTCAAGACGCTACTTTATCCGTTCCTCGTAGGTATTCGTCTGTTTTCTCGGTTTCGAAGAGGCAAAATGTTGATCTATCTCCTCGCCTATCTATTCGTGTTCTCATATGAAGGCTTACTGCTTCTTGAAATCATCTATATACCCGCTCTTCTTAAGTTGTTGATTCAGATGTACGTTATCGTAGGAATGATTTATGTTGAATTTCATTTTGATGATGCAGATTAGAGCGAGACGCCTTGACAAAATAGACCGCGACAAAAGGTTGGACACACGTCACATCCATGACTCCCTTCCATTTTGTATGAATTTGGAAGTATACTTATTTAGGATTACTTCGGTAAGGAGGGAACAGAATGGATTTCTTGCTCATGTCACTATTTAGTTTATTGGCGATGATTGTCCCACTCGCGTTAATCATCACCGTCATCGTGTTGATTGTTCGTTTTATCGGTCGTTATGAAAAACGAGCTGACACGCGACTCGATCTGGAGCGTCAAGCCGCAGCTCATCAGCAACAACAGTTCGACGTTTTAGTGGAACGTCTCGAACGAATCGAAGAAAAGATGGAGGCACGCCCTTAATGTCGACATCACTCACGATTTGGACGAAACGTCTCGTCGTCACAGCCATCATCGGCGGTGTGGTGCTATTTTCGACGATTGCCTGCCAACGCGTATTTAACATGTCAGAAATTAATCTGTTGGTCGATACGGCGGACGAACAACAACTCAGTTACGAGTTAATTATTCATAACCCGCTGACGAACGCATATAGCTTCACCATCATGCCTGACTAAAGCGAAAGGAGTGTTTCCATGGAGTTGAACACCATGTTCTTAATCGCATCGCTCCTGCTAAACGCCTTTTTAATCAATGTAATTGCTGAGCAAGCAAAAGACGTACGTGCACTGCGGCGAAAGCAAATTCAGAACGATCCTCTCATACTAGACGAGGCGTTGGCTGCAATAGTGAAAGAGAAAATTGATACGCATGGGGTCGTCACGGCCGTAAAGTTTTTACGGGAGACTCATGACATGTCACTACTTGAAGCAAAACGACTAGTCGACCGCATCACTGGTCGATCGACTTCATAAAGGGGAGTAGCACGCGCTACTCCCTTTTTTGTTGATTTCATTTCGGAAAGAAACCGACTTTTCCTTGTTCGTAGACTTTATGTGTGACGTGTTCCGGGTCGATGGTGGCAAGCTTTTGATCAATTTTAGAAGAAGCCATCCACGCAAACAAGTTGAATGCCACCACGAGAATCAAAATATTCGCTTGTTCCGGACGTAACAGCAACGTCACAATCAACACACAAAAGATCACAATCACGGCCATCCCGCTCCAATATTCATACCAGACGAGCCGCCGATAATCAGAATCGTCGTTGAACGTGAGCAACGTCTTCGTTCGTGACCATATTTTGACGAACCCGATTGCTGGAATGAACAAGACGAACCATACCAGTTCAGCGAGTCGACGCTCTCCTGTGAACCAAAAGATGACGCCGAGTAAGACGATGAATAATCCAAGAAGAAGTGCTTGGCGAGTGGAACGTTTCCCCGCCTCGTATAAGTGGTCAAACCGTTCGCGTTGGGTCATGAATCCTGTCTTCCCCTCTTCAACTGATTTCTTTAAAATGACAGTTTCCTTGCCAATGGAATGGAATCGACTTCTTCAAACCAAGTCGATAGCCGAGACGCCACCCAAATCCTCGGATCCGGTCCAACCAACTGTCATTCAAGTTTTGGAACGGCATGACGGCTCGGACTTGATGTAGCTCGATGCGATGAATCACGTATTGATAGTCAGGTGCCTCGATTGACCGATTGACCGCCATCTCTTCGCACCACTTTCGATCAAAGATTTTTTCCCAAGACTTTCGTGTATATGCCGGGTCAATGTCTTCCCGGTGGTCAAATGCTTCGGCCGTATCGCAAAAAGTAGAGTTATACGGAACGAAGTCCCAAAATGAAATTTCCGAAGCCAACGCTTGATCGTCCGGTAATTCAACCGTCAACACAACACCTTTGTTTCCTTGTCCGATATGTCCGTCAGTGCTTAGGTCAGGAAACTCGTCCAAACACCAGACCGGATAGTTTCCATTCAGCGAAATCCCAATTCGTTGCTCGTATTGTTCAACCATCCAGTCGTAAGCGGGTTCGAAAAATTCGAACCCTTCGTCATTGAACATGGCGAATTGAGGGTCACCTTGTAGATATCCTCGCTCCAATGCTACTTTCCAAGCGTTTTCATGCTGATACGTATAATAGATGCCCATATTCATTAACCCTCTCCATATTTGTTCTTTCACCACTTTATCCGATTTCATATCAAAAAGTAGTGAAAATAATGGTCAGGGTTAATCGGTCGATTGCAATTTAGGCGTTCGGACTCGGATACTTCACCGCATTTTTCTCAAGCTTCTCTTCAATCGCTTGCGACACATCGATTCCTGCCGCATGGGCGAACGTCAGCGCGTAAATGAGGACATCCGCAAGCTCTTCTTTCATCTCGACTTGTTTCGTCTCGAGCGCTTCTTCGCTCGACACCCATTGGAACAGCTCCAACAGTTCGCTCGCCTCAAGCGACAACGATAACGCCAAGTCTTTCGGGTTATGGTGAAACGCCCAATCGCGCTCGTCTCGAAATTCAATCACTTTGTCCATCAGTCGTTGTACTTCGTTCATGTCTTATACAGCCTCATTTCATCGTTGTTAAGATTTCTTTCCCCACCGCAAAAATACCTCGATCGATATGCTCTTGAATCAATCGCTTCGACACACTCATCGATAATTCGTTTACTCCTAATACTTCCTTTAGTCCTTCGTGGAAAGATACAAAATCGGGAACGATTTTCTCGAATTGATATTCTTTTTGCAGTCGCGTCAAATAAAATGAAACATCGAAACGTTTTTCGATTGGTAACTCTTGTGTCAGAAAAATGTATTCTAATTCGCTTTCGATGTTGTGATGTAACGCCGCATCCTGATTGATTACCTTAAGCAACAACGCCTGGAGCATCTCTACTTCTGCTTGCAACTCAAACACTTGTGTCTGGAGTTGTTCGTATTTTGCGACCATATGATTGATTCACCCACCTTATTATAAAACGACACCCTCTAATTTTACCAAAAGATGTAACTTGAATGAGTAATAATCTTCCTCTTAAGACCTTCTTTGTAAAATGTTATACTCCAACTAAAAAGGGAGGGATTCGGTGCTTACTTTTGATAACGTCTCGGTTCGCCAACAGGATACGCTCATACTTGAAAATATCTCGTTTACCATCAATCCGGGTGAAATTGCAGCCATCCACTGTGGCGTCACTTCCCGGGAAATATTGTTCGCGCTATTGACCGATACGCACACGAACTACTCCGGGACCATCGATACAGAGCATCGTACACTTTCGCTCTTCTCTATCCGGGATGGATTATACGACCGGCTGACGGTCGAGGAATACTTGCGTTTCACGCGCACACTTTACGAGTCGACGGAATCGCTGGATGCCGTCTTTCAAACCGTTCAACTCACCCCTTACCGGAACAAACGATTGAACCGGCTCAGTCTGTCGCTCGTCCGGCGCGTCCAATACGCCGCGCTCCTCTTACATAATCGGGACATCTACGTCCTCGAAGAACCGGATCAGAACGTCGACCAAGAAACAAGGCATTTGTTCGCGACCGTGTTGATGAAACTGAAGCACCAACAAAAGACGATCCTGCTTCTGACGAGCAACATGGAGAGCGCCCTCTTCGTCACGTCGACCGTCTATCGCATCGACCACCGGCACTTGCGCCTGCTCGATGTCGAGCCTGATGAACCGGATGCTAACGAAGATGTCACGCCTGACGTCATGCACGTCCGCTTCGAGAAGATTCCGACGAAAGTGAACGAGAAAATCGTTTTACTCGATCCACCGGAAATCGACTACATCGAAAGCCAGGATGGACAATCCGTATTACACAGTCAGTCGGAACAGTTCCCGAGCGTCTTCACGATGAACGAGCTTGAGACACGTCTGACCCCGTACGGCTTCTTCCGTTGTCACCGGTCGTACATCGTCAACCTCCAACGGGTACGAGAAGTCATCACGTATACGAAAAACAGTTTTAGTCTCGTCTTAGATGATGCCGAGAAGACGACCATTCCGCTCTCAAAGACGAAAATGGCCGAATTGAAGACGATGATCGGGCTGAAATAAGCTCCATTCACCGTCTCCTTCGCTCCACTCGCTCCTCAAAAAGCGCCGTTTATCGCCATTCTAATGCGTCCGTCTTTTCCTCTCGATATGATGTAAGCAAGCAAGACGACATCAACAAGGAGGAACGAGCGATGCAGGATATCATTACAGTGAATCAATTGAAAAAGTTGTTCGGCAATGAAGAGGCGCTACAGGACGTGACGTTTTCCGTTAAAAAAGGAGAGGTGTTCGGCTTTCTCGGACCGAGTGGATCCGGGAAGACGACGACCATTAAAATCTTAACGTCACAACTCGCCCAGACCTCAGGTGACGCGACCGTGTTCGGTGTCCCGGTCTCCGAGTTAAAACAAGAACAGTATCGGAAACGGATCGGCGTGTTGACCGATAACAGTGGCCTCTATACACGTCTCTCGATTGAAGAAAATCTGCAACTCTATTGCGACCTATACGACGAGCCAAGAACACGAATCGATGAAGTGCTCCAGATGGTGAACTTGGCTGGAGAACGCAAAAAACGCATCTCCGCTTTATCACGTGGGATGCTGCAGCGGGTGACACTGGCCCGGGCGTTGTTACATGAACCAGAATTACTATTTTTAGATGAGCCGACGTCCGCGCTCGATCCGGTCAACTCGCGACACATCTATAAAGGGATTGAGCGGTTGAAGGCAAAAGGGACGACCATTTTTTTGACGACGCATGATATGAACGAGGCCGAAGAACTGTGTGACCGCGTCGCTTTCTTGCATCAAGGGGAGATTCAATTGCTAGACGCTCCGAAAAAATTGCGCCGGAAATATGCGAATGGCTCGATGCGCGTCGAACTGCATGACGGGGAAATTGTTGAGTTAAAACAAGGAAAAGACGGGGCCGACTGGCTTCATGAACAGATGCGCGACCAAAACATCGCGGCCATCCATTCGAACGAGCCGACGCTCGGGGACATCTTTATCGAAGTGACGGGGAGGAAATTATCATGACATTTTCAATGAAACGGGCACTCGCTATTTTCCAGAAAGACTATAAAGATTTGTCGCGGAACTTATTCGTGTCGTCGACGCTGATTATGCCGATCTTTTTTGCCGTCTTCTATTCACAGCTCGGCGGAGAAGGCATCGACATCACGTACTTCGTCATCAACATCACGTTCAGTCTCGTCGCGACGTTCGTCCAGTGCGCCTTGATTGCCGAAGAGAAAGAGAAGAACACGCTCCGTGGGTTGATGTTGTCGCCAGCGAGCACGCTCGACATCTTGCTCGGGAAGAGCGCGCTCACGTTCGTGACGACGCTCATCCTTATCGCAGCGTGTGCCTTCATCATGGGCTACAGCCCTGCGAATCTATTCGTCATCTCACTCGCATTGATCGTCTCGACGTTCTTTTATATCGGGATTGGGACGATACTCGGCTTGATGACGAAGACGGTCATGGAAGCCTCGCTCATCGTCATGCCAGCGTTCTTCTTCTTCTCGTTTTCACCGATGTTGTCAGTGTACGAAGACCGGTTCGCAATCATCGGCCTTCTCGACTACTTACCGAACGTTGTCTTAATCGATCTTGCGTTTCAGATTGAGGCTGGCGCTGGACTCGGCTCTACATGGGTGGAGCTTCTGATTCTGTCCGCCTGGGCGCTCGTCACGTTCGTCGGAAGTATTGTCATGTATAACCGGAAACAGACGGATTGAACAAGAACGGAGCGACGAATTAAATCGTCGCTCCTGCTATTTTTAAAAAACTTCGTACAACTATCCTATTTGCTACATTCAGCCCTTTTTCGTCAGCAAATTAATCAGCGTTTTTCTCGCTTCTGGATTTTTTGCTAATGCCAATGCGGCACCACTAACTCCAGCCACAATCGATGCACCCATCCATCTCTTGAACTCTGAATCTTTTTGAAATGACTTATCCACCATTCGCTCAATTCGATCATTGAGTTTGTCTCTAGTTTCTTCCGTTAGGTTGTCGTCTTTGAGTTGTTCGGAAAAGACATCAATCGCCTTATCAATCGTACTGTACACTTTGTCTTGCGATTTTGAGCCGACTTCTCCCATATTGCTAACGGCATTTATGACATCTGGAGTATGCTTTAAAAGCGCTTCGTCTTGTTTAAAAGGAAAGTCACTTAATTCATTTTCCGTAAGCTGTTTTTCGGATTGAACGATTTCTCCTTTTTCACTCATCATTTCACCTCCTAGTGTTGTCTCAATCCAATTATATGATACGCTTCGGTGCCAAACTGTATTTTATATTCGACAAACGACGCTACTGATAAAAACGATATGACATCTTTCAACTCCACATGTTACACAAACGGCAACGCTTCTTCATGCTGCGTATTTGCATTGATCAATCCCCTGTTATGGAATGTCGAACTCAAATCGGCATAGTGTGTAGTAATCGGCAGTCTTGTCTTTAGAAGCGAGTGGACGTGCATAAACGACAAACGACATACATCGCTCAAAATTGCATCAAATGGTAAGACGTTTGTCTGTTGCACCACTTTGAGCGGTTTTGCCATACCGACACGCACGTGAGGATTGGTCGAAAGAAGATAGCCCATGCGCTCTTTTGTATAACTAAGCCCTTGTGATGTCTTCCATTCCTTCTCGTGAATCGCCATACGTCGATTGACGTTCTTCAAAATTTCCACGTAGTCAAATCGAATCCCACGCGGAGAAAGAAGTGCATCGATAAGAGCCAAATCCATCTCGGTGGAACGTGATATGCGTTGGCGCATGTCCGTACTGTTCTTCAAACGCATGAAGTTTGTCATAAACGATTTCCCGCATCGTCTCAGGACTGATTTCCTCCCCTGCTTCACTTGTCGAGAGTGACTTCTGCTTAATCATCGCCCCGTCTTTCCCGATGATTTGAATGATACCCGACGCATGTTTTCCATTCTCATGGCTTACGTCTAACCCGACAAAGCAATCCGAATGGAGCGGTTCACCGAGGATCCAAGGTTGCAGACCCGCCTTCATATATACATCAAGTAGAATGTTGTATAGCGTGTCCTCAGAGTTCAGCACGCGGTCATGTAGCTCGACACATTGGGTCACGACATCATGTTTCCCACCGAATTCTCGCTTAATGGCTTGATACGAATGATTGAGCGATGCTTCCTCGGCAATGACAACGACGACACCTTCAAAGTGTTTCGGGACATTCTTCAATTGAAACATGACGTCTTCTGCCTGCAACAAATCGGCAGAGAGCGTTTGGCTCAGTCCTTTTGGTTTATTCGAAACGTTGAGTTTCACGCCAAAGCGTTCAGACGTGGTCTGCAGCTTCTTGATAAAATCGAGGACTTGTTGCACTTTTTGGCGATCACGTAATTTTGGGTCGACAAAGAAACTGACCGTCGCTTCCCCTTTTTCAAACACGCCGCCATGATTCAAACCACCCTTCGCATAGCTCGCCGTCTTCCCTTGACCGAAGCGAAGCCGCGGAGATGATAACGTTTTGATGGTATAGCCGAGGCGAGCCGCTCGTACATCTTGCCGTTCAAATTTCAGCATCGGCAGTCGCCCGATCGGGAGTAGCACAAACGCAAACTTTTCCTCTTCCTCGAACGCGGAGAGGCGGCTGCCGGACTTCCAGGTGAACGGACGACGGTTGAACTCTTCTAGCTTTTCGTGAACCTCTCGGTTCAGCTCATCGATGCTGAAACAGTGGGATTTCCTTAACGCGGCGATGATCCAAATAGAAATGACACCTACAGAGCCTTCTACACTCGATTTGTCTTTAGGGACGCTCAAGCGCGCGGGCATGACAACCATCCCGTAATGTGCAGCCATCTCCCGATAGGTCGGATTGAGGATGAGTTCGCGCGACGTGTTCCTTGTGACACCAATTTTAAGATTGTCAGGGACGATGATTTGAGTGCTCCCGCCGAAATAGGTATAGGCATGGTTGTGGCACATGATCCATGCGGACATGTCCATCGAGAGACTCGCTTCGGCATAGGACAACTGGCTACAGGGCAAGGTCGCCACGAATACGTATGCCTTCACTTTTTCGCCAGTGTCCCGATCGATGATGAACGTGGTGGACCCAGCCCAATCGACTTTCAAGACCTCTCCTGGTTTGCGACGAATCCGGAGCGTCGCTTTGTGCTTGTTCGCATAAATGCTGTAATGTCGCACGAAACTCCGATAGGAGTAAGAGATGCGGTTGTTGGTACGACACTCGATCTCGTACTCGTGATGTAGGAGTGACAGGGTGACGTTCGGCTTTGCCAACTCTTTATACACATACTCAAAGTCGATCGGGTGTCTACCTGACGATTCATCGTCTTCTCAGGGAACAAGAATTCTTCAATCCACTTGTCAGTCATCTCATCGTCGAATGGACCCATCAAGCTTTTTTGGGGCGCTCTCTCGATCACTTCCGTCACTTTTTGACGTGAGTTTCCGGTGCTAGACGCGATACTTCGCAGGCTGGAGCCTTGCTCTTTAAGTTTAAGGATGTCGGAATAGCGGAGCATAAAAAATACCTCCCATGTAACGATGTCACACCGTGGGGTGTGAACATCAATTATAGGAAGGCATTGTGAAGGCTGGTCTGCGCCTTAGCATCGCTTGGCAAATTGTTTGTCACTCTTTGATAAATAAGATCGCAACGCTGGTACATTTCAATGGCCGTAATCGTACCATATATAAATGTAGTATCACTTCCGTTGCTTTCGTTAATGCTTTCCATTCTGTTAAATAATACTGGTTCATCTTTTCCTCGTCCTTCCCCGTTATTCAATCATTGCATCCACTATAACGGATTTTCAAAGATGAGGGATGTAAAATAACGGATAGAGTTCAAATTAGAAGTATACTATTTGAGATAGAATTATTTCACTTTACACTCTATTTATTTTGTAAATATGTTCTCGTTTACCAAGTAGGGACAGATCTCTGTGACGCAAACAATAACTTTATATATTTCCATGTTAAAGTGCCACACAGACAATGAAATTTTAGTCTATCTAGGTAAGACACTTTACTAAAAAAATAGTTTCTTGATGGATATTTTAAATAAATATTAGGTATTTCTAAAATCTTAATTTTATGAAGTCAAATAGTTCTCTTGACAATGTAAAAATTAATTAATGTAGCAAAAAATAGGATTTTTACAATTAAACGTAGTGGAGACAATTCAAACTAAGGTAGAAATATTTATGACCAGTAACTCAAAAAGACTCCCATATTTCAATCTCAGGAGAGCCTTTTTAAGCTTTTCAGTTTCTTGTGTCCTTGTAAGGAGAACTATTCATTTTGTATTTAAAATACTTTTTTATAATTTAATGGATTATATTACCACGGTTCACTAAGTTTTCTGACAATGTCACTACGAGATAATACGGACGAACACCTTTCCCATAAATGAGCTTTAGGATCTAAAGTAGTACGATACTTTACAGTAAAAGCATCTTGCGCCTTTATCCTTTCATGAATATATTCATTCATTCTTTTTTGAAGCTCTTCTTCATCCTTTATCCAGTCATCATCAATCGTATCTGGTAGGCTTCCGAAAATATCATATGTGTCACGCAGGCGTTCTGATAATACATTATACACTTTCTCGTCTTGAGTTTCGCTATAAACAAGGTTAAGCATGTCTACAAACTTACGAGATTGCCCAAATCGTTTAATTCTACCTAATCGCTGTTCGAGCCTAGATGGATTCCAGGGGAGATCGATATTAATTAGTGTCCCTAGAGTTTGAAGATTCAATCCTTCACAGGCTGCATCAGTTGCAACTACGAGTCTAATTTCACGGGTTTTAATAGCTGCCTTGATGACCTCACGTTCAACATTATTAAATTGCATGTCTCGAAAGAGACCACTTTTTCCAACTCCAGCGTAAACTGCCACTACTTCACCTGTAATTGATTTCGAGAGCTCTTTAGCAATCCATTCTGCAGTGTCATAATATTGGCTAAAAATAATACAACCGTGCTCGAGCCACGTTTTTCCATCAGTCTTAAACTCAGTTAAAAACCACTTTAATGTATTAAATTTAGAGTCTACGGCTTCAGGTCGTGAAAGTTGTTTCTCTATCTCTTTCAGGCAGTGGATTTCTGCATGAGTCATTCCAGAAAGTATATGTTCTACTTCTTCAATACGATCTTCATCCTCATTGGAAATAGAGTGTTTTAACATTTTTTGGGCAGTATTTAAGCCAGATGCAAAACTTGAACAAATACGTTGTAGCATTAACGATTTCATAAATCCGCTAGCTTTGGTTCTAGATTGAAGCAAACTGCTAAATTCTTCTGCTTTTTCATACGCAACTTGGAAAGGTGTATTGGTAGGAATCCCCAACCCTATGAAGCGAGACTCATATTGGGCAAGCTTTTGGCTTATTGGGTGAGTATTAACTCCAACTCTTTCTAACAGACCATCGTCTTCAAGTTGTTTACGCTTTCTTAAAACGGTATGACGTAATACGGGATTATTTTCTTTGAAAAAGACCAAATCCAAACATTCAGAAAGCCACATATTCTTAATCATATAATCTAAATCTTCAAACCTATGTCCGCAAAAGAAAGACTTTGCATCAATCGACAAGTAATCACGAATTTGCTGGATAATATGATGTTCATATGCAGGTGGTAGCGGGTTACTCAACCAATGCCATGCATCTTGCTCGGTGGAAATTTTATTTTTACCCGTTATTAATGGAATTGCTCGCTCATGATTTCGCCAAGGTGATAAAGAGTCCCCAAGAACAAACTCTGCACCGCTATTTAGAATTCCTAGGAGGTCCCAAAGTTCCCTCACGTTTGTCTGAATGGGAGTCGCCGTGCCCAATATTAAATGCCGAGTTTGCTTTCCAATTTGTTGCATAAATGCAAGGAGATTATTGGGTTCGAGTCTTTTGTTTCCAAGTCCGCCTCTCAATCTTGCTTTGTGTGCCTCATCAAGGATAACAGTTCCGAATCGATTTTTTAGAAGTATTCCAGCTTCTTTGACAAATTCATTTTTATCTCGCTGGTGCATAATTAAACCTGTGGACACTATGGCAATTTTATAAGGACATTTTTTTATAGACGATGCGACACCACGAGGTGATAAAATTTGACCCTCTGGACCAATCCATACTTTCTTTTGAGAAGACCAAACAGCTGAGGGAATTCCCAGCTTATCCATCATTTCAACTTGCCATTGAATTGTTAAAGTAGACGGGGTAAGAACAAGAACCGGACCATCTTCAAGAAGAGCGCTGACTAAGGCACTGGTCGCCATTGAAAGTGTTTTACCTACTCCAACTTCATCTGCAAGAAGTAAACGGGCTTTTCCATATGTTTCTCTATGTTCTAAAAATGTGGTCACAAAGGAACGCTGCCATGGTTGTAATTGTTCTCCACCTCGGTAAATTGGAGATTCAGCCATTGCTGCAGCTGGGACCTCTTCAGGTTGCAATACTTCTACCGTGACTTCTTTACGATTAGCCACACGATTAATTTCTGCTAAAATAGCTTCTGGAAGAGGGACACCTTCTGTCCACAAGGCCCAGAACTCTTCTTCTACCCAGTCAGCGCTCTCTTTATCGTCATCCTGCCATATAAGTTCATAGTTATGGGAAAAGGCACTTTTTGACTCATTTACAGATCCAATGAACGATTTCCGGCTACCATCTGGATAGTGTACTGATCCTGCCTTTCCGTGCAAAAACAGTCGTTCTCTTGGGACAACGCGAATTTCTACATTACCGGACTGTAATAACTGGTCGAGTAACTGATAGCGTTCTTTTTTTAATAGGGCTTCTATTTCAACGTCAACTTCATTCCAACGTTCTTTAAGGGCTGTAGTTCTGCCGCTAGCCACATGAAAATCAATTGAATCTAGCTCCGAGTTACAAATAATCTTCACTTCTGGAATTTTAGAAATTTCCTCTCCAACTAACTCAAATATAGAACTTCTAAAATACCCTGCAATTCGAAAATACTTTGATGCTCCTTTTAGTGTTTTAGCCAAAAAATCAGTATCTAATCTTTCGGTTCTAGAAGAAATACGCTCCAGCGTCATATCTTATAACCTCTGATTTCTTATTGATTCTGCTAGTACACGAGCATAGCTTGCTTCTAAATCAGGTTTGAAAATTTTAGTACTTTTAATTCCTTCTCTTTTTTCTGCCAGATAATCTGCCATTTTAGCCAATAACATTTTGTTCGGGAGATAGTTAGGACAATTTTCCATAAGGTGTAATAATACGTCATCCACCTCTACTTCTTTAGAAAGCTCAAATAAAGCATATAATAAGGCTCGCAAAGGTGTTTGGGCAATTTCAGAACTTCCAGACATCATTGAGCTTTTAAACTCACTTGATAGCTTTAATCTTGCAGAATTAGCTTTTGAATTATCACTCATCAATTGGTCAAAGTTGTAAACTTTAAAAGCTTTAGCGAAATTTTGATAGTTATCTAACGTTTTAGCACCCTGATGCTCCATCTCAACCATTTTCAGGTAAAAACGCTCAACCGCCTGTAGCTTCTGCCATTCTCCCTTTTCAAAACCAACTGGTACAAGGAACTGGACAGCTGTTTGGACTGCAAATTCTATCAATTCGTCAACAAAAGTTTTTTGACCTTTCTGACGAGGCGCCTCTGCTTCTGTCACCATATCTTTACCATCAATACGGGAATAGGCCGTTAGAACCTTTAAAGCGGCAGCATAACCGGCCATCTGCAAATCAACATCTGTGTAAAGTCCCTCAGAACCTTGGTCTCGTACTTTTTTGTCTAATCCGATTAATGACTCTACCTGTTCTTTAACAGCGTCCTCAATCTCCCAACCAAGATCATCACGGTAGGTTTGCAACTCTTGATGACGTTTTCGTAGAACTAGTATGATGGTTCCTTTAACATTTGCCCCTGTTCTTAAAGCAGAATCGGTTTCCGTTACGATATACCAAGCCGCAGTCACCTGAAGACCGCTTGCCCAAATGATATTTGCCATATCTGCCCAGATAGCCCCACTTTGGTGCGTAAACATTAAAACTTGAATTCCATTGTCCGGCATTTTTTGAGTCATCTTACGGTAAGCAGCTACCATACCCTGTCGGAATCCTTCATCTTCCCCTTTAATAGCTAACGAACGTCGACTATCCCAAGTCCAATGTGCAAACTCCTTAGGAGGATTCTTACGGAACCATGCAATAAAAAATTCGGTGATTTCTTCATATTTAACTGCATCACCGTAGGGTGGATCTGTAACATAAATGTCGTTTTCCACTTCAAGGTCTTGAGCAGGATGAGCGTTAACATTTGTTTCAAATTCACAAGGAAAAGTCTTGTATTTTCCATTTGTAAAAAACTCTTTGGACCATTCACTTGCTCTACAAGCATAATTATAAAAAGTATTTAAAGCTTGATTATAGAAAACGTGTTGAGTTTTGCCCGCTCGACCCGGACCAGGGTATGAATCCCACATACATAATTTCGCATTATAATCTAAGAAGCGTCCAAACTGAGGGTATTCGTGTGGTTCTAAACGTTTTCTAAATAAAGCACCTACTAACAGCTGTCTTGGGTTAAATAAATGATGCCAGTGAGTCCAACCACGAGTTCTAATTGGCTCATCGGTCTTGTCACCCGCTTCAATAACCATATCTGGGATGTAACCTTTTTCCTGCCACTCTTCTAAGTGTTCACTTACATATTGTACAACCTTTTCTTCTCGAGTCAGATCTTCATTGGTGACCGTACGGAACTCATATTCATCACCTCGACCTTTCTGCTTTGGACGCATCCACATCACAGCATAAAGTCGATCTTGAAAAATATCCTCTTTACGTGGCGAAAAGTCACTCTTCTCCCATAATCGAAGTCGATTTTTATTCTCTTTACCTTCTTTATAATCACCACGGATTGTACTTATTTTTGTACGGTAGGTCGTATATCCGTTTGGTGAATGAACAATTTCCCCACCTTTTATAGTACCATTAGATGCTTCATCGATTTCTTCTGGTGTATCCACATATTTAACCACTATATCGTATCTTTTTTCTTCTGGGACGGGAATTAGTTCACCTATAACGCCATAACCACGACTAATAATCAAACTTGGAATTAATGGTACCATCCATCCAGATTCAGGGCACATGACCTCAACACAATACAAGTAAGCCTTAGCCCTCCAACCACTTCCATCAGTTTCAACCCCAAGATCATCAATCTCTTTTTGAACTTGCTTAATCAAGCTGTTCTGAGCCTTATCCAATTCAGCGCGCTTCTCATGTGTAGCTCCGACAATATTGAAACCGCCCCAAGTAAGCATACATGCAATAGGATTTAAATCTGAAGCATAAACATCGCATCCCAGTCGTGCTGCCTCAAATGGTATTTGTCCTGACCCAGAAAAAACATCAGCAACCTTTGGACGCCTGCCAAAGCGAGCGATCCCCATTTGTTCTACTAATTCAGGAAAAGATGTAGCAGAAGTTCCAAGATGTTTATTTACTCTTGACCATACATGATTAAATAAGGATTCATCAATCTCTTCCGGTCGTTTCGCTTTTCGAACCTGATCGTTGAACGGCAATACAAGATATTGTCCAGCCGTTCCCTTTTTTGAAGCAGGAAGAGTTACTTCTATACGTTTTCGCATGGATTCAAAATCCATTCCCATCAATAGTTCGAATATTTCCAAATCCTTTAGGTAATCTTCTGTGGCAGGAAGCAATGAACCCAATATACATGCTTTGTTAAGAATCAGAGGCTTTCTCCCTTTCCAGTAACTACCTAAAGCAGTAAGGGTTTTACCCGCTCCCGCCATCTGTTCCTTATAGCTTTCTGCTGAAATTTTCTGCACTGGAAATAGATGTTCAATAAGTGCAGGTTTATCTTTCCATTGAAATGGTTCTAGTCCCATCAGATATCTCCTTTATCAATGAAGTCAAAAAGAGATAACGTCTCTTCTTGGCTTAATTGTTCTTCTTTTATCTTAGTTTTCTTTTTTGGTCTTAATTTAATACTCGTACCGTCAGATAATGCACAGTAAAGTGCTTTACGCCAACCCCGTTCGAACTGATTTTCAAGTCCCGCTTCAGAGGCAGTTTTGCTATATAGCCACCATCGTTCTTCCGGACGTAGCGCTAACCATTTTTGACTTATTACTAGGCACTCATCGGGGGTTGCATGCTCTGCTGCCCATCCCAAAACACATAACTCTCTACCTAAAAATCTATCTAACTTGACTTTTCCAGTTGTCCAACTACCAGTACTTTGCTTTTTACTTTTTAAGCGTGTGTTGAAGTCTCGTCTAGCATCGTCCCGAATTTTGGTCCAAAGCTCGCGAGCTAAAATTAATCTACATTCGATAGTCTCACGGCGAGATTCATCGCCATCAAATCCAAAATCTTCAAATATACTGATAGATTCCTTAGGAGATGTTGGAATTTCTACATAAAAATGATGCATTCCAAATTCTATTGGCGCTCCAAAATCTGTAGTCCTATTCATTTTTGTTCTACCTCACCATTTTCTATTTCAATACCCATTTGCTTGGAAAACTGCTCCAAATCATAACCTGTATTCGTATAGATCTTTTTAAATGTCATAATAACAGGTGCATCAGGATTAAGAAGAGTTTGAAGACTTTTTAACTCTTTTTCAATAAAATCTGCACTGATTCTCATTTCACCAAGTGATAGATTTATTGCCTGTGGTGCAGATCCCAACATTAACATAACCTGTTCAAATTCAATGTTTTTTTCCTTAGCAACCTTTAGCCCCTCATAAGTTTTAGTAGAACTATCCAACCGTTTCGGCGATTGGCTAAATAGAATAGCTGGTGCTTCTTTAATAATGGGAACTTCTGTAGATCCTGACTTGGCAAATGTAAAGTTACGCTTTTCCTCAATACCATCAGATTCGGCAAAGACATAAACAGTTGTTTCTTCATATCCCAATTGAATTGGACCTACATAATTGATACCGTTTCGAGCTTCAGAACCATCAAGAGTATACTTAATAGAACCATGTGGGGCGACAAATAACTCTACTGTTCTCGTTGAATCATCAAATCTATTCCTCAATGTTAGTTTGTTATTCCATGTTCTAGCGGGACCAGTAAGATTTTCCCCAGTAGGATCAACCGCCATGAACTGTACACGGAGAGCTTTGGTTACTAATATATTTTCACTTAAAATGGGACTGGTTTCTGAAACCTCACCATCTTCAGCATAGTAAACTTTTGGATTGTTCCCTGCATTTACTACATCAATTTTTAGTCTCACTGTACCAGAATCATCAGGTGAAGTTTCCTCGGTGTATATAACTTCAGTAGTTTTTGGTTTTGGCTTTTTCGTAATATATCCGTTACCCAAGTCCTCCCATACACCTCGCTGATATGCTTCAATAGCTAATTGATCAAATCCTCTATTTGGAAGCCATGGCATTTGAGTCTTTTGCTTCATTTTGTCGATTAAATCAATCTTTCGTACCTGATCTTGGTTACCAAAAAGTAATGATTCTGCTCTAGCACGAAGCGCATCAAAATTTCCAGTGACCTCTGTGTATAATTTAATTGGATCGGATGCTAGTGTTTTTACAATCTGTCGTTCCCCATTATAGATCTCATTTGAAGGATAAGTACTATCTAGAGCTTTTGGTCGAAGTACGTCTTGTCCTCGATTATTTCCTGGGAAGAGAAGCTTATCAAATACTGTAAGGACAGTTGTTTGAAAATCTTGTTCATATTGAGCTTTCTTTTCATCCAGTTCCTTTCTCTGTGGATGTGAATTTTGGATTTCCATATCCGCCTTCGTCACTGCATAAACATGGCGAGCAGCTCTTTCAATACTTGCTATAGAAGACTTATCGCCAGTCAAGACAAGTACATTATTTTTATTAACCATCTCATTAAAGAAGTTTGCTATAACACCAGGGGGAGTCTTTCCATCTGGACTAATTACCAGGAGAACTCGTTCTGTTTTAAGTACAGCTTCTGCTTCATCCATTTCTGGTAGAGGTAAAACCTTTTCATAAGCTTCTTTAGTTACTGGTTTATACATTTCTTTGAGTCGATGACGTATCAGCTCATCAATTTTGTTTTGTGGTGCTTTGTCAGCATAACCTTGAAGTTTTTTTGTTAAATTCTCCTGTCTACTAAAGTAGTTGCGGCCTTCTTGAGTCTGATGTAAATACCACGCAGACTTTTGAAGTTCACCGAAAGCTACTCTGTAATCATTTCCTTGGCGAATTGGATCAATTAAACACTCAAGCATTTCACTCTCAGTGAGTCCTCTTACTGAGTTTACAGCAGTTGAAAGACTGGCCATTAATAAAAGGGTTCCAACCTGTTTTGCGTAACTATTTCCTTTATTAATATCTATCTGCTGAGCATGTGCACTATAAGTTGAGTCCCAAAGGTCTTTTGCAATAACATCTCGCATCTCGGATATTTCAGTTAATTTCTCACGAACATCGTAAAGAGCAAGATCAAAGTGTTGAGCACCAATCAAATATATATCTTCGTTACTTTCCCAGACCGACTTTAATAGACGTGAAACTAATTCCATCAAACCACGTGTTTGTTTAAACTTTTCGTTATTCTTGAATAGAGCAATAATACTTTTAAAACTAGGGTGAAATGGATAAGTGGATTCAATTTCATTAGCCAAAGACTCAGCACTTCTTTCAACTGTTTTTGCCTTAGCTGCTTCTGAAAGTCGAGAGGCAAAAACAGTAGCAAGTTCAGCTATTTCAGTTTTATCGGGCATAGATAAAAAGAGACGTTTGCGAAGAATTTCATAAATTTCATTAGATTCGAGATTAACTGGCGTAATTGATACCTCCGCACGCCCTAATTCCTGTGTAGCGTCGTCGAGTGCGCGTTGAATCAATTTCCCGCCAGTATCGTAAGCAGCCTCTAAATCTGATACCACAATACAAACATTATTCTTTTTTTGAGCTGCAGTAAGCATATTTGAAAATGCTCTAGTAACAACATCAGCTATCGTACCATGCCCTAATACTTGAGTACTGTAGTAATGGAAGTATGGTGGTATCTCATCTAACAGAATAAGGATAGGTTCTTCTCCATCAAAAATTTCTATCCATGATTGTTCATCTGGAGCTTTAGCACCAGATTCCCAATACTCCCTAAAGTAACTTTCTTTACCTAATTGTCTGGCAATTTCTCCCCAAAAGTAGGTATGAGGGTTGTTACGCCCATTGAAAGCGACTATCTTGGCTGTACTGAAGTCTGACTGATATGGCATAGAACCTACTTGTGCTTCTCTAAGTGCTGGATCTTTCGCAAGAAGCCCAAATCCTACCATTAAATGCGTTTTCCCTCCGCCCATTGCTTGTTTAAGATGGAATACAGTATCGTTTGATTTTCCGGCGAGACGAGCTATACCTTTAGAAAGAAGAGTTTCCATACCATTAGTTATAAAAGTTTTTTTGAAATATTCGTGACCATCAGTTTCTTTAATAATTTGATCTAATTGTTCTATCTGATCACCAACGTTTACCTCAAGGGCCTTAGGTTGCAATTGACATGCTAATTTAATTGTTCTCATTTTATTATTCCTTTCTTTTTTATACTTTTTCACCTATCTAAAAAAATAGGTAAAGAATTTTGCATAAGTGCTTATCAAGGAAACTTATCTTATATAGTAGATTTTATCGTTTCAAAGAGGTGTTGCATAGTAAGTCTCTTGTATCGACTTTTTTAATATCAGCTAGTACGCCTAGAATATGAAACCAACTACGAATTACGATGATGAATCAAAAACAAAAAGACCCCTATTTAACTCGGTGACGATTTTTTGTACTGCTTTCGCTTCTGGCGGATGACCGAACGGATCTCATGGATGCGCATGAGACGATAGATGCGCTTCTCATTGTATGCCGGCAGACCATGTCTGCGATTGACCGTTATGGTGATCCGTCGATAGTCATAGGTTCCGTTCACCTGGTCATAGAGGAGACGTATATCCTCTAGTAAGCTCAAGTTTTCCTCTTCGCGTACCGAGATGGCACGGTTCAGCCATTTATAATAGTGGGCCCGTAAGACCTGCGCGATCTCACAAAGGAGCACGACCGAGAATGTATCTGCTGTCGACAATTCTTCGATGGCTGTGTATCGCAGTTGTAGCCGGATTCGGCTGATCAATCTCTCCTCACGATCTCCTCTAACTTTTTTAGGGACAGGTTCTCGGCCCGCAGGCGCTCGTTCTCACGCTCGATCTGTTGGATGCGACGTTCTAGATTTTCCTCGTTGGTCAGTTCCTCTTCTGACTTCGTCTGTCCTCGCCGGTCCTCGAGTCCATGCACACCGTCGGTATCATATTTTTTCGTCCAGCCATAGACCTGCTGGTAAGGCCGTCCGTTGATAGTTTCGTTCATTCTCCAGGCAGTATCTGACGATCTCAATCCGTTCCTCGAACGTGGTCTTTCTCCCTTTTGTCATAGCTCGATCCATCCCTTATCTCGAATCTGTTAACTCGCTATGACTAGTATACTTCCTAATCCATTTTCGAAGAACAGACCCATCACTGATTTTATGGTTGGAGAGGATTTCCATCGTGGTGGCCCCGTCGAGATAGTCACGGACGGCAGCGATTTTCTGTTCCTTGGTATAAGGTCTCCATGTCTTTGATTCCTTCAACGCGTCGATCCCACACCGGTATCGAATTTGACTTTCCACATCCGGAGGGTATTCTCAGAGACGTTATGAGCCTCCATGATTTCCTTCCAAGTATATTTTTCTTCTTCCATCATGCGCAGCGCACCCAGTTTTTGTTCAATCGAATGCCGACTTCTCACCATAAAAAAACACTCCCCAATCAGATAAACAGATTTGTTATTTCATCTGTCTACCTATTGGGGAGAATATCAACTTACAAGAGGTCTTCTCCAATTAAAAAATGTTTTTCGGGAATTCAGATTCAGAAAATAGAATTTGAATAATCTTAATTTTATAGACCCGCTAATTTAAGAAGTTTTGGGCAATTATTACATCATACCGCCCATTCCACCCATGCCGCCCATGTCAGGCATGCCGCCAGCGCCTGCTGGTTCTGGCTTGTCTGCGATGACCGCTTCTGTAGTGAGGAACATGGCTGATACTGATGCCGCGTTTTGAAGCGCAGAGCGCGTCACTTTCGCTGGGTCGACGATACCGTATGCGATCATGTCGACGTACTCGCCAGTCGCGGCGTTGTAGCCGATGCCGACCGACTCGTTCTTGAGCTTCTCGACGATGACCGAACCTTCTTCACCCGCGTTTTCCGCGATTTGACGGACCGGTGACTCAAGCGCACGGAGGACGAGTTTGACACCTGTCGCTTCATCCGCTGTCACTTCAGAAAGAAGTGCGCGAACCGCTGGGATGACGTTGATGTAGGCTGTACCGCCACCTGCGACGATGCCTTCTTCGACCGCTGCGCGTGTCGCATTGAGCGCGTCTTCGATGCGAAGCTTGCGCTCTTTGAGTTCTGTTTCTGTCGCTGCGCCAACTTTGACGACGGCTACGCCGCCTGCGAGTTTCGCGAGACGCTCTTGAAGCTTCTCACGGTCGAAGTCAGACGATGTCTCTTCAATCTGGTTACGGATCGTTTGAACGCGCGATTTGATCGTTGCTTCATCGCCAGCACCTTCAACGATCGTTGTCGTGTCTTTCGTGACGACGACTTTCGATGCGCGTCCGAGCTGTTGGAGTGACGCCGACTTGAGCTCGAGACCGAGGTCTTCTGTGATGACTTGACCGCCTGTGAGCGTCGCAAGGTCTTCGAGCATCGCTTTACGACGGTCGCCGAATCCTGGTGCTTTGACCGCGACCGCGTTGAACGTACCACGGAGCTTGTTCAAGACGAGTGTCGCGAGCGCATCGCCTTCGATGTCTTCAGCGACGATCAAGATAGGTTTCCCTTGTTGCACGACTTGCTCGAGCACTGGAATGATTTCTTGGATGTTCGAGATCTTTTTATCTGTGATCAAGATGAACGGGTTGTCGAGCACCGCTTCCATCTTGTCTGAGTCTGAGATCATGTATGGTGACAAGTATCCACGATCGAACTGCATACCTTCAACAACATCGAGTTCAGTCGTGAAGCCGCGTGATTCTTCGATCGTGATGACGCCGTCGTTGCCGACACGTTCCATCGCTTCTGCGATCAACTCGCCCACTTCTTCGTCAGCTGCTGAAATGGCAGCAACTTGCGCGATTGCTTCTTTCGACGCGATTGGTTTCGAGATCGCTTTTAGTTCTTCGAGCGCACGGCGGACCGCTTTGTCGATCCCTTTACGAAGGATCATCGGGTTCGCGCCCGCTGTGACGTTTTTGAGACCTTCACGGATCATCGCTTGAGCGAGGACTGTCGCTGTCGTCGTACCGTCCCCTGCGACTTCGTTCGTCTTCGACGCGACTTCCGCGACGAGCTTCGCGCCCATGTTTTCGAAGTGATCTTCGAGTTCGATTTCTTTCGCGATCGTCACACCGTCATTCGTGATGAGTGGTGAGCCGAACTTCTTCTCGAGGACGACGTTACGTCCTTTCGGTCCGATTGTTACTTTTACCGCGTCAGCGAGTGCGTCGACACCGCGAAGCATCGCGTGACGTGCGTCTTCTGAGAATTTAATTTCTTTTGCCATTGTTCATTTCCCCCTAAAAAAGATTTTTGAAAAATGGTGAGTCTTAGCCTACGATTGCTAGAATGTCGCTCTCACGAACGATTAAGTATTCTTTTCCATCATGCTTCACTTCGGTACCCGCGTATTTCGAGTAGATGACCAAATCATTTTCTTTGACGTCGAGAGCGATCCGCTCGCCTTGGTCTGTCACGCGGCCTGTGCCGACTGCGAGGACCTTCCCTTGTTGCGGCTTTTCTTTCGCCGTGTCAGGAAGCACGATGCCTCCGATCGTCTTTTCTTCTTTCTCCACGACTTCGATGATAACGCGATCTCCTAGTGGTTTTAACATTGAAAAAACCTCCTCCGAATATGAATGATGTATCGTTGTATCGTAAGTTTTAGCACTCATCAAAATGGAGTGCTAACACTGTTTAGTGTAGTATGAGACGATGAAAAATGCAAGCGGGAACATCGAAAAATGCTTCCACTCGCGGTCAAGAGACCTTATTTGTTACAATGGTCAAAAGGAACGCTTAACTCTTGTGAATAAGGAAGTGTTGAATTGGCCACATTAAACTCAAACCAATCGATAAATACCCGGTTTTCGATGGCGCCTAACATTCGGATCCGGCACATCATCCCAATTCTCCTCTACGCGTTCGTGCAGTTCTTCCCGCTTCTCATTAGTGGAGTCCGTCCCGAGTGGATCACCCCGCTGTCGACCGGCCTTTGGTTCGCAATCGGCTTCAGTTTAACGATCGTCATCTCGTTCTTCTTGCTTTGGCCGGACTTGAAGCTGTATAAGCAACAAGGCATCCAGTCGAACTTAAACGACACGGTCAAATGGATCGGGCTCGGGATTTTGATGCAGTACGGGCTCGTCATCGTCGCCAACCTGATTGAGACCGCGATATCAGGTGATCTCGTAGGGTCACAAAACACCGAGCAAATCGCTGATATCGTCCGTCTCGTCCCAGTCATGACGCTCTCAGTCGTCTTGCTCGGACCGATTATGGAAGAGATTTTGTTCCGCCACATCCTGTTCGGGAACTTGAGCGCCCGGTTCGGGTTTTGGATCGCGTTTGCGGTCAGTTCACTCTTGTTCGCACTCATCCACGGCGACAACAAGATCCTTGTCTATGTGGCGATGAGCTTCGCCTTCACGGTCGCTTACGCCAAGACGCGTCGCTTGATCGTCCCGATCGCGATTCACGCGTTCAACAATGCGCTCGTCATGGTCGTACTATTTTTAATGTAGAAATGAGGTGGCACATATGCCGCGACACTTAAAAGTCATGTTTTTGTTCAGTCTCTCGTTCGGGATTCTGTTTACGGTCCTCGCCTACTACTCGGTGCAAGAGTACGGCTTCAGTTTCTGGACGTACTTCATCATCGCCGTAGCCGCTTACGACTTCTTCAAGGTGTACCAAATCTTGACGCTCGCTCGGAAAGAGAAAAAAGACGGGTCAGACAAATCTGCATAACGAAAGCCCGGGCTTAGGAGCTCGGGCTTTTCTTCATGTAAACAATATTTGTCGTATCAATCATTTCATCGAGTATGGCGCGTCGAAGCAAAAGACCCCGTCGTACCATCACCAATCCAACGATGACGTACAGCGTATCAAGTAACGGAACGGTCATCTCATCAAAGAACCAGATGACAACACAAAATACGAAAATCGTTGTGAAGGAGAGCGACGATACCAACTTCGAATCGACAGTCCGTTTCAGCGATATGACTGTCTCGGCGTCGAGCCGTTCAAGTTGCTCATGATAATACGTGTGCACGACAACACCGAACGCTACCCACGTGATCATGATGAACTCCCCATTCCACCATCCCAATACAAACACGATTGGGTTAAAGAGCAGAAACGCAAACAATAATTTTTTCCTCATTAAGTCCCTCCTCACGATACAGACGTCCTTCCGTTCTTCATTATAAAGTGAAATGAAATAAAGGCCTTCGTTCAACTCACGCTCGATTTGCCAATAGAGCAACTACGCGTCGAATGTCCGCTTCAGCCTATTGTCGTACCCGTTCTGTCATCTCGTCTTTGTCAAAGCCAGATGCCTTACCTCTCATCCTGTTCCTGTTCAACCGTTTGCTCATACGTATGTATCTCATTCATCAAGAACAGTCCTTTTGTCGCAAACAAATACGTCAACGCGGTCAGTGCGAACTGTTGTGTCGATTGCGTCACACGCGTCGCACCAAACCCGATTAAGAAGATCACAATGAACACGATGATTGCGACAAGCCATGTCTTCTCACTAGAGCGCCAAAACAAGCGTTCTCTGATCGAGGTCGGATACTGTCCGGCTTTTCGTCGGTGCCACCGATAAAACAGCACACTCGCGATGAGAAGCAATAGATGCGAGGACACACCGAATAGGACGGACCCAGCCACTAAGCCAATACTCACCGCTACTGCCATGTTACGTCCGCTCATCATTTCCCCTCCTCTGTTCAATCTATACGAAGAAAAATGATCAAAGTTTCATTCGCTTTTGAAAAAAACGTCAATCTACGTTATATTTGATAGACGGACTATCAAATAAGGAGAGATATTGATGAAGAAAGTACTTCTCGCGACGGTTGCTTCCCTGTTTCTCGTCGCCTGTTCAAACGCAGACGACCTGTCAACATACGAAGAATATGGCGTGCTCGAAGAGACGATTGATGTCGCACAATATGAACCGAAAGTCGAGACGGACAACGACGGCAACCGCGTCATCCTATTCTATGAAGATGAACGTGTGGCGTATAAAAGCGTCTATGTGAAAAACGAGCGTCATTTGAAAGTCATCAGCACGGACGCTGAAGCCCCGCTCTATAACGATACACTCTAAGACACAGCCCGCTTCTCAGGAAGCAGGCTGTGTCTTAATTCGCGTAATGAATCTGTTGCCCGGTGACGAGCGGATAAGCAATCAGCCGCGTCCCGTCTAAATCTTCATTGAACAGCGACACGGCCGTGATCTGGCTGTTCTCATACGTTTGATAATAATAGATGCCTCGGTCCATATTGCAGCAAGACGAATAGATCGTATATTCGAACGTCCCGTCCGCTGCCTCATTCAGCCCCCGTGTCTGCATCACCGTGTCCAGTAGCTTGAAGAACTGACTGACACTCTCCGACTCAGTCTGCCCGGAGACCGAATTGAATCTGGCGAACGTCGCTCGTACGAATCGCGACGTCGACGATAAGTCACCGGGTAAGCCATGACCGCCTAAGCCGAGGCAATACGCTTCGAGCTCGAGTGCTTTCGCAAACGTGTTGTCCGGTAGCTTCGTCGACACATGACGGTAGTCGTTCAAATTGAACAATTGATAGTCAAACGACGGATTGTTCGTCAACACGCCGACTGGGTTGTCGTAGACGCGCAACCCGTTTTTGAGCGGCTCCACGACGATCGACTGCTGTTGGTCGGCAATCATCCAATGGAGCGGATGCAGCCGCAGTTCATTGCTGAAATCGATGTTGACTAAGTTGATCGTCTCAAGTCGTTGCTTCGCCTCGCCCACCGTGGCACACTGTCCGAGTATCCACGGGATGAACTCGAACGGAGTCACGTTATCTAAACCGCTCGCCTCCGGTTTGAAGTCGGCGTTCCCCGGAAAATTAAGCCCGGCCATACTGAGACCTGTTTCATTCGTCGCTTCATAATAAAGCGGATAGTCATCGACGACCGTCGCCATTCCGATCATCGCGTAATGATGAGGGACGTCGCCCACGCGTCTATATGTGAAGGGATAGTTCCTAGGCGTGATCGTCACTTGTTCGTGATAGGAGACGTTCAGGTCAAGATTGCGGCCGAAATAGTGATCTTTTGTCGAATACGTGATGGCTGTACACATAACAGGACTCCTTCCGTTCCAAAACAGACAACGACACTCTTTGGTCTATTCACGTTATCTGGAGACTTCAACCACAGTTCCTGACGACAAAAGACCGGTCAAGCTGTCGCTTCACCGGTCTCGCTCGCTATGTTATACGTGACGTTCGACAGAAGGTTCCAGGTCTTGAAAAAACCAGAGACCAAAGCCCTTTAATCCGAAGACGAGCGCCAGTCCGTAATGCATGAGCGCGCGCAACGAATAGTCGATTGTCTCGACCCGAAACGAGATGAAGAACCCGATCATCAACGCGACAATCACGACGCGAAGCGTGAACGTACTTGCTTGTTCCCCGATGGCTTTCCCCGTCGCGTCACCCTGTGAATACGCCACGTCATGGCGCCAATAATAAAAAACTAACGCGAACGACATCAAAGTACTTTGAGGCACGTCCCCGAGCAGGAGTTCCACTACGACCATCCCGAGCATAACGCCCGTCCCTAGTTTCAGTACGTCTTGGTTCGAAAATTTCTCCCGAACACGAAGCATTACCGAACGCTTCTTCATAATACGATAAACCCGACCGTCAATAGTCCATACATGAAGCCAAGGACAATCACGCTGATGGCAATCGATTTATATTGCGGATACTTATGTAACACGACCGCTCCCGCGATGATGTGAATAAACGCGACGATGAACGTCAAAATGGCAAAGCCCATTTGGTTCTTCCTCTCTTCTAAAAAAATAAATAGAAATTCATGGGAATTCATCCGTTTCCCGGTACAATAAAGAATGCATTTATTATATCAATTTTTGGAAAGAAGGCACACCACACCATGAATTATTCACGTACCGATTTAACGACTGAGGAAATGCTCCTCGTCAACAGCGAAGTCGAGAAAAAGAAACGCAGTCTCGTCGTCGCTTATTTGCTCTGGTTCTTCCTCGGCGCTTTAGGCGCTCACCGCTTCTATTTCAAGAAAACAGGAACAGGCATTGCCATGCTCTTGATGGTCGTTTTGACGATTGGTTTTGGTGCCATCATCACAGGTATTTGGGCACTCGTCGACGCGTTCCTCATGCCTGGCTGGCAACAACGCGAAGTCGAGGCAATCGAAAGCGAAACGATCGCTTCGTTGAAAACTCGTAACGAGCAACAAGCAGCCTTTTAACGATCAGACGGCCACGCAATCGCGTGACCGTCTTTTTTCAGAAGTTATTCTCTTTCAAATAGAATGCGAAGTTACGATGCTTCCGCTCTTTCGTCGCGTAATGGATCCATAACCACGCGAGCGACTCGAGTTCACGGGCGAGCTTCAAGTGATGGAGCGTATGCGCGTCGAAGCCGATCTTCGAGGCCAAGCCTTGAACGGCCCGGACCGCCTCCTGCTCGTCCCCGGCGATGAACATCATCGACATGTTCGGGTTCTCCAAGTTCTCGACGCCGGTCTGGTTGAACGCTTTGACGATGCGGACGTGCGGGGCTAAGTCCTGCAGATGTTCGGCCCCGGACTTCCCTTCCGGCCGCTCGATCGCGTCAAACTCTTTGGCGATCGGGTTCGTCACATCGATGACGATCTTGTCGTCCAAATCCCGGAGCGACTGAATCAAATCGATCGCCGCCGCGAACGGAGTCGTCAGTAACAGAACGTCACTGTTTGACGCCACTTCTTGGAGCGACATCGTCCCTTCCCGTTCGGTCCGAGTCCCGTATAACACGTCATAGCCGACGTCCTCGAACTTGCGGCCAAGCGTCCGCCCGACCTTGCCGGCGCCTAATATCCCGATCTTCATGTATAAAGTCCCCCTTATAATTCTTCATCCGTCCGCGTGATCGTTCCACCGAGCTCGCTTGCGAGCCCGTCGAGCACCGACGGGTCGAACTCTTCCCCAATCCCCATCACACCGGTCTGCCCGGGCTCGATGTTGCCGACGGTCCGTTTGAACGTCTCTTGAATGCTTTGGACGTGCTTCAAGTCTTTCGTCCCGCCGATTAGTCCACCGGTCAGCGTCCCGAACAGAATCCCGAACGGACCCCCGAGGATACCAACTGCCATCCCAATCAACGCGCCTTTCGTCGACTTCGTCACCGGTTTCAACTGCACCGCATCCTCAAATGAAAACGCCCCGTTGTCCTCACGCTTGATGACGACGAGTTGTTCAAACCCGATGAGCCCGTCGGCGTGATACTTTTTCAACTTGCTGAACGCCTGATACGAAATCGACTCTTCTGGAAACGTGAACGTGACGATATGGTACGGCTGTTTTTCCTTCTTACTCATGTTGGCTCCTCCTTTTACAAACACAGGGACACATCAGCTTTCTTTTAGTTCTTCCCCGGGTTCAGACGAAAAAAAACCTAGTCCGAAGACTAGGTGTTCAAGGACGTTTCTCATTCAATTCGTAATGCGAGTACGGGATACAGAGCGGCGTCCCGTACAGCGGGTCTTTCGTGACGACGACTTTTAAGCCGAAGACGTCGTTCATGAACGTCTCATCGACGACGTCGTTCGGACTGCCCTGACGATACACGTTGCCGCCCGCGAGTGCGATGACGTGATCGGCGTAACGACAAGCGAGATGCAGGTCGTGGAGCACCATGATGATCGTCTTGCCTTCCAACCGGTTCAACCGGTACATCAAGTCGAGGATCTCGATTTGGTGCGACATGTCGAGATACGTCGTCGGCTCATCGAGAAGGATTGTCTCCGACTCTTGGGCAAGCGCGAGGGCGATCCAGACGCGTTGCTTCTGCCCACCCGACAAGTTGCTGACGAGCGTGTCCCGGAGCGAGACCGTGTCTGTGAAGGCGAGCGCTCGCTCGACGGCGCGCTCATCGTCTTCCGAATAGCGCTTGAAGAACGTCTGATACGGATAACGGCCGAAGCGGACGAGCTGTTCAACGGTCAGGCCGTCCGGAGCGACGTTCACTTGCGGCATAAACGCCATGAGCCGGGCCGCCTCCTTCGCCCGGTAAGCGTCAAGCGGCTTATCGCGGAACGAGACCGTGCCTGCCAAAGCGGCGCGTTGCCTGGCGAGCGTCGATAAGAGGGTCGACTTCCCGCACCCGTTCGCGCCGATGAGCACGGTGATCTTTCCGTGTGGGATCGAGAACGTCAAATCGTCGAGCACCGTCTTCTGCTCATAGCCGATGGCGACTTGCTGTAAATCAAATGTATTCATCTCATGCTTCCTTTCATCATACGGCGAAGTAAATAGAAGAAGTACGGCGCACCGATGACGGCTGTCATCACACCGGTCCGGAGCTCATACGGATAAAAGATTGTCCGCCCGATCGCGTCCGCCAACACGACGATCGTCGCCCCGACGAGGAGTGTCGCCCAAACATAAGGCAGTTTCAATCCTTGACGGGCGATGTGCGGTGCCATCAGTCCGACGAAGCCGATGGCGCCGACGAAGGCGACACCGACGCCGGCAAGTAGGCACGACAACAAGAGTGTCCCCCGCTGGATCCCGCGCACCGGCACCCCGATGCTCGTCGCGACCGCCTCACTGATATGGAGCGGCCGGACGTGCCGTTCAATTAAGAAAGCGGCAAGTAAAAACAGGATCGCGAGCGGGACCATGATCGTCAGTTGCTTCCACGTCGCTGCGTACACCGTACCGGTCAACCATTGTTGGATATCGTTCTTCCGGTAAACGTTCGAGGCGAGCATCATGAACTGGACGATGCCTTGCGAGAAGATGCTGATCCCGATCCCGATGAGTGCGAGCCGGACCGGCGGGACACCGCGCTTCAATAAATAAAACAGAAACGCCCCGACCGCGAGCGCACCGGCAAATGAGGCGAACGGGATATAGGCGAGCGGGACGGACAATTGATTCGTCCGCTCGTCGGTGAAGACGGTGAAGAACGTCGCCGTCGCCACCCCTGCCCCGCCGACGATCCCGAAAATCTCGGGCGAGGCGAGTTCGTTCTTGATCGTAAGCTGTAACAAATGCCCACTGACGGCGAGACAAGCCCCGGCGGTGATCGCCATCAAGACGCGCGGCATCCGGAACTCGAAGACGATGAGCTCCGCGAACGCATCACCCGATCCAACGAAAAGTGCCCCGAGTGACCACGGCGTCAAAAACGTTTCTCCGATGGCGAGACCTAAATAAATGGCAATGATGAGACCGATAAGTAAAGCGACCGCCAAGACGATTTCACGCCTCCTGAGCGTGAACGAGAACGGGCCTTTTCGAAAACTGTATGATTTCATGACTTAAAGACTCCTTGTCTAGCACTGACGAGATAGATGAAGAAAGCTCCACCGATGACGGCGAGCACGACACCGACCGTGACTTCGCGGGGGAATAAAATGACACGTCCGAAAATATCGGCCGCGAGCAACAGCACACTTCCGAGCAGGGCGCTCCCGAGCAACCTCGCGAAAAACGCCGTACCGAACATGTACCTAGCGAGGTGCGGGGCGAGCAGTCCGACAAAAGCGATCGGACCGGCCAGCGCGACACCGAACGCCGACAAGATGACGGCGAGCGTCACGGCGACGAATTTCACAACACCGACGTTTTGACCGAGCGAACGGGCGACTTGATCACCGAGCGACAACGTCTCAAGTTCTTTACTGATGAAGATGACGAGCACGGTCGCGCCAATCATCCATGGCAAGAGCGTCGTCACGAGCGTCAGCGATCGTCCCGCGACCGACCCGGTCAGCCAAAATAGCACTTCGTCGAGCGCCCCTTCCTCATACGCGATAATCGATTGGGTGAACGAGCTGAACAGCGCCGCGAGCGATGCACCGGCGAGCGTCATGTACATGACGTTGCCACCGTTCGCGCTGAGGAGATACACGATGACACCGGCGATGAAAGCGCCAATGAGTGCGGCCGTCGTGAACGAGGCGATGCTGCTGAACCCGAACAACGTCACGAGCACGATGGCAAGACTCGCCCCGGCGTTGACGGCTAAAATATCGGGTGACGCGAGCGGGTTGCGCGTCACGAGTTGAAACAAGAGTCCGGCCAAGCCGAGGACACTCCCGACGACGAGGGCGACGGCGGTCCGCGGAATCCGGTTGTCCTCTAAGGCGATCATCGCCTTTGAAGATACGTCACCGCCTAAGCCGAGCACGTCTTCGTGACCGACCGGGATGACGCCGACCCGTAAACTGATATAACTCAAGATTGGTAATGCAATGATCAAGGCAAATAGTTTGATCCACGGTTTCATCATTTCCTCACTTCTTTCCTCCCCTACCATAGCAAAATCTCGCTGTTAGAAAAAGGGGTTGACAGTGATAATCATTATCACTTATATTCGGGAAGGAAAACTTACTATTCAAAGGAGACTTTATTCATATGAAAAAACTTGGATTAGCGTTACTTACGCTCTGTCTGACCGTCGTCCTCGCTGCTTGCGGCGGGTCGGAAGAGGCAAGCAACTCGAACGAATCAGAAGAAGCAGCGACACGCACGGTCGAGCACGCCATGGGCACGGCTGAAGTCCCAACAGAACCGAAACGCGTCGTCGTCTTGACGAACGAAGGGACCGAGGCGTTGATCGCCCTCGGCGTCAAACAAGTCGGTGCCGTCAAATCATGGAACGGTGACCCATGGTACCCGCACATCGAGTCTGAGATGACAGATGTGACGGAAGTCGGGACAGAGAGCGAGGTCAACCTCGAGGCGATCGCGAAACTCGATCCAGACCTCATCATCGGTACGAAACTTCGCCAAGAGAACATCTATGACAAACTGAACGCGATCGCACCGACGGTCATGTCAGAGACGCTCAAAGGCGACTGGCAAGAGAACTTCGCGCTTTACGCGAACGCCCTCAACCTCGAAGACAAAGGAAAAGATGTGTTAGCTGACTACGACCAACACGTCGAAGACACGAAAACTGAGCTCGGCGACGCCGTGAACAAAGAATTGTCGGTCGTCCGTTTCCTTCCTGGCGCGTCACGCATCTACTTCACGGACAGCTTCTCAGGCGTCATCTTAGGTGACGTCGGCGTCAAACGCCCAGCGTCACAAGACCGCACGGAATTCGCTGAAGAAGTCACGATGGAACGCATCCCCGAAATGGACGGCGACCATATCGTCTACTTCACATACGGCGGTGCGGACGGATCGAAGACGGCCGAAGAATGGCAGTCGAACCAGCTTTGGAAAGACTTGAAAGCCGTCAAGGCCGGTGAAGTGACCGAAGTGAGCGACGATACGTGGAACACGTCAGGCGGCGTCTTGTCAGCCAACGAAGTGCTCGACGAACTCGTCACCATCTTGAAATAAGCACAAGCGCGCCAAATCGGCGCGCTTTTTTTTATACACATATGGTAAAATTTACATATCAAATTCGAGATGGGAGTCTACTTTATGCAACGTGCTCTTCGAAAATCCGCGACCGACCGTTCTCTCGCCGGTGTCTGCGGCGGCATCGCCGAGTACTTCGGCATGTCCTCGCTCGGCGTCCGGTTACTCTTTCTTATCATGCCCGGAAACATCCTCGTCTACATCATCCTCGCCAACTCGATGCAGGACGCGCCACGTTACCTATAAAAAAAAGATTCGAAAGCGGCTGCTTTCGAATCTTTTGCGTTATGCGTTGACTTTGTCTTTCATCGCCGCGAGCGCTCCACTGTTGATGAAGTGCCACGGCTTGTTGTAGTGCGGCTGGAAGAAGAAGTCGACGTAGGCGAGCTCTTCGACCGTCATCTCGTTTTGGATCGCGAGCGACAACGTGTTGACCGCTTGCGTCATATCCGCTTTCGAGAGCACTTGTCCCCCGACGACACGATGTGTGCCGACTTCATAGACGAGTTTGAACTGGACCGGCTCCGACGTCGGCATGAACTCAGGACGGTACGCGTCCTCGATCACGACGCTCTCGACGTCGAGGCCGAACAATCCGGCCGCTTCTTCCGTGAGGCCTGACGAGGCGATGTTCCAGTCATAGAGACGGAGTCCCGACGTCCCTTGTGTCCCTTGGTAACGGACACGTGGTGTGACGAGGTTCTCGGCGACGAGCGTACCCATGCGGACGGCGTTCGTCGCGAGCGGGATGTAAGCATGTGTGCGCGCCGGGTTGTAGTAGACGGCACAGCTGTCACCGGCTGCGAAGACGTCCGGGTTGCTCGTGCGCATATATTCGTCGACGATGATGGCGCCGTTGCCGAGCATGTCGACTTGTCCTGCGAGCAGTCCCGTGTTCGGGCGGAAACCGACACATAGAATGACGAGGTCGGCTTCGAACTCACCTTTGTCGGTGACGACGTGCGTGACGTTTCCGTCTGTGCCGCGGAACGCTTCGACCGTTTGGCTGAGCTCAAGGTCGATACCGCGTGACGTCATGTCGGCTTCAAGTTGGTCCGTGAACGACTTGTCGAGGTACTTGTTCAAGATGCGGTCAGCACTGTCGATGAACGTGACGTGCTTGCCGTACACTTCGAACGCCTCGACGAGCTCGACGCCGATATAGCCGGCACCGATGACGGCGATATTTGTCGCACCCTTAGCCCGCTCGATGATGCGCTGAGCGTGACCATAGTTTTTGCAAAGTTCGATCCCAGTCATCTCGATGCCAGGTAGCGTCGGGACGATCGGCCAAGATCCTGTCGTCACGATCAAACGGTCGAACGTGTCATATACGTCTGCACCCGTCTCGAGGTTTTTGGCGTGGACCGTCTTCGCTTCCGCATCGATGTTCAACACGTCATGCTTCATGCGCATCGTCGCGCCGAGTTCTTCGAGCTCGGTCGGTGATGAGTAGAACAATTCTTCAGCGCGTTTGACGACGCCGCCGACGTGGAGGGCGATCCCACACGAGAGGAAGCTGACGTTGTCGTTCCGCTCATACACGGTGATGTCGAGATTGTCGTGCTTGGCGAGTAAGCCTTTGACTGCTGCTGTTCCTGCGTGTGTACATCCGATGACTGCGATTTTCATATGGTAGTCTCTCCTTTGAGTTGTAGGCAAGTTAGTGTTTGTGACAAATATCACATTCGCTTTCTGAACTTAGTGTACTATTTCACAAGAAGGTTTGACAATCCCTTTGCTCAGTTTTTCACGTAATTATGTCTAAAGTTTGAACGACGGTTATGACGACAAAAAAACCGCTCCGCGACCGGAACGGTTTTGATCATGAATTGGACGTGCGTCTCGCTTTCACCCAGTGATAGATGACGACACCGATATAGGTGACGAGCCCGATCACGTACAAACTGAAACCGATCAAACTCCAGCCCATCCCGTCCCAGCCCCGGACGAAGACGAGCCCGACCATGAACAGGACATAGCCCATCACCACGAGCGTCAACGGAAAGACGAGTCTCCGCCTGTATAGTAACTTCAAAAAAGATAGCACGACGAGTAAGAGCACCGTCGTCAACATCCCTGTGACGATGAGCGCGTCCCCGTAATATTCCCAAGCCATCGCTTCTCCCCCTGACGTGTGTTTGATTGGTTTCTATCTTAACATGTGACAAGAGTACTTCCTTGTTGCAGAAAAAGCGTTTACGACCAATATCACTTAGAACATGTGGTTTCAGTACGACATTTTGCGACCAAAAAGCACCGTTATGCCAACCGTGGTACTTGCCAACCGACAAGGAAAAACAGTCCGATCAACACGATGGCCAAGCCCCTTTTCAAGACACTTCCAGTTTAATGTACTCGCATAAAAAAACACCACGTCTCATGACGTAGTGTTCATTTCTCATTCATTTGCTTCATCAAATCCATCTGTTCTTTCACCATCGCCTCTTTCTCACGTCGGAGCACACCGCGGTACGTCACACGCGAGATCGATAAGCTGATCTCATATAAGAAGAAGAGCGGCAGCGACACCATGAGGTGCGACGTCAAATCCGGCGGCGTGATGAATGCCGCGATTACGAACAAGGCGAAGTAGGCGTACTTCCGAATTTTTGAGAGGAAGTACGGCGTCACGACACCGATGCGCGTCAAGAACATCGTCACGACCGGAAGTTGGAACAACAGTCCAAACGGGATCGTCAGTTGCAACAGGAACGTGAAATAGTTCGTCGCCCCGATGATTTGCGTCAGACCGAGGTCTTGCCCGAGGTCCGTCGAGATATCGAGGACGAGCGGGAACAACCAATAGTAGGCGAATGCGAGACCGATGAGGAACAAGATAAAGATGACCGGGATATAGGCGAGCGTCCATTTTCGTTCATTCGGATGCAGACCAGGTGCGACGAACGCCCACAGTTGATACAGTAGAAATGGACCCGATGCGACGAGCCCGATGACGAGCGCCAAGTTCAAGTAAATCATGAGCGGGTCCGCGACCCCAAAGGCGTTCAGCTCGAGCCCTCGTTCGACGAGGTCCGCCTGCAGATAGGCGAGCACGTATTTGACACTCGGCAAAGCGATCAGAAAGAAGGCAAAGACGACAAATGCCGACAGCATCAGTCGTCTCCGCAGCTCTGTCAAGTGATCGGACAGTGCCCGTTCTTGATCAGGTTGATGGCTCATGGCTTACTGCTCTTTCTTCTCAATTTCTTTCTTGTCGGTCTCATCGTGCTCTTTCATCATACCGTTCGTGGCATTTTTGAACTCACGGAGCGTCTGCCCCGCTGCCCGGCCGAACTCTGGCAATTTCTTCGGCCCGAAGAGGATGAGCGCGATGATGGCGATGACGAAAATACTGACGCCACCTGGGATACCGACGACGAGTGATGATTGTAGAAATTCCATTATTGATGGACCCCCTCAGCGGATGGATAGTGTTGCATAAAGTAAATGAGCGACTGGAGTTCGATCGACAAGTCGATATGATGGACGCGGACCGTGTCCGGTACAGTCAATCGCGCCGGCGTGAAGTTCAAGATCCCTCGAACGCCATAGCGGACCAAATCATCGGCGACCGGTTGCGCGTAGGCAGACGGGACCGTGAGGATGGCGACATCGATTTTGTTTTGCTTCATAATCTGTTCCATCTCATCGACGTGATGAATCGGGACACCTGACATCGTCGTGCCGACTTTTGTCTCGTCTGCGTCGAACCCGACGACGATATGTGTGTTATTGTTTTTAAGGAAGTTATAGTTGACGAACGCTGTCCCGAGATGACCGACCCCGACCAAGGCGACGTTCGTGATCTCGTCTTGATTCAGCGTCTTACGGAAAAATTCTAACAGATACTGTACGTTATAGCCATATCCCTTTTTACCGAGCGCACCGAAGTATGAGAAGTCACGGCGAATCGTTGCCGAATCGACCTTGACCGCCTCGCTCAGTTCAGCAGAAGAGACACGCTGTTTCCCTGACGAATGTAGGCTTTGGATAAACCGATAGTATAGTGGCAACCGTTTGGCTGTCGCTTGCGGAATCTTTGGTTCGTTTTGACTCAACGGAAAGAGCCTCCTTTTTACGACGCGTTTCAAACGAATCTGATTTCATACACCTTGATTGTAAACGAATTCACATAAGCACTCAATGAATATACCTGAAAAGGGGAAGAAATAAAGTATACTAAACAGAGAGAAAGGGGTTTTTTCACTTGATCCTACTGCAAGTCAACAACTTATCCAAATCGTTCGGCGTCGAGCCGATTTTAGAGAATGTCAAACTAGAAATCCAAGAAGGCGAACGCGTCGCCCTCGTCGGCCGCAACGGCGCCGGCAAGTCGACGCTGTTAAAAGTCATCGCCGGCGAGTACAACTATGACTCGGGCGACATCATGAAGCCAAAAGACGTGACGATCGGCTATCTCGCCCAAGACTCAGGATTAGAATCGAACGAGACGATGTGGAACGAGATGCTCACCGTCTTCACCGACTTGATCGAACAAGAGAAGACGCTCCGCCAGATGGAGCAAGACATGGGCTCGGAGCGGATCTTGAACGACCCGGCCGCCTACGAGCGTCTGCTTGCGGCGTATGACGAGGAGCAACACACGTTCAAAGACCGCGGCGGCTATCAGTATGAAGCGACAATCCGCTCGATCTTGCACGGGATGCGGTTTTACCCGGACGACTTCGAACGTCGGATCGATACGCTCTCAGGGGGACAGCGGACACGTCTTGCCTTAGCGAAGATGCTCCTGCAAAGCCCGGACCTGCTCATCTTGGATGAGCCGACGAACCATTTGGACATCGAGACGCTCAGCTGGCTCGAGAAATATTTGAGCGGCTATAAAGGTGCCGTCCTCATCGTCTCCCATGACCGTTACTTCCTCGACCGCGTCGTCTCGGTCGTCTACGAGCTGTCACGCAACCGCAGCCGCCGCTTCGTCGGGAACTATACGAAATTCCTCGAGCAGAAGGCCGCGCTTTACGAGCAAGAGAAGAAACAGTTCGAGTCGCAACAAGAAGAGATCGCCAAGATGCAAGACTTCATCCAACGGAACATCGCCCGGGCGACGACGACGAAACGCGCCCAAAGCGTCCGCAAGCGGCTCGAGAAGATCGACCGCATGGACGTGCCGGACGGTGACGAACGAAGCGCGGTGTTGTCGTTCTCGATCAAACGCCAAAGCGGGAACGATGTGTTGAGCGGCAGCGACCTCGCCATCGGCTACGAAGAACCGATCGCACAACACTTGCGTTTCCAACTGCAACGCGGCGAGTCGGTCGCCCTCGTCGGCCCGAACGGAGTCGGCAAATCGACGCTCCTCAAAGTGTTGACGAAACAACAACCACCGCTCACCGGTGACATCCGCTACGGTACCGGCGTCGAAATCGGCTACTACGACCAGGAACAACAGAACTTGTCGGACGCGAACCGCGTCATCGACGAGATTTGGAACGACTGGCCGCTCATGCGCGAGCAAGAAGTCCGCAGTCTGCTCGGCCAGTTCTTGTTCAGCGGGGACGACGTCATGAAACGCGTCCAAGAACTATCCGGCGGCGAACGGGCCCGGCTGACGCTCGCCAAGCTCAAGCTCGAGCAACCGAACTTGCTCGTCTTGGATGAGCCGACGAACCACTTGGACCTCGACTCGAAGATGATCCTCGAGAACGCGCTCGTCGACTATCCCGGGACGATCTTGTTCGTCTCCCACGACCGTTACTTCATCGACCGGCTCGCGACGCGTGTCTTAGAGATCACGCCGAACGGCATCGATGAGTACCTCGGCGACTACTCGTATTACGTCGAGAAGAAAGAAGAGCTCGAGGACCTTGCCCGGCTCGCCCGCGAGGAGACGAAACAAGTCGTCGTCAAGAAGCAGCGCGCCGACAAGGAACAGCAGCGCGAAGAACGCCGGTTGAAACAGCGGGTCGAAGAGATCGAGCTGACAATCGAGCGCCACGAAGCTCGGCTTGAAGAAATCGAGCAGCTGTTATGCGAACCGGACGTGTTCAACGACTTCGCCCGCGCCCAAGAGCTGTCGACCGAGTCCGACGCGACGAAAGAGTCGATCACGGAACTGTTCACAGAATGGGAGGAACTCCATTCATGATGCGTTCCCGTGCCATGCGGATCGATTGGATGCATGCGTTCCTGACCGGGTTCGTCTACATCGTGCCGAGTGGGACCGAGTATATCTCGGAACTCATCCGCGGCGAGGCGACGAACGTCCCGATCATTTTATTTTACTTCCTGCCGATTGTCGTCGGGTTTATCATCCAAACATGGTCCGGTATCATCATCAGCCTCTTCAGCGGCTTGCTTATGAGCACGTTGTTCATCCGGCTTGTCATTTGGCCGATCGATGTCACGGTGCATAGCTTTTATGCGCCTGGCTCGGTCTGGGGCCACTTTTATCGAGAGACGCTGTTCATGTGGGTGCTCGCGTTTATCGTCTACGTCGTGAGCCGGGTGAATATGTGGTATCGAAATAATTATCGACAACCGAAAAACTGACGAAAGAGCGCCAATCCGCGTATAGCGGAAGGCGCTCTTTTATTATGATCGAGTATGCTGTTTGAACGTAAAACCCATCGTTAAAAAGATGTAGGGGAATGCCAACAAAATTAAATGGAAATATCCTATACTACCAAAGATGACTTCATCTTGTGCCGGATCAGACATCTCGTCTAAGTAAATGCCTAGGCTGTAGCTATACCAAATCACGTAAGCATAAAAGAATGCTGAAATACCGTAAATAATCTTTCCAATAAGATTTGTTTTACTCGTAGTCACCCCTACTAAAAGAAGGATTGGATAGAGGATTAGCAACGCGATTACAATGAAAAATAACGAATCTGGTTCAAAGTATTGAATGTTCATAGTTTACCTCGCCTTTAATAGTCTGGATTACAAAGTGCTTTATACGTATCCAACAATGAAACATCCGGTCGATTCGTATCTAGATTCCAAGATGATTTCCAAATCGTAGTCGGGTTAACTGCATGACAGATAAATTGATCTTTGAGCTTCGGGCGGTTTGCCGTACTTGTCGCTTGATACGAAGCGTCTGCTACAACTTCAGACCACATCTGTTTTCCGATGGCAGTTGACCCAAAAACGCCTAATAATGCGCCACCCAAAGTATAGCTAGCTGTAATATACGTTCGTGCACATGTCCGTGGATATACAGAAAAAGTATTAGAGTCCGTATACTTCGACGCTGTATTATCGATTGTATCCGAGCAGAACAATGGATCAGCGACTAAAGGATAATCCGTTCCTTCATAATCAATATGTTGGATCAACTGTTGGTCTTTAATCTCATAATATGTTTCGACTTCGTTTCCATTACTGTCTTTCGCCCAAGGGGAGCCAATGAAGACCTCTACCTCACCTTTTTCATTCACAATTTTGTACTCTCCATCTTCGTGAATAATTCGACTACCTTCAGTAATGTCTAAATCTAAGACATATTCTTTTGGCGACTCAGTTGATTCAATGTTGTAGAGGATTTGGACACCTCCTACTAAAGCCACATTTTCAATAGAATACTGTTCTTCTTTGTTTCTGAAAATCACTTTCCCTTCTTCTGTTTTATCGAATTCTAAATTTGAGTCTTCATGTATAATACTAAACTCATCACTTTCTTTCGTCATCGTAACTGATGGATTAGTGAAAAATACTTCAATTTCATTAAGCTGATCCGTATCGTTTACTAAACGATCCTCTTCAATCGAATCTACTTCTGCGTCTGGACGCAATTTCGATTCGCTCCCCCCTGTAGATGCGTAAGCTGGATGTGCTGTCCCCAGTATTGTAAATAAAGCCAAACTACTCATACATGCTTTCATTATAAAACCTTTACTCAACGTTGTGTCCCCCTACTATATAAGCTTTATATTTTGGGAAAAGACAAATATCGGCAGTTCAATCATCTGTTTTCTCTATTCTGCCCATGTCTTTCCCACCACTCTAATAGTATTCAAGATTGCTAATCAATTTTCTAGATGTCTTTTTTATCAAAACAAAAAGGACAATAGTACAACAATTTTCTTAGGTCATGAAAAATATACTAGGCTTATGGCCCTCAAAGTAACCATTTCCCATTTTTGTGATTATAATTTCATCCAGAGTCCACTATTAAAAAGATCACCATAAAGTGACGAGCCCGGTTCATCCGACTGTCAGATAGACTATGTAAACGAACAACAGAAAGTAGGTGAAATCAATGGAGTAGACTAAAAATATCCGCTTGATGGATTATGAATTGCGTCCCATCCATGCGCACATATTATTGGCCGGCTGACTATCGATACTCACTTGGCGCATTTTCTATAAAGTCTACCGTAGTTGCAGTTCTTTTCTCGTCGTCACGTTCTTCATCGAAGACAAATGAAAAAGGCTCACAGAGACGGACAATATCCGTTTCTGTGAGCCTTTTTTAGAAGTAGCGCAACGGTTGGAACCCGCGCGTGTGGAAGTCGAGCTTGATGCCGTCTTCCGTGATAAAGAACACGTACTCGTTCGTATCGACGTCGCGGACGAACACTTTATAAAACGTCAGCGTCTCTTCGCGGTTCGTCACATAACGGGCCTCATGGGCCGAGATGACTTGCGCGAACAGTTGTTGTTCGTCGAACTCTTTGACGAGCGCATCGAACTTGGCCGCTTCTTCCTCTGTCGCCTCACGGCCCGGGAAGAGCTCGTAATAGGCGTCGCTCGCTTTCGGCTGCACGCCGAGGTTACGGTCGACGACGATGACGCTCTTGATGTCTTGGTCTTCTAGATTCTTATAACCATACAGTGTCTCGATGAGTGTGTTCTCACCGGTCACACGGGTGATGCCTTCGAGCGTATCAGCGCCCGTCAGCGAACGGACCCGCGTCTCTTCTGGGACGATTTCTTCTACATAAGCGATATTATAAGCGCGGATGATCTCACGTACTTGCAAAAACGTCGCAACGACGAGCAATACGATGAGCCCTCCAATGATGATACGTTTCGTCATCTCTCTGTTCCCCCTAGACTGTCATGCTCTCTTCTAAGGATAACCCAGGAACCGCATTCATCGCCAGTGTATCGCGCTTGCCGCGCACATACGCGTGATGCGCCGCCACACCGATCATGCCGGCGTTGTCCCCGCACAGATTGAGCGGCGGGATGACGAGACGGATGCCTTCCCGTTCCGTCGCTTCCTTGAGGGCGGCCCGGAGCCCACGGTTCGCCGCGACCCCACCGGCAACGAGCAGTTGCTTCGCGCCTTTTTCTTTCACGGCCCGGATCGCTTTCTCCACTAGCACCTCGACGACGCTCGCTTGGAAGCTCGCCGCCAAGTTTTCTGGTACGACCGTCTCACCGCGTTGTTCGGCGTTATGGACGGCGTTGATGACGGACGACTTGAGTCCGCTGAAGCTGAAGTCAAAACTGCCGGCCTCGAGCCGGACGCGTGGGAACTTATACGTGTCTTCCCCGCTAGCTGCCAACTGGTCGATGGCCGGGCCACCTGGATATGGGAGACTGAGCGTGCGGGCGACTTTGTCGTACGCCTCACCAGCCGCATCGTCACGTGTCTCACCGATGACTTCGAACACACCGTGCTCTGGCATGTAGACGAGCTCGGTGTGGCCACCTGAGACGACGAGACAGACGAGCGGGAACTGCATCTCTTCGACGAGTTCATTCGCATAGATGTGTCCGGCGATGTGATGGACACCGATGAGCGGTTTACTGTGGGCGAACGCGAGCGCTTTGGCCGCACTGATCCCGACGAGAAGGGCACCGACGAGTCCTGGTCCTTGCGTGACCGCGACCGCGTCGACGTCATCCATCGTCACACCGGCTTCGCTAAGTGCGTCATCGATGACGTACGTGATCCGCTCGACGTGGTGACGCGAGGCGACCTCAGGTACGACGCCGCCGAACCGTTTATGACTTTCAATCTGCGACGAGACGACGTTCGATAAGAGCGTCTTGCCGTCACGAATGAGGGCGACCGACGTCTCATCACAGCTCGACTCGATCGCGAGAATGAGCGATGTGTTCATAGTGATTCACTTCCTAACTTCGCCCAGTAAATATAGGCGTCTTCATTATTGTCTTGATAGTATCGTTTCCGGCGACCAGCGTTCTCGAAGCCGAACTGTTCATATAATTTTTGGGCGCCGATGTTTGACACGCGCACCTCGAGCGTGAGCGCTTCGAGTGACTTCGAACGGGCGAACTCGACGAGCTGCGTGAGGAGCATATTGCCGACACCTTGACCCCGGTATTCCGGTAAGACAGCGATGTTCGTGATATGCCCTTCGTCGACGATTTGCCAGACGCCAACGAACCCGATGACGCGGCGTTCATGGACTGCGACGAAATAAATCGCCTGCTCGTTCTTGAGCATCTCGTTCATGAACGCTTCTTTCGTCCACGGGATGGCGAATGACGCCTCTTCAACTTTCGTGACTTCTTCGACATCGAGCCAGTTCATCCGACGGATTTTGATATCAGCCATTGTTTTGTCCCTCGAGCCATTTTGCCTCGGCCTCAGCGAGACGAAGGTATTCCGGTTCGAACGCGTGCACGTCCGCCGTCTCTTCACCTAAAGCGACGAGATCACCGGCCCGGCCATAACTGTGGGCGGCCGGCGCTTCTGTATAGTCATATGCCGCAAGCACGTCACGGAACGGCTCGACGTCACCAACGACGACGAACGGTCCCGTCATGTTCGCTTGTAGCCAATCAGCGACCGAGGCGTGACTGTCCGGCGTGACTTGTGCGTTTTGTTGATAGTGCCCGATATAGGCGTTGCCGCGCCGTGCGTCAATGAGTGACACGACCGGAAGTTCGGTGTTCGGGGCCGCCGCCATGAGGCGGAGCGCCGATACGCCGACGAGCGGGAGTTTCAATGTATAAGCGAGTGTCTTTGCCGTCGTCACGCCGATGCGGATGCCGGTGTAAGACCCAGGTCCCGTCGTGACGATGATGCGTTCGAGCTCGGTCGGTGTCCATTTGACGGCCGCCATGAGCTGTTCGATCATCGGCATGAGCGTGACGGCGTGGTTTTTCGAGACCATGACCGTCGCTTCTGCCTGGATGCTTCCGTTCTCACTGAGGGCGACGGACAGACGTGTCGTCGCCGTGTCGATCATCAGTTGCTTCATGCGAGCACCTCCTTGACGAGCGTGTCATACGCTTCACCAGTCGGTATGAACGTGATTGAACGTTCCTCGTCGCCTGTCCGTTCGATCGTGATCGCGAGGCGCTCGGTCGGTAGCGACGACTCGATCAAGTTCGACCATTCGACGATGGCGACGCCGTCACCATTGATGTATTCTTCGAGACCGATATCGTCCCCGGTGTCCTCGAGACGATAGACGTCCATATGGTAGAGCGGCAAGCGCCCTTGGTATTGTTTCATGATGGTGAACGTCGGGCTGTTGACATTACGCGTCACGCCGAGTCCTTTGGCGAACCCTTGGGTGAACGTCGTCTTGCCGGCACCGAGGTCCCCGTTAAGCGTTATGACCGTTCCCGCTTTGACGAGCGCGGCGAGCTTTTCCGCTACGGCCTGCGTCTCTGGCGCGGAATGGGTAATCAATGTATACATGATGTTTCTCCTTTAGTCGATTCTAGCGATACGTACTCATTGTACACTCAATTTTAGGCAAAAAAAAACACGAAACGTCATCGTTTCGCTATCTCATTTAAAAATTGGTTGCGGGGGCTGGATTTGAACCAACGACCTTTGGGTTATGAGCCCAACGAGCTACCAGACTGCTCCACCCCGCGACGACATATGAAATTAAATAAAAATTGGTTGCGGGGGCTGGATTTGAACCAACGACCTTTGGGTTATGAGCCCAACGAGCTACCAGACTGCTCCACCCCGCGACGATTTGAATTGTTTCGACATCCTCTATAATAAGCGAGACGGTTATAAAATGCAACCTTTTTCTTAATGTTTTTTGGAAATTAGAATCGGGAACACTTAAAGGAGTGTAACTTTATTAACAGAAAAGGAGCGCGACCGACATGTCGAAATGGGGCAACCGCTTTAAAAAATGGTTCTTTTCCGAGTTAGATGCGTCCGTTTATTTCCATACGATCCCGTTCGTGCCGAAGCAAACCGTTCACGGGACGCTTCGCGTCTTGAACCCGACGTCAAAAGTGATCCGTCTGCATGAACTGACGCTCAACTTCCTGACGACGTTCAAAGACATCACGCTTGAAGGTAACGAATTCAACCGCGAGGCCGACATTCAGGAAGTCCCGATTCGCCTCACGGCCGTGCTTGAGCCCGGGGCAGAAGAACACATCCCGTTCACGTTCGACTTGACGATGTATGCCCCATCGACATCGGGCGCCCCTTATAGTGTCGAAGCGACTGTTTGGGACACCGATGGTAAACGCGTATGGTTCGATGTCGTCGAAAACATCGAGATCGAACCACTCCCTGAGTTGAAACGATTGCTCGAGGCGACCGAGCATGCCGGACTCGAGCTAATGTTCGTCCGCAACGTCATCGACCCGCTCGGTGAAGAACGACCTTATCCGTTCGTCGAGAAGTATGGGTTCAAGCCCGTCGGCGACTGGGCCGATGAGTTCGAGGTCGTGAAATCATTCTGGCGCATGGATGAAAATGGGGTCGACGTCTATTACTGGCTCGACAATATCGAACGACAGCGCACGCTCGACTCGATGGCGACCGACGTCGAACTCCGGCACCGATCCCTCACCTGGGAACAACTCGAGCACGAACAAGACCGACTCGGACTCGGGATCCAAGATACGCTACGCAGCCACCGCTCTTCATGAGCGGTTTTTGTATGGACTTTTCTCAATCGTCAACCTGTCACCCTGAATCGAGACGATCGTTTGAAAGTTGTCGCGATACGGATGCATGAACAACTCGTATTGCAGACGCCGTTCTTCATGAGATGCTTTCAAGTATTCCATCTCCATCCCTCGCTCCGTTATGTCACGAGCAGCGCGTCGGGCGAACTCCGTATCCCCATCTGTATATAGATAGACCGATAAATCCATATACCTTGGATCGAGAAAGGCGACGCTCATCCCCTCGACGATGGTGACCTGCTTCTCGGGATCGATCCACGTCCGTTCGAGATACGGGACATCCATCGTATAAAACCCGACCCCTTCCCGTACCATCCGGACGTCCCGCTCGAGCGACAACAAGTGATGCGCCGCCGGATGACAGGCCGTCATCTTATAGTGATGCACCTTCCCATCGACCGTATAGTCGATCATCGCACTCTTCCGAAGCGTCGAGTCCGTGATATACGGGTCGGTGTTAATGTAGTTGACCTCCCCGAGACGTGTTTGTAACTGTTTGGCGAACGTCGTCTTCCCGGCACCCCCGTGACCCGAAATCCCGATGAGCGTCCGTTCGTTCAGATCAATTTGATCGATGATTTGATTAATGAATCGCTCCATAGTAAATCCCCCTTTGATACACTATACACAGAAAGGAAGTGTACCAATCCAATGTCGAACTGTCCATTTTGTCATCCACATCTCGATCCGTCCCAACGCATCATCGCTGAGAACGACACGTGCTACTTTCTGATGCATGACCGCGAACAAGACGTCCTCGTCGGTTCCGGTGTCATCGTCCCGAAACAGCACCGGGCGACAACGTTTGAGTTAACACCGACGGAATGGAGCGATACATACACCTTGCTTCATGACGCCAAGTCTTTCCTAGAGGAGACGTACGGTCCTGACGGCTATACGCTCGGCTGGAACGTCGGTACAGCGTCCAATCAGACAGTTCCCCATGCCCACTTGCACATCATCCCGCGCTACGCAGACGGACCACATGCCGGCAAAGGGTTACGACACTGGCTGAAGCGGCCGGAATGATCAAACAGCTCATCGTGTGACGATGAGCTGTTTCCATTTTTCTTCCGTATCTTCGAGTTGTCGTTCCAGCCGCTCGACATCTCGCGTCATTTTTTCAATGAGTTTGGCAATCTCGCGATCGAGCCCGTTCACTTTGTCGAGCGAATCATTGATTCGTCCATGCATCGTCCATTCGGAAAAAATATCATCGAGGAAGTAATCCGCGAACTGGACGAGCGAACCACGCTCGATGTGTAAGCCACTGACAATCCCTTTCACATCAGCCAATTCACGCGAGAAACGCTCAAGTGCGGATTGGAGTTCATGCATCTTCCGTTCAGAAGCATCGATCGCGTCATGTTTCATCGCTGTCGCAATCAATCCACCTCCGAAGAACGTGTCATATGTCGACCAACTCTTCGCACTGTCGAGGTGTTTGAGCGTCTTTGAGATGGCAGCTCGTGCTGCGTTACCTGCTGCGATCGCTTCTTTATACTCGACGACCACTTCTTTCGTTTCCGCCTGTTGATTCGTGAGACGGTACAACTCTTCTCTCACCTTAGGATCCTGCTTCAGGTGACCTTCTTTCTCTTTCATAAACGCTGCCCATTTCGCATCAATCCCGTTATATGCCTCAAAGGTTTCATACAAATCTCGACGCTCAAGCACTAACTCATCAATCATCGCCTCGTGTTCTCGCAGCTTGAATTCTGCCCGGGCCGCTTCTTCTAATTCAATCGTGCGCTGCTCGCTAAACGTTCCACGCAGCTTACGCCATGCATTGACGAGCGAAAATGTCTCTAAGTCATAGACATCACGCTGTTCTTTCGTGAACGTATTAAGCAACTGTTTTCGAACAGTCTCATGTTCAGTAATTTGTTTGTCGAGAGTCTTCAGTTTACGAGCCAATCGGTCTCGTTCAGCAAGGCTTTGTTGAAGTGTCAACTGGTGTTCATATAATTCATTCATTGCGGTATACTCCCTTTCTTCTGTAACCCTTGTCTCGTTGTACGATAAAATACGACAAAAAGTTTCAAATGAACGACAAAAAAGGACGACCAAGCATGTGCTTGATCGTCCTTCATATTGCCCGGCAACGTCCTATCCTCACAGGGGGAGACCCCCAACTACTTTCGGCGCTGAAGCGCTTAACTTCCGTGTTCGGCATGGGAACGGGTGTGACCGCTTCGCTATCGCCACCAGACAAGTATTATGATACCGCTGTTCAATTAAAAAGTCAACGCTTTTTCTAAAAATAGTTCGTTTTGTTATACATCAAACAAAAGAACGACCAAGCGTGTGCTTGGTCGTCCTTCATATGGCCTGGCAACGTCCTATCCTCACAGGGGGAGACCCCCAACTACTTTCGGCGCTGAAGCGCTTAACTTCCGTGTTCGGCATGGGAACGGGTGTGGCCGCTTCGCTATCGCCACCAGACAAGGGAATTGTTCCCTGAA
>NZ_SJVB01000005.1:0-211138 GCF_004337185.1 Exiguobacterium sp. SH0S2 | reverse complement strand
AGATGAGATTTCCCTTTGAGCAATCAAGAAAGACCCCTCAGAGACGATGAGGTAGATAGGTCATGGGTGGAAGCACGGCGACGTGTGGAGCTGAATGATACTAATCGGTCGAGGCTTTGATCTAGAAACGGTTTGAACTTGATGAGTCTTCAGTTTTCAGGGAACAATCCCTTGTCTGGTGGCGATAGCGAAGCGGCCACACCCGTTCCCATGCCGAACACGGAAGTTAAGCGCTTCAGCGCCGAAAGTAGTTGGGGGTCTCCCCCTGTGAGGATAGGACGTCGCCAGGCAAACGGTGGTTCTGGAGCATTCGCTCAAGGGCCGCCGCTTTTTTGTATTTTGTATCGTGACTCAAATGAAGGAGAGGAATAACAGATGGCCAAGAAAATCAAAGTATACGTCGAGCCAAACGAGACAGTCGGTGAGTGTTTAGACCGAATCGCTCAAATGGGGTATCGCCCGGTACGAAGGATTGAAAAGCCTGTCTTTGAAAAAACGGGAACCAAAGACGAACCTGTTCATTCTCATCAATCAATCTTATTTGAGTGCGTCGCTCTCAAACCATAATGCCAAACCGTCACGAATGCGTGGCGGTTTTTTTGTTTTTGTAAAAACATCGTAAAGACGAACGATAAATATTCAGACAATTAAATTGTTCGCTGTTTGTTGACATGTTTTCAAAGAACAAGGTACGATAGGCTTGTGAGTTAAGAAAATCAAATATTGCTCCATATAATCGCAAGGAAATGGCTTGCAAGTTTCTACCTGATCACCGATTCTGATCAGACTATGGGGTATAGCCGACATTTTTTTGTCATGGCCTATACCCTAAACTGTTTAATCAGTTTAGGGATTTCTTTATTTAAGGGGGACGTTGATGTGAAGGCAACAGTAGGTGTGATCATGGGAAGTTCTTCTGACTGGGAGACGATGAAGCATGCGTGCGACGCGCTAGAAGAGTTAGACATTCCATACGAAAAACAAGTCGTCTCCGCGCATCGAACGCCGGACTTGATGTTCCAATACGCCGAAGCGGCTCGGGAACGAGGGATACACGTCATCATCGCCGGTGCAGGCGGGGCGGCCCACCTTCCGGGTATGGTAGCAGCGAAGACGACGCTTCCGGTCATCGGAGTCCCGATTCAATCGAAAGCACTGAACGGACTTGATTCGTTACTGTCAATCGTTCAGATGCCAGCAGGTGTTCCTGTCGCAACGGTCGCCATCGGAAAAGCCGGAGCGACAAACGCCGGACTGTTTGCCGCTCAAATTCTCAGTCTTCAATTCCCTGAAGTCATCGATCGTCTAGAAACGTATCGTCAACAAAAACGAGACATGGCGCTGCGCGGAACGGAGGAACTCGTCTAATGAGAATCGGGATATTAGGCGGAGGACAGTTAGGGCGGATGATGTCACTCAGTGCGAGCGCAATGGGTTACGAGACGCTCAGTCTCGACCCGAACCCGACGGCTCCGGCAGCACAAGTCGCACCGAGTATCGTCGCCGGGTTCGACGACATCTCAGCGGCAAAAGAACTAGCAGGCCGTTCGGACATCGTCACGTACGAATTTGAAAATATCGACTCAGCGATGATTGAGGCGATTGCCGATAAATGTCCGCAAGGGATGGACGTGTTAACAGCGACGCAGCATCGTCTGTTCGAAAAACAGATGATCGAGGCGGCCGGATTGCATGTCGCACCTTACGTGCCGGTCCGATCGGTACGGGACGTTTACCGGGCCGAAGATTTGCTAGGACTCCCATTGGTAATCAAAACATGCCGCTTCGGTTATGACGGGAAAGGGCAAACCGTGCTCCGGACATCACAGGACGTACGCGCGTTCATAGAACAGTTCAATGAAGATGAATATGTCGCCGAGGCGTGGTTGCCATTCCGAAAAGAAATCTCGGTCATCGTGACGAGAGGCGCACATGAGACGACAACATTCCCAATCAGTGAAAACATCCATCAAAATAACATCTTACATTTATCGATCGTTCCGGCCCGGCTCGACATGGACATTCTAGAAGATGCGCGCCATTTAGCACTTCAGCTCGCTGACCATGTTGGATTGATCGGTACGCTAGCCGTCGAACTATTCGTGATGGAAGACGGCGAGCTATACGTGAATGAGCTCGCGCCACGTCCTCACAATTCAGGACACTATACGCTTGATGCATGCGAGACGTCACAGTTCGAACAACACATCCGCGCGATTACAGGCATGTCACTCGGACGGACGACACAGTACACACCGGTCGTCATGGTCAATCTGCTCGGCGAACATATGGATAAAGTGAACCCACAAACGTTACCATCGAATGTTAAACTACATCTGTATGGAAAAGAAGAAGCGAAACCCGGACGGAAAATGGGGCACTTGAACGTGCTCGGCAGTACCGTCGAGGACGCGCTTCACACCATCGAACAACTGGCAATTTGGAAGGAGACCGTTTTATGATTTCACGTTACACCCGTCCCGAGATGGCGGCGATTTGGACAGATGAGAACAAGTTTGATGCATGGCTCAAAGTAGAGCTTTATGCTTGCGAGGCGTGGAGCGAACTAGGCGTCATCCCGAAAGAGGACGTCAACGTATTATGGGACAAGGCATCATTCGATGTCGAGCGTATCCTTGAGATCGAGCAGGAGACGCGCCATGACGTCATCGCCTTCACACGGGCCGTCTCAGAGACGCTCGGAGACGAGAAGAAATGGGTCCATTACGGTCTCACGTCGACTGATGTCGTCGATACGGCGCTATCGTACTTGATCAAACAAGCGAATGACATCCTTGAAGCCGATATCGATCGCTTCATCGACATCCTCGCCGAGAAAGCGAAAGCCCACAAATATGACATCATGATGGGTCGTACACACGGAGTCCACGCAGAACCGACGACGTTCGGTTTGAAACTCGCACTCTGGTACGAAGAGATGAAGCGAAACAAGAAACGGTTCATGGCCGCACGCGAGACGATCGAGTTTGGAAAAATGAGCGGCGCCGTCGGAACGTTCGCAAACATCGACCCGTTCATCGAGTCGTATGTGTGTGACAAGTTAGGGATTCAAGCAGCCCCGATCTCGACACAGACGTTACAGCGTGACCGCCACGCCGAGTACATGTCGACGCTTGCTTTGATCGCCACATCCATCGAGAAAATGGCGACCGAGATCCGCGGCCTTCAAAAGACAGAGACACGTGAGGTCGAAGAGTTTTTCGCCAAAGGCCAAAAAGGTTCGTCGGCGATGCCACATAAACGTAACCCGATCGGTTCGGAGAACATGACGGGACTCGCCCGCGTGATTCGCGGTCACATGGTGACGGCATATGAGAACGTCCCGCTTTGGCACGAACGCGATATCTCGCACTCGTCAGCGGAACGGATCATCCTCCCGGACGCGACCGGCCTTCTGAACTACATGCTCAACCGCTTCGGCAACATCGTGAAGAACTTGACGGTGTTCCCGGAGAACATGCGCCGCAACATGGACCGGACGTTCGGCATCATCTTCTCGCAACGCATCCTGCTCGCCTTGATCGAGAAAGGCTGGTCACGTGAAGCCGCTTATGACGCGGTCCAACCGAAAGCGATGCAAGCGTGGGAAGAAGAGACAATGTTCCGGACGTTGATCGAACAAGATGCCGAGATGGGCGCACTCTTCACGAGTGACGAGCTCGATGACTTGTTCGACCCAAGCCATCACGTACGTCGTGTCGATACAATCTTTGAACGCTGTGGTTTGTGATCGTTGAGGGGCGCTATGCCCCTCTCACTTTAAAGGGGGACGATACAGATGGAAGCAATCTACGAAGGTAAGGCGAAAGCGTTATACGAGACAGAAGAACAAGGTGTGCTCCGTGTCTACTATAAAGATGACGCGACGGCATTCAACGGAGAGAAAAAAGAATCGATCGCAGGGAAAGGCGTGTTGAACAACGCCATCACGACGCGTTTGTTCGAGCTCATGCACGACAACAAGATTCCGACCCACTTCATCAAGAAACTGTCAGACCGCGAGCAGCTCGTACGCCGCGTCGACATCATCCCGCTCGAAGTCGTCGTACGCAACGTCGCCGCAGGGAGTCTCGCTAAACGGCTCGGCTGGGAAGAAGGGACGCCGCTGTTGTCGCCGATCGTCGAGTTCTACTATAAAGATGACGCACTCGGAGATCCGCTTTTAACAGAGGACCATATCCGTTTACTGCAAGTCGCCACACACAAAGAAGTCGAAACATTGCGACAACTTGGGTTGTGGGTGAATGATGTCTTGCTCGACTTCTTCGACGGACACGGTATCGATTTGATCGACTTTAAACTTGAGTTCGGTAAACTCGATGACACGATCATACTCGCCGATGAGATTTCGCCCGACACGTGTCGCCTGTGGGATAAAGAGACGAAACAAAAGCTCGACAAAGACGTGTTCCGCAGAGACCTCGGATCACTGACAGAGACGTACGGCCAATTGTTAACACGCATAGGGGGAACTGACCAATGAAAAAAGTAAACGTGTACGTGACATTACGTGAAAGTGTACTTGACCCACAAGGCGTCGCCGTCAAAGGCGGACTCGAGCATCTCGGCTTCGCAGGCGTCGAATCGGTACGGATCGGTAAAGTCATCGAACTTCAAGTCGCAGACGAGACGACCGAGGCGATGGTCCGTGACATGTGCGAGAAATTGCTCGTCAATACGGTCATCGAGAACTATCGGATCGAGATGGGGGTACTCGCATGAGGTTCGCAGTCATCGTCTTCCCGGGATCAAACTGTGACCTCGACATGTATCATGCGGTCAAAGACGTGCTCGGGGAGGAAGCGGAATATGTATTCCACACGGAGACGTCACTTGTCGGTTTTGATGGTGTGCTGTTACCAGGCGGGTTCTCATACGGGGACTACTTGCGTTGCGGCGCGATCGCCCAGTTCTCACCGATCATGAGTGAGGTGAAGCGATTCGCTGAAGAGGGACGTCCGGTACTCGGCGTCTGCAACGGGTTCCAAGTGCTCGTCGAGGCAGGACTCCTACCAGGCGTATTGATGCGCAACCGTGATTTGAAGTTCATGTGCAAGACGGTCGAACTGAAAGTCGAGACGAACGAGACGATGTTTACGAGCGATTATGCGGTGGGCGAGACGATTCGCGTCCCAATCGCACATGGAGAAGGCAACTACTACTGTGACGAAGAAACACTTGAGACACTGCGAACGAATGGCCAGATCGCTTTCACCTACACAGACAACCCGAACGGATCGGTCGCGAACATCGCGGGCATCACGAACGCACAAGGAAACGTGCTCGGCATGATGCCGCACCCGGAACGAGCGGTCGAGGCGATGCTCGGCGGAGAAGACGGCAAACGGTTATTCACTTCGATTGTAAAATGGGGGACACGACATGTTACTTACAACTGAACCGACAGCGACGCACATCCGTGAACAAAGACTGTATGCCACAATGGGGCTCACTGACGACGAATACGCACTCGTCGTCTCGCTCTTAGGCCGTGACCCGAACTACACCGAGATCGGTTTATTCTCGGTCATGTGGTCTGAACACTGTTCGTACAAAAACTCGAAGCCAGTGCTCCGTAAATTCCCGACGACCGGAAAACACGTCCTTCAAGGACCCGGTGAAGGAGCTGGAATCGTCGATATCGGCGATGGTCAGGCGGTCGCCTTCAAAATCGAGAGCCATAACCACCCGTCGGCCATCGAGCCGTATCAAGGTGCGGCGACAGGTGTCGGCGGGATCATCCGCGACATCTTCTCGATGGGCGCACGTCCGGTCGCACTCCTCAACTCGCTCCGCTTCGGAGATTTGAACGAATCACGTGTGAAACATCTCTTCGGCCACGTCGTCTCCGGCATCGCCGGCTACGGCAACTGTGTCGGCATCCCAACGGTCGGCGGAGAAGTCGCGTTCGACCCGGCCTACGCCGGCAACCCGCTCGTCAACGCGATGTGTGTCGGTCTCATCCGCCACGAAGACATTCAAAAAGGGATCGCCGAGGGGGTCGGCAACTCGGTCATGTACGTCGGGGCGACAACGGGACGCGACGGCATTCACGGCGCCACGTTCGCCTCTGAAGAGCTCGGCGAAGACGCCGATGAGAAACGTCCGGCCGTCCAAGTCGGCGACCCGTTCATGGAGAAGTTGTTGATCGAGGCGTGTCTTGAAGTCATCAAACATCCGGCCCTCGTCGGCATTCAAGACATGGGTGCGGCCGGTCTGACGTCGTCTTCGGCTGAGATGGCATCGAAAGCGGGCATGGGTATCGAGATGAACCTCGACCTCGTCCCACAACGTGAGGCGGATATGACGCCTTACGAGATGATGTTGTCCGAGTCACAAGAACGGATGCTCCTCGTCGTCAAGGCAGGACACGAAGATGAGATCGAAGCGATCGTCACGAAGTGGGGACTTCATGCGATCAAGATCGGCGAAGTCATCGAACAGAAAGTGCTCCGTCTCGTCCATCACGGCGAAGTAGCCGCTGAAGTGCCGGTCGACGCGCTCGCGGAAGATGCGCCAGTCTACCATAAACCGTCAAAAGTTCCAGCATACTACGAGGCGTTCCAAGCGATGGCGCCGGTTCAACCGGTCGTCACAGACGTGCTCGCGACGTGGAAAGATGTCCTCGCGATGCCGACGATTGCTTCGAAACGCTGGGTGTACGAGCAATACGACCATATGGTCCAAACGTCGACCGTCGTCGCACCAGGTAGCGACGCGGCCGTCATCCGAATCCGTGACACGGACAAGTCGCTCGCGATGACGACCGACTGTAACGCGAAGTATGTCTACCTCGACCCGCGCGTCGGCGGTGCCATCGCAGTCGCTGAAGCGGCGCGCAACATCATCGCGAGCGGTGCCGAGCCACTTGCGCTCACCGATTGCCTGAACTTTGGGAGTCCGGACAAACCGGAAGGGTTCTGGCAGCTCGACCAAGCCGTCGAAGGTATGGCCGAGGCGTGTTTAGCACTCGACACACCGGTCATCGGCGGGAACGTCTCGCTTTATAACGAGTCGAACGGAACGGCGATCTACCCGACACCGGTCGTCGGCATGGTCGGTTTGATCACGAAACCGGAACATATCACGACGTCACACGCCAAGACAGCGGGAGATGTCATCTTCCTTCTCGGCGATACGAAGCCTGAATTTGGCGGCAGTGCGCTACAAATGTTGCAAGACGGAAAAGTGAGCGGACAAGCACCGACGCTCGACCTCGAGATCGAGAGCCGTCACCAGCAATCTCTGCTCACGGCAATTCGTCAAGGACTCGTCACGGCAGCTCACGACGTCTCAGAAGGTGGCTTAGCAGCGGCACTTCCTGAGCTCGTGTTCGGAACGGGGCTCGGTGCAGACGTCAGCGTCGACACGGATCTCGTGACGACACTGTTCAGCGAGTCACAGTCGCGCTTCCTCGTCACGGTCGCGCCAATTCACGCGGACACGTTCGCCAAACTGACGAACGCGACACGAATCGGTCAAGTGACCGAAGCGGCGCAACTGACGGTCCGCTCGAGCGATCGGTTAATTGAAATGGACGTCACTGAACTTGAACGTGTATGGGAAGGAGCTATTCCATGTTATATGACATCCGAGGCATGAACGAGGAGTGTGGGGTGTTCGGGGTGTTCAATCACCACGAAGCGTCACACCTCGCCTACTACGGACTGCACAGCCTGCAACACCGAGGTCAGGAAGGGACGGGCATCGTCACGGCTGACGGCGAGCGCCTGCACGCGAAACGCGGGCTCGGTCTCGTCGCCGAAGTGTTCGACGAACCGTCGCTCGATGCCCTCACGGGACATCACGCCATCGGTCACGTCCGTTATTCGACCGCGGGCGGCAACACGCTTGAGAACGTCCAACCGCTCCATTTCAAATCGCTCACCGGGGACCTTGCGATGGCGCATAACGGCAACCTCGTCAACGCCAACGAGTTGAAGCATATGCTCGAGGCGGAAGGGGCGATCTTTCAGACGACGTCTGACACGGAAGTCGTCGCCCACTTAATCAAACGGAGCCGCGGCAACTCGTTGAAAGAGCGGATCTCGGACAGCTTGGCGCGTCTCGTCGGCGCGTTCGCGTTTCTTTTCTTGACGGAAGACGCGCTCTACGTCGGCGTCGATGTCCATGGTTTGCGTCCACTCTCGCTCGGAAAGACTGAAGACGGGGCGTTCGTGTTCGCTTCAGAGACGTGCGCGTTCGACGTCGTGGGGGCGACGTACGTACGTGACGTCGAACCGGGCGAACTGTTGATGATCACGAAAGACGGGATCGTCTCAGAACGTTACAGTGAAGCAGCGGTCCGGGCGATGTGTTCAATGGAATACATCTACTTCTCGCGGCCAGACTCGATCATCGACGGGATCAACGTGCATACGGCCCGTAAGGCGATGGGGAAAAAGATGTTCAACGAGGCACCGGTCGAGGCGGATGTCGTGACCGGTGTCCCGGACTCGAGCATCTCGGCAGCCATCGGGTACGCCGAGGCGAGCGGGATCCCGTACGAGATGGGTCTCATCAAAAACCGTTACGTCGGGCGGACGTTCATCCAGCCGTCACAAGAATTGCGTGAGCGCGGCGTCAAGATGAAGCTGTCGGCGCTACGTGGGGTTGTCAACGGCAAGCGTGTCATCATGGTCGATGATTCGATCGTCCGGGGCACGACGAGCCGTCGCATCGTCAAGTTGCTGCGGGAAGCAGGGGCAACCGAGGTACATGTGCGCATCACGTCACCACCGATCAAACATCCGTGCTATTACGGTATCGATACATCATCAAAGGACGAGTTGATCGCGGCCATCAAATCGATCGAAGAGATTAAACAAGAGATCGGGGCCGACTCATTAGCGTTCCTCACATTAGACGGTACGGTCGAAGCGATCGGCCGACCGTTCGAAGGAAACTTGCGCGGGCAGTGTGCCGCTTGCTTCACCGGACTTTATCCAACTGAACTGGCGGAACTTGTGACAGAGACAAAAGCTTGAGGGGGACTGACGATGAGTTTAAGATATGAACAAGCGGGTGTGAATTTAGAGGCAGGTTATGAAGCGGTGTCACGCATGAAGCGTCACGTCGCACGGACGATGCGTCCAGAAGTGATGACCGGACTTGGCAGTTTCGGGGCGATGATCGATCTCGGCTCGATGCAATTGAAACATCCAATCCTCGTGAGCGGGACGGACGGGGTCGGCACGAAGCTAAAACTCGCGTTCGCGCTCGACCAACATGATACGATTGGAATCGATTGCGTGGCGATGTGCGTCAACGACTGTCTCGTCCACGGAGCCGAACCGCTCTACTTCTTAGACTATATCGCGACTGGAAAAGCGGAACCGGCGAAGCTCGAACGCATCGTCGCGGGTGTGGCCGAAGGCTGCGTCCAAGCAGGGTGTGCCCTCGTCGGCGGCGAGACGGCCGAGATGCCGGGCATGTATCCGGACGGGGAGTACGATATCGCCGGGTTTGCCGTCGGTGTCGTCGAGAAAGAGTTACTCATCGACGGACGGACGATCGAAGCGGGGGACATCGTTCTAGGGTTAGCTTCGTCAGGTGTCCATTCGAACGGTTTCTCGCTCGTCCGTCACATCGTCGAGGCGCAAGGGCTCGAGTACACGGATGAAATCGCGATGCTCGATACGACGCTCGGGAACGCCTTATTGCTACCGACCCGCATCTATTCGGAAGCGGCGAAAGCGGCCATTTCGACCGGACTCGTCCAAGGGATGGCCCACATCACTGGTGGCGGTTTCTATGAGAACGTGCCGCGCATGCTGCCTGAAGGTCTTGGTGTCACGTTTGACGCATCAAGCTGGCCGAGCCTGCCGGTATTCGACTGGCTCGAACAAGTCGGCCACGTGTCGAAGCAAGAGATGTTCAACGTGTTCAATATGGGCATCGGCTTCATGATTACGGTACGTCCCGAAGACGTCGACACGGTACAAGCCGCGCTCGAACGGATCGGCGAGACGTCGCATCGGATCGGCAAAGTCGAAGCGAAACCAGGCGTCCGGATTATGGGGGTCGACCAGTGAAGCGGTTCGCTATCTTCGCCTCTGGATCTGGGAGCAACGCCGAAGCGATTTGGGAAGCGATTGAGCGCGGCGAGCTGAGCGGACAGTGTATGCTCCTCGTCACGGATAAGCCTGAGGCGAAAGTGCTCGAGCGGGCAGACCGTCATCATATCCAGACGTTCTCGTTCGAGCCGAAGGCGTATGCGTCGAAGTCAGAGTTTGAGTGGGAGCTGCTCGTTCTGTTAGAAGCGCTACACGTCGACTATATCGTCTTGGCGGGTTATATGCGTTTAATCGGGGATGTGCTGCTCGCGGCGTATCCGGGTCGGATCATCAATATCCATCCGTCGCTCTTGCCGGCCTTCCCAGGAAAAGATGCAATCGGTCAAGCGCTTGCCGCGAACGTGTCGACGAGCGGTGTCACCGTCCATTACGTCGACGCCGGGATGGACACGGGTCCAATCATCGCGCAACAAGAAGTCGACATCGCGGGATGTGACCGTATCGAGGCGGGCCACCGGATTCAAGCGATCGAACACCAACTCTATCCACGCGTATTACAACAAGTGTTGAACCAACAGGAGGTTTTCAAGTGAGAGCATTACTGAGTGTGTCAGATAAAACAGGTATCGTCGAACTCGCGCGCGTCTTGCACGAAGCGGGCATCGAACTCATCTCGACAGGTGGGACGGAAGCGGCACTCGTCGCGGCCGGACTGCCCGTGAAAAATATTTCGGAAGTGACATCGTTCCCCGAGATGCTCGACGGACGTGTCAAGACGCTGCATCCGCTCGTCCATGGCGGTCTGCTCGGACGCCGTGATTTAGATTCACACGTCGAACAGATGAAACATCACCACATTGAGCCGATCGACTACGTCGTCGTCAACTTGTATCCGTTCAAAGAGACGATCGCAAAAGAGAACGCGACGTATGAAGAGGCGATTGAAAACATCGATATCGGCGGCCCGAGCATGCTCCGTTCAGCCGCGAAAAACCATGCCAGCGTGACGGTCGTCGTCGACCCGGCCGACTACGGCAACGTTGCCGCAGAGATTCAGAATGGCGGTACGTCGTTTGAGACGCGGCAACGACTCGCTTTGAGGGCGTTCCGTCATACGGCGGCGTACGACGCCTTGATTGCCGACTATTTAGGTCAGCAAATCGGCGAAACGTTCCCAGAACAGCTGACGGTCACGTACGAAAAAGTCCAAGACCTTCGTTACGGGGAGAACCCGCACCAACAGGCGGCGTTCTATAAGACTCCGCTCTATGACGGCATGACGCTCGCCAACGCGGTGCAACTCCACGGCAAAGAACTCTCGTACAACAACATCCAAGATACGAACGCGGCGCTCGAGGCGCTCAGCGAGTTGACGGAACCGGCAGCGGTCGTCGTCAAACATATGAATCCATGCGGCGTCGCTGTCGGTCGGACGATCAGCCAAGCGTTCGCTCGCGCCCATGCGGCCGACCCGATCTCGATTTTCGGCGGTATCGTCGCCCTCAATCGTGAAGTCGACCTCGAGACGGCAGAAGCGCTCCGCAACATCTTCTTAGAGATCGTCATTGCCCCATCCTTTAGTGAGGCAGCACTTGACCGATTGAAAGAGAAAAAGAATTTACGTCTATTGACGCTTGAGATGGGGCAGATGACAGGCATGCGTCTGACGGCAGTCGCGGGCGGTCTCCTCGTCCAAGACGGCGACGACATGATACTCGACGATGCTTCGTGCCAAATCGTGACCGACCGTCGTCCGACGGCGGCCGAATGGGAAGACTTGAAGCTCGCGTGGCGTGTCGTCAAACACGTGAAATCAAACGCAATCGTCGTAGCGAAAGACGAGACGACGATCGGCATCGGTGCCGGACAGATGAACCGAGTCGGTGCGGCGAAAATCGCTTTCGAACAGGCAGGGGACCGTGCAGTCGGTGCCGCGCTTGGCAGCGACGCGTTCTTCCCGATGGGCGATACGGTCGAAGCTGCAGCTGCAGCCGGCATTACGGCCATCATCCAGCCAGGTGGTTCGATTCGGGACGACGAGTCGATTGAAGCGGCGAACCGTCACGGCATTACGATGGTGTTCACTTCAGTCCGACATTTCAAACATTGAGAGGAGCAAGAGGATGAACGTACTCGTCATTGGCCGCGGCGGCCGTGAACACGCGCTCGCGTGGAAGTTGAGACAAGACGGGCATGACGTATTCGTCGCCCCGGGTAACTTGAACATGGACGGTGTGACGTGTGTGCCGATTGAAGAGACGGACGTCACCGCACTCGTCCGCTTCGCAGAGACCGAAGACATCGATTGGACGATCGTCGGGCCTGAGTCAGCGCTCATGGCGGGTGTCGTCGATGCGTTCAACGCGAGCGGACGACGCATCTTTGGACCGACGAAAGCAGCGGCGTTGCTAGAAGGTAGCAAAGCGTTCGCTAAAGAAATCATGCGTGAAGCGAACATCCCTACAGCAGATTATGAGACGTTCACGGAAGCGGAAGCGGCGCTCGCTTATATTGAGTCAATCGGGGCACCGCTCGTCGTCAAAGCGGACGGTCTCGCAGCCGGTAAAGGGGTCACGGTCGCCTTATCGCTTGATGAGGCACGTGCGGCGATTCATGATATCTTCACGACCGACAAGTTCGGTGACCAGTCACGCGTCGTCATCGAAGAATTTTTGGACGGGGAAGAGTTTTCACTCATGGCGTTCGTCTCTGGTGAACACGTCATCCCGATGATCACGTCGCAAGACCATAAGCGCGCATTCGACGGGGACAAAGGACCGAACACGGGCGGGATGGGGGCGTATAGCCCGATGCCGCATTTAGAGGAAGCCGTTTACGTTGAGTCGGTGGAACGTGTGCTCGTCCCGCTCGCGCGGGAGATGGTGGAGCGGGGGACACCGTTCGAAGGATTCTTATATGCGGGTCTGATTCTGACGGAAAACGGACCGAAAGTGATCGAGTTCAACGCCCGGTTCGGTGACCCGGAAACGGAAGTCATCCTCCCGAACTTGGCGTCGCCGCTCCTTGACGTCATCGAGGCGGTCGTCGCTAAACGACCGTATGCGATTGAATGGCTTGACGGGTATACGATCGGTGTCGTCGTCGCAGCCGCCGGTTATCCGGAACGAGCGACGACGGGGCAAGTGCTCTCAGATTTTGAGCGCTTACCGAAAGACGTGCTCGTGTTTCATGCGGGGACGACGCGTGACGGTAGTCACATCATCGGGAACGGTGGGCGACTGTTCGTCATCACGTCGACGAAACCGACCTTGCTTGAAGCGAAGACGGCTGTTTACGCGGGACTAGAAATGCTCGATTTACCGCAGACATTCTATCGTCGAGACATCGGCGGACGGGCGCTTGCGCGGATTTTTTAAAGGATGGGTCAACCCATCCTTTTTTTCATGCGAAAAAAAGGGAATACCGGCTTCCTGCTCTACAATGGTGAAGTAGATTGAAGGAAGAAGGTGGTCGACGTGCGCATTCGGACGAAGCTGATGATTGCGGTTGCCGTGAATATACTTGTGTTTGTCAGTGTCATCTTTTTTGTGATTCGTCCCTACTTTATCGAGAAAAGCATGGAGCAAGACCGTCAAACGGTCGAGAGTCAAATTGCGAGTGTGACCGAGACGCTCGCGAATCGAAAAAGTACGCTTGAACGGACGCTCGTCGACTGGGCGGTTTGGAACGACACGTATGCGTTCATTCAAAATCAGAACGATTCTTACATAGCGAGCAATATAAGTGAGGAGTCGCTCGAAAACTTGAGTGTGCAAGCGATTGTGTACTTGAACCGTGAAGGTGAGGTCCACTATTCGACATTCCGTCAAGAAGACGCCCCGTTGTCTAAAGCGGATCGGCAAACGATCATCTCAGATATTACGAATCGGTTGAGCCCGGGCCTAGAAAAACAAGACGGTGTATATGACAGCGACTATGGACCGATCCTATACGCCAGTCACCCGATCTTACGGAGTGACACGAGCGGACCGGTTCAAGGGACGCTCGTCATGCTTGAATTTGTTGACGCGGATTTTTTGGCAGACTTAAGCGCCCAAACGAAAATTCCGCTGACGATGCAGCCTGTCCAACATAGTGAGACGAAGATGACGCTCAAAAATGATGGGACCGAGGTCGTCGTGCCACTCGATACCGTCTTTCAAACGGCAGACTTTGAAGTCGGCTTTATCGTCGAACCGACCCATTACCAGAACACGATCTCGATGCTGAGGCTCGGGATGTTGTCGTTGCTTGCTTTAGCGTTAGGTCTGTTCTTGTCGCTTCTATGGACGATTCATCATGTCGTGATTCGGCGAGTGATGGAAATCGTCGATGAGTTGAAACACATCACGGTCGAGCGCGATAGCCGGCTCCGTCTGCGTCGAGATCAACATAGCCGAGACGAGATCGAACAGATGGCGACGAGCATGAACGAAGTGCTCTCGGCACTCGAAGATACGCGGGCAGAAGTGCTCGATCGCGCGTTTCGCGATGCGTTGACGTTGCTGCCGAACCGGCTCGCCCTCGAAGACTATTTTTCGACCGTGAGGGGGGGCCATGAACGGATCGGTGTGATCGGTTTGGACTTAGACGACTTCCGACGTATCAACGACCAGTTCGGTCACCGTACCGGTGATGCCGTCTTGATTTATATCGCGTCGCGTCTGAATTTCTATAAAGAAGCCGGATTTGCGGCCCGGCTCGGTGCGGATGAGTTCATTTTCTTGCACCCGAATTGGACACTCGAAGAATTGAAGCCGATTGCGCGACGACTGACGAAAGATTTGAAAAACTGGTCCGACGTGAACGGTGTCAAAGGAATGACGGCGACAATCGGTCTCGATGTATTCGCCTGTCGCGAGTCGCATCATACGTACGAAGTCATGATGGGACGTCTCGACGTCGTCATCCATGAGGCCAAACTGTCTGGGAAAAATCGGATCCTGTCGTTCCAAGACATCGAGGATGGAAGTCACTATCTCCAGACGCTCGAGATGGAGCGTGACTTACGCTACGCGCTTGAACATGATGAGTTCGAGCTATACTACCAGCCGATCGTGTCCCCGCGCCCGTTCGCTGTCCGCGGGGTCGAGGCGCTCATTCGCTGGAACCATCCGGGTAAAGGACAAATTTCACCTGGGCTGTTTATCCCGATTGCGGAGCAACTGGGACTCATCTCGGATATCGGGCGCTGGGTACTCAGGCAGTCCATGTTGGAGATGAAAGAGCACGCAGCCCGCCATCACTTGTTCTTGTCGATCAACGTCTCGAAGCGTCAAATTGCGGACGGTTCGTTCCTTCAGGAGTTAGAGGATGTGTTGCACGAAACAGGGTTTGACCCGCTCCTGCTCCATGTCGAGATTACGGAAAGCGAGGTCGGGGGTAACTTGTATGAGCTGCAACAGTTCATCCGTTCGCTCAAAGCGATCGGCGTCAAGATCTCACTCGACGACTTCGGTGTCGGCACATCGTCGCTGTCGTTCTTGCAATCGCTGCAACTCGACATCATCAAGATCGATCAAAACTTCGTCAAAGGGATTCCTGAGAACACGTTCGACCGGGCCCTCCTTGAAGGACTTTACCAGACGTTCCATACGCTCGGGCTCGACATCGTAACCGAAGGGGTCGAACGTCCGGAACAGCTCGCGTTCGTGCTCGAGCATAGCGGTTCATTGATTCAAGGCTACCATTACAGCAAGCCGGTTCCGCTCGCGCAACTGGAGCATTATTTGAAGAAAACGGCAACGATGTACGATTGGTGAAGGCGCCTCTGTGAAGAGGCGTCTTTATTATGTGAATTTCGTGTGAATTCCGTTACAATTGGCAACATAGCTTGCAGGTGTTTCATAGAAAAGGTAAACTTGAAACAAATGAAAGAAAACGCTTACAATATTATTTTTTGATACTATTGAAGCGATTAAGGGAGGACTGGGTTCGATGCCTTTAAAACGATCGGCGCGGGCACCGTGGTCAAAAGCGATGATTCGCTCACAACTTGAAGTCGTGGATCAATTGCGACCACCTTCGCTCGTATTGACAAACGCCACATACTTAAACGTGTACGTGAAACAGTGGAAACAGGCCAACATATGGATTGAAAACGACCGCATCGTTTACGTCGGACCAGACGTGCCGGATTCGGCCGTCGAGACGGTCGACATGACCGGGAAATATATCGTACCAGGTTACATCGAGCCGCACGCGCATCCGTTCCAACTTTATAATCCGGCGACGCTGTCGAAGTATGCAGGCGAGCGGGGTACGACGACGCTCGTGAACGATAACATGCTTCTTTTTTTACAAGACAAGGAGCAAGCGTTTGCGCAACTCGAGGCGATTCAACAGCTCCCGACGAGCACGTATTGGTGGGCTCGGCTCGACACGCAAACCGAGCTCGACCGCGACAGCGTCCTCGTCGACTCGGAGCGCGTCCACGCGTGGTTCAATCATCCTGACGTCGTCATGGCCGGAGAATTGACGGCTTGGCCGCGTACGTTAAAAGGTGACGATGAGATGCTCCAATGGATGCTCGACGCGGAGACGTGCGGTCTCCCGGTCGAAGGACATTTCCCAGGCGCGTCCGCGAAGACGTTGACGAAGATGGCGTTGATGGGTGTTCACAGCGACCATGAGGCGATGACGGCGAACGAGGCGTTATGCCGACTCGAACATGGTTATACGACGACGCTCCGTCATTCGTCGATCCGTCCCGATTTGCCGGGCATGATTCGCGGGTTATTGGGCGCAGGTCTCGAAGCGTACGACCACTTGATGGTGACGACGGACGGTTCGACCCCTGGGTTTTATCAAGACGGCCTTCAGGACGCGCTCGTGAAGATTATGATCGAGGCGGGTCTGCCTGCCATCGAGGCGTATCGGATCGTGTCGCTCAACGTGGCGCGGCATTTCGGACTCGATCACGTCCTCGGCTCGATTGCGCCGGGACGGATCGCCCACCTGAACATCCTCGATGCGATCGATGAGCCGCGTCCGTCGGCCGTCATCGCTAAAGGCCAATGGATCTACCGGGACGGGGCCTCGTTCTTCCCGAACGAACTCATCGAGGCGGCGCTCGCGCTCATGCCGGCGACCGACGTCACGATCGACTTGACGCCAAACGATTTATCGTTCAGCATGCCGGTCGGTCTCGATATGGTCAACTCGGTCATCATGAAGCTGTTTAAAATCACACACGACACCGGTCAAGACGAACTGCCGCGCGACTGCGACGAATCGTTCTTGATGCTGTTAGATAAAGAAGGAAAATGGCGGCTCAATACGGTGCTGAAAGGGTTCGCCAACGATTTCGGCGGTCTTGTCAGCTCGTATTCGATCAGCGGCGACTACTTGATCCTCGGGAAGTGTAAACAAGACATGTTGATGGCGTTCGAACGGATGAGAGAGCTCGGCGGCGGAATCGTCCTCGTCGACAGAGGGGAAATCATCGCGGAGATCCCGTTACCGCTTTGCGGGATGACTTCGACAGAGCCGCTCGAACAATTGATTGTCCAAGAACAACGGTTGCGTGCCGAGCTGATTGCCCGCGGCTATCACTTCGAGGACCCGGTCTATACGTTGCTGTTCCTGGCGTCGACCCACTTGCCTTACGTCCGGGCGACACCGCTCGGTATATACGAAGTTATGAAAAAACAAATACTATTTCCGGCAATTTTACGATGAACAGTTGAGTCCGAGCCGGTCGTGCTTTAGAATGATAAAGAAGTACGATGAGAGAGGATGCTTGCGGATGCAACTCGATAAATTACGAGGACGAGAGCTCGATCAGCTTTTTGAAGCGATTTTGAAGCTCGACACACTCGAAGACTGTTATCAACTATTCGAAGATTTAGCGACCGTGAACGAAGTGCAGGCGTTGTCCCAACGGTTAGAAGTGGCACGCCAAATTCGTGAAGGCAGCACGTATCATAAAATTGAAGAAGCGACAGGTGCTTCGACGGCCACGATTTCCCGCGTCAAGCGTTGCTTGAATTATGGGTCAGGTGGCTATGATCTTGCCCTTGAACGTCTACAACAATCAGAAGGTGACTCGTAAGAGTCATCTTGTTTTTGATGGAGAGGAGGGGCGAGATGCAAGATAAGTTCATGAAGCGAAATTTACAGCTATTTTTCCGGAAATTGACGCCAGTCCAGACGCTCGTTTTAATTTATAGCGCGGCGGTCGTCCTTTCCGTGGTTTTGTTGGCTCTGCCGATCGCAAGACAACCTGGTGTCACCATCACGTTCACCGATCTCGTCTTCTTCGCGGTCAGTTGCGTCAGTGTCACCGGACTCACCCCGATCGTCGTGACCGATACGTTCTCGACGTTCGGACTGTTCATCATTTTATTCATCGTTCAAGTGAGTGGGGTCGGTTTGATCAGTCTCCACGTCATCATGTGGATCTTGCTCGGGAAACGAATCGGATTCCGCGAGCGCCAGTTGATTTTGCGCGACCAGAACCAGACGTCGATGTCTGGCATCGTCAAATACATCGCGGAAATCGTCATTACCGTTATCGCGATCGAAGCGGTAGGGGCGATCCTGCTCGGGGTCCATTACTTAAACTACTTTGACACGGCCGGAGAGGCGTTCCTGCAAGGCTTATTCGGTTCGATCAGTGCGACGACGAACGCCGGGTTCGATATTACCGGCAGCTCGCTCGCACCGTTCCGTGAAGACCCGTTCGTCATCTTCACGCAAATCGTGCTCATGACCGGCGGCGCGATCGGCTTCCCAGTGCTCGTCGAGATCCGGACGTACTTGACGAACCGGATCAGTCGCAAGAGTGAGAACTTCCCGCGTCGTTTTTCTTTGTTCACAAAGTTGACGGTATCAACGTTCTTCAGTTTGATCGCCGTAGGTACGGTCGGTCTGTTCTTGTTCGAATACAATAACGCGTTCAAAGATTTACCGCTTTGGCTCGCGCTTTCCGATTCGTTGTTCCAGTCCGTGACGACGCGAAACGGAGGGCTGTCGACGGTTGACGTCAACTTGTTCTCCGAAGGCAGTATGCTGCTCTTATCCATCTTGATGTTCATCGGGGCCTCGCCGTCTTCTGTCGGCGGGGGGATTCGGACGACGACGTTCGCCGTCGCCGTGCTCGGAGTCATCGCGTTCATTCGCGGGGACTCATCGATCAAGGTGTTCGGACGTGAGATCGTGCTCGAAGATATTTGGAAAGCGTTCGTGATCATCACGGTATCGCTTGCTGTATTACTGACCGGGGTGTTGATTCTCACGTTCTTTGAGGACGCATCGCTTACGCGCATTTTGTTTGAGGCGTGTTCGGCGTTCGGGACGACCGGGCTCTCGGTTGGGCTCTCGTCGGAGTTTAGCAATGTCGGCAAATGGGTGCTCACCATTCTCATGTTCATCGGTCGGATCGGTGTCATCGCCTTCATCTTGCTCTTGCAACGGAGACAGCCGAAGCGAATGTACAACTATCCGAAAGAATCGATTATCTTAGGTTAAGGAGATTGTGACATGAAGGCATTTTGGATCAATTTCGGTTACGTGTTCGCTGTTCCGGTGTTGCCGTTTATCGCCGTTGTGAACGGGACGGCGCTTTGTTCGCCGGATTCACCGCTACTCGATATCCCCGTGCTTGGCTTTTTCTTGGCCAACCCGCTCTGGTTCGTCCCGGTCTATGGTTTGTTCGCGCTCCTCGTCGCCAAATGGTTGACGGAGCGCGAGCGTAGCCGGACCGCACGTACATGACTTGCTTCGGCAAGTCTTTTTTTTGTCCAACAGATGCAACCTGTCCTAAAAATCGCTACACTAGAGAAGGTATCGAATGGAGGGAAGATGGATGGATTTTCAGACGTGGCGCCATGTGTTTAAACTGGACCCGAACAAACAGCTCGATGAATCGGCACTTGCCGCGCTCCTCCGTTCAGGTACGGACGCGTTTCTCATCGGTGGTACGGACGGGGTCGATGCGGAGAACACGTTCGCCCTTTACGCACGGCTGCAAGGTTGCGGGATTCCGGTCGCGCTCGAGATGAGTCATCCTGAACACGCCATCCGTGGATTCGATCATTACTTTATCCCGACGGTGTTGAACGCCGGCACCGTCGATTGGGTCGTCGGTCATCAAATGCGGGCTTTCGAACGGTACGGCCATCTGTTTGACTCAAACAACGTGACCGGGCAAGGGTATATCGTCTTGAATCCGGAGGCGAAAGTGGCCGCTGTGACCGGGGCGAGAGCAACGTTGACGCTTGAAGAAGTCGTCGCCTACGCGGAAACAGGTCATCATCTGTTCCGTCTCCCGTCGCTTTATCTCGAATATAGCGGCACGCTCGGTTCACCTGACGTCGTCAAAGAAGTGAAGCTGGCTTTACCCGATGCCCACGTGTTTTATGGGGGCGGCATCGACGGGAGCGACACGGCCCGGATGATGGCCGAATACGCCGACACGATCGTCGTCGGCAACATCATTTACGACAATCTCGAAGGGGCGCTTGCGACTGTGCAAGTAGTCCGTTAAAATAAGAACAAATGTTTGGAAATAAGGAAGGATACCCCCTATGTATAACTTAAGCGAAGAATTAGTCAAAGGCATGAACCCGCCACAAGCAGAAGCGGTCAAATATACAGACGGTCCGCTCTTGATCATGGCTGGTGCCGGATCAGGTAAGACACGTGTGTTGACGCATCGCGTCGCCTATTTGATGGCGTCGAAACAGATCGCGCCATGGAATATTCTCGCGATCACGTTCACGAACAAAGCAGCCCGTGAGATGAAAGACCGGATTGCCCGTCTCGTCGGCGGCGTGGCGGACGACATTTGGATTTCGACGTTCCACTCGATGTGTGTGCGCATCTTGCGCCGCGACATCGATCGGATTCGTTACGACCGTAACTTCTCGATTTTGGATTCGTCCGATCAGCTCACGGCGATCAAGCAAGTGCTCAAAGAGTTGAACCTCGATCCGAAGAAGTACGAGCCCCGGACGTTACTCGGGATGATCTCGAACCATAAAAATGAACTGCGCACAGCGAAAGACGCGGCCGGACTCGTCGGCAACAATCCGTACGAAAAAGTCATCTCGGACGTCTACACGGCGTATGAGAAGAAGCTGAAACACAACAACGTCCTCGACTTCGATGACCTCATCATGAAAGCGATCCAGTTATTCGAAGAAGCCCCGGACGTGCTCGCGTTCTATCAGAAGAAGTTCCAATACATCCACGTCGATGAGTATCAAGATACGAACCGGGCCCAGTATACGCTCGTCAAGATGCTCGCGGCCGCTCACGAGAACCTATGTGTCGTCGGTGACTCGGACCAGTCGATCTATCGCTGGCGCGGGGCCGACATCGCCAACATTTTGACGTTCGAGAAAGATTATCCGAGCGCGCACGTCATCTTGCTCGAACAGAACTATCGGTCGACGAAACGGATTCTAGAAGCGGCGAACGGGGTCATTAAAAACAACTCGACCCGTAAAGACAAAAACTTATGGACCGATAACGACGAGGGAGAGAAACTGCTCATCCACGTCGCCTCGGACGACCGGGACGAAGCGTTCTTTATCATCAACGAGATGAAAGAACTGCGCCAAGAAGGCATCGAATACGGCCAGATGGCCGTCTTATATCGGACGAACGCCCAGTCGCGTGGTCTCGAGGAAACGTTGCTCAAGTCGAACATCCCATACAAGATGGTCGGCGGCACGAAGTTCTATGAGCGTAAAGAAATTAAAGACATCCTGTCGTACTTGCGCTTGATCGCCAATCCGGACGAGGACCTCTCGTTCGTCCGCGTCGTCAACGAACCGAAACGCGGCATCGGCGCGGCGACGGTCGATAAGCTCGGCGACTTCGCCGGTATGCAAGGCGTCTCGCTCATGGAAGCGATTCGCGACATCGAACTGTCGGGCATCGCGCCGCGAGCGGCGACGAAGCTGACCGAGTTCCGCCAGCTCATGATCGACCTTCGGCAAATGGCAGACTATTTGTCGATCTCTGAACTGATTGAAGAAGTGCTGAAGAAGTCAGGCTATGAAGAGATGCTTAAAATCGAGAAGACGCTCGAAGCCGAGAGCCGCCTCGAGAACTTACAAGAATTTCTCTCGGTCGCTCAAAACTTTGAGAAGGAGAGCGAAGAGCAGACGCTCGTCGCCTTCTTGACCGATTTGACGCTCGTCTCAGACCTTGACTCGCTTGAAGAGGTCGATGAGTTGCATCAAGTGACGCTCATGACACTTCACTCGGCGAAAGGGCTCGAGTTCCCGGTCGTCTTCTTGATCGGGATGGAAGAAGGGTTGTTCCCGCACAGCCGTTCGTTGAACGACCCGGAAGAGATGGAAGAAGAACGCCGTCTCGCCTACGTCGGCATCACCCGTGCCGAGAAGCGCCTGTATTTGACACGGGCCCAGTCGCGCATGTTGTACGGACGGTTCCAAAACAATCCGGAATCCCGTTTCTTGCACGAGTTGCCGGAAACGCTGCTCGAACGTTCCGGCAAAGCGAAGAAAGCGATGCCGTGGAATCCGGTCGAATCACCTGGGAAGTTGCCAGTCAACGGGTTCAGTTCGAAACCGAAGCCAAAAGTCGCCCAATCGTCAGGTGCCGAGTCGATGAGCTGGCAAGTCGGGGATAAAGCGAATCATAAAAAATGGGGACAAGGGACGGTCGTTCAGACACGCGGCGAGGGCGATCAGCTCGAACTTGATATCGCCTTCCCGCAAGTCGGGATTAAACGCCTGCTCGCCAAATTTGCCCCGATCGAAAAAGCGTGAGGTGATCGTATGGAGATGACAGAACACGTCGAAACGTTACGACAAAAGTTGAACCAATACGGCTATGAATATTATGTGCTTGACCGGCCGAGCGTCCCGGACGCCGAGTACGACCGGCTCATGAACGAGTTGATTCAAATCGAGACGGACTATCCGGAGCTTAGGAGCCCGGATTCGCCGACGCAACGCGTCGGCGGCGCCCCGCTCGATGCGTTCGTGAAAGTGACGCACGATACCCCGATGCTCTCGCTCGGCAACGTGTTCTCGAAAGACGATTTGATCGAGTGGGTCGAGCGGATTGAAAAAGATCTTGGCTATGCCCCGTTGTTCGTCGCCGAGCTGAAGTTCGACGGTCTTGCCGTCTCGCTCAAATACGAAGACGGTCGCCTCAAGCGCGGGGCGACGCGTGGAGACGGGACGACAGGCGAAGACATCACGCAAAACTTGAAGACGATTCGCACGATCCCGCTCCGTCTGAATGAGGATGTGACGTTCGAAGTGCGCGGCGAGGCGTATATGCCGAAACGTTCGTTCGAACACTTGAACGACGAGCGGGAACGCCTTGGGGAGCCGTTGTTCGCCAATCCGCGTAATGCGGCCGCGGGGTCGTTGCGTCAGCTCGATTCGAAGATCGCGTCGTCACGAAATCTCGCCTTCTTCGCGTATGGGCTCGTCTCAAACGATGAGCTCGTCGCGTCACATGATGAGTCGCTCGAATACTTGAAGCGTCTCGGGATCGCCGTGAGCGGGGAATATACGACATGTCGGACAGCGGACGAGCTGTGGGACTATATCGAGATGTACGTGACGAAACGTTCAGAACTTCCGTATGAAATTGACGGGATCGTCATCAAAGTCGCGGCTTACGAAGAACAAGAACAGCTCGGTTTTACGGCCAAGAGCCCGCGCTGGGCCGTCGCCTATAAATTCCCGGCCGAAGAAGTCGTCACGACGATCGAAGACGTCGATTTCAGTGTCGGACGGACGGGGAAAGTGACGCCGCGGGCCCGGTTCGCGCCGGTCGCGGTCGCGGGATCGACCGTGACGTACGCGACACTCCATAACGAAGACTTCATCAAAGAGAAAGACCTTCGGATCAACGACCGAGTCGTCATTAAAAAGGCCGGGGACGTCATTCCGGCCGTCGTGTCCGCGCTCGTCAGCGAACGGACCGGGAACGAGGCAGAAATCGTTTTCCCGACCCGGTGCCCGGCTTGTGAGTCCGAACTCGTCCGCTTAGACGGTGAGGCGGATCATCGCTGCGTCAACCCGGAATGTCCGGCCCAACTGCTCGAAGGGCTGATTCATTTCGTGTCACGACCAGCGATGAATATCGACGGTCTCGGTGAAAAAGTCATCACCCAGCTTCATGAGGCCGGCCTCGTCCATAACGTCGCCGACTTGTACGTCCTCGAGCGAGAAGCACTCCTTGATTTAGAACGGATGGGTGAGACGTCAGTGACGAACTTGCTTGCCGCAATCGAACAATCGAAACAGAATTCGCTTGAACGGGTGTTGTTCGCCCTCGGGATTCGTCTCGTCGGTCAGAAAGCGGCCTCACTCATCGCAGAGCGGTTCGAGACGATGGACGCGATTATGGACGCCTCGGTTGAAGCTTTGATCGAGATTGACGGGATCGGGACGAAGATGGCGGAATCGATCGTTCTTTACTTCGAGAAGCCTGAGGCGCGTGAACTCGTCCGTGAACTCGATACGGCCGGTGTCAACTTGACGTTCAAAGGAGTGAAGCGGTCCGTCGCCGCCGACGCCCCGCTCGCTGGTAAGACGGTCGTCTTGACCGGGAAGTTGTATGAGATGACACGCGGTGAGGCGGGAAAACGATTAGAACTCCTCGGCGCGAGCGTGACCGGAAGTGTCAGTAAGAACACCGATCTCCTCGTCGCTGGCGAGAAGGCAGGTTCAAAACTGTCGAAAGCCGAAGCGCTCGGTGTCGAAGTATGGGATGAATCGAAACTGCTCGCCTTTTTAGCGGAACACGTCTGAACGGAAGACCCTCAAAGAAGCGAGGGTCTTTTTTCATTGACTTGATTTATAAAAATCTCAGTATATGGACGGATTCACTAAAGTGGTGGACGGGTAATGAATAGTAACAACAAAATTGTAAAATTTTTCTGCAACCGAGGTACTCTTGACACCACGACTCGTGCACACTCACCCTCTATCTCCCCTCCGTGCCAGAGCGCTGTCGTCGGGACATTTTGTCACTGATGGACATACATCTTAGAGGAGGGGACCACCATGCGTAGCGCCACCAAACGGTTCACGGCATTCATCACGTTATTCGTTTTACTCATCGGCATGTGGGCACCAAACGTTCTTTATGCAAGCGACACGACGGAAACGAGCACGCTGTACGTCCAAGTCGATCTCACCGCTGAAGAGCAAGCGACACTAGACGAAGCTAGTCTTGTCTATGCCGATATTACGTATTATGGGGTTCGCGAGACCGCGGACGTCTGGCGTTTTATCGTGGACGTTCAAGCAGTCGAGACGTCCTTGATTGATCAAGTCACGTTATATAACGAGGAAGGCGTGCCGTACTCGTTTACGCCAGCATCGATTACAGCTGAGCTACCGATTGAAGAGCCAGCGCTCGAGGTGACAGAATCTGGTGTCACCGACGAGAGCAGTGAACCAGTGAGCGAAGTGGCAGAACCGGCAACCGAAGCACCGATGATCGAAGAAGTCGCGGCGACGACGGTCGAACCAGCGGTCGCAATCGGACTTGAAGTCGGCAAAGAGGCGAACATCGACCAAGCCGTCGTCGGAGGGAGCATCCCTTATACGTTCGTCATCGAGAACACGGGCGATGCGACGTTGACGATCACGTCGATTGAAGACGAGTTTTTCAGCGGTGGGATTCAAGACGATGCCGTCACTGCTTTCAACGAGGAAGTACGCAGCAAGTTGACGGCGCTCATCGGTGACGATGGTCTCGCTTCCGGCGAACGCGTCGAAACGACTGTAATTCTCGATGTGCCGAGCGACTACGACCAAGTGATGCATCCGGAAGTTGGGAACATCTTCCGTGTCGCTGCGACTGATGAATCGGGTCGTGTCGTTAACGCCGAAAGTCAGCAAATCGTTTTGCTCAACCGGATCGATTTCACGGTCACGAAAGTCGCGAACCCGCAAACGGTTCATCCGGGCGAGACGATCCTCTATACGTACACGCTCACGAATACGTCGAACGTCACCCTTTACTTCGTCGACGTGGTGGAAGAGTGGACGAGCGGCGCTTTGACGGCGAAAGAACAACGCGAGACGACAGAGGTGCTCCGCGACGGGATGCGAGCGCTCGCTGAAGTCGAGAACGGATTGATTCCGGGCGAGGAAGTCGTGCTCGAACTAGAAAAAGTGTTGCTGCCGTCATACGATGTTCGAGCCGGGGGGATTTTGACGAACCGGGTCACGTTCACGTTTGAAGTCAACGAGGCAGCTCGCGTCTCTCGGTCGGCGGAAACGACAGTCCACGTCAAACAAGCGATTCCGGAACGGGAAGATGAGGAAGCATACGTACCAGAACCGACCACGCCCGTGTCACCTGAGCAAGGCACATTGCCAATGACCGGCACGACCGAGACGTGGGCTACTGTGATTGGCCTCGTCTTGATCGTACTCGGCCTATTGTTCTTCACACACCGGCGCCGGCCGTCTTCAAAAACTTGATCATACGTCCTTCGATGAAAGTCGAGGGACGTATTTTTGTGATTCTCGACTGATTCCGCTTCGACACTTTTTTCAACAGACGATTTTGTTATAATGGACGAAGTGTATAACGAATTGATTCGTCAAAGGAGTTTGGACATAGATGAAATGGAAACAAATAATAATCCCCGCCCTCGCCGCGACGGTATTTCTCGGTGGGTGTTCAATGAAAATTCCGATGGGGGAAGAAGAAGTGACGCCGACCGGGAACGAGACGACGTCAGAAGGTGTCACACAAGCGATTGAAGCGCGTGACTCGTATTACCAGATGGTGATTCCGTTCAAGCCGGCAGCAGCGCGCGGGCTCGCCCAACGCCAAGTCAGCTCATCGCTCGAACTAGAAGAAGTCGAGCTTGGTCTCATGCGCCATTCGACCGGCGCGTTCGCGCCTGAACAATACGTTTATCAAGAAGGGCAATTATTGACGGCTGAAGACGTCTCTCGTCTGCTCGGACGAAAAGATAAAACGTCTGAAGGCCTGACACCGCTCAACCCGGCCTATGCGAACGGGACGGCAGAAGTGGCAGAGGACAAGTTCGTTGAAGAAAACAAGAAGTCGCCGCTCTATTTGGCGTCGCTCATCGAACAAAACTATATGACAAAGACGGATAGCGGATATCAACTCGATGGCGTCTCATTCGCCCTCATTTTGAACCGTGAGTACGTCTTCCAGGCCCCGAACTTCGGTCCGACCTATACGGAAAAGTTAGATGCGAAAAAAGTCATCGCAGAAGGGGAACGGATGGCAAATGAACTCGTCGCACAACTGCGGAAGCGTGAAGACTTTAAGGGTCTTGACATTAACGTTGCCCTATACATGAAGTCGGCGCAAGGGTCACCGACACCTGGCAATTATGTCAAGTCAGCGTTCGTCGGGGAAGGTGCGGAAGTAGCCGCGTCTGATTGGAAAGCAATCGACGAGAAGTACTACTACTTCCCATCGAATACGGCGACGACCGAAGTGCGTGATGACGCACAGAAGTTCACGTTGTTTAGCGACCGAATCGCTGATGTCTTCCCTGACTTCAGCGGCATGATCGGTAAAGGATTCTATCAGAACGGTGACTTGTCACGCATCGAGATCGACATCCCGATTCAATTCTACAGCCGGGCCGAACTCGTCGGTTTCACGCAACACGTCGTCGGTTTGCTTGAGAACCGTTGGGAATACAATCGGAACGTCCCGGTCCGTATCAATGTCACCTCACTCGGTGGCACACAAGAAGTGACAATCGTGTTCGAAGAAGGCATGGATACACCGAAAGTTTACTTTTAACAGAAGAGGTGCTTCGTAATGAAACGAAGCGCCTCTTTTTTTCGTATGTATTGTAACGAGGAAAATCTTTGACCTTCTTTGACCAAATCGGTAGAATAGACTTAACAGAAACGGGAAAGAATAAGGTGAGGTGAATCGAGATGACGAAAAACTACTATGACGTGCTTGGCGTGTCGAAACAGGCATCCGACCAAGACATTAAGCGAGCTTATCGAAAACTAGCGAAACAATATCATCCGGATGTGAATAAAGAGCCGGGGGCACAAGATCAGTTCAAAGCAATCCAAGAAGCGTTCGATGTGTTGAGCGACCCTGACAAGAAAGCGAATTATGACCGTTACGGCAGTCCGGAAGGCCCGACGTTCGGTCAAGGGACGTATGACGGTGACGGATACGGGGAAGGTTCGGCGCAATTTGAAGACTTGTTCCGTCAGTTCGGTGGCGGATCACGCACGACGTCGCGGACGTTCGGATTCGACGACATGTTCGGAAGTTTCTTCAACCAAGCGGTAGAAGAAGATTTAGATGAGACGGTCCGGGTCAACGTGCCGCTCAGTCAGTTGACGAGTGATTCGAAAGTGAGTTTGCGCCTGCAAACGGGTACGGTCAACGTGAAGATTCCGCAAGGCGCCCATGAGGGCCAAAAACTTCGACTGAAAGGCAAGAGCAGCAAAGTCGGTCAATCAGGCGACCGGGGCGATGTGTACGTCGAACTCCATTTCACCGATGACGAGACGTATCGACGAGAAGGAGCGAACGTCATCACCGTCAAACGGTTGCGGCCACTCGCTTTCCTAGACGGTACCGAAGTCGTCGTGGCGACGCTCGACGGCGGCCGCGTCAAGCTTAAAGTCAAACCGGGCTCACGTCCGGGCCAACGGATGCGGATTCCGGGTCGTGGTTTCATGACCGCTTCAAAAGTCCGGTCCGATTTGTTCATCCAACTCGAGGTCGACTTGCCGCTCGACGCCGCCCACCGGTCTGTTTATGAACAACTAGAACGCTGAGCATAAGGAGGAAACAACATGGATTTCAATCGATTTACAGATAAAGCGCATGAAGGGATCGTCAGTTCGCAAGCACTTGCTAAACAGTATCATCATAGCGAGATGAATGAATGGCACGTCCTCGCCTCGATGATTTCGCAAGCTGATGGCATCATTCCACTGTTGTTGCAAAAGATGGAGTTGAACGTCGCGGAGATAGAAGCAGAAGTAGCAATGGCGCTCAAGAACGCACCGAAACTTCAAAATCCGACGACACCGATGATCTCGGCCTCGCTGCTTAACGTGTTGACGACGGCCGAGCGTGAAGCGACCGGTATGAGTGACGAGTACGTCTCGGTCGAACACGTCCTACTCGGAATTCTCCTCAACAAGAGCCAGACGCAAGCGATGCTCGAGCGTAAAGGCGTGACCGAGGACAAGTTGCGCGAGGCGCTCGTCGCCGTGCGCGGCAACCGACGCATCACGTCGAAGTCACCGGAAGCGACGTACGACGTCTTGACGAAGTACGGCCGTGATTTGATTCAAGAAGTGAAGACCGGAAAGATCGACCCCGTCATCGGGCGTGACAGTGAGATTCGCCGCGTCATCCGCATCTTGAGCCGGAAGACGAAAAACAACCCGGTGCTCATTGGGGAGCCAGGGGTCGGGAAGACGGCGATCGTCGAAGGACTTGCCCAGCGCATCGTCCGCGGTGACGTCCCGGAAAGCTTAAAAGACAAGACGATCTTCAGTCTCGACATGAGCTCGCTCGTCGCCGGCGCCAAATATCGCGGCGAGTTCGAGGAACGGTTACAAGCGGTCTTGAACGAAGTGAAAGAGGCGGAAGGGAAGATCCTCCTCTTCATCGACGAGTTGCACACGATCGTCGGGGCCGGCAAAGCGGAAGGCGCGATGGACGCGGGCAACATGCTCAAACCGATGCTCGCCCGCGGTGAACTTCACTGTATCGGCGCGACGACACTCGATGAGTACCGCCAATATATCGAAAAAGACCCGGCGCTCGAACGTCGCTTCCAGCAAGTGCTCGTCGCCGAGCCGGACGTCGAAGACACGGTCTCGATTTTGCGCGGATTGAAAGAACGCTTTGAGATCCATCACGGCGTCCGCATTCATGATAATGCGCTCGTCGCGGCGGCTGTACTGTCGAACCGCTACATCACCGACCGGTTCATGCCGGACAAGGCAATCGACCTTGTCGACGAATCGTGCGCGATGATCCGGACCGAGATGGAATCGATGCCGGCGGAACTCGACGAACTCGTACGTCGCGTCATGCAACTTGAAATCGAAGAGGCTGCTTTGAAGAAAGAGAGCGACGAGGCTTCGAAAAAACGTCTCGACGTGCTCCAGCAAGAGCTCGCCTCGACGCGTGAACAAGCGGATGCGCTCCGCCTGCGCTGGGAGAACGAGAAAGAGTCGACACACCGCGTCCAACACATTCGCGGGGACCTCGAGAAAGTGAAGCTCGAACTGCAAGAAGCCGAGAGCCGCTACGACTTGAATCGGGCTTCCGAGTTGAAGTACGGACGGATTCCAGAGCTCGAACGTGACCTCGCTGAAGCGGAACGTCTCGCCGGCTCGGTGACGCGTGAACTCGTCCGGGAAGAAGTGACGGAAGAAGAGATCGCCGAGGTCGTCTCGAAATGGACGGGCATCCCGGTGACGAAGTTGACAGAAGGTGAGCGCGACAAGTTGCTCAACCTCGAGACGGTGCTGCATCAACGTGTCTTCGGACAAGATGAGGCGATCCGACTCGTCAGCGACGCCGTTATCCGGGCCCGGGCCGGCATTAAAGACCCGAACCGTCCGATTGGCTCGTTCCTCTTCCTCGGTCCGACCGGGGTCGGGAAGACCGAACTCGGGAAAGCGCTCGCCGAAGCGATGTTCGATTCTGAAGACCACATCGTCCGTCTCGACATGAGTGAGTACATGGAGAAACATGCCGTATCTCGCCTCGTCGGGGCACCTCCAGGATATGTCGGCTACGAAGAGGGCGGTCAATTGACAGAAGCGGTGCGCCGCAGCCCGTACTCGGTGCTCTTGCTTGACGAAGTCGAGAAAGCGCACGCCGACGTGTTCAACATCTTGCTACAATTGCTCGATGACGGTCGCTTGACCGATTCACACGGTCGCGTCGTCGACTTTAAGAACACGATCGTCATCATGACTTCAAACATCGGGGCCGATATTTTACTCGAGGCCGCGAAAGACGGTGTCATCGATGAAGAGGAAGAACGTCAAGTCATCGAGCGGCTCCGTCGCCACTTCCGGCCGGAGTTCTTGAACCGGGTCGATGAAACGATCTTGTTCCATCCGCTCACGCGCGCCCAAATCGGACAGATTGTCGAGAAAGCGGTCGCTCGGATGGGCAGCCGCTTGACGGCACGCTCGATTCGGATCGAAATCTCGGACGCGGCGAAAGCGTTCATCGCCGACGAAGCGTACGAGCCACAGTTCGGCGCCCGTCCGATCAACCGTTACGTACAACGGACGATCGAGACGAAGCTCGCGCGCAGCATTCTCGCCGGTGACGTCGAGGATGGTCAGACCGTCATGATCGACGTCGAGAACGGAGAATTGACGCTCCGTCCGACGACGGTGGCGTACTAAACAATAAGGAGCACAGGCCGAGGCCTGCGCTCCTTATTTCGCGTGTTCAGGTTGATACGTGCAATACGGTTCCTCTGCCTTATAGTCGCCGGTGACGGCGTAGGCTCGGGCACGCGATCCGCCGCATAAGTAACGGTATTCGCAGTAGCCGCATTTGCCGCCGTGCGTGTCCGGGTCACGCAGCGTCTTGAACACCGGATGTTCCCGATAAATCTCGGCAAGCGGTGTCGTTTTGACGTTGCCGCAGTTGATCGGCAGGAAGCCGGACGGTTGAACATCACCGGTGTGAGAGATGAAGACGAAGCCGTTGCCGTCATTCGTCCCGCGTGGCGCTTTGGCGAGGTCGTCATGTGGATGACCGATCGGCGCGAGTCCTGCGTCTTTCCGTTTTTGATTTTCTTGCCGGGCGACCCGGCGATAGAACTGGGCCTCGGTCGTCGAGATGATGTATGGCACATGTTCTTGCAGCGCGAACGCCCAGCGCAGCACGTCCTCATGTCGTTCCGGCGAGATCGGTTGCAGGAGCGAGCCGCGACCGGTCGGGACGAGGAAGAACAGCGTCCAGACCGAGACGCCGAGCTCACCAACGAGTTTCGCGATCTCTGGCAGTTGGTCGACGTTGTACTCGGTCACGGTCGTATTGATTTGGAACGACATGCCTTCCTCCCGGAAATAGGAGATGCCGCGAATCGTCCGCTCGAAGCTGCCGCGTGTCCCCCGGAAATAATCGTGCGCTTTCGCGTCGGCACCGTCGAGTGAGAACGCCCAGCGTGTCAACCCGGCCGCTTTGGCCCGTCTGACCGCGTCATGAGTCACCCGTGGCGTCGCTGATGGAGTCATTGAGACGCGCATGCCGAGTGACGCCGCGTATTCAGTCAACTCGAACAAGTCTTCACGCATGAGTGGGTCGCCGCCTGTGAAGACGAGAATCGGGTTGTCCATCGCGTAAATGTCACGAATGAGCGCTTTGCCTTGCGCCGTGTCTAATTCATCCGGGTAACGATGGTACTGCGCCTCGGCCCGGCAATGGACGCAAGACAAGGCGCAGGCGCGCGTCACTTCCCAGATGACGATGAACGGGTTCTCGTTGTAATCAATCCGTTTCATGAGCGCACCGCCTGCTTCGCCGTCATCGCCCGCATGACGGCCTGTTTGGCGGAATCGACACAGTCGGGAAGCCCGACCCCGTGTAAGATCGCCCCGCACGCCTCGACGCCATCGAGAGCGGCCAAGGCATGTTCGAACGCGTGCACATGTTGCTTATGACCGACCTCGTATTGTGGCATCGTATCGACGTGGCGCTCGACTTTCGTGAAAAGCGGTGTCCCGACGTGTTGAATTTTGCGGAGCTCGTTTAACGCAAACTCGGCGACCGCTTGATCCGCTGCGGCTAATAAGTCGGGAACGTGATCGGAACCGATATAGACGCGCAAGAGCGCCTTACCTTTCGGTGCCATGTGGGGCCATTTCTTATGCATCCAACTGCAGGCGGTCAACGCATTGGCTTCCGCTTTGGCGATGACGTAACCTGTCCCGTCGAGTGACGCCACATCTTTCTCGTCGAACGCCGCGAGGACGGTGATCGATGAGGTGCGCTTCAATTGAGATAATCGCTCCGCCTCGGGGATTCCGAGGATCGGGCCGAGCGCATTCGGCGAAGTCGCTAAGATGATGCCGTCAAACTGTTCGATCGTGCCGTCCTCGAGTTCGATCTCATGAGGGCGGACCGAGGCGACACGGGTGCCGGTGTAGAGGCGGTCGATCGACGGACGGAGCGCCTCGATGAGGATTCCGAGCCCGTTTTGTAACGATAAAAACTTCCCGGCCTCACGCGGTTTCACTCCGGCTTGTACAGGCGGCGTGAGTGCTTTCATGCCGAGAATCAAGCTGCGTGTTTTTTGTTCAATCGTGATAAACTGAGGGAAAGTAGACTCGATGCTCATATCTTGAAGCGTCCCGTTATAAATGCCTGACAGGAGTGGTTCGATCATCGATTCGACGACTTCAGAGCCGAGCCGGGTCCGGAAAAACGTGTCGAGCGAAATGTCTTCGCCCGCATAGACGCGGGGGAGCACCAAGTCCATCCCGGCCCGAGCCTTTCCACGCCACGTGAACAGGTCGGTCTTCACCATCGGCCAAAATTTCGTGGGGATGCCCATGACAGAACCGTTTGGCATTTGCCGTAACTTGTTGCGAACGTATATGTAAGACGTGCCGGTCTGTGAACGAACGAGCTGTTCATCAAGACCGAGTTCGGTGATGAGCTCGGTCAACGTCGGCTTTCTGGCCATATAACCGTCGGGACCGCATTCGAGTACAAATCCGTCCCGATAAACCGTCTTGATTTTCCCGCCGATCCGATCACTCGATTCATAGAGTGTGACGTGTGCACCGGCCTGTTTCGCATAGTAGGCAGCGGCCATACCCGTGATGCCGCCCCCGATAATCGCAATGTTGTTCAATTGATTCACCCATTTCTATATAGTCTTCGAATTAACCGTACCGAGAATATGGGTGTAGACATAGGATAAGTATCACACGGTTCTAGACGAAATTGTCACGGATGAAAGGGAGGGGCGACTATGGTTTGGTTCGGCATCACAGCTTCGATTGTCGTCGTTGGGATTGTCGCATTCATCGCCGCGATGAACCGACATGGAGAGAAGCTTGCCGGGGATGAGGAAAGTCCGCCGGTCATTTGGGCCGACGAAGACTGGTACAAGCCAGGATCGTCCAAAGATGACGGTCCGCCTGATGGCTAAGCTTGAGAAGATATGATAAGATGAGCCGGTTGTAAACTATCGGATATGAGGTGATTTTGATGAACGTATTAGAACAACAGTTGGCGCATTTGGTCGACGAGTGTCGTCCGTATACGGCTCAAGGAAAAGTTGCGGATTATATCCCTGAGCTCGCACATGTCAAGGATGACTTGCTCGGCGTGGCGATTTGCCTGCCTGACGGTTCTTACATCCATGCGGGTGATGTCCATCATAAGTTTACGATTCAAAGCGTCTCGAAAGCACTCGCGCTTTGTTACGTGTTGATGGAGTTCGGCGAGGACTTCGTGTTCTCGAAAGTCGGAATGGAGCCTACGGGTGATGCGTTCAACTCGATCGCCAAGCTCGAAGAGACTGTGCCATCGAAACCACTCAATCCGATGATTAACGCCGGGGCGCTAGCCGTCACGAGCATGATATTAGGGGATACGGCGGAACTTAAAATTTATCAGTTCCGTCAATTTTTAGCGACGTTACTCGGCGTGCCGGTCGAAGAAGTGACGTACAACGAAAAAGTCGCCCGCTCGGAATACGAGACGACCGACTTGAACCGGGCCTTGCTTTATTTCATGCGCCACCACGGCATCGTGGAAGGTGACGTCGATGAGATCATCGACGTCTATACGAAACAATGTGCCATCGAGATCGACTGTTTTGAGTTGGCCCGCATCGGACGGGTGCTCGCGGGCAACGGGGAAGACCCGGTCACAGGCGAAGAGTTGATTCCGCGGCGGGTCGTCCGCATCGTCAAAGCGATCATGACGACGTGCGGCATGTATGACGCTTCCGGTGAGTTTGCGGTTCGTGTCGGTCTGCCAGGGAAGAGCGGGGTGTCGGGTGCGATTCTCGCGACTGGGAAGCACGAACTCGGACTGAGCGACGTCGGCTTCGGGATTTTCGGTCCCGCGCTCGACTCAAAAGGCAATTCGATTGCTGGTATGAAGCTACTCGAACTACTCGTCGAACGCTACACGTCACGCTAGAGCTTGATGGCGTCGACAGAAGCGTCAAGTTGCTCGTGCAGTGTGTCGATGAGTCGTTCATACGCCGAAACGTATTCGGTCGGCGGTGAAAAATCGGTCCAGCGCAGCAGCAATTGATGACGGTCATTCATCTCACCGAGCTCTGTTTGGAGCCGTTTCAACTTTTGGACCTGGTCTTTCGAGGCCTTTTCTTCGTAGTTTATCAAGTACTCGTGCAAGTAGCGTTCACGCTTCACGGCGAGCCGGACTTTATGGAGTGCCTCGAGCCGGTCATGCTTTGATGTGGCGTGGTGGTGGGACTCGACGCGGCGTTTCCGCTCCGATTTTGCCTTATCGAGAAACGCTGAGGCGTCTTGCTTCTTTAACGAGCGATACAATTGACCGCCGATGAAGCGGCGCACTTGTTGGTCGAGCGACGGCGTCATCTTTTCGGTGACGCGCGAATTTAATAACGTCCGGTCTTTGGCGCGGTTCGCTTCCATGTGATCGGCAAACGCCTGCTCGAGCCCGGTCTCGATTGCGAGACCTTGGAGCAACACGTCCCCGTCACGGACCGCGCCGAGCGCTTCCATCAGCTGTTTCAATTGCCGATACGTGGAAGGTTTCGTTTCGTACAGTTGCATGAACGTCAGCAACTTGCGCAAATGGACCCGGGCCTGATGCACGTCTTCTGTGTTTTGAAAGGTGAGCGCTTCGGTCATATAATGGTTGAACGTATTCCATGTTTCCAATAGTTCGTACTTTAGCTTCTCTGCATTCCGTTGATTCATCCGAATTTGTTCCTTTCTGAAATGAGATGAGGGTTGTCCATGTATCAAACGCATTCACTTAACGAAAAAATAAAATTGTTCTTCACGATTTTCTTTCCGATTTTGGTCACGCAAGTATCATTCTACTTAATCAGCTTCTTCGATACGGTCATGTCAGGCCGAGCCGGAGCCGTCGACTTGGCTGGCGTCGGTGTCGGCTCGAGTCTATGGATGCCGGTCTATACGGGACTGAGCGGGATTCTGCTTGCAGTCGCACCGATTGTCGCTCAGGCGCTCGGGGCCCGTAATATCCAACATATCCAACGGACGTTGTATCAAGGCGTTTACTTAGCGATCGGACTGAGCATCGCGACACTCGTCCTCGGTGCGTTCCTCGTTCCGGCCGCAGTGGACGGGATGGGGCTAAGTGAGGAAGGAAAACGAATCGCCAAAGGTTATTTGCTCGCGCTCGGATTCGGCGTCTTGCCGATGTTCTTGTTCAACGTGCTCCGGACGCTCATGGATTCACTCGGAAAAACCCGAATTTCCATGTTGCTTATACTATTAGGGTTACCCATTAACGTCGGGTTAAACTACATCTTCATTTTCGGGAAGCTCGGACTTCCTGCTTATGGAGGCATCGGGGCCGGCATCGCTTCTGCGATCACGTATTGGCTTCTCTTCTTCATGGCGTTCGCGTTCGTCCGGAGCGGGAAACCGTTCCTTGAGTATCGGTTCCTGCGCGCGCCGGATCGTTTAGCATGGCCGCGCCAAAAAGAGCTGCTCAAGCTCGGGACGCCGATCGGCCTCGCCATCTTTGCCGAGGTCAGCATCTTCGCGGCCGTGACACTACTCCTTAGCGAGTACGGGGACAATATCGTCGCCGCCCACCAAGCGGCGATCAACTTTGCCTCGTTCGTCTATATGTTGCCGTTGTCCGCTTCGAGCGCTTTGACGATCGTCGTCGGCTATGAACTCGGTGCCCGTCGGCTCCAAGACGCGGTGCGCTATGCCAAGATTGGGATCGCGCTCTGTCTGGCCGTATCATCATTTTCAGGCGCCTTGTTGTTCTGGCAGAATGAACGCGTCGCCGCCATTTATACGAATGACGCCGCTGTCGTGGAACTTGCGGCCCACTTCATGATCTTTGCGGTCTTCTTCCAATTGTCTGACGCCGTCGCCGCCCCGATTCAAGGCATCTTGCGCGGTTTCAAGGACGTCAACGTGACGCTCGTGTTGTCGCTCATCGCCTACTGGGTGATCGGGCTGCCGCTCGGTTTCTTACTCGCGGAACGGTTCGGCTTCGGTCCCGATGGTTATTGGATCGGGCTCATCGTCGGACTTGCCGCCGGGGCAGTGCTCTTGTTCATGCGCCTCGTCCATATCGTCAAACGATACAATGCCAAAGCAGCTGTCGAAGAGACGGCGTGACAAAATAAGGTTAGATCTGGTTCGCCCAGGTTCAGCCTTTTTTTGTTTGAGTCGCAGGGAAGTCGGGCAAATGACTGATGATTTGATGTTTTTTTAAAATGGACAAATTGGTCTATACAACTATACTGATTTTTGTTATGCTATTGTCGAGAATAGTAGTGAAAGGGTGGATGACTGATGATGGTGATTATTAACGCACACCTCGTTTCTGGACAGGAGACGTGGGAACAGGGTTACGTTCGGATAAACGGGAAAACGATTGAAGCGGTCGGGGCGATGGCTGACTATGAGGCTGGAGATGAGACAGTGATCGATGTCGCAGGAAAACTCGTGACACCGGGCATGATTGATATACATGTCCACGGGGGTTATGACGTCGACACGATGGATGCGGACCGAGACCGGTTACGTTTCCTCAGTCAATCGATGCTCGCCGAAGGAGTGACCTCGTTTTTTGCGACGACGATCACGCAGTCACCGGAAGAAATCACCAAGGCGCTCGAGTCTGTCCGTGACGTCATCGAGTCAAACGAGACGACGGTTGGCGGTATCCATCTAGAAGGACCGTTCGTCAACGTCGAGAACGCGGGGGCTCAACCCGCAGAATATATTATCGATCCTGACGCCGAACAGTTTCGCATCTGGCAAGACGAGGCGGGCGGTCACATCCGACTCGTCACGTACGCACCGGAACGTCCGGGCGCACGAGAGCTTGAGCGAGTAATGATTGAATCGGGTGCCATCGGCTCAGCCGGTCATACGAATGCGACGTTTGCCGAGAACAAAGCGGCTGGCGTGAAGCACGGCACACATTTATACAATCAAATGCGCGGGTTGCACCACCGTGAACCGGGGACGGTCGGTTACTGCCTGTTAGAACGGGACGTCATGGTTGAAATTATTCCGGACGGGATTCACAGCCGCCCCGAGATGGTCGATTTCGCGTATCGCTTGAAAGGCGCAGACGGTCTCGTCGTCATCACGGATGCGATGCGGGCGAAAGGTCTTCCGGACGGGCGTTACGAGCTCGGGGGACAACCGGTCATCGTCGAGGATGGCGCAGCGCGGCTTGAAGCCGGTAACTTGGCTGGAAGTGTGTTGACGATGGACGCGGCGTTCCGCAACATCATCGCCTTCACCGGCTGCACGATTCAAGAAGCAGTGAAGATGACGTCCGCGAACCAAGCCGCGGAGTTCGGCATGAGTAAAAAAGGGTCAATCGCAGCCGGGTTTGACGCTGATCTCGTCATCTGGGACGAGTCATTGACGGTCGAGCAGACAATTCACCAAGGACGCATCGGATTTGAGAAGGAGGACGTGAAATGAATATATTAGTAGCGAAGACACCAGCGGACGCTGAACAGATTGCCTATACGCTCATTAAAGAGCGATTGGCCGGGAAACGTGAGTTCGTGCTCGGGCTGGCGACGGGGAGCACGCCGGTCGGGATGTATAAGATGTTCAAGCAGGACCAGCTCGATTGCCGCCATGTGACAAGCGTCAATTTGGACGAATATATCGGGCTTGCTCCGAGTCATCCTCAAAGCTACTATCATTTCATGGAAGAACGTCTGTTCAACGATGTTCCGTTCAAAGAAAGCCATCTTCCGCGTGGTGACGCAAAAGATCCTGATGCTGAAGCGGAGCGGTATGAACAGCTCGTCCGATCAATCGGTGTCGATCTTCAACTGCTCGGGATCGGTGAAAACGGGCATATCGCGTTCAACGAACCGAGGACGGCGCTCGATGCGAAGACGCACGTGACAGCGCTCACTGAGTCGACGCGGGAGGCGAATCGCCGCTTCTTCGATGCAAGCGAAGAAGTCCCGACGCACGCGATCACGATGGGACTCGATACGATCATGAACGCGCGCGAGATTGTTCTCGTCGCAACGGGAGACCGAAAAGCGAACGCGGTCCATCACATGATCGAGAGTGTGCCGTCTGTCGATTGGCCCGCGACGATTTTGCAGGCGCATCCGAGTGTCACGATCGTACTTGATACCGAGGCGGCCTCACAGTGCGCGCAAGCTTTGCAGGCACGCGGAAGCGAAGCAGCCGCACGGTTCTTCTCGATCCGCTCATAACCGTTCAACCTGGGGACGCACGTCCCCAGGTTTTTTTGGTTGCGATTATGGGAAATTGTATGGAAATGAGTTTGTCATCAAAACGTTTTCGACAAAACTCGAGGATTCCTCTATAATAAGTGAAGCTCGTATCATTCGACCGTGAAGGAGAAAAACATGAACTCAAGAACCCAGGCGCGTAGACGGCGTAAAGGTCCGTCTACGTTTTATAAAGTGTTCAGCTCGCTGATCCTCATTGCCGTCATCGTCGGCTCTAGCATGTATGGGGCGGCTTTTTATAAAGCGCACAACATGTTGTCCGGCACACAAGTGACGCTCGAGGACGACCCGACGATCGAACCGACCCGGTTTGATAAAGAGGACACCGAAAGTTTCCTCGTGCTCGGGACCGACCTCTCCCCGCAAAAGAAAGCGCGAGGGGAGTTCGGTCGCTCTGACGTCATGATTGTCGTCATTTTGAACAAGAAAGACAAGCAGACGACGATGCTCAGCATTCCGCGAGACTCGTACGTCAATATCGATTACACAGGATTCGATATCCCTTACGGTAAGACCGGTCTCGATCAAGACAAAATCACGCACGCCTACTATTTCGGATCGATGGACGAGTCGGATCCGAACAACGGTATGCGCATGTCGACGAATACGGTCGAAGACCTAGTCGGTGTTGAAATCGACCACGTCGTGTCGCTCAACTTCCAAGGATTCGTCGACTTCATCGATGCTGTCGGAGGCGTCGAAATCGACGTTCCGTTCTCGTCTGAACAGAAGAGTTATGACGCATCCCGTGAAGCCGTCCAAGTCGAAGCCGGCCTTCAGCAGTTGTCGGGTGAAGAAGCACTCGCTTATGTTCGAAACCGCTATGACGACCCGCGCGGGGACATCGGGCGCGGCCAACGTCAAATGGAAGTCATCAACGCCGTGCTCGAGCAGTCGCTCGGCACGTCATTGATCAACAACTATGATAAAGTGCTCAAATCGGTCGGTGACAATATGCAGACGACGCTTGGACCGAACGACTATATGCGTTTGATCGAAGACGTCGGTGCCCTTAACAACACGGTTCAATATCAATTGACCGGAGAAGGTGCGCGTGGCAATGACGGCCACTTCTATTACTTCTTGAACGAACCGTTGCTCGACGAGGTCCGGTACCGTGTGCAACAAGCGGATTCCGGCAACGAAGTCGAAGCGATGACGGAGACGGAGCTCGAGTCTTATATGCTCGACCCGTCCGGCATCACATACGAAGCCCAATAAAAAATGGTTTGCCCTCAGCGGGGCAAACCATTTTTTTAGGTGCGTTCCATCGCGACAGTGAACGAATACGCATCGCCGCGGAACAAAGAACGACTGTATTCGAACATGTCGCCGTTCTCGAGATACGTCCGTTGGTCGATCAATAGGACGGGCGCGTTCGGGGAGATGGTCAACAGCTTCGCTTCAACAGGTCCGGCGCTTCGGGCTTCGAGCGTCTGTGTCGCGTTTTTCAAACGCAGTCCGGACTGTTCGGCGAACTCATAAATCGAGCCGACGGCATCTGCCTCGGTCAGTTCGGGCAATAAGGCGACCGGGATATAGGCGGTCTCTAAAGCGAGCACGTCCTCGTCGGCGAGTCGGAGACGCTTCATCTCATAGACCGGCGTACTGGCTGCGACATTCAATTTCTGCGCGATTTTATTCGAGGCCGGAATCGTGTCGAATGACAATAGACGGCTGAACGGGCGCATGCCCCGGTGTTTGATTTCTTCTGAGAAACTCGTCAAACCGGACAACGCCATCGTGATTTTTTTACTGGCGACGAACGTACCACGTCCTTTTTGACGGCTCAAATAACCAGCGTTGACGAGGTTCGTGATCGCCTGGCGCACCGTCATCCGGCTGACGTTATACCGCTCCGAATATTCCCGTTCGGACGGGATCGATTCGCCGGGTTGGAGCTCGCCAGCGTCTATTTGTTGCTTTAAATAGGCTTCGATTTGATAATAAATAGGTAGCGGGGACTTTTTATCAATCTGTAACATACATATCGCTCCTGACCTAAGGGTAAGTGTTACTTATTATAGACCAAATCAGACTAGTTGTCTGAACATATCATGCAGAAAAGGTGGCGACCAATATGAACTCATGGCAATTTGAAACGACGGTGACAGCGCAGCGGGAAGATGAGCGGGGCACGTGGATCGCGCTTGCAGCAACACATTTTTACGCGGAAGGTGGCGGACAACCGGCCGATACAGGGACGATTGGCGGACAAGCCGTTTTAGATGTGCAACGTGACGACTCGACCGTGTGGCACCTCGTCAACGAGCCAATCGACGAAGCAACGGTAGTGATCGGTCAAATCGACGCAGCGACACGTCACGACCACTCGATCCAACATACGGCGCAACACGTGCTGACGGCCTTGCTTGAAGACCGATACGGTATCGAGACGCTCAGTTTTGGAATCAGTGCTGACGATTCATCGATCGAGATCGCGGCCGAATCATTCGATTGGGAGTTAATCGAAACGTTAGAACGTGACGTTCAGCAGATCATCTTCGACAACCGACCGATTCACATTTTTGAATTACAGGATGGCGAAGTCGAGCATGACCGGTTACGTAAAGCGACGGATCGCACCGGCACGATTCGGATCGTCGAAATCGATGGACTCGATTATAACGCTTGCGGAGGGACGCATGTGTCGACGACCGGCCAGCTCGGGATCATTAAAGTGACCTCGATGAAAAAAGTGCGGGGGAACGTTCGTTTGACGTATGTCGCAGGGATGCGGGCACTAACGGTCATCCAATCTTCGCGCACCGCGCTACGGGCGATCCATCAAACGTTGTCGACGACGAACGAGACGGTCGCGGCCCGTGTCGCCGAAGAGCGGACGGCGCGACTCGAACGTGAAAAAGAAGTGAAGGTGCTCGAGGCCCGGGTCGCCAAGGCGAAAGTCGCAGCATTCTTACAAGAGGACAATTACGTCATCACGCACATCGGCAAGACCGAGGCGGAGACGCTCACGACGATGATCGTCGAACGGATCGCGGCGACCGGACGGATTGCCGTCGGTGCCAATCATACCGGACAAAAACTGTTGCTCATGCATGACGGGACGCATGACATCGCCATCGGCAAGTTTTTAAAACGGACGTTAGACGACCTTGGCATCGGTCGGGGCGGTGGCAGTCATAAACAAGCCCAAGCCCGCTTCGAATCGATCGTCGACCTAGAACGGGCCACGGCAGAAGTCGTCAAACGGTTACAGGAAGGAGTGGTGTCATGTTGACGATTGAACACGGCAACGACACGTCGCTCATCGAACGAGCCCGTTCCGTACGGGAGGTTGTCTTTATCGGCGAGCAAGGGATTGACCCGGCGCTCGAATATGACGACCTCGATCCAATCTGTATCCATTTTGTCGGGATGATAGACGGGGAGCCCGTGACGACGGCACGACTGCGACCAATCGGAGACGGTGTCGGCAAAGTCGAACGGGTCGCCACGCTCGCATCGGCGAGAGGGAACGGATATGCGAAAAAGCTGATGCTCGAAATCGAGGATGTGGCGCGCGAGAGCGGGCTGCATGAGTTGAAGCTCGGCGCTCAACTGACGGCGCTCCCGTTCTATGAACGGCTCGACTATACGACGTTCGGTGACGAGTTTTTAGACGCCGATATCCCGCATCGGATGATGAAGAAGTCGTGGTGATTATTTTTAGAAAGTTTCTTTTTTTCTAAAAAAAGGTTGGCAAGCCGGGAAGCATTTGTTATAACTAAAACTAACAACTGACAGATAGAGGTTGCGAATGACATGAGTAAGCTTGATTGAAACGGACGCATTCCGGATCGAGCCGAAAGGGGAAATTCGCCGAAGTCAACGTTCGCATGCGTACGAACGAAGGCTGGGGTAGTCGTGAACAACGCCTACACTGCCATGGATGAAATGCCATGGAGCGCTATCTACGGAACGATTTTTTAATCGTTTTTCAACTGCGCGTACAAGCGGCAGACCGTAGGGAGAGTGCTTCCTACCGGTCTGCCGCTTTTTCTGTTGGTCGACATCATGAAAGTGGGGAACCTGATGACAACCGTACTAAAATTTGGAGGAAGTTCTGTTGCCACAATCGAACAGATTCAGGCAATTTCTGAATATTTACAGACACGAGTCGTTGCTGGCGAGAAACTCGTCGTCGTCGTCTCCGCGATGGGGAAAACGACCGATTCGCTCCTGTCACTCGCAAAACAAATTACAGAGCGTCCGATGATTCGTGAGCTCGACCGCTTGCTCGCCGTCGGAGAAGAACAGACGATCAGTCTACTCAGCATCGCCTTGAACTCACGAGGCGTCGCCGCCATCTCGCTCACGGGGCAACAGGCCGGGATCGACACGATGGGCATTCACACGAAAAGTAAGATCAAAGCGATCCGGAAAGAAGTGTTGGAAGAAAGGCTCAGAACGAATGACGTCGTCATCGTCGCCGGCTTCCAAGGCGTCAACGAGTTCGGGGATGTAACGACGCTCGGACGCGGTGGTTCGGATACGACAGCCGTCGCACTTGCCGCCGTCCTCAGTAAACGTTGTGAGATTTATACGGACGTCGCCGGTGTCTATACGGCCGACCCGCGTATCCATAAAACGGCACGTCGCCTAGATACCGTCTCGTATGACGAGATGATGGAAATGAGCGCGCTCGGCTCGAAAGTGATGGAAATGCGCAGCGTCGAGCTGGCCAAAAAATATGATGTGAACATCTTTGTAGGGAAGACGCTATCGAGCGAAGGAGGAACATGGATCATGGATATGACACAGGCGATGGAACAAAAAGCGGTGACGAGCGTGAGCGTCGTGAAAAACGTGCTCAGCGTCTCGATCAAACATATTCCGCATTCAGTGGCAGGGGTTGCCGATATTTTCGAGAAGTTGTCACAGCGTCACGTCAATATCGACATGATCAGTCAGACAGCGTTCGACGGTGAAGTGTTCCTGTCGTTCACTTGTCCACTTGACGAGGAGGCGTTCCTCGAAGAAGCGCTCGCCGAACTGACGGAGGCGTTCCCGCAAATTAAAATCGACCGTCATACCGAACATGCGAAAATCTCGGTCGTCGGCATCGGCATGCGCGACGCGACCGGCGTCGCAGCCGGATTGTTCGCCACGTTCCGTGAGAGCGGGATCCCGTTCTATCAAGTCACAACTTCAGAGATCAGCATCTCTTACACGATTAACGATCAAGACGTTGAAGCGGCGGTCGCGGCCATCGCGGAGCGTTTCCATTTATAAGGGGGAGTTACCATGTACAACGTTGCCGTCATCGGTGCGACAGGCGCCGTCGGTCAAAAAATGATCGACGTGCTCACAGAATATGAGTTTCCAATCAATGAACTATTACTATATGCGTCAGCCCGCTCGGCTGGGAAAACAGTCGAAGTGAACGGTCGCGACATCGTCATCCGTGAACTGTCGGACGCGATTTACGCAGACGCGATCGACATCGCCTTGTTCTCGGCCGGTGGTAGCATCAGTGAACAGTATGCACCGCGTCTGAGTGAACAAGGGGTCATCGTCATCGATAACTCGAGCGCGTTCCGGATGCAAGCAGGAATCCCGCTCGTCGTACCAGAAGTGAACCGAGTCGAACTGGGCCCGGACAAGATGCTCATCGCCAATCCGAACTGCTCGACGATCCAATCGGTCGTCGCCCTCGCACCGCTCGCAGAAGTGTATGGATTGACGCGTGTCGCCTATACGTCTTACCAAGCCGTCTCCGGTTCGGGACAAAAAGGCATCGAAGATCTCGAACGGGGCGCCCGCGGTGAAGAGCCGCAAAACTACCCGTATCCGATCTACGATAACGTGCTGCCGCATATTGATGTCTTCCTCGAGAACGGCTACACGAAAGAAGAACAAAAGATGATCGACGAGACACGCAAAATTTTGAACGCACCAGAATTAGGTGTGACGGCGACGTGTGTCCGCGTCCCGGTCCGTAACAGCCACGCCGTCTCGATCACGGTCACGCTCGATCGCGAAGCGACGCTCGCGGAAGTGAAGGCGGTCCTCAGTGACGCGCCAGGCGTCGTCCTCATGGACAACCCGAGCGAACTCGTCTACCCGACGCCGCTCGATGCGAACGGGACGGACGAAGTGTACGTCGGTCGCGTCCGCCGCGACGAGTCGCAACCGAACACGTTCCATCTCTGGTGTGTCGCCGATAACGTTCGCAAAGGGGCGGCGGCGAACGCCGTTCAAATCGCCCAGTGCATGATCGGGCAAGTCGCTACGAAATAAGGGGGAAATCATATGTTCACAGGAGTCGCTACAGCACTCGCTACACCGTTCCAAACGGACGGTCAGTTAAATCTCACAGCGTGGGAAGCATTGATTGAAGATCAAATCAAAGAAGGCGTCAGCGGTCTTGTCATCGGGGGGACGACAGGCGAAGGGATGACGATCACGGACGAAGAGTTCGAGACGCTCCTCACGAAGGCGATCGAAGTCGCCGCCGGTCGTGCCGTCATCATCGCCGGGACAGGGTCGAACAATACGGCGTTAAGTATCACCAAGACGAAACGGGCGGCAGAACTTGGTGCCGAGATGGCGATGGTCGTCACGCCTTACTATAATAAGTCGACCCAAGCGGGGCTGATCGCCCACTTCACGGCGATCGCCGACGCGTCACCGATTCCACTCATGCTCTACAACGTCCCGTCACGGACAGGCGTCGCCCTCGATCCGGCAACGGTCGGTGAACTCGCCGAACACCCACAGATCGCTGCGTTGAAAGAAGCGAGCGGGGACATCTCGGTGATGGCGCAAATGATGGCCCACTTGCCGGAAGGTTTCCCGGTCTACTGCGGAAATGACGACCAAATCCTGCCGTACATGGCATGGGGCGCCCAAGGTGTCGTCTCGGTGCTCTCGAACGTGTATCCGGGAGCGACGGTCGCGCTCGCCGAAGCGCTTCTCGCCGGAGATTTAGAGACGGCCCGCACATGGCAGATCCGCTTGCTTCCGGTCATCGATGAACTGTTCGCCGAAGTGAACCCGATCCCGGTCAAGGCGGCGTTGAACGCCCGCGGCTTCGAATTTGGCTCGCCGCGCCTCCCGCTCGTTCCGATGAGCGCGACGGCCGAGGCACGTCTGTTGTCGGCGATGGAGCAGTTTAATGAGGTGAGACAGTGAACTTGTTAATTCACGGATACGGCGCGATGGGGCAGATCGTTGAAGAAGTCGCGCTCGCTCAAAACTTGAACGTCGCGGCCATCGTCTCACCGGCGGGCGGCGATCATCCCGTTTCACTGAAAGAAGTTGACGCCGCGATCGACGTCGTCATCGACTTCTCGAACCCGGCGCTGCTAGATGACGTGCTCGCGTTCGGGAAAGACAAGCAAATCCCGCTCGTCATCGCGACGACGGGCTTCTCGGAAGCGGAACTGGCAAAGATCGAGGACGCATCGAAACAGATCCCGATCTTCCAGTCGTATAACACGTCTTACGGGATTGCGCTGTTGAAGCAGTTGCTTGACCAGCTCGTGCCGCTCACGCTTGGTTATGATATCGAAGTGATCGAAGCGCATCACCGTAAAAAAGTCGACGCGCCGAGCGGGACGGCTGAACTGCTCGCCCGTGCCATCGAGGCGAAGCGGGACGTGACGCCGGTGTACGAACGTGCGTCACGCCGTGAGGCGAGAGGTGCCGACGAACTTGGCATGCACTCGGTCCGCGGCGGTACGATCTTCGGTGAGCATACGGTGCTCTTCGCCGGAGACGATGAAATGCTTGAATTAAAACATACGGCCCTGTCGAAACGCGTCTTCGCGAACGGGGCACTCGCCGCGGCGGCGACAATTCTCGACCGCCCAGCCGGATTATACAATTTAACGAACCTATACGAGGAGGCCACTCATGTTACTCACAAACGCTTATGAAATCGCACAATACATTAAAGATGCCAAGAAAGAAACGCCAGTCAAATTGTACGTCAACGGTCAGTTGGCAGGTCTAACAATCGAAGAAGCAAAAGCATTCGGAACGGACGAGTCGAAACTATTCCTCACGACGGCTGAACGTGCGGCCGCTTTCCTTGAAGCGAACGCGTCAGTCATCACCGACTCGCACCTCGAGTTCGACCGCCGCAACAGCGCCGTGCCGATGCTTGACACGACGAAGTTGAACGCCCGCATCGAACCAGGTTCGTTCATCCGTGACCACGTTCAAATCGGCAACAACGTCGTCGTCATGATGGGGGCGGTCATCAATATCGGCGCCGTCATCGGTGACGGGTCGATGGTCGACATGAACGCCGTCATCGGCGCCCGCGGCACACTCGGTAAAAACGTCCACCTTGGCGCTGGCGCAGTCGTCGCAGGTGTCCTCGAGCCGCCTTCAAAAGATCCGGTCATCATCGAAGACGGGGTCATGATCGGTGCAAACGCGGTCATCTTAGAAGGTGTCCGTGTCGGCGAGAATGCGGTCGTCGCAGCAGGCAGTGTCGTCACAGTCGACGTCCCGGCAGGAAGTGTCGTCGCCGGCACGCCAGCCCGTGTCATCAAGCAAAAAGATGAAAAAACAGCAGAAAAAACACAACTAGTGGATGACTTACGCTCCCTGTAACGTATAATAGACAGAAAATATCAAAAGTGAATGGGAGAGTTGAACAATGGAACAATATGGACAATGGATGTGGAAAGACGGGGCTTGGATCGAGCCGAGTGACGCGAACACGAGTATCATGACGCACGCGATCCACTACGGTAGCGGGTTCTTCGAAGGAATTCGGGCGTATCACACAGAGGAAGGTCCAGCCATCTTCCGACTCCGTGAACACTTGGAGCGACTCGTTCGTTCGTGTGCTTACTATCACGTCGAACTACCGTACACGGTCGACGAGCTCGAACAAGCGACGATCGAATTGATCGAACGCAACGGCTTTGAAGCGTGTTACATCCGTCCATTCGTTTTCCTCGGCACACCTTGGCAGGCACTCATGCCGACGCAGGAAACGAAAGTACACGTTGCCATCTCATGCTGGCCGCTCGGCGAATATTTCAGCAAGACGGTCGGTATCCGGGCGAAAGTCGCGTCATACCGCCGCGTCTCGTCGACGATGATGCCGATGCAAGCGAAAGCGGCAGCCAACTATATGAATTCGCAACTCCTTAAAGGAGAAGCGGTCCGAGACGGGTATGACGAAGCGATTGCCCTCGACATGAACGGAAACGTCAGCGAGGCGAGCGTCGCCAACATCTTCCTCGTCAAAGGCAATAAAATTTTCACACCGTCACTCGACTGTTCTGTCCTCGACGGCATCACGCGTCAAACGGTCATCGATCTTGCCCGTGAAGAAGGGTTCGAGGTCATCGAGCGCCATATCGGACGTGACGAATTGTATGTAGCAGATGAGATCTTCTTGACGGGTACAGCAGCTGAAGTGACGAGTGTCATCGAAGTCGACAATATCTCGATCGGCGGCGGGGTCCAGACGGTCGCAACGACTATGCTCGCCCGTTACCGCGAGACCGTGACGGGACAAATCCCGGCACATCGCGATTGGATCACGTTCGTCAAAGAAGCAGTCAAAGAATAAGGGAGCAATGTGTATGGGAGTCACAATTGACTTAAACGCGATTCGCGAGAACAAACGTCGGATCGAGGCACTCGGCCGACCGGTGTTTGCCGTCGTGAAAAACAACGCCTATAACTTAGGGATGGAGCCAGTTGTGACGACACTGTACGCAGAGGGGGTGCGTCACTTCATGGTGACGACGCTCGAGGAAGCGACAGAAGTGCGGAGTCATGCGGAAGAGGCGCGTGTCTTGGTCATGAACCCGGTCTATGATTGGGCAGCGGTCCATGCCCATCGCCTCGATGTAGCAATCGGTTCGTACGATTGGCTCGTCTCACAACGCCATGAGCTCGACGGCGTCCGTCTTCATTTGAAGCTCGACGTCGGCATGAACCGGTTCGGTGCGAAGACGTTCGAAGAAGCGCTCGCCATCTTAGCGTTCTGCCAAGATGAAAAGCTCAATCTCGTCGGTTTATGCACACACTTTCCGCTCGCCGACGCCGATAACGCCGAAATCGAGCACAGCGTCCATGTCGAACGGTTTGCCGACTGGTCGACGCGTCTGATCGAACGGCATTCGTTTGAAGTCGTCCATGCCGCCAACAGCGCGGCGACGCTTCAAGCCGATCCGCGTCTCGGGCACTGCACGCACGTCCGGGTCGGAATCTTTCTCTACGGCTACTCATCGGTCGAGGCGGTCGATTGGCTCGTCCCGGCGTTTCATTGGGAGACGGAAGTCGTTGCCGTGCACGACATCGAGGCCGGCGCACACGTCGGCTACGGGACGGGCTACACGGCACCGTCGAAAGAGCGGATCGCCGTATTGTCAGTCGGATATGGTGATGGCTTGATGCGGGCTCGCCGGCATTTGCCGGTCCACATTAATGGACGGGCGTTCCCGTTCGTCAGCAATATTTTCATGAGCCACAGCTTCCTCCGCGTCGACGAGACGGTTCAAATCGGCGACCGGGTCGAGCTGTACGGTAATGAGACGAAGATCGATGACGTGACCCGGACCGGGCACGCCAACAACTCGGAACAACTATGCGCACGCTCATGGCGTGTCCCGCATCGCTTTGAAGGAGGCATTTTATGTACACCAGCAACCAATCCGTTTGTATGATCGAGGGCGTATCCGTCCAAGAACTTCAAGCGACGTACGGGACACCGCTCTATATCATGAGCGAGCCAGAACTTGAAGCTCGGCTCGGGCTCGTCCGGAGCGCATTTTTAGATAAGTATCCGAACACGTACGCGCTCTATGCGTCAAAGGCGATGTCGATCGCGGCCGTGTATGAGAAAGTCATGACGGCGGGCTTGAGCATCGACGTCGTCTCACGCGGTGAGATGTTCGTCGCGCTCCATGCCGGTGTCCCGGCTGACCGGATTCACGTTCACGGGTCAAATAAGACGGTGCAAGACATCTCGTTCGCGCTCGAGAACGGCATCACCCATTTCACGATCGACAACATGCGTGAGATCGGTCTGCTCTCGGGTCTCGCCGTAAAGCATGATGTCGACGTCGACGTCTTGCTCCGCATCGTCCCGCAAGTCGTCGGAGGCGCCCACGAGGCGATCCAGACGGGTGGGGTCGATACGAAGTTCGGTTTCCCGACGCATGACGACACGTATCTCGAAGCGGTTCGGGAAACACTCGCGACGGAACGTCTTCATCTGAAAGGGATCCATTGTCACGTCGGGTCACAGATTCAAGAACCGACGCTGTTCATCAATACGGTCAAGACGATGGTCAACTTCATCGAGACGATTCGTCGGGAGACCGGCTTTACGGCTGATGTGTTGAACATCGGCGGTGGCTTCGGCGTCGCCTATCTCGAGACGGACGACCCGCTCGACTTTGCCGCTACGATGACGGAAGTGATGGATACGCTCGTTTCAGAAGTGGAGCGATTCGGTCTACCGCTCCCGAAAATCGGCATCGAGCCGGGACGTTGGCTCGTCGCCAACGCCGGTGCGACGCTGTATGAAGTCGGGACGGTCAAAGACGTGAGCGGTGTCCGCACATACGTCTCGGTCGACGGCGGCATGACAGACAACATCCGCCCTGCCCTCTATGATGCCGAATATGACGTCATTGCGGCGACGCGGATGGATGAAGCGAAGACGCTTGAAGCGAAGATCGTCGGGGCATGCTGCGAGTCGGGAGACATCATCTCGAACCGTTCGCTCATCCCGCCGGTCGAAGCCGGGGATCTTCTCCTCGTCAAAGCGACAGGCGCCTATAACTTCTCGATGGCGAGCAACTATAACCAAATGCTCCGCCCGGCCGTCGTGTTCGTGAAAGACGGGACACATCGTCTCGTCGTCCGCAGACAGACACTCGAAGACTTGGTCGCGTGTGAAGTGATTGGACAATCGACATAATTTTGTAGGTAGATAAAGAAAAGGGGTTCAGTCATAAACACGACTGAACCCCTTTTCGTATGAACGACCGATGCGACTTTATCGAGTCGATCTATCAGGTTAATCTAGTTGTGCGTTGACTTCCGCTTCATAACGATCAACGAGCTCGTTGTTGTCGTCTGTCTGGTACTTCTTTTCCAACTCAAGTTTCAACTTTAGCCAAATCGTATTCTTTTCATAAAGGTCTCGATCGAACTGATGATTTAGTTGTTGCAGCGACAAGCCGAGGGCGCTCGCGTAGGCGAGATGACTCGGTAAATCACTCCGGTCCTTGTTGAATGTAACGGTCAATTTCTTCTTCCGTTACGTGAATGTTGTACTGCTCTTTTGCGACCATTTTCCATGCGATGTCATGCTTCATCGCTTCCGTTGAGAGCGTGATGACTTGTTCATCCGTCAAGTCGGTTTCATAATACAGTTTCTCTTGGGACAATGTCCGAATTACCCACTTTCGAAGCGGTTCCTCAACGTCGAACTGGTTTGCTTCGGTGATGACGTCGTCAAACAGTGCTTTATAATCTTCGAACGCGAAGTTGTCTACGATTTGGCGTTGTTCTTCTTCGCTCTTCATGTCAATCGTCAAAGGTGACGATGTCGCGGATTGACATGCTGTTGTAAAGATGACGAACGAGAGCGTACATACATAGAAACGATTTGAAACGTGGGGTCACGGTGATCCTCTCCTTATTTGTATCGTCTTCAAACGGAGTGCAAGTTTCAATCAAAAGAACAGTCTAGTCATTTCTATATACGGGACGATGAGCTACCAAGTTCCCATGCTTTTCGGTCAAATTGCTACACGTGAGAACCGTTTTCACTTATGATGAAAAAGACTACATCAGGGGAAGTGATTTCTAATGGAGAAGACAGTCGGACAACAGTTGATCGAGTCGCGGCGGACGATTCGGATGTTTGTAGAGGAACCGCTTGATACGGCATTGCTGTATCAGTTGCTGACATCGGCCCACCAAGCGCCGTTTCATAACAAAGTCGAGCCGTGGAATCTTTATTTGTTCAATGGAGACGGGAAAGGCGTGTTGTTAGACGCGCTCGAACCGGCGTTTCAAGACGGTCCTGAGGCCAAGCGAGAGAAGATTACCGGACGAATCCGCAACGCGGCGGCGTGTGTGTACGTGACGACGAAGCCGTTTGAGACGGAGAAAGGGCAAAAGGATGCACTGCTCGCGACGGCGACGTTCATCCAGAACTTCCATTTGCTCTGTGCCGAGCAAAACATCGGGCTCGTCTGGCGGACGGGCGGTATCTTCGAAGACGCTCGCCTGCAGGAGATGATCGGGGCGGACGGGGAGACGTTCGTCGGTCTGCTCCAACTCGGACGATTTGAAGACGTTCCGCCGACGAAGGCGCGGCAGTCGCTTGATGCGTGTTTGACGATCTTCGAGTGAACATGAAAAAGCTCGAGCACGGCGTGGCCGCACTCGAGCTGGATGTATAAACAGGCTGAGACGTTTAAAAACGTCTCAGTTTATTTTTTGAGCTTGCCAGCAAGCCAGTTTTGAATGACATTCGTCGGAATCATGGTAATTATTTTCCCCCAGTTTGAGTTTCTTCTTCTATGTCATTATCCGATTGCATCCGTTCCCAAACCTCTCGATGTGTACCTTTTAGCGTATCATCGAACGAATCATCGATGTGAAGGCAATAGCTCGGGTTAATGGACGAGGCGTACAGGTCTAACATGAGTTGTGCATGGTTTGGATACATACAATTGGCCCCTTTCAACACGTCGGCTTGACTACATCCTCAGTATACAAGGGAAACATGAAGAAAAATCGGGGTAATCGTTAACAATTTATGAATCTTGTAAACGCTTTCACAAACTTTGTGTCGGTGTTAACGGTTCACACGTGTTCAAATACTGCTCGGCCCGCTTCGCATACTTGTTGACGGTCCGTTCCATGATGAAGCGGTCTTCGTCATTGAGCGGACGGACGACTTTGGCCGGTACGCCCATGACCATGACACCTTCCGGAATTTGCATATTCGGTGTGACGAGGGCGCCGGCGGCAACGAACGAGCCTTTCCCGACTTTCGCACCGTCAAGCACGGTCGCATGCATCCCGATGAGACAGCCTTCCTCGATCTCACACCCGTGAATCATCGCCATGTGACCAATCGAGACACGGTCATGGATGATTGTCGGTGATCCTTCGTATTGATGGATCATCGACCCGTCTTGAATATTGACGTAAGCGCCGATCTGGATCGGACCCTCGTCTCCACGGATGACGGTGTTGAACCAGACGCCGGAATGGGCTCCGATCGTGACGTCACCGATGACGTGGGCGCCAGGCGCGACGAATACCGTCTCGTCGACTTGTGGGATCAGGTCTCCTAATTTGTATTGCATATGTGTAACCCCTTTCAATTAGATATGCGTTCATTGTCGCACAACTACAAAAAGAAATTGCGCCCGAAAGATTATTCTTGATAAGATAGGTAAAATACGTTGCAAAAGGAGACAGACAGATGGAAAAACAATATTTGATCGACATTGCCGCCAAGAAAAAGAAAGCGGCGGTCGTCTTTAAGGACGTAGCGGTCATCGACGTCTATAGCCGCGAGACGATTCGCACCGATGTCGCCATCGACTCGGGCTATATCGTCGCCATCGGGGAAGGTTACGAAGGGGAGACGGAATATCATGACCCGTCTTGGACGCTCGCTCCGTCATTCATCGACTCACACGTTCACATCGAGTCGTCGATGGTACCTCCGCATGAGTTTGCGAAAGCAGTCCTGCCGCTCGGTGTGACGACGGTCATCGCCGACCCACATGAGATCGCGAACGTCAACGGTGCGCTCGGGATCGAGTATATGCTTGCCGATGCGAACGGGTTGCCGCTCGACGTCCGGATGATGCTCCCGAGCTGCGTCCCGGCGACGCCGTTCGAACACGCGGGCGCCAAACTGTACGCCGAAGACCTTGCGCCATTTTTAGGAGACCCAGGGGTGCACGGTCTCGGGGAAGTGATGGATTATCCATCGGTCGAAGCCGGAAGCGAGGACATGCTCCAAAAAATCGCACAAACGGAACTCGCGGGAAAAGTCGTCGATGGTCACGCGTCAGGCCTCAATCCTGATCAGTTGAACGTGTACCGGACAGCCGGCATCATGACCGACCACGAATGTACGACGGCAGAAGAGGCGATCGAGCGGGTCCGTCGTGGCTTTTACGTCCAGATTCGCGAAGGTTCGGTCGCGCGAAACGTCGAAAAAGTGAGTCGGGCCATCACCGAAAGTAACGCCCACCGCTTCTTGTTCTGTACGGACGACAAGCACCTCGATGATCTCGTGGCAGAAGGTGGTATCGACTATAACATCCGCATGGCAATCCGTCAGGGCGTCAAGCCGGAGACAGCATACGCCATCGCCAGCCTTCATGCGGCCGAAGCATACGGCTTGAAAGACGTCGGTGCGATCGCGCCGGGCAAGAAAGCGAACTTTGTTATCTTGTCAGACGTCGAATCGGTTAACATCGAAACCGTCTACGTCGATGGTGAAGTAGTCGCTCGAGCGGGGAAAGCCACGTTCGAGGCCGAAGGGATTGAAGTGCCGAAGCCGATGAAAGGTGAGCTCAAACTCCCGGACCTGACAACTGACTCGTTCCGCTTGCCGATCAAGGAAGAAGCGGTCGACGTCATTCAAGTGTTGCCGAACAGCCTGTTGACGAAGCGGGTCCGCCACGTGTTCAATCCGGATGAATCGGGCGCTGATCTTAACGAGGACATCGTGACGCTCGCCGTCATCGAGCGGCATCACGGGACGGGCCATATGGCGCTCGCACCGGTGACGGGCTTTGGACTGAAACGTGGTGCGCTCGCAGCGACTGTCGCCCACGACAGCCATAACCTTGTCATCGCCGGTGTCAGCCCGGAAGACATGTTACTGGCTGCAGAGACGCTCGAGAAGATCGGTGGCGGTGTCGTCGCCGTCTCGGAAGGGGAAGTGCTTGCCGTCTTGCCGCTCGAGATTGGGGGGCTCATGACGAGGCGTCCGTATCATGAAGTCGCAGACGTGCTCGAACAGCTGAACGACGCACTTGACGTCGTCGGGGCTCACCGTCACTTCAACCCGTATTTGACGATGTCGTTCCTGGCACTTCCCGTCATTCCCGACTTGAAGTTGACGGACATGGGACTGTTTGATGTGACGACGTTCTCATTTGTCGAAAATTGACTCGGTCTAACGTATGATTTTCGTAAAGATCAACCCGAAACGATTGAATGCGTGCGCTTAAGTTGATATAGTTACAACAAGTTTCATCGGTACAAATTGAAAGGGGGGATATAACAGATGGAACAAGTTGCTTACAACCGGTCGTATGATGAACATGAGGATTTGATCAATTCTGTGTATCGTGCCTTCAAGGACCGATGTGAAGAATTGCCTAGCGAGACGCAGACGAAGCGACGGTTGCGCCGTTTGATTTTATTGACGATCAAAGATCATACGTCATCGCATGCCGAACGGTTCGTGCTTTATCATTTCTTTAGTGATTTCTTTAAAGCCGTTGAGTCAAACGACCAAGCCGCGCTCGCTGTATTAAAACAAATCGTCCGTGACTAAAAAAACTATTGATATGTTACTGTAACCTATGATAATTTAGACGTAACTTTAAATGAATATTCGTGCTATCGATGAGGTAGAGGTGCGATGCTGATGAGTAAGTAGTCCGAGGATGACAACGGTGAAGACTACAGAAAGGCAGAATCGCCGAAGTGTAAAGTCATGTCTCTGACTTTATGCTGGGCTGACGGGAAACACCCGTCAGACTGCCATACATATATTACGTATGGAGCGCTCCAAGTCGGCTAAGAAAGACGGAACATCCAGCGAGGGTGTCGGCTTTGTTGCCGATGCCCTCGCTTTGCGTTTTTTTAAGCATTGGGGGGCCTCATCTCAAACAGAAGAGGAGGAAATCAGCATGGTAGATTATTCAACATCGGTACTTTCGTTAGTACCGGCACTACTCGCCATCATTATGGCGATCACAACTAGGAAAGTCATTCCGTCACTCGGTGTCGGGATCATCGCAGGGGTCTTGCTCCTTCATAGCTTCAATCCGCTTGAATCGATTCAGTACTTATGGTCGAACGTCATCGCCTTGTTCTGGGCAGATGGTGCCATAAACGAATGGAACGTGCTCTTGATCGCGTTCTTGCTCTTGCTTGGTATTTTATCGTCGATCATCCAAACATCGGGCGGCGCTCGCGCGTTCGGTGAATGGGCGGCTTCTAACGTCAAAACGGCGCGCGGCGCGCGCCTCGTCTCGTTCGGTCTTGGAATCTTGATTTTCATCGACGACTATTTCAACAGTCTCGCTGTCGGGAACATTAGCCGACCGCTGACGGATCGCAAGAAAGTATCGCGCGCTAAACTCGCGTATACGATCGACTCGACGGCGGCTCCAGTCTGTGTCATCAGCCCACTTTCGAGCTGGGGTGCCTACATCATCGCCATCATCGCTGGTATTTTAACGAAGTACTCAATCGACAGCTACTCGTCGTTCTCGGCGTTCATTCAAATCATCCCGATGAACTTCTATGCCATCTTCGCACTCATGTTGACGGGGTACGTCGCTTTCACAGGGCTTGCCATCGGACCGATGCGGACGCACGAGCTACGTGCGCTTAAAGGCGAGCTCTACGATGTGTCGAAAGGTGCACCGATGGGAATGAGTGAAGACATTAAAGAGCATGATGGTGGGAAAGTCCGCGACTTGATCGTCCCGATCATCGTCTTGATCATCGCGACCGTCTCGGCCATGCTTTACACAGGTGGCCAAGCGCTTGCTGCTGACGGTCAAAGCTTCTCGCTGCTCGGAGCGTTCGAATCGACGGACGTGACGCGTTCACTCGTTGCCGGCGCGGTCATCAGTTTGATCGTGGCGTTCTTGCTTCTCATCGGTCGCAACATTCCAGCTGTAGACTACGGTCATGCAGCGTGGGCCGGTATCCGGGCCATGTGGCCAGCCGTACTCATCTTGCTGTTCGCTTGGACGATCATTGCCGTCATCGGGGATATGAGAACTGGTGATTACTTGGCAAGCTTCGTCACAGATACGATCGCGGCGTCATACTTGCCGCTCATCTTGTTCGCGATCGCCGGTCTCATGGCGTTCTCAACAGGTACGAGCTGGGGGACGTTCGGTCTCATGCTACCAATTGGTGCTGATTTGATCATGGCGGTCGACCCAGAGCTGTTGCTCCCGACACTTGCCGCTGTGCTCGCAGGTGCCGTGTTCGGTGACCACTGTTCACCGATCTCGGATACGACGATCCTCAGTTCGACGGGTGCCGGGTCGCACCACATCGACCACGTGTTGACACAACTCCCGTACGCGTTAATCGCGGCAGGAGTGTCGGCGGTCGGTTACTTGGTGCTCGGAATCACAAGCTCGATGTGGATTGGATTCTTCGCGGCGTTCGCGACGTTCGTCGTCGCTCTCGTGATTGCTCAAATCATCTCGAAGCGCGGCCAAGTGCCGGCAGAGATGCGTGCTGAGCGTGAAGCGTAAACAGCTCGTCTAACAATCCGAAAAGATGTGTGTCACGAATCGCGTGACACACATCTTTTTTGTATGGAATGTAAAAACAAATCCTGCCGCTATGCGACAGGATTTGTTTTTTAGTTAACGTCCAACCACTTGAAGCTAGCGTCAGCTCCGAACGGATGGCGGTACATGTTTTGAATGTTTGAGCGCTCGAGGTAAGCTTCACCTTTTTGGTAGATCGGTGCGATCGCGAAGTCGTCTTCGAGCAAGATGCGTTCAGCTTCTTGCATCGTCTCCCAACGCTTCATTTGATCAGCTTCTTTCTTCGCGCTTTGGATTAACTGATCGTACTCATCGTTCGAGTACGCCATCCGGTTGAACGGACCGTCTGTGATCCACATGTCGAGGTACGTCATTGGATCCTGATAGTCAGGGCCCCAGCCGGCAGCAGAGATATCATAGTCGCCTGCACCTTCAAGCTCGAGGAAGTTTTTGAACGGCTGTTGTTTGATGTTAAGCGTGAGTCCAGGCAAGTTCTTCTCGAGTTCACCTTTGATGTACTCGTTGACTTTCTTGAACGCTTCTTCATCACGTGAGAGGAATTCGAGTTCGATCGTCTCGACGCCGAGCTCGGCAAGTCCTTTATCCCAGGCAGCTTTCGCTTCGTCGACGTTGTAGCTTTGAAGATCAGGATACTTCTCGCGGAAGTCAGCTCCGTCTTCCGTGAACGTGAAGTCTTTAGCGACGATGAAGTTGGCCGGCTGTGAACCGTCTGTCAAGATGACGTCGGTTACGCCTTGCTTGTCGAAACCTTTCGCCAACGCTTCACGAATATTCACGTTTTGGAGTGCTTCATTCTTTTGGTTGAAACGAAGGAAGTTGATCCGTGCGTCAGCACGTGTTTTAAACTCTTCTGCTTCTTGGAATTGTGGAACGAATTCAGAAGACAAGAGCGTATAGTCGACTTCACCTGACTCGAACAAGTTGACACCGGTCGCGACTTCTTTGACGACTTTGACGTTAATCGTGTCCATCTTGACGTTTTCAGCATCCCAGTAGTCTGGATTCTTTTTATAAACCCAACCTTCGTTGTCTTGCCAGCTATCAAGTACGTAAGGGCCGTTGTAGAGCGTTTTATCGACGGCTGTCGCGAACGACTCGCCTTGTTCTTCGACGAACTCTTGTTTTTGCGGCATGTACGTCGGGAATCCTGTCAACCCGAGGAAGTATGGAGCCGGTGCTTCCAATTGAACTTCAAGCGTCTTCTCATCGACTGCTTTCGCACCGAGTGAATCGAGTTCAGCTTCGCCGCCGAGGATTTTGTTGGCATTCTTCAAGTCTTGAAGGATGTATGCGTACTCGGCACCCGTTTCAGGGTTGAGGGCACGTTTCCACGAGTAAACGAAGTCTTCAGCCGTTACTGGTGAGCCGTCTGACCAGTTGGCGTCACGTAATTTAAATGTGTATGTAAGACCGTCTTCCGAAATCTCGACGTCCTCAGCAATACCTGGTACTGGTTGGTTGTTTTCATCAAGACGATACAGTCCCTCGAAGACGTTGTTCGTCACGATGATCGATGTCGAGTCGGTCGTGAGTGTCGGGTCAAGCTGTGGCAAATCAGTTGCCGAAACGAGCGTGACTTCTTTTTTCGCGTCACTTGATGACGATCCGTCCGTCGAATCTGTTGCCTCTTCTCCACCGCCACACGCTGCTGTAGCAAGCAAAGCGACACCCGATAAAGCTAACCATTTTTTATTCCGCATTGTCTTACCTCCCGAAAATTCTGATTGTTTCGAATATATTGCAATTAAACTACAAACAGAATGAATGCGCAATAAAATTTTTTAAATTATTCGAAAATACAAACATTACTGAAATACCTATCTAAACGTTCCTTTATTCAGTAGAATGAGAAAATCGTCGAATGTTTATACATTATGTGTGTATAGTTATTCGATAAAAGTGAACTAATGTTGGAGGGTTTTGAATGAAGTCACAATCAGCCGGAATCGGCTTTTTCGGGCTTGCTGCCATGGTCGTCGGGACGATGATTGGCGGAGGAGCTTTTAACTTGCCAGGAGCGATGGCCCAAGGTGCCGGGGTCGGGTCAGTGATGATCGGTTGGACGATCACAGGGGTCGGTATGATTATGCTGGCGTTCGTATTCCAATTTTTGGCGGATTCACGTCCTGAACTTGAGGGTGGGATTTATGCCTACGCTAAAGAAGGGTTTGGGAAGTTCGTCGGCTTCAATAGCGGCTGGGGTTATTGGATGTCCGCTTGGATCGGGACGGTAGCGAACATCACGCTGATCTTTAGCACGCTCAGTTACTTTTTCCCGATTTTTTCAGCAGAGCATCGATCGTTCCGGTTAGTGATGAGCGCGTTCTTCATTTGGGGGCTGTTCTGGCTCATCTCCCGAGGGATGAAGGAGGCGGCGCTCTTGAACATCGTCACGACGATTGCGAAGCTCGTCCCGATCTTCTTGTTCATCGTGCTCATTTTGTTTGCGTTCCAGATTGAGACGTTCCAAATCGATGTTTGGGGAGAGTCTGGTTTCAGTTGGTCGCACGTGTTTCCCCAAGTAAAATCGACGATGCTCGTGACGCTTTGGGCGTTTGTCGGCATTGAAGGCGCGGTCGTCTTATCGTCGCGGGCGCGCAATAAGCGCGATGTCGGGCGGGCGACGGTGATCGGCCTCATCGGGACGCTGTTGATTTACATGATGATTTCAATCTTCTCCTTTGGCGTCATGACGCAAGAACAACTCACGGCGCTCCCGGAACCGTCGATGGCGTACGTGCTCGAAGCGGTCGTCGGTCCGGTCGGTGCGACGATCATCAATATCGGTCTGCTCGTGTCGCTCGCTGGGGCGTTGCTCGGGTGGACGATATTGGCGACGGAGATCTCCTACGTGGCGAGCCGGGACGGTGTGTTCCCGAAATTGTTCAATCGACTCAATCGAAATGATACGCCGGTGAGCGCCTTGTTCATCACGCAAGCGTTCACGCAAGCAGTCACGGTCATCGCCTTGTTCTCGGAACAGACGTACTTGGTGCTCTCGAGCATCGCCGGTATCGCCGCGCTCGTGCCTTACTTATTCTCGGCCTTGTTCGGCTGGAAAGAGGCACGGCGGACTGGTGTTCGGAAAATGGTCCTCGTTTCGAGTGTCGCCTCGCTCTACGCGGCATGGTTACTCTACGCATCCGGTATTGAATACATGCTCATCGCAATGATTTTGTATGCGCCGGGAATCTTCGTTTTCATGCTCGCAGAACGGGAGCAAGGACGGAAGTTCCTAAGCGGGATCCAGTATGCGATTGCGACTGTCATCATCCTCGCGGCGACTTATGGTGTGTACGGACTATGGACGGCTGCGATTAGCCTCTAATCATAAGAAGCACCGGTCGTCGAGATGACGACCGGTGCTTCTTTATGTCTCGTTATTCGTGAGCAACCGGACGACTTGGTCGGGTGGCATTGGTTTGGCATATAAAAATCCTTGGAACGAGTCGCAATCGGTCTCTTTTAAATGGTCGAGCATGATTTGGTCTTCGACGCCTTCGGCGACGACGTGAAGGTTCAAACTCTTGCCGAGGTGGACGATGACGTCGAGCAAGTGAGACTTCGACGTCAACCAGTCGTCGAGAAACACTTTGTCGATCTTCAGCTCGTCGACCGGGAACGATTTCAAGTATTGAAGCGACGAGAAGCCGGTTCCAAAGTCGTCGATCGACAGGCGGTAATCGAGCCGTTTGATTTGATTCATCCGAGCGATGGTTTCCTCCGTCTGTTGCATGACGAGACTTTCTGTGATCTCGAGAATGACGTCGGACGGGTTCAAATCGAGTTGTTGCTTGATGTTTCGGAGCGTGTTGATGAAACTCTCGCTGCGGAACTGGTTCGGCGAAATATTGACCGCCATCGATAGAGGATGATTGACGAGCGGTTGCCACGCCTTCAGTTGCTTGGTGGCCTCAAGAATGACCCAGTTGTTGATCGGGACGATCAGCGCCATCTCTTCAGCGAGCGGGATGAACTCCGAAGGCGGGATTTGCCCGAGTTGGTCGTGATGCCAGCGCAGTAACGCCTCAAATCCAATCAGCTTATCCGTTTTCAAGTCGAACTTCGGTTGGTATTCGAGATAAAAATGTTTTTCTTCGAGCGCTTGGTACAGCGCTTTTTCGATATGGATTTGTCTTGAGAACGCATCGTCCATGTCTTTCGTGACGAATTGGATCGTCCCGACACCGATGCGCTTGCCTTTGAACAAAGCGCTCTCGGCCCGGGTGTACAGCTCGTCCAACGAATTAGTGGCCGACGGGTAGAACACGCAACCGATCGAGATCGATAACATGATCGAATGGTGGTAAATCCGGAACGGTCGTTGCAGTTCGTGTTGCAGTTGACGAAGCAGCTGGAACACTTCTTCTTTTGATTGTTCAAAGAAAAGAATACCGTACAAGCCGCCCGAAGGATGGAACATGACACTCGACTGGGGCAGGAAGCGTTCAGCCCGGTCTTTAATTTGGAGCAACAGTTCATTGCCGACGCGTGAACCGAACGACTCGTTGATAATTTTGAACCGATCGATATCGAAGAGGGCGACGTGCAATAACCCGTTATGTTCTTTCACGTCAGTAAGTGAGTGCGCATATTGGCGCAAGAGCCCTTTTTTATTTAACAGCCCGGTCAAATCGTTGTGATAGGCGAGGTAGTTCACTTCTTGTTCGAGACGTTTTTTATCAGACACGTCGAAACCAAACGCCGTGTACTGGGCGATTTCGCCGTCTTCACTTAAAATCGGTACAATCGTCAAGTTGAGCCAGCAGATGTTCGTCACATGTCGTTGCGATCGAACCGGCATCTCGCCGTTCCAAATTTGATCGGTCGTGAGCGCTTGACGTACCACGCCCGCAATCGGATCATCTTCAAAGGATGGGTGAATGAGCTCGAACCAGTTACGACCGATGAATTGTTGGTCAGGTGCCCCGATCAAGTCGCACAACAGCGGGTTGATCTCGGTGATCTCGCCACGAGCGTTGGCTGCCAAATAATAAGTCGAATGCTCGATCATCGCTTGGAAGTGGTGGAGCAGGTTGAACTGCTCGGTGCTGATGAGCGGACCGAAGCCTTTCGGTAGGAAGGCTAAAAAATAGCCGTTGACGTCGTTGATCGAAAAAGTTTGTAAGTAAGCGGTCGCATAGACGACCGAGCCGTTTTTATGTTTAAACGCCGTCAACGCCGTCGTCGAGAATGGATATTGAAGGAGCAATGGTGACCACGTTTCAAGCGCCTGCTCTAAATGTTGGACGACGGGTAATGCGTGGTGAAGTACCTCGTCACGCTCCCAACCGAACAGCGTCTCCGCTTGTTCGTTCCAAAGAAGGACGGTGCCGTCAAAATCGATGTAACAGCATGGGATCGATAGGGCATCGATGAACGTATCAATCGGCAAATCACGCAATGAAGTCACACAAATTCCTCCAATCTACATCAAATAAGTCATACTATACGTTCAGTGTACCTTATTTTCCCAACCCAAGGAACGGGCAAGTTCGTCGTTGTCAAAAGAAAGACGGTCATCATATACTGAAGGTGTAAGGTAGTTCTTTTCATAAGGGGGAAATCAAATGTCAAAAACACAAGAAGTGATTGAATTGACAGAGAAATTCGGGGCGCACAATTATCATCCGCTTCCAATCGTCATCTCGGAGGCGAAGGGGATTTGGGTGACGGATCCGGAAGGAAATCGTTACATGGATATGTTGAGTGCGTATTCGGCTGTCAACCAGGGGCATTGTCATCCGAAAATCATTCAAGCGTTAAAAGATCAGGCCGACAAGATCACGTTGACGTCACGTGCTTTCTACAACGATCAGCTCGGTCGCTTCTACAAAAAAGTGGCAGCGCTTACAAATAAAGAAATGGTGTTACCGATGAACACCGGTGCCGAAGCGGTCGAGACCGCGGTCAAGGCATCACGACGCTGGGCCTATGAGGTCAAACAAATTCCGGGGCAAGCCGAGATTATCGTCTGCACCGGCAACTTCCATGGACGGACGATGGCGGCTGTGTCGATGTCGACAGAAGCGGACTATCAGCGCGGTTTCGGACCGCTCCTCCCAGGCTTCAAAGTCGTGCCGTACGGAGACATCGACGCGTTCGAGGCGGCGATCACGGAGAACACGGCGGCGTTCATCGTTGAACCGATTCAAGGGGAAGCGGGTATCATCATCCCGCCGGCGGGTTACTTGAAGCGGGCGGCTGAATTGTGTAAGGCGAACAACGTGTTGTTCATCGCAGATGAGATTCAGTCAGGTCTTGGCCGCTCTGGAAAATGGTTCGCAATCGAATGGGAAGGCGTCGATCCCGATATGTATATCCTCGGAAAAGCACTCGGTGGCGGTGTCTTCCCGGTATCGTGCGTGGCTGCTAACGAAAGCGTCCTCCAAGTGTTCAATCCAGGATCGCACGGGTCGACGTTCGGGGGGAACCCGCTCGCGGCGGCGGTATCAATCGCTGCGCTCGAGGTGCTTGAAGAAGAACAGCTTCCGGAGCGTTCGCTCGAACTCGGGACGTACTTTATGGACCGTTTAAAGTCAATCGACAACCCACGCATTAAAGAAGTCCGGGGCCGCGGCCTATTCATCGGGATCGAGTTGACGGAAGCGGCTCGTCCTTATTGTGAGGCGCTTAAAGAGCGGGGCTTGCTCTGCAAGGAGACGCACGAGACGGTCATTCGACTCGCGCCACCGCTTGTCATTACGAAAGAAGAACTCGATGAGGCGTTCACGGCAATCGAGGCTGTATTCGCACCGACTCCTATTTCATAATGCGGGAGGGCTTGTTATAATTTGAGAAGAAATGCAGACACCTGCCGGGCGATGTTTTCGCGGCAGGTGTCTTTTCGTAAGGAGGAACGGTCGTGCTCTACGTTTACGTTGGTTTAGCAGGAGCGCTTGGAGCGCTAGCAAGGTATGGGGTCGGTATAGGGATGCATACGTTGTGGACAGGTACATTTCCGCTAGGGACGCTCACCGTCAACTTGATCGGCAGTTTTCTACTCGGTTGGCTCACCCATTACTTGTTTCAGACCGGAAAGTTTTCACCGATGGTCATTACGGCGGTCGGTACAGGGTTTATCGGTTCGTTCACGACGTTCTCGACGTTCAGTGTCGAGACGATTGTGATGATCGAGTCAGGGAACCTGGTCGGAGCGCTCACCTATGTGACACTGAGCATCGTCCTCGGTCTGTTCAGCTCGTGGTTAGGCTATAAACTAGGAAGAAGACGATTCCGGCGTTTTGTGAAGCGAGAGGGGGAGGCGTGATGACTGTTTTGACAGTGATGATCGGTGCCTTTTTCGGGGCGATGGCCCGCTTCGGGATTGGTCAGCTCGTTAAAGTATGGACGACATCGGTCTTTCCTTGGGCGACTTTGTTCGTGAACGTGACCGGATCGTTTTGGCTCGGATATTTGTATGCGGCCCCTGTACCTTCGGTGGTGGGATTCGGAATCGGCGTCGGCTTCCTCGGTTCGTTCACGACGTTCTCGACGTTCAAACTTGAAGTGATGCGGTTCGTGACGAAAGATTGGGTTCGCTTTGGTTTATACTTACTGGCGACGTATGTCTTCGGTTTAATTGCCGCCTACCTCGGCTACCAATTTGGACAATAAACAATCCCTCGGAAACTCCGAGGGATTGTTTATTGTTCAGCGAGTTGAAGCTTTTCAGCACATGATGCGCATGTGTTTTCATAAGACTCACACTGCTCATCCATATGTTGTCCGCATTCTTGACACGTCTTATCTGGTAATTTCCGATAAAATTCGACTGACGATTCGAGTCGGCTTGCCCATTCATTCATATAAAGCGCCTCCTTTAAGTATGCGTGCGTTTGTTAAGTTGTATTCATTGTATTATAACAGTTGTGTTTAAGTCAATTATAATCTATAACAGATTTTTCTGTTTGGATTTGCTAAAATGAAATTATACGAAATGAGGTGACACGGATGAAGGCACCACAATGCGAAACAATCGCCATCCAAAGTGAAGATGTGGCTGTATTGCAACAGGCACTTGTGCGATTGGATGCTAACCGAGTCAGTCGGTTGTTTAAGGCGTTCGCTGATCCGACGAGACTGAAAGTGCTGTACGTCCTGACGCTCGAGCAAGAATTATGTGTCTGTGACGTCGCCGCCGTGATCGGACACTCGAACGCGACCGCGTCTCATCATTTACGGACGCTCCTCGATCAAGGGCTCGTAAAATATCGTAAAGATGGGAAAGTTGTTTATTACTCATTAGATGATGAGCACGTTCGTCTTCTCGTCGAAATCGCGATGGCGCACAGTGCCGAACAGCAATCAGGTCTTTGAGAAGTGTCTACTGCGACAACACAGTAGACACTTTTTTATATTGTATTCTCTTCCAATCAGCGTTACGATATATTCAAATAAACGTTTGAATGAAGTGGGAGGAAGAGCGATGGAATCACGTGACGTCTTACCAGTCGAAGGTATAACTTGTACAAATTGTGCGGCGAAGATCGAGAAAAGCGTCTCGGAGCAGACCGGTGTCGCATCCTGTCAAATCGACTTTGCGACGAGCCGGATGATCATCGAATGGATTGATCCGTCCGAGCGTGAAACAGCGCTCCGTTCAATTGAAGAGACGATGGGGCGGATTGAACCGGGCGCGCATTTCGTGAAAACTGATCAAATCGAGCAAGCATCGAACCACCTGTTGTGGCGCTTTGGTATCGCCCTCAGCCTGCTTGTGCTCGCTCTCTTGACTGAATCACTGCCGTTATACGTTGTTGCTTATGCGGTCGCCGGCTATGATGTCGTCTATGCGGCAGCACGAAACGTATGGCATCGCGAATGGTTCGATGAGAAGTTTTTAATGACGATTGCGACGATTGGAGCGTTCGCAATTCGAGAATATCCGGAAGCGGTCGCCGTCATGCTATTTTATCAACTCGGCGAATACTTCCAAGGACGAGCCGTCCACGCGTCGCGTCGGTCGATCCAGTCATTATTGAATATGAAACCGACGATGGCACGTGTGCTCGGTCCGGACGGTGAGTTCGAACGGCGTCCTGAAGATGTGGCAATCGGCTCGGTCATCATCGTCCGTGCCGGAGAACAAGTTCCGATGGACGGGAGCGTCGTGATCGGCTCGAGTTCACTCGATACGGCATCATTGACGGGCGAATCGGTTCCCCGTCAAGTCGGACCGCACGATGAAGTGCTCGCCGGAATGGTCAATTTAGAAGGGCGACTTGAAGTGCGCGTCATACGATCTGCGACGGAGTCGAGCTTGCAAAAGATGATTGCGCTTGTCGAACAGGCAAGCTCGAACAAAGCGAAGACAGAGCAGATGATCACACGCTTAGCCAGAGTGTATACGCCGATTGTCGTCGTTTTAGCAGCAATCGTTGCGTTCATCCCACCTCTTTTCGTTGGGAATTTAGAGGAGTGGGTGTATCGTGCCTTAATTTTCCTCGTCATCAGTTGCCCGTGCGCACTCGTCATTTCAATTCCGTTAGGTTATTTCGGCGGGATCGGGGCTGGTTCTAAACGAGGGATTTTGGTCAAAGGCGGCGAGTATTTAGACGTGCTCGCCGAAGTGAAGACGGTCATCTTTGACAAGACGGGAACGCTCACGACCGGTCGCTTTGAAGTGACGGACGTGACGACGAACGGAGACGTGACAGAAGCGGAGTTGTTAACGCTCGCTGCCCGTGTTGAGATGGCATCGACGCATCCGTTGGCAAAAGCAATCGTCGCGAAGGCGAGCAAGACGACCGCGTTTGCGAATATTACCGAAGACCCGGGCTACGGTCTGACAGCGACAGATAGCACGGATACAATCTATGTCGGAAGTGCTCGTTTCATGAGGAAGTTAGGACATTCGATTCAAGATGAACAAATGGGCACAAGCGTCCACGTCATGAGAAATGACCGCTGGCTCGGGCGGATTGAACTGATGGATACGGTGAAAGAGGATGCCGCAGCAGCCATTGCCGCGCTAAAACGTCTCGGCTATCGGACGGTCATGTTGACAGGGGACCGGGATGAAGTTGCGACGTCGGTCGGTTTGAAAATCGGAATCGATGAAGTGAAAAGTGAGTTACTTCCCCATCAGAAAGTCGAGGAAGTGGAGAAGTTGGCCGCACGAGGGAAAGTCGCGTTCGTAGGTGACGGTTTGAACGATGCGGCAGCGCTGGCCCGTGCGGACGTCGGACTCGTCATGGGTGGAATCGGGAGCGATGCCGCAGTGACGGCGGCAGACCTCGTGCTCATGAATGACGCACCGAGCGATGTCGTTGCGGCGATTGAGCTAAGTCAGCGGACGAAGCGGATCGTGTGGCAAAATATTATCCTCGCATTCGGGATGAAGGCGCTGTTCCTCCTGCTCGGCGTGCTCGGACTCGCATCGATGTGGGAAGCTGTGTTCGCAGACGTCGGCGTCGCGTTGCTCGCGATCGGCAACGCGACTCGCTTGATCCGTTCCAACTAAAAAAACTTCAAGCGAGCTTGAAGTTTGGTGAATACTTGAGACCGATCAGTTGTGATCGGTCTTTTTTTGACGTGTTTTGAAAATCATGAACATGAGGATGATGAGGACCGCTACGAGTAAGAAAACGATTGAGTACAGTGCTTGAATGACGATATCGATTTGATTTTGAGTGGATACGAGCTCTTTCCGGATATCGTTGTATTGCATCTGTTTCAAAGCTCTTAAATCTTCTAGTATCGTCTGCCGTTGATCGGTCATCGACTTGGCCGTCACCGTCGCCTGTTCGATGTCACCGCTCTCGTACATGACGAGGACGCGGTCGGCTTCTTGTTCCCAAATGCCGTCCCGATGCAGTAAGTCGAGGAATGAACTTGGCGTTCTCGGATCATTCTTGATAGATTCCTTCAACTCTTTCGTACGTTGGGACATGCTGTAATAGGCTTCTAAAAAGCGGCGGTCTTCATAGGCGAGGAGACCGCGGATAGCGTTGGCGCGTTCGATATTGTAGTACATGATTTCTTCAATTGCTTCATATGAATCGAACCGTTGCTCGTGAATGGTATCGATCTGGTCAGTCGTATTTCGCAGTTGAACGATGAAACTGGCGATGACGAGGACGATTAATACGGACAATGAGGCGAGCAGCAGCAGCCACTTTCGTTGGGACATGTTCATCCCTCCTTTATGAAGACAATCGTACAATATTTTTCGGGTTTCAGCATAAAATATTTTTTTGGGAAAGGAAAAACCGGGTAAAGAGTTAAATATATAATATGACGTTTCTTGTTATCGCTTACAATAGACGATGGAATGATTTCATTCATAAGGAGAGTAAATATGCCAGAGAACTCGTCGTTAAAAAAGTTACATCAGGTCTTAAAAACAAACCGGACCAATCTTCAATATGAAATCCCGACCTTGTGGAACCGGATGCGATTTCCGGCAGAACCCGTGCGCGACGGTGTCGAACGGGTGAACCCGTACGACTTTTTAATCGATACGATTGAACGAGGCATTCTTCCGCACGCTGTCAACGGGCGTGATTATCGTCAGTCGGTCGCACAAGCGGACGGGCACCTCGAGACAGGGGGAGACTGGATTAAGCGCTCCTCGGTCTACTCGATGCAAGTCCGGACCTCGACGTCGTGGGACCATGACGGGTCAGGCTACGTCGAGATGGACAACTCTCAAGGCATGAAAGATACCGGCACGTTCGTGAAAACGCTGGCTCTGTTGCCGCACTTGTTATACATGGGGATCGACACGTTATTTTTATTGCCGATCTCGCAGCACAGTCATAAAAATAAGAAAGGTGAGTTCGGTTCCCCATACGCTGTCCAAGATTTCTTTGCCATCGACGAAGAACTAAAAGAGACATTGACAGGGGACGGGTTGACGGTCGAGGAAGAGTTCGCCGCTTTCGTCGAGGCGTGTCATATGGTGGGCATTCGTGTCGTCATCGATGTCATTCCTCGCACGTGCGCCCGCGATAACCGTCTCATTTTAGAAAATCCGGAATGGTTCTACTGGATTCCGGTTGCGGAACTCGATTACTATCACCCGCCTCACGTCCCGGGAATCGGAGAAAACGTGAAGCCTGAGTATGCATTCCTGCCGATGATCTATGGATCTGAGGACGTTTGGCACCATCTCCGCCGCTTCTCGATGGCGCCTAATCTTGTCGATGCTGCCAAGTGGGAGACGGTGAAAGCCTGCTTGGTCGAACATCCGGACGAAAACTTACTTGCCGTCATCGAGCGTGAGTTCGGTTTGACGACCGCTCCGGCGTTCTCGGATTGTATCAACGATCCGCAACCGCCGTGGTCGGACGTCACATACTTCCGCCTGTTCCTCGATCACCCGACAGCAGCTGCACCTTATGTCGGCGAGGCGAGTCTGGCACCGTATATTTTGTTCGACTCGATCAAGTCGAACCAGTTCCGGGGTGACGAGATCAACGAGCCGCTTTGGGTGATGTTAGCCGACATCATCCCGCATTATCAACGCGAATATGGGATTGACGGTGCCCGAATCGACATGGGACACGCTTTGCCAGTCGATCTCGCCCAGCGCATCTTGACAGAGCCGCGTCAACTCGATTCGAACTTCAGTTTCATCGCCGAAGAACTGATCGAAGTCGGGGCTTGGTCGGCGCGTGACGCCGGCTACAATATGATCATCGGATACGGATTCTATAAAGAGCCGCGTTTTGACACGCATGACACCCATCAATTCATCTACGACTCACGTTTCTTGCCGTTGCCGGTATTTGCGGCTGGTGAGACAGCCGATACACGCCGGATTGCGACACGAGACGGTGGACGCCAGGCGAGTCGCTTGCTCACCGTACTGAACGGCTTCATGCCGAACGGGGTGCCATTGACGAACTCGGGGCTTGAACTGTATGAGACGCAGCCGATGAATACCGGTCTCGATTGCCGACCGGAAGAGGCGTATCAGTTGTTCCCGACCGATCCATATTTCGGGAAACTTGCTTTCTTCGACGCGTATCAGTTCCATTGGGATCATCCCGAGCGGACTGAAATGGTTGAACTCATGCATCAAGTGGCGGAAGTTCGCCGCCGTTGGCTCGATGTTCTCGTCGACCCGAGTCACTTTGAACCGCTCACGATGATGGATATGGGGGCGCCGTTCATCGGTCTAGCTTGGTTACGGGCAGATACGAACGAGACGTTGCTCATCATCGCCAACACGAATATGCAAGAGCACCTGCAAGGGAAGGTGCCGCTCGATGGGGTGCGTCGCCGGAACTGGAACGCGAGTCGTTTCGCCGAGATGGTGTACTCACCGAACTCATGGCCGTACGCCGAGCATTCGTTCGACGACAACTGGGACCTTTGGGTCAATTTGATGCCAGGCGAAGTCAAAATCTATGAAATGAAATAAGCAACGCCTCGGATCCGTAAGTGGATCCGAGGCGTTTGTCTGTTCAAGCGTTTTGTTTCATGTAATAGATGACGAACTCGTCGAGCGGCATCGGTTTCGCGTAACGATACCCTTGCATCGAATTGCAACCGATCCGCCGAAGGAACGTCTCTTGGTATTCGGTCTCGACGCCTTCAGCGACGAGAGCCATCCCAAGTTGTCGTGCCATGGCGACGATGGTCGCGGTCACGGTTTGATACTCGCGATTTTCTTCTAGCTGCATCGTGAACTCCCGCGGGATCTTTAACTCGTCAATCGGATAGCGGACGAGATAGGCGAGTGAGCTGTAGCCGGTCCCGAAATCGTCGATCGATAGTTTGATGCCGAGTGCCTTCAACTCGAGAATTCGATTTAAGACGCGGTCCGACTGGTGCGCCGCGACCGTTTCGGTCAACTCGAAGTTCAAGCGGCTCGGTTCGATCGGGAAGCGTTCGAACAACGTCGTCAAATAATCGATCAAGTGTTCATCAAACAATTGCCGGACCGACAAGTTGACCGATAGTTTCGGCAAATCGATGTCGCCTTGTTCAAACGCATACATCAGTTGGAACGTCTCATGAATCATCCAACGACCGAGGTCATGAATATGACCGGTCTCTTCGGCAATCGGAATGAATTCGCTCGGCGGGATGAACTTGCCGTCGCGTTGCCAACGCATGAGTGCCTCGGCGCCGATGATCGCCTTCGTCGAGGCATCGACCTGTGGCTGGAGATAAAGTGAGATTTCACCTTTCTCGAGTGCCATATCAAGTCCTTCCATCAACAATTTTCGTTCTTCCTTGTCGACGCGAAGCGCAGGAGCGAAGATGACGGTCTCATCGCGTCCTTTGTCTTTTGCCTTATACATGGCCAAATCAGCGTTCGATAAGAGGTGCTTCAGCGTCGTGCCGTGCTCCGGATAACGGACGATTCCGATTGAAGCATGAATTTCGACGAGGTTCCCGGCCATGAAATAAGGAGGACGATAAACGAGACGACGTAAACGTTCAACGAGAATTTCATCATCATTGTGTTCGGCGACGACGATGAATTCATCGCCTCCAAGTCGTCCGGCATATTCGTTTGGCAACAAGGCGCTGCGTAGACGTTTACCGATGTGCTGCAGCAACTGATCACCCATATGATGGCCGAACTGGTCATTGATTTCTTTGAACCCGTCGAGGTCGGAGAACATGAGTGTGAACGGTCGGCCGTCCGCAATCAGGCGCTCGATCTGTTCTTGCAGCGCGTAACGGTTATGCAGCCCGGTCAAGCTATCGTGGTTAGCCTGATACAGGATCTGTTCTTGCTGGACGATCATTTGCGTGATGTCTTTGACGATGGCATAGATGCCTTCGACTTCCCCATCAATGATCATCGGGATGTTCATCAATTGCCAAACGCGTGCCGAACCATCTTCTGTCACGACATTGACGTCTAATGTTTGCGGCCGTCCGTTCGTAAGGTCACGTAACACGTTCGTATAGGCGGATCGATCCGTTTGTTCGATGATGTCTAAAATATTTGATCCGATGAGCGTCTCGGTGTCATGACCGAGGACAGAGCTCCCTGCTTCGTTGACGGACAACACTTCGCCGTCAAGGTCGAACAAAAAGATGGGCTCTGCGTGATACGCGAACAGCGAGCGGTACTGTTGTTCACGGAGTTCGAGCTCGTGGGCTTTCGTCGTGACCGCGACTTCGAGGTCTGTATTGACGGTATGTAAGCGATGGCTAATGAGTGCGTTCTGTTTGGCGACAACGAATTGACGGATGAGCAGTAGCAACACCGCGTTCGCAATCATCGAGTCGACGATCGAGGTGCCGAGCAGTCGATCCGAGGCGAGCATGTACAGCATGACAATCGTACTGTAGATGACGTAATCAAACACAGAATCATGGGCGAGGACGTCTTCTGTCGATTCATCGAACAAATAACTGATTGAAATGATGAGAATGCTGATGACTTGAAGCAAATGGAGAAGCTCATGGCCGATACCGGTTAACAACTGCAGCTCATTGATGATCGAGGCGGTTGTAAAACCGAGAATCCCGATGAGGAGCATCACGCGGAAGCCTTGCCCGGATGTCACGATGCGATTCAAATATAAGAAACCGAGCACCATGTAAAGGCTGATGAGCAGCATCTGTTCTTCAAAGCCGTTCAAACTCGTGACATACTGGCCGCCGTTCTTTGTGTAAAAGAAGATATGCAACGCACCGACAATCAAAAAGCTGAGCAGTGCGAACACATCAAACGTACGCAACTTCAACGTTCTAATTTCAATCGATTGGGTGATGACGATGAGGGCCATGATCAAATAAAAGAAGTTTTGAATGAACAGCATCATATCAATTGGCATCGCCGTGGTAAAGCGGTGTCCCACCAAATAAGCGATGAAACAGACGTTGCCAGCGCTAATGAGAAGATAGATATAGCGGCGCATCCCGTGATGGCGCAATATGGCACTCCCGCTTACCACGGTGGCGACGAGTGCGATGATCATAAAGTAGACGAACAAGCTCGTCTCCCTTAACGCATAAGGGCTGAATAAGATAACGAATAGACCGATAAAAAACGTCCCGACGAGAAGAGCGGGGACTGATTGGCGCAAAGTGTGGCTAGACAACTTATGCACCTCCTTCTGTATATGTCTCTGAGGCTCATCCTTATTATCGGACCGTTCGGGTATTTATTACACAAAAAAATCGACAGCACGATGCTGTCGATTAAAGTGTATACGAATGTTCTTTAAAGTTACCGACAATCGAGTCGATTTCTGAGACAGTGACGAACGCCTCGGAATCAATGTCTGAGACGATTTGACGCAACTTTGGAATCTCATTGTTTTGAACGACGACGTATAGCATTTTTTTCGCGTCGTTCGAATAGCCGCCGGTCGCGTCCATGATGGTGACCCCACGCTTCAAGTTTTGTTTGATGACCAAGTTGATCTCATCCGCTTTTTTACAGATGATGAAACACTGTTTTTGGGCGGAGAAGAAGCGATGGATCGTCAACAGCGTCCGCGACCGGACAAAACTGAGAACGAGTGCGTACATGACCGCTTTAATATCGAACGTGATGAACACGAGAATGTAGACGATGATATCTTGGGTCAAAAAGATTTTCGGGAGCGATAAGTTGCGGTTGTTCATGAAGATGACTTTCCCCAAAATATCGAGCCCGCCTGTCGATGCCCCGGCAAATAACAAAAGTGCCAAACCGAGTCCTGAGACGATACCGCTGAAGACGGACGCGACGAGCGGATCATCGAGTGGCGTCGGTGGAATGAGGACAGGCAGCGCATCGATTAAAATCGATGACAATATGACGACGAGTCCTGTCATGAGAATAAATCGTCTCCCGAGATATTTGATCCCGATGATGAAGAGCGGGATGTTTAGTACCAACTGGGTGAGTCCGATCGGTGTGCCGAACAGCTCGTTGACGATGAGCGTGATTCCGACAATCCCGCCGGATCCGATTTCATTCGGTTTGAGTAACAGACCGACAAAGATAGATTGTAGGATTGTTCCGGCGATGATAAAAAGGATAGTCTCGACAGCGATCCGTTTACGTGATTTTGCGTACATATGAGTGGCTAAGGCGCCATACGCCTCCTTTGAATGAACTCATGCAAGCGTACTCCGATGACGCCGGAATTTCAAGTCTTGAAAGATTATAACTCGTTATGGAAGCGGTCGATATCACTCGCTAGCTGTTCGTGGACGTAGTCGATGACTTGAGCGTCGTCAAACAGTCCGAGCGGGGCGTCGTCCGGAATCGCGTCGAACGGTGAGACGAAATAGAGAACGGCCGCGACGAGAGCGTGTTGCTTGTCGGGCTGCATCTCGAACTGGGCGTTGTAGACGGCACGTAGCATGTTGAGCAGTTGTTTCATTTGGAAGTATAGTGTGAGCTCCTCTTCCCGTTCGATGTCGCTGATTTCGTTTGAGGCGACGTCGACCGTGACTTTTGCTAGGGCGAGTTCTCCTTGAACTAATAAGTCACCTAGCTTTTCGTTCTCGGTGAATTCGGTTTGGGCGTTGTTTAAAAAGTGTGAATAAGTCGTTTTCCAATCTGACATGTTTTTCTCCTCCTTCTCTCTACAACTACTAATATGCCCGTTTTTGCGATTTGGTTGCAACTTTTCCGAAAATTTAAGAAAATAGAAGTAAGTGAAAAAGGAGGAACTGTACATATGTCTACTGTAACTTTACCGACCGAGGCAGAATTTGCCCGCTATGCCGAGCTTGCTGTCAAAAAAGGTGTCAACATTCAACCGGGTCAACAGCTCGAAGTCCGAGCCGATATTAGCCAAGCACCGCTCGTCCGCCAAATCGTGAAAGCGGCCTACGCGGCCGGAGCGAAACAAGTGTACGTCAACTGGAGTGATGAAGAGACGACGAAAGTGCGTTACTTCAACGCACCGACTGAAGCGTTCAAGGAGTTCCCGGAGTGGCTCAAAGCACGATTCGAGCAACTCGCGGAAGAGAAGACGGCGTTCTTGTCGATCGTCAGCGACGATCCTGACGCGCTGAACGGTGTCGAATCATCACGCATCGCCGACTCGAACCGGGCGTCTGGTGTCGCGCTCGCGAAATGGCGTAAGTATGTCATGAGTGATAATGTCAGCTGGTCAATCGTGGCCGGTGCATCTGAAGCATGGGCGAAAAAAGTATTCCCAGACCGTGAAGATGCGGTTCCAGCCCTGTGGAGAGCGATTTTCGCAGCGACACGAATGGACCAAGACGATGTCGTTGCCGCCTGGGACGAGCACGATCAAGCGTTGCGCTCGCGGGCGCAGCTGTTGACGGATAAGAAATACGCGAAACTTCACTACAAAGCACCAGGCACGGAATTGACGATCGGTCTTCCGAAGAAGCACGTCTTCCTCGGCGGCGGTGGTCCGAACATGGACGGCGTCGACTTCATCGCCAACATGCCGACGGAGGAAGTGTTCACGCTCGCCGATAAAGATGCGGTCGAAGGACACGTGTCGAGCACGAAGCCGCTCAGCTACAGCGGGAACTTGATCGACGGGTTCACGCTTTGGTTCGAAGGCGGAAAAGTCGTAAAAGCGGAAGCGAAGCAGGGGCAGGCAGCACTCGATGAACTGTTGAACCTTGATGAAGGGGCGCGCCGCATCGGAGAAGTCGCGCTCGTGCCGGACGATTCGCCGATCTCGAACTCGGGACTCCTCTTCTACAACACGTTGTTCGATGAGAACGCATCGTGCCACTTGGCGCTCGGACGTGCCTACTCGACATGCCTTGAAGGCGGACCGACGATGTCGCCCGAAGAACTCGCTGAGAATGGCGCGAACGATTCGATGACACACGTCGACTTCATGATCGGTTCGGCCGAAATGAATATCGACGGTGAGCTCGAGGACGGAACACGCGAAGCGATCATGCGTGATGGGAACTGGGTCATCTAATAGAAAAAGATAGTTGAAAAGACGCAAAGGCGACCGCCTTTGCGTCTTTTCATGTCATGAGAGTTCATACAGAAATGCGAGCGCGTTCGGCAACCGACGCCGCCATGCAATCTCGTTGTGGACCGCCCCGGGCTCGACTTCGTAGCGGAAGGCGACGCCGGTCCGAGCAATCGTCTCGACGAGTCTCGCATTCGTGTATAAGTAGTCCTCGGGCGTGATCGGTCCGCTCGTCTCGTTCGTGCCGATATCCATATAGAGTCGGGCAGACAGGTCAGTTTGTTTCAGTTCGCGAATGAGCGAGTCGAGGTTGGACCAGGCGGCCGTCGACAGCGAACCGACACGACGTATTGCCGGATACGTCGCCATCATGTAGAGCGAGATGACGCCGCCCATCGAACTGCCCATCACGCCGACGTCATCCGGATCGGTCGCATAGCGTGCGTCAATCCACGGCTTCAGCTCCTGCATGAGCCAGTCGGCATAGAGGCGCCCCTTGCCGCCGAGTGTCGGCCGGGTCTTAGCGAGTTCAGGCCCGATGCGCTTGTAAAGCATCTCGTCTTCATAAAATGAGTACTCATCGTATCGGTCGAGCCAATCGGGGGCACTCGCGATGGCGACGACCATGAGCGGCAGTTGCAAATCGTCGAGATGGCGGTCAATCGCCCAACCTTCCCCGATTGTCGCGGTCTTGCCATCGAAGACGTTTTGGCCGTCATGCATATAGAGCACGGGCAACGCCTCGTCGGTACGAGCGAAGTCGGGACGGTAGACGCGGACGATTCGTTTTCGGCCGCGCATCGTCTCGGTCGGCAAGGTGAAACTAAACTGTTCGATCATACAATCATTCCTTCCTCTGACAATCTCTTCTCATTTTGGCGTTGTCCGTACAAAAACTCAATCCGGAAATTTGACTACCTACCGTTCGTTAGGTAAAGTAAGGGGAGATGAAAGGGGTAGATCGCATATGACCACGAAACAGCGCATTGAACAAGCTGCCAGACGCCGGTTCGCGCTTGAAGGATATGAAGGATTATCTTTGGCGGCGCTCGCCGAAGATGTCGGGATTAAGAAGGCGTCTTTATATGCGCACATCGACGGAAAAGAACAGCTGTTCAAACAAGTCGTCGAACAGATGGCCGAGCGTTACCAGGGAGCTTGGTCACAAGCGCGGGACGCGTCAAATGATGCGGCACCGCTCGAACGGATCGAGACAATCGTTGAAGCGCTGATTCATTTCTTCGAAGAAGAAGAGACGTGGATGTTGACGAAGCGAATGCTGCTCGTACCGCCTCCTGAGCTGCGCGTCTTCATCGAGACGACGATTGGGTCGGTCGAGACCGAGCTCCAGGCGTTTGAGAAAGAGCAATTCCGTTTGGCGATGGAGCGTGGCGATTTACCGGAACAATCGCTCGACGACGTATATGACGCGTACTATTGTTTTTTGGACGGGGCGTTGCTTTCACTCTTTTCGTTTGCAACGAATCGAGCGCAACGACAGCATGCAGCATTTAAAATTTTCAAGAGAGGAGTCGGGTGGACATGAAAAAGGAACAAATGGCTTGGTTGTGGCTCGTGCTCGCCGGACTTCTTGAAATTGTTTGGGCGACGACGATGAAATTGTCGAACGGGTTTACCGTGTTAGGACCGACCGTCGTGACCATCGTGTTATTGATTGTCAGTTTTGGCTTGTTGGCGATGTCGTTCCGTGTGTTGCCAGCTGGCACCGGGTACGCCGTTTTTACGGGTATCGGTGCTGTCGGGACGGTCATCGTTGGAAATATTTTGTTTGATGAGACGATGACGGGAATGAAGCTGTTGTTTATCGCGACGCTCCTCATCGGGGTGGTCGGTTTGAAGCAAGTGACAGGAGGTGAGTCGGCATGAGTTGGACATTTTTAATCGGGGCTGGGCTCGCTGAGATGCTTGCTGTTTTCTTCATGGGAAAATCAAAAGGCTATCAGATTTTAAAATGGTCGCTTCTTTCGATCACGACGTTCGCACTAAGTTTTTATTTGTTGTCACGTTCCCTCGAGACGCTGCCGCTCGGACTCGCTTACTCGATTTGGGTCGGGATCGGCGCGGCGGGTGGAGTGATTCTCGGTATGTTGTACTTGAACGAGTCGAGGGATCGCTGGCGTATCTTCTTTTTAATTCTCATTATCGGGAGCGTTATCGGATTGAAAGTCGTGGCGTGAATAGGATTGAAACGAGATGAAAACGGGAATCGAATAGTTCAGACTGTGAACGAAAGGGGCGGGAAAGATGAATCTTGTCGAGTTGCAATCAGAACGTCTACGGCTTGAACATTACACGATCTCCGATTTCTATTTCGTAAAATCGCTACTCCAAGATCCGCGAGTGATGCGTTTCATCAGTCCGGACGGCAAGCCATATACGGATGAACAGACAATCGAATGGTTCGAGAGACAATTGGTCCGCTATACAACGGGCCGACAGACCGGACTCCTCAAACTGATGACACATCACAGCGATGAGCCGATCGGCCATGCCGGGACGCTCTTGCATGAACTTGATGGCAACATCGAGCTCGAGGTCGGTTATTGGCTGGCACCAAAGCACTGGCACATGGGCTACGGCCGGGAAGCGGCCGCGCGTCTCATGCGGCATGCGTTCGAGGAAGGCGAGAAAGACATCATCTCGCTCATTCACCCGGACAACGTGCCGTCACAACGAGTCGCGAAAGCGAACGGATTGCATTGGGACCGTGACACCGAACACGGAGGCATGATTGTGTCCGTGTATGCCGGCGATTTGGAACGTCTATGCCGTCACATGAAGCGGGAAGAAATGACGCGGTGAAAAAAATAAAAAAAGTTTTAAAAAACAGTTGCCAAGGCATTAGTTTCTTGATATATTAATAGTGTCCTAAAGAGAGGACACGACCTGATTCTGTAGCTCAGCTGGGAGAGCGCTACCTTGACAGGGTAGAGGTCGCTGGTTCGAGCCCAGTCAGAATCACTTGGGTGCCAAACCCGATGCGAAACCCATAGGAACGTGGGTTTCCGCGCAGCCACTTCTTACGAGAAGTGGCTTTTTTTGTGTATTCTTTTAATTGACAGCCCACATAAACAGTTGGTATATTCCTCTCAATACATACAGAAACGGGGAATTATACGATGGTATTAACCGGAACAATCGTCAATGCGGCCTTGATCGTGGTCGGCACATTACTCGGGTTGTTGTTTCACCGAATCCCCGAGCGGATGAAAGAGACGGTCACGGCTGCCATCGGTCTCGCCGTCGTCGTGCTTGGCGTGCAGATGGGCATGAAGAGTGAGAACTTTTTAATCGTCATCGGCAGTCTCGTTATCGGAGCCGCACTTGGCGAATGGTGGAAGCTCGACGAGAAGTTGAACGAGATCGGCTATCAGTTGGAACGGCGTCTCGGTGGAAAAAGTAAGTCGAGCATCGCGGAAGGCTTCATCACGGCGACGCTCATCTTTGTAATCGGGGCGATGGCCGTCATCGGGGCGCTCGACAGCGGCCTGCGCGGGGACCATGACGTCCTCTATACAAAAGGGTTGATTGACGGTTTCACGGCGCTTGTGCTCAGTTCGACGCTCGGCATCGGCGTCATGTTCTCGGCCGTACCGGTCTTGTTGTACCAAGGAGCGATCGCGTTGCTCGCCATCCAGATCATGAAGTTTATTCCGGAGTCGCTCATGGATGACTTTATTTTGGAGATGACGGCGACCGGCGGCGTCATGATCGTCGCCATCGGGTTGAACCTGGTCGGGATCACCCGGATTCGTGTCGCCAACTTGCTGCCCGGTATTTTGATGGTCGCGATCATTGTCACCACGTTACATATCTTCCAATGAAAAACGGACTAGCGAAAAAAATGCGCTAGTCCGTTTTTTTGTGGGCCGTGACTGGTTGATCAGGATGTAGTGCTTCCGCAATGATTTGATCCCAGTCTGCGGCGTCACAGGATGTCGTACAAGTCGGTGCGATTTCGCACGTGGCGCATTTACCGGCTTTTGCTTTACGGGTGTAGCGATGGAGCGAATAAGCGGCGTACCCGAATACGGCAAGACCGATCAGTAAATCAAATAAGAACATATGATTTCCTCCTTGTTAAGACAATCCGAACAGACGACCGATTTGATAGATCATCAGTGATACGACGTACGCAACACCAAGCCCATAAAGGCTAGCGACCCATGTCAACTTGGCACTTCCCACCTCGCGCCGAATGACGGCGACGGTCGCTAGACAAGGGACGTACAAGAGGACGAACGCCATGAAGCTATATGCGCTCAACGGCGTAAACACGGGAAGCAACGAAGCAGACAAGTCAGATTCGCTGACCGCATAAATGATCGCCATCGTCGATACGACGACTTCTTTCGCCAAAAAACCTGTGATGAGCGAAGCACCGGCCTGCCACGTCCCGAAACCGAGTGGAACCAACAACGTCGCAACGACCCCGCCGACCATAGCGAGAAAACTCTCATTCATCGGGACGTCCATTCCGGCTGGACCGGAATAGGCGAGTAACCAAATGAAGACGGAACCGCCAAAGATGAACGTACCTGCTTTTCGGACGAACCCTTTCGCTTTTTGCCACGTGCTACGCCAAAGCGTCAACCCTTGGGGGACACGATATGGAGGCTGTTCGACGATAAAGAGGCTGTTTCGATCTTCCGCCGCCAATACGGACGTGAATATTTTCGCGGCAATCAACGCCAGGACGATCCCGAGCATATAGAGCGATAAGACGACGAGCGCTTGGTTTGATGCGAAAAAACTGGCAGCGAAGACGGCATAAATCGGTAGACGCGCCGAGCACGACATGAACGGCGAAATAAAAATCGTGACGAGCCGCTCCCGCTCTTCCTCGACCGTCCGTGCCGCCATAATACCTGGGACGTTACAACCAAATCCAATGATCATCGGAATGAAACTTTTCCCGTTCAGTCCGACGAGTTGCATGAATCGGTCCATGACAATGGCGATACGCGCCATATAGCCAGAGTCCTCTAAAAACGAGATAAAGAAAAAGAGCACGAAAATCTGAGGGACGAAGACGAGGACACCGCCGACACCGGCAATCACCCCATCAATCAGCAACGCCTGGATGAAAGAAGAGGTCCCGAGCATTTGTAACAACGAGCTCGTTCCGGACGTGACCGGACCCGACAGAAATCCATCCAACAGATCGGACAACGGGGCACCGATCCAGTTGAACGTGATGTGGAACAAGGCGTAAAGTACTGTAAAGAAAATGGGTAAGCCCCAGATCGGATGTGTCACGACGGCATCGATGCGGTCGGTGACCGTGGCTTGTTGTGCGCCTTGCTGATCGACAACGTGATGGCGAACGTCTTTCGTCCAGTCGCGTCTGCGTTCTGTAATGTGGGCGTGGGCGAAGCGTCCGAGTTTCACTTCTAACGCTTTACGAATTTCATTGACGGTTGGCGTCGACGATTCGAGCTGTTCTGAAATGACACGATTTCCGGCCAAGTATTGAATGGCGATCCAGCGATCGCGCTCACTCAGTCCCGTCGCTTCAAGAATTTGTTGAATCGCCTGTTCGGTCTCTTCCCCGTAATCGAGTACGAAAGGTTCGCGAGGGGTCGTTCGCAGGGAGGACAGGAGGACTTCACAGCCGGCGCCTGTGCGCGCTGTGATCGGAAACACGTCCGCGTCCAAACGTTCTTTCAAGCGCTCTAAATTGATGTGGATGCCCCGTCCTTTGGCGACATCGACCATGTTCAGACCGATTTGAAGCGGACGGCCCATTTCGAGCAATTGGAGCGTTAATTGTAAGTTACGTTCGAACTGCGAGGCATCGATGATATTGATCATCCCATCGAACGGTTCCTGCAACAGGAATCGCGAGACGATTGCTTCGTCAGCCGATAGCGGGTCTAAATCATAGACACCGGGCAAGTCGATCAACTGTCCGATGTTTCCATGCAGCTCCCCGATTTTCTGTTCGATCGTGACACCTGCCCAGTTACCGACGTGGGCGAAGGAGCCGGTCAAGCGGTTAAATAGAGACGTTTTTCCGGTGTTCGGGTTTCCGATTAAGGCAATCCGTTGTGTCATGGGACTATCACCCCAATCTGTTCAGCGTCACAGCGACGGATGGCAATCATTTGTTGATGTTCGATTTGTTCAATCGTGAGCGGTCCGGAAAAGATGGCCCGGCGCTTGATTCGGACGGAGCAACCTTCATAAAATCCTAAGGCGATCATGCGACGCCGCAAGCGGTCATCAATTCTCGTTAAATCGGATATGAGCACTGGTTGATGTAGCGGCATAGCAAGTAATGAACTCATTAAGATCTCTCCATTTTAGTCAAATGATAATTCTTCTCATTTGGTAGCATAACACGTTCTTTACTATCGGGAAGCAGGATTATTTGTGGATTTTATGACTTCTAAAAAATAGTAGTGCGAGAATTAAAAAAACCGCCCGATGTAAGTCGGAATAAAATCCGGCTTGCATCGGGCGGTTCAAGTACTTACGTTCTTTCAATCGTTGCGTCGATAGGATCATGATTTTCTTTCGCGCTCTCGCGGAGCGCGGACGACATCACGTCAGACAAGTCACGTGAGCGGAGCACGCCGACACCGCGGTCGGTCGGTCCATCAGGTGCGGCGACGTCTGCGATCAGCTCGTCGGTCGGACGTGTCTCATGCAACAATAACTCGGCTGATCCTTTCATCGCTTGAGCGACGATTTGGCGGGCCGTGTCTTCATCAAACCCGGCTTCTGTCAGCACCGGGGTCATCGAACCGACGATCTCGTAAAAGAACGCAGGACTGCATCCGGCCGCCGCCATGAAAGCCGACATCGTTTTCGCGTCCGTTACGGCCGTCCGACCGACACGGTTGAACAGTGCCGTCGCCGTCTCGCGGTCGGTCGCATCTGTCTCAGGTCCGAACCAGAGTCCGGTCATCCCGGTTTGATGGGCGACCGGGGTGTTCGGCATCGCGCAGATGGCTGGGATGCCGGCTACTTCTTCAAGCTCGCTCGGCTCGATATGCGCCGCAACGGATACGAGCAGTGGTGTTTTCCACGTCTGTGATTGAGCGTAAGCTAAGACGCCGTCTGGTTGCATCGCGAGCACGACGATTGTATAAGCGTTGACGTCTTCTGTTTCGACGATCTGTACGCCGAGTTCATCTTGCAGCTGCTCTAGACGTGCAAGGTCGCTCCGGTTCGTCATCGTAATCTGTTCAGGGGAGAGCCCGGAAGCGATCCAGCCTCGGACGAGTGCCTCGCTCATCGATCCTGCTCCTACCATTAATATGTTCATTTCCGTCACCTCTTCATTCATTTGATTCGGTCGTATATATGTTGCCTATCATAACAAATGTTCGAACAATTATCGCCTGCCACGCTTGAATTGTAAAAGAAAGGAAAAAAACTCGTCGTTTTGTAACGAGAATCGACGAAGCGCTGCAGATGACAATTCACGCAGTCCGGGCTATCATTGCAGTAATCTGACTGAGCGAGGCGATTGAAATGAAACGAGTATTAGTACGTGGGATTCAAGGGTACCAACGCTTTATTTCTCCTTTAAAGCCCCCGACGTGCCGATTTTATCCGAGCTGTTCGCACTACGGGATTGAGGCGATTGAGAAGCATGGCGCTGTCAAAGGCGGGTATTTGACGACGCGGCGCCTGTTGCGGTGCCAACCGTTTCATTCGGGCGGACTTGACTATGTGCCGGACGATTTTGATTGGAAAGCCCCTCTGCAACGCGAAAAGCCACCGTCACAGCGAGACGTCTAACCGACGGCTCGCTGTTTTAGATACAGGGCGTTTATCCCCTTCTTTGTTTTAGCACAATACTTTTGACAACGTTCCGAGTATTCTGAAAAAATAGAGGTGTATTTATTACATAAGGGGAGAGGGGATTACAGCATGAGTCAATCGTTCAGCGAACTAATCGGTACGATTTCAGACTTTGTGTGGGGACCGCCGCTGTTAATTTTGCTTGTGGGGACAGGCGTTTATTTGACGGTGCGTCTCGGGGGACTCCAAATCACGAAGTTGCCTTACGCGTTGAAACTCGCATTCTCTAAAAATCAAGATAAGACGTCACGAGGAGATATTAGCCACTTCCAAGCGCTCATGACAGCGCTCGCGGCGACCGTCGGTACGGGGAATATCGTCGGTGTCGCGACTGCGGTCGTCCTCGGGGGACCAGGCGCGATCGTTTGGATGTGGGTATCGGGCTTCTTCGGGATGGCAACAAAGTACGCCGAGGCCGTGCTCGCCGTCAAGTACCGGGTGACGGACGAACGTGGTCAAATGGCCGGAGGACCGATGTATTATTTGGAACGGGGCTTGAAGCAACGCTGGCTCGCAGTCGCGTTTGCAGCGTTCGCCTCACTGGCCGCGTTCGGGATCGGGAACGGGGTTCAAACGAATTCGGTCGCGTTAGCGCTCAACTCGACGTTCGACGTTCCGCTTTACGTGTCGGGTATCTTGATGATGATTTTCACGGGCGCCGTCATTCTCGGTGGTGTCAAATCGATCGGTCGTGTCGTCAGTTACTTCGTCCCGGTCATGATCGTCTTTTACTTAGGGAGCGGTCTCTTGATCATGATCATGAACTACACACTCATCCCCGATGCGATCGCGCTCATCTTTAGCAGCACGTTCAGTGCCGAAGCGATTGGCGGCGGGGCCATTGGGGCAGCCATCCGGTACGGGGTTGCGCGCGGAGTCTTCTCGAACGAAGCTGGTCTTGGCTCGGCTCCGATCGCTGCGGCCGCGGCCAAGACGGACATGCCAGGTCGTCAAGGCCTCGTCTCGATGACGCAGGTGTTTCTTGATACGTTGATCGTCTGTTCGGTCACCGGGATCACGCTCGTCATGGGCGGTCAAATCGGATCGGGACTTGAAGGGGTCGAGTTGACGACGGCGACGTTCGAACAGTTCCTCGGGCCGTTCGGCAGTTATGTCGTCACAATCGGTCTCGTCATGTTCGCTTACTCGACGGTGCTCGGTTGGTCGTATTATGGTGAGCGATCGATTCATTACTTATTCGGTCAAAAATCGATCATCCCATATCGGATCGCATTCGTACTCGTCGCTGGACTCGGGGCGATGACGACGAACTTGAACATGGTGTGGGCACTGTCTGACGTCTTCAACGGCTTGATGGCCATCCCGAACTTGATCGGGCTCTTGTTCTTGTCGGGCGTCGTCATCGCTGAGACGAAGCGTTTTAATCAGCAATTGGCAATCGAGAACCGAAGTCGAAAAGCATCATAACGAACGAACGCCGCTATCCTTAATCGGATGGCGGCATTTTACGTTTGTTCTTGATTTCCTCGAGTCGTGCCTGCTGCAAGTGATTGAATACTTGTGTCACGAACCCGACCATGATGCCGACGCCGGTGATGACGTAACCGATCGTGAACACTTTGCCGATATCGGTCGTCGGGACGAAATCACCGTAGCCGATCGTCGTGAGCGTGATGACGCTGAAATAGAGGGCGTCTAACCAACGCATATCTTCAAAACGGGAGTAAAACAGCGTACCTGACAAAATCGTGAGGAATGCTAGACTGAACAGAACTTGAAATTCAGGCTCTTTCAACCCACGCCATATTCCACGAAACATGCGACGAAACGTCAAAATGAATGAGAGCATACGGCCCCCTCCCTTCCTATGTAAGTTTGTTCGGTAGAAGCGAGGTAACATCCTTTATAACCATAAAATGAGTCGACGAATTCGTCGACTCATTTTGTATGAAGTGTCAATCGTTTCGTGATCGGTTGGATTGTGATGTTCATGTCGACCATCCGATTGTCGCGTTTTGGTTCATCCGTTCGCTCGACGCGCCACGCGAGGTCATGCAACTCGTTTAACGAAGTGGCGATGTCATAGAACGACAGGCTCGGATTGCCGTTCAATTGATATAGACCCGGACCGCGCTTCGTCAATATCTCGAACAATGCGTCAGCCGTGTCTTCTAAAAAGGAGCAGGATGGATACCAGTGTGCGCTCGCATTGATGACACCGTGTTGGTTCATTTCATTCGTAAAATAGTCCATCATATTATTCGAACCGGCAGCTTCGCCGATTTGCCAGCCGAGTCGGACGATTTGTGCACCAGGGTTGGTCCGGGCGATTGCTTCTTCGCAGGCGCGTTTGTAGGTGCCGTACTCGTCCGTTGCGTCAGGTGGTGTGTCCGGCGTGATTGGACCAGTCACATTGTCTGAGAATACCGAGACCGTGCTCGTAAACAAGAACGGGATGTTGTATTCTCCGCAAAGGCGGGCCAACGTTTCCGCCCATTCAACCGATCCCATACCGATATGAAGAAAATAATGAGGACGCACCGATTCGATAAATTCACGCATCGCCGCCTCGTCTGACGTCGAGACTGTTGATCTGTCCCAGGCGACAGGTTCGATCCCATGTCGTTGTATCGTTTTGGCGACGACCGGTGCGACTGTACCGTTCATGCCCGTTAAAATAGCTTTCATTACAAATTCCTCCCTTCTGTTTCTATCATCCCACACTTCTAGATGTGACAAACCACTAGTTTCTAGCTTTGTGCTAAACTGATTGATGGAGGAGATAAATGATGAACATTCGACACGCACAGTCAAACGAAAGTGGAGCAATCGCACCGCTCGTTTACGCAGCGATTCATGATATCGCCTATTCATTGACGGGGACGGCAGACCAAAAGCAAGTGCTCGAACGCTTAGCGATGTGGATCGGCCGGCCGAACAACCGGTTAAGTTATGAAAACATTTGGGTGGCAGACATAGACGGCGTCATCGCAGGCGTTATTATCGCCTATGAGGGCAAGCGCGCGATTGAGTTGGATGAGCCGATTAAGCAATGGCTCATCGAACATGGGCAGCCTGGACATCTTGACGTGGAGACGGAAGGAGACGTTTTGTATATCGATTCCGTGGCCGTCGACTCAGAATTTGGAGGACGCGGTATCGGTACGAAGTTGATCCAGCGAGTGGTCGAACATGCTCGCGAAACAAACATCCCGGCCGTCACACTCAACGTCGACCAGGGCAATCCGGCAGCGGCTCGTCTGTACGAACGTCTTGGATTCCGCAAACATAAAGAGATTGAGATTTCAGGAGACCGTTTCGATTATATGATGCTCGACTTGTGAAACATGGACCGAAGTCCGAGTCTCAGTCTCGAAACCGATGCAAAACCCGAGCTTCTCGGATATACTAAGTGCTTGAAACGAATCAGATATAAAAGGAGATCGATTATGGAGTGGAAAAATATCCTGCGCGGTATCGCGATGGGGACGAGTGACTTGATTCCTGGCGTCAGCGGGGGGACAATCGCAGTCATTTTAGGGATTTACGATCGATTGATCGAAGCGATCAGCGGTGTGTTCAGTCGGCAGTGGAAAAAGCATATTGGGTTTCTAATTCCGTTAGCAATCGGAATGGGAACCGCGATTTTAGGACTGAGCCGTCTAATTGAATTTTTATTGTTAGAATACTATGCACCTACACAGTTCTTTTTCATCGGCTTGATTCTTGGGATTATCCCACTGTTGATGTTTGAATTTAAATCGCGTGCGACGATGCGCCCCGTGCACATCGTGGCGATGGTGATCGGAGCGATTCTAGTAGCAAGTATGGCAATCATCAAACCGGCCGACACAGCCATTATTACTGAACTGTCGACCGGCACGGCGCTGTTGTTGTTCTTCTCGGGTTGGCTCGGCAGTATGGCGATGTTGCTCCCGGGGATCAGCGGCTCGTTCGTCTTGCTCTTGATTGGCGTGTACCCGACGGTCATCAGCGCCTTGTCGAACTTGAACGTGCTCATTATCGGGATCGTCGGACTCGGTGTAGCCGTCGGATTCATCGTCAGCAGTAAAGTGATCCGTTATTTGCTCGGGAATTTCCCGGGCATGACGTTCTCGGTCATCTTAGGACTCGTCATCGGGTCCCTCGCCGTCGTCTTCCCGGGTCTTCCGGAGACGGCGACGATGTGGGTCTTGAGCGTTGTTTCGTTCGTTGCCGGTTTTTTGATCGTCCGACTGCTCGGCCGATTTTCCGTATAAAAAATGCGATCCTGTCATTTGCTGACAGGATCGCATTTTTGTTGGGTCGAGGTTATCAATTCGTGTTTTTCGACGCTTGTTCAATAAATGAACGGAATCAATCGTTTTCGTGATTTCGCCCAAGTTTGATAGGCGCTGCCGAAGTGTGACGTCAACATCTGTTCTTCGATATGGATGCGCCAAAGCAAGGCGATCCCCATGGCGAACGTACCGACGAGCGCGACGCCCCAATGACTGAAATAGAGCGAAAATCCGAACGTGATAAATAATAGCCCGGTATAGAGCGGATGGCGCAAAAAGCGGTACGGTCCAGAGCTGACGATCTCATCAGCAGGACGGACGACGACGTGACGAGTGAATTGATGACGCAAATGCGCGATTCCCCAGTAACGAAGTGAAACACCGGCTATGTAACACCCGAGCCCGAGCCAACGGACTAGGAGCGGTTGGCGTGTTTCAGTGAAAATAGATAAACCGATCGAGACGGCGAACACGGTGACCATAATGAGTGAGACGATGTAAAAGCTCATGTGCTCACTGTTGCCATCGGTCGGTTCATCACGATTACGGTATCGCCTCATCTCATACAGCCATGCGGTCGAGACGAGAATGAACAAACCATCGAGCCAATCCATAGCGTTTCCCCCTTTCTTCAATATGTTCCACTCATTACCCGCCTCTTCCTGCTGAAAAACGCCTCGCAATGTGCGAGGCGCTCCGTTCGCTTCATCATACTAACGAGAACTAGCAACGAGATCAGCACTCGAAGGGTCGAGCGCTTCACGTTGAATCTCATCTTTTATAAGTTGGTAGGTGAGGCACATCGGTTTTTCGGTCCGTGGGTCTCGTCCGATGATGGCATCGATATGAAAGACTTGTCTAAGGACGAGCGGACAAATGACTTCCTCGGCGGAGCCCGTCGCGAGCACTTCTCCGTCTTTCATGGCGACGATATGGTCGGCAAACCGGGCGGCCTGATTCAAGTCGTGGAGGACCATGACGATCGTCCGGCCCTGCTCGCGGTTCAACGTCTCGAGTAGTTCGAGCACTTCGAGCTGATGAGCGAGATCGAGATACGTCGTCGGCTCATCTAAAAATATCAAGTCCGTCTCTTGGGCCAGTGCCATCGCGATCCACACCCGTTGGCGTTGTCCGCCTGAAAGGGCGTCGACGCTTCGATCTTTGAACTCGAGCGTACCGGTCACGTCAAGCGCCCAATCAATCACTTCATGGTCATGTTTCGATAAACGACCAAACCCGGATTGATAAGGAAAGCGACCGTACGAGACGAGTTCTCCCACGGTCAAGCCGCCAGCGCCTTCAGGCGTTTGCGACAAAATCGCCATCTTTTGGGCGATTTCTTTCGTATTGCATTTGGCGATGTCCGCTCCGTCTAAATGGACCGAACCGTTAGACGGGGACAGAATCCGAGTCATGGCTTTCAAGAGTGTCGATTTCCCACAACCGTTCGGGCCGATGATGGTTGTGATTTGACGGTCCGGGATCGATAAACTCAATTGCTTCACAATTGTTTTGCCGCCGTAACCGACCTCGATGTCTGCCGTATGGATCCGTGACATGTGGATTCCCCTCTCCTCGTAACAGTAGTTTTGATAATGATTCTCAATGTAACGTCAACTATAGCAGTCTAAATGAAAAGCTGTCAACGAATGTTTTGATATCAAAATAGATTGTCTGAACTAAAATTTCGATGTATATTAAATGAGAATGATAATCAGTGACGGTAAATGTTTAAGGAGGATGGAGCGGATGAGCGAACAGGACGTGTACGACGTAACAATCATTGGTGGCGGTCCGGCGGGATTGTATGCCGCTTTTTATAGCGGGTTGCGCGGGATGAAGACGAAGTTGATCGAATTTCAACCGCATCTCGGTGGTAAGATCCATGTCTATCCGGAGAAGATGATTTGGGATATCGGTGGCGTCACCCCGACGACAGGTGCCCGCCTCATCGAACAATTGATCGAGCAAGGTCTCACGTTCGATCCGACCGTCGTGCTCGGCGAGAAAGTAGAATCGATGGCGAAAGATCATACTGGTCATTTCGTGCTCGATACGACGAACGGCCGGCACGTGTCAAAGACGGTCATCGTCGCGACGGGGAGCGGTATTTTACAACCTCAAAAAATTGAGATCAGCGGGGCGGAGCGGTTCGAAGTCTCGAACCTTCACTATACGGTTAAGTCGTTGATGCGTTTTAAAGGGAAGACGGTATTGATTTCCGGTGGCGGCAACAGCGCCATCGATTGGGCGAACGAACTTGAGCCGATTGCGGAGCGCGTGATTTTGACGTATCGAAAAGAAGCGCTCAAAGGGCATGAATCGCAAGTCGACAAGCTCCTCTGTGGCCGAGTCGACTGCCGACTTCATACAACGATCGAGGACTTGATTTCCAATGATGGCACGACGATCCATGCCGTCAAGCTCATCGATTGCGGGACCGGGGCAAGTGAATTGGTCGAGGTCGATGAAGTGGTCATCAACCACGGCTACGAACAGGACTCGGCTCTCCTCAACGACAGCGAGTTAAAAGTCGAGATGGTGGATGGGTTCTATGTGAACGGGAACGCGAGCAGTGAATCGTCAGTACCTGGACTTTATGCAGCGGGCGATATTTTGACGCATGAAGGCAAGGTGCATCTGATTGCGGGAGCGTTCCAAGATGCGGCTAACGCGGTCAACCGGGCCAAGACGTTCATCGATCCGGACGCGACGAAGTCGGCGATGGTGTCGTCGCACAACGAACGGTTGAAAGCGAAAAATCGTGATATTATCGAGCGGACAATAATGAAGCAGTGAGGGATGTCCCTCACTGCTTCATTGCCGGATAATCACATAGTTCGACGATGACCCCGCCCGAGTGGCGTGGGTCCATATAGATGAGGCGTCGGCCTTTTGCCGTCGTTCGGAGCGTATCTTCTAAAAACGTGATGCCGTCGCGTTTCAAAGCGGCAATCGATGCTTCTAAATCATCGACTCGATAGGCGATGTGGTGAACGCCTTTGCCGCGTGCTTTCATGAATCGGGCGATCGGGCTCGTCGAACTTGTCGGCAAGAGCAACTCGATCACGTCTTCACCGACGTGAATCACGGCGAGCTCGGTTTCGACACCGGCTGCCGTATTCGTATAACGGTCGACAAGTTTTCCTTGTAACACGTTCGTGTAAAACGAGATCGCTTCGTCTAAGTCGCGAACAGCGATCCCGGTGTGGTCAATTTGCATACTAATCCCTCCTCTTGCTCTAGTTTGCCGAAACTTGAACAAAATGTCACTTCACAACGTTTTAGCAAAATCCGATATAGTAGAAGAGGGAGGGACGGCGACATGAACGGAAAGATCACTCTTGGATTGATCAGCGCGTTCGCGCTGGTATCATTTGTGTTTGGACTCTCACTTGCGACATTTGTCGATTATCAGATCAATGAGGAGCAAGTCGTTCTCGAACGACTGACGACCCACAAAAAAATCGGCCCGGCAGAAATCCTTTCGACCGAAGTGGATTTTCATTTGAACGGTTCGAATTATGCGCTTCGCTTCACGGATGAACCTCACATCACGTATTGGTTCAGTGTCGCGGACCGTGAAATTCAATTCGATCGGATTGAATCGTTGGACCGACGTGATATCGGGCTTCGAACCGTGCTGTTCGAAGAGATGCCACCCTTAGCAATCGAATCGGCAAACGCTGCTGAATGAAGAAAAGACGCCAAACGAACGAATCCTTTCCGTGAAAAGGACGTGACGTTTAGCGTCTTTTTCTAATTGAGTGGAAACGATGGCGCGGAAGGCGCCACTTCTTTAATCATCGTGTAGGTTCCTGCTTGGGTTGGCGATCCGCCTTGTCGGATCAAAGCGTATCGTAGCTCTGGTTGGAGCGAAGTCAACGTGACCCGAATCTGTTCAAGCGACCTGAACCGGAAATAAAATTCTTGCTGAATAAAAGACACGGCCTCTTGAATCAATTCATCGCTACCTGACACGTGGAGTTCATATACGTCCAGTCGTCCAGATCCAATTCTTGATCGCATGATGCCGACGATTTTCCCTTTCAATTTAAGGGAATGGAAGACTTCCTGACGACGTTCATGCTCGAGCAGTCGTGATGCAGTCAGCGGCAACACATCAGTCAGCATATGCGCATATTGATTTCGGTAGGCGAGCCAGCTAGAGTGTGTCGCAAAATAATCAACGTGAAGCGACCAGTTCTCGTATGTATATTTTTGGAAAGGGATGAGCGGCAATGTGTAAGTGACAGTCTCGTGATATGGATCAAAACCGAGCACTTCAAACATTCGACGCTTATCTTGGTCGTGGTCTTGTTTGACGTGTAACAGCAACGTTGTGTCATGTATACTGTTTCGACGTATCTCACGGATCAGTCGGTCGAGCAAACCTCGGAAGACATAGCGGTCCCGATAAGCCTCGTGCGTGAGCCGGATCATCTGATCCGTTGCATAATCGCTATAGTCGGAGGCGATTGCTGCGACGGGAACATCTCCTTGCCAGGCCGTATGGACATATTGGTGTGGTCGGATGGCGAGGATGTGAGGCGACTCGCCCGGGTTGTACAATTGGTGAAGCAGTGAACGTTTTTTAGGTTGGATTTGGCGACACTCCGCGAATATAAGCGTCCGTTTCATGAGGAATCCTTCTTTCTTCTAAAATAATCACTACCCTTAAATTGTAAGGGCTACCAATTGAAAAATGTCGTGTTCATTTTATGAACATTCATCATGTTTGATTACTGTTTTGACACGTGGAAAGTCAGATTTTTAAAGGGGAATGGTGAGGGAAATGGCTTTGGAATGAGCATTTTATCGAAGTGTGATCCGTGTCGGAACGAGGAAGTTTAGAGCAACGAAGGGGCTGTGAGATTTGTTAAACTTTTCCGGTGGGAAGAGGAGAAACGAATGGGTCGAAGCGAGAGAGACGTGCTATACTGTCAGTGAGAAAAAACGACAGGAGTATGATATGCGATACGTAATAAGTTTATGGTTGGCGCTGCTATTGGTCGGTGTCCCGGCCACGGCTCTTGCCGAGACTGAACCGATTGTAGTCCATGACAATGTCATCGTTGAAGAACAGGTCGAGTTATACGAAGGCTTCCGGTCACCAAATGAGATGGTGTTTATTTTCGTTTTAATTGTTCTGTTGTCAGTGATCGGGTTGGGCATTATTAACGCGATTGAATAACGTGAAAACGTTCACAAAACTGCAATAACTATCCCGGAAGCGGTTTCAAATATCTTTTATACTAGGTATGTAGGAAGGAAGTTCTGCACCAACTTCCACTCCTCTTTTCAGATGAACACCCCTCGTTCATATCATGTTTTGGAGTCAACCGACGCCGTCGGTTGACTCCCTTTTTTTTAAAATTGGATGCGTTTCTCTTTGGCTAGCCGGCGAAGTCGTTTCGTTTCATCAGAATGTCCGCGGCTCTCGAGCATATTGACATACACTTTGAACGGTTCTGAACGGTGTGAGAAGAAGGGGATGTACTCAGAAAACAACTTCCGTTCAGCTTCTGACAATTGTCCGCGCTCAACGAGGAGTTCGAGTTCAAGCATTTTAAGTGCTTGATAGTCCTCAAGTGCACTGTCATCGGACGGGGCTTTGGCAAGTGTCCGTTCACAAAGTGTGATGATGCGTTGATGGAATAAATTCCATTCAAACGAAGTGTAGGGTTGCTCAAGAAGTGTAGAGAGTAAGTCGACCCGTGTCGAGTCAACATCTTTTGGGACGTGGAGCGCCGTGTACAAAGAACGATCGATCCACACGTCGGAGGTGGGGGCGTCGAGTTGATAGTAATGAATCAATTGAGTGAGCATCGTGGTTTGCGAGAGTTTCAGCAGTCGAAACGGGTCACTTGTTGAAAATAGGGGCTCTTCCCCTGCCGAAGAGGACAAGAGTAAAAACATTTCCTCATACATCGTCCGTGCCTCTGCTTCATCTTCGGCGTAATACGATAAGTCACGAATGATTTTCTTGGCGTGTATATACCAATTCTTTTGATCGCGTTCGCTCATGATTTGATTTGGCAGCAAGTAGAGGTGATCGTAAGCCAATTCCACGAAGCGTTCAGCGAGGATTACTGTCTGCGAGAGCGAATGTCGCTCGTCTGACGATTTTTGTTCTTTGTAACGAGTGAACTGACTAATCATGTAATCCATATCTTTTTCTTCGATAACGGCTTTAGGGGTGTTTCGGTACATTTCGACGACTAAATCGCGAAGAGTCGTCTCTCCGTACTGTTCAAGTAACATGCGGAGCTTCCCGATGCGCATTAGCTCTCCCTCCCTTCAAAGGACATCGAACGGGCTGCCATGTCTCGTTTATAGGCAGACACCGATTATTATTCCTTTCCCGCTTTTCATTTAAAACAATCCTCGCGTCTCATGCTTAAGACGGATTTTTGCGCTAACCGTTGTCAGAATAGAGTTTGTCGATGATAATGTAGGAAAATCTAAACTATAGAGGTACATCATATGAATGACGATCAACAACTCTCACGTGTCGAACGACGCAGACGTGAATTAGAACGCGAGCGGCTAGAAGAACTGTCTCGCGATGAACAAGTGAATCCGGGTGAGGCAGAAGACGAAGTGATTCGCCCTTCACCAGAGTCGAAGCAAGCGGAAGGACAAGACCATCCATTTTTAGATCGTTCCGATGAAAAACGGACCGAGACGAACAATAATCGAAAACGGAAGGTTCAGGCACCTAAACTGAAGATGCCGTTCGGGAAAAAAGCGAAGCGCCAAAAGCGTGAGGACAAGCGAGAACCTCGCTCTCATGACACGAAAGAGCGTGTTCCGAAGCAGCAAAGCAGCGTACCGCCGAAACAAAAGCCGCAAAAAGACAAGCGCAAGCGCCGAAGTTGGAAAGGAAAGCTCTTGCTCGTCTTGTTGCTCCTCGTGATCGGGGTCGGTTATATGGCATCAAACCCAGTTACGTTCTTAGTCATGGGCAGTGACGCCCGTGTCGGCGAATCGGTGTCCGGTTCACGAACCGATTCGCTTCAGTTGATGGAGTTCGTCCCGCGTTCGCGGACCGTTCAAAACGTATCGATTCCACGAGATACGTATACGACGATCCCTTGTGAACCTGAGCGCGAAGGCGATAAGATTACCCATGCCTTCGCTTATGGAGGCGCTGAGTGTACGGTCGGTGCAGTCGAAGGATTGACCGAGACTTCGGTCGACGGTCAAGTCGTCATCACGTTCGAGACGTTCATGGAATTGATCGACGTCGTCGGCGGAGTGAACATCACGGCCACCCATTCGTTCAGCGAAAAGGGGTTTAATCAAACGTATGAATACACGGAAGGTGTATCGTATTCGATGGACGGGGATATGGCGCTCGCCTACGCGCGACATCGTAAATCGGATACAGACGGTGCCCGTTCAAGTCGCCAAACCGAAGTCATGTCGGCAGTGGCCGACAAGTTGGTAAGCCCGGCCGGATGGTCGAAGATCCCGGCCACGTACAGTTTTATGAAAGATGAGATGGGGCTCGAAATGAATCCGCTGCAAATGGCGTCGGTTGGCCTCACGATGATGCTTCAACCCGAAGTGAACAAACTTCAAGTCGACGGACAAGATGCTTACATTGACAACGTCTACTATTACCAACCGAATGAAGAGAGCGTCCAATCGATTCGTGACGCGCTCGACTTAACGATGTGGGGAACTGTGAGATAATTTTGCGAAACGGGTTTGATTCCGTACGGAAAGAGGAATTTTAATCAAATGAACTACTCTTTTGAGGAGGGAAATTTGAATGAAAGTTTTAGTCATTGGAGCAACAGGAAAGATCGGTAGACGTGTCTTGAAAAGTTTAGCGAAAACGCATCAAGTGACCGCTTTAATTCGTTATCCTGAACTGCAAGCAGAGTACGAAAAAATGGGTGCGCGCGTGCTCACCGTCGATGTTGAAAAAGAGCTTGATAAAAAGATTCACGAGGCGACCGCTGGCCAAGACGCCGTCATCGTCGCTGCGACAGCAGGTGCTGAAGGCACGAGCAAAGAGATTGAACTGCTTGACCGGAACGTCGCGATGAAAGCGATTGACGCCGCTAAAAAAGAGCGCGTCCGTCACGTGGTCTTACTAAGCGCATACGGTGCCGATCGACCAGACGCGGGCCCGAAAGAACATTACAACTTCTTGTCTGCGAATAATGCGGCCGATGAGTATATCGAACATAGCGGCTTGAACTACACGATCATTTGCCCAGTGGCAATTATAGATGGACCTGGAAAAGGGTCGATCGAAGCTTCAGAAGACTTAAGTGACGCCTCAGGCGCCACGATTTCCGAGACGGACGTCGCGACAGTCATTGCTGCCTCGCTCGATAATCGGGGCTTGTACGGACGTCGGATTGAAATTAGATCAGGAAGTACACCGATCAACGATGCACTCGATTTTGATAGTCGAGGCGAAGCCGCGACAGCTGGAAGAACGACACTTCGTCGACCACAGCGATGACCGAAAAAATGAAGGAGAAGGTGTCTTGATGGAACGAAAACTGTACAAAGATCCGTCTGACCAAATGATAGCAGGCGTTTGCTCGGGGCTCGGGAAGTACCTCGGAGTAGACGTGACGTTGATGCGGATCATCTTCGTCGTTCTCGCCTTATTCGGCGGACCGGGCTTGTTAATTTATATCGTGCTCGCGATTGTCATGAAAAAACCGCCTTCAGAGTATGAGGCGGAACAAGAAAGCCGCTTCTAACGAAAACGTGCTGACCAATGCGGTCAGCACGTTTTTTCATTCCGTATAGAGCGTGTAAGTCGCTTCGAACGTTTCGTTCGGTGCGAGCAACTGCATATCTTCTTTTTGACGGATGTCTTTACGATGTCCTTTATAATCGGCATGACCGAACCAAGGTTCGAGGCAGGCGAACGGGGCGTCAGACTGAGGCGGTGACCAAATCCCGAAATGGGTGAATGTCGGGCACTCCATGACGATGGCGCGACCGCTCGGTTGGTGGCGCAGTGCAGCATACTCGATATTTTCGAAAATTAAAGCGTCTTGGTCGAACAAGTGATGCGAGAGCGGGATGTAGCGGCGTTCGCCGAGCGGTTGATAGGCGCCGGTCAAATAAGGACCCTCTAACAATAAGCGATCAAGTGAGCGCGTCTCACCGAAATCGATTGTATACTCTTCGAACACCCCGCCCGCGAACGGGATATTGAAGGCAGGGTGTCCGCCGATGCTGAACGGTAACACCTCGTCGCCGCCGTTTCGGACGCGATATGTCACGTTCAATTCCTCGCCGATCAGTCGATAGTCCACGTGAAGTTCGAACGGGAACGGATAGTGTTTCTGTGTCTCGACCGAGTCACGGAGAACGAACCGGACGTGTGTATCAGACGATTCTGCGACTTCGAACGTCTCATCGCGAGCGAATCCGTGTTGGCTCATCGTATACGTCAAGCCATCATATAAGTAACGGTCATCCAACAATCGTCCGACGAACGGGAATAAAATCGGGGCTTGTCGTCCCCAATACGTAGGGTCGCCTTGCCAGAGTAGCTCGGTCCCGTCGACTTTCCAACTCGTCATTTCCGCGCCTTGCGCTTTCAAAGTGACACTGACTTTTTCATTGTGAAGTTGCACGATAGTTCCGCTCCTTTGAGTGAATGTGATAAGTTAAGTTTAGAAATGAATAGGACAGAGAACAAGGGGTAAATGATGCGATTTCATAAACTGGCTATTGGATTGATTATGGCGGGACTGATCGCCGGTCTGGGCTATAAAGGGTATGACGAATACAAGGCGAGTCAAGCGAGCGAACAGACTGACCGTGTCGCGACGGACGACACGGTTCTCGGTGGTCTCGAGATCGGTCAACGCGCGCCCGCCTTCGAACTGGAGACAATCGAAGGGGAAACGTTGGCACTTGATGCATACGCAGGACAGCAAGTCGTCTTAAACTTCTGGGCATCGTGGTGCCCGCCTTGCCGAGAAGAACTGCCGGAATTGATCGAGTTCGGCGAAGAAACCGGGATTCCGGTGCTCGGGGTGAACGTCACGAAAAATGAGCGACGCGGCAGACAAGACGTCGAGGCGTTTTTGAAAGAAGTCCCGGTCAGCTTCCCGGTATTATTGGACGAAGCAGGCACGGTGGAGAAGACGTACCGCGTCGTCGCTTTGCCGACAACGTATGTCGTCGGTCCGGACGGTGTGATTACAGCCAAACAAGTCGGTCCGGTCGACTTTAACTGGTTACGCGAACAGACAAAATGAACGTACAAAGACAGACTGGAAGAGAACCGGTCTGTCTTTGTTTACTTTTTATAATGTTGTTTGATGAGCGCATCGAAATTCGGTGTCATGTCTTCTTCAAGATAATAATGGTGGTTATCTCGAATGATCGTATCGCCAACCCGTGCTTCTGATGGCAAGAATCGTCGTGGGATAAAACTTGAGCCGTTGTTCCAACGTAACACGGCGTATTTCCCTTCGACTCGCACCAACGTGCCGTATTTGATCATGCCTCTTCCTCCTCAGCGAACAGCTTTCTGTCTCTTTTATTCTTATAGAGTGTATTCCCACATTCCATAAAACCTACACATATTTGAATGTTGCTACACAAACGAAGGAGAAGTAAACAACGATCAGTAATTGTGAAGAAAGTTAGAAGAAAACGCTTTCTTTTTGAAATGTTTTCTTCTATAATGAAGGCACGGGGTGATTATGACGAATTTGTGAACAATGGGGGTATGGTCAATGTTTTCATCAGCTATGATCGGATTGCTCGCTCTTACCGGAGTGACGATTTATGGGATTGACCGTATGTTCACGGTCCGTTCAGAACGCATCACAAAGAAATAGGTTTACATAGGGGGATCGCAACGTCTTGGGGAGACGTTGCGATTTTTTTGCGTCAATAGTCGCGTTGGCGTGCCTCGCGCTCATGCTCTTTTTGTTCGACATGTTTTCGATTGCGTTCGTGAACCCGGTTAAAAAAGGCGTGCTCAGGCCAAAGCGAGGACCAGACGCGTTCTTCAGGCAAAGCGAGGATATATTCTTCGGCAGCGCTGAGTCGCTCAATCATCTTACTGCGGTCATCACATAGGTCGCCGTGGCCGGGGATGAGCCAACGGATCTCGTGTTCGTAGACGGCGGATTGAAGTTTTTGAAGCGATTCGAGATACGCTTCCGCGTCGTGCTCAATGAACGGTGGTTCGATGTTCGATCCGTAATCACCGCACACGAGCAGACGCAACGGTTCGACAATGAGTGACATATGGGTCGCTTCATGTCCTGGCGTCAAGTAGAACGTGATCGGGGTAGCACCGAGCTCGACCGTACTGTCTTCGGAGATGATGATGTCGACGACCGGCTTTTGAATCGGGCGGTCGATGTAATACTGTTCGTAGAACGTTTTAATCTCTTCAAGTTGGGCGCTGGCGTCTGTTTCGACGAACGCTTTTGAAGCAATCACGGTCGCATCAGGGAAAGCGTAAGCGCCGATGATATGGTCATAGTGCTGGTGCGTATAAATGACGTACAATTTCTTACCTTGTCGCTTCAACTCGATGTCGCGACGGATGGTCGCAACTTCTTCTGGCAACCAGTTCGGGTCGATTAAGATGAGGCTGTCTTCAGTGTCGATCAAAGTCGATGTGGTTCGCATTAAAGCACTCTCATAAACGGTAAATGGCTGTAGGCGGACTTGAATCATGGTGATCCCTCCTTCATATCTCCAATTCTTTTCCCGAATCGGTCTCATTTAAGCGTGACGTCAAAAAACAAAAGAGCAGGAAGTCGAATGACCTCCTGCTCGTTACATGGTGTGCACCATGTGGTTATGTGTGCGAGTTAAGCCTCGCGAATATGTCGGAAATTGGAGCGGGTGAAGAGAATCGAACTCTCGTCATCAGCTTGGAAGGCTGAGGTTTTACCATTAAACTACACCCGCACATTCAAGTATGAAATTTAAAATTGGAGCGGGTGAAGAGAATCGAACTCTCGTCATCAGCTTGGAAGGCTGAGGTTTTACCATTAAACTACACCCGCGAAACGCTTAACGTTACGGTAATATAATAGCACACGATTTAACCTTTGCAAACCCTTTTTCGAAAAAACATTAGTTGTGGCGGATAGGTGGTCTTGCTAAGATAATAGAAGAGGGGAGTGGGACGGGCATGAGCGAACGAAAATCTTATTTGAAGATGATGAGTGAAGGGTTTCGCATGATGAACCAGGCGAAACAAGTCGAACAAACTGTAACGCTCCGTCAATGGACGTTCTCGGTGCGGCATGAGTCGATGTGGCATGTGATTTTACGGGCTGACCGGCTAAAATGGGTCAGTTCACCGACCGAGACGTTGGTCATCGAGCCGATGTTCGTTCAAATCGGAGCGTTGCATCTCACGCGCCACGTTGAAACGAACGAGGTACGTTTGAAAATCGAGGAAGAATGGGGAATTGAAAGTAAGATCGTCTGCGACGACCAAGAGTGGGAACGATTCGTCGAAGCGCTCAAACAATTGAAGGGGGAGTAGTCGTGAGTCGAGAACGACTGTATCGGATTGAAGCGGAAGCCCGTGGCAGCGCTTGGCGGGCCCGCGTATTGACCGGCATCCAACGGTTCCGCTTTTTTAAAGGGGAACTGCTCGCACCGACTGAACGACCCTATGTCGTCTTGAGCATCTCCCAAGACGCGGGGGCGTTACCCGATTTGATTGAGACGGATATGGGCGTCTTGCTCATCCACGAACGAATCGGACCCATCTTTATGAATCTATGTCCGTACGACATCCAGCTCGTCCGGGTTGAACTGCATACGAGTACCGGCAAGACCGATCACTATTGCGCGCTCAACGTCTTACGCCGATTTGAGATCGAGCACCTCGAGGATTCCGGTGAATATCGTCCGTTAAGCGAGGATCGTCTCTACTTTCTGTCCCGACAAACCGTTCGGATGGATTTATGCGGACATATGATCGCCCAAGATCGAAACAGCCAACGCCTTTACGTGACGGAGCGGCTCAAATATGCGCTGCAAGCCAAAATGGTCACCGGCCTGACATTCAAGAAAACGAAGGAGCAATTAGCATGAAAGAATACGAAATCGACGGGTGGCTTCGTTTATCCTACCCAGAGCACTATGAATACAATGAAGAAGAGGATCACGTCAGCTTCTATTCGGTGGAGGAAGATGCGCAAGGCACGCTTCAAATGTCTATCTATGAAGCAGAGGAGGCCCAGGCCCCTGAAGATGCGGCGCTGCAAGAACTGAATACCTTTTTAGGGGAGTTCCCGATCGACATTAAAGTCGCACCGAGCGTGACGGATCAATCGGGCGGCATGACGACGGCTTACGCGAGTGGGATTGAAGACGACATGTATTTGGACGTCTGGTCGCTCACGGACGGGAAGCGCCTGTTGTTTTTGACGTACGTCGCCGACAAGAAGACGGATGAAAAGTTAGAGATCGAAGCGATCGTCGATTCCATCGAATGGACATGAAAAGAGACACGAAGCCAAGTTGGCTCGTGTCTCTTGTTCGTTATTGGAACTTTGGTACGTCGAAGTGAACTGTGTACGAATTAAGTTGGCTATACACGTTATTGATTCGATGCGTTTGTTTTAAAGCCCAACCGATATCGGTCGCATATTGATGCACACCCGGTCGGTCTGGGTTGAAACGCATCTTATAAAGTGTATTTTGTTTATAGGTTGGGTGATTGATGTATTGTTCGCTAATCCATCTAGCACCATCTTTAATTGCAATCTCTGGTGTGAACCACTTCTGCTCGAACGCGAATTTCGCGCCTAAAACAACGGGATTGCTATCTGAAGCTCGGATGCCGTACATATTGTAGACTGTAGCCGCAACAGGACGTTCAGGATAGATGCGTGTACCGCTATTATTAATTAATGCGTTGCCGTCTTTATCGACAGGAACCCCTTTAGATAAAAGTGATGAACCATACCCTGTTTCATGTGTAGCGTGGGCAAGCAAATAGACTTCATTTACATTATATTGTTTTCCTGAGTCGATGAAGAGTTGTCCTTTATCGGTTAACGTTCCGCTCAATCTGCCGTTGTTATTGAGGACTTTATTCAACATCGGGGCAGTCGTTCCTGCATTCTTCGTCAAGTCGAGGAATTGATAAAATCCACCTGAACCAACTGTGAAATGATCAGGGTTTGTAAACGCATCAATTTCAGACAACGAAGCGTGACGCCAAACATGATCGTAAATACGAACGTTATGTCCGCCTGGTCGGTAGTACGGACCGATTAAATAGTAATTTCCGACTTGTCCCGTAATACGGACTGTTTCACCAGGGTTAATATGTCCGTATACATGTGAATTCAGATTATCTAAACTAAGAAGTTTTGCTTCTCCGACAACGGAAGAGGCCGGAACGTATCCGATCATTGGACCATAAGAAACTTTGTACCACGTCGAGATGCCGCTCGGACGCTCCATATATTGAAGAAGAGCGCCGCTTGGGATTGTCGCCAACACTTCGGCGTTATTGCTTGACGGATTTTTTTGCAAGTTAATCGATCGAACTGTTTGAAGAGGTGTATGAGTGATCACACCAGTAGACCCGGTGACTTTTACCCACGAACGCGGTAAGTAAGTCGCTTTCGTTTTATTCGCGTCTGTCAGCCCGGAATTGGCGGCTTGGCGTTCGGCCATCCCGCGAACTGTCATTGGATAGTCTGTATACGATACAATGCGTTGGATACCAGTAGCTGGCGGCGTCGTCGTAACGGGTGCCGTATAACTCAAATGGATATAGCCGCCGACGAAACTTCCGCTCGTCAAGATGCCCCATTCCGTATTCAAGACAGGTTTCACTTTTACAATCGTGCCATGGATAAGGGTGCCGATGGCGGCATTTCCAGTCCCAGGAGTCGGCCGGACGTTCAGTGGCGTACCGCTTGAGATGACTTGTACTTCAAGCTCAGGTCCGTATTGTTCGGTTGAAGTCGACGGGGCTGTGAGCGAGAAGTTACGTGCTGCGACATACCCAGTCGTGTTTGCGTAACGAACTTTGAACCATGAGCCCGTCGCGCCGTGCGCCGACAGCTGATCGACTTTTGCACCGACCGGGATCGTTTGAAGGACGTTTCCGCGCGTCGAAGTCGAAGAGTACATCGTCGCCGTCTCTTTAGCGTAGTAAGGTGTGACCTGTTCTGCGACTTGTGACTCAGATAAGTTTCGCATCGGTACGTAACCTGTCAACGAGCCGGCTGCGACTTTCGCCCAAGACCCGGTCGTACCGTGTGTCGAGATCAATTTAACGCTTGTCGCGATTTGAAGTGTGCCGACTACTTTTCTTGAAGTCGACATCGAATTGAAAATACTTGATGTCGATTTGACGTACATCGTTGTCGGTTCGACTGTCACGAGCGGCTGCAAGTTCCGTTTCGCGACATAGCCCGTCTTCCCGCTGTATGTCACTTTGGCCCACGATCCGGTCGCGCCGTGCTCCGAGAGGAACGTTACTTTCGCACCTTTCGGGATCGCAATCAGGGTTGGGGACGTTGAAATCATCGAGCTATGCATCGTCGTGTTTGTTGTCGTACTATGCGTCGGGTTCGCTTGGGGTGCCACGGTTTCGCCTCCTACTTGAGAGAAGTAGCGTTGAGCCACATAGCCAGTTTTCCCGCCGTATGTGACTTTGAACCATGATCCAGTCGCGCCGTGCGTCGATATGTAAGTGACGGTCGCACCTTTTGGAATCGTTGTAACGATTGAAGCGCTCGTTGTCATCGCCGAGCGCATATTGACGGTCGCATTAGCTGTATACGTTTTGGTTGTTGCCGCTTTCGTGACGGTAGACTTCAACGTTAAGTACGAGGAAGAAACGTATCGCTTTTGACCTTGAAACTCGATTTGGGCCCAGTTGTTGCTTGTCGAATAAACTTGTACAGCAGTTCCTTTCGTCAACTTGCCGACAATCGCTGCCGAAGTCGACGTAGACGACCGGACGTTCAAAATGGAGGTATTCACCGTGCCTTCGTATGTTGCTGCATATGACTCGGTCGGTCCGATCATGCTCAATACTGTGCTAGAGATGAGGACGGCCGCGCTCAGTCGTGTAATAGTTGGTTTCAATGTGTTACCCCTTTCATTCCATATACTTCAATCTATAAGTGTTCTTCGTAGTGCGCGGTCTAAGTATAGCGCACTTAAAAAATGGAAAGAAGATGAAAAATTTCAAAAAAGGTAAATGAATTAGAAAGTCGTTGGTTTAAAATGTAAAAATAAAAAAACCTCCATTTAATAGGAGGTTTTTCCATGTCTTAGCTTAAAGGTTGCGCAAGAGCCAACTGCTTATATCGGTCCACACTTCGTCGCGTTGCCGTTCGCGGAGCACTTCGTGACGCGCGTTGTCGTAAGACAGCACCGTCAGCTCGACTTCTGCTGCCTGATAGTTTCGAACAATCCCTTTCAACCCTTCCCCGTCGTGTACGACCGGGTCGTCCGTTCCGGCGACGAAGAGGATCGGGAGCGTCTTCGGATGTTCATGGATACGGGCGAGGGATGTGACCTCTAGCGAAGCGCTAGCTACTTCATATAAGTAACCGAGTGTCGGGATACCGCCGCAGTCCGGGTCGCTGCGGTAAGAGGCCACTTCTTCCGGGACGCTAGAAATCCAATCGTTCTCCGTCTTGCTTGGGAAGAATTTTAAATTGTAGCGCCCGAACAAGAGGCGTTCGAACAGGCGAGAGTGGTAATCGCTCCCTTTCATACGAATTGCCGACCCGATGGCGTAAAGCCCTAGCCGGCCGACGAAACCAGAGCCAGGAGGCGGCGAAATGGCGACGATGCCGGATAGGTTATGACCCATGATTTGACCGAGACGACGGACGAGCAAAGAACCGAAACTATGTCCGATTACAAACGTCGGCAAATCATTTTGATAGTGACCGATCAATGCGACAGCGTCTTCGACCATTTGGTCAAATCCTTCTTTTGGAAGTAAGTGAGCGTATGTGGATTGAGCACGCGCTGATTTTCCAGCTCCGCGAAGGTCGCAAACAAAAACGTTAAATCCAGTTGTTGCCATAAAGTCGGCGAACTCGACATACCTGCCGTGGTGCTCGAGCATGCCGTGAAACAAGAAACAATTTCCAATCGGGTTCGTTGCCGGGACATGCAATACGTGCGTGCGGTACCCGTCTGCGTACGTGTGCTCAATGACGTCCAAAGTCATCCCTCCGTTGTCGTGTGGATTAAAACAATCCGATGGCCTTACCTGTCTCGTCGATGCCCATGTTGAGAGCGGCTGGATGTTTTGGCAGTCCTGGCATCGTCAAGACGTTACCCGTCAAAGCGACGAGGAAGCCGGCACCGACCGACGGTTTCAACTCTCGTACGGTTACCGTGAATCCTTGAACGTATCCGAGTTTTGTCGGATCGTCGGATAGTGAGAACGGTGTTTTGGCCATACAGATCGGCAAATCGTCCCATCCGTTCGCTTTAATTTGAGCCATTTGCTTTTTCGCCGTAGCGGTGAACGTGACGCCGGCCGCTCCGTAAACTTCTCGGGCAATCGTCGTAATCTTCTGTTCGATCGAATCGGTCAGCTCGTAAAGAGGTGTGAGCATGGCTTCGTTCGACTCGACTGTCTCGATGACGGCCTCGGCAAGTGCTTGTCCGCCTTGTCCGCCGCTCGCCCAAACTTCGCTGAGGGCGACGCGGATTTGATGCGTTTCGCACCAGTCGAGCACAGTGTCGAGCTCTGCGATCGAATCTGAATTAAAGCGGTTCAAGGCAACGATGGTTGGCAAACCGAGCTTTGTCATCGTGTCGACATGTTTGGCGAGCAACTCCATGCCTTTTGTGACGGCCTCGACGTTTTCGATGTGGAGTTGGTCTTTGGCGACACCACCATGCATCTTCAACGCGCGGACTGTCGCCACGAGGACGACCGCATCAGGACTTAAGTTGCCGATACGCGATTTAATATGACAGAACTTCTCGGCGCCAAGATCAGCTCCGAAGCCGGCCTCGGTGACGACGTATTCGCCGAGCTTCAAGGCAGTCTTTGTCGCGATGAGCGAGTTACAGCCGTGAGCGATGTTCGCGAACGGGCCGCCGTGGACGAGAGCCGGGGTCTGTTCAAGTGTTTGGACCAAGTTTGGCTTGAACGCCTCTTTCAGTAAGAGTGTGGCCGCACCGGCCGCACCAATCTGTTCAGCCGTGACGGGTTCATTATCGAAGTCGTAGGCGACGACGATCCGCTTAATACGCGCCTCTAAATCGGCGAGCGAATCGGCGAGGCAAAGGATCGCCATAATTTCTGAGGCGACGGTGATGTCAAAACCGTCTTCGCGCGGGACACCGTGTGCGGCTCCGCCAAGTCCGACCGTCACGTGGCGAAGGGCACGGTCGTTCAAGTCGAGGACGCGCTTCCAGACGATTTTCCGAACGTCGATTTTTAGGTCGTTGCCTTGATGAAGGTGGTTGTCGAGCATGGCGCTGATCGTGTTGTGGGCTGACGTGATGGCGTGCATGTCACCCGTGAAGTGGAGGTTGATGTCTTCCATCGGCAAGACTTGGCTGAATCCGCCGCCGGCCGCTCCGCCTTTTAGCCCCATCGTCGGGCCGAGTGACGGCTCGCGGAGACAGACGATCGCTTGTTTATCGAGTCGGTTCAACGCTTGACCGAGTCCGACGGTGACCGTCGATTTTCCTTCTCCGGCGGGCGTCGGATTGATGGCTGTGACGAGGACGAGCTTGCCGTCTGCTCGAGTCTTCACTTGTTCGAGCAAATCGAACGACAGTTTTGCTTTGTATTTCCCGTAAAGGTCGAGATCATCTTCTTGTAGGCCGAGCTTTTCAGCGATTTGCTTGATGGGGAGCATGTCCGCTTGTTGGGCGATCGCTAAGTCAGATAACGGTTTGATTGTCGTCATGTATAAATTCCCTCCACTTTCGAACGTTTTACTAGTATTATGTTTGATTCATTCGTGATTCGAGCCATAATTCGGATCGTTTCTCTAATATAAACTGGCTCGTTCGTATTGTCATTGACTTTATCATAACGCATCAGTTCTGCAAATTCACTAATTGAGTTCAATATATTCCACCCATTCCGTCAAATGTATCCGTTTTCATTTTATTTCATTGCAGGTAAATTGATAGTGGAGGCGATGAAGATGATTGAAACACCGAAGCGAAGCAAACAGAGACGGAATTGGAAGAAGCCGGCAAGCTTTATCGCATTTGTCGGTCCGGCCTTTTTGGCGTTCGTGGCCATTGTACTCATCCCGTTCTTTAACGGGATCTATTACAGTTTCACGGACTGGAACGGGGTGACCGGTCAGTTGAACTTTGTCGGATGGGATAACTATCATCGACTCTTGTTCGAGGACGCCCAGTTCCGTTCGTCGTTTTGGATCACGACGAAATACACGATCGTGGCCGTCATCATGACGAACATTGTCGGCTTTTCATTGGCGCTACTGTTGACGATGAATATTAAGACGCGAAATATATTGCGAACGGTCTTCTTTATGCCGAACTTGATTGGCGGACTCATCCTTGGTTTCATCTGGCAATTCATTTACGTGAAAGGATTCGAGTCGATCGGATCATTGACCGGCTGGAGCCTGTTCGAGCTGCCGTGGCTCGGCGACGCCCAGACAGCGTTTTGGGGAATCGTCATCGTCGCGATCTGGCAAGGCGGGGGCTACGTGATGGTCATCTATATCGCGGCGCTGCAGAACGTGCCTACGGATTTGCTCGAGGCGGCCCGGATCGACGGGGCGAACCGGTTGAAAATGTTGCGCCATATCACGCTCCCGATGATCATGCCATCGATTACGATCTGTCTGTTCTTGACGATCTCCTGGTCGTTCAAAGTATTCGATACGAATTTGTCGCTCACGAACGGAGGACCGTTCAAATCGACCGAGATGCTCGCCTTGAACATTTATACAGAGTCGTTCGTGAACAACAATTACGGTCTCGGCTCGGCGAAAGCGGTCATCTTCTTCCTCGTCGTCGCGGCGATCACCGTCACCCAAGTGTATTTGACGAAAAAACGGGAGGTGCAGGCATGACGACGGAAAAAATTGAACAGTTCGAACCAAAAATAGATCAGACGCCGAGACGGCAGTTGCCGCAAAAGCCGCTGCGGACGAGCGGATATACGACCGGCCTTGGCCTCATCGAATTGGTCGCTATTTTACTAGGACTGTTGTATCTCGTCCCGTTTTATTACGTCATCGTCAACTCATTCAAGTCGATCGCTGAGATTTATACGAACACGTCCGCACTCCCAAACGTCTGGCTCGGATCGAACTATACGGAAGCGTGGGAGGCGATGAACTATGGCCGCGTCTTTTTGAACTCGCTTTTGATCACGGCCGGCGCGAACATCGTCATCGTCATCTTCACGTCGATGGCGGCATGGAAGCTCGTCCGGACGAAACATTGGATCTCGACCGTCATCTTCTTCTTGTTCGTCGCGGCGATGGTCATCCCGTTCCAATCGATCATGATTCCGCTCGTGAAAGTATCGAGCGTGCTCGGTCTATTGAACAGTCATTGGGGACTGATGGTCATGTATCTCGGGTTCGGGTCAGGTATTTCGGTGTTCTTATATCATGGCTTCATGAAATCGATCCCGGAAGAGATCGAAGAGGCGGCCATCATCGACGGTTGCTCGACATGGGGGCTGTTCTGGCGGATCGTGTTCCCGCTCTTGAAACCGATCACGGTAACGATCGTCATCTTGAACAGCCTATGGATTTGGAACGATTTTCTGTTACCTTCACTTGTCCTCCGAGACATTGAACTGCGGACGATCCCGCTCGCGACGTTCTATTTCTTCGGACAATATACGAAACAATGGGATTTGGCACTCGCTGGTTTAGTTCTTGGGATCGTTCCGCTCCTCATCTTCTTCTTTGCTATGCAACAGCATATCATCAAAGGGATTACGAGCGGCTCGATCAAATAACCCTTCCCAAGGGATCTCCCTCGTCCGCTACACGGGGGAGAATTTTTTTTAGAAAAGCTGTTGACATTCGTCTGAATATTTATAATAATGAGTTCAATTCAATTGTGAACGACATTGAAAGGACGAGTACACAGAAGACGTAAGCAAAGCGAGCCGGGGAAGGTGAGAGCCCGGACTGAAATCTCTGTCGAAGAACCTCCTGGAGTCGCTACCCGAACGCTTTGCAAGTAGACGTAGCCGGACCGTTCCCCGTTATCGGAACTACGAGATGTTCGTCTCGAAAAAGTGAGTAGATTCGTCTACTAATTTGGGTGGCACCGCGGAGCTTGAAGCCTTCCGTCCCATAGTCCATGGGATTGGAGGGCTTTTTTCTATTGCTCCGTCCCAAATCCCACAATTGGAGGAAGACAAAATGACAACGACAGCAACAAGCATGATGAAGGAAAAACAACAGGCAATCACGGCGGTAAAGGCAATGTTCGAGGACAAGTTCAGCACGGCGCTAGGTCTCACGCAAGTACAGGCACCGCTATTCGTCACATCGGCGAGCGGAGTCAACGATCACTTGAACGGCGTCGAGCGCATCATTCAGTTCGACACACAATATCCGGGACATGAGCTTGAGATCGTCCAGTCGCTTGCGAAATGGAAACGCGAAGCGCTCGGCCGGTACGGGTTCAAAGTTGGCGAAGGGTTGTATACACAGATGCGTGCGATCCGCCGCGACGAAGAACTCGACGCGACACACTCGCTTCATGTCGATCAATGGGACTGGGAACGCGTCATCGCCCGGGAACACCGGACGACCGACTATTTGAAAGCGACCGTCGAATCGATTTATGCGGCCTTGCTTGAAACGGAACGGTCGGTCGAGTCGGCATACGCGATCGAAGCGATTCTCCCTGAGTCGATTCACTTCTTGACGAGCCAAGAGCTAGAAGACCTGTATCCGACGCTGACGCCAAAAGAACGGGAACATGCGATTTGTAAAGAGCATGGCGCGGTCTTCCTCTCACAAATTGGAGGCGCGCTCGCCTCAGGAGAGAAACATGATGGCCGAGCGGCTGACTATGACGACTGGTCGCTCAACGGCGATATTCTCGTCTGGCATCCAGAACTCGAGACGGCGTTCGAACTGTCGTCGATGGGAATCCGTGTCGATGAGACAGCGCTCGCTGAGCAGTTGGTGACAGCCGGCGCGGAAGAGAAGCGGAAGTATCCGTTCCATCAAGCCGTGCTCGAAGGACGTCTCCCACTTACGGTCGGAGGCGGAATCGGCCAGTCACGTGTCGCCATGTATCTGCTCCGGGCCCGTCATATCGGTGAAGTCCAATCGTCGGTCTGGCCGAGCGAGATGGTCGCGGCGTGCGAAGAAGCTGGAATTAGCCTGTTGTAATTATATAGAAGCAAATGAGCCAGGACTTTCTTACGAGAAAGTCCTGGTTTTCTGTACAACATTTTCCACCCTACACGTCAATTTTGACACCTACATAATGGAAGCGTTTTCATTTAAAGTAAGGGTGTACTGATTGGATCGATTATTTTAGTCGACTTACACACCGAGGGAGGAAGCAAGATGAAACGCAAATGGAGATTATCGACAGCTGTGATGACGGCTGGCATGGTATTGACGCTCGCTGCCTGCGGGGGCGGATCGCTCACAGAAGGGGAAGGGTCGGCTGACGGGAACGCGGATAGCGGTGACTCAAAAGATGTGACGTTGAACGTCTTCCAATTTAAAGCCGAAATCGCTAAAGACCTCGAGGCGATGGCGAAAGAATATGAAGAAGAGACGGGCGTCAAAGTAACCGTTCAAACGGTCGGCGGCGGAGCCGACTACGGTGCCGCGCTCAAATCGCAATTCGCATCTGGCAATGAACCGGATATCTTTAACAACGGTGGCTTCACGGAAGCGCAGACGTGGAAAGATAAGTTGGAAGATTTGTCGGATGAAAAGTGGGTCGGTGATTTGACGGAAGTAGCCAAAGAACCGATGACGATGGACGGGAAACTGTACGGTATGCCGATGAACCTTGAAGGCTACGGTTTCATCTACAATAAGGAGCTGTTTGAGAAAGCGGGCATCAGTGAACTGCCGAAGACGCTGTCTGAATTGACGGACGCGGCTGAAAAATTGGACAAGGCGGGCATCACCCCGTTCTCGGTCGGATACGCGGAGTTTTGGATTCTCGGCATCCACTTGCTCAACATCCCGATGGCACAACAAGATGATCCCGATGCGTTCATCCAAGCGCTCAACGACAACAAAGAGAAGTTCGAAGACAATGAGCAGTTCCAACAGTTCTTGAAACTGTTCGACCTGACCATCAAATACGGCAACAAGAACCCGCTCACGACGGACTACAACACGCAAGTCACACAGTTCGCCCAAGGCGAGACAGCGATGCTCCAGCAAGGCAACTGGGCCCAACAGATGATTCTCGACGTGAATCCGGACATCGAGATGGGCTTCGTACCGATTCCGATCAATGATGATAAAGAGAAGATGGACCGCTTGCCGGTCGGCGTCCCGAATAACTGGGTCGTCAACAAAAACTCACAATATAAAGAAGAAGCGAAAGACTTCCTCGAGTGGATGGCGACGTCAGACACAGGAAAAGACTACATGGTCAACAAGTTCAAGTTCATCCCGGCGTTCAAGTCGATCGAAGCGAACGACCTCGGACCACTCGCTGACGATATCCTTGCCTATTCGAACGAAGGCAAGACGATCTCATGGAACTGGTTCAAGTATCCGGACGGCGCGGTCAACGAGTATGGTGCCTTGATGCAAGCGTACGTCGGCGGTCAGAAGACCGGTGACGAGATGCTCCAAGACTTCACAAAAGTATGGATGGATAAAGCTAAATAAAGAAAACACAAGCAGCGAACTGACCCCTTCGCCGCTTGTGTTTTTTTTATGAAGAAACTGTCACAGGAATCCCATAAAAAGCACACACATACCCCCCTAGGTTTTCGTACAATATGTTTTGTAAGCGATTGATCAAGAGGAGGGGTTATGAGACAACTAAAACTTGGATTGCTCATCGGCTTGTTGTTCGCAGCCCCGTCTGTCCACGCGGAGTCCGATTTAGTGACGCTTGACGAACCGATCGTGGTCCGTTCGAATGAGACGTTTGACGGTGCGGGGAAACGCTTCGTCAGCTGCAATGAACCGGCGTTTCGGTTAGAAGGGACCGGGGCGGTGCTCGAGAATGTTTTGGTCGAACAGTGCCGGCAGACGGACGTGGCTGCCATACAAGTCTCAGGGCTTGGCCATCAGCTGATCGATGTGACCGTCGAAGCGTCCGGGACCGGTATCGTAGTGGAAGACAGCTACGGGGTAAGGCTCGTCCGTCCCGTCATCTCGGGGTCTAATCAACACGAGGGCATCTCGCTATTGAACAGCGAAGCGGCTTTGATCAAAGGGGCGGTCATCGACCGAGTCCGTGACGGGATCTACATCGAGAACGGGTCGGGTCACCAGCTGATTCGACCGAGCGTTGCCGATGCTAGATACGGTGTCCATCTCATGTTTCCGACAGACGTGTCGATCAATTTGCCGAACCTCCGGCGCAACGGAGCAGGTGCGATGATCATGGGGACAGAGCGCGTCGTCATCGAGAACGGACAAATCCATGACCAAGTCGGCGCGACGGCGACCGGGATCATGTTGTTTGAAGCAGTCGAGACGACGTTGCGTGCCAACGCGATCTTCGGCAATCGGATCGGGATTTATGCGGAAAAATCGGAGTGGACGACGATTCATGACAACGGTGTAAACGGCAATGATGTAGGACTGCGCTTGAAGTCGGCGAACGGGATGACGATGGCAGGGAACGACTTGACCGGCAATCGGTATCCGGTCGTCTCGTTTGAGTCGGCAGACAATGTGATTCAAGGAAACGATTGGGGCGGACAGACGCTCGATTTGACACGCGACGGGTTCAGTGAGATCCCGTTTCGGGCCGACCCGTACTTGTTTTTATTGGCCGATTCATATGAAGCGTTCGAGTTGCTGTACGGTGCCCCGGGGCTAACCGTGCTTGAACGTGTGCTCCGTAGCCCGGACGAGGTCACACTCACGGACGCAGGGCCAATTGTGTCCGCGTTTCGCATCGAGTGGAACGGGTCGTTCGGAGCGGTCGCTTTAACCGGAATGATGGTTTTACTATGGATATTTGGGAGGAAACGATATGACTACGTATAAGAAAATGGCAGGACTATTCGCCGCATCAAGTTTGACGCTCGCACTTGGGGCGTGTTCGAGCGCTGCGGCGGAACCGTTCGATATCGAATGGGGCAAGACCGAGTGTGAAGTGTGCAAGATGAAAGTGATGGATAAACAATTCGCTGCCGAAGCGATTATGGACAACGGGAAAGGCTATGCGTTCGACGATATCGGTTGTTTGATGCGTGACTGGTACCCTGAGCAAACGGAAGAGGACATCGCGGCGATGTATGTGAAAGACTACAATACGATGGACTGGGTCGATTTAGATGAAGGTACGTTTGTCTATAATAAAGAAGCGAAAACGCCGATGGCTTATAACATCGTCTCGTTCGCAAAAGCAGCGGACGCGGAGACGTATGCCGAAGAGAATGGCGGCATGGTGATGGATTTAGACGACTTGAAAGAACACACGTGGGAACGCGGCGAGATGAACGGTCATAAAAAAATGAATTCGGACGACGATGGCGAAGCGAGCGACATGAGTGACGCGCACGATTCGGATGAGTCATCTGACGGTCACGGGCAGTAAGCGATGTTATGGCGGATCGAATGGTCCCGTACGCTGCGTCAGAAAGAAAGTTACGTCTTCTTGCTTGCTTGGGTACTGACACTCGTCTTGCTGGGTGGTCTCGGCCAAGCAATCCCGGTGGCGACGGCGTATACGAACGTCAGCGCGACACTCGTCACGGTGATCGGGCTCGTGTTACCGCTCCTCGTCATGTTGACGACGGCACTGCAGTGGGGCAATGAGCGTGAATCAAAGCGGATGCGACTCGTCTCGACGTTCACGGTGTCGATGCGCCGCGTGGTCTGGATGCGTTACAGCGCATTCCTGGCGACGCAAGGACTCATCATCACGCTTGCGTTCGCGCTCGCCTCGTTCCTTGTTTCGATGCCGCTCGAGACGTGGTTCGTCCTATGGGTGTATGCGTTCGGCCTCACCGCGTACGGTGCCGCAATCGGCACGTTCATCGGCGTCGTCGGACGGACGAGGCTTCGAGCCGTGCTCCTCTCGTTCATCGTCTGGGTCGTCCTCGTTTTACTTTGGCCGACGCTCCTCGTGGCAACGATTGCTTGGCTGCCTTACGGGTCGCAAGCGAGTGCGATGGTCGGGCTTCTGTTTTTGAACGGATTTGAGCTACTGCGCGTCTGGGTGAGCTCGGTCTTGTCGGCACCTGACCTGTTCGGGGCCGTCTATGAAACGTTTATCGGCTGGCTCGGCGACCCACTCGGTAGTTTGACCGTCAGCATCGCGATCTTGAGTGTCGTGTTTGTGTTGTGGTTCGGGACAGCTTGGTTACTTCGACAGGAGGGACGACATGATTCAGCTTGAACAGGTCGGTAAACGCTATGGCGATGTATGGTCGCTCCATCCGCTTGACGGAGCGATTGCCGACGGTCGGGTCGTCGCCTTATGCGGAAGCAACGGGGCTGGGAAATCGACGCTACTGAACATGATGAACGGTACGCTCGCACCGAGTGTCGGTCATATCTCGTTGAACGGGGAGACGCGTGACCGTCGAAAATCGTATAATCAATCGTTTGGTTATATGCCTGATGATTTCGCATTCGATCCGTCGTGGACCGTCGGTGAGACGTTTGCGTATTACGCGTTGCTTCAAGGAGTCAAACCGGATGCGTCTCTATTGAACCGTGTCGGGCTTGACGCCAAGACCCGGCAACAGGTCGGGATGTTGTCGAAAGGGATGCGGCAACGTCTCCTGCTCGCTCAAGCGTTGGTCACGAAACCTGACATTTTACTGCTAGATGAGCCGACGAACGGTCTCGATCCGACGTGGATGCATGTATTGGGCCGACTGTTGCGGGAAGAGGCCGACCGCGGGACGACGGTCGTGTTCTCGACACACCAGCTCGATGTGGCGGCGAGGCTTGCTGACGAAGTCTGGATGCTTGATGCCGGCCGGCTGGCCGGACGTGTCCTCGTTCAAGATGAACAGGCCGCTTACGCCGAAATTAAAAACTTCTTTTTCGAACCGGAAGTTGAGGCTTGTCAAACAGACGCCGCTCGCACAAAATAATAGACAGTTGAAGTGGTGGTCGGAGCCTTCCGGCGCCACTATTTTTGTGGGGAGATGGAACAGATGAGAAAGAATGTTACGGTCGCACTACTGCTTGCGACTTTTTTGGCGGCGATCGAAGGGACGGTCGTCTCGGTCGCGACGCCGGTCATTGCGAGCGAGTTGAACGGCGCGGCGCTCGTTAGTTGGGTATTTGCCGCCTTCTTACTATTTACCGCGGTGTCGACACCGATTTACGGGAAAGTCGCCGACTTGTTCGGTCGAAAGCGTGTCCTCTTGTTTGGGATCGGGCTGTTCACACTTGCCTCGCTCTTATGCGGTTTAGCGACATCGATGGAGCAGTTGATCGTGTTTCGGGCGCTGCAAGGTCTTGGTGCCGGTGCGGTCCTGCCGATCTCGATGACGATTATCGGGGACTTGTATAAGTATGAAGAGCGCGGCAAAATCCAAGGGATTTTAAGCGCGGTGTGGGGCGTGTCCGGTGTACTCGGACCGGTCATCGGAGGATTTTTGGTCGAGACGTTGTCTTGGCGCTACGTGTTCTTGTTGAACGTTCCGTTTGCGCTCTTATCGTTCATCATGATCGTCACATTTTATAAAGAGACGGTCGCCGAGACGACCGAACGGATCGATATAAAAGGGGCACTCCTGTTCGCTGGGGGGACGACCGCATTCTTGTACGCCTTGATCACGTTCAGTGAAACGAACATCTTGACGCTACCGGTCGTCGTCAGCGCTGTGCTCAGTCTTATCTTGCTCGTCAATTTCTTCATGTCGGAGCGCCGGGCCAAGACACCACTCCTGCCGCTCGAGCTGTTGAAGCAGCCGATTATCGCGTCCATCAACGGGGCCGTCTTCTTTGCTGCTTGGGTGCTCGTCTCGATGTCAGCCTACATCCCGATTTGGGCGCAGGCTGTACTTGGTAAATCGGCGACGGAGGCGGGCTTCATGCTCATGCCGCTCTCGGTCGCATGGACGTTCACGTCGATTATCGGCGGACGGACGCTCGGAGCGGCATCACCGCGACGACGGGCTGTCTTCGGGATGGGCCTGCTCTTGATCGGGACGGTCATCTTGACGCTGATGACTCCATCGAGTTCGGACGTCTGGGTGTACCTCGCCGTCGCCATCATCGGCGTCGGATTCGGTTTGTCACAACCGATGTTCATCGTCGTGTTGCAGACGGTCGTGTCATACCGTCAGCGCGGTACAGCGACAGCGGCGAACTCATTTTTAAGTACGGTCGGACAGACGCTCGGCGTCGCGGTGTTCGGGGCGATGTTCAACTTTATCGTCTTGAGCGGATTCCGGAACGACGAAACGTTGAGCGGTGTCTCGCTCGAATCGTTCTTCAACCGGGCGGCGAGTGCCACGCTTGACGAGAGCGTCCGTCTGCAAGGTGAGCAGTTGATCGCCTCGGGACTGAACAGTGTCTTCGTCGGAGCGGCGCTCGCGGCGTTCATCGCCTTGCTCATCGCGCTTCGGTTACCGGCCCGCCCACCCGAACCTTCACGCGACGCCTAAAAGCGCGGTATGATGGGGGAAAGGAGGCGGTCACGTTGAAACGATGGTTACTCATGTTGTCACTCGTCTTTGTTGCCGGTTGTGCGTCTGATTCGGCGGACGATGCGGTCCAAGAAGAGGAAACCCCGATCGAACAACCGGCTGAATCGACGGAAGGGGCGCCGAACGAAGATGACGCGTTATCGGTTGGGGCGAACGAATCGATTGCACGACAGCTCGACGTCCCATGGTCGATTGCACGAACCGAGGACGGTTGGCTTGTTTCAGAGCGCGGGGGAACGATTGCAGTCATTGATGCTGACGGTAACGTCTCGCGTCAACCGGTCGAGCTGACTGAAGATGTGCTTGAAATCGGGGAAGGCGGACTACTCGGTCTTGCTCTCGCGGATGACTTTGCGACGTCGCGACAGCTGTACGCCTATCATACGTACGGGACACCTGGGGATGTGCGGAACCGGGTCGTCGAATTGACGTGGGACGGAGAACGATTTGAAGAGACGGACATCGTCTTGGAAGACATACCCGGGGCGCAGTTCCATAACGGCGGACGCTTATTACTCGACGGTGACGTGATTTGGGTCACGACCGGAGACGCACTCGTCCCAGACCTCGCTCAAGATGAGACGTCGATTGCCGGGAAAATCCTGCGCGTGCCGTTGTCCGGCGAAGGGGACCCGGTCGATTGGATTTATTCGTCCGGCCATCGGAATCCGCAAGGGTTGACCGTCATCGAAGACGTGCTCTATGCGAGCGAACACGGGGCGTCCGGTCATGACGAAGTGAACATCATCGAGCCAGGCAACAACTACGGGTGGCCGATCATCGAGGCCGATGAGACGGAAGACGGTCTCGAGACGCCTTGGTTTGAGGTCGGAGGAACGTCATGGGCGCCATCTGGCATCGTTGCCGACGAACAGTACGTCTATATGGCGACGTTGCGTGGAAATCGTTTGGTCGCGATCGACCGTGAGACGCGCGAAGTCGTTCCGCTCGTCGAGGATCAAGGGCGCATCCGGGACGTCTGGTTAGAAGATGATCGCCTGTATTACATCACGAACAATACGGACGGCCGGGGAAATCCGGGAGCGGAAGACGATCAACTGTTCATGTTGGAATTACGTTAGAAACTGACATCTCGTCAGTTTCTATTTTTTTGTTGTATTACTTGTGAGATTACGTATAATAAAGACGTTAATTGGAAAATGAAGGAGTTAATGACATGGATCATTCAAAATTGGTACATAAACACGAACAATTGTATTTCGGACTGCTCGTCGCGATGAGCATCCTGACGATCATTGTCGGCATCGTCTTGACGATTGCCTCACTCGGTATCTTCCTGTGGATCATCGGGCTAATCGTCTCGCTGTCGATGTTCGCGCACTGGATTCAAATCGGCTATATTCGGACGAACGGGGTCAAAGTGACGGAGCGACAATTCGCCGACCTGCATGAGATGTATCAGCGCGTCGGACAAGGGATGGGCATCCGTTTGTTGCCAGACGTCTATATTTTACAGGCGGGCGGGGTCTTGAACGCGTTCGCGACCCGATTCTTCCAAAAGAATATGATCATCTTGTATTCGGACGTCGTGGAACTGTCTCGGAACGGTCAGACGAAAGAAGTCGAGTTCGTCATCGCGCATGAACTCGCCCACATCCGCCGCAATCACGTCCAAAAACAGTGGCTCGTCTTGCTCGGGAATATCGTCCCATTTTTAGGGACAGCGTATTCACGCGCTTGCGAATATACGTGCGACCGGATGGCCGCCCATTACATTCAAGACGAAGCGGCTTCAAAACGGGCGCTCACTATCCTCGCCGTCGGTGGAAGGCTCGCCAAAGAAGTGAACGAGTTTGACTATTTATATGAAGCAAGTCGTGAGAACGGGTTCATCGCCAAATATAGCGAACTGATCTCGACGCATCCGACATTGCCGAAACGGATCGCCGCTATCGCCACGCATGCCGGTGAGGCGAACGTGCCGATGTTCAAGACGGCTGGTTATGTCAAAGCCTCAATCATCGGAACGATTGTCGTCACCGTGCTCGTCAACGGGGCCATCATCGCGTGGCTCGTCATGAGTGATGGGTTCACGAGCCTCGCCGCTTCACCGTTCAGCGAAGGGTTCGCTGGTGAAATGACGGAAGAACCGCTCCAAGAATTGGCGTACGACAATGCAGGTGCCGATGCGATTCGAGAAGAGCTGGCGAATGGGGCAGATGTCAATATGCAAGACAGTTATGGCGATACGCCGCTCCATAACTTGCTGTACAACGATGGAATGGACTACGATTCATTAGTGCTCTTGCTCGAAAGCGGGGCAGATGTCACCATAGAAAATGACGATGGTATGACACCGATCGATGTGGCGAAAGATTGGAGCCACGAATTTGGGATTATAGAACTGCTACGTTCTTATGAATGAACAGCTGGCTCGTCTCTCGGGAAACTGAGGGACGAGTTTTTTATGTTGGGATTGCAAACGCTTGCATGACCCGTGATATAATCTTCAAGAGGAGGGGTGTCGGTGAGGAGCATCCGTACGAAATTGACCGGGATGATCGCATTGACGATCATCGTTCCGGTTATTTTAGCGACCGTCATATCATTTTGGTACGTCAAAGACCGGGAACGAGAGCGCGGTCTCGAGCTCACGGACTGGTCACTCGAGCGCGGGACGTTGCAGATCGAACGCTACATCTCTGACTTGAGCCGCCTGCCGACGAGCCTATACGCCAATCGGGACGTCCTCGACATTCTTGAATACGGTCCCGGGCTGTCACTCGAGCAGACGGAGCTTGAAGTTCGGCGGGCCCTCCTTGGTATGTACTTATCACGGGAGGATGTCGCACAGATTCAATTGCTCATGCTTGAAGACATGGACTCGTTCGCCGCCTATAAAATGAAAGTGTCACCACGTTCGAAAAAACAACCGAGTGCGATTCAACAACAATTGCTGAAGTATGAAGAGAGCCGTGTCTTGCTCGAGGCGTCGCATCCGCTCGTCCCGTACCATGACTTTGGACCGATCGTCTCGGCAGAAGAGGTCGTGACGCTCCATTTCCGGCTCGACAAGATCGAGACGGATAAACCGCTCGCGATCCTCTCGATCGATATACCGGAAGACGTGTTTGTCGGACAACTCGCGTCGTTGCAAAACAATCCGGAGGAAAGCCTTTGGTTTATTGGCGGGAACAATCAAGTGTTTGCCAAGCTCGGGGACGAGGACATCCCGGACACTGTGGCGGCGAAGTCGATGTCGGTCGACGGGAAACATCATCGGATCATTAAATCGTTCGAGTTTGAAAATCAAACGTTTTATGTCGGGAAATCGATTCCGGATCGGTTGTTGATTGAACCGGCATCCCGGACGTCATTCATCATCTTCGTCGTCGGGATGGTTTCGCTCGTTTTAGCGTTGATCGGGGCGACATACGCATCGATGCGTTTGACGACGCCGATTAAAACGCTCACGTCGAACATTTGGCGAATCGAGCAAGGGGACATGACCGTTTCGTTCGATTCCCTGGGAAATGATGAGTTCGGCGTCCTTGGTCGGCAGTTCAAACGGATGATCGAACGGATCGATGACTTGATTCAGCGCGAATATCGGTTGGCACTCGAAAATCGGACGAACGAACTGCGCGCCCTGCAGGCACAAACGAACCCGCATTTTTTATTCAATGCGCTGCAGTCGATCGGGACGCTCGCCCTAAAAGGGGACGGTAAAACGGTTTATCGCTTAATCACACAGTTATCCTCGATGATGCGGTACACGATGCACCCGGACGAGTCGATGGTGACGCTCAAGCGCGAAGTCGAGCATCTCAATTCGTACGTTCGGCTCCAACAGGTCCGCTTCCCCGATCAGTTCGACGTCGAGGTCGACGTCCCGGACGCGTTGCTCGACTTGATCGTTCCGAAGATGATCCTCCAACCGCTCGCGGAGAACTTTTTCAAACATGGGTTTGAGCGGGACGGGGCGACGGCGGCCAATCGATTCTGCTTAAACATCCGTCAAACGGGAGCCGACCTCATCATCCGTTGTGAGAACAGCGGGCGAGCGATCTCGGACTTTGAGCTGAACGCCCTGCAACAACGGATCGAACGGTCGACAGGACCGATTCATGGTGCGGAAGGCACCGGTTTAAAGAACATTCGCGATCGACTCATGTTAAACTATAATCGGGAGGCTGAGTTTATGTTGGCTACACCAGAGACCGGCGGATTCCGCATCGTCATGCGTTTCCCGGCCGTGAAGGAGGCGGGTGCGTCATGACGAAAGTATTGATCGTCGACGATGAGTCGCCGGTACGGGAAGCGGTCAAATTGCTTGGGGAGTGGGAACGTCTCGGCGTCACGAAAGTGTTCGAAGCGAGCGACGGCGAAGAAGCGAAACGGATTATCACGAAAGAGCGCCCGGCCTTGGTTTTATCGGATATTCAAATGCCGCGCTGCAACGGGATTGAGTTGATGGAATGGGTGCATCAAGAGGTGGAGTCGGTAAAGCTGATCGTGTTGACCGGGTACGATGAGTATTCGTATATGCGGCGCGCGATTCAGCTCGGCAGCTTCGATTACTTACTGAAACCGATTGATCCGGACGTGTTGAACGATACGCTCGAACGTGCCCTCGCGGACGTCTGTCCAGCCGAGGAAGACCCAATCTTCCAAATCGGTGCGTTTATCGAGCGTCATTATGCGGAAGAGCTCAGCTTGCAAGGGATGAGCGAGCGCTTTTACTTGAGCCGCGAATACATATCGCGTCGTTTTAAGCAGCAGTATGGCGTCAACTTATCCGAGTACTTGCTGTCGATCCGCATGCTCGAAGCCAAGCGTCTCCTTGAAACAAGTAGACAACGTATTTATGAAGTCGCCCAAGCGGTTGGTTTTTCGGACGACAAATACTTCCGAAAAGTCTTTAAAAAACAAGTTGGTGTTACCCCGAACGAATATCGGGAAGACTACCAACGACAACTTTAAAGGAGGAATTTTATCATGAGTGTACACATTGGGGCAAAAGAAGGACAAATCGCAGAAACGGTATTACTTCCAGGAGATCCGTTGCGCGCGAAATACATCGCCGAGACGTTCTTAGAGGATGTCGAACTGTATAACGAAGTGCGTGGCATGTACGGTTTCACGGGTACGTATAAAGGCAAACGCATCTCTGTTCAAGGGACAGGTATGGGTGTGCCGTCGATGTCGATTTACGTCAACGAATTGATCATGTCGTACGGTGCTAAAAACTTGATTCGTGTCGGTACAGCCGGCGGGATTCAAGAAGACGTCAAAGTGCGTGACGTTGTCATCGCGATGAGCGCATCGAGTGAGATGGGACAAAACCGTGTCCGGTTCGACGGCATGGACTACGCACCGACAGCGACGTTCGACCTCCTACATCGTGCGTATATGAACGCGGAGAAAGCGGGCATCCCGGTCAAAGTCGGTCAAATCTTCACGGCCGACCAGTTCTACCAAGATGACTTCCACCACTTCAAAAAGTGGGCGGACTTCGGTTGCCTCGCAATCGAGATGGAAGCAGCCGGCCTTTACACGCTCGCGGCGAAACATAAAGTCAACGCCTTGACGATCCTCACGATCTCTGACCACTTGTTAACGGGTGAAGAGACGACATCAGAAGAACGTCAATCGACGTTCGACGAGATGATTCGTGTCGCCCTCGACACAGCAGTCGAAGTGACGAACTAAATCATAAGTCCCTACAGACGCAACGTTTGTAGGGACTTTTTGTGTCAGTGTGCCAACGTGTCTATACAAAGCGGAACCGGCAAGCTAGACTGAAGCTGAAAACTCAGTGTCCGTGGAGGTGCTGAGCTAAGGAGAGAATTCCGTGAATAAACCATCCGCTTTTGTGATTTATAGTATCGTCTTTTTTGCGTTTTTTGATCTGTTTGCCCAACTTCCCGTCATGAGCACGTTCGCGACCTCAGTCGGTGCGACGCCGTTCATCGCCGGTGTCGTCATTGCCATCTATTCATTGTCGAACACGTTCGGGAACATTTTGTCTGGCGTTTGGACGGACAAGTTCGGTCCGTTCCGAATCTTACTCGTCGGTTTAGTGTTATCAAGTGCGAGTCTGCTCATGTATCGCCTTGTCGATGATGCTTCGATGTTATTGGTGGTGCGTGTCGTTCACGGATTCGTGGCCGGCTTGATTGTACCGGCTGCGTTTACGCTATCCGCGAACTTGACCGCGGCCAATCGACAAGGGAAAAAAGTGGCGCTCACCGGGAGCTTCGTCGGGTTGGCGGCGATTCTAGGACCAGCGTTCAGCGGCATCATGGCCAGCCGCACATCGGTCCCGGTCGTATTTACGTACGTGGCGGCGTATGGCGTGCTTGTGGCTTTGCTTGCCCTCGTCGTGTTAAAGCGGTTGCGATTCGCTGTTAAACATGAGGACCGGCGCGAAGTGGTTGGTTCGAAAACGCTAGAGCGTGACGTCGTCAAAGCGTATATCGGGGCGTTTTTATTAATGTTCTCGCAAGGAGCGCTCGCTTATTTATTACCGCTTTACGTGCAAGCGCTCGGTTACGACTCACGGCTCAGCGGGACGTTGCTCAGCACGTTTGGCGTTGCTGCCGTCCTCGTGTTCGTCTTACCGACGAACCGTATCTTCGACCGGTTCGAGCCGGCGCGCTTGGCTGCGCTCGGGATCGGCATCCTTGGGATTAGTCAAATTCTGATCGGTTTGTCGGGTAGCGCAAATCTGCTCTATCTCGTGCTCGGCTGTTATGGCGTCGGCTTCGCTATTTTGTTCCCGGCCATCAACACGATGTTGATCAAAGCGACGAACAGTGCCAATCGCGGCAAATCATACGGCTACTTCTATGCGTTCTTCTCGCTCGGTACGGTCGTGGGTTCGGCTCTCTTAGGGTGGCTGTCCGTCTCGTTAACGCAGAAATTTACGCTGACCGGGATTGTTTTGCTGCTAGCGGGCCTGCTTTTGATTGTGATCGAGCAGACAAGGAAACGTGTCGTTTCAAACAAGACCGGGTGAGATGGGCACGTATCAAGCAGCAACGGCTGAACGTTCAAAATGGTCGGGTCTGATTGGATAGTGATAAGATGAAGACAGCGTTATCACTCAAAGGGAGGCAGATTTATGCTCGCACCAATCGAACAGTTGACGATCGAAGAGCTCATCAGTAAGCAACGTCGTTTCTTTAAGACGCAAGCGACCAAATCGCTCGCATTCCGTCTCAGTATGTTGACGTTTTTGAAAGAATCAATCAAACATCACGAAGCAGAGATTATCGAAGCGTTAAAAACAGATTTAAATAAATCAGAGCTCGATGCGTTCACGACGGAGATCGGCTTTATTTACGACGAGATCAGTCGGACGAATCGAGAGTTGAAGCGTTGGATGCGCCCGAAACGGGTTCGCGGCGCAGCGATCCACCTCGGGACAAAAAGTGAAGTCATGTATGAACCGTACGGCACCGTTCTCATTATCGCGCCTTGGAATTATCCATTCCAATTGGCAATCGCACCGCTCATCGGAGCAATCGCGGCCGGGAACACGGCTGTCGTGAAACCGTCGGAATTGACGCCGAACGTGGCCCAAGTAATGACGAAAGTGCTCGAACGGGCGTTCACCGATCGTTACGTCGTCAGCGTCGAAGGGGATAAAGACGTCGCTCAAGCTTTGCTCGCGCAAAAATGGGATCATATCTTCTTTACCGGTTCGACCCAAGTCGGAAAAATCGTCATGGAGGCTGCGGCCAAGCAATTGACGCCGGTCACGCTCGAACTAGGTGGGAAGTCACCGGCCATCGTCCATGAAGATGCCAATATTAACATTGCGGCGAAACGGATTGCGTGGGGGAAATGGATGAACGCCGGGCAGACGTGTGTCGCCCCGGACTACGTGCTCGTCCACGAGTCGAAACGTGATGCGTTTCTTGAAGCAATCAAGCGGGAAGCGTTCCTGATGTTTGGGAACGGAATCGGGACAGAACGGTTCACCCGGATCGTCAGCGAGTCTCATTTTGATCGGTTGACGAGTTATTTGAGTCAAGGGGACGTCTTCTTCGGGGGAGCGACGGAGCGGGAAAGTTTGAAAATCGCCCCGACCGTCATGACGGATATTCATGATGGGGCTGCTGTCATGAAAGACGAGATTTTCGGACCGATTTTGCCGGTGCTGACGTATCGTCAACTCGATGAGGCGATCGAGTTTGTGTCCGACCGTCCGCATCCGCTCGCGCTCTATCTGTTCACGGAAACGAAAGCTGTCGAACAGACGGTGCTCAAGCATCTGACATTCGGCGGCGGTTGTGTCAACGATGTCCTCATGCATTTGACAAACCCGAACTTGCCATTTGGCGGTGTCGGGGAGAGTGGGATGGGGGCTTATCACGGACGCTATAGCTTTGAGGCGTTCAGCCATGCCAAATCAATATTACGCAACACGACAAAATTTGATGTGCCGATTCGTTATCCAAACTTTAAAGGTGCGGAGAAGCTGATCCGTCTCGTCTATCGCTGAGACTGATCTGAGACTGTAGACTTTCTACAGTCTTTTTTTTATGAGAACGAATTGAAAAATAGAAGATTGTTTGAAATGTCACATACTTTTGTGATCAGGGTGCTCACGCTACTGTATAATAAAGCCATAAATGAAACGTACGAGACATTCCAGGCACGAATGAATTGTGGAGGGAGCAGACGAATATGTCTACGAAATGTGGGACGACCGAACCGAACAGCTTTATCTTTTCAGCGGAGACGAAACAGTTATTGCTCGAAATGATGACACCTCAAGACTACCCGAAGGCTAGCATCGTCTGTTGGGAAGGTGAGAAGTGTGATAAATTCTTTTATTTGAAGAGCGGATCTGTCAAATTCACGAAGATCACGAAAAAAGGGAATCCAATCGTCATGTTCTTATATGGCGCCGACGATTTTTTTGGTGAGTTTGATATCGTCGACACGTTCCCGAGTTCTTACAGCATCGAGACGACGGAAGAAAGTGTCATTGGCGTTATTTCAAAGAAAGACATCGAGACTATCATGCAGCAAGACGCCAAATTTGCCGGTGACGTGCTGCGCTGGACGTCGATGATGCGTAAACATTCAGAGATGAAACTGCGTGATTTGCTATTGTACGGAAAGCCGGGAGCGCTCGCTTCGACGTTGCTTCGGATGGCGGCCATGCACGGTGTGGAGGAAGATGACGCGGTCGTCATCTCACGACATCCTTCCGATGGGGAGCTCGGTCAACTGATCGGGGCACCGCGTGAGACCGTCAACCGGATGATGAACCAGTGGCGAAAAGAAGGCGTCCTGACAACGACGGGAAACTCGATCGTCTTGCATGATATCGATTTCTTAAAAGAGCTGTGCCATTGCGAAGGCTGTCCGGCCGGGATTTGCCGATTATAACGAGGAACCGTCTCTTAGAGAGGCGGTTTTTTTGTCGTCTTGATTTGGCTAATTGTGAATTTTATGTGTGGAAACTACGCAAAATTGATGTGATTGTCACTTTTGAAGTGATAAAAGTCACATATTAAGTCGGGGTGAATTTCATACAATGAAAGAGGAAATTATAGCGAAAGGGGTCCTTCACGTGGATAAGAACGGTGGACAAGAACCGAATCTGAAAGGCACGTTTACATCGGTCATGATCGTCGCGGGTGTCATCATCGCCATGTGGTCGTCGGTCTTTTATTTATTTGTTACACGATAACGTCAAAAGGAGAAAACAAACATGCATATTCATAAGCTTGAAAAATATTGGTTGATCTTTGGCATCGTTCTATTAGGCGTGTTTTTGACAGTGCTCGGCATTTCGGCGTTTGCGGCCGGAAACCAGCCCGCATCGGACGCTGATTTGATCGACCCGGCGAAAGTGCATCAGACGGCGCCGTTCGATAAACCTGGACTTAATAAAATTGGTGATAACGAGTATGAACTCGTCATGGTCGCGCAGGCGTTCACGTTCACACCGGGTAACGTTGAAATCCCGAAAGGTGCGAAAGTGACGTTTCTCGTCACGTCACCGGACGTCGTCCACGGTTTCCAGTTGACGGGGACACCGGTCAACATGATGGTCGTGCCGGGACATATCAACTCGCTCACGTATACGTTTGAAGAAACAGGCGAATTTTTAATTCTCTGTAACGAATATTGCGGGACGGGCCATCACATGATGGCGACAAAAATTAAGGTGGTGGACTAAATGAACGACGTAGCCTCAAAACTGAAACAGTGGGAAATGGAGCGCGGTGTGCCGGTGCCGAGCATCGGTGTGAAAGAAGCGCGCCTCGCCTATGCCCACGTTGTCGTCTCGGTACTCGCCGTGTTGATTGGAGCGATCGCGGGACTCATGCAGACGCTCATCCGTACAGGAATCATTCCGGAAGTATTCGGTTACTATCAATTGTTGACGGCCCACGGTATCATGCTTGGTCTCGTCTTTACGACGATGTTTATCATCGGCTTACTTTACGCGCTGCTCGCCAAGTCGTTCGGACGGTTTGAATCGTTCCCGACACGTGTCGCTTGGCTCGGTTTTTGGATGATCATCGCCGGGGCGGTACTCGTGACGATCATGGTGCTCGCCAATAAAGCGACTGTACTTTACACGTTCTACGCTCCGCTCATGGCCGACCCGATCTTCTATGTCGGTCTCGTTCTCTTCGTCGTCGGTACATGGTTCTCGGCGTTCGCGATGTTCCGCATGTATGCGGACTATAAACGGGAACACCCTGGCGTCCATCCGCCACTCCCAGCGTACATGAGTATCATGACGATGTTGCTCTGGGTCATCGCGACACTCGGTGTTGCCGGGACGATTTTGTTCCAACTGCTCCCGCTCTCGCTCGGATGGAAAGACACGGTCGGGATTGAACTGAGCCGGACGTTGTTCTGGTACTTCGGTCACCCGCTCGTTTACTTCTGGCTCATGCCGGCCTATATCGTCTGGTATACGGTCGTGCCGAAAGTCATCGGTGGGAAGATCTTCTCGGACGCGCTCGCGCGGATGGCGTTCTTGTTATTCCTCTTGTTCTCGTTCCCGGTCGGTTTCCACCACCAGTTGACAGAGCCGGGGATTGATCCGTTTTGGAAGTTCGTCCAAGTCATCTTGACGTTCCTCGTCGTCATTCCGTCGTTCATGACGGCGTTCTCGCTGTTCGCGACGTTCGAGCTGCGGGGACGCGCTCTCGGAGCACGCGGTCTGTTCGGTTGGGTCAAAAAGATGCCGTACGGCGATGTGCGTTTCCTCGCCCCGTTCGTCGGGATGTTGTTCTTCATTCCGGCTGGTGCCGGCGGTATCATCAACGCGTCGCACCAATTGAACGCGATGGTCCACAACACGCTTTGGGTCACCGGTCACTTCCATATCACGGTCGGAACGGCCGTCGCCTTGACGTTCTTTGGAACTGCCTATTGGCTCGTACCGGTACTACGCGGACGTACACTCACGAAATCAATGAACCGTCTCGGTTTGATTCAGACGGGGACGTGGGCGTTCGGGATGTCGATCATGTCGTATGCGATGCACATCTCAGGCCTTCAAGGTAACCCGCGTCGGACCGGTCCGGCGACGTATTTCTCAGACGCGTTGACGCGTGAATGGATCCCGTACCATATGGCGATGGCAATCGGCGGGACGATCCTTCTCGTCTCGGTGCTCATCTTCGTCTATTCGATGTTCAACCTGTCATTCCTCGCACCAAAAGGTGAGGAAGAGTTCCCACTCGCGGAAACGGAAGAGGCGGCAATGGAGACGCCACGGTTCTTTGAGAACTGGAAGCTCTGGATCACGGTCACGTTCGTCTTGATCGCATTCGCCTACACGGTTCCGATTTGGCACTTGATTGAAAGCGCGCCTCCGGGAGCGAAAGGTTGGGTGCTCTGGTAAACTGAAGTCAGCCTCTAGGGCTGACTTTTTTGATTTGGGGGAGAACGTATGGAGACGTTACAGGAAGTGATTCGTGAAGCATACGCTAACCGTGTCCACGACCGGCCGTTCATCGTCGCGATCGACGGCTTGAGCGGGGCCGGGAAGACGACGCTCGTCGAACAATTGAGTGGTATCGCGCCGAACGAACTGCTTCTACATATTGATGACTTCATCGTCGAACGGCATCGGCGCTATGAGACGGGGCAGCCTGAGGCGGTGGAATACTATGCGCTCCAATGGGACGTCGATCTGCTCGTGAAGATGTTGTTCGAGCCGTTGTCCCGAGGTGAGACGCGTCTGACGTTGCCATACTACGAGCGAGACGAGGACGCGATTGTCATGCGGACGATCGATGTGGCTCCGAATGCGCTCGTGTTGATTGAAGGCATCTTCTTATTGCGGGACGAGTGGCGGTCGTATTTCGACTACATCGTTTATCTTGACTGTCCACGCGAGACGCGTTACGAGCGTGTGCTAAATCGCGATACGTATATCGGCGATTTAGCGGCACGGCTCGCCAAATATGAGCGCCGCTACTGGCCGGGTGAAGCGCACTACATCAAGACGGTCAATCCAGTGATACGAGCCGACTATATCGTCCGCTCATCAAACTGACGCATCCTAATCAATGAGGATGCGTCTTTTGTTTTGGATTGTTTTGGGAAATTATTATTGACAGTCAAGTGTATTACGGTAATAATACAGTCAGATAGTGTATTAGTCGCATCATACACTTAGAGAGGTGACAACATGATCATTCAATTTAACACGAGGTCTCCCGTCTACATCCAAGTCGTCGACTACTTCAAAAAGAAGATGGCGCTAGGCGAGTTGAAGGCGGGCGAAGAGATGCCGTCGCGGCGAGAGCTCGCGACCGAACTGAAAATCAATCCGAACACCGTCCAAAAGGCGTTCAAGGAAATGGAGGAACAGCAATTGATCACGACCGAACGCAATCGTCCAAGTCGGGTGACGACGGACGACCACGTATTAAAACGAATTCGGACCGAACTCGTCGATGAGGCGGTCGCTGTCTTCGTCGAATCGATTCAAGAGCTCGACGTCACGATGGACGAGCTCGTCAGCAAAATCAAACGGCAATACGGGGAGGGGAATCTCGATGATCGAGGTACTGGGAGTTAAGAAGCGTTACCGCAAAAAACAAGTCATCGAAGATGTGTCGTTCACGGCCAACAAAGGCGAGATCACATGCCTCATCGGTCTGAACGGGACCGGCAAGTCGACGATTTTAAAAGGCATCATGGGGCTGACCCCGTTCGATCAAGGCAACGTTTTGATTGACGGCAAGCCGATCGATTTGAACAACGTCGCGTTCGTACCGGACCATTCGACGTTTCCGATCCACTTTTCGATCGAGCAGTGCGAAGCGTTCATGCGCGATTTTTATCCGAAGTTCGACACGAAGTTGTTCGCTAGACTCGTCGACGAGTTCAAACTGTTTCCAGAAGACAAGTTGAGTGAACTGTCGAAAGGGACGCTCGCCAAGGTCAATTTGGCGCTCGGCATCGCCCAAGACCCGGACTACTTGCTGCTCGACGAACCGTTCTCAGGTATCGATGTGTTTTCAAAAGAGCAAATCGTCGAGCTGTTTTCGAGTGACATCATGGAAGACCGCGGTGTCTTGATCACGACGCACGAGATTGACGACATCGAGTATTTGGTCGACAAGGCCGTCATGTTGAACCGAGGACGGATCGTCCGTGAATTCGACGTCGAGGACGTCCGCTTCATTCACGGGAAATCGATCGTCGACGTCATGAGAGAGGAGTATGGGGCATGAATTTGTTAAGACTACTCGGATGGGAAGTCGAGCGGGCGACGAAACCGTATCTCATCTTGATCACGCTTCTCGTCGTCACCCAATTTGCTTGGCTCGGCTTCTTCTTATGGAGCGAGACGAATATGTATGAAAAACTGCGTCGCACTGGGACACCTGATTATGTATTATCGTTTGGAAACTATATCGGCGGGACGGCATATATTTTGTCGATTGGATTGGCGATTGCGGCGATGCTACTTTATAGCTTTTGGATTTGGTATCGCGATTTCCAAGGACGCGGCATGTTCATGATGCGCTTATTGATGATGCCGCAACAACGGATGCTCGTCTTCGGGGCAAAATTCGCAACGATGCTGTTGATGATTCTCGGTTTGTTTGCCGTCCAATGGATCGCGCTCAAGCTCCAGTACATAGCGTTCACGGGTTGGTTCGATTCGCAGATGGTACCGATACGTGGCTCGTTCGAGCAGGCTGTCTCTTATGATGGCATGCTGTCTGTCATGTATCCGATGTCAATCGTGAATTTCATCATTCACCAAGCGTTGATTGGGCTCGTTGTTTTATTCATTTTCACGTTCGTGTTGGTGGAACGGAGTCTATGGCAACGGACGATGTGGGCGCCGGTGATTGCCACTGTTTCATTGGGAGCCATCATTGTGCTTCCGGCCATCGGTTTCGGCTTCATCGGAAACGGGCTCTTTATGGATGAATCGTTGCTCGTCGCCGGGATCGGTTTGGCGGCTTGGTTTATCGGGTTGGTTTGGATCAGTCGTCGCTACTTGACGAAGAAACTAAGTGTGTGAGGTGAGTATATGAAACGAATATGGAATGTGGCTGCGCTCGGTGCTTTAATCGTCCTCGGACTCGGGACGTTCGTCATCGACATGAACAAGACGGAAGCGGAGTGGGAGTTAACTGTCAAAACGAATCCTGATGTATGGGCCGACCAGACGATCGATGTGTTTTATGAGACGGAGAACGAGACGAGTGAACGATTCGAAGTGACGACAGAACGTAGTCGGATCGCGACGAATATGAACTATATCGAAGAAGCGATTCATTATCGAGACACACTCGATCCTTCGTTGCGCGGCTTCTATCGCCAGATGAAAGAATTGAACTTTGCCCAATCGATTCGCACGGATGAAGGATATGTCGGCCTCGGACAAAACGGAAATCAGGAAATTGTCTTATTCAAGTCTACGGATGGTGAGACTGTGACGAGTGAGACGTTTAAGGCGCCGGCCGATGTGATGGAGGGCTCGTGGGCTGGTCTGTTCGTTCACGACCGGGACGTTCATTTAATTTTCCGCAGTGGTTATGAGGCGGAATCAAAAACAAAACTTGCCGTGCTTAAGGAAGGAACAAACGAGATAACGATCAAAGATCTCGATCTCGACAACGACTTCGTTTCCGAAGTGCTCGGGACGTCTTGGTTTTATGACCGCAATATGATGCCGATCTCGACCGGTAATCGGTTTATCCCAGTTCGAGTTGGGGCGTATGAATCCTTCACAGAGAACGGGGAGACCCATTCTACCGAAACAAATCGTCCAGGACTGTTCGCTTATGACATCGAAACGAATAAAGTCGTCCAACTCGCTTCAAAAGCCGAAGAGTCAAACTTGACCGTACATGATAACGAGTTGATGGCGGTGCAACTAGACGGATCCGAAATCGTCGTCGATTTGATGACAGGAAAACCGTCGCCACGCCAAGTCATCGATGGTTCAGTTGGCACAACTACCTATGTCGGAAACCAACTGTACCACGTCCGTCCGACGAAAGACGGAGCCGTCATCGACGTATACGAGGACGGGAAAGCCGTCTCGAGCGCCGCGGTGAACGCGACGAACGAGGAAGCGAAGTTATTGCTCGATGGCGCCCAATTTTATGTGAGATAAAAAATAACCGAGAGGCGGCTGCCTCTCGGTTATTTCGTTGGTTTCGGGATGATGACCCCTTCTTCTAAATCAAGCAACATATCGATCAGTTCCGCACAAAACTCAGGGAATTGATCGAGGAACGCACCTGGACCGACTTCATCCGTGAAGTCGATGTACAGATCCGCTACGTTGCCAGCCATCTTCGCTGGAAGTGCGAGGAAGGCCGACCCGAAGCGCCAGCTGCCACGGATGTCGAGCAGCTTGCCGAGCATGACGTCGCCTGGTTCGCGTACTTCCGGTAGCATTACCTTGTACGTCTCTTTCGTCTCCCAATCACGTAAGCCGTCTTCGGTCACTTCAAACACAGAGCACCGGGGGACGGCGAGACCGCGCAAGGCATGATAGAGAGCAGGTGACATGTCAGCTTTATGGTCCGCCAAATAGCGGCCGTGCGGTGTCATCCCGTCCTCATCCGTCTCAAAGAAGACGGCCCAATCGATGAACAAATCGCGGAACAGTTCGGCGTCTTTCAAGTGCCACGTGCCTTCCGAAGCGATCTCTTGGATATAGTTCGTCCACTGCGTGCTGCGTGCGAGTGCCGCTTGCTCGTATAACTTTTTCAGTTCGGCCAGCAATTCGGACTCTTCGACGAGCAAAGGGAAGGGAATTACTTTCCGGTCTTTTTTCATCGCCGTGGTCCTCGCTTGTCTGCAGGACGTTTGACGACCGGCGGTTTGTCTTCGATCCGTTTCTCGATGACTTCGCCACGGTAAATCTCAAGCTCTTTCAATTCGACACCGAGCTGGCGGGCGAACGATTTCAAGTGCGTCAAATCTTCCGGTGTCACGATCGAGAGGACCGTCCCGGCCGCGCTACCGCGAGCGGTCCGTCCTGAGCGGTGGATGAAGTCATCGGTCGATTCAGGTAAATCGAAATGGACGACGTGCGTCACTTCATCGATGTCGAGTCCGCGCGCTGCGAGACCCGTCGTGATGAGGAGCGGATATTCGCCTTTACGGAATTCGCGGAGCGTCTCGACGCGGGCACGTTTCCCTTTCAAGCTATCGAGCATACGGTAGTTCACTTTCATCTTATCGAGCTCACCTTTGAGCGGCGGTAAGAACGAGCGGTTGTTGATGAAGGCGAGCACTTTGACACCGTCGACGTGTGATAGGCGACGAAGCAATTCTGGCTTATAGCGACGTGTCGTCAACATATAGCCGTACGTCACTTGAGCACTGACAGTCCGTTCGACCTTCACGTGAACCGGTTCTTTCAAGAACGGGGCAGCCCAGGCTTGGAGCGTATCCGTCAACGTCGCCGAAACGAGTGAGATTTGATGCTCGTGCGCCGTATGGTTGATGATGCGCTCAGCCGCTTCCGTCAATCCGCTGTCGATGATTTGATCGGCTTCATCGAGCACGATCGTATGCGTCTCATGAAGCTTTAACTTTTTCTTCTCGATCAATTCAACGAGACGTCCTGGTGTCCCGACGATCAAATGCGGTTTTTTCTTCAAGCGATCGATTTGGCGCTTCAGTTCGACGCCGCCGATGAACGAGGCAATCCGGACGTCACCTTTTTCGGTGAAACGTTGCGCCACCGTTTGGATCTGCATGACGAGTTCGCGCGTCGGTGCGACGATGACGACTTGGATCCGGTCGTTCGAGGCATCGATTTTTTCAATAGCGGGTAAAAGATAAGCGAGTGTCTTACCTGTCCCTGTTGGTGCTTCGATTGTGACGTCTTTTCCTTCTAAAAGGGGCGGGAACGCTTCCGCTTGGACCGGCATCGGTTCGTTAAAGCCAAGGCGTTCCCAGGCTTCGTTAATGAATGGTTTTGTAAAGTTCATATCAGTTCTCCTTATCGTTGGGCAAAAACAAAGGAAGCATAAGCGCTCCCTGGTTCAAATATAGCGAACATGTTCAGTGTCTTGGTCAATCGATGAACGGAGCGTCTGTGTGTACACTTGCCCGTCCTCGACGAGTTTGATGTGCACGTCGATGTGCTCAGGTGAGGCTTCGACACCTTCGACTGTGAAGCCTTGATACACGCGGTATTCCAATTCCTTAAGCAATTTTGCATAGGCGTTTAGTTCTGGATACGTCGTCGCGACGTCGATTGGGCGCGACACGAGTGCGACCATTAAATGGTCACGGAAATCGATGAAATCCTCATTCTCGATATCGTCATCAAAGCGAATCCAAAAGCCTTTTTCTTCAAATTCTGTGATAAATCCGTCGCGCTTGTCTCCAGCCTCTTCGACTTTAAGGGAGATGCGGTCACCGGCTTTTAAGTTATGCTCGGCTGTTAATGGTTCATACGTCATGGGAAGAACCCCTTCCTCTTCTACAATGTTCTGCTTCCATTGTGCTCGATATAAGGCAAAAATTCAAGTTCTATCCCGAACCTGTGAGTTAAGTCACTACAAAAACTGTATGATTTTTCACAACTACTTAAAGATAATACAGAATTCACAAGAACGTGAACGGATAGGGATTCGTCTGTTTCTATGTAAGTTGAAAAACTACTATAACAGATAAAATAGCGCTTACAAAAACGGCGTAACACCAATGTTCATGAGATTGTTACAACTTTCACAAGAATGTAAAACATATTGTTCACGTTTTCACGTACACTCATATTATAAGGAATCAGGCAGTTATCTCAACTATGAGGAGTGACCATAATGGCAACTGAAATTAAATCAGCCTGGTCAGGATTTGTTCCTGGACAGTGGACGAACGAAGTGAATGTCGGTGAATTTATCCGCTTGAACCGCCACGAGTATACAGGGGATGACCGTTTCTTAGTCGGACCGACAGAGGCGACGAATCGTCTTTGGGGACAAGTGATGGAATTGACGAAAGAAGAACGGGAACGCGGGGGCGTTTGGGATGTCGATCAAAACACGCCGTCGACAATCATCTCACACGGACCTGGGTACTTAAATAAAGACCTTGAAAAAGTCGTCGGTGTCCAAACGGACGAACCGTTCAAACGCTCGATTCATCCGAACGGCGGCATTCGCATGGTCGACGCCGCGCTCGAGTCATACGGCTTCGAACCAAATCCTGAAATCACAAAAATCTATTCAGACATTCGTAAAACACACAACCAAGGTGTTTTCGATGCCTACACACCAGAGATGCGGGCGGCACGTAAGTCAGGGATCATCACAGGTCTCCCAGACGCATACGGACGTGGCCGGATCATCGGTGACTACCGTCGCGTTGCCTTGTACGGTTTAGATTTCTTGATTGCCGAGCGTAAAAAAGATTTGGCGAACAATGGCGGTTTCCTCTCGGAAGCAGACATTCGGACGCGGGAAGAGATGTCTGAACAGCTTCGTGCCCTTCAAGAATTGAAACAACTCGGCGCTGCTTACGGATTCGACCTCGGTCGCCCGGCTGAAACGACGCAAGAAGCCTATCAATGGGTATATCTCGCTTACCTTGCAGCTGTCAAAGAACAAAACGGTGCGGCGATGTCTCTCGGACGCGTATCGACATTCCTTGACGTGTACGCTGAGCGTGACATGGCGGCGGGCCGTTTGACAGAGTCAGACGTCCAAGAAATCGTTGATCACTTCATCATGAAACTCCGCATCGTCAAATTCTTGCGGACGCCTGACTATAACGAATTGTTCTCTGGAGATCCAACGTGGGTCACGGAATCAATCGGTGGGATGAGTGAGGATGGCCGTTCGAACGTCACGAAGAGCTCGTTCCGTTTCCTTCACTCGCTCACAAACCTCGGCCCGGCACCAGAACCGAACTTGACGGTGCTTTGGTCGACGAAATTACCGGAAGGATTCAAACAATATTGCGCGAAGATGTCAATTGAGACGTCGGCGATCCAATACGAGAACGACGACCTCATGCTTCCAGAGTTCGGTGACGATTACGGCATCGCCTGCTGTGTGTCACCGATGAAGATCGGCAAACAGATGCAGTTCTTCGGTGCCCGTGCCAATATGGCGAAAGCACTCCTCTACAGCATGAACGGTGGACGCGATGAGAAGAGCGGCGAACAAATCGCTCCGGCTTGGGACATGAACACAGAAGACGTCCTCACGTACGACAAAGTGTACGCTGACTTCGACCGGACGCTCGACTGGCTCGCAGAGCTTTACGTCAACACACTCAACGTCATTCACTTCATGCATGATAAATATGCGTACGAGCGGATTGAAATGGCGCTCCACGACCCTGAAATCTTACGGACGATGGCTTGTGGTATCGCTGGCCTTTCGGTGACGGCGGACAGCTTGTCAGCAATCAAATATGCGACGGTCAAACCGGTCCGGAATGAATTCGGCATCGCTGTCGACTTTGAAACAGAAGGCGACTTCCCGAAATTCGGAAACAACGATGACCGTGTCGACGCGATTGCTGTCGAACTCGTAGAATTGTTCATGGAAAAAGTCCGGAAACACAAAACGTATCGCGACGCGCTTCATACGCAATCGGTCTTGACGATCACGTCGAACGTCGTCTACGGCAAGAAAACAGGTAATACACCGGACGGCCGTCGTGCTGGTGAGCCGTTCGCACCGGGTGCGAACCCGATGCACGGCCGCGATACGAAAGGAGCGGCAGCGTCGCTCTCGTCAGTCGCTAAACTTCCGTTCGAACACGCGCAAGACGGTATCTCATACACGTTCTCGATCGTACCGAAAGCACTCGGTAAAGAAGACGTCGCACGTGAACTTAACTTGGCGGCACTTCTTGACGGCTATATGGGTGGCGAGCACAAAGGTCACCACTTGAACGTCAACGTCTTCAACCGTGAGACGTTGCTCGACGCAATGGAACATCCAGAAGAGTATCCGCAGCTCACGATCCGCGTATCAGGTTACGCCGTCAACTTCATCAAGTTGACACGCGAGCAACAGATCGACGTCATCAACCGGACGTTCCACGGTTCATTGTAAGTAAAGGCTTGGCGGCCTTCGCTTGAAGGCCGCTCATTCGTTAGGAGGTCATCTCGATGACAATGGGATATGTACACTCGGTCGAATCGTTTGGAACCGTTGACGGCCCGGGAATTCGTTTTATCGTCTTTTTGCAAGGTTGTGCGCTTCGCTGCTTGTATTGCCACAACGCTGATACGTGGGATTTTAAAAAGAATAACCATCGTTCGGCCGAGGACGTCATTCAAGAAGCGCTCAGCTATCGTCCGTTCATGGAAGCATCAAAAGGCGGCATCACAATTTCAGGGGGCGATCCGCTCGCGCAACCAGAGTTTTTAGAAGCGCTGTTGCGTGAAGCGAAAAAACACGGGCTCCACACGACGCTCGATACGTCGGGTGCACTCCGTCCCCCTAACCTTGACGCCATCTTAGACCACACCGACCTCGTCTTGCTCGATATTAAACATATCGATGACGACATGTGCAAGAAACTGACAGGACGGAGCAACGCCAACACGCTCGCGCTTGCTGAACACTTATCCGAGCGCGGAACGAAAATGTGGATTCGCCACGTCCTTGTCCCGGAATGGACGCTTGATGAAGGGGCGCTCCGGCGCACGGCGGCGTTCATTCAAAAACTCGACCACGTCGAGAAAGTCGAAATCTTGCCGTATCACGAGATGGGCGTCTATAAATGGGAGGCGCTCGGCCTCGACTATCCGTTAAAAGGCATCAAACCACCGACGACGGAAGAAGTCGAGTGGGCGGAAGGGATCTTACAAGGTACAGTCTAAAAAACTGCGCAGACCGTTATGGTCTGCGCAGTTTTTCGTGTTATAGCCGCTTATCACGTACGTGGCGGCGAATGGCGTCCTCGTCGAGCGGACGGTTGGCGACACCGGTCTCGACAGCAGTCTTCGCGACGGCAATCGCGACGGCCGGTGCGACCCGCTCGTCGAACGGGCTCGGGATGACGATGCCGTTCGCGAGGTCGTCCTCTGTCAACAAGTCGGCGATCGCATGGACGGCCGCTTCTTTCATCTCTTCGTTGATCTCTGACGCCCGGACGTCGAGCGCCCCACGGAAAATACCGGGGAAGGCGAGGACGTTGTTCACTTGGTTGGCGAAGTCCGAGCGACCGGTCGCGACGATGCGGGCACCAGCGGAAGTCGCGAGATCCGGCATAATCTCCGGCACCGGGTTCGCGAGGGCGAAGATGATCGAATCTGTGGCCATCGAGCGGACCATGTCCTCGGTGACGGCGCCTGCGGCCGAGACACCGATGAAGACGTCGGCCCCCTCGAGCACGTCTGAGAGTGTGCCGACGTGGAGCTTCCGGTTCGTTGCCTTGGCGATCTGGTCTTTGAACGGGTTCATGCCGTCGGCGCGTCCTTCATAGATCGCACCTTTCGTATCACAGATGACGAGGTCCTCTACGCCGAAGCGCTTGAGCAGCTTGGCGATGGCGATTCCGGCGGCCCCGGCTCCGTTCATGACGACACGCAGTTCAGGCATCGCTTTGTCGACTAAACGGAGTGCATTGACGAGGCCGGCCAAGACGACGATGGCCGTCCCGTGTTGATCGTCATGGAAGACCGGGATCGGGAGCGTCTGCTTCAACCGGGCCTCGATCTCAAAACATTCGGGTGCCTTGATGTCTTCTAAGTTGACGGCGCCGAACGTCGGGGCGAGCAGTTCGACCGTCCGCACGATCTCATCGACGTTGTGTGTGTCTAAACAAATCGGGAACGCATCGACCCCGGCGAAACTTTTGAACAGGACGGCCTTGCCTTCCATGACCGGCAACGCCGCTTCCGGACCGATGTTGCCGAGCCCGAGTACGGCGCTTCCGTCCGAGACGACGGCGACCGTGTTGGCGCGCAACGTATATTCATAGGACAGCTCTTTATTTTCAGCGATGCGGCGGCACGGTTCGGCGACGCCCGGTGAGTAGGCGAGGCTGAGCGCTTCTGTCGTGTCGACGTCGACTTTTGGTGTCGTTTCCAATTTACCGTGGTGCAAAGCATGCATCTCGAGTGCGCGTTCGTTCAATGTTTTCATAACTCTCTCCCTGTGTGCGTACGATTTTTTGTCTGTCACAATCGACTACATTGTATCGAAGAAACCGCTTACTTTCGAGCGTTTTACCTGCTATGGACGCAATTATTTCTGAACGATTGTTCATATATGTAGAATTGGTCTTAACATTTGGTGCCAATCATAAACGAAAACAAAAAGAGTCGCGGATATTCCGCAACTCCTTTGATTTCATGCTCTTGTTTTGCGCTGTTTCTTTTCTGCTAGTCGTGCCGCTTCGGCTTGGCGTTTTTCAGCGTAACGCAGCTCGCGTTCGAGTTTGACGTAACTCGCATACCGTTTTTTATCGAGCGCACCGGTCGCAATCGCGTCGCGAACGGCACAACCGGGTTCGGCTTGATGCGAGCAGTCACGGAACCGGCATCGTTCTGACAACTCCTCGATATCGCTGAACGTGTCGTCGAGATGATCGGCGCCGTCCCAAAGACCGAACTCACGCATGCCGGGCGTGTCGATGATGAAGAAGTCGTCGACGCGGAACAGTTCGCGGTGCGTCGTCGTATGCTTACCGCGCTCGTCGCTTTCACGGACGGCTTGCGTCTCGGCGAGTGTTTTCCCGGCAAGCGCGTTTGTCAGCGTCGATTTCCCGACGCCGGACGAACCGACTAGGACGAGCGTGCTCCCGCTCGGCAGTGCAGTTCGCAATGCCTCGACCCCGTCGCCGGTGATCGAGCTGACCGGGAAGACATCAATGCCTGGCGTCGTCAGTTGGATGTCTTGAACGAGTGGGGCCACATCAGTTACTTGATCAGCCTTCGTTAAGACGATAAGCGGTATCGCCCCCGTCTCCCAGGCGGCGAGCGAGTAACGCTCGAGCCGGCGCAGGTTGAAGTCGTGACCGACCGCCATCGTGATTAAAATATAGTCGACGTTCGCGCAGATCAGTTGTTCGCGCGTCTCGTTGCCGGCGGCTGTCCGTGAAAGAACAGTCCGTCGTTCAAGGAGACGTCGAACCGTACCTTGACCGTGCTCGCGAATCGTGAACTCGACGAAGTCGCCGATGACCGGATAGTCGCGCTCGCTCATCGCCTCGTGGCGAAATTTGCCCGATATCCCGCATGTGAAAGCAGCGTCCTCTGTCGTTACCGTGTACATATGTTGGAACTGTGCTGTGACGCGTCCCGTTGTTGTGTGATCCAAATCGAATCCTCCTTTTAGTTGTGGAGGACAACTGCCCTCCTGTTGGCTGACAAGGTGTATACGGCTGTTTGTAAGGTGCTCATAAAACATCATCCTTTCATTGTTCGATACATTCACTGTACCACATTTTCTGATAACGCTATCATCTCAGTCTACAGACCGAGGGAAAACAAGCCTTCCGCTCGTCGCCATCTTTTAAATGGCGTATTATGATAAGAGTGTACTTAATGAGGAGGGATGACAGATGAATCGCCAAGTGAAGCAAGTGTTGTTCATCGTGGCGGCAATCTCTCTAGTTCTCGTCCTAATCGGCTTTTTACCAAATATGATCATGTTTGGTTTGGGGGCGCTCTTAGCACTTTGGGCTGGAGTCAGATTCATGGCCGTGACGCATGTCGGCGCAAAAATCGGTTACGGCTTACTCGCCGTGATCGGGATCATCACGATTTTGTCGAATATTTGGGCGTTAATCGGAATTGTGGTGGCATGGATGTTGTTTAAAGGGTATATGATGTATGCCAACCAAAAGCGGGACGTTGAGATTTTAAATGCGGACGGGTCGCGTGCTAGTCGTAGCAGCTTCCAATCGTTCGATCAAGTCTGGCAAAAGTTTGTAAACCGTCGCTAAGTTTTTAGAAGGAGGATTTTATGATGAAGACACCATTTGATCAGTTTCGTGATTTAGCTAACGAGTTGACGAAAGAATTTTCAAAAGAAATGAAAAAGTATCAAGAAAAAGAGGCGCCACGCTCGAGTGGGGAAGCCGAATTAAACCGCCACATCCGCGGTGCTGAAAAAGAGGCGTTGTCGGTCGAACGTCTCGTCGAGCGTCAGAAGGCGTTGCTCGGCGAACTCGCGACGAAGCGTGACGATGCCAAATTGATGGCTGACAAGCGCTACGAACAGACAGAGCTCGCGAAACAAGCCGGCGAAGAGAAGTTGGCTGAACGCGCTGCTCTCGAGTCAAAACATTACGGTGAACAGTATCGCTACTTCGAAGGCTTGCTAGACGAAGGCGGTCGTGAACTTGACGCCCTTGAGCGCCGTGCCCTCGAGATGCGCCTCAAACTCGACGAGATGCAAAACAAACGTTACGAGTTCGCGATGCGTGAGAACCTTGATTTGTTGAAAGGTGCGCTCGATCAAATCTTCGGAGCGGACACATCGAAGTCGCATCCGTTCACAGAAGAAGAGAAGAAAGACGCAACGAAGGAAGAACCTGCGGCCGAAGAAAAAACCGACGCGGCGGACGAAGATGATTTCGAAGCAAAATTAAAAGAACTTGAGCGTCGCTTTAAACAAGACTGACGCACTGGTTCAGCGATGGTCCAGAGTATTTTCGGGCCATCGCTTCTTTGCTTCATTGTACATATCGTTAGGGAGGGGGAAGCAGAGTGGAACGTTGGAACACACGCCAAATTATCGGCTTCATGATTATTTTATTTGCCATCGGACTATTTATCGACATCGTGACGGGTGGGAACAGCGTCCTCTTCAGCATGATTGTGCCGCTCTTATTGCTTTATATCGGGCGTCGCTTCAGCCGGAAAGGAAATCAGCCGGTCAGTTATATCTTTTACGGGATCGGTGGTGTGATGCTCGTCGGACTCATCTTTTCTTCGGCCGCGTTCGGGTTCGTCTTATCAGGATTATTGCTCATGTTCGGGTACCGTTTGTATAAAAATCGACCGCTTGAGTCGAATCGGTTCCGGTCGCACATTCGTCAAGAACAGGCGTTTTCGTTCGGGACGAAAGAGTCGGGCCATTACGTCTTGCAAGACACGAATGAATTCTTTTTGCTACGCGACGTCGAGATGGATTTATCGCGCGCCATCATTCCGGAAGGGGAGACGTTCTTGCTCTTGAACGGACTCGCCGGGGATATCCGTATCCTCATCCCGGCCGGTTACGATTACTCGATCGACGCCTCAATCGGTTTCGGCAAGATCCAAGTCGATGAATCGAATTATTCACCGGTGTTCAACCGCCGTTTTTATACGGCGTCTGATGAGTACCAAGCGGCGACGCGAAAAGTCCGGATTCATATCGTGCTCATGAGCGGAAGCGTCGAGGTGATGACCGTATGAAGAAAGATTCTTACCCAAGGACGGTCGTCTGGCACCAGTTATTCAGCAGTCTACTGACGGCGTTATTCGTGACGATTGCATTTCTAATAGGTGACTCGACTTCACTCCGAGATTTATTTACACGTGAAGAAGGGTTGCCTTTCGGTGTGTCTATCGTTGTCATCGCCGTTTTGATCGGCAGCATATTCGGAGTTGGGTCTTACTTTTACTTGCGCCGGGATTTCCGTGAAGTGGCGATTGCCCTATGGAAGCTCGAGAATCAAAAAGAGATCACGTTCCGGCCGTTATCGCCGTATCGCGACACGCTCGAACGGATTGTCCGTATCAGCAAACAACGTACGGAGATGATCGAGGTCGCCAAACGGGTCGGCGATCGGCCGGTCAGTGTCGAAGAGGCACGAAGCGAGGCGGTCGTCGAAGAACGTCGTCGTGTCGCCCGTGAGCTGCACGACTCGGTCAGTCAACAGCTATACGCGATCTCGATGATGACGACAGCGGTCAAGCAGACGATCGAATCGAAACCGGAACTCGCCGCTAAACAGATCGGTCAAGTCGAAGTCATGGCACAGACCGCCCAGGCCGAGATGCGTTCGCTCTTGTTGCAGCTTCGTCCCGTCGAGTTAGAAGGGATGACCTTGAAGACGGGGATTGAACGTCTGTTAGAAGAACTGTCCCGCAAACAATCGACCGAGCTCATCTGGCGTCTCGAGGAAGTGAAATTGTCACGCCATACGGAAAATGAGTTGTTCCGCATCGTTCAAGAAGCGATCAGCAATACGCTCAGGCATGCCAAAGCGAAGCGGCTCGAAATTGAAATGCGGACCGTCCAACAGACGGTCATCTTGAAAATAAATGACGACGGGATCGGTTTTAATGTCGAGGATACACAAGTCGCCTCATATGGCTTACAATCGATAAGAGAGAGAACGGCCGAAGTCGGCGGGACGTTACGTCTCGTCAGCGTGCCTGGAGTCGGTACACAAATCGAAGTGCGTGTGAAACAACAAGTGGAGGGGTTAGAATGATTCGAGTCGTATTGATTGATGATCATGAAATGGTCCGGGCCGGTGTCTCGGCATTTCTGTCGACACAGCCGGACATTGAAGTAGTCGGGGAAGCGTCGGACGGGGCGACCGGAGCGGAACTCGCCATCGCTGAAAAACCGGACGTCGTCTTGATGGACCTCGTGATGGAACCTGTGGACGGAGTCGAGTCGACGAAGCGTATTAAAGCGAGCTGGAAAGATGCGAAAATCTTAGTCGTGACGAGTTTTTTGGACGATGAAAAAGTGTATCCGGTCATCGAGGCCGGTGCGATGAGTTACGTCTTGAAGACGGCAAATGCGAATGAAATCGCCGACGCGATCCGTCAGACGGCAGCCGGTAATCCGGTCATGGCCGCACAAGTGACCGGCAAGATGCTCGAACGTCTGCGGCACCCGGAGACGACCCTTCATGAAAGTTTGACGGCGCGAGAACGCGAGATTTTGCAACTGATGGCCGAAGGCAAGGCGAACCAAGTCATCGCCGATGAATTATATATTTCATTGAAGACGGTGAAGACGCACGTCTCGAACATTTTGACGAAGCTTGACGTCTATGACCGGACGCAAGCGGTCGTCTATGCGTTTCAACATAATTTAGTGGACAAATAATCACTCGGACGGGGGAAACGGGATGATTCCAACGATTGAAACGGAACGACTGCAGTTACGGCAGTTACAACCGACCGATGCGGAGCGTCTATTCACGATTTTTTCAAACGTCGACGTGTTGCGCCATTATGGGATGGAGCCGCATCAATCGCTTGAACAGACGGAACAAATGCTATTCGGGATGCTAGAAGGGATTGCCGACGGATCGATCATGCGTTGGGGCATTATGAGGAAAGGTCATCCCGAGTTGATGGGGACGATCGGATTCCACAATCGCGCCCCGCGCCATCGACGTGCCGAGATCGGTTATGAGATCCATCCGCGCTATTGGCGGAACGGCTACGCGACAGAGGCATTGCAGGCGGCATTGACGTTTGCTGCGTGTTCCGCAGACATCGAGCGAGTCGGGGCTATCGTCTATCCTGAAAATATCCCTTCGCAGCAACTGTTAGAACGCAATGGTTTCATTCGTGAAGGAACGCTGCGCCACTATATGCGCCAAGGCAATCAACCATACGACGTGTACGTATACGGCTACATAGCGAAAAAAGACGGACCACAATGTTAAATTGTGATCCGTCTTTTTTTATTTTTTCTGAGCTTGAATTTGTTCATCGATTTCAGACAAGTACTCCCAGCGCTCCATTTTTTCTTCGAGTGTTTGCTTGAGGGTACTGATTTCAGCGTAAAGATCGTTCACTTTTCCGAGATCGCTACCGGCATCGGCGAGTCGCGCTTCTGCAGCTTCGATTTTCTGTTCGGTTGTAGCGATCTCTTCCTCGATCGTCTCCCACTCTTTTTGTTCTTTAAAAGTAAATTTGACGACGTCGGCTTTGGCGCGTTCTTTCTTGTCTTTCGGTTCTTTTTTAAGTTGCCGTGCCTCGTCTTGAAGCTCGGCCAGATAGTCGCTATATTCGGCGTGGTAGACGTTGATCGTCCCCTCTTCGAAGGCGATCAGTTGCTCGGCGATACGGTCAAGGAAGTAACGGTCGTGACTGACGGCGATGACGGTTCCTGGGAACGACTCTAAGTAGTCCTCTAAAACCGACAACGTTTCCGTATCGAGATCGTTCGTCGGCTCATCTAAGAACAAGACGTTCGGCTCATCCATCAAAATCCGCAACAACACAAGGCGCCGTTTCTCGCCACCGGAAAGTTTACTGATCGGTTTATATTGGGCGTCCGGTGTGAACAAGAAACGCTCGAGCATTTGACCGGCGGTGATCGTCTCGCCGTCCGGTGTGTAGATGACTTGGGCGATCCGTTCGATCTCGTCGATGACCCGTCGCGTCGTATCGTCAAATTCGACTTGTTGACCGTAGTAACCGATGTGAACCGTCTCACCGTGGACGACCGTGCCTGACGTCGGTTCGATGCGACCGGCGAGCAAGTTCATGAGCGTCGTCTTGCCGCTCCCGTTCGGTCCAACGATGCCGTACCGTTCCCGGCGTCCGAACAGCCAGCTGAAATCGTGAATGAGCGGCGTGTCCGCATACTGGAACGACAACTGTTCGACTTCGATGACTTTTTTTCCGAGCCGGCGTGAACCGACCGATACGTCGAGCGCATCGTCTTCGGCGAGTGCCTCTTGCTGCTTTAAGCCCTCGACACGTTGAATCCGGGCTTTCTGTTTCGTCGTCCGGGCTTTGGCACCGCGGCGCAGCCAAGCGAGCTCGCGTCGCAAGATGTTTTGCCGCTTTTGTTCCATCGACTGGGAGCGGGCTTTGCGTTCGGCTCGCTTCTCGAGAAACAGTTCATAGTTCCCGTCATAAAAGTAAGACGTGCCGTCGGCAATCTCGAGAATATGGTTCGTCACCCGGTTCAAGAAATAACGGTCGTGGGTGATGAGCAAGATCGCGCCTCGATAGTCAGCGAGAACCGTCTCGAGCCAAGCGATCGTATCGGCGTCAAGTTCGTTCGTCGGCTCGTCGAGTAAGAGCAAATCGGCTTCGTCGAGCAAGGCCGCAGCGAGCGCGACCCGTTTTTGTTGGCCCCCGGAGAGGGAGCTGATCTCGGCCGACACATCAGGTAACCCGAGCCGATTCAAGATCGACTTCAGCTTCGCTTCCGTTTCCCAAGCATCAGCGGCATCGACCGCTTGCTGTGCTTTCATGAAACGTTCGAGCCATTGCTCGCTCGATGGGTTCGCCTCGAGTGCCTGGCGAGCGAGCTCGTATTGTTTTAACGCCATGACGGATGGAGTGTTGCTCGTGAACAAGGCGTCTAAAATGGTCTGACCGGGAGCGAAATCAACGGTTTGCGTCAAATAACGAATCCGATAGTCGTTCGGATGTTGCATCGTGCCTTTGTCTGCTGTTTCGACGCCGGCAATGATTTTTAAGAACGTCGATTTCCCAGAACCGTTGACGCCGATGACGCCAATCCGGTTACCGGGATGAATCGTCATCGTGACGTCGTCAAACAAGACTTTATCGGCGAACTCTTTACGGATGCCTTCGATTGTTAATAAACTCATTTGGAACCTCCTTCAACGACTTGGCGAATCATCGCTTCTACTTTCGCTGTCAATTCTTTATTCGAGACGTCAGCCGGGTCGATAGCCGGTAAAAACGTCACATCGACGATACCTGGTCTAATCCGGTTTTTCATTTCGAGCAGGTGATAGCTGCCGTTGATCGCCACCGGAACGATTTTTGCTCCGCTCGACGTGGCGAGCGTCAGGCTGCCGGCTTTAAACTCTTTCATCGGCCCGCCTTTTGAACGAGTGCCTTCCGGGAAGATGATGATGGACTGTCCGGATTGGATCGTCTCGACACCGGCGCGGATCGCTTTGACGGATTGGCGGCGGTCACTGCGATCGATAAAGATACAACCCATCAATTCCATCCAACCCGCGATCATCGGAATTTTTTTGACTTCGATTTTTGAGATGAACGCTTTCGGATGGTTCGTCGCCGTGATCATGATCGGGATGTCGAAGTTTCCTTGGTGGTTAGCGACGTAGACGACCGGTTCGTTCGGAATATGTTCTTGTCCGTGCACACGGACTCGGGCTCCGGCCACTTTCAATAAGAAGCTGGCCCAGTTGTAGGCGATTTTTTGAACGTAATCGTATCGTGCCGGTACGTCGAGTCGTTTTGCTTTCGGATAAAACGGAAGCAAGACGGGCAAGACGGCGAAGAACGAGAAAAACCAAATGGCGGTGCGTAACATAGTATCAATCTCCTTTTCAAAATAGAGCCAAACAGCAAGAAAGAGTCTTCTTCTCACACAGAGAATCTGACTCTTAGACATGAATCTTTATTCCCAGAAGCGAGAATCGGTTTCCTCTTCTTCTTCCTCGAGTTCGAACGTAATTCGTTTATTCACCGGGTCAACGACAAAGTAGGCACCGTCTTGCTCGATGCTCTTAAACTGCATCACGTGATCACTGCCAATTTCTAAGGTGAGGCGGATTCGATTGTCGTCATCGACGAGCAAAATGCCGTCTTCTTTCAGCCACAGCTCCATGACGGGTGAATAGCGTAACAGCCATTCGTTCGATAAAGGGATTTCATTCATTCGTGTTTGTGCCTCCTACGGTCCAAGTCCGTTGTGCTCTTCTATCTAGAATAGAATACCAAAAGTGGCGTGGGAACACGAGCGTTATGTAGAGCGTTTGCGTGAACTGGAGTGCATGCGAGCGACGATGCGATCGATGCGCTTTTGATTGCGCCTTTCTTTCAGGAGCACGTTCATTTGTGCGATAAGCTGTTTAAATGAAGATAGACCCATGGCGAGCAGCGCCGCGAACAAGAATGTGCCGATCGGATCTTTGAAAAAACCGGTTTGGAGCGAGACGGACAAACCGACGACTGAAAGAATCGTGGTGAGAAAATAAAATAGCATGAGTGACTCTCCCTTCCCAGATGATTCAATTGAAAAAACCGAACGTATTTCTCGTTCGACAAGTGAGCAAAAAATTCCTTTTTTTGTCGAACAAAACAAAAAAACGCCTTCTGACGAGCGAGAGGGCGCTTACTCTTGAACCATCGTGACGGAAGACGACACGTTCGTATCGACACCGTTTGAGAATATGAAACTCAGCGAAGCGAGAAGAGCGAAGAATGCAATCAAAAGGCCCTTCATGAAGCGTTTCGCAAATGAGCGAGATTGAACATCAAACATTTTATTTCCCCCGTTCGGACATTGCTGAAACCTGTTTTATAAACAACACTCCTTTAATAATAACGTTTTCAAAAAGTGGATACTAGATGGAAAAACATTGTTCACAAAATTGTCACAAAATTCCGTCTGATACTCGGTCGATTTAGAGATTTGACGGTTGGGTGGTTCATTGCTGCGTTCACAAATTAGACACAATTGACCTGAAGCAGGAAAAGGAACGTGATATGATTAAGAACGTGTGTAGGTAGGTATACTGACAGTAATAAGATGAAAAAGGATGTGTATAGAATGGTATTACGTGCAGGAGATGTAGTCGATCTAGTTGCGGAACGTTCAGCCGATTTTGGCGTATTTATTGGGAACGGCCGTGAAGAGGTATTGCTTCATCGGAAAGAACAAACAGAAGAAGTCACAGTCGGTCAAACGGTGCGTGTCTTCCTTTATCACGACTCGGAAGGCCGTCTCGCTTCGACGATGACGATTCCGAACGTATCGTTTGAAGAATATGAATGGTTCGAGGTGACAGGCGTTCGCTACAATACGGGTGTGTTCGTCAACATCGGCATTCAAAAGGATGTGCTCGTCTCGCTCGACGACCTTCCTGAAAACCGGACATATTGGCCGAAAGAAGGCGATAAGCTATGCGTCCGTCTCAAATACGATCAAAAAGGCCGTCTTCTCGGAGAACCGGCTCATTATGCGTATTTGAACTTGCTTGCCCGTCCTGCGAAAGAAGAGTGGGGCAATCAAGACGTTCAAGCGATCGTCGTCAACAAACGTGACGTCGGTGTCAACGTCTGGGTCGAGAATGAATCACTCGGTTTCTTACATGAAGCAGAGATGACGCGGTGGCCGCGTCTCGGCGAACAGTTAGCAGTACGTGTGACGCAAGTGAAGCAAGACGGTACCGTTCTTGTATCGATGAAACCGCGAGCGTATGAAGCGATCGACCCGGATGCGGAAAGCATTCGTTCTTACATCGAAGAACGCGGTGGTGAAATGCCTTACGGCGACAAGACAGCCCCAGACGTGATCGACCGTGAGTTTGGCATGAGCAAGGCGGCCTTCAAACGGGCGCTCGGGAAGCTCTTGAAAGAAAAGCAAGTTGAAAAACTCGACAACGGGTATAAATTGAAATAAGATTACTCATGTCCAGGTGGCTAAAAAAAGTTTTAGAATGTATTTCTTTCATTTTAGAAACAAATGCGGTATAGTAATAAGAGTTGACTACGAGGAAACATTTAAAGAACGTCTGCAGAACTAACCTCAGACGTTTTTTGCATGAACAAAGGAGAATATAATTTGACAAAATTTCAAGATTTACAGTTAAGTGAAGCATTAGTAAAAGGTGTACTCAAAATGGGCTTCGAGGAAGCGACACCGATCCAAGCTGAAACAATCCCAATCGCACTTACAGGAGCGGATGTATTAGGCCAAGCACAAACAGGTACAGGGAAAACAGCAGCTTTCGGTATTCCGACAATTGAGCGAATCGACACAAAGGCGCGTCAAGTCCAAGCACTTGTTCTTGCACCGACACGTGAACTTGCGATTCAAGTTGCAGAAGAATTGAACAAAATCGGGGAAACGAAGCGTGTATACGCACTTCCTGTATACGGTGGTCAGCAAATCGACCGCCAAATCCGCGGCTTGAAAAAGAACCCGCAAATCGTCGTTGCGACACCTGGACGTCTCATGGACCACATGAAACGCAAGACGATCAAACTCGACGAGATCCAAACAGTGATCTTGGATGAGGCGGATGAAATGCTCAACATGGGCTTCGTTGAAGATATCGAGATGATTTTGAAAGGCCTTCCGGCTGAACGTCAAACGCTTCTCTTCTCAGCGACAATGCCACCACAAATCAAGAAGATCGCTGAGCGCTTCATGAAGTCGCCAACGATCATCAAAGTAAAATCGAAGGAAATGACAGTTGAAAACATCAACCAACAGTTCCTCGAATTGCGCGAAGGTCAAAAATTCGATACGCTTTGCCGTTTGATCGACATCGACTCACCAGAACTCAGCATCATCTTCGCTCGTACGAAGAAACGTGTTGACGAAGTTACAGAAGCACTCATCAAACGTGGTTACACGGCTGATGGCCTTCACGGTGACTTGACGCAATCAAAACGTGACCAAGTCATCCGTCGTTTCAAAAACGGCACGATCGACATCTTGGTCGCAACAGATGTAGCGGCGCGTGGACTTGATATCACAGGTGTCACACACGTATACAACTTTGACGTCCCACAAGATCCGGAAAGCTACGTGCACCGTATCGGACGTACAGGCCGTGCTGGTAAAACAGGTACTGCCCTTACGTTCATCACGCCACGTGAATTCGGTCAAGTGAAGTCAATCGAACGTGTGACGAACAAGAAAATGAACCGTCGTCACGTACCGACGATCGCAGAAGTACTTGAAGGAAACCAAAAGCAATCAGCTGAAGATTTGATCGAACGCGTTCAAGCGGGCGACTTCAAAGCTTACACGCAACTTGCGACTGAGCTCCTTGAAGAGTACGAAGCAGTCGAGCTTCTCGCAGCAGCACTTCGTGGTTTGACGAAAGAGCCAGATTCAACACCTGTTGAAATCTCTTACGCAGAACCAGTCCGTGTGAAACGTCAAGGTGGACGCAACGACCGCGGTGGATACCGTGGCGGCGCACGCAGTGGTGGCGGAGACCGTCGCACTGGCGGCGGAGACCGTGGCGGACGCTCAGGCGAACGTAGCGGTGGCGGTGGATACCGTGGAAAACGCACTGGTGGGACTGACGATCGTCGTCGCTCATCAGAAGACCGTGGCCCACGTCGTCCGCGTGACTAATCGATAAAACGAAAACCGCATTTCCTTAAGTGGATTTGCGGTTTTTTTATTTATCTCATGCTACACTGAACGAGTAGAGATTGAAGGATGAGGTGTCAACGGATGGTAGAACTAGGTTTAGGTCTCGTCATATTATTGGCGTGCATCCTAGCATTGAAGCCGATTGTTATGCGGACAGTACGTCCGAATTTCCGATATATTCCGGTCGCCACACTTTTGTTTGGCGCGATGATTTGGTTGGTCATGGCCATCGGCGTCGGCGGGAAGATGGGAATCGGATACGGTGTGATGAGTATCGTGTATTTTATTGCTTGTTTCGGTGCCTATATGTATGTGCATACACGAGCGAGCTGAAACCGGCTCGCTTTCTTGTTTCGAAAATGAGGATGAGGTGATCCAATTGGATGCAGTGGATGTGATGATGAATCCAAATGAAGTCGAAGTGACGTATGAACCGATTTTCGGGGCGGCCACGTTTCAAGTGGAAGGCTACATGGTACACGGCCATTTCAGGGGCGAGTCGCTCACCCCGTTCTTTTATGATGACGACGTACCGGTCGAGTATCAACTCGACATCGCCAAGCGGATGGAACGGTTGGCCGCCGAAGCGTTACGTGACGAAAAGCAGTTCGTCACGTTCCGCTGCCGGTCGGAATGGATCCTTGAAGAAGGGGGCGAAGCATTTTTAGCACCGTTACGGGAATTGAACTTCCCGCTCCACCGGATATTTGTGACACTTCAAGGGACCGAGCTCGTCGATGTGTCTCGTCTGTCCCGTGTCGTCCAATATTATCGATCTTCTGGTGTGAGAGTCGCGCTCGACTTCGCGGAGTCGACGAGTATCGAGGACATCATGACGATTGCACCGGAGTTGTTGCTTGTCGATTTAGCAACGATGGTCGAGAAGAAGACGTTGTCGGTGACTTACCCCCAAATGCTCCAGACGATGGAATACATCGCTTCGAAACTCGGGGCCCCGCTGCTTTATAAGTCAATCGATCATCTCGGTCAGTTGCGTTACGCCTGGCAGCACGGTGGGAGTTACTACATGGGCGGCTTGTTAGGTCGTCAAGAGGATTCCCCGCCGCGTGAAGCAAAAGGAATGAGTGTGCTCACGCAAGAAGTTCCAGCGTTCTTCCTGCACGACCAAGAGCGATTGAAGCGGTTGTATGAGCTAGAATTCGAACTTCACGGAAAAGTCGCGGAGCTCGTCCAAACCGGGAAATGGTCACGGGATAAGAAGGATGAATGGCTGCTCCATATCGCCCCTAAATTAGAAGGGATGCTCGTCCGCTACTACTTGACCGATCAAACGGGCTTCCAGACGAGTGCGAACGTCTACCAAGAGCAACACGTTTGGAAAGTCGATAACACATACCGAGGCTATAACTGGAGTTTTCGACCGTACTTTATCCGGACGATGGCGGCGATGAGTGTTCGCGGGCGGGGCTATTTGTCGGAAGACTATCGCGACTTCAGCTCCAACGAAGTGACACGTACGTTCAGCTACCCGTTACCGGACGGCATGTTTTTGTTCGCCGATTTATCAGAAGAGTACTTATACCAAAACCGATTATTAGATTGAGAGGGATTATGATGTTTGATTACGATTATGATGCGTTGCGTGAGATTGGGAGAATCGTCGCCCGGGCAAGGGATGAGATGGCACGGGCCGTCACGCCAGGGATGACGACGAAGGAGCTCGATGCGATCGGGCAACGTATTCTTGAAGAAGAAGGAGCGGCCTCGGCGCCGATTACGATGTATGAGTTTCCGGGCTATACGTGTATCTCTATCAATGAAGTGGCTGCCCACGGAATTCCAGGTAAAGAAGTCATTAAAGACGGGGACATCGTCAATGTCGATGTGTCTGCCGTGAAAGATGGCTATTATGCAGACACGGGACGAACGGTGATCGCCGGCACACCGAAATCGCCAGAGCATGTCCGCTTAGTCGAGGTCTCGCTCACGTCGCTCGAAGCAGGTCTCAGCAAAGTGAAGGCCGGTACGAAAGTGAACCAGATCGGAAAAGCGATTTACGCGGATGTCCGCAAAAATGGCTTCACCGTCATTCGAAACTTGGCAGGTCATGGACTCGGCCGCACGCTCCACGGCGAACCGGAGACGATCTCCAATTATTATAGCCGGGAAGAGAATGACATCTTGAAAGTCGGTCAAGTCATCGCAGTCGAGACGTTCGTCTCGACGAAAGACGAGATTGTCTACCAGTCAGAAGAGGATGGCTGGGCGTTGTTCACACCGAACGACAGCCCCGTCTCGCAGTTTGAGCACACGGTCATCGTGACCGAGGACGGCTATGAAGTGTTGACTGGCACGTTCCGAGAAGAATGACGCAATCAAACAAGGATACAGACCGCGGTCTGTATCCTTGTTTACGTTAATTGGATGATTTGTTCGCTTAACTGATGAATCTTTTTCCAATCCGGAGTGACGACGTCAGGGATCGAGAGTTGACCGTTTTCGACTTCGAGCGGCGTATCGAGCAAGTCAATCTCAAAATAGGCGCTCGTTCCGGCCATGTCGGCCGGATAGGCGGCACCCGTCAACGAGGCGAATAAGAGCGTATGATAACGGCCGATCGATGATTCGTACATACCGCCGACCCAATACGGAGTACCGCTGTCACGGATTGCGAGCGCTTCGGTCAATCCCCCGACGCGGGCGGGTTTGATATTGACGATGCGTCCGGCCCGAAGCCGATTCATCGTCTCGACGTCTTGTCGTGAGGTGATGGACTCGTCAAGACAAATGGGCGTCTTGAGTTTTGTTTGCAGGTCGGCCGAGTCGACCCAGCAGTCGCTCGGATAAGGCTGTTCGATCATCAAGAGGCGATGGGCGTCGAGTTGTTCGAACCAGTCGAGCGACTGCTCGTGCGCACTGCCGTTCAAGTCGATCATGAGCGGAGCGTCCGGGAAAAAAGTCCGCACTTCCGCGAGCGCCGTCAATAGCTCATGAGGCGATGCTTTCAACTTGATCCGTTCGAACCCGGAATCGAGCGCCTGTTCGATCGCGTTCAACGTTTCGGTGAGCAAGCCGATCCCAATCGTCCGCCCGCAAGCGACGTGATGTCCGGCTTGCAAAAGTTGTTTTAGCGTCACGCCAGCACGGGCGGCCTCGATTTCCCAGAGTGCACTCTCCCACATCGCTTTTGCCATCGGGTGCCCGATGATCGAACGGACATGGTCTGGAAATGTGGTCGCGCTGACCGTCTGCCCTTTCAGCAATCGATAGATCAGTTCAGACGTGTCGACGGTCGAGCGGACCGTCTCCGACGTGTACCACGGCGTCTCAAAGGCGACACCTTCCCCGTATCCGACTGCTCCGTCGATCGTTTCGAGACGGAGGATGACCGTCCGTCGCGTCGTCAAGACGGCATGGGCTGTCACAAGCGGGTGTTTGAACGTGAGCGGGACGATGTAAAGGTCAGCTCGTTGAATCATAATCGGTCTCCTTTAAGCGGTGTCGCATCAATTTTCCGTTGGCGTTTCGTGGGAGCTGAGTGACCGCGATCAATGCCTTCGGGTGCTTATACTTAGCAAGGTGGTCGTTTAAAATTTGCGTAAGTTCGTGAGGGTCGTATGTCCCGACGATATAGGCGATCGGGACGGCGCCCCATGTCGGATCAGGCTTCCCGGTGACACCTGCGTCCTCGATACCGGGGCATCGCAACAGGACGCTCTCGATCTCCGCGGGATAGATGTTTTCTCCGCCCGAGATGATCAAGTCGCTCCGGCGATCCAAAACATATAAATAGCCGTCTTGGATCGTTCCGAGGTCGCCGGTTCGCCAGTACCTGTCCTCGGTCCAAGCGTTCGCTTCCGATTCGTTATAATAGCCGGGCGTGACGGTCGGGCCATTGACTTCGATCTCACCATCGCGACTGATACGGATGTGGGTCGGTGCGATCGCTTGACCGCTTGAACCGATATGGTCCAGTGCTTCGGACGGCAACAACGTCGCGACTTGAGAGCAAGTTTCCGTCATCCCGTACGTCTGCGCGATCGGCAAGTGGCGGCGGTCTGCTTCTTCGAGTAACGGCCGTGGCACCGGTCCGCCTCCGACGAGAATGACGCGGAGATGGTGACTTGTCAATCCTGCGTCGAGCAGTCGCCCGAGCATGATGGCGACGAGGGAAAGATGGGTGATCCGTTCGGACGCGATCAATTGGATCGTACGCAAGACGTCGAACTTCGGTTCAACGTATAATGCTGAGCCGAACAGGGCGCAGCGGTACACTTGAGCGAGTCCGCTCATGTGGAACAGCGGTGTGACGACGAGCATGCGGTCGGTCGGCTCGTATCCGAGATGTTTTTTTGCGGCCTCGGCGCTCGCGCGATGATTTCCGTACGTCTGTTGCACCGCTTTGGCGTGTCCGGTCGTGCCGGACGTAAACATGAGCGACATCACCTCGTCACGCCCCCAGCGATGATGTCGGCGCAATGGCTCTTGATCGCGTACGCTCACGTCGATTTGAGGGACGTTGAGGTCGATTTCCTGATCGACGAGTAAGATGTCGATGTGGGCCTTGTCGAGTTGCATTGCGAGTTCGCTTGTGGTCAGTCGTGTATTCAACGGGACGAGTACTTTTCCGAGCAAATGGACGGCGTGGACTGCGACGACATAGTCTTTACTATTTGACGCATACAGTCCGATGTGACGAGCGTCCGGAACGGTCCGGCCTAAAAAGTGTGCCAAGCGCGAGCTCTCATCGATCAATTCGCCCCACGTCAGACGTTCCGTTGCGGTGACGAGGGCGATCGTGTCGACAGGATGTTGCTTCAAATCATAATCCATCACAATTACCTCCAAAAAAAGAGTAGCGAATTCGCTACTCTCTTACGATTTACGGGAAACGCGGGAATTGACCGAAGTCAGGGTCACGTTTTTCTTTGAAGGCGTCACGGCCTTCTTTTGCTTCATCTGTCGTGTAGTAAAGGAGCGTCGCATCACCGGCGAGCTGTTGGATCCCGGCCAAGCCGTCCGTATCAGCGTTCATCGCAGCTTTCAAGAAGCGGAGTGCTGTCGGCGAGTGTTGCAAGATCTCTTGGCACCATTGGACCGTCTCGGCTTCAAGCTGTTCGAGCGGGACGACCGTGTTGATGAGCCCCATGTCGAGCGCTTGTTGTGCGTCGTATTGACGGCACAAGTACCAAATCTCACGAGCCTTCTTATGTCCGACGATGCGGGCCAAGTAGCCTGAACCGTAACCGGCGTCGAACGATCCGACTTTCGGTCCAGTTTGACCGAAACGAGCGTTGTCGGCCGCAATCGTCAAGTCACAGACGAGGTGCAAGACGTGTCCGCCACCGATGGCGTATCCAGCGACCATGGCGATGACCGGTTTCGGGATGACTCGGATCAAGCGCTGAAGATCAAGGACGTTCAAGCGCGGGATATCATCGTCACCGACGTAGCCGCCGTGACCGCGAACTTTTTGGTCGCCACCTGAGCAGAAGGCTTGATCGCCTTCACCTGTCAAGATGATGACGCCGACTTCTTTATCGTCACGGGCGCGCGCGAACGCGTCAATCAATTCGTTGACCGTGAGCGGACGGAATGCGTTCCGAACTTCCGGGCGGTTGATCGTGATTTTTGCGATCCCGTTCCACTTCTCATATTTAATGTCTTCATACGTCCGGACCGATGTCCAGTTTGCTACTGATTCCATTTAAATTCCCCCTAAAATCAATTTCTCTATCATTGTACCAAATTGTTGGGCGTTCTCGATATGGGGAGCATGGCCCGCACCCGAAATTTCGTGTATCCGAATGTCTGGACGACGTTCACGCATAGCGCGAGCAATCGTTTGAAACTTCACATCGTGCGCACCGACGATCAAATCGGTTCGAGGCAGGCGGTCAAGATGCGTCCATAGCGACGGCATACTGCCGGTCCCGATGGCGCGCAAACTGTTCGCGAGCGCCGACGGATCTTGAGCGAGCCGCTCATGTCGAAGCGAGGCCCGCATCTCGTCCGTTTGACGCCAAAGCGGGAGCATCTCCCATGCGGCGACGAACGCTTCGATTCCGTCCGTCTCGATTCGTCGCGCGAGCCGTTCATCGGCGTCGCGTCGCGCTCGTCGTTCTGAAGCGGTGAGACCGGGCGTCGTACTAATCCCGATGAAGTGGTCTACGCGCTCGTCACAGGCTGCGAGTGTCATCCCGATGCGGCCGCCGAGCGAATAGCCGATGACCGTCCACGGCCTTTCGTCCGTGTCGAGCAGCGTCGACAAATCCTTCACTTGTTGGCTCATCTTCGCGCGGGCGACCGAGCAACTGCCGGTCTGTCCATGTTGAAGCAGGGACGGGGCGACGAGGCGCATCGGCAAGTCAGGGAAATACGAGAGCCATCCGGCGTTGCTCGTGAAGCCGTGCAACAAGAGGACCGGTCTTCCGGACCCGTGCTCGAGCACTTCATACGACACGTCACGGACAGTGCGTCTCACGTCCCGTTCTCCAACGTGAGACGCGTGCAGATCGATTCCGTCCAGTTCCGGTGGGATAAGACGTTGTCGGCACGGTCAGACGGGAATTCGATCAACTGAATCTCGGCCTCGATCGCTGCTGTCACGTCTTCTGGACGTTCGAGCAGTTGATAGCTAAGCCCGTATGTGTCGGCGAAGCCACGGATGTTCAAGTCGAGCGGTGTACCGAACAAGTCTTCGAACATCTGTGGCTCGATTGATGCTTGCGGTAAGAAGGAGAAGATGCCGCCGCCGTTGTTGTTGGCGACGATGATCGAGAACGAGCCAGGATGCGTCTTTAGTAACTGCAGGGCGTTGCTGTCGTGATAGAACGCCAAGTCACCGATCAGTAACGCGGCTCGTTCTGTGTCGTAGCAAGCGCCGAGCGCGCTCGAGATGATTCCGTCGATTCCGTTCGCGCCTCGGTTGGCGAAGACGGATACGGCTTGTCCGGCGCCGAGCGTCGTGTCGACGTCACGGATCGGCATGCTGTTGCTGACGAACAACCGGTCGATCTGAGCGTTCAAGACGTGACGCGTCAAGGCGCTCTCACCGTTCAGACTTGGTTTGGCCGATTCGGCGACTTGTTCGAATAAGGAAAAGCGAGCGCGGTAGACGTCGTCAAACGGGACGTCGATGACCTCCAAATAATCATTCGCGTCGCCGTAGACGACAGTCGCACGACTCGATGGGTCGCGAAACGAGCCAGGCTGTTCAATCAAGATTTGGTGGGTCTGTTTGAGCCATTCATTCAACCGTTTCGATACAGGAGCCGCACCGAAGCGAACGACCGCATTCGGCGTCCATTCTGGGCTATGCTCACTTGCGAGCCACGTGTCATAATTCGTCAAAACGCCGTCAAAGCAACGCATGCCACTGAGCGGATCGGCGAACACCGGAATTCGGTGAGTGTTTGCTACGTTGGAGATGGTTTCGAGCCAAGACGTCGGCGTGCCAGGTCCGACGACGAAAGCGAGCCGTTCGACGGCCGTCTCTTGTTTGAAGCGAACCAAGTCGTCGGTGACGGGACGAATGTACGAGGTCTCGCTCCGTCTCGAAGTGGCGGTCAATTGTGACTTCAGACGTTCGATATCGGGCAGTAACGGTTCTCGGAACGGAATGTTAATATGGACCGGTCCGAGCGGGGCCTGCGCACTCATGCGTACGAGACGTCCGACGGCTTGTTCCATATAGCGCAGACTCTCTGGCTCGGGCACCGGTAGATCGAGGCTCGTCTTCACATGTTCACCGTAGAGACGGACTTGATCGATTGCTTGCGGGGCCCCGACGTTACGCAACTCATGCGGCCGATCTGTCGTCAAGACGACGAGCGGGAGCTGGGAAATCGTTGCCTCGGCGATAGCTGAAAAATAGTTGGTAGCGGCTGTGCCGCTCGTACAAATTAATGCGACCGGCCGAACGTCTTCGCCAGCGCGGGTTAGTCCGAGCGCGAAGAAAGCGGCTGAACGCTCATCGACGACGACGTGATGGCGTATATTCGGGTGCAAATACGCGGCCATCGCCAGCGGTGTCGAACGCGAACCGGGACTGATGACGACGTCATAAATCCCAGTTTCGACGAGTCGATTCATCATATGGGATACCCAATTCGTTAACATATCGTTCATTCGTGATTGCCTCCTGAAATGACTTGGTCTAACCCGAGCGCTTGCTTGATCGGGCTCAATTTGACTTCTGTCTCGGCTAGCTCTGATTCGAGTTCAGACTCTTGGACGATTCCACAGCCTGCGTATAATGCCACGAACTGATGCTGGACGAGGGCCGAACGGATGGAGACGACAAATTCACCTTCTCCGTCGGTGTTCAACCAGCCGAACGGTGAGCCGTACCAGCCGCGATCGAACCGTTCGATGTCGCGCAGCAAGCGGACGGCCGTCCGCTTCGGAGAACCGCCGAGTGCGGGTGTCGGGTGCAACGACTCAATGATGGAGAGGAGAGACGCGTTCGTGTCCAAAGTCGCTTTGATCGGTGTGTGTAAATGAAATACCGAGCGGTTCTCTAAAATCGTCGGGGACGGTGCGACATGAATGGTCGCTGCATAAGGCGTGAGAGCGTTTTGAATGTCTTTGACGACGATTTGGTGCTCCTCTAAATTTTTACGGTCATGCAACAACTGCTGTTTCGCCGTCTCGGTTTCCGCGTCCGTATCCGGGCGTTTGATCGTGCCGGCGATGGCCGCGGTCTCGATATGCGGTCCTTGTTTACGGACGAGCCGCTCCGGTGTGGCCCCGAAAAATCCGATTTCCCGTTTCGGTTGATATAAGAACACGTAACTACCTTCTTGATGTTCAGACAAGTGCCGTAGCGTCTTCGCGAACGGGAACGCTTCATCTGACGTCTGGTAAATCTCTTCCCGGGCGATGACGAGTTTCTCGACTTTTTCTTCGGCGATATATCCTTTCGCCTGTTGAAAACTTGATTTAAAGTGATCGACGCCGTCTTTTACTTTCGAATACGTCGGTGTCGACTCATCGGGCGCGTGCAGGGCGTTGAACTGGGCCAATTGGTCGGCTAGTTGAATTAAATATTGTTCAACGGTCTGGTTTGAAGAAACAAGGGTCGACACCGTCAACGTGTGCTTGTCACCGGAACGACGGTATAAAAATTTAGGGACGACTAAAGCCGCCTCGCCGAATGAGTCCCACATGTTTTTTTGAGGTCGGACGAACGTATCGAACGAAAATCCTGAGAACGCATAGATGACGGCATCGACATCTCGGCGATGCAGGCTCCAGTCGTATTGCAGACGTTGGAACCGTTCGGGTCCGGACGCCGTCAAGACGAGCGCGTCGGCACAACCGAGCATTTCAAGTGAGCGATCGGGTGTCGAAAAATAATAGTGTGATGTTTCTGTATTTTGAATGATATGAAACGCGTCGAACGAAGGGATCTCCCACGTGTATGAGGCAAGGACAGGTCGTTGCCATGCGCGTGCGCGTTTATGCGCTTGTTCGATTCGTTGTTTAATGTGTGTTTGAGTATCTGGCATATAAGAAAAGCCTCCTCAATCCGATAGAATATTCATCTTTTAGTGTATCATGACTTAACGGCTGTACTGCCCGTCAAATGCTCGAGAAACATGACTTCAGACGATTGAGGGGCGGGCATTGACAGATTTTTTTGTGGAGACGTAAACTAACGAAGGGAGGGAAGTAGATGAAGAAGAGAGAGAAAGGTGCTTATTGGCGCATGATTCGTCCGCACACACTGACGGCGAGTTTTATTCCGGTGCTGTTAGGAACGTTTATCGTCGTCGGTCAAACCGATTTGAAATGGGGTCTGTTCTTGGCGATGCTCATCGCCTCGGTCTTGATTCAAATCGCGACGAATTTATTTAATGAATACTATGACTACAAACGCGGGCTCGACCACGAGGGCTCGATTGGAATTGGCGGCTCGATCGTGCGAGACGGGTTCACGCCGGGTCAAGTGCTCGGCATCGCGCTCGGGATGTATGGCGTCGCGGGAGTTCTCGGTCTATACATTGCCGCTTCGACGAGCTGGCATTTGCTTTGGATCGGAGCGTTGTCGATGGTGGTCGGCTATCTGTATACGGGTGGCCCGCTTCCGATCGCGTATACGCCGTTCGGTGAACTCGTCGCCGGATTGTTCATGGGCTACGTCATCATCGGGATTTCAGGGTATATCCAAATCGGCACGGTGACGACTGAGTTGTTGCTCGTGTCGTTCCCGATGGCGCTCTTGATCGGGGCGATTTTACTGGCCAACAATATTCGAGACTTGGATAACGACAAGGTGAACGGACGACGCACGATCGCGTGTCTCGTCGGACATCGCCGGGCCGTGCTCGTTTTGGCCGGATTCTTTATCGTAGCGCTGATTGGTATCCTCGTCGCCGTATTCGTTTACGGGGTCACGCCTTGGGTATTGCTTTCGTTAATGACCGTTCCGATCATGATTCGTGCGGTGAAGCGGTTCTGGGTGAAACGTGAGCCGGCCGACCTGATGCCGGCGATGGCGATGACGGCGAAGGTCAACACGTTGTTCGGGGCCTGGATGGTCATCGGATTGATCGTCGCACGCGTTATCGCATAAACATAGAGGAGGGGAACGATATGTCAGTCGTCAAAGACATGCTTGCGTTCAATGAACGGTTCGTGACAGAGAAGCAGTATGAGCAGTACGTGTCAGATAAATTTCCTGATAAGAAAATTGTCATTTTAACTTGTATGGACACACGGTTGACGTCGTTATTGCCACATGCGCTCGGTTTGAAGAACGGCGACGCGAAAATCATCAAAAACGCGGGCGCGGTATTGTCGCATCCGTTCGGATCGGTCATGCGTTCGATTCTCGTCGCCTTATACGCTCTCGGTGCGGAAGAGGTGATCGTTGTTGGACATTACGATTGCGGCATGGCCGCTATCGACCCGAACGCGGTCATCGGCGAGATGGAGCGGCGCGGAATTGATCCGCAGACGTTACAGACGCTCAAAGCCTCAGGCATGAACTTGGAGAAGTGGTTGCATGGCTTTGACTCGGTCGAGGCGAACGTCGTCAACTCGGTCAGTCTGATCAAAAACCATCCGCTCCTGCCGCCGGGTACGGACGTCCACGGATTTGTCATCGATCCAGGAACGGGGCGACTCGATGTCGTAGAGGCATAATCATCCATGCAAAAAGGCGAACTCTCTCAACGGAGTTCGCCTTTTGTCATCCGTACGTGTTGACCGGAATATCTTTGTAGTCATCTTCGTCCGAGTCTTTCGACTTGGATTTTTTGTTTTTCTTATAGTTTTTCTCATACTCCTGCTCGCTCGGGGTTTTGAAGAAGCGTTGCCACGTGGCGTTGATCTCAGAGCCGATCAAGATGATCATGCCGGTCAACTGCAGCCAAAGCAACGTGACGATGATGCCTCCGAGTGATCCGTACGTCGAATCGTAGTTGCCAAAGTTCGAGACGTATAGGCTAAAACCGAGTGAGACGAGCTGCCAAGCGATGACGCCAAAGATGGCGCCGGGGACGGTGCTTTTCCAAAATACGTGTTGTTGCGGTGCGATCTTATAAAAGATCGACAGCGTCAAGATTAAGATGACCGTCGTCAGCACGTAACGGAACACGTTGATCAAGACGACTTCGGCACCGGAAATCGGGAGGTAGTCTGAAATGAATCCGATGATCTGTGAGCCGAACACGTTCGAGATGATGAGCAGCAAGACGCCGACGCCGAGGAGGAACGTCAAGCCGAGGGCGATGCCTTTACTGACGAAGAAGTTGCGTTCGTTGTCCTCACCGTACGCGTGGATTGCCATATTGATCAATCGTTCGACTCCTTTAGAGGCCGACCAAATCGCTAAAATCGCACCAATCGAGAGCAATCCGCCTCGTGGCTCGCCGATTGCCTCAAAGATCCCTGATAAAAACTCGGTCGCCGCCGAACCTGGTGCCAGGTTATTTAATTGTTCTTGAAACGACGCTTGCGTGATGTCGAAGAACGAGAGCAACGCTAAAATAAAAATGATTCCCGGAAAAATGGATAAGAACCAAAAAAAAGCGAGCGTTGCCCCGTAATCTTGAACGTCATGCTCTTTAAAACGACGAAACAACTCTTTCCCGAAGGAAAGCCAATTCTTTTTTTCTTTCACTTCTGTAGTGTCCATGCGCATATCCTCCTGAACGTTATCGTTAGAAACTATCTTTCCCGATTTGTCAGCAGGTTACACATTGATTCAGTCTTCGGCTAACGTTTTGTCAAAGAATCGTTCTGGATTGGTGGTGAGCAGCTCGGCTAAAGAAGGGGGTCTGACCGGCAGGCGGCTCAATGCGCTCCGCTTCACCCAAATCGGTGTGTACGAGCCGTTCGTCTGTTCAGCTTGGAACTCTTCGCCCGTACCGGTGCCGAATTCGCCACTTGTGACGCGGGCCCAAAAATAAGGATTCAATTCACCGTTGAAGGCGACGTAGGCGGCGACTCCTTCAAGCTCGACGTGGACACCGAGTTCTTCATAAGCTTCACGGACAGCAGTTTCTTCAGCCGTATGGCCAAATTCGACACCGCCGCCAGGGAAGACGTAATAGAGTGCGTTTTCTTTTTCGCGTCGAATGAGCGCGACCTCGTCGTGTTCGTTCGTGAGGATGATGGCGCTGCGTAATTTTGTTCTGACCAATGGGATCGTTCCTTTCGGTAGCTTATAGTGAACAAAACGCATCGACTCACCGTCGATGCGCTTTGTTAATCTGTCGTCTTTTGTTCTAACGATTCGTACATATCAGAAGTCAAACCGTTCTCATGAGAACCGATAACTTTTGCGGCGACACGCATGCCGAGGCGAAGCGCGTCTTCGATCGAATGATGTTTCATCAATTCGGAGATGACGGCCGAGAAGAAAGAATCACCGGCGCCTGTTGAATCAGCGACTTTGACTTTCGTCGTCGGGACGTGTCCTTGCTCGTTCGTCCGGAGATCGACGTAGACGGCACCGAGCTCGCTCATCGTGACGATTGTGAGCGGCGCACCTTTCATCGCGAGCACTTCGGCGACGCGCAATGCGTCATCGACGGTGACGATTGACATATCAGACAGGATTTCGGCTTCTTCACGGCTACAGATGAAGCCGGTGAAGCCTTGAAGCAAGTGGCGATTTCGTTCGATGACGGACAAATGACCGCACACCCCGTAAAGCGGAAGCTTCATCTCGCGACAAAGTTCGATCGTCTCATTCAAGACGTTGACCGACAAATCGAGGTCGATGGCGACGGCTTCGCTTTCGGCGAACACCGTATCGATTCGGCGGAGGATACATTGTTCCATCATCGCTTCATCTGGTTGTTTCGAGATCGAGGTCTGGAGATCGCCGTTATTGTCCATGACGGCGAGCCACATGCCCATACCGTTATCTTCAAGCAGGTCGACATGGTCGACGTTGACGTTTAAGTCGCGAAGCTCTTGAAGGACACCCATCCCGATTTGGTCGTTTGTGACGGTTGACACGAACCGGACGTCGTTACCGAGGACACCTAGGTTTTGCGCGACGTTACGGCCGGTTCCGCCGTTCGAGAACGCGATGTCCCCGACGTTTTTCGCATCTTTATGAAGCGGGGCGAACGATGTTCCTTTAATATCGACAAACACTTTGCCGATCACTGCAATCGTATTCATATGCTGTACCACCTTTAGCCAATCATCTATCTGTTATCGGTCTGTTAGACACATTGTTTCCATTATAGCGAAATCGTCATTCGCTTTCAATGACGGTTTCAAACGCTGTCGAAATTTGTCAGTCCCATGAAGAACTGAGCAAACGCAGTCCGTTCAAAATGACGAGAATCGTTGACCCTTCATGACCGACGACGGCGAACGGCATGACGAGCAACTCGAAGATGTTCGTCGCGATCAAAACGAGGATGACGCCGAGGGCGAACACGACGTTCTGCAAGACGATCCGGTTCAATTTACGAGATTGCTCGATCGCTGAACTCAAGCGGACGAGGTCGTTTTTCATGAGGACGACGTCAGCCGTCTCGAGTGCGGCGTCGGTTCCTTCGCCCATGGCGATCCCGACATCTGCTGTCGCGAGGGCTGGGGCGTCGTTGATGCCGTCGCCAATCATCCCGATCGTGCCGTACTCTTGTTTTAACAGCTTGATTTGTTCGACTTTCTCTTCCGGGAGGCATTCGGCGATGTAGCGGGTCAAGCCCGCCTCCGTCGCGATGGCGCGTGCGGTCGCTTCATTGTCGCCTGTGATCATGATCGTCGCGATTCCGAGATGGTTCAAGCGCTCAATCGCTTGTTTGGCTTCCGGGCGTAACGTGTCACGCAGTGCGAATGCACCGATCGTCTGCTTATCGTCACTGACGAAGACGAGTGTGTGTCCGGCGGCTTTTAACCGCTCGACATCTTCGCGGTAGAAGTCACCGCTCCGGTCGGCGAACTTTTGTTTACCGACCCGGTAGGAAGTGCCGTCAATCGTCGCCTCGATGCCTGAACCAGTGATGTCTTTAAAGTGGTCCATGTCCCCCGTATGTTTGCCCGTGAACTTGACGAGCGCCTCGGCGAGCGGGTGCATCGAATGTTCTTCGATCAAACTGACGACGCGATAAACGTCTTCTGCTGCCATGTCAGGATGAACCAACGCCGTTTGGACGACCGGCTTACCGATTGTGAGTGTTCCGGTCTTATCGAATGCGATCGCTTTGAGGTGTCCCATGTTCTCGATGTGGACACCGCCTTTGAACAAAATCCCGTGTTTAGCGGACGAGGCGATGGCGGCAAGCGCGGCCGGTGTGATCGCCGCGACGAGGGCGCACGGTGAGGCGACGACGAGCAGGATCATCCCGCGGTATATGCTCGTTTCGAGCGACCACGAAGTGAGAACGGGACCGAGCAAGATGATGGCCGTGACCGAGATGAGCACGATCTGGACGTATCGTCCCTCATAGCGGTCGATGAACTGGGCCGACGGTGATTTTTCTTCTTGGGCTTGCTGCACCATCTGAATGATTTTTTGGAACAACGTCTCGGTGGCGAGTTTCGTCACGGATAACGTGAGCACCCCGTTCAAGTTAACACTTGAACCGAACACTTCGTCGCCGACGGTCCGATCGACCGGAATCGATTCCCCGGTGATGGCTGCTTCTTCGACGGAGGCGGTCCCGCTCAAAATGCGCCCATCGACCGGGATGCGTTCACCCGGCCGGACGTAAATCCGGTCGCCGACTTTTAAGTCATCGATGTGGACGACTTCGAGACCGCCGGCTGCATCGAAACGGGTCGCTTGTTCCGGTTGGAGTTCCATTAACGATTCGAGCGCACGCTCGTTTTTGTTCAGCGTGTAAGTCTCGAGCGCGCCGGACAAGGCGAAGATGAAGATGAGGATCGCGCCCTCCATCCAATAGCCGATCGAGGCGGCGCCGATCGCCGCGATGATCATGAGTAGCTCGACGTTCAATGAACGGGTTTCCCACGTATCGGTCAGTCCTTCTTTGGCTTTGGCATAACCGCCGATCAAGAAGGCGCTCAAGTAGAGCGTGACGTATATCCAAGGGGTTCCGCCTTGTCTTTCTGTGAAATATGCGAGTACAATCAATACACCGCTGATGAGCGCCATGATGAGCTCGATATGTTCGAACCAGTTTGCCCGTTTGAAGACGTGGCTTTTTTCTTGTGCAGTAGTTGCGTGTACGTTCATAGTAGGCACCTCTTTCTAATTGAGAATATATATCATTTAAATGATAATGACTGAGGATGATTATCATTATCTTTTGTTGTTTTAAAGGGTTTTACATCCGTTTTCTTCATGTCTCTTATTTATAATGATTATCATGTGAGTCTATTTTATCATCATTCATAACAACTCACAAACTAAAAGATTAAGGAGATTTCGTGTCATGCAAAATATTTTTCAACGCTCTTGGAGCGTCACGCTGTTGGCGTTGTTCAACACGTTTTTATGGGGCAGTGCTTTCCCGTTCATTAAATTAAGTTATGAGGCGTTAGACATCGGAGCAGGCGAGTACGGCCAACAACTGTTCTTTGCCGGCGAACGGTTTTTACTGGCCGGTATTCTGTTGCTCGTGATCAGCCGGCTCGTCTTCAAGCGGCCGATCCGATTGAATGCGGAAAAATTGAAGGCATATGCACACTTAGGGGCGTTCTTGACGTTTTTGCAATATCTGTTCTTCTATATCGGATTGTCCATCTCGACCGGGGTGCAAGGGTCGATCATCGCCGGCTCGACATCGTTCTTTCAAATGGCACTCGCACATTTCCGCTATGAAGATGATCGGTTGAACCGGTTGAAAGGCATCGCGCTCACTCTCGGCTTCTCAGGGATCGTCATCGCGAACTGGCCGACAGCAAGCTCGGAAATTGGTTTTGGAATCGGTGAAATTCTTCTCATCTTGGCGATGGTGTCTGGCGCGTTCGGAAACTTGGTCGCGAAAGATTACTCGCGACATCATGACGTCGCCCCGATGACCGCTTGGGCGATGGTGATCGGTTCGCTCGGCCTGTTGATCGTCGGATTTATCCTTGACCCAGGAGGCGTGTTCTTGCCTTACACGGTGAAGACGCTATTGTTCCTGTTATACCTCGCATTGTTATCAGCGATTGGTTTCACGTTGTGGAACACGCTCATGAAGCACAACCCGGTGAGCCGGGTGTCGCTCTATATGTTCTTTGTTCCCTTGTTCGGCGTCCTGTTATCGAGTTTACTGCTCGGTGAGACGATTCCTTGGAACGCGCTCGTCGGGTTACTATTCGTCATCGCCGGCATCTACTTGTCAACGTATTTTCAAGGTCGTCGTCGACCGGGCGGCTCTGCCGCGAAATGAGTTCGAGGTACAGTTGACGGAAGTTTATTCTCATGGCAAAATATATTAAAAATTCTGATAATTTTTCAGTTATGAATCGGTCTTCGTTGTAAAGACTTGCGTACGACAAGTTAACAGAAGGGAGGGTTTGTGCCATGACGAGAAATTTGATTGTCCGAAACATCCTCGTGTCGCGCCAACCGCGAGACGAGTATGTCAAGTACGTGATGAAGTGCGTGAGTCGCGGATTGAAAGAACATCACGACCAAGTCGATGTGCGCGCCGTCAGGCAAGGCGACGACATCCAGACGAAGTGGCAAATCAATGACCGCGTCATCGAGGTGACGCTCAAGTCCGACGTATTGGCATCGCTCGATACGGAGCCGTTCGCTCTCGATGAGGTGTTCATCCGGGCGTTCGAACGAAATGATGTGAGAGTCGGGCCACCAAACGAATGACAAATGAAAAGGATGAATCTCCGAGGAGACTCATCCTTTACTTATGCTTCGATCGGTTTGGCTTTTGACGTGAACAGGCTGATCGACAGGATGCCGAGTATTAAGGCGTACATGAGGAAATATACTTCTTTAGGCAACGCGACCCAAAACGCACCGATCATCGGACCGCTGATCGACCCGACACTGAACGAGATGCTGTACAGCATGTTGCCGGTCGGTAAGAGTGAGCGGGGCAACACTTCCGTCATATGGGCGAGGCCGAGCGAATAAGTAGAACCGAGTCCGGCACCGGCCAAGGCGAACAAGACGAGCAACCACAAATAGTTGTCGACGGCGAGGTTCGCGAGGGCGAACAAGAGCGTACCGAGCGTCAAGACGATTTGCAGGACGCGTTTCTTCCCGAAGTGATCGGCGAGCCGTCCGAGCGGCAACTGGACGATGATGGACGCGACGATGAACGTCGTGATGAGCGTGCTCGTCTGCGCGAGCCCGATGTCGTTACGGACGGTGAAGATCGGCAAGTTCGCATTCAGGCTCGCTTCAAGAAAGCCGTATGTAAAAGCCGGAAGCAGCGTGTACCCGGCACCGATCAAGACGAGGCGGATGCGTCCGGTCGAATCCGTCTTCACTTTCTCCGCTTCGGGGTACTCGTTGTCGACCTTGAAGATAAGGAAGAGTGATCCGAGACAGAAGAAGATCAAGACGAGGAACGGGAGCCAAAAGTGAATATCGACGAGCGGGGCGATCAACGGACCGACTGCAAACCCGAGACTGAACGACATCCCGTAATACGCCATCGCCCGGCCGAGACTCCGTTTCTCGCTCACCGACGTGACCCACACTTGCGAGCCGTAGTGAAGCGCTGAGTCCCCGAATCCGATGACGAAGCGCATGACGGCCCACATGAGCAGTGACGGCCAAAGCGGTAAAAAGAACGTGGCGAGCGCCGTCAACACGATGCCGAGGACGATTGTCGGGCGGAATCCGTATTTGCGGACGAACCGTTCGAGTAGCGGTGCCGAGACGATGATGCCCAAATAGAGCATCGTCGCGTTCAGTCCGTTCAGCCAGGCCGGGTTGCCGTCACGTTCGATTAATGTGGATAGTAAAGGGATGAGCGCCCCTTGAATCAAGCCCGAAATAAAAACGACGAGCAATAAGATCGAAAAACGAAACCGTTCCATAGGTCACCTCACATACAAAAATAAAAAGCTGAGAGGACTCAGCTTTTTGGTTCATCAATCGGTTGAGGAGTATGATTTATTTGTAACAACTCATCGTCCCAACTGCCTTGACTGAACACTTCATCATGGTCTACTTTGTCCGAAACGAATGCGGCTGTCAATAAGATGCTGAGCACGCCTCCGAAAATGATGATTCCCATGACGGTAACGATGAACACATAGATCGCTGTCATCATCGAACACCTCGATTCGTTTTATATACTAAATATTTCCCGAATCGAAATAATTAAAACGAGTGGGCGACACGTTGTCTAAAGTCGACTGTCGGATAGTACGCTTGTTTGACGAGTGCGTTCGGTCCGAGGCATTTGACGGCGGGACAATGGCACGACAGTGTGGCGTTCAACGCGCTGTTCGTCCATTGATCGTACGCGTCTTGGAACGACGTATCGTACAACGTGCCGAGTGTGCCGAGTTCGTCGCCGAAGTCGGTGACGATGATCTGACCGTCAAAAATGTTCGTGTTCAACCGGGAGCGTCCGTCCGGGTCGTTGCGGACCGTCACGTTTTTCGCAGTCGAGAGTCGCCGCAGTAAGGCGCGGTCGGCTTCTGAGTCCGAGCAGGCGTAAAACGGCAACGTTCCAAACAGCATCCAGACGTTCTCGTCCCGAATGTCGAGTACGTCATGGATAGCTTGACGGATCTCGTCGAGAGAGGCCGACTCGAGCGCGCTAGCGAAGTCTGCGGGGTACATTGGGTGCAATTCGTGGCGTTGACAACCGAGCGAGACGATTTCCTCGTGAATCTCTTTTAAATGGGGGATCGTCCGCTTGTTGATCATCGTCTCGGCCGATACGATGACCCCTTCGGCCGTGAGGGCTCGGGCATTGTCCTTCATCGTCTGAAGCATCTTGAGCCGAGCGGATTCGCTCGGCTTGCGGTCCATCATCGCGAAACCGCCCTCTAAGAAATCGGCGTCCGTTCCCCAATTATGAGAAATGTGCAAAACGTCGAGGTAAGGGGTAATAAGATGATAGCGAGATAACGGCAACGTCAAGTTCGAGTTGATCTGTGTGCGGGCACCGCGCTCCTTAGCGTAGCGTAGAAGCGGGACGACATAGTTTCGAACTGACTTCATCGACAGCATCGGCTCACCGCCCGTGATCGAGAAGGCGCGCAAGTGCTCGATCTCGTCGAGGCGCGAAATCAACAGTTCGAGCGGGACCTCGGGTTCTTCCGTTTGATCGAGCATATAGCCGACCGCACAATGCTCGCAGCGCATATTGCATAGTTTCGTCGTCGTCACTTCGACGTTCGAGAGAACGAGTCGACCGAACTCGGTTTGATCGAGATACGCTTCCCACGGATCGAACGTCGTCGAGATGTTTTGCATGTGGATTCCACCTTTTTATCAAGTTACATGAAATAGTATGCTATAATAACAACTCTTTGTCACTAAGCGAAGGAGCGATCATGAGATGGGTAAATCACGAACAGATACGGCAGGAAAAATGAACGTGTTAAAATCGAGAACGGAGTTACTGTGCTTATCAGTCAACACGTTAGACGAATTCACGACGCCAGAGGATTTGCATCGATTGTTAGCTGATATTGATTCCTTACGTGCGAAAGTCGTACGTTACGCCAAAGATTTAGAACAAGTATCTCGAAAGGATGAAACACATTGAAATTGATCGTAGGAGAACGTGCAAGCACGAAAGCAGAACGGTTAGGCATTAACGGGGAGGGCATCGCGATGATCAATCGGATGGTCATCTTTATCCCGAACCTGTTACCAGGGGAACGAGCCGATATCGAAATCACGCGCATCGAACGAAACTATGCCGAGGCGCGGGTCACGAAGCGACACAACGACTCGCCGGACCGGGTCAAACCGCCGTGTCCAATTTATGACGAATGTGGCGGTTGCCAGATTCAACATATGAGTTCACGTCTGCAAATGGACTATAAAGAAGATATCGTCCGCAACGCGTTCCGTCAGAAGACGAAGTTGAACGTCGATAAGTCCGATATCCGTCCGACGAAAGGGATGGAAAACCCTTGGTACTATCGTAATAAGTCCCAATTCCCGTTGTCAGTCCAACGCGGCGAAATCGTCTCAGGCCTCTACAAGCCGAACTCGAACGACCTCGTGCCGATCGAGCACTGCATGGTGCAACAACGTGATACGACGAACGTCAACAACGCTATCGTCCGTATTTTGAACGAGCTCGACATCCCGGTCTATGACGCGAGACGTGACGTCGGTTTTGCCCGGACGATCGTCGTCCGTTCAGGTTACAAGACGAACGACGTTCAAGTCGTTCTCGTCGTCGGGAGTGAGGACGTACCGAACTTGGATACGCTCAGCGACCGCATCATGGAATTGCCGAACGTCGTCTCGTTCCATATCAACATCAACTCGAACCGGTCGGGCGTCATCTTCGGTTACCGAACGGTCCACATCGCCGGTCAAGATAAGATGGACGAGCAGCTAGACGACGTGCATTACCACTTGTCGCCACGTGCTTTCTTCCAACTCAATCCGGCCCAAACCGAAGTCATGTACCGTGAAGTCGTCGAGGCGGCCGGTCTGACTGGTGAAGAACGCGTCATCGATGCGTACGCCGGTGTCGGTTCAATCGGACTTTGGCTCGCACCGCACGCGAAAGAGATTCGCGGGATGGAAGTCGTACCTGAAGCGGTTGAAGACGCAAATGCTCACATGCGTGAGAACGGCTACAATCATGCGACATACGTCGAGGGGCGCGCTGAACATTGGATTCCGCGCTGGGTGAAAGACGGGTGGATTCCTGACGTCATCGTCGTCGACCCGCCGCGAACAGGTGTGGACCATCAGCTCCTAAACGCGATGATTTCTTCGAAAGCGAAACGGATCGTCTACGTGTCATGTAACCCGCAGACGCTCGTGCGCGACGCGGATCAACTCATGAAAGCCGATTATAAGGTCAACTACGTCCAACCGTACGATATGTTCCCGCAAACGGCTCACGTCGAATCGATTGTCGTCTTCGAGAAAAAGAAGAAGAAAAAATATTGACGGGACCGTGAAAACGCTTGTAAAGAAAACGTTTTCACGTTATAGTTCAGATGTCAGACTTCTTTTTTAAATTCAAGAAGCGGAGGAACATTCAATGATTCCACATGAAAAAGTTCAAGAGCTCGTTCATAAGGCGATTGACGCGCGGTCGCGCGCATATACACCTTACTCGAAGTTCAACGTCGGTGCCGTCGTCATCGATGAGACGGGTAAGGAAATCTTAGGTTGTAACGTCGAGAACGCGTCGTACGGTTTGTCGATGTGTGCGGAACGGACTGCCATCTTCAAGGCGGTGTCGGAAGGCAGCAAGTCAATCGACACGGTCGTCGTCGTCGGAGACACGGACGGCCCGATCTCGCCATGTGGCGCTTGTCGTCAAGTCATCGCCGAGTTTGCGAGTGACGACTTCACGTTGATCTTGGCCAACATGGCCGGTGAGACGAAAGTGATGACAAAAGAAGAGATGCTGCCATACGGCTTCTCGCCAAAAGACTTAACATGAAAATAAGGATGCGGACAACTTTGTCCGCATCCTTATTTGTTGCCGTCATATTTTTTCTCGCTGACTGAGTCGTCTTTTGAGTGGCGCTTTCGTTTCTCGTCTTTCACTTTTTGATTCAGCTCTTCGACCGGGATCGGGTCGACCGTCTCCATGCCTTCTTGGTCAAAGATGCTCTCTTTGTCCGTATCGACGGCGTCCGGATTATCGAACGGTCGTTTTGACGGTTGTTCCTGCTTCTTCATCTCCATCGCCTCCTTCTTTGAGTGTTATTCCACTTCCGTATTTTGTGTAAACGCTTTAGAAAAGTGTTTCAAGTTTCGGGAACAGTGGAATTATCTGTGCATAGTGACTAAGGAGGGGTATTGGATGGATAAGAAAGTATTGATGGGGATCGTGCTCGGTGTGGCTGGTGCTGCACTCGTCGCGCCGAAAGTCGCAGCGCTGTTGACGCAAGACCAAGAGGATAACACGTGGAGCAAGATGGACAAGATGGAAAGTGTCGATTCCGATAAAGACGAGGCGGAAGCAGGGTTGACGCAACTCGACTCGAATCATCGGGCCGAGTGGCAAGCGAACGGGTTCCCGCAGACACACGCCGAACGCGAGCGGCTCATGAACGAATCAGATGATGCCTATAAAGGCAAAGATATTTAAAAAGAGGCAGCCGCGGCTGCCTCTTTTATATGTCTTCATCGTCTGGCAAGAGCGGCAAAGCAAGCGACACGGTCGTGCCGCTGCCGACTTCGGACGTGAAATGCATCGAGCCGCCATGGCGTTCCATAATGTGCTTGGCGATGGCGAGCCCGAGTCCGGTACCGCCGTCTTCACGCGTCCGCGATTTGTTGACGCGGTAGAAACGTTTCGTCAATTGATCGAGATCCTCTTTCGGGATGCCCCGGCCTTCATCGCGAATCTCGGTGATGGCATAGTTCTCTTCCGCGAACGTCCTCACATGGATCGACCTGCCGGCATCCGTGTAACGAAGAGCGTTATCGAGTAAGTTTCCGACGACTTGTTCGAGGCGATCGTGATCCCCGAGGATGATGAGGTCGAAGTCGAGATCCGCTTCGATGGTGACACCTTTCGCGCGCGCGATCGGTTCAAACCGGTATAACACGTCTTCGAGCACTTGTGAGTACACGACCGGTTCTTTCGTCATCGGATACGAATCGCGTTCGAGCTGGGCGAGGTCGAGCAGATCGTTGACGAGTCGTTGCAACCGTTCCGTCTCGTTCTCGATGATGTCGTAATACTGGGCTTGCGTCTTCTCGTCGAGCGTCGGGTCTTGCAGCATCTCGGTATACCCGCGAATGTAAGACAGCGGGGTCCGGAGCTCATGGCTGACGTTAGCCAAAAATTCTTTGCGCTGCTCCTCGACGAGTCCGAGAGACTCGGCCATCCGGTTGAGCGTCTCGGCCAAGTCACCGATCTCGTCATCGGAATCGATCGGGATGCGGTGCGAGAAGTCACCTTTGGCATACACTTGGGAAGCGCGTTTCATTTGGATGAGCGGTTGAATGATTGTGTCGATGATTTGCGTCCCGAAAATGAGCAAGTTGACAATCATCAAGATGAGCAAGAACGTGATCATCAGCCGGATCGGTTGGAACGGCTCACTGATTTTGCTCAGCTCCATATAGAGGATGAGGGCATTATCGAGTTCGCCGTCACGGATGAGCGGGAACGCGGACATGAGAATATCGACATCCTCGGTCGGGTGCTTGCGCGTGACCGAGATGGCGTAGCCGTCTTGCAAACGAGCGAGATCTTGTTCGCGTAAAAACGTCTTCCCGGAGCCGAGACTATCTTCCCGTACGGACGAGAGGAATACTTTCGTTTCGGTCAGTTCATTCGTGTACGTCATGCTGTCAGCGAACGCGTCGGAGAAGCCGTCCGCCTTATAGATGGTGACGAGTTTCTCCCCGCGGTTGATCAGCAGTTCTTCTTGCGTCTGAATGTAAAACTTGTCGTACAAGTAAAACGTCATGATGATGAACACGAACGCAGAGAAGAGGCTGGCCGTCCAGATGGTGATCCAAATCCGCTTCCGGATCGTGTATTGCTTCATACGTTCGCCTCGAACTTGTAGCCGATCCCCCAGACGGTCTGGATGTAGCCACCGGCTTCGCCGAGCTTGAGACGGAGCGTTTTAATGTGCGTGTCGACCGTCCGGAGGTTGCCGTGGTATTCGGTACCCCAAATTTGGTCGAGGAGCTGTTCTCGAGAGAACACTTTGTCTTCGTTTGTGATGAACAAGTAGAGGAGGTCGAACTCCTTACGCGTCAAGTTGACAGTTTTGCCTTTCACGCTGACGGCGCGGCCTTCGATATCGATTGATAAGACACCGGCGTCGAACGTGGCTTCTTGTTCTTTTGAGAAGTTGTGCGTGCGCCGAAGTGTCGCTTCGATTCGGGCGAGCAGTTCGCGCGGGCTGAACGGTTTTGTGATGTAGTCGTCCGCGCCGATCTTCAATCCGTGAATCCGGTCGAGTTCTTCAGACCGGGCCGTCAGCATGATGATCGGGACGTTCGAGAACTCACGGATGCGCATGCAGGCGGTCAGACCGTCAAGCTCGGGCATCATGACGTCGAGCAAGACGAGGTGGAACGACTGTTCTTTTAACAAGTCGATCGCCTCAAGGCCGTTTGTTGCGGTGACCGTCTCATAGCCTTCTTTTTCTAAATTGGAAACGAGCAAATCGCGCATCTGCTCCTCATCGTCGGTTACTAAGATTCGAAATACTGGTTCTATCATCTGGCATTCTCCTTTACAAACCGGTTAACGAAGGATGTGATAATTCCCTCATACTTCTATCATACCTATCTCTTCGAATTAGAACAGAATTATTCATTGTCGTAAAGTTGTCCTCAACAAATCCACACAAAAACGCCACAAAAAAGCCAATTCTTTGTCAGAATTGGCTTATGCTTCGAGTTGGGCTTCGTACGAATGATCGAACTCAGGCGCATGAAGTGAATGCAAGTACAGCTGGAAGCTCGACTTCGACACTTCATACAAGACGTATTCGACGTCACCGCTATTAATTTCTGCTAACAAATCGGGCCGGATCTCGTCGGCGCAAAACGCATAAGGAAGTTTTGCCGCCGCCGCGATCGAACGCTCATTTGCTTTGCGAATCTTTAAAAATACACTCTCAATATCAAGGTCGAAGAACAGCTCTGAGAAGAACGTTTCTTTCGCGACTTGATTGTAACCTTTCCCATGGTACGGTTTGCCAAGCCACGTACCGAGGAAGCCGTAACCGGTTTCCACATCGAACAAGCTGATCGTCCCGATCGGGGTACCGAACTCGTTCGTAATTGTACGTGAGATGATGTTTCCTTGCTCTTCTAGCTCGATGATTTGCTTCGTGCTAAATAAAAACTCGTCAAAGTGGACCGTCTTTTGACGGACATATGGAAAGACATCTGGGTGTTGCATCAGTTCGAACAACTCCGCGCAGTCGGTAAGCTCACGAAATTTGAGCACCAAACATTCCTCCTCCTAGTTCAGACCGCTGAAGAATAGTTGTAACGAAAGCATACTTCTGGCTACGTTGTTCGAACTTGCCTTGGCTGCTCTCTTTTATGAGTTACAAGATTATTTTATAGACTTTTTTTGAAAAAGCAAGCAAATAAAATGTAACTTCACAAAAAAAATAAAAGAGCGCTTTCACGTCTGGGGTTACTCACATTTCATGATGGGTTTTCGAGCGATCCGTCGAGTAGACGATACGGCCGTCGACGATGGTCATGATCGGCTTCGACATGTAGTCGAGCGGGAAGTGACTCCACAAGACGAGGTCGGCGTCTTTGCCGACTTCGAGTGACCCGACGCGGTCATCAACCCCGAGTGACTGGGCCGGATGGATCGTGATGGCGCGCAGGGCGACGTCGACCGGAAGGCCTTCACGGGCGGCAAGACCGGCGCAAAGATTCAAATATTGGACCGGGGTATATGGATGGTCGGTCGTGATCGAGACGATCATATCGTGTTCATGCAAGATGCGGTACGTCTCCCACGTTTTGTTTTGAAGTTCGATTTTAGACTTACGGGTGAACGTCGGTCCGACGGTGACATGTTTGACGCCGAGTTCACGCAACTTCTCGGCGACGAGATGACCTTCCGTACAGTGCTCAATCCGGTAATCGAGATCGAACTCTTGAGCGAAGCGGACGACCGAAAGAATATCGTCGGCACGGTGGGCGTGGACTCGGACCGGCATCTTCCGGTCGAGCGCGAGTTGGATCATCTGACTCCCGAACGTGCCGATCGTCTTCGTCGAATCGACGGTCCGGAACGCCTCGCGCAGTAGTCCCATGATGCCCATGCGGGTCAACTCACCGGATTTCCCCATACTGTGGACGCGCTTCGGGTTTTCGCCGAGAGCAAGTTTCAAGCCGGCGTAACGGCGCAATACCATATCCTCGATAAAGCGACCGTGCGTTTTAATGACGCTCGTCACTCCGCCGATGACGTTCATGCTGCCCGGCATGACTTGGACCGCCGTGACACCGGCCATGAGCGCTTCACGGAAGCCTTCATCGAGCGGATAAACCCCGTCGATGGCCCGTGCGTGCGGTGTCATCGCTTCGACCGTCTCATTGGCGTCATTCCCGACGGAACCCGTCCCTTCGTCATACAGTCCGAGATGGGTATGGGCATCGATGAAACCGGGGAACAGGAAGTTGCCTTCCGCCTCGATGACGGTCTCGCCGTCCGTTGGGTCTAACAAGTCCGCCATTTCGACAATTTTTCCATCTTTTATGCGAATGTCCCCGTAAAAGTTTGGCGCGGTGATCGGATAAATATGGGCGTTACGAATTAATAGATTACTCACGAGCTGTCTCCTCTCAAGTCAAATGCAGTAGTTGTTTTAGTGCGGGTTCTAACGTCTCATAGCGAAAACGAAAGCCGTGATTGAGCGCTTTTGTCGGGACGACTTTGGCACCTTCGAGTACGATCACGCTCTTTTCGCCGAGTACGAGTTTGAGGATCGGGGCCGGAGCCGGAGCCCAGTGTGGACGATGCATCACTTGTCCGAGCGTCTTCCCGAATTGGTCCATTGTCACCGGTGTCGGCGCCGTCCCGTTGACCGGTCCATGCATCGAATCGGTCTCGATGATGTAGACGAATAAGCGGACGAGATCGTCTATGTGGATCCAAGGGACCCACTGTTTTCCGGAACCGAGCCGTCCGCCGGCACCGAGCGTGTAGGGCAGCTTCATGAGCGGGAACGCGCCCCCGTCGTTTGACAAGACGACACCAGTTCGCATCGTGGCGAGACGAATGTCCATATCGGCGACGGGCGCGATTTCTTTCTCCCACAAGACGCAGACGTTTCCTAAGAAGTTGGTCCGGTCCGGGAGCGGTGTCGATTCCGAGTAAGTGATCGACCGGTCTTCGCCGTAAATGCCGATTGCTGATCCGCTGATGACAACGTCCGGTTTCTGCTTCATGTTTTTGATGATGCGAACGACTTCTTTCGTCCCATCGATACGGCTTTGGAGGATGGCTTGTTTTTGTTTGTGCGTCCAGCGTCCGTCGTTAATGGAGGCTCCTGCCAAGTGGATAAAGGCGTCGACATCTTGGAGTTCGGTCTCGGGATGGCTGTCTGGCGTCAACCATTCGACGAACGAGATGCCTCCTTGACGTGGGCGCGGATGGCGCGTCAAGACGACGACTTGATGACCGGCCTCGGCTAGCGCCCGAACGAGCGGCCGGCCGATCAATCCGGTACCACCGGTGATTGCAATTTTCATGTGAATCCCTCCATTATTCTTGAAGCGTTTTCAAATCGGGTATGATAACGGTAAATACAATAGCTAGTTAAATAAATACCCTTTCTTTTAACTTATCAAAAATCCTTCTGAAAAGGGGAACGTGATATGTTAGAAGCAGGAAAAGGAGGGGTTTCATGAAAATCAGCAAGTTTACGGCTCAAAAGAAAAACAAGGACCGCTTGAACGTCTTCATCGAGAAAGATGGGCAAGAAGAGTTCGCGTTCGCCATCGATTTAGACGTCTTCATTAAATATGGATTGACGAAAGGGATGGAACTTGAAGACGATTTTGTCCGTGACGTCCTCCAAGCCGAAGAGGAACAGAAAGCATACAAAGCAGCCGTCAATTATTTATCGTACCGAATGCGTGCCGTTTCAGAGGTCCGTGACTATCTCGTGAAGAAAGAGATAGATGAGGCAGCCATCAAGCGCGTGATTGACAGATTGATTGAACAACGCTATTTGAACGATGCCGAATTCGCCAAAGCCTACACCCAGACAAAGTTTAATACGAGTCCGAGCGGCCCGAGCAAAATCAAGCGGGAATTGGTCCAGCTTCGAATCACACCTGAAATCATTGAAGAGGTCATCGCTGCGATCTCGCACGAAGACCAGCTTGAGAAAGCCGGAAAGTTCGTAAATAGGAAACAATTGGAAACGAATCGCCGTTCCGCCACAGAAGTGCAACAAAGAATTCAACAAACCCTGGTGCAAAGAGGATTTTCGTTTGATATCATTTCAGAGGCGATCCTTACGTTTTGGGAAAACGAGGATGAGGACGTCGAGCTTGCAGCTTGCTTGAAGCAGGCTGAAAAACTGAGTCGGAAGTACAACGGGTATGCCCCATATGAGCGGAAACAGCGCATGAAGATGCAGCTTCGGAGCAAAGGATTTCCGTATGAGGTGATTGACCGGACTTTAGAACGACTCGCTGAACAAGAGACATAACGGGAAATTCATTTACGGCAGGGGAAAAAATCTGAAAAGGTGGGTCTACATTGACGATTTTTGAATGGATTACAGCACTTGTGCCAATTTTGGCTGTGCTTGTATTATTGGTTATTATGCGTTTACCAGCATCGGTTGCGATGCCACTCTCGCTCCTGTTGACGGCGCTACTTGCGTTCTTCGTCTGGGAACTTGATGCAACCCGCATTACAGCGGCGGTGTTACAAGGAATCGTCATCGCGATCACGGCAGCGTGGATCGTGTATGGCGCGATCGGGATGATGAATACGATGAAAGAGGGCGGCGGCATGAACGCCATCCGTTCCGGTTTTGTCACCATCACACCGGATCCGCGGATTCAAGTCCTCATCGTCGGCTGGTTGTTCGTTTCGTTCATTGAAGGTGCTTCAGGCTTTGGGACACCGGCGACGGTGGCGGCCCCGCTATTGATCGCACTAGGTTTCCCGCCGATTGCGGCTGTTGTCATCGCCTTGTCGGCCGACGTATCAGCCGTCACGTTCGGTGCAGTCGGGACACCGGCTTTGATCGGGATTGGTAACGGACTCTCGCTCGATGTGAGCAAACCGGAATCAATCGAATTTTTAACAAGTGTCGTCTTACAGACGGTATTGATCGATATGCTCGTTGGTCTTTTTATCCCGTTCATTTTGATTTTGATGCTGACTCGATTCTTTAGTAAAGCGAAGTCGGTCAAACCTGCATTCGAAGTACTGCCGATTGCCCTCGTGGCGGCTCTCGTCTACAGCGTTCCGGCTTACATTTGGACGCTCATCCTCGGATTTGAATTTGGGGGCATGCTCGGTGGCTTGACCGGTCTTGTGATTCTCGTCGCGATGGCACGAAAAGGTATTCTCATGCCAAAACGGATTTGGACGTTTGACGGTTACGCCGACGAGCTCGACCAACCGGTTGAACAGCCGACAGTCGGGAAAGGGAAACGTGAACTTCCGCAGTGGAAAGCATGGGCCCCTTACTTGATTTTGACGATCTTCCTCATCTTGACACGGACGGTCCCGTTCTTGAACGAGTTGACGCGCAGTGTCCGGATCGACCTCCCGAACATTTTAGGAGTAGAAGGAATCTCGACGTCGTGGGAGCCGTTCTATTCACCAGGGTTCATGTTCATCTTGACGATGATTGCGACGTTCTTCTTACACAATATGAGTTGGTCGCAAGTGACGTCGGTCTTTAAAGCGACGACACTCGGTATCGGCGGAACGTTAATTACGCTTGCGGCGTCAGTTCCAATGGTTCGAATCTTTATCCATTCAGAGAATGGCGGAGCAGGACTCGCATCGATGCCAGTCGAACTCGCGACGGCTGCAGCGGACACGTTTGGTGGCGTTTGGCCGCTTGTCGCGCCGTGGATCGGGGCGCTCGGAGCGTTCGTATCGGGATCGGCCACGTTCTCGAACATGATGTTCTCGAGCTTGACGACAAATGTCGCCGATTCGGTCGGGATGAGTGAGACGCTCGCCTTGTCGATGCAGATGGCCGGCGCGAACGCTGGTAACATGATCTGTGTGCTGAACGTCGTCGCGGTCGCTTCGGTAGCAGGTCTGCTCGGTAAAGAAGGAACGATTATTCGCTACACGCTCATGCCGATGATCTACTATGTGACAGCAACAGGGATCGTCGGGATGATTCTCGCGACGTTCTTCTTAAACTGAAACAAGTTACAATATTTTTACAAAAAAATATTGACAATTTTCTGAACAGTCTGCTAAGGTTTTAGTAGATTTTCAAACTATGAAGAGAGAGGAGCCAGCATGATGAAGTACTTGACTACACTACAACGCACACACACAACATCATATGGCTACTCGTATTTGACTGCGTAACACGGCAGCTGGATAGGGGTAGTGTCCTTTCCCTGACCATGCAAATGACTGAAGACTTTCAAGCGTACTTCATCCGATTGGTTGCACAATCAGGTGGAGTGCGCTTTTTTGCGTGCTCGGAAAGGACGGAAGGGGGAATCAGTCGTGAAACTGATTAAACAATTGGATTGGTTTATTAAGAGGCAGAAACGAACGTATGTCATTGCGATCATTTTGCTCATCATTACCGGGGTCATCGATATGCTCCCGCCATGGATTATCGGGCAAGCAATCGATGCGATCCGTGAAGGAAGTTTGACGACGGAACGGCTCATCACAATCGTCGGCTCACTGCTAGGCATCATGGTGTTATCGTACGTTTTATCGTACTTGTGGATCGCGCGTCTATTCGGGACGGCGTTCCTGCTCGAGAAAAAACTGCGGGCCCGATTCTTCGGGTATTTGCTCAAACAGACGCCGCGGTTTTATCAACAGCACCGCACCGGGGACTTGATGGCGCTCGCGACGAATGATTTGAAAGCGGTTGAACGGACGGCCGGTTTCGGTGTCATGACGCTCGTCGATTCGTTCAACATGACACTGATCGCATTGACGATCATGGGGGTGTTCATCGATTGGAAATTGACGCTCGCGGCACTGTTGCCGATGCCGTTACTTGCCTGGTCGATGAATAAGCTCGGCCGTCAAATTCACGCTCGCTTCACCGCGGCGCAAGATTCGTTCGGTGTCATGAACGACCAAGTCGTCGAATCGATTTCAGGACTTCGCGTCATCCGTTCGTTCGTGCAAGAAGAAGCGGATACGAAGAAGTTCGATACGATCACCGACGACGTCATGGCGAAAAACATGCACGTCGCCAAAATCGACGTATTGTTCGAACCGGTCATCAAACTGCTCGTCGGTTTGAGTTACTTGATCGGCTTGTCGTTCGGGACGTACCTCGTCTTTACGAATGACATCACGCTCGGTCAACTCGTCTCGTTCAACATTTATCTCGGGATGCTCATTTGGCCGATGTACGCGTTCGGTGAGTTGATCAACGTCGTCCAACGCGGGACGGCGAGCTTAGAGCGGATTGAAGCGACGATGAACGAAGCGCCGGACGTCGTCTCGAACGGCACGGTGCAAGTCGACGTGCCAGAGAAGATCACCTTCAAATCGTTATCGTTCCGCTATCCGGGTGCGAGCCGCCCGTCGCTCGAAGACATCGTACTCCACGTATCACGCGGAGAAACGATCGGAATCGTCGGACCGACCGGGGCCGGCAAAACGACGCTCCTGCGTCAGCTGATCCGCGAATATCCAATCGATGACTCTTTGCTCGTCAACGGGATCCCGGTTCACAAAATTAAACTCGACACGGTACGAGGTTGGAGCGGTTACGTGTCACAAGAACATCTATTGTTCTCGAAGACGGTCCGCGACAACATCTTGTTCGGGGCCGATGACGCGACCGAAGCCGACCTCGAGACGGCGATTCGGCTTGCGGCGTTTGATACCGATATCGAGCATTTAGAGAACGGGCTCGATACGGTCGTCGGCGAGCAAGGGGTCATGCTGTCAGGCGGACAGAAACAACGTCTGTCGATTGCGCGTGCGCTCTTGAAAGACCCAGAGATTTTATTGCTCGACGATTCGCTCTCGGCGGTCGATGCGAAAACGGAAGCCCGAATCATCGATTCGGTCCGGACGAGCCGTGCCGAACAGACGACGTTCATCGTCGCGCACCGCTTGTCTGCCGTTTCCCACGCTGATCAAATCCTTGTCTTGCAAGACGGTCGCGTCACTGAACGCGGCACACATGACCAACTGATGAAACAGCACGGTTGGTATTTCGAACAGTTCAATCGACAAGGAGAGACGGAGTAATCCGTACGAAAGGGGGAATCTCTTATGATCGATCAACACGAATTAGATCCGGTCCGCAGGAAAAAGACGATTCGCTCACTCGTTGGCTATGCCAAACAAGTGAAGCGCTCGATTTTCCTCGGGTTGATCCTACTCTTTTTAGCGGTCGGCGCAGAACTTGCGGGACCGTATATCGCAAAAATTATCATCGATGACCATATCGTCGCTATCGAGCGCGACTGGGTTCAAGTCGAGGCCGGGGGCAGTGTCTCGTTTGACGGCAATAACTATGAGAAAGAGACGCGGTTGGACGGGCAAGACGTCGTCCGTCCCGTCTCGATCGTTCAGACGACCGAAGGCTACTATCTCGTACCGGACGCCGTCATGAGCGGTGGGGTCAGAGAAGTCGATAACGGTGTCTTGACCATCACGCGGAGTGAGGAGACAGCGACGTACGACAACATCGTGCCGTTGTCTTCGACCGACGTCTTCCAGTTTTATGAGACGGATCTTCGGGCCGTCCTCGTCTTATCTGCCATCTACGTCGTCCTGTTGCTCATCGCAGCAGGTCTCAACTGGGGGCAACAGATGCTCCTGCAACGTTCGGCGCATACAATCGTCAAGACAATGCGCCTTGACGTCATGCGGCATTTGCAGACGATTCCAGTCCGTTACTTTGACCAGACGCCGATCGGGAAAATCGTCAGCCGGGTCACGAACGATACGGAGACGATTCGTGATTTGTATTTGGGCGTTCTCGCCCGCGTCTTCCAAAGCGTCGTCATGATGATCGGTGTTTTGATCGCCATGTTCTTCCTAGACGTTCGCCTCGGACTCGTCTCGCTCATCATCATCCCGGTCGTCATCGTCTGGGTGAAGTTGTTCCAGCGTCTCTCGACCCGGAACAACTTTAAAGTCCGGGCGCTCGTCGCCGATATGAACGCACAATTGAACGAGAGCATCCAAACGATGCCGATCATTCAATCGTATGTGCGTGAAGACCTCGTCTATGATGAGTTCGATGTCAAGAACAGCGACAACTTCCAGACACGCCGGAAACTGTTGAAGCTCGACGCCCTTATGTCGCACAACTTGGTCAACTTCTTCCGCAACATGGCACTCGCGCTCCTCATTTGGGTCGTCGGTGCGCAAACGCTCGGAACGGGCAGTGTGCTCACGCTCGGGATACTTTACGCCTACATCGATTACGTGTCCCGTATTTTTGAGCCGGTGACGCAAATTATGAACCAGTTGTCACCGCTCCAACAAGCGCTCGTTTCGGCGGACCGAATGTTCCAACTGCTCGACGAGAAAGGCGAAAACGTCTCGTCTGAACGCATTCCGCGCTTTAATGGCGAAGTCGTGTTCGACAACGTGACGTTCAGCTATGAGGCTGGAAAGCCCGTGTTACAACAGATCGACATTCAAGCTGCACCTGGTGAAACGGTCGCACTCGTCGGCCACACCGGCAGCGGTAAGAGTTCGATCATGAACTTGCTCATGCGCTTTTATGATCCGTCGTCAGGAAAACTTTGCATCGACGGGGTGGACGTGACGACACTTCCGACGCAAGCCGTTCGGGACCATCTCGGCATCGTGTTGCAAGACCCGTTCTTGTTCACGGGCTCGATTCGGACGAACGTGACGCTCGGTGATGAGACCATTCCTGATGAACGGATTTGGCAAGCGTTGACGGCGGTCGGTGCCGATCGGTTCGTCAAGCAGTTGCCGCAAGGACTCGACGAGCCGGTCATTGAGCGCGGCGCTTCACTTTCGAGTGGAGAGCGACAATTGATCAGTTTCGCCCGGGCGCTCGTGTTTGACCCGGCGATCCTCGTCCTTGACGAGGCGACTGCTAGTGTCGACTCAGAGACAGAGGCGCTCATCCAAGACGCGCTGAAGACGCTCACATACGGACGCACGACGTTCGTCATCGCGCACCGATTGTCGACGATTCGTGAGGCCGATCAAATCCTCGTCCTCGACCACGGTCAAATCATCGAGCGCGGGAATCACCAGTCACTCATCGCTGACGGCGGCGTCTACGCCCGGATGCATGAGTTGCAAAGTAAACAGCAAGTGATCAGCTGAGAAAGGAGACGTTATGGAGATCATCGGCAAATATAATCAAGCTACAGTCTTCAATGAACGGATTGACGATATGACGCGCGCACAGATTCAAACGCTCGTCGACCAACCGTTCACGGAAGGGGCAGCGATTCGAATCATGCCGGATATGCATGCCGGCAAAGGCTCGGTCGTCGGGACGACGATGACGATTCACGACAAAATCGTACCGAACCTCGTCGGTGTCGATCTCGGGTGTGGCATGCTTTGCACCGAGATCAATGTGAAGCGGATCGACTTTCAAAAACTTGACGATATGATTCGTCAACTTGTTCCGAGTGGGATGAACATCCGGGAGTCGGCGCATTCATACGCGTCAAAGATTCCGCTAGAAGACGTTCGCGCCCCGTATAAGCTAGACCGGGCGTTACGCTCGGTCGGAACACTTGGCTCGGGCAATCATTTCATTGAGGTGAACCGTGATGATTATGGACGGACGTTTCTCGTCATCCATTCGGGTTCACGCCACCTCGGTGTCCAAATTGCAGAACACTATCAGCAGCGAGCGATCCGTCATATGATGGATACGACAGAAGTACAGAATGAGATCGAGCGTTTGAAAGAAACTGGACGCGAAAGTGATATTCAAGCTTATCTCGAGTACGCGAAGGCGGCGAAACAAGGATTGCGAGACCTCGCTTATATCGAAGGTACAGATATGGACGACTACATGCATGACGTTCGGATTGCCCAACAATACGCGGCAAGTAACCGACTGGCGATGACCGATGTCATCGTCGAAGCGATGAACTGGAACGTCGTCGATCAGTTCGATACAGTGCACAACTATATCGATCACGACGACATGATCCTCAGAAAAGGGGCGATTTCCGCAAAAGCCGGAGAGCGCGTCATCATCCCGATGAACATGCGTGACGGGTCGCTCATCTGTACCGGAAAAGGCAACCCGGACTGGAACTTCTCAGGTCCGCATGGCGCCGGGCGCATCATGTCGCGCTCAGCGGCACGAAAACGCGTCGACTTCAACGAATTTAAAAAATCGATGGAAGGCGTCTGGTCGAGCTCGGTTCGGAAGTCGACAATTGATGAATCACCGTTCGTCTATAAATCGATGAAAGAGATTGTGCGCTATATTGAACCGGCCGTCACGATTGATCAACTGATTAAACCGCTTTATAACTTCAAGGCGAACTGAACATTATTCAGTTTCGCCTTTTTCTTTTACTCGGAAAATCTGATACGCTACAAGTGAGGTGAACGAAATGGAAAAACGGTTGAGTGCATTATCAAAGTATGAGCTCGAGCAAGAAATTCGTGACTTGCATGAGCGGAAACGAAAAGCCGAACAGATGGGTATGGTGAGTGAGATTGAGGTCGTGCTTCGCCGCATCGCCATCGCGGAGAGTTATTTGATTGATCCGGCATCGTTCAAACCAGGTACGACGTATATCGTCACCTACAATAATCGTCCGTTCCGATTGAAGTTTGTCAACGGCGTCATGGGTTGGGGAACGTTTGAAGGAGAAGCGATGGAACATGCGATCCCGCTCTCTGAGCTATCGGAGGTGCGCGTATGAACCGGTCAGACCAATACAAGCGGTTGGCAGAAATCTTAAGAGACAAGAACGACTTGTTGAATGAAGACGAGGCGTTAACGTGGGTTGAGGTGTTGTGGGAAGATTTTGAGACGACACTCGCCCGCGCTGGTGAACCGTACCCAGGGGAGGCAAAGTCGTTCCAATACGTCGTTCAACAAATCGATGCGTACGGGGCGCAATTGCACTTATTTCAAACGAAAAATGAAAAATTCAAACACCTGATTTCGAAACGGGATCTCCACTAAAAAATCACGCGATTGTTGCGTGATTTTTTGCTTGCAAACGTGGTACAGTTGGTTATAATAAAAGTCGCTATTTGTTTGCTTTAGAGTTGAGTATTTATAAACTTTCTTTAGTAAGTATCATGTATCACTAAACTTTCCTTAGAAAGGGAAGGAGGAATACAGTTTGGAAGTCGGTCAAAACATTAAACGACTCCGCGTCAAAAAAGGGTTGACCCAAGAAGAGTTGGCGGAACGTACCGATTTAAGTAAAGGCTACATTTCCCAAATCGAGCGTGATTTGAGTTCTCCTTCGCTTGAGACGCTGTTTGATTTGTTAGAAGTGCTTGGATGTTCGCCTAAAGAGTTTTTCGATGAGGAAATCAATCAAAAAGTCGTCTATACGGAAGACGACCGCACGGTATATGTCGACGAGAATCGGCTGTATCGGACGGAGTGGCTCATCCCAGAATCCAATGAGAAAGAGATGGAACCGATTCTCCTCACGTTCTCAAAACAAGGGGAGTTCAAACGGTACGAGCCGTCACGCGCGGAGACGTTCGTTTACGTACTGTCCGGCCGTGTCGCCCTCAAGCTAGGGAACCACACGTACTTCGCCAAACCGGGCGAGACGTTGTACTACGTCGCTTCAGACGCGCATCAGCTCGTCAACGATTTTGATGGCGCAAGCGAGTGTCTCGTCGTCGCCACACATTCGTATTTATAACAAGGGAGGAAACCAAATGAACCCAGAAACGATCATTCGTTTTGACAACGTGTCGAAGCGGTACGACGATACTGTCGTCTTAGAGAATATTAACTTTGAAATCGAGCGTGGGAAATTCTATACGCTGCTCGGTCCTTCGGGATGCGGAAAGACAACGATTCTGCGGATCATCGCCGGATTCACCGATGCGACAGAAGGTGACATCGAGTTCAACGGGAAGCGGATCAACGACGTGCCAGCGAACAAACGTCAAGTCAACACGGTCTTCCAAGATTACGCCTTGTTCCCGCACTTGAACGTATACGAGAACGTTGCTTTCGGTTTGCGCATCAAGAAGATGAAAGAAGCGGACGTCAAGACGAAAGTCGAACAAGCGCTCAAGTTCGTCAACTTGATAGGCTACGAATCACGTGAAATCGACGAGATGTCAGGCGGACAACGCCAACGCGTCGCCATCGCCCGCGCCATCGTCAACGAACCGGAAGTCATCTTGCTCGATGAGCCGCTTTCAGCGCTCGACCTCAAACTTCGGACTGAGATGCAGTACGAGTTGCGCGAACTTCAGCAGCGTCTCGGAATCACGTTCATCTTCGTTACCCATGATCAAGAAGAAGCGCTCGCCATGTCCGACGAGATTTTCGTCATGAACAACGGGGAGATCGTTCAAAGCGGGACACCGACAGATATTTATGACGAGCCGATCAACCGCTTCGTCGCTGACTTTATCGGGGAGTCGAACATTGTTCCTGGTGTTATGCCGGAAGATCACCTTGTCACGTTTGCCGGGAAAACGTTCGATTGTGTCGACCAAGGGTTTGACCGCAATGAAAAAGTCGAAGTCATCATTCGTCCAGAAGACTTGGAGATGACGTCGGTCGACGCGGCGAAACTCGTCGTCGATGTCGACTCACAACTGTTCCGTGGCGTCCATTACGAGATTTGCTGTTACGACCAAGAAGGCAACGAGTGGCTCGTCCATTCGACGAAGAAATCAGTCGTCGGGTCGAAAATCGGGCTCACGTTCGATGACGAGGCGGTTCACGTCATGCGTCTAGGCGAGACCGAAGAAGAGTTTGACCGTCGTCTCGAATCGTATGAGGAGGTCGCCCATGAATCAAACTAGTCAAACCGCCAAGACGGTCTATTTGACGACGTACTGGATATGGATTGCGCTGTTCGTCATCGCGCCGCTACTCCTGGTCGTCTACTACTCATTTTTTGATATCGAAGGGAACTTGAGTTTAGAGAACTATCAGATGTTCTTCACATCGACTTACTTGACGATGACACTGTCTTCGTTCTGGTATGCGTTTCTCATCACGTCCTTCTCGCTTCTCATCGGGTATCCGACCGCTTATTTATTGACGAGAACGAAACATAAGCAGCTCTGGCTGTTGCTCATCATTTTGCCATCATGGATCAACTTATTACTGAAAGCGTACGCGTTCCTTGGTATCTTTGGAACGTACGGCATCACGAACCAATTTTTAGAGGCGATCGGCATCGGGACGAAACAAATCTTATTCACGGACTTCAGTTTCGTATTCGTTTCAGTTTATATCTTCATCCCGTTCATGATTTTGCCGATCTACAACGCCATCGAGAAGCTGCCGCCGTCGCTCGTCTACGCGTCGCGTGACCTCGGTGCCTCGAACTGGACGACGTTCCGTCGCGTCATCTTCCCATTGACGCTCGACGGGGTGAAGTCAGGGATTCAAATCGTCTTCATTCCGGCGTTGTCGCTCTTCATGATCACGCGCCTCATTGCCGGAAACCGTGTCATCACGCTCGGGACGGCGATCGAACAACAATTTCTCGTCACGCAAAACTGGGGCATGGGGTCAACAATCGCTGTATTCTTGATTTTGGCGATGGTACTCGTCATGGTCATCACACGTGACTGGGGCGCGAAAGGAGCGGTGCGTCGATGAAGAAGAAAAAATTCAAGTTAGCGAATTTGTATTTGATTGCGGTGTTCTTTATTCTGTACGCACCAATCCTCTATCTAGTGTTTTACTCGTTTAACAGTGGGGGAACGATGAGTAACTTTGAAGGGTTTACCCTCGAGTGGTATAAATCGTTGTTCACAGATACCCGTTTGCTCGTCATCGTCTTGAACACGATCGTCATTGCGCTCTTGTCGGCGACCATCTCGACCGTGCTCGGTGTCATCGGGGCGCTTGCCATTTATACGGCACGGCAACGGTTCACGAAGACGTCGCTCTTATCGCTCAACAACGTCTTGATCGTCAGCCCGGACGTCATCATCGGAGCGTCGTTCCTCATTTTGTTCACGATGCTCGGCATTCAACTCGGGTTCTATTCGGTGCTCTTGGCGCACATCGCGTTCTCGGTTCCGATCGTGGTCATTTTAGTGTTACCGAAACTTCAAGAGATGAGCCCGACACTGATCGATGCGTCGCGTGACCTTGGAGCGAGCTCGTGGGACGTGCTCACGAAAGTCATCTTGCCGTATATCACGCCAGGTATCTTCGCAGGGTTCTTCACGGCGCTGACGTATTCACTCGATGACTTTGCGGTGACGTTCTTCGTCACGGGTAACGGCTTCACGACACTTGCCGTCGAGGTCTACTCACGGGCACGCCAAGGGATCTCACTTGAGATCAACGCGTTGTCGACGCTCTTGTTCGTGTTCACGCTCATACTCGTCCTCGGTTATTACGTACTCGCACAACGGAGTGCGAAGGAGGTAAGACGATGAAAAAACTAGTCATCATGTTGACAGTGCCGCTTCTCGTCAGTTTTGGTTTGTTGGTTTGGGTGTATCAAATCAACATGGCCCAAGGGTTTGGCGGCGATAACACACTCGTCGTCTACAACTGGGGTGATTATATCGATGAAGATTTGATCGGCGAATTCGAAGAAGAGACCGGACTCAAAGTCATCTACCAAACGTTCGACTCGAACGAGGCGATGCTGACGAAGATCCAGCAAGGCGGTACCGCGTTTGATATCGCCGTCCCGTCCGATTATGCGATCAGTAAGATGATCGAAGACGATCTGCTCTTGCCGATCGATTACGACAAACTCGAAAATTTCGATAACATCGACCCACGCTTCCTCGACAAGTCGTTCGACCCTGACAACACGTACTCGGTCCCTTACTTCTGGGGTACGGTCGGGATCGTCTACAATCCTGAACTCGTCGACGGTGAGATCACATCATGGAACGACTTGTGGGACATGCCGCTCGAGAATGATATTTTGCTAGCGGACGGTACACGAGAAGTGATGGGCTTCGGTCTTAACTCGCTCGGATATTCGCTCAACACGACGGACCGTGATGAACTGCTCGAGGCAGAAGCGAAGCTCGAAACGCTTTGGCCGAACATTAAAGCGATTGTCGGTGATGAGATCAAAATGCTCATGGCCAATCGTGAAGCAGCCGCAGCCGTCGTCTGGTCGGGTGACGCTTCTGAGATCATGTACGAGAACGACGAGTTGACGTACGTCATCCCGGAAGAGGGGACGAATCTTTGGTTCGATAACCTCGTCATCCCGAGCACGTCGAAAAACATTGAAGGGGCACATCAATTTATCGACTTCATGCTCGATGCTGAAATCGCGGCACGAAATACCGATTACGTCGGGTATTCGACACCGAACGAAGCAGCACTTGAATTTTTAGATGAAGAAGTCACATCGGACGAACGGTTCTATCCGTCTAAAGACGTGACAGATGAGCTTGAAGTGTACGAAAACCTAGGCAAACGCATGAACGCGTATTACAACGAGTTGTACTTGCGCTTCAAAATGCAGAGTAAATAAAGTAAGTCCCGCTCAAACGTTGAGCGGGACTTTTTAGGCTGATTCTTATATTAACCGATTGGAGATTTTGTCTGCCTGATGGCGTCGATGTGCGCTTCCTTGACCTCGATGCTCGCGTTCATATAAGGAAGGAGTCGTTCATACACTTCAATCCGTTCAGCTGCCGTCAATCGAGGTTCACGAGAGGCCATCATTTGCTTCGCCCATATTTTTCGATTCAACACAGGAACGCTAGACGACTCAACCCGCTTCAACGTAGAGCGATCACTGAAGACAATCCAGGAGTGTAAATAGCTTCGATCGAGATGTAGTAGCTGTTCGATTGCCCGCATATGGAGCTCGTTTTGCTTAATCGGATTGTAGAATTTAAACTTCTTTCGATTGGATAAAGCCTGTGTCCACTGTCGATCTTGTTCCCGTCCGAAGATCCAACCGCTATAATTTTTGGACTCGATGACGTGAACACCGCTCTCGTCGATGAACACCACATCGACTTCTGTCGTCCGGTCACGTTTTGTTGGATGAGGCAAATACAGGTTCGTCAAGATGAGCGGGGCGAGCCGGCGCGCCTCAAGTTCAGCAACACAGCGGTACTCTCCATATAATCCGATATCTTGCACGACTTTGATGTAGCGATGACCGGTCTGAGCAAAATATTGACTTTGTTTATACCGTTTTACTTTTGTGTACACGATTGTCCCACAAATTAAAAAAAGCGGGACAGCAAAACTGAGTAAGGAGATTAATACACTTCCAAGTACTTCGTTTAATAATTGGCTCATCATCATTCTCCCTTCTTATCTACGTTCACTATACAAGATGACGAGAAACGATTGAGTGATTTTTGGGGATTATTGGAAATAAGAAATTGAAAAGTACACGGTGAATCACAAAAAAGACCAACCATCTGTTAAGATGACTGGTCAAAAAAACAATCAAGACTGTTGCAACTCGGCACGCTCCTCGTCTGTGAATACGCGGGAACGGCTCAAAAACCGTTTCCCTTCGACGCCTTCGACCGAGAACATGCCGCCCCGGCCGTCGACGACGTCGATGATGAGCTGGGTGTGCTTCCAATACTCGTACTGCTTCTCGTGGATATAGAACGGACAGCCGCCGATCTCTCCGAGCAGGACGTCGTGATCGCCAATCATGAACTCATCTTGCGGGAAGCACATCGGTGAGCTCCCGTCACAGCAACCGCCCGACTGGTGAAACAGGAGCGGACCGTGTTTCGCAAGCAACTGCTCGAGGAGCGCGAGCGTGGCGGGGGTGGCCTCGACGCGACGCACCATCTTAAAAGAACCCGAGTTTTTGTTCGCTGTAGCTGACGAGCATATTTTTCGTACGTTGGTAATGGTTGAGCATCATCTTATGATTTTCACGTCCGATCCCAGACATTTTGTAACCGCCGAACGCGGCATGGGCCGGATACTGATGGTAACAGTTGATCCAAACACGACCCGCTTGAATCTCACGGCCGAACCGATAAGCCCGGTTCATATCGCGTGTCCAGACGCCGGCGCCGAGACCATAGAGCGTATCGTTCGCGATGGCGAGCGCGTCCGCGTCGTCCTTGAACGTCGTCACCGACAAGACTGGACCAAAGATTTCTTCTTGGAAGATGCGCATCTTGTTGTGACCTTTAAAGATGGTCGGTTGAACGTAATAGCCGTCGGCGAGGTCACCGTCCATCATGTTGCGCTCACCGCCGATCAAACATTCGGCTCCTTCGGCTTTTCCGATCTCAAGATACGATAAAACCTTCTCCAGCTGTTCATTTGATGCTTGAGCACCCATCATAACGTCAGGGTCGAGCGGGTTGCCGAGCTTGATCGCTTTGACGCGCTCGAGGACGCGTGCCATAAACGGCTCATAAATCGACTCGTGGATGAGGGCGCGCGATGGACACGTGCACACTTCGCCTTGGTTTAACGCGAACATGACGAGCCCTTCGATCGCTTTGTCAAAGAAATCATCGTCCGCATCCATAATGTCGGCGAAGAAGATATTCGGTGACTTGCCCCCGAGTTCGAGCGTCACCGGGATGATGTTTTGCGACGCGTATTGCATGATCAATCGGCCCGTCGTCGTTTCGCCAGTGAACGCGACTTTGTCGACACGGTTACTTGAGGCGAGCGGCTTCCCGGCCTCGAGTCCGAAGCCATTGACGATGTTGAGCACGCCTGGCGGCAGCAAGTCTTCAATCAGCTCCATCAGTACCATAATCGAGGCCGGTGTTTGTTCGGCTGGTTTTAAGACGATGCAGTTGCCGGCGGCGAGTGCCGGTGCGACTTTCCAGATTGCCATCAAAATCGGGAAGTTCCATGGGATGATTTGAGCGACGACGCCGAGCGGTTCCGCGAAGTGATAGGCGACCGTGTCGTTGTCGAGCTCGCTGATGCCGCCTTCTTGCGAGCGGATGACACCGGCGAAATAGCGGAAGTGATCGATCGCGAGCGGCAGGTCGGCGTTCAACGTCTCACGGACGGCTTTTCCATTCTCCCACGTCTCCGCGTAAGCGAGCATCTCAAGGTTTTCTTCCATTCGGTCGGCAATCTTGTTTAAAATGACCGAGCGTTCGGTGACCGATGTTTTGCCCCAGGCGCCTTTGGCGGCATGGGCCGCGTCCAGTGCCAGCTCGATATCTTCTTTCGTCGACCGAGCGACCTCGCATAACACTTTACCATTTACCGGAGAGGTGTTCTCAAAATAGTCTCCCCCTGAAGGTGCTGTCCACTTTCCGTTGATGTAGTTCTCATAGCGGTCCTTGAACTGGACTTTCGTGCCTGCAGAGTTCGGTACTTCATAAATCATGATCGTTCCTCCCTTTTCCGTAAAGTATAGGGGTTCTATGTATGCGCTTACATTTTGTAGTAAGCCAATAGCTCCCTTTTTCATCCTAACGGGTTGCAGTGATAAAAGTCAAAATTTTTTGACAATAATTTGACACAATTATTTCGAGATGTTTTGAAGTCAAGATTTGTGGTAAAAACAGTATTGTGGAATCAATTTCAAATCGAAGGAGTGGACGTATTCATGGCAAAAACTTATCAAGTCGACCCAGCACACAGCTCAATCACTTTTACGGTGAAGCATATGATGATCTCGAAAGTGAAAGGCGAACTTAAAGAGTTTGCGGTTGATGCGAACGGACAGCCTGACGATTTAGCGAATGCACGGGTAAGCGTGACGATTAAAGCGGCCTCGATTGACACGAACAACGGTGACCGTGACGCACACTTACGGTCGGGCGACTTTTTCGACGCCGATCAACATCCGGACATCGTCTTCGAGTCGACATCATTCCAAGCGAAAGGCGGTAACGAGTTCGCTTTGACCGGTAATTTGACGATTCGTGGAACGACGCGCGAGGAGACGTTTGAAGTCGAGTATGAAGGCAGTGCGAAAGACCCGTGGGGCAATATGAAGCACGCCTTTACCGGAGACGGGACGATCAACCGGGAAGATTACGGGTTGACGTGGAACCAGGCGCTTGAAGCCGGCGGTGTCCTCGTCGATAAAAAAGTGAAATTTGAATTTGAGCTCCAATTCACGGAGTCTGAGGCATAAGAAAAAGTCGCTCGTGAGAGCGACTTTTTACTGTTCATAGACAAGTTTCTTTTGTAAGCTTTCTTCGCTGAACACCCAACCGGTGAACGAAGACAAGACTTCGTTCGACTCTTCGTCGACGATGACGACAGCAACGAACGGGTAGATGTCTTTCGAGAAGTAGCGCAAGTTCGTGAACCGATACTCGATCATGCCGTTGTGACGTGTGACCGTGTACGTGTGAATTTTTGAAAATGCTAAGAACGACTGCAAGTCTGCATTTTTACGAGCTTCGACGAAGTGCAGGTCGTCTTCGCCAGGCATCGCCTTGTCACGGAAGCGGCCACATTCGATGACTTCACCTTTTTTCACTTTGACCGCACCGAGTCCGTTGCGGAAACGAACGGCGACGTGCCAGTCGTCCCAACCAATACCTGGTGAGATAAAGAGCTCATGGGCACCGGCGAAGTGACGGGCGACCGTTGCGAGCGCACGGTTACGTAGTTTGAACTGAATCGCATAGTAACTGATGACGAGCGCAATGAGCAGTGCAAAAATCGGGACAGTTGCCCCTGTGATAAGCCATAATACATATGCTCCGTAATAAGCAGAGAACAAGTAGGGGTCAAACGTTCCGATGACGCCCCAGCCAATCCATTTCTTCGAGAAAGGTTGCAGGGCTTGCGTCCCGTAAGCGTTGAACAAGTCGACGGTGACGTGTAACAATACCGCGATTTGTGCCATGACCCATAATGAAGCAGGGTTGACGCCAAGTACCATACCGATGATGGCACTGACGATGATCGGCCAAGCAAGAAGTGCGGTGATTCCGTGTGAAAGACCGCGGTGCTGGCGTAAATACGTGCTGTTTCCTTTAAGTTTGAAGACGGTGTCAAAGTCTGGCGCATGCGAACCGACAAGAGCGGTAGCCGTCATAGCCAAGAACATTTGCGAGTCGCCTGCTACTTCCGGGCTAAGTGTCGCAAGGGCGCTTAAACCAAGGCCCATTCCAATGTGTGTCGCAGTATCCAATGTGCTTCAGCACCTCCGTTAATAAAGAAACGACGTTCAATGATCGCTACCATCATACAATATTTTTAAAACGAGGGGAAACAAAATGCTCGATATTGATAAATTGTTCACAAATTATACTATTCGTCAGTTCAATGAAAATTTACTCACTTGGTTCAATCGTGAAAAACGCGATTTGCCGTGGCGACACGGGAAAAATCCGTACCGGGTGTGGGTGAGCGAAGTCATGCTCCAACAGACGCGCGTCGATACCGTCATCCCTTATTACAATCGATTCATGGACCGCTTCCCGACGATCGAGGACTTAGCAGAGGCTCATCCCGACGAGGTCGTCAAATATTGGGAAGGGCTTGGATATTACTCACGCGTCCGTAACCTCCATCAAGCGGTAAAAGAAGTCGTCTCTACGTATGACGGCGTCGTACCGGAGGAAAAAGAACTGTTTGAAAAATTGAAAGGGGTCGGTCCGTATACGACCGGAGCCGTGCTCTCGATCGCCTACAATCAGCCCGAGCCTGCCGTCGACGGGAACGTCATGCGCGTCATGGCCCGCCAGTTTGGCATCTATGAAGATATTGCCGTACCAAAGACGCGGAAGATTTTTGATCAAGTCATTCGGCGCCTGATGGACCCGGAGCACGCCTCCGATTTTAATGAAGCTGTCATGGAGCTCGGTGCGACCGTCTGTACCCCGAAAAATCCGATGTGCTCGCTCTGTCCGGTCCAAGACGAATGTTACGCCTATGCACATCATGTCCAAGATGAGCTTCCGGTCAAGACGAAAAAAGGCGCGGCCCGGATCGAGATGTTCGATGCCCTCTACTGTAAACGTGACGGTCGCATCGCCTACGTTCAGCGGCCCGATACAGGTCTGCTCGCGGGAATGTGGCAATACCCGCTTACAGATCGTGGAACGGGGGAACAGTTAAACGGAACCTATATTGGACAAGTGAAACACGTGTTTTCACACATCATCTGGTACGTCGACTTATATGAGGTCGAAACGTTGCCGGACGAGGAGTGGATTTGGCTCGCCGGGGACGAGCGGGATGTGTTGACCGTGTCGGTTGCCCAACAAAAACTAGAACGATTGGTAGGGGATAGAAATGAGACAGTTTGACGTCGAAACGCCGTTCGATACTTCCGTCGAGGCATTGTGGAAATTGTTGCAAGACGCGTCGCTTTTATCTGAACTGACGACGTTTCCAGAAGTGACGCTCGTCGGAGATGGCGCGTCCGTAGAAGGTAATCGAATCCATCTCCGTGTTGGTATCGGACCGGTCACGCTGCCGTGGATCAGTGCGATCACGTTAGCGGGGCGGCACGCATTTTGTGACCAAGGTGTGACTTTGCCGTTCCCGTTCAAACGGTTTTGTCACGTTCACAGTGTGAAAGAAGTCGATGGGAAGGCCGTCATGGTCGATGAAGTGACGTTCGATAGTTACTTACCCGAAGCGATTGTCGAGCAGTTTATTCTTCGCCCGATGTTCGCAGGACGAGCCGTTGCCTTCCAAAAAGCACTAAATTCGTGAAAATAAGAGATTTCCTTTTTCATTGGTTCTGAAAGTCGCTATAATTAAAAATGAGAATGTACAGCATCATAGCGGAAAGGAGGAGCTTATGAGCTTATTTCCCAAAGCAGGTAGCAAGATCGAGATACAGAGCTACAAGCACAACGGGACTTTGCATCGCGTTTGGGAAGAAACGCTCGTCCTTCAATCGTCAAAAACGGATATGATTGGGTTCAACGACCGCATCATGGTCAGTGAATCAGACGGCCGGCAATGGAGAACAAGAGAGCCGGCAATTTGCTACTTTTCATCTGAGTTTTGGTTTAATGTCATCTGTATGATTCGCGAAGACGGGATTTACTACTACTGTAATCTAGGTTCGCCGACAACGTTCGATGGGGCAGAACGAGCCATCAAGTACATTGACTACGATTTAGATATTAAAGTGTTCCCGGATATGTCGTACACGATTTTAGATGAGGATGAATATGAGCGGCATCGTCGCGAAATGAATTATCCGAAAGCGATTGATCGAATCTTGAAACAGAACGTTCAAGAACTTATCAACTGGATTCGAGGACGGAAAGGGCCGTTCAACCCAACATTCGTCGATGAATGGTATCGCGAATACGAAGCACGTTACCGGAGATGAGTACTCATCTCCGCTTTTTTTCTTGAAGGAGGGCTCTATGGGAAGTGTTAGACGCTATTTACAGTTTGTAAAACCATATAAAAAACAAATTGCTTTGACGATTTTCGTCGGGATCTTGAAATTCTCGATTCCGCTCGGGCTACCGTTGCTCTACAAATACGTCATCGATAACTATTTGACGGACCCGGACCCGGCGGCCGATTACACCGAACTCGTTTGGTTATTCGGTATCGTCTTCTTCATCTTCCTCGTCTTGAAGCCGCCAATCGAGTATTTGCGGCAATATTTAGCGCAATGGGCCGCAACACGAATTTTGTTCGACGTTCGGAACCGATTGTTCGACCACGTGCAAAAGCTATCGCTTCGCTACTATTCGAACAATAAGACCGGGCAGATCATCTCGCGTATCATCAACGATGTCGAGCAGACGAAAGACTTTGTCATCACGGGACTCATGAACATTTGGCTCGATATGGTCACGATTTTGATCGCCATCGCCATCATGTATACGATCGACCCGCAATTGACGCTCATCGCTATCTTGCCGCTCCCGTTTTATGCGATCGCCGTCCGCTACTTCTATGGACGCTTGCGCCGCCTCACACGAGAACGCTCGGCCGCACTCGCGGATCTTCAAGGCCATTTGACCGAACGTGTCAACGGCATGGCCGTCATCCGCAGTTTCGCGCTCGAGCCGTATGAGAACAAAGCGTTTGAAGAACAGAACGGCGGCTTCTTGAAAGCCGCACTCCGCCATACAGGTTGGAACGCGAAGACGTACGTCGTCGTGTCGACGATCACGGACATCGCGCCAATCTTAATCTTTACGTCGGCTTCTTGGCTCGTCTTACAACTCGAGGTCACGCTCGGGACACTCGTTGCCTTCATCGCTTATATCGACCGCCTCTATGGACCGCTCGGTCGTCTCGTCAACTCGGCGACGACGCTCACGCAGTCGGTCGCGTCGATGGACCGTGTCTTTGAATTTCTCGATGAGCCGTATGATATCGAACAGAAACGCGATGCGTTCGTGCCGGTGCAGACAGCCGGGGACATCGAACTCGACCGTGTCAGCTTTGCCTACGAAAAAGAAGGGACGCTTGCTTTGCATGACGTCAGCCTGCACATCCGGTCCGGGGAACGAGTCGCCTTCGTCGGCATGTCCGGCGGTGGAAAGTCGACGCTCGTCAGTCTGATTCCGCGTTTTTACGACGTGACGGACGGCAGTATTAAAATCGACGGCGTCGATGTCCGTGACTTTAAACTCCGGGCCCTTCGCGACCAAATCGGCATGGTCATGCAAGATTCGGTTCTCTTCAGTGAGTCGGTCGCCATGAACATCCGGATGGGGAATCCGGAAGCGACGGACGATGCCGTCATCGCCGCTGCGAAAGCGGCCAACGCCCACGAGTTCATCATGAACTTGCAGGACGGTTACAACACGCCGGTCGGCGAAAAAGGCGTGAAGCTGTCGGGTGGACAGAAGCAACGTCTTGCCATCGCCCGCGTCTTCCTCAAACATCCGCCGATCATCATTCTCGATGAGGCGACGAGTGCGCTCGACCTCGAGAGTGAGTCGATGATCCAAGATTCGCTCGCAAGATTGACGAAAGGACGGACGACGCTCATCGTCGCCCACCGCCTATCAACGATCACCGACGCCGATAAAATTGTCGTCGTCGACAACGGTCGAATCATGGAAGCGGGAACGCATGAAGAATTGATGCGTCGCCGTGGCGCGTACTATGATTTGTATATGATCCAAGACTTAGCTGTCGTGGAGTGAGGCTTCGAGTTCAACTCGAAGTCTTTTTTTGTTTTCCGTATCTAGTAGACGGGAATGAAGAAACGACATGCCAAAAGGGGGATGACACGATGATGAATGGGGAAGGATTGATCAATGTCCGTCCGCTCAACGACGGGTTAGAGTTAACGTGGTCGTTTGATGGGAAAGTGCGCGTCACACGGAACGGGAAGTACGTGTATGAGGGGACGGATCAGCATTATGTCGACCGGGAGACGAGCGTCGGGGAGCAAGTCGCTTACCGCATCTCGGACGAGTTTGGCGAAGTGGCAAAACTGTATACTGCGGCCGTTAATCCAAACGACGACTTGTATTGGAATCGTCATCTGACGTCGGCGGTCGTGGCGCCGAGCGGAACGTATTTACAGTGGGACCCGATCGCGGACGTCGACACGTATGCGGTATATCGTGAGGGACGCCGTATCGCGGAAATCGTCGGGAGCGGATACATCGACGAGACACCGCTCGAACAACCGACGCTCTATGAGGTTCGGGCTTTGCGTCCGGTCAAGCGAGATGATAAACCGGGGACCCGTATCGTGCATATGGTCGGAAAAGTGATGTCGATCGCGAAAGAGATGAAGTCGGATACGAGACGTGACAAGGAGCTCTACACGATGTATTTCCTCGTCAGTCCGACACGTCCGGACGTGGCCACGGTCGACGGCATTAACCTGCGTGTCCAGACGTTCATTCGTCCGCCGATGATTAAAAACCCGAACCTGATGTCACCGCACCCGTATTTTGAAGGGGACGGACGTCCTTATAACGTCCATGCGACCGAATACCGGACCCGGACGGAAGTGAAAGTCGAGGGGTTGACCGATATTCCGATTATCTCGTTAAAAAAAGATGCGAACGTTACCCGCGGGTATACGAAGCATCATCGATTGACGGGCGAAGACGTCGCTTCGGTCGACCGCGTGTATGTAGAAGATGTCGACATCGAGCGGGGGAAAGCTGCATTTCGTTTGCAACATTCGGTAGGCAATCCGCTCGTCGTTGCGCCTGATATTAAATACACCATCGTCACGGCACTTAAAAACAGTGCGACGTTCAAACTGTCCGGAAGTCACACCCAGTCGCCGCATCATGAAGTCTACGTCCAAGTCGGCGATGCACCGTGGATGACGATCCACCGGGCGGACGACCTTGGGGTCAGCTTTATGGGCAATCCGATGCCGGAGTGCCACTGGACGTACTTGACATGCATGGACTAAAAAACCAGCCGGCTCATTGATGAGTCGGCTGGTTTGGTGTTTGGTCGATAAAGCGACTCCGTTCTTCTGGGGTCGGTAGTTTGCACGTCTCTTTTTGACCGAACCAGCGATAGCGGTTGTTCGCGATGATGTCGTAACCAAAATCACGAAGCGGTTTAGGGACGAGTCGGATGAAGCGAAGCATCCGCCAGTTCCCGTCCAACCCCTCGGCGATTCGGGTCGCCGCGTCCGATTTCAAATAAGGGACGCCGTCTTTGATCAAAACGATGCTATCGACCGTATCCGGGATACGATGACGTTTTCGGATTGCTTGTCCGGCCTCGCCTTGGAGTGAGGCGAAATGGAAGTTTCCTGTTGAATCACGATTTAAGATGAACTGCACACTGGCGTCACAAAAGTTGCAGTCTCCGTCAAATAACACAATGGCTGGCATAGGGAGCGCCTCCTTCTCTCCTGACTTTATCCGTTCGAACGAATGCTCAAACGTCAAGCGGCGAGCTGACGGGCAGGCTCCATCTTGTAGAGCGAGATGTAATAGAGGTAACCTCCAAGGGCGCCAAATAAGAACATGTAGCCGCTCATGAATACCGGCCCGATGAACGCGCCGACGACGATGCCGGCTGCGGCGACAAGTTTCGCCCCGTGGAACGTCAAGCCTCCGAAGGCGAGGTATGAGGCCCGTCGAGTCGGGTCGATCAAGTCGATTTGTTTCACTTGTCGAATCGGCGAATAGAGCAACTCACCAATGGTGAAGACGATGGCGAGGACGGCAAGCGTGATGAACGAGTTCATTGACGTAATCGCGGCATAGGCCGTCACGTATAAGGATAAGCCGATGAAGAAGATATACTTTTCCCGGTAGCGTTTCACAAAAGCGGTGACCGCGAACGTGATGGCGACGACGAGCAACGTGTTTTCAAGCTGCATGAACGCCATCATGCGGACGCCGTCGAACGGGACGCCGACGATCGACCGTTCTGTGAACGATTCGGCCAAATGGACACCGATATAGTTTGCCATATGGAACTCGGTCGAGAAGACGAGCATGCTACCGAGGACGAACAGCATCCAACGACGGTCACTGAGTGCGATTCGATAGTTTTGATACACGCCGACGAGCGGGTTAGCAGACGTCGAACGGTTTCCTTTATAGCTATCAACGAGAAAACGTTGCAAGACGAGCGTCGTGATCGTCAACACGAGCGTCATTCCGACGAATAGTCCGAAACGATAGTCTCGATAAAAAGCACCTCCGAGCATGACGCCCCCAGCAATCGCCAAATTGACGAGCCAGTAGTCATATACGTAAATCGCTTTACGGTTCGACTCTTCCATCGAATCGATGACGATGGCTTCGAGAGCCGGGTAGTTCAAACCGTTCGCGACGGCGTGACCAAAGTAAAGCACGGCGACGGCAAACGCCCAGTTATTTGACGGATGAATGGCGACCGTCATCCCCAGAAAACAAAGGATTTGGACGATCTGACCGATTTGAAGCACGTGCTTGCGGTTGAAGCGGTCTGAAAAGTACCCGCCAAACAAGCCGGTGACGTAGCCGACGACAACAAACGACGTCATGATAATTCCGGCAGCGATTTTGCCGAGTTCTTCGGAAAAATATAAAGCCATGAATGGAAAGATAGCCGAGCCGACGATGCGGATGAAAAAGCCGCAGACGAGCCGGAGTCGAACGTTTAAAGGGAAATCTTTGAATTTCATGCGAGCACCTCCTTGTTACTAGTCTAATCGTGGACTACACTTGGTAAAAAGAGACAAATGATTTTTGGATGTCCACTTTTAGGGGGAACGACATGAATGCGAAGCTGGTGGCGATTTATCGTCGTGCGTTGGAACAGAACAAAGTGGAACTGACACTACGGGAAGCGGTCGATACGGTCGGCTATAGCGAGAAACAAGTGAAACGGGATATGAAGATGTGGGAAACGTTCGGGTGGGTGGAGTATCGGCCGGGGAAAGGACGAGGCCATGAATCGGTGCTCCGCTTTCAGCCGGAGTTTGACCGGACCCTGAGAGCTTGGATTGATGAGTCTTTCGTTCAGGCCTCGATGGCCGATGCGGCCAAGTGGTTGGAATGGGACTGGCCACCCGCCTTGCGAGAAGTGATTCAAGCACTTATTTGGAGCCGTTTTGGCTTTGAGCAGACTGAAGAAGACCGGTTCATTTTTCCGCGGACGAGGGCGCTCGAATCGCTCGATCCGCTCGATATCCACATCGCGATGGAGGCGTCTTTGTCACGGCACGTCTTCGACCGCCTGTTCGAATGGGACGGGACGACTGTCCAGTCCTCGCTCGCACATTATATAGAGGAAACACCGTTCGGATTTCGTTGCTATATCCGCAAAGGGGTAACGTTTCATAACGGGGTGACGCTTTCGGCCAAGGACGTCGTCTATTCGTTGAATCGGTTATTGGATCATGGCAAACAAGTATGGTTGTTCGCACCGATCGAACGAGTCGAGTCCCCGGCGCCGTACGTCATTGATTTACATACGAAAGCACACCTGGCCTATATTGAACGACTTCTCGCCCAAACCCCGGCCTCGATAACGTATCAAGGGGCCGAAGGGGTCGTGGGGACGGGACCGTTCAAGCTGGAGCAGACGTCGGAGGAAGTCGTACGTTTAAGAGCGTTCGAGCGTGGGCTCCGGCCGAGACCGTCTTTGGATGTGGTTGAATTCGTCACGTTTTCCGAAACGGATTATGCGAAATGGAGCACCCGTGACGACCATAGCCTCGTGAAGTGGATCGCCGAGGCGGGAGCACGCTATCTCGTGTTCAACATGAGGCAGTCTTGGTTGAAGGACGATGCGCCGGCGCGCCATGCGATTCAACGAGCGATTCAAAAAGAGGCGTTCGTGGAGATGGGAGGAGAGCGTCACCAAGTGGCGCATGGATTTTTTCCGGAGATGAGTCGTCCCGTTCACGTGCCCGGGGAGGGGACAATCTGTCAGCGTCCGCTCCGGCTGTTGCACTTGCCGTTTGAAGTGGCGGCGCAAGACGCGGCGCTCGTGGCTACACAGTTACGGACGGCCGGGTTTACCGTCGAGACTGAGACGTATACGATTGGGTCTTTGTTACAAGATGAGACGCTTTGCCGTGCCGATTTGATTTTATGCGGAGAGATGATGAGTGAAGATCTTGATTTGGCGTTCCTAGCCTTTTTGACGAGTGAACTGTCGCTTGTCGGCAAATTGCTCGCGAATGGAGTGGAACTCCGGGCGATGATGGACCGCTATCAACAAACCGACATGAGCGCTTGGTCGATGCTGCATCGCGAAGTCGAACGCTATTTGACTGAGGAGGCCCTCGTCATCCCGCTGTATCATGTCGCTCGTGAGCGCCGCTTTCCGAGTTTCTTTGGAGATGTGCCGCTCGATGTGTTCGGTCACCCGCGATATGATCAATTGTGGATTCGTCCGTCCGTATGAACATAAAAGGAGATGCCGCGGCATCTCCTTGTTTTATAGCTGTGCGAACGCGCGATTTACTGCGACAATCGTCTCATCGATATCTTGTTCCGTATGTTCCGTCGTCAAGAACCACGCCTCATATTTAGAAGGGGCCAAGTTGACACCGTTCTCAAGCATCAATTTGAAGAAGCGGCCGAATACTTCGCCGTCCGACTTCTCGGCTCCTTCGTAGTCCGTGACGATCTCGTCCGTGAAGTAGACGGTGAGCGCGCCTTTTAGGCGGTTAAGCGTGATCGTGACGCCGTGAGTTTTCGCGGCTTCACGGATCCCTGCTTCGAGACGTGCGCCTAACGAATCTAATGTTTCATAGACGCCCGGTTGCTCGAGCACTTCGAGGCAAGCGAGTCCGGTCGCCATCGAGGCGGGGTTTCCGGCCATCGTCCCGGCTTGGTAAGCGGGTCCGAGCGGTGCGACCGTCTCCATGATTTCTGCTTTCCCGCCGTATGCTCCGATTGGAAGTCCACCACCGATGATTTTACCGAGCGCCGTCATGTCTGGCTCGATGTTGTACACTTGTTGGGCACTTCCGTACGTGAACCGGAACGCTGTGATGACTTCGTCGTAAATGACGAGCGCGCCGTGTTCATGGGTGATCTCGTTGATGGCTTGCAAGAAGCCGGGTTTTGGCTCAACGATCCCGAAGTTTCCGACGATCGGTTCGACGAGAACGCAAGCGACTTGATCGCCCCATTCGTTCATCATCGCCCGGTACGACTCGACGTCGTTGAACGGGACGGTGATAACTTCTTTCGCCGTGGCGCGGGTCACACCGGCTGAGTCGGGTGAGCCGAGCGTCGCCGGTCCGCTTCCCGCCGCAATCAGCATCAAGTCGGAATGGCCATGGTAGCAGCCGCTGAACTTGACGACGAGTTCGCGTCCGGTATAGGCACGGGCGACACGGATTGTCGTCATGACGGCCTCGGTCCCGGAATTGGTGAAGCGGACTTTGTCCATCGATGGGATCGCCGCTTTTAGTTTCTTGGCGAAGTCGACCTCAAGCGCGTGAGGCGTCCCGTAAAGAAGCCCTTTTGAGGACGCTTCGATGAGGGCGTTGTGGATATGGGGATGGGCATGGCCGGTAACGATCGGTCCATATGCGGCCAAGTAATCGATATAGCGGTTGCCGTCCACATCATAAAAATAAGCACCTTCGCCGCGCTCCATATAAACCGGGGCACCGCCGCCGACCGCTTTGAACGAACGTGAGGGACTGTTGACACCCCCGACGATATGCGTCAATGCGTCTTCATATAGTACGTCTGAAATTTTACGATTTGATGATGTTGTCATATGTATTGCCTCCTTTTACAAATTCGCAATTATTGTATCACAGCCGTCAACCGCATAATCTCAACGTTTGACGAAGGGTTTAGAAATCAGTACACTATTTATAAAGATTACTATGTAAGAAATAGGTTAATTCTAAACAGACACTTCGCATAAATTCTAATAGAAGAAATGAGGGATTGACGTGGGAAGCGAAATGCTTGACCATGCTGTTCAGTCGCTCCGAGAACATGGAGTCAGAATGACGCCTCAGCGACAGGCGATTTTGGAGTACCTCGTCACGGAGCACAGTCACCCGACAGCGGATGACATTTATAAGGCACTTTCGGGTAGATTCCCGAACATGAGTGTCGCCACCGTCTATAACAACTTACGTGTCTTTAAAGATATCGGACTTGTTCAAGAGATGAATTATGGTGACGCTTCGAGCCGTTTCGATTTTGTGACATCACGTCACTATCACATCATCTGTGATGCGTGCGGGAAAGTCGTCGACTTTAACTATCCTGTCCTTGACGAGATTGAAGCGGTCGCTTCTCAATTGACAGGGTTCAAAGTGGATCGTCACCGCCTCGAAGTATACGGGACGTGCCCGGCTTGCCAAACTGAACAAGCGCATAAACATTAAAAACATCCTCAGGCTGAGGATGTTTTTTTAGTCGTTCTGGTGTGATTGACGTTTGTTATACTTCTCATCGAAGTCTTTGCCTTCGAGCGATTGATCGATCGTCAACGGTTCATCGCAATGCATACATAGATCGACACGTCCAAGCATCTTTGTTTCTTTCTCACAGTTCGGACAAGTGACGATGATTGCTTTCGTCGACGCCATGCCGACGATGAAGTAAAGCGCCGAGCTCGACAGTACCATCACGAAACCGAGCAACATGAAAATAATCATCAGCCACGCGATGCTTTTGGCAAGTAGTCCGAGATACATGACCCCAATCCCAGCGAACACGAGCAGCAAAGCCAGGTTTCTGGCGCGGTTGATTTTATTCCCCCGTTTTTTCATACATAATCCCTCCATGTCTGTCTTTACTATAGCTCATCTGCTCGAAGCTGAGAAGTTCGTACAATCGGTGGCAGGAGAATTTTAAAAGAAGGCGAATCATTTTTGTATCAGATTAGATAATCGTGTGAACCGATTGACGTTTACTAATTAGAAAGAAGGTATCAAGGTGACGATGGAATATGCGACTCGAACAATTTATTCAGAATATGCAGCCTTGAAAACAACGCTTGGCATCATTGAAGTGAAGAAGAAACGGCCGCGCGATCCATTAACAGATCAATCGGATCGATTGTTGATTGTGATTGAAGCGAAGGAAGAACCATTTTGGACAGTGAAACACTATCAAGTCGGACAAGAAAAAATCGTTCTTCATATAGTCAGTGATTCGATGATGGATCGTTGGATTCTAATGAACGAGAACCGGCGTGCCATCCATTGGATCGAAGACGGCATGGTGCTGTTCGAACGAAATGAGTTTTTGCTCGAGCTCAGGCAACGGTTGCGCAATTTCTCGAACGAGGAACAACGACTGCAACTCTCGCTCGCGTTCGCCAAGCTGCTTAGACGTTTCGAAGATGGGCGCGGACTGTTCTTACAGGAAGAGCATCAAGATGCGTTCACCCAAATCCACCATGCGCTCACGCATTTGGCGCGGCTCTCCATCCTGGAGGCAGGAATCCACCCGGAGATTGTATTATGGAAGCAAGTCCGTAAACTCGACCTAGAAGTGTATAAGCTTCACGACGAACTCGTGAACGGGCACGAATCACTCGAACAACGTATTCACCTGGTCATCATCGGCATGGAGCATTTAATTCAATCTAAAGTCTTGCCGGGTACGTTGTTACTTTTGCAGGCGATGCAACAACGTGACGAACCATGGTCGTTCTCGGAGTTGATGGAGCACCCGAACTTACAAGAGTTAAAAGTCGACCTCGGCAGCATCGTCGGCTTCTTAGTCCGGAAAGGTTACGTCCGGGCAGTGACACGTCCGACAAAAGGAGTAGGCGTCGAAGCGGTCGCTTATGAAATTGCTTAACTATATAGAAGAGAATGGGGAAACTGAATCGAATGAAGGTTACTAAATTTCTGCTCGGCAGTGTGTTTATTATATTTGCGGCTGGATTCTTATCAATTGTGACAGGATTGTTTGCGATGGGCGATCCTCTCGGAAGTGAGCGGCCGATCATTTGGACGATTTGGTACGTGGTCGTTCTCTTGATTGTTATTATGGCGCTATATGACTTTTCGTCGTTATCGAAAGGACAACTCAAACGTATCGCTTTAATTGGAACGGTTGTCGGGATTGTTTTCTTTAGTTCCGTGAAAGGATATTACGTGTATACGGCGGGATTACGGATTGAAGAACGTGGCGTCTCGTTGCGTGACTATCAACCGTTCAAGCCTAAGTCTGATTTGGCTGAACTCGATAAGCCTTCAACATTTGAGATTGGAACAAACATTCCCCGACTAGACGGCGCGACGGCGCTGTATCCGATGTATGCTGCATTCGTCGAGGCGGTTTATCCTGAAGCGGATTATAACCCCGATAGCCCTGAAGTCAGCTCGGTCGTCTCGACGACGACAGGTACAGCGTATGAGCGATTGGTTAAAGGGGAAACGGATATCATCTTTGTAGCCGGACCGTCCGATCAACAGTTGGCAGTAGCTGAGCGACAAGGAGTAGAGTTTCAGATGACACCGATCGGCCGTGAGGCGTTCGTCTTTTTTGTACATGAAGACAATCCGGTCGACTCGCTCGAATTGGAACAAATTCAAAACATCTATGCAGGGGACATTACGAGTTGGGATGAAGTCGGTGGTAAAAAAGATTCGATTCGAGCGTTCCAACGGCCAGAAGACAGCGGGAGCCAAACGGCTTTGCAGCGTTTGATGGGGGACAAAAAGCTTATGGACGCCCCGGTCGAGGATGTCCCGGAAGGAATGGGTGGCATCATCGAACAGACGGCTTCCTATCAAAACCATAAAAATGCCATCGGATTCTCGTTCCGCTTTTATGCAACGGAGATGGTAGATGAACATGCGATTAAATTGTTACGGGTCGATGATGTCGCGCCTACGGTCGAGACAATCGGGGACGGGACGTACCCGATCACATCCGAGTTTTATGCGGTCACGACGACCGACAAATACGAGCAATATAAGCCGTTCATCGAATGGCTGACGTCTGAAGAAGGACAGTCACTTGTTGAAAAGACAGGATACGTGCCACTGGCTACAAATTGATTGGGATTGGGTCTCTAAATACAGAGATCCAATCTTTTTTTATTTTCTTGTTATTTTTTATTGACGCGGTGGTAAATAGGCATTATAGTTATAAACGTTGTCACAGCAAATGATTATTCCAGAAAAACAATTTGTGAAAAAAGTTGTTGACTTTTAATCAGGAAACGTGATAAATTAATTGAGTCGCCAAGCGCGACAGACGAACTTTGAAAACTGAACGATGAGGCAAAAAAGTTTTACAAGTTTTGATTGAAGCGCAAGCTTCGTCATTTTCAAGAGCTATATCAAATTCTTTGGAGAGTTTGATCCTGGCTCAGGACGAACGCTGGCGGCGTGCCTAATACATGCAAGTCG
>NZ_SJVB01000004.1:0-321739 GCF_004337185.1 Exiguobacterium sp. SH0S2 | reverse complement strand
CGACTTGCATGTATTAGGCACGCCGCCAGCGTTCGTCCTGAGCCAGGATCAAACTCTCCAAAGAATTTGATATAGCTCTTGAAAATGACGAAGCTTGCGCTTCAATCAAAACTTGTAAAACTTTTTTTGCCTCATCGTTCAGTTTTCAAAGTTCGTCAGTTAAGATGGTGGGCCTAAGTGGACTCGAACCACCGACCTCACGCTTATCAGGCGTGCGCTCTAACCGGCTGAGCTATAGGCCCATAATAAAAATGGTGCACCCTGAGAGATTCGAACTCCCGGCCTTTAGATTCGTAGTCTAACGCTCTATCCAGCTGAGCTAAGGGTGCATGGTGCGGTCGAGAGGACTTGAACCTCCACGGTGTTAACCACCACTAGGCCCTCAACCTAGCGCGTCTACCGATTCCGCCACGACCGCAGCGTAATTAAATGTTACGAGGAATAAAAATGGTGAGCCATGCAGGGCTCGAACCTGCGACCCTCTGATTAAAAGTCAGATGCTCTACCAACTGAGCTAATGGCTCAAATATAAGCTGGGCTGGAAGGGATCGAACCTTCGCATGTTGGAATCAAAATCCAATGCCTTACCACTTGGCTACAGCCCAACGTAAATGGCGGTCTTGACGGGATTTGAACCCGCGATCTCCTGCGTGACAGGCAGGCATGTTAACCCCTACACCACAAGACCAGTATACGCGCTTAAATTTGAAATGGTGGAGGATGACGGGATCGAACCGCCGACCCCCTGCTTGTAAGGCAGGTGCTCTCCCAGCTGAGCTAATCCTCCGAAATGGTGACCCGTACGGGAATCGAACCCGTGTTACCGCCGTGAAAGGGCGGTGTCTTAACCGCTTGACCAACGGGCCATTTATTTGATTGATGTTTTCTAAAAAGTAAGTGGCGGAGACGGAGGGATTCGAACCCTCGCACCGGTTTCCCAGCCTACTCCCTTAGCAGGGGAGCCCCTTATAGCCGCTTGGGTACGTCTCCAAAATAAAATGGCTCCGCAAGTAGGATTTGAACCTACGACCTACCGGTTAACAGCCGGTTGCTCTACCACTGAGCTATTGCGGAACGTTGCTTGATTTTTTCAAAGTAACGATTTAAATTGTAACCGCAAACCCGAAACGTGTCAATCACTTTTTTAGAAAAGCTTTAATTTTTCATGCCGCGCTCTTGGCGACCTCTATAAGATATCACGGTCAAAAACGACCGTCAACACTTTTTAATAAAAAAGTTGAGCAAAATGAAACCACTTTGCTCAACTCCGACTTTCTTCTTACTAAATATCGATTTATTGTTTTTTAGGCTCTAGCATCGTCAGGCTGATCCGGCCCCGGTTGGCATCGACTTGCTCGATCCAGACGGTGACGATGTCCCCGACCGCGACGACGTCGAGCGGATGTTTGACGTAACGGTTCGACAACTTCGAGATGTGGACGAGCCCGTCCTGTTTGACCCCGATGTCGACGAATGCCCCGAAGTCGATGACGTTGCGAACCGTCCCTTGGAACTCCATCCCGACCTGCAAGTCTTCTAAGTTCATGACGTCCGTCCGTAAAAGCGGCTTTTGAATATCCTCACGTGGATCACGGCCCGGTTTGGCAAGCGACTTCAAGATGTCTTCGACCGTCGGCAGTCCCGCCTCAAGCGTTTCGCTGAGCACTCGGGCATCGACCGATTTCAACCGATCTCGCAACTCGGCCGTGCCGACCGCTGCTTTCGAGACACCGAGTTCCTTCAATAGAGATAACGTCAACTTGTAACTCTCTGGGTGGATCTCGGTTTGGTCGAGCACGTCGCTCCCGTTCGTGATGCGAAGGAAGCCAGCCGCCTGCTCATACGCCTTCGCCCCAAGACGCGGCACTTTCTTGATTTCTTTACGGGTATTGAAGCGCCCGAACTCATCACGATACGCGACGATATTTTTTGCCGTCGTCTTATTGAGGCCCGATACGTACGTGAGCAACGACTCGGAAGCCCGGTTCACATCGACACCGACCATGTTGACGACGCTCTCGACGACGAACTCGAGTGAGCCTTTCAATTTGTTTTGACTGACATCATGCTGGTACTGTCCGACCCCGACCGATTGCGGGTCGACTTTCACAAGCTCGGCCATCGCATCTTGGATCCGACGGGCAATCGATACAGCCGAACGTTCTTCGACTTTCAACTCCGGGAACTCAGATCGCGCAATCTCGGAAGCCGAGTATACGCTGGCACCGGCTTCATTGACGATCGCGTACGCGATCTCACGCTCGGCCGTCTTCAGCCAGTTCGAGACAAATTGCTCGGTCTCACGTGAGGCGGTCCCGTTGCCAATGACGATGACGGAGATTGGATAGCGTTTCACAAGAGATGAGAGCACTTTTTCTGAACCGGTCACGTCATGCTTCGGCGCCGTCGGATAGAACACGCCGACTTCTTCGACTTTCCCGGTCTCGTTGACGACGGCCCACTTACAGCCGGTCCGGTAGGCCGGGTCAATACCGAGCACGACGACTTCACGGAGTGGCGGCTGCATATAGAGTTGCTTCAAATTCTTCGCGAAGACGTCGATCGCTTGTTCTTCAGCCGTCTCGGTCAACGAACTGCGGATTTCACGTTCGATGGCCGGGAAGACCGATTTCTTGAACGCGTCCTTTATAGCGAGCGTCACGACATCCCGTTTCTCGGTCGGAAGACGATCTAACTTACTGATTGCTCGTTTCAAGAACAACGTCTCGTCAAAGACGAGCTTCACTTGGAGCACGTCGGTCCGCTCACCCCGGTTCAACGCGAGGATGCGGTGCGGCACGATGCCGACCACTTTCTCCTCGTAGTCGTAATACTGGGCGAACACTTCTTTCTCATCTTCTGCCGCCTTTTTCTTTTGGGACCGGAGGAGTGCCTCGTTCCGCACTTTCGTCCGCAGCGTCTGGCGGAGCGCTGCCTCTTCCCCCCACTCTTCCCCGATGATCGCTTGTACGAACGGAAGCGCCTCTTCTAGCGCCAGTTCACCCGCGAGTCCCTCCGCTTGTTGCACCGAATAAGCAGATACTTCTCGGAACCAGTCGGCGAGCGGCTGCAGCCCCTTCTCTCGTCCCTGCTCGGCTTTCGTCCGGCGCTTCGGACGATACGGCAAGTAGATGTCCTCGACTTGTTGGAGACTCGTCGCGACCTCGATGGCCCGTGTCAGCTCCGGCGTCGCCTTCTCGAGTTCTTCGAGTTTTGCGAGGACGTCTGTTTTCCGTTTTTGGAGACTCTCTTCGTATTGGAGCGAGTCGAGGATCGCTTTGATCTCGACTTCGTCCAAATTCCCCGTCATCTCTTTTCGATAGCGGGCCATGAACGGGATCGTCGCTCCATCCGACGCAAGTTGTTGTACCGTCTCGATTTGACTCGTATTCAGCTTTAATTCGTTCGCAATCTTCGTAATCAATCGAATCACTTCCTTTTCTCTTCTCTATTGAAGTGTAGCAAACTCTGTAGAAGACGACAAAAAAACGATGACCGTTTAGTCATCGCTTGAGAATACTTCGTTGAGTGGGACTTTGATGGCCTCACGCAATTTCTCGAGCGCGCGTCGTTGTAGACGTGACACGTGCATCTGGGAAATACCGAGGAGTTCGCCCGTCTCTTTTTGACTCATGTTTTTATAGTAAGCACATTCCAAAATCGCTTGTTCCCGCTCGTTCAAGACGCTGAACGCCTTTTCGAGAATGAGGCGCTGGTCGACTGACTCATACCCACGCTCTTGGCTGCCGACGAGGTCGAGCAGTGTGACCGTGCTGCCTTCATTGTCCGCTTCAATTGAGCTGTCGACCGAGAGCGCTTGATAGCTCTTGCCCATCTCGAGCGTTTCGAGAATTTCTTCATCGGAAACGCCAAGGTATTCGGCGATCTCATCGATGCGCGGTGACCGTTGCAGTTCTGTCGTCAGCTCTTCGACCGTCTTCTTGATTTTCGGTCCAAGCTCCTTGATCCGACGCGGCACGTGAACGCTCCACGTCTTGTCACGGATGAAACGCTTGATTTCACCGATGATCGTTGGAACGGCGAATGATTCGAAGCTGCGTCCGAACTCCGGGTCGAAACGGCGAAGTGCGGCGAGCAACCCGATCATCCCGACTTGCACAAGGTCATCATGGATGGCCCGGCCACGCGAGAATTTTCGAGCGAGCGCTTCAACAAGGTCTGAGTATCGGTTGATGAGGAGCATCTGGACTTCTTCGTTTTGATCGTCCTGTTGATAGCGCTCAATCCACTCTAATACTTCATCATCACTGTGATGGCGTTGTTGAGATTTTGCTGGCACTCTGATCCACCTCGTCCCTGTTAAGGAGTTTCGTCATCGTCACTTTGACACCGTTGTCCTTGTTGATCGAGACGTTATCCATTAACGCTTCAATGAGGAAAAGACCGAGTCCCCCTTCGTGAAGCGATTCGATTTCTGCCGTCTCCTCGACCGGAGCCGCTTGGCGTTTCACGTCGTCCGAGAACGTCTTGCCCGAGTCTTCGATCGTCATCTCGAGGCGGTCGTCGTGGACGCCGCACGTGAGCTTCACTTCACCCTCTTGGTCTTCATAAGCGTGCTGAACAGCGTTGCCACACGCTTCCGAGACCGCGATTTTAATATCCTCGATCTCGTCGTACGTATATCCCATACGGTTAGCGATTCCTGAGACGACTAAACGGACCACGCCGACATATTCCGGTTTGGCCGGGAACGTCATCACCGTCTGTTCGATGTTACTCATTTCGTGCCACCTCTTACGTTTGTATTGATCGACAATAACTTGTCTAGGCCTGTCAATTCAAAGAGACGGTTGACGCGATCGGTAACGCCGACGAGCGACAACTCTTTCTCGTTACGTTTGGCAATTTTAAGTGCGCCGACGAAGACGCCGAGACCTGTTGAGTCCATATAGTCGACTTCGTCCAAATGAACGATGACATCTTGTTCCGTAATCGCCGGGTGCAAGACCTCTTTCAATTTTGGTGCCGTATATGTGTCTACCTCTCCAGAAACGTAAAGGTGTAATTGTTCTCCAATGACTTGCTCGCGAATCGCTAAATCCATTGTATATTCCCTCCTAATGTTACGCATAGAAAAATTGAGTACGATTAATCATATTTCCCTTATTTCAGGATTTGAAACCACTTTTATCGATCTTTTTGAAAAAAAACCGATACCCATGTACCGGTTTAGTTATATGTAAGCTAGAGCGGGATTAATCCCATACTGATCTCTAGCGCTCGGTCAACTTTGTGCATCGTCTCATCATCGAGATGAGTGACTTTATCCGTCAGACGACGCTTATCAATCGTTCGAATCTGTTCAAGCAAAATCACGGAGTCTCGTTCGAGGCCGTGTTTGACTTGATATACTTCCACATGAGTCGGCAGTTTTGCTTTCTGGATCTGAGCCGTAATCGCAGCGACAATGACGGTCGGGCTAAAGCGATTGCCGATATCGTTTTGAATGACGAGAACCGGACGAACTCCACCTTGCTCTGAACCGACTACGGGCGACAGATTCGCATAAAACACGTCACCACGCTTTACGATCACTCCGCTCACACCCCGCTTACTTGACGTAAGAGAGCATGTTCGGCTTCCGTCTCAATCATCAGCATCTCTTCTGCCATATTCAAATTAAACGCGGCCATCTCTTGATAGCCTTTCGCCAATTCTTCACGCAGTGCTTGTTGTCGATCAGCAATTTCCTTAGACAAGTACGTCACTACATCGTTCAATGACAGTGATTCACGATCTTTCATCGAAATCGGACTCACATGCTGCGAGAACCGATCTGGAACGGACACTAGAGCACCCGCAGTTCGCTGTTTCAACATCTTGCACCTCCAGAATCGTTTCGGTGATTGGCGGAATTTTTCCCGCGTTCTTTATCAATATAACACGCAAGAATGGGAAAATATAGAGGATTCACGAAAGAATTCAGATAATTTCACACGTTTATGATTTACACGTAGCGCCGTGGCAATCGACTCGTCAATTGACAAACGACCTCGTAATTGATGGTCCCGAGGTGTGCCGCGAGTTCATCGATGGCGACCGCCCCGCCGATCAACGTGACGACGGTGCCGACCGAGAACTCGTGCGGAAGGCGGATCATGAAGCGGTCCATGCACACCCGTCCGACGATCGGGCAACGCTCGCCCTCGACGTCGACTTCGAAGCCGCTCGCCTTGCGGATCCAGCCGTCGGCATAACCGACCGGTACCGTCCCGATCCATTCATCGGCCGTCGTCGTGTAAGTCGCACCGTAGCTGACCGTCTGCCCGGCTTCAAGCGTCTTCACTTGCATGAGTCGGCTCTTCAATGTGAACGCCGGTTTCAAGAACGCATACGCCGACGCCATCTCGCTCGATGGGTATAACCCGTACAGCGCGATGCCGACACGGACAAGGTTATAGGGAACATCTTCTCCGGCCATCCGGATCGCCCCGGCCGAGTTCGATGTATGAATGTAGCGGAAGCGCGGGATGAGTCCGTCGATCAACTGACTGAACCGCTTTTGTTGCTCGTAATAGAGCGGACTGTCCGGTTCGTCGGCCGTCGCGAAGTGTGTATAAATCCCTTCGACGTCAAAGCGGTCGTCGGCTGCATCGAGAAGTGCGTCAAGTTCGGCCCGCGTCCGCAAGCCGAGACGTCCCATGCCTGTGTCGACTTTGACGTGTACGGTGAGCGGCCGCTCGGTCACATACGCTTTCGCCTCACGTAACCAGTCGGCCGAGAACACGGAGAGCGTCACATCATGCTCGGCCGCGACTCCGGCGTATTCTGGGAATTGTGCTTCCATGACGAGGATCGGGGCGGTGATACCGGCGTCTCGAAGCTCGATTGCTTCTTCAAGCAAGGCGACTCCGAGCATCGTCGCCCCGTTTGCGAGCGCGATGTTCGCGACCTCAACGGCCCCGTGCCCGTAGGCGTTCGCTTTCACGACCGCCATGAGCGCTTGCGGGATACGTTTTTTGATTTCGATGATGTTGTGGGCGATCGCCGCCCGGTCGATTTCAATCCAACTTGGACGAAACATGGTGATCCCCCTCTTCAATGATGACTTGTGCGACGGCGTACCGTTCGCTATGGCTAATGCTGACATGAATCCGGCCCGGGTGAGGCGCCGTCATATGCGGGCGTCCCGTCTCGTCCGGCAATATTTCGATCTGCTGCCACGACAAACCGCGGGCGATGCCTGTCCCGACCGCTTTGGCGTAGGCTTCTTTCGCCGCGAACCGACCGGCGACGAACTCGATTCGGCGTTCGTCTGAATACGTGAGGGCAAGCCCGCGCTCTGCCTCCGTAAGCACCCGGTTCATAAAGCGAGGTTGTTCGATCGAGCGAGCGATCCGTTCTAGCTCGACGATATCGATTCCGATTCCCGCAATCATAGGACACTCGCTCCTTTCCTTTTTCACTCGTTTCCTTATACAATTAAGAAAAGAGGTGATGCTATGTTTAGTCGTACTGAGAATGTTCAAACGTTCGTACGGGCGTATCCGCTCGTAACGCTGTTCATTGTAATCCAACTGCTCGTGTTTGTCATCGATTCTTTGATGCCCTCACTGCGTATCGTCGCGCTCGGAGGGTCGTTCCACCTCGCGCTCGCCCAGGGCGAGTGGTACCGTCTCGTGACAGCCAACTTCATTCATTTAGGCCTCGGTCACTTGCTGTTCAACTCGTTCGCGCTCATCATTTTCGGACCTGCCATGGAACGCATGGTCGGTCATGTGAAGTTCGCCGTGTTTTATCTCGTGGCGGGTGCGCTCGCCAACTTGTTGACCTTCTTCACGGTGAGCGAACTGTTCTACCTGCAGGCCGGTGCTTCGGGTGCGATTTTAGCGATTCTCGGCTTCTACGTTTTCATCGGCCGCTTCCGCCGTACGCTCATCTACAGCCAAGACGCTCGACTCGTCTATATCTTCGTCGCCATCAGCGCCGTGTTCACGCTCATCGGGTCGAACGTGTCGCTTTGGGGACACGTGTACGGATTCTTGGCCGGATTCTTGCTCGCGATCCCGCTGTCTCGTTTCACGGTGCCTTACTCGCGTCCGCTCCGTTACGGGAAGTACAAGCCGCGGAAGTACGCTCCGCCTGTCGTCCATTCGAGCGACAGCAAATGGATTTTCTACGTCATTATCGGGCTCGCCGTTTTCGGCTTGTTCGCACAGTTCTTATGAAAAAATGGCCAAGCGCTCAGCGCTTGGCCATTTGAATTAAATCTGATTTTTATGACGTGCGTCTTGGAGCGCGTCGACCAAGTCTTTGACGTCTTCGACGAGGTTTTGGATCGTGTCTTGGTTTTCTTCGTACAACGCCTTCAAGTCCATGACGCGATCTTTCAAGCTGCTTTTCGATGAGGCTTGGAGCCCAACCGAATGTGATTGCGTCGATGTGTCCGTCGACTTGAGTCGTGACTTCATCCCTTTGAGCTGTCTGATCTGCTGATCGCGTGTCTCTTTGTGGAGTAGCGATGCGCTGGCACCGATAATGGCACCTGCCGCCAAACCCATCCAGAAGTAGTTCTTGTTCATAAAAAAATCCTCCCCTAACGTGACGTTATGTTTATTATAGGTTATCCGGTTCACTGACGACATAGTGTTTTATGATCGGACCGGCCCCTTTTTGTTCGACGGCTTCTTTCAACCGTTCTTGAAACAGTAAGTAGTCGGTCGAATCACGGAACCGATTTCCTTCTTCAGTGAATTGAATGATGACAATCCCGTGGTTGTCGTCCGGGTCAACGCCGAGCCGATACGCGGCAAATCCGTTGTGCCCAGACCCGAGACGAGACTTTTCTTTCAGCAATCGGTGGAACAAGAGCGACCGGGCGTTCGAGTCGACCGGGATGTTCGCATAGATGATATTCCCTGTCGGCGCGAATTGTCCTGCCGCTTCTTCGATCTGGAACGTCTTCCCACTCTGGAACGGGGACTTGTCCCCTTCGGCAAGCAAGATTGTCTCGTTGCCGCTCGCGACGATGACGCCCGGTTCCTTGCGCAACCGATCGGCCACACTGCCTGAGGCGAACGTCATAAACAGTTTAGACAAGTTCCTCACAGCCTTTCGCGAGCATGATGTCCTTCTCTGTGATGCCTCCTTCGTCGTGTGTCGACACGGTGAGCGTGACGTTGCGATACTCGATCAATATGTTCGGATGATGGTTGAGCGTCTCGGCCATATCGGCGACGAGATGAACGAATTGGATCGCCTCCGGAAACGTCTCGAGGCGATACGTTTTTTGTAACTCCCCTTCGACGACTTCCCAGCCCGGTAATCGTGACAACTGTTCAGACAGTTCGGTCGATGACAAAATCATCAGCTGATTCCCCTTTCGATTGCAGTTCCTCTTACACTTACTACCCGACCAAGCGCGAAAATAATCTTTTTCGCATGCCGCAAAATGATTTAGAATAAGAAAGATAGCCAAATCATTCTTCACAAGAGAGAGGAGACTTCCCATGCGGGCATTGATCGTCATTGATTATACGTTTGATTTTATCGCAGACACGGGTCGTTTGACTTGCGGGAAACCCGGGCAAGACATAGAAGAACGAATCGTCCAGTTGATCGAGGAATTTTCAACAGAGGACTACGTCGTCGTCGCGAACGACGTCCATGACGCCGGCGACACGTATCACCCTGAAACGACGTTGTTCCCACCCCACAACATTCGGGGCACGGAAGGTCGCGAGTTGTACGGCGCCGTCAAACCCGCCGCCGAACGCGCCGATCATTGGATCGACAAGACGCGTTACAGCGCCTTCGCAGGCACAGACCTTGACCTTCGCCTACGTGAGCGCGGCATCCATGAAGTCCATCTCGTCGGTGTATGCACCGACATCTGTGTGCTCCATACGGCCGTCGATGCGTACAACCTCGGATACAAGATCGTCGTCCATGCGGATGCGGTTCAAAGCTTTAACCCGGTCGGACACGACTGGGCGCTCGAACATTTTGTCACGACCCTCGGAGCTACTGTGACCGGGAAGTGACGCCAAACAGAAAGGAAACTACAATGTTACATCGCAACTTAGCGCTTCATACCGACCTTTATCTCCCACGCTGGATGTATATTTATTGGAAACAAGGCCGTCATAACGAAAAAGTCGTCTTCGACCTTTACTACCGCTCGAACCCGTTCAGCGGCGGTTACGTCGTCTTCGCCGGCTTGCAAAATATCGTGCACTATTTAGAGAACGTCTCGTTCACGGAAGCCGATATTGCTTATTTGAAAGAACAGCTCGGGTTCGAGGACGAGTTCGGTGACGTTCTCCGCAACTTCAAGTTCACCGGTTCTCTCTATAGTGTGCGCGAAGGTGAAATCATCTTCCCGCACGAACAAGTCGTCCGGATCGAGTCGACGATCTTCGAAGCGAAGCTGTTCCAAACGGCGCTCCTCAACATCGCTAACCATGAGTCACTCATTGCCTCGAAGTACGCCCGAATCCGTCAAGCCGCGCCGAATGAGACGTTGCTTGAAGGCGGGGCCCGCCGTGCCCAAGGCGTCGACGCCGCCTACTATGGGACGCGCGCCGCTTACATCGCCGGCTTTGACGTGACGAGCCTCGTTTCGGCAGGACGTGATTTTAACGTCCCGACCGGAGGGACGATGGAGCACGCCGACATCCAGTTTCATGATGACGAACTCGAGGCGTTCCGTTCGTTTGCCGAGATGTATCCGGACAACACGAGCCTGTTGATCGACACATACGACACGCTCAAATCGGGGCTCCCGAACGCCATCACGGTCGCAAAAGAGCTCGAGGCGAAAGGATACCGCTTGAAATCGGTCCGTCTCGATTCGGGCGACCTTGCCTACTTATCAAAACGGGCTCGGAAAGCATTGAACGCGGCCGGTCTCGACTACGTTAAAATTGTCGTCTCAGGTGACCTCGACGAGTACGTCATCCAAGACTTGCGGATGCAAGGCGCTGAAGCCGACACGTTCCTCGTCGGGACGCGCGGGATCACGGCTTATGAACAGCCGGCCCTCGGGATGGTGTACAAGCTCGTCGCCCGTGAAGGGGCCGACGGCGAGTTGAAACCGGTCATCAAAGTGTCGTCCTCGAAAGTGAAGACGACGACCCCGCACAAGAAAGAACTTTACCGGATCATCGATAACGAGACGGGCAAGTTCAAAGGGGATTACATCGCGCTCGCCGACGAACCGGTCGAGACGTATACAGAGATCGACTTGATCGACGTGCGTGACCCGGCGTTCCGAATCAAGACGCGCAACTTCACCGTCAAACGTTTGCTCGAACCGATCTTCCTAGATGGGAAGCGCGTGTACGACTTGCCGAGTGCGACAGACATCCGCCAGTATCACCATGAGCAGATGAACGGACTATGGGAAGAGTACAAGCGACTCCGGTTGCCAGAAGTGTATGCGGTCACGTTCAGCAAGCCGCTGTGGGATTTGAAGCTCGAAATGATCCGTCAAACACGGATTCCAAAATAAAGAAAAGGTTACGGGGCGTCCCCGTAACCTTTTCTTTATGCGGTCGTCATTTCGTGCGCATGGAGTTTATCTTCTTTTCTCCGAAAGTAAAGTGCGATCGAAAGGGAAATCAAAATCAAGATGAAATAGATGGTCCGCTGCCAAAACGTCGCCTCCGTGTCCCCCTGGAACAAGGCGATGATATAGTCACTCCCACTCACGAAGAACAGTCCCGAGAGTAAAAGAAAGATGCGATACCCGGCTCGACTCCGTTCTTGCTTTACTTTGAAGAAAAGGACACCGTAATAACCGATTGCTAGGATCGTGATATATCCGATTATGCCAACAATCCAACTCATGGTGATGCCTCCTTATCCTCTGATATTCACGTCGCTTCCCCGTTATCGTAACACAATCTTCGAATCAGACTATGTTAAGATGAGTTAAAGAAAACGTGGAAGGGATCGATACGATGAAAACGTTCCGTCTGGTCCAAGTCCGCCTCGTCCAAGACGAGTACGGCAACGAGTTAAACCTCCCGATCGAGCTGCTCGACGGGTTGATCATCTCGAAAGAACACGATAATGAATGGCTCCTCGAAATGCTCGTCCCGACCGAATTTGCCGTCATGCTCCACCACTATTTGAATAAACGGATCCTTCTTTTAGCAGAGGCGGTCATCACCTCGGCCAATAACCGTCCCGCGGCCATCGCGATGACGTTCACGAGCGAGCGTTCGCTGTCGAACCATCACACGTTCGTCGCTGAAGGATTGATGCTCCTGCCAAAACAAGATCCGACGAAACAAGTTCTCGACTCCTTGATCTCAGAAGGGGTGGCGGACGCCAATCTCAAACCGTCGTTCTTCGAAAAACAAGTCGAGCAGCAACAGTCGTTCAGCCGCTCTGCCTTCACCCAGCTCGTCAAGACAGGATCGTTCGAATAAGCGAACGGTCTTGTTTTTCTTTCCCCGTTTTTGTAAACGGCTCAACCAAAAAAGACGAAGAATTTTCTCCGCCTTTAGATATACATGAAAAACAAGATGACCATCATCGTCATCCCGATGACTTTGAGCACGGTGCTCCCAAGGAATGCGAGCACCGTCCCGACGCCGATGCTCCACGCCTCGCGCGTCGTTTTGCCGAGCGTGAGCTCCGCTAAAAACGCAAAGATGAACGGGAAGATGAGTACGCCGACGAGCGGGAAGATGAACGGTCCGGCGATTAAACCGATGGTCGCGCCCCACTTCGCCCGTTCCGAGCCGCCGCGCTTGTCGACTGTCGCCCGTGTGACGATGTAGTCGACCGCAAACAAGAAAATCAAGAACAGGATTTGCCAGAGCCAAAACGTCCATGTGAGCGGTTCAAACGAGAACCCGAATCCGTAAATCACATAACCGATGAATAAGAACAGCACGCTCGGGATGACCGGATAGATCAATCCCGCGAACGCGACAACAAATGATGCGATGATGAAAATCCAGAGCAATGTCGTCATGAGCCTCTCCTCACTTCGTGACGATCTCGTTCGTAATATGATCGGCAACGTTCACTGCCTTTACGACGAACTGATCTTCACGATGTTCGATATAGTTCGAGCAGGCGTTCCGCATGGCATGGCGGAACGTGTACGTGTCATCGACCGCCGATAGGGCGGCTTTGATTGCATGCGAATGGCAGACGACGATGATCCGCTTCCCTTTATGCACCTCGACGAGATGTTCCATCCCTTCAAGCACCCGGGCCCGCATCTCGTCTTCCGACTCAAGACCCGGAACCCGTTCCTGATCGTCCGCTTGAACGGCCTCGTAAATGCCAGGCACCGGTTTGCCTGACGCATGGCCGAACTCACGCTCGATGAACCGTTCGTCTTGAATAATCTCGCCCGGACCGATCCCACACGCCTCCGCGATGTAATGGGCCGTATCGATTGCTCGCGTGAGCGGGCTCGCGACGATCACGTCCCAGTTCTCTTGACTTAAAAAAGCCGCGCTCTCTTCGGCTTGGCGATGCCCAAGCGCATTGAGCGGGATATCTTCCCGTCCTTGAATGATTTCTTGAAAATTCCAATCTGTCTGACCATGTCGGACTAAACAAAGTTCCGTCACACTCTTCACTCCTTCGTAATCGTTAAATCTTTTCCAATCGTAACATCTTTCTAAAAAAGCGCAACGTCACGTCAAGGCATCGTCGATGAAACGATCGATGCGGGCCATGAGCTGTGTTTCTTTAATCGGATTATCAGATTGGAGAAAACTTGCAAGCGAGTGGGTACCGTTCGGGAACGAGATGAGCTGGACGTTCGCCCCGACCTCACTGGCGTGCTCGACGAAATGGAGCGCTTGCCCGAACGGGACGATCGGGTCTTTTTTCCCGTGCAAGATGAGAATCGGCGGCGCGTCGTCATACAGATGTGTGACCGGTGAACATTTCACCATCAATTCACGCCACGCCTCGCGACTGCCCTCGTAAAACTTCAAGTGCGCAAGCCATGTCTGGATGAACTTGAACAAGAGGAAGTTCGTCGGCGGATACAGCGCGATGACACCTTTCATCGGCGGCACATCGTCACCGAGTTCACCTGTGAACTGTTTACCCCGGTCGAGCGCCGTCGCGAGGACGAGCGCCGCCCCAGCCGAGTCCCCCCAGCCGATCAATTGATCGATATCGAGATTGAGAAGCCCGTCATGTTGTTTCAAGTAACAGAGCGCGTCAGACACGTCGATGATGTTGTCCGGGAAGTAGACCCCGTCCTCGAACAGTCGATAGTCGATGCTGACGATGGCGAACCCTTTCCCCAAGAAATGATCGAGAAGGGGATGGAACAACGTCACCATGCCTCGGCCTCCGCGGACGAACGCGCCACCGTGCGCGTAGACGGCGACCGGGAACGGTCCATCGCCCGGTGGGTAGTATATATCGAATTGGAGCGGTTGGTCGTTGACGACCTTGTACGTGTGGGTTCGTCGTTTGCGTATAGACGGGCGAACCGTCATCTCTGGTTCTTGCCATCTAACGAGCGAACCGTACTGATTCCAAACGCTCGCCCCGGCTGCGGTCGCCGCCGCTAACGCAGCGCCCCCGACAAACCAGGCGGTCTCCTTTCTCATACAAATCCACTCCTCGCTCTTTTTTTAATCATATTCCCTTTTTCTTAAAAAACCATCCATCGGAAGTCGGACTTGACGTGTGATTGACTGCCCCCTATAATATTAGACGCAGTCACAGAACGTAACCGTTACGGTTTAATAATTGATATAGAGAATTGAGAGGCGGAATAATACATGAACAAGAAATTAATGAGCGTCGCCGCGGCCGGGACACTTTTACTCGGCGGTTGCGCCAACAACGAAGAGAGCAATGCTACAAATGCTACAGACGAAGCGAGCGATCAGTTGACGGTATACGCGTCGACATTCGCCTTAAAATCGATTGCCGAAGAGATCGGGGGCGATCGCGTCCGCGTTGAGATGGTGATCCCGCCCGGCGCCGACCCGCACACGTACGAGCCGACTTCAAAACAGATGACACAGATCGCGGAAGCTGATCTATTCCTCACGATCGGCCATGACCTTGAGCCGTACGTCGAGTCGATGGAACAGAGTCTCGCGAGTGAGGACGTCACGTTCGTCAAAACAGCAGAAGACATCGCTCTGCTCTCGGCTGACGACACGGTCCACGTTCACGGTGAGGATGAGCACGGCCACGAAGCAGACGAGCATGGCCACGAGGAAGATGGGCATACGGAAGAAGAAGCAGGCCACAGCGAGGACGACGGTCACAATCACGGCCAATACGACCCGCACGTCTGGCTCGATCCGATGAACGCCGTCTCGATGGCAGAAGCGGTTGAGGCGTCGTTCGCCGAGCAAGCGCCTGACTATAAAGACGAATTCGCAGATCGGTTGAGCGCATTCAAAGAAGAAGCCGACACGCTCGATGCCGAGCTGCAAGCGGCTGTCGACGCCGGTTCGAAGTCAGAGCTCCTCGTGACGCACGCGGCTTATGGCTACTTGGCGGAACGATACGGTTTCGACCAGCTTCCGATCACTGGTCTCACGCCGTCTGAAGAGCCGTCACAGCAAGCGTTGAAGCGAGTCATCGAAGAGGCAGAGCTCCATGACTTGAAGTACATCGCGTTCGAGGACACGGTGACACCGAAAGTGGCCGAAGTCGTCAAAAATGAAATCGGTGCCGAAGCGGTGACGATTTACAACCTTGAATCGGTCACGAAAGAACAGATGGACCAAAGCTATTTCGACTTGATGCGCGAGAACGTCAAAGCACTTGAAATCGCATTGAAATAAACGAAATCCCGAAGCATGTGAACTTACACGCTTCGGGATTTTTTATGCATTGGCTCGACGATCCACCATCTTCAAACAAACGATAAGTAAGAGGATTAACGCGATTATAAGTGTCAACAGCAAGGTTTGTGTATCGACAAGTTGAGACGTCTTCCACGTTTTCAAGGATAGAACTGACCAAATTTGGCTCAACATAAAGCTAGACAGTGCAATGAAACTGATATGAAATACTGTCAGTTCTGGAACAAGTCGTCGACTAACTAAATAACTATTCATGACGAGCATGAGCAGATAAACCGTAAGTAGCACATCCCATACGCTTTGCAACGACTCATACGCATCGAATCCGCTATGCCGATACAAAAACAAGCCCATCAATACGAGTAAAGATCCGAGCGTCAGACGCCCAATCCATTTCTCCCCCGTTTGATAACCTAAAAACGGATTAATGAAAAGCCCAATCCATAACAGAAGTCCTAAAAAATCCACGCTCCATCCCTCCGTCATTTTTGTTAAATTATACCATGTGATAGAGGAATTCATTCATAATAAATCAACACGAGCTCATCCCGTTCGCTCGCCTCGTCACAGAAGCGCTTCAACAGCGTCCATTTGAGCCAAATGTCATCGAGACTGTCACGATTCACTAGCGCCATCTCTCCGACATCTTCTTTTTTGAAGGCGTTCATCGCGTCTTTGACGATATGAAGCAGCTGCGGCGTCAAAATCCCGACGACGACCGCCTGCTTCTCATTGACGACCAACTCTTCCCCGATGACGGCCATCTCCAAGTTATACGTATCATTCCCGTCGATATACACCTCGATTTGACCGAGTATTTGTTGAAACCGTTCAATATTTGGAAGCGTCAACGTCTCGTACGTGTCACGGTGTTGCTCGTGCACGTGAAGCAACCAGTCTAAAATCATCTCCGGGTCTTGACCGAACGAGACCCATACTTCCGGGGAAATGCGTATATAATGTGTCGTCTCCATGAGTGAACGCCCCCCTTTTCTTCACTTTACCCTTCTTTCAGACGCAAAAAAACCGTCTACGTATATTCGTAGACGGTTTGTTGCTTATGAACGGAACGTACCCGTTTTGACTTCTTCTTCCTCGTTATCCCAAGCCTCTAAATATTCACGACCAGGCAGGTCTTCGATCGAGTCGGCATAAAATACCGGATCGTCTCCTTGACGGCGTTGCTCCAAATAATCGTCGAGCACGAGCCGCGCGACTTTCGCAAGACGGAAAATCGCATACAAGTTGACGAGCGCCATGAGTCCCATGAACACGTCGGCGATCGACCAGACGAGACCGGCCGAACGGATCGCTCCGAAGAGGACCATCCCGACGACACCGATGCGGTAGAGCGTGACATAAATCTTTTTATTCGAGATGAACTGAATGTTCGTCTCACCATAGTAGTAGTTTCCTAGGATCGAGCTGAACGCGAACAAGAAAATCGCAATCGTCAGGAACGATGTCGCCATCGGACCAATCTCAGCCGTGAGTGCCGCTTGTGTCAATTCGACACCTGCGAACGCTTCCGAACCAGCCACGCCTGACAACAAGATGATCATCGCTGTCGACGTACAGATGAGAAGTGTATCGACGAAGACGCTGAACGATTGGATCAAGCCTTGTTTGACAGGGTGTGATACTTCAGCAGTCGCCGCCGCGTTCGGAGCCGACCCCATACCTGCTTCGTTCGAGAACAGACCGCGGCGAATCCCCTGAAGGACCATCGCCCCGATTGCCCCGCCGAACAGTTGCTCGAGCCCGAGCACACCTTCAGAGAAGATGAGACCGAACACGCTCGGCAATAGCGAAGCGTTTGAAATCATGATCCATAAAGCTAGCAAGATGTAACCGCCGGCCATAATTGGAACGATGATACTGGAAAGTACGGCGATCGATTGAATTCCACCGAAGATGACGATTGCTGTGACGACTGCCAATACGATACCGACCGTCGTCGTACTAATTCCAAATTGGTTGCTCACAGACAACGAAATCGTGTTCGACTGTACCGAGTTAAAAGCAAAACCGAACGAGAACGTGATGAGGATGGCGAACAAGATGCCGAGCCACCGTTGTCCGAGGGCACGCTCCATGTAGTAAGCCGGTCCCCCGCGCCATGTACGGCCATCTCGAATTTTATAGACCTGTGCGAGCGTGCTCTCGACGAACGCCGAGGCGGAACCGACTAAAGCGATGATCCACATCCAGAAGACAGCTCCCGGACCACCGAGCGCGATCGCTGTCGCGACACCGGCGATGTTGCCTGTTCCGACACGTGCTGCCGTCCCGATGGCGAACGCTTGGAACGAAGACACTTGTCCTTTTTCACGCTTCATGCCGTCTTTGAACAAGAGGCGGAACATTTCAGGAAGCATACGGAACTGAACGAACCCCATGCGAATCGTGAAGTAAAGGCCTAACGCGACAAGAACGACGATGAGCACCGACGACCAGAGCAGGTCGTTCGCTTGCCCAACAAACTTTTCGATCATATTCTCCATCTTCAATCCTCCAAAATGTATGTTTAGTTATAAGTAAAAGTTATGTCAACTTTCTTAACATGATTAGAATTATAGGAAAAGTGTGCGGAGAATGCAATCTTTTTCAGCAATTTTCAAGTTTCACACCCAAACAATAGAAAAAGCGACCGGCCCATGGCCAGTCGCTCTGATTATTTAATTCACTTAGATGAACAGGTTCAAGTTGCCGCCTTCAGCTGCCCCGAGGTATGCTGCCACACCGCCGAGATTGATGCCGTCGATCAACTCTTCTTCTTTGATTCCCATGACATCCATCGACATCGTACAAGCGACCATCTTGACGCCTGCTTCTTGTGCCGATTTAATCATTTGGTCAAGTGATGGCACGTTCTTGTCGCTCATCACTTTCTTCATCATTTTCTGGCCAACCCCACCGAAGTTCATGTTCGAGAGCGGAAGTTCTCCAGCATGCGAAGGCATCATCATGCCGAACATCTTCTCGAGACCTTGCTTCTTCACGTCAGGTGCGTCTGGTTTACGAATGACGTTCAATCCCCAGAATGTGAAGAACATCGTCACTTCTTTGCCCATTGCCGCTGCGCCTTGAGCGATGATGAACGAGGCGAGGGCACGGTCGAGGTCTCCGCTGAAGACGACCATCGAAGCGCCGTCGCCGGCTGGTGCTCCTGCTTGAGCGGCCGCAGGGCCGTTGCCTTTTTGAAGGATCGCTTCGACGCGACCGTTCACGAACTGTTTCGAGACGAGTTTATTACCCGTCTTTTTCGCCCATGCTTCGATGTCTGCGAAGAAACCAGGATCGCTTGCGAGGACGCGGAGCGTCTCGCCTTCGCCGAGCTCTGCCACTTTTTTATTTACTTCTAAAATCGGGCCCGGGCATTGAAGACCACATGTATCAAGGAAAATCGGTTCTCCGACTGGTTCATTCGTCATTGCGGGTGGTGCCTCCTTCGTTGCTGTCGCAGCAGTCTCATCTGCCGTTTTAACTGTCTCGAGCGCGTCAAAATCACGTCGTACTTGCGACCACGTCTTGTAGCCACCGCTCAAGTTTTTCACTTTAAAGCCATTTTGGCGCAAGATGCGTGAAGCCAGGTAGCCACGAAGGCCGACTTGACACGTCACGTAGATCGTCTCGTCTTTACTATAGCTGTCCAAGTTGTCACGGAGCGAGTTGAGCGGGATGTTGATCGACCCAGGAATTTTCCCGAGCTCATGCTCAGACTCGTCACGGACGTCAAGGAGTGTCGCACCGTTCTCGACCAATGCGTCAATCTCGTCCCAATGCACGACTTCGTTGTCACCGAGGATGACGTTCGAGGCGACGTAACCGATCATGTTGACCGGATCTTTCGCCGAGCTGAACGGCGGTGCGTAGCTAAGTTCGAGGTCTGGCAGGTCGAGGACCGTCAAACCACCTTTGATTGCTGTCGCGATGACGTCGATCCGTTTATCGACACCGTTCATCCCGACACCTTGAGCACCGTAGATTTCACCCGTTGTCGGATGGAACAACAGTTTGAGTGAAACCGGAGTCGATCCTGGGTAGTAGCCTGCGTGTGAACCTGGGTGCACGTGGACGGCTTCAAACTCTTTGCCGGCCGCTTTCAAACGTTTCTCGTTCCATCCTGTCGAAGCGACAGTCATGTCGAACACTTTTGCGATCCCGGTACCCATCGTCCCGTTGTACTTCACGTCGCGGCCGTTAATGATGTCGGCAACGAGGCGTCCTTGACGGTTGGCTGGCCATGCGAGCGGAACGACCGTTGGCTCTTTGAAGATATAGTCGAGCACTTCGACCGCGTCCCCGATCGCATAGATGTTCGGATCCGACGTGAGCATCTTCTCGTTGACACGGATAGCGCCACGTGTTCCTGTCTCAAGACCGGCTTCTCGGGCGATCGTCGATTCAGGAATGACCCCGATCGACATGACAACCATGTCCGTTTCAATGACACGGCCGCTCGTCAAATGAATCTTCTTCCCTTGATCAGAGAACGACGACACGCCGTCTGACAATTGGAGGTCCACGCCATGGAGACGCATATGTTCATGGATTGGTGCGACCATCTCACGGTCGAGCGGTGTCATGACTTGATCCGCCATTTCGACGAGCGTCACGTCAACGCCGCGTTCACGTAAGTTTTCAGCCATCTCGATTCCGATGAAGCCGCCTCCGATGACCGTCGCGTGTTTCGGTGCCTTGTCATCGACGTAGCTGCGGATTTTATCTGTATCCGGAATATTTCGGAGCGTGAAGATATCTTCTGCTTCCTCGATTCCAGGAATGTTCGGACGAATCGGTTTCGCTCCAGGCGACAAGACGAGGACGTCGTATGACTCATCGTACGTTTCACCCGTTTGGACGTGTTTCACCGTCACCGTCTTCTCAGCGCGGTTGATTTTCATCACTTCCGTCAAGTTGCGGATATCGAGTTGGAACCGTTTGTTCATGCCCTCAACTGTTTGGACGAGCAATTTTTGACGGTCTTGAATCACGTCACCGATGTAGTATGGGAGACCACAGTTGGCAAATGAGATATATTCGCCACGGTCGAACATGACGATTTGATTTTCTTCATTTAAGCGACGGAGACGTGCGGCTGCCGAAGCACCACCTGCTACCCCACCGACAATTACGATTTTTTTACTCATTGCTCATTTCCTCCTTTGACGACTTCACCAGGCCAGCTCATCAAGCCGTCTTCTATATTGACCACTTTATAACCTTTTGCTTCCATTTGCCAAGTAGCTTGCGTGCTGCGAGCGCCCGAACGACAAAGCACGATGTACTCTTGGTCTGTGTCGAGCGTATCAATCCACTCCGTTATTTCAGAGAGCGGATAATTCGCCGCCCCCGCGATGTGTGCTTCTTGAAACTCGTCGCGTTCGCGCACGTCGACGATGTTTACAGGGACTTCAAAGTCCATTTGACGTTTTAAAGCCGATGCTTTCATCTTTGTTTACCCATCCTTTTTATCTATAGTCATTTCACGTATTCATGATCAGCTTGGTAGCGGGCGTTCGATAAACTTTGTGATTCATTGAACAATTCGCTTCCACGTCATTAATATACCCCCTATGGTATGCGATTGCAAGGGAAAAGTTTGACGAATCGGCAAACAGTCGATTTTTTCCGGCTTAAACGTTGTTGCTCGACACATACTCCCCCACGTATTAAGATGAGACTACACACTACTAGTTGGGTTACTGAACGATTTGAATATAGAGGTGAAACTTATGGAACAGTATCAATACGACACGAAAGTGTTGAACCGGATGAAACGGGTCGAAGGCCAGATCCGGGCCATCATCCGCATGATGGAAGAAGGCAAGGAGTGTCGCGACGTCGTGACACAACTGAGCGCGGCCCGATCGGCACTCGACCGCGCCTCGACGATCATCGTCGCCAAGAACTTGGAGCAGTGCATCATCACGGCGCAACAAGATGGCGAAGATACGTCGGAAACGGTCGAAGAAGCCATCAAAATGTTGATGAAACGCTAGTTCCCCTTGCTTTCCCCTCTCAAATGGGAGAAAGTTAGAGTAACGACTTTTAAGGGGGATTTCTTTGTGAACTTCGAAGAAAAAGTAGAATCATTCAAAGCGCTCGTCGCAGAACGCAACATGACGTTCAAAGAGAGCGAGACCGAAACGCACGTCACGTTTTTAACGCGTGAAACGACTAAATCTGGGGCCCAGCCCGTTATGATTATCGCCTTCAACAAAAAGACGACTGACGCCGAGCTATACGCCGCGACAGTGACGCACGTGCCGGACTACGTCGAAGACCTACCGATCCTCAACGCATTGAACGAGTTCAACCAAGAGTTCAAGTACTTCCGTTGCGTGCTCGACAGCGACCGTGACGTCACGCTCGCTTCAACGCTCGATCTCGACCTCGGCTTCTCACCGGAAATCATCTTGCAACATTCGTTCATGATGTTCCAAGCAGCCGACGAAGTGAACGAGTACATGCAAAAACTGTACACGCAAGTTCAATAATTGTAGACCGCCAGACAGAAAAGACGATCATCCCGAACGCATCGGGACGATCGTCTTTTCTTGTGTACTCATACGTTATCTCTCGTAGCTAGGGCACGGGGAGAAGTTGCAATATACCACTGGTAACAAAGAATGATGATTAATAAAAGATCAACCAAATCCCCACCGTAATACATCCACATGGCTCCTGCCTCTGCCTCTCCTGTTGGCACCCCATTTGGTGGGCTCACATAAATTATTTTTGCCAATATCTTATGTCCGGCCAACGCTGCAATCAATACAAGTGATCGGTATATGTAGCTGTATCGGTGTGACGTGACGTCCACATAAATCAAAGAAATGGTAAACAAATACCCTGCTAAAAACACATGTAGATGAATTAACACATATAAAAGAATTGATTGATGCATCAGTGAATACAAATCCGTCATGTAGAGCAGATATAGTCCTCCAATGTTGAGAACGGAAGCCGTGACCGGATTCGTGAAGAATTGGAGCAGCCGACTTTTTAATACGCGTGTCACTCTTCTCGCGACGTGTACATCAAGCGTCCGTAACAGTAACGTCATCGGGGCGGACAAGGCGAGACACAACGGCGCCAGCATGCCTAGAAACAGATGACTAATCATATGCCCGACAAAATTGGTGTGGGCAAAAGTCGCTAACGGTCCAACCAAAGTAAGGCCTACACAAACAATACCTATCATCCATAACCCGTAGCGATATAGCGGCCACGGTTTATAAGCGCGACTCGTGAAAATTCCGGCGAACGAATAAGCAAGGAGAGCCATAAACAACAAAATCACGACCACCGCCTCATAACCGCCACTTATCGTCTGGACATGGGAATGCATCCTCATTTATCTTCCTTCTTTCACAAGTAGCTTCCGTTTCTGCGTTTGGTTAAAGAGCACTAAACCACCTATGAGAATGACGAGGGCCGTAACATTCCAAACGAGGTCATATGGAAGAATCTCAACGCCATAACGAATCTGATGAATTTTCAGTAGTTTGTGATGAATAATCCCATCGTAGAGTTGAAAAAAACCAACGCCGATCAGGACGCCACTGATCCACCGCTTCATCCAAAATGACTTTCTTCTCCGTAGGTCTGCCAGGAGGAACAAGGAAGCTACGGTCGCAAACCAACTGAACGCATGAAATAACCCGTCTGAGAATAAGCCGACGGCAGACGTCGATTTATCATAGAAATGATGCCACGCCAATAATTGATGAAATACCGTCTCATCCACAAATGCAATCAGGCCCAATCCGAACAGAAATCCCGAACCAAGGTTTCGGAACGCGTATGCATACGGACTACCTTCCATGTTTCGGCACCTCCAAATTAATAACAAAGTTTTCGGACATATTTCGATTCCCTTTTGTTTACTAATTAAACGCCGTCCTAATTTAAGAGCAGAAACAATATCACTTTTATGAAACGTTTAGCCCAATTTTTCCGTACGAATAGAAAAAGGAGGGATTTTTATGTTGGCTCGTTATACGCTTTACCTCGATTCGTTCGAAGCCATCAAAACGGCGACCAAATGGGCACTCACTGACGACTTCCGGCGTTTGATGGCCGTCAACTACGCCATCCACGACACCCCGTTCGATCCAAATCGGTTTGAACAGGCGCAGGCGGCCGTCAAACAGAAAACCGGCTTGTTCTCCAAATTTCGCGGTAGCAACAACCTCGTCTGGTTATCGTTTCTCGACGCCAGGTATGAAGACGTCGGCCCCGCGATTGACGAAGCACTTCGTCTCGACACGCTGCTCGACCGAAAACATTTCCGTTTCAGCGCGCTGCGGCCGTTCCTCGCGAGCCAGTTGATCAACGTCGACGAACCGGAACGCAGGCTCGATGAGGCAAGCGCCCTCTATCAAGCATTTAAACGCCAGCATCCGTGGCTCACGAGTGAAGAGGATCTGCTGTCGGCACTCGTCCTCGTGCAAGCGTTCGACGACCACACTGAACTGAACGAGCACATCGAATCGTATTACGAGGCGCTGAAAATCCACTTACCACGCTCGAACGAACTGCAGCTCGTGTCGCATTTGCTCACGTTCAGCAAGTTGGACCGAGACGACGCCGTCGCTCGCTTCTTGGACTGGCGCACCCGCCTTGAAAACCAACAGCTTGCCGTCAAGAGTGAGCAGCTACCGTCGCTCGCCTTGCTCTCGATTGTCTCGGCACCGAACGACCAAGACGAACAAGCGATCCTCGACATCACGAACGCTGAAAAAGAGCAGCAACGCTGGTTCAACACGCACGGACTAAACATCGCCATCCAACTCGTCGCCGCGGAACATATTACCGAAGATGCGAGCGACCTGCTACTGAACGGGACGTTCGCTCATTTGCTGGCGATGCAACAAGCGGCCTCGGCGGCAGCAAGCGTCGCCATCATCGCGAGCACGTCGTCAAGCGACTAAAAAAAGAAGGGTTGCCCCTTCTACGTGTAAAGATATACGCTCAAACAGATTAAAACGAACACCGAGTTCACAATCTCAAAGATCCCGATTTTCATGATTGGGATCTTTTTGCCGTAGAAAACGATCGCCCGGACGAGGCTCGGCGCGTATGCGAGCGCCAAGACCGAATAGCCGAACGCGATGAACGCTGCGACGAGCATGAGGTGATACCCCCACGAGATGTTCCGGTACAACGCGCTCTTCTTCTCCCGAATCATCGTCTTGACGTAAAAGATACTGCCGAGGAAATACAAGTATGGCAAGATGAACAGCCAGACGATCGTCGCGCCCAACGTCTGCGCACCCAAGTAATAGCTCGCCATCCCACCGATACAAAATGACGTGACGGCACTGACGTCGTTCCAGACGTTGCGCTCGTCTTTGATTTTGGCGAAATAGGCGTTGACGAGACCGAACGGGATCATCGCGAGGACGAACCAGACGAGACGCCACTCGGTGATGAACACCGGAATGGCAGCGACTGTCGCAATCACGAGATACGTCACGACCATTCGCAACAGCTCAGCCGACTTCTTCCGTTGCTTCACGTATTGGAACAAGAAAAACGTGCCCATGTAGACGAACAACCAAGCGATGGCGAACGGTAAGTGCGCGAGTGTCCATCCTCCGACGATGCCGCCGAGTAAGAACGGTAAAATAAGCATCGACCAGGCGCCGTGCTGTTTTGGAATCATCCATTTCATGTGACTCACTCCTTCTATAATCAGTTTAGAAGAACGGCGTGGGGAAAACTGTGACAAATTTTACAAAACAAAAAACGATCTCAGGCGAGATCGTTTTTTGGTGTTAGTTTGGTCACACTTGGTATGGCTACTTCGACAGCGTCTTCCGTCAACATCTTCGTGACGACACGACCCGCGATTGAGACCGCGATGAGCGTGTAGAGCGCGTTCGAGAGCGGCAAGTAGATGAGCGAGATCGCAAGAACAACCACATCGAAGGCGATGAGAATCGTTCCGACCGATACGCCGGACCACTTTGACAGACCGAGTGCGAATAAATCGTCGCCTCCGGTCGCTCCACCTGACTTCAAGACGAGACCGAGACCGTAGCCGGTCACAATCCCACTCGCAATCGCAGCAAACAGTGTCGCCGGCCAGACCTGGATGTCAAACGTCAACAGGTCGAGTCGATCCCACATCGCATAGCTGAGCGAAAGTGACGCCGCGGCAAGCACGGCTTGTCCGACGAAGCGCCAGCCTTTCCACCAAAGAGCGATTAAAAAGAAGGGGATGTCGAGTACGATCATCGAGATCGCCGGATCGATATCAAATAAATAGCGGCCGAGTAATGCTAACCCGACAAAGCCCCCTTCTGCCAAACCAAACTGTTCATTCAAATAATAATAACCGAACGCCATGATCAGCGTTCCGAGCACTATGGTAGCAACTCGTTTCATTCCGATTGTCCTCCCCGTTTTCAACGGAGAGGAGGATCCTCAGTCGTAGCCGCGGTTCCATCTGTTCCATCTCCGATCTTCCGTTTGTTGATTTTTTACATCGATGTTCGTCTGTAAAAACTCAACGCTAGAAGTCCGGCAATTGAAACAGAGGCCATGTCCTCTCGGTGTCCATAAAGACCTTCCTTTCCCAAATTGCGCGTAATCATGAGACCATTTTAACATACTCTCGCGACTATTTCATTAAATGTACATTTAGTGTAGATTACGTTTCGGTAAATCCTTCTTCCCGAACCACCACCAGTTCCAGTCGCCGAACAGTTTCATCAAGGACGGGACGAGCAACATCCGGATGATCGTCGCATCGATGAAGATGGCGAGCGCGATACCGACCCCGAGCTGTTTGATCGGGCTGACACCGGTGAAAGCGAACGCGCCCGTGACGACGATCATGATAATCGCGGCCGACGTGATAATCTTGCTCGTCTTAGCGAGCCCCATCTCGGTCGCATAGTCGTTATCCCCGGTCTCGCGGTAATACTCCTCGATCCGTGAGACGAGGAACACCTCGTAGTCCATCGACAGGCCGAAAACGAGCGAGAAGATGAACACCGGCGTCAAAATACTGATCGTCTCGGCGTCGTAGACGTAGCCCGACTCAAAGATGATGACCAATAACCCAAACGTCGCCCCGAGTCCGAGCACGTTCATGATGATCGCCTTGATCGGAATCAAGATCGAGCGGAACGCCCACATGAGGATGACCATCGTCGCTAAAATCACGGTCACGACCGCATAGGGGATGCTGTCGTAAATCTCTTCATAGATCTCTTCGTTGAAGGCGGCCGGTCCGCCGACGTCGAAGCCTTGGTCGCGCCAATCGCGGACGAACGCCTGCGCTGCTTTATCACTCGGCGGCACGTCGAAGCTGACGTTGACGAGTGCGAGGTCGGTATTCCCTTCGAGCGTGACGAGACGTTCAAACGCCTCGAGCTGTTCCGGGGCGACTTGAACGAGCTGTTGGAATTCCGCAGCTGTTAAGTTTGATGCGGTCAAGAACGTCGTGACGTTGTCGACAATCGGGTCTTCATTCAACTCGTCTGTAAGGGTTGTCAACTCGTCAAGAATCATCGAGTCGGTCAAATCGTTCGTCTCAAACAACAGCACCGCATCGGTCGACGTCTCGCCGAACACATCGTCCCACCGCTCGAGGGCGGCCCGGGATTCGTACGACGTCGGGAGCGCATCGGCGTCCGGGATGTTCAGTTCTAAGTCGCGGACGAACCAAAGGCTCGGCAACAAAAGGAGCAACGCGACGAGCGTCATCACGACCGGACGCTTCATGACGAACCGGGCCAACTTTTGCCAGCGCACTTCAGAGCGCGTCTCGTTCGTTCTGATGAGACGTCCTTTATTGATGGCATCGCCGACGATATAGAGCGCCGACGGCAAGAGCGTGAGCGCCGATAAGACGGCACCCGCGACCGCAATCAAGGCACCGAGCGCGATCGCTTGAAACACATCGACTTGAATGAACAACAGTCCGGCGAGCCCGACGAAGACGCACAGTCCTGAGAACAGGATCGAGCGACCAGCCGTCGCGACCGTCCGGACGATGGCCGCTTCCCGTGACAGTCCTTTGGCGAGCTCTTCACGGTAACGGTTGACGAGCAGGAGCGAGAAGTCGATCCCGAGCGCAATCGCGATCATCGCGACGGCATTCAATACGAAAATCGATAGCTCCATCGTCTGCGTGAAGAAGAAGAGCGATCCCGCCGCGACGATGAACGTGATCAGTCCAACGAATAAGGGCATGAAAGCGGCGAGCGGTGTCCCGAAGACGAGCAGGAGGACGACGAGCGCGACCGGGATCCCGATCAATTCGGCCCGGATCAAGTCATTTTTCGATGCCTCGTTCAAATCTTGGGCAAAGACCGGCTCCCCGGTCAACCGGACTTCCGTGTCCGTATCTCGAATCAATTCAGCACGAACGTCGGCAATCGCCGCCTCGGCCGCTTCCTGGTCCTCGAACTCGAGCACGAAGTACGCGGCGTCACCTGAACGCGCGTCCGGGTTCTCCGCTGGCGTGATGACGCCATCGACGCCTGAAACAGATTCGAGCCGTGTTTTTTGTTCGGCCATGACCGTCTCTAAGTCACCGCCTTCAAGCAAGACGATCATCGAAGCGCCGGCCCGGTCGAACCGATCGTTCAACGTGTCCTCCACTTGCGCGAAGCGACCATCTTGAACCGCAAACCCGTTTCCTCGCAATTCCCCAGGCAACTGCAATCCGAAGTAAATCGAGACCGCTAATAACACAGTCCACACGGCGACCACCCAAAAGCGCCACCGCACCAAATTTTTACCTAACCGTTCCATCCAAGTCCACCCCTCTCCATCTAAGAAGACTGTTCCCGTTTCGCACGAGTTTCATCAAGTCTTCGCAAAAAAATCCTGAACCGTGAGTTCGGTCCAGGAACGTCAACGCTCGAACACTTGTAGCCAACTATGGCAAAATCGTCGAGGCGTCGATAATACGACGAGGCGGTCTCCCGACTCATCAAGCAACATCACTTTCAATAATTCACTTTCGGCACATACGTCAGAAGCAAACAGCAGACGGTCACGCTTGAACAGCTGGAACGACGTCATCGACGTAATCGCTGTCGTCGCACCGACCTGGTCGACGATAACCGTATCATAATCGCCGCCGTAAGGAATCGTCCATCGTTCACCCGCTTCGACCTGCTCGACCATGAATTGCTGATTCAATTCATCGTAAAGCGTGACGAGGCCCGGGGCCGTGAATCGCTCAAAATCATAAATCGGATGATAGGCTAACTCAATGATGGCGCCAAACTCCGGCGTCTCCTCATAGCGGCTATAGCGGAACGTGTGGTCGGTCATGTTTAACGCCACGATGTCAGATTCCGCCGAGTAGAGAAATAAATCATCTCCTCGCCAATGACATAAATTGCTGAACCAATCGTCATGAAACGTTTTTGGGATTGGGTGACACTCCATCATGCCTTGCTTTAAATCAATGACTCCATACGTTTGCATGTCTCGGAACAGCGCGACGGCTTTTTTTCCATGTGGTTCAATATATAGTGCGCAAGGTGCCGATTTCCACTCGAGTTCCCATCTGATTTGGAACGTTTCGTCGAAAAAGACAAATCCGGTTTGCGCCAAATACAACATCCATCCTCCACCGACGCGCTCTAACCATTCAACCGTCTGATGAAACTGATAGTCTGCTACTTGTTTGTACATTTGATCACTTCCTAGTTTCAGCTTAGCAACGACCGAACGGTTTTTCGATTTTGAATGTGTTCACACGACACATTCTCACTCGGTCCGTTTTTGCTGTATACTGGCTGTAGCAAACCTGAATTTAGAAAGGAGAAACCACATGCGCCCACTACAACTGTCTCCCGAGACGGCGGTCGAGCTTGCCAAAAAGTTGAACGTACCGCTTGAAGAACTCATGCATATGCCAAAACATATCCTCGTTCGGAAGATGATGGAGCTTGAAGCATCTAAGACCGAGCCGAACGAAGAAAAGGAGACGGAATGACGTCTCCTTTTTTTGTTACCCTTGTTTATTCTTCCGTTTTTTCGCGACGTACCAGAGTCCAAGGATGGCAAGCGCAGCCCCACCGGCGACGGCGTACTTGCTGTAATCCGGACGGCGTTCTGTCACGACGAGCGTCGACAGCGGCGCGACGGTGAGGTGCCGGTCTTCGACGAGGCGTGGCGCCGTCAAGTTGACGGTATGGTCCTCGACATGAACTTCGAACTTGCCTGCTGGCAGCTTCACGTCGACCGGTACTTCGAGTCCGTTATGGTAGACGAGATGACGCTCGACATAACCTTCGACGTGACGATGAAGTTCGTAGGCGATTATCCCTTCTTCTTCGTCAAAGAAACGTAAGTGCTTTCGAATCTGTTCGGTGTTCTCGAGACGGAACAACGGATACTGTTTGCGTAAGTTGATCAAGCCTTTCACATATTCGACGCTCGGCGTCTCTTGCTCGGCCCGGGTCCAGTCCAATCGGTTGATGACCTCGCCCGATTTGAAACTGTTCTCGTCCCCGTCTTTCGTGCGGAAAAACTCTTGACCGCTGTGAAGGAACGGAATGCCTTGACTGAGCAGGACGATCGTCGTCGCAAGACGATGACGGCGGCGGCGCGTCGTCTCATTGTCGTCAGGACTAGCGGCGGCAAGTTTGTCCCAAAGCGTCAAGTTGTCATGGCATTCGACGTAGTTGACGACTTGGTTCGGCTCATCGGCGAAGCTTTGACTCGTGACCGCACCGGCGATCCCGCGCTTCACGTCAGCCGTCAGCTCGGCGTTGCCGCTGATCCAGCCCGGCAAGTCTTCGATGAACACGTCACCACGGATTCCGTCCCGGATTGCATCGTTGAACTGGGCGATACGTGGCATTTTATGGGCGTTGTGTTGGTTTGCCTTCTTACGAACTGCCAGTGGTGTATCGAGATCCCAGCCTTCTCCGGTGACGAGGATCGAGGGATCGATCCGGTCGAGTGCTTTGCGGACTTGGTTCATCGTCTTGACGTCATGCAGCCCCATCAAATCAAAGCGGAAGCCGTCGATCATAAACTCTTTGGCCCAATACGAGACGCATTCGACGATCAGCTTGCGCATCATCGCCCGCTCTGACGCCGTATCGTTGCCGCACTCCGAGCCGTCGGCAAGCGTCCCGTCCTCGTTCAACCGATAGTAGTAGTCCGGCACGAACTGGCCGAGCGGTGTCGTCAAAGCGTCATACGTATGGTTGAACACGACGTCCATGATGACGCGGATCCCGCGGTCATGGAGCGCTTGAATCATCGCCTTCAATTCGAGGATACGGGCGGCCGGGTCATCCGCTGTCGAGGCGTACGAACCTTCGACCGCGAAATAATGGACCGGGTCATAGCCCCAGTTATAGTTCGACTCGCTTTCCCGCGACTCGTTGACCGAACCGTAGTCAAAGAACGGCATAAGTTGAAGGTGGGTCACGCCGAGCGCTGTGATGTAGTCGAGCGCTGTCGGGTATCCGTTTTTCGTCTTCGTGCCGGCCTCGGTCATCCCGAGGAATTTACCACGGTGCATGACACCGCCATCCGGATGGCTCGTCAAATCTCTCACATGTGCTTCATAAATGACCGCTTCTTGCGAAGAGTGGAAGAGCGGACGTTCTTTGACCCAATGGTCCGGGTTGATTGAAGACGGGTCGAGCAGGCAGCCCCGCTTCCCGTTGACGCCGACGACTTTCGCATACGGATCGAGGGATTCGATGCGTTTGCCGTCAACGATTGCCTCGAACACGTAAAACTGACCTTCGAATTGCGCCCGGTCAAGCTCGACCATCCATGTCCCTTTTTCGGCCCGTTCGAGCTCGATGCGATCAAACTTACGCGCCCGCGCCGTACGATAAAGCTTCACTGTCATTTGCTCGGCTACCGGCGACCACACCCGCAGACGGATGAGTTCACTTTTAAACGTCACCCCAAGGTCTTTTCCATGATATGCAACGTGATCCAAGTCTACATTTGTCTGTCTATCGATTGTATGTTCCATCGTTTCACTCCTTCACTGCTTCAAATCTGCTATCATTATAACAAAACCCATACAAAGGATGGATGAAACATGGCAAAAGACAATTCTTTTGATATCGTGTCAGAAATGAACCTCGAAGAAGTGAAAAACGCGATCCAAATCGCCGAAAAAGAAATTTTGAACCGTTACGACTTTAAAGGGTCGAAGAGTGAGATGTCACTCGATAACGGTGACCTCGTCCTCGTCTCAGATGACGATTACAAACTCGAACAATTAAAAGACGTCATGATCTCGAAGTTGATCAAGCGCGGCGTGCCGACGAAAAACCTCGACTATCAAAAAATCGAACGCGCACTCGGCGGTACCGTCCGTCAACGTGTCAAGTTGAAGAGCGGAATCGACAAAGACGATGCCAAGAAGATCAACAACGCCATCAAAGAGTCGAAGTTGAAAGTGAAATCGCAAATTCAAGACGATCAAATTCGTGTGACGGCCAAGTCACGGGATGACCTACAAGCGGTCATGCAACTCGTCCGTGAGCTCGAGTTATCGGTCGATGCCCAGTTCACGAACTACCGATGAAACTCGCCATCATCAGTGACCCACACGGTTCGTTTGATGATTTGAAAGCCGTCCTCAAGGCGGTCAGGCGCGAGACCGAGCACATCCTCTGCCTCGGCGACTTGTACGAGTGCCATATCGGCAAAAAACGGCGCAACGAACGGTTTCATGACGTCTCTGACGTCATGACGTTTGACGAGCAGTATGAGGCGCTCTTGACGTTCCCGAGCCTGCGCGGCAACCAAGAAGAACGGATTGACGAAGTGCTCATCGTGTCGCACCCTGTCAAGACCCGCATCTCATTATTGCCTGAACAGACGACACTCGATGAGGCGCTGTTCTTACATGGTCACCAAATCGAGTGGAGCGCCGACTGGGAGCCGATCGTCGAAAAAGGCAAGTACCCGCTCGTCTTCATCGGGCATAGTCATATTCCGGGCATCTACCGGAAAGGCCGCTCGATTCCCTGGGAAATCGGGACACCGTTCAAGTTGAAGAAGAAGCGCTACGTCATCAACGTCGGCGCCGTCATCTTCGACCGGGAATGGTGTCTGTATGATACGAAGACGCGAACAGTTACGCGGATGAAAGCATAAAAACACTCCGAACGCATGCGAACTGCACCTTTGATTGTTAGACACATCTAACAATCAAAGGTGCAGTTCATTTTAAGGATGATTTATTTTACTTGTACATTTTCCCAACCCTCTTGAGTATGTGCTCGGATAATCTTACCTTCATTAGAAATAAAAGTTACATTCTTTCCATCAATTTTATATGTCGTTTTAGGATATGTTATTTTTAATTTGTCATACTCAGGGTGATCGTACATAAAATCATAGCCAAACTCTATAAGTGGTGCTACGTCTTTTATTTCATCGTACAACCACTCATGATTTTCTTCATATTGATTTGCTAGTTCTCTCTGTTGACGTTCCAATTTGTATATTTCGTCTTTGGTCATCGTCATAGATTCAGTTGACACTTGTTTTGTATGTTGAATTTTCATTTCACTATACTCATTGATCAGGGTCGGAACGATTGCAACTACAAGTACAATAAATATCAATAAACCTGTGTATGTCGCCTTCTTACTCTTTTTTTGAAGTACTTTTTTCATATGGTTCTCTCCTTGTACGTGCACTTACGAACGAAGTATTTCGTTTCGGAGAAAAGCACTCGGCCAATCGTCAACCGAACCGAACATCGCAATACGAATAGACCCGAAAATGCGTTCCAACTATGTTTTAATATCTTCTCAAGCATTCTTCTATCCCTCTCCTCAATCGAGTTAACTTATCGGTGAATAAATCACGTTAAGAGCTGAATCAAAGTAAACCGATACACTAACTTTCGACATTTGGAAAGGATTGCCTTTAGAAGAAGTCGTTTATTAACGATGTCGTGCGCCAACTTAGAATGGCACAATATATGCCACTTTTGATGACATCATGAAAACGCTAGGTTTTATCTGGTCTATCATAGAAAGTGATAGTAATTGCACCTTATACTCTTTGAACCTTTATCTCTTCCATACTATTAAAAACAAGATCAAGATGCTTGAAGAAAATCCCATCTCAAAAATAATATGATAATATTTCAAACGAAGGATAAAATGGTATTTTTCTACAGGAGGAAATTGATTTGAACATTGAGAAGGAACTTTACGACGCTACTGTAGCATTTATCAAACAACGATACCCTGTCGGTTGGGGCGGTGCTGCAGCTATGTATACGGATCAAGGTGATGTGCTAATAAGCGTATCGCCAGAAGTTATTAACGCTTCAACCGAATTATGTATGGAGACTGGGGCAATCCTAGAAGCTCATAAGCTAAACTCTAAAGTGACTCATTCGATATGCGTCGTTCGTGATGATGAAAACGCTAACTTCAAAGTGCTCACACCATGCGGCGTCTGCCAAGAAAGACTTTATTACTGGGGTTCACAAGTAAAGGCGGCAATAACTTCAGACAAGAACGAATTAATCTACAAAAAATTAGAAGAAATCCAGCCTTTCCATTGGACAAAAGCATACCTTGAGATTGGAATGGAAATCGAAAAAAGATTGTGAAAAAGGGATGAATTCATCCCTTTTTCACGTTTATATAGATGATTACAATGCAAGATGAATCAAGGCAAAATTAAAACTGAGCCCGGTGTAGTACCGGACCCAGTTCGTTCACGCAGCCTAAATGAAATAACCGTGTCTAACTTTCAGGGGTCACTTCAGCGTTCGGAATGTTTTTATTTACATTTCTTCTGGAGCTTGGACACCGATTAAACGGAGTCCTTCCGTCAAGACGATCGTCACGGCTTTGACGAGCGCGAGACGCGATTGTTTGCCCGCATCTTCTTCAAGCACACGGACGTGGCCATAATACTTGTTGAACGATTGCGCCAAGTCGAGGACATAACGGCTGATGATCGACGGCTCACGGCGCTCATGAGCACGCGTGATGACGTGTGGGAACGCGTTGAGCATCGTCACGACGCCCCACGTGTGGTCGTCGTTCGCACCTGCGAACGTCGAACCGTCGTAGTTGCCTTTACGGAGGAGCGAGTTCGCCCGTGCGTTCGTGTACTGCACGTAAGGTCCCGTCTCCCCTTCGAACTTGAGCATGCTGTCAAGGTCGAACTCGATGTTGTTGATGCGCTCATTCTTCAAATCGTGGAAGATGACGGCGCCGACGCCGACCATACGAGCCACGTTCTCTGCGTTTGGAAGCTCAGGGTTCTTCTGTTCGATGTTCGCTTGCGCTTTCTCGATCGCTTCTTTCAATACTTCTTCAAGTAGGACGATGCGGCCTTTACGTGTCGACATCTTCTTCCCTTCTTGCAAGATCAAGCCGAACGGTACGTGGTGCATGCCGTCGACGAAGTCGTAACCGAGCTTGCGGAGTACCGAGAACAACTGTTTGAAGTGGAGCGCCTGCTCGCCACCGACGACGTAGTTCGCTTGGACGAATTTGTACGTCTCATGACGATAGACGGCCGCAGCCAAATCACGTGTCGCGTAAAGCGTCGCGCCGTCTTTCTTTGTGATCAGGCAAGGTGGCAAGTTCTCGTCTTCAAGCGAGACGACCATCGCCCCTTCACTCTCGACGAGCAGGTTCTTCTCTTCGAGCATGGCGACGATCCGGTCCATCTTGTCGTTGTAGAACGCTTCACCGTGGAAGCTGTCAAACTCGACACCGAGGAGATCGTATACTTTTTGGAACTCTTTGAGCGACTCGTCACGGAACCACGTCCACAGTTCGGTCGCTTCAACGTTACCGTCCTCGAGCTTTTTGAACCAAGCACGGCCCTCGTCTTCAAGCTCAGGCTGAGTTTTCACTTCTTCATGGAAGTGAACGTATAGCTTTAAGAGCTCAGCGATCGGATTTGCCCGGACCGCTTCCTCATCGCCCCACTTCTTATAAGCGACCATGAGTTTCCCGAATTGTGTACCCCAGTCGCCGAGGTGGTTGACACCGACGACGTTGTAGCCGTTTTTGCGAGCGATCTGGTTGATGGCGTTACCGATGACCGTCGAGCGCAAGTGTCCCATCGAGAACGGTTTGGCGATGTTAGGTGACGAGAAGTCCGTGACAATCGTCTCGTTGCGTGTCGCATGCGTCGCGTAATCCGCTTGCTCGTCGAGAACCGTGTTAATGATTTCCTGCGAGACGACGTCACGGCTCAAGAAGACGTTCACATATGGACCGGCCGCTTCAACTTTTGTGAACAGTTCGTCGTTCAATTCACCGGCGATGTCAGTCGCAATCATGACCGGCGCTTTCCGGTACGCCTTGGCGAGTTGGAAGCATGGGAACGCGAGATCCCCGTGCGCCTCATGTTTTGGTTTTTCAATCAATGCCTCAATCTGGTCGAGCGTGAGTTCGTCACCGATGACACGTGACAGAGCCTCCGCATACTTGCGTTCATAACTCATGTAAATTTCCTCCTTCAAATCTAGTCATAAAAAAAACGCCCTTTGCACAGATGCAAAGAGACGGGTTGGCCCGCGGTACCACTCTTCTTGCCTGCTTTACACAGACCACTTTAACGGTGATAACGGGGGGCCCCCGGCTACGCCTACTCGCTTCGGATAGCATCTCAAAAGTGCGTTTCGCGATGTTTGTCAGCCTAGGCTCTCACCAATCCCTAGGTCGCTTTGTTGACTAAACGATCGTTACTCTCTTTTTCATCGACTTTCGTCTATGTGGTTGAAAAGCAACTTCATTATAGAGGATATTTGATGTAGACTCAATGCTAGAATTCAGCCATTATGATGAATAGGCAGGACTTGGGCGCAACCGTGCCGAATCTCCTACCATACATATGAGAAGACTTTTCCCACACAGGAGGGAACTATGAATCATTTTCGCAAAATGTCCGTCCTCGGTTGGAGCATTTGGAGTTTGATCGTTTTACTGACCATCACCTTGTTTACAACCGGTGTTCTTGATATTCCGGCGATCGAGCCGCTTCCGTTCATCTTGATCGCGCTGCTCGTCGTCATTTTCCAAATGGACTCGATTGAACGAAAAGGCATTTATTTCACGTTTTCAGAAAGCATCGTCCTCATCATCTTTTTATTCTTTGATTTTGAGACGGCGCTCCTCGTCAACCAAATCGGACTTCTCGTCTTTCAGTTCGCCAACCTAAAACCGCGCGTCGCGCTCCGCCGCTTTCGGTTCACTTATCCTTGGAACGCGATCACGTCATTTTTAGAAATCGCCATCCCGGCAAGTGTTTACTTGGCCCTCGGAGGTGAAACTGGTCTTGGCTTCTATTCGCAGGATTCGTTCGTTCCGCTCGTCGGTCTGATCATTGCCATCATTTTGAACACGGTCGTCCAGAAGTATCAGGTCGGCTGGTGGTTCCGCGTCGATATCCCGGTCCGTGATTTTTTGAGCATCGCGTTTTACACATACATCGTCAGTTTGGTCTTCATCTTCGCCGCGTCGTTCTTCCGTGAGACGAACTTGCTCGTCGTCAGCAGCATCGCGGCCGCCCTCACGTTCTTTATTAAGCGGTTGATGATTCAAAAAGGGCGCCAAGACGCGTTCAAGTCATTGATCGAACAGTACGATGAAGCGAAAGAGGCCGTCTCCCTGTCTCAAAGCGAGGCCCAGGCGATTGAAGTGTTCTTGAGTCAATGTGAGCGCCTCAACCAATATGATAAAGGGTTTGTCGAGTTCGTCCTGTTCGACCGAACGCTCTATTTCGATTTGTTGACGCGACAGCCGATCGACCGTCCGCTCGTCTTCGACTTGATGGAAGCGCGCCATCCACACGCCAAGTCTGTCGATTATGAGATGCGCTTCGAATGGGACGCAGCGTTGTCAGATGCGTTTCATGACGATTACCACAGCTTCATCTCGGTCCAGTCAGAAGAGATTGACGGGATTCGCACACGTATCGTCATGATCGGTGAACACGTCTATGGCTATCCGCCCATCATTCAAAACGAGATGGTAAAACTGTTGAAATCGTTCAACCGAACGATCAGCCGATGCCACGAACGCGACCGCCTATACACGGAAAGCCGCACCGATAGCTTGACGCTGCTCGCCAATGCGCGCGCGTTCTACGAGTATGGGATTCAACAAATCTCGGACGGCTCGATGTACCCGATCTCGGTCGCGATGCTCGACATCGACTTCTTTAAAAAAATCAATGACACGCACGGTCACCAAGTCGGAGACAGCGTGCTCCAAGAGTTCGGGCGGCGAATCCGGCAAATGCTCCGGACCGATGACTTTGCGGCCCGTTACGGGGGCGAGGAGTTCATCTTGCTGCTCAATCATTGCGACGTCGACCAAGCCGTCGATATCGCCGAACGGATTCGGCAGAAGATTGAAGATAAGCCGTTCCGTGTCGATGGGGTCGATATTCCCGTGACCGCCTCGATCGGTGTCGATACGATTCAAGCGTTCGGCGACAAACGGCTTGATGATACGATTCGTAACGCTGACCGGGCCCTTTACGTCGGCGGCAAGTACGCCGGTCGTAACCGCGTCGCCCATTACAACTTTTTGACGACATGACTTCCCCCCGCGTCCACTGGCGCAGGGGGATTTCTGTTGACAACCCGATTTGAAACAGGTACGTTAGGAAACGTGTCTAACAACTACATCATGACGACTTTTTATCAAGAGAGACGGAGGGACTGGCCCTTAGATGTCTCGGCAGCGGGTAACCTGTGCCAAATCCAGCGAGCGTTCTGCTCGAAAGATGAAAAGGGTGTCTCTTACAGAGAGAGCCTTTTTCGGAAGGCTCTTTTTTTCTACTCTATGAAATGAGGTGAATCGATTGGAACAACCAACAGCTAACAAATGGGCACTCTTGCCCTTGCTCGTCTTCCTCGTCTTCTTCATCGGGGCGGGTATTTATTATGGCGACTTTTACAAGTTCCCGGTGCTGATCGCGGCGTTGATCGCTTTAATTGTCGCTGCGATGATGACGAAAGGAAGCGTCACTCAGACCGTTGAGCGCATCGCCCAAGGTGCCGGTAATCCAGGCATCTTGATCATGATATTCATCTTCCTGCTCGCCGGTGCGTTCTCGAGCGTCGCCGGTGCAATCGGTGCGATTGACGCGACGGTCAATGCGGCCTTGACGTTCCTGCCACCGTCACTCTTACTGAGCGGACTGTTCGTCATCGCCGCTTTCATCTCGATGGCGATGGGCACATCGACCGGTACGATTGCCGCGCTCGCCCCGATCGCGCTCGGCATCCATCAAGAGAGCGGGGTCAATATCGCGATCGCGGCCGCGGCCGTTGTCGGCGGGGCCATGTTCGGAGACAATTTGTCGTTCATCTCGGATACGACGATCGCCGCCGTCCGGACACAACGGACGAACATGCGCGACAAGTTCCGGACCAACTTTTGGATCGTGCTCCCGGCCGCAATCATCACGACCGTCCTGTTAGCCGTTCTCTCAAGCGGAGAGTCGACGATTGAAGTGGCCGCGTTCGAATGGTACAAGTTGATTCCGTATCTCGCCGTCATCGTCCTCGCCTTGACCGGACTGAACGTCATCCTCGTTTTGCTCGGCGGCATCGCGCTCGCTGGCATCATCGGGCTGATTGACGGAAGCTTGGCCGTCACGTCTTACGTCACGGCGATGGCCGACGGCATGATGGGCATGGCCGAGATCTCGCTCTTGACGTTATTCATGGGCGGACTCGTCGGACTCATCTCGCATAACGGTGGACTCACCTATTTACGAGACGCACTCACGTCACGGATTCAACGCCGGGCTGGTGCGGAATGGAGCATCGCCGGGCTCGTCAGTGCGACGAACGTCGCGACGGCGAACAATACGATCTCGATTCTCGTAGCAGGCCCGCTTGCCGCGAATATCGCCGATACGTATGACATCGAACGGAAAAAGTCAGCGAGCGTACTCGACATCTTCTCGTGCGGGGTACAAGGACTTCTGCCTTACGGGGCGCAGCTCCTCATCGCCGCCGAGTTGACGAACACGGCGTCCCCCGCCCTCGTCCCGTATATGTTCTATCCGTTCCTCCTGTTCATTTGCGGAGGCTTGGCGATCGTCTTCAACTTCCCACGTTTCAAAAAAACCAACTAAGCAAAAATCCTCGAAGGCGGTCGCCTTCGAGGATTTTTATGTTCTCGCTTCACGTTTACGTTTGAGCTCTTCGTTCCGTTTTTTGAAAGCGCGCCGTTTGAGAAGTTCTTCGAGACCCCGGCTGATCGCCCACAATACGAGCAAGAGCAAGCCGAGCATCGACAAGCGGAACGGGCTTTGGATGAACTCTTGCCACTGATCACCGATGACCGAGAAGATGACGACGACGAGCAGTTTCCCGAATCCGGCCGCCAATACGAACGTCCGGAGCGGCATTTGAATCAAGGCGAGTAAGTACGTGATCAAACTGACCGGGATGAACGGCAACGAATATAAGAATCCGAGCGAGATTGGACTCATATGGTTGATGCGATCGAGCCAATAGACACCCTGTTTATGTTTTTCGAGCCAACGCGTCATCGGTTTGCGGAACACGTATCGGACGGCGGCGAACACGAGGAGCGTCCCTGCCAAACTGCCGATCCACGATAAGAGCACACCGAGCCAGAAGCCATACGTGGCCGCGTTCGCCGAGATGATCAAGACGAGCGGGAGGAACGGGAAAATCGCTTCCAGGAACGGGGCCCCGAGTCCAGCCCAAGGACCTCCCGGCAGTCCTTGGAGCCATTCGATGATGTTCAATATATATTGTTGGAGTGATGTGAGCATCTCAGTTTCCACCTTCGGCTTTCGTTACTACCTTTTACCCGAATTCGTTCAAGAGGACGCATCCCCCTGCCCTCCTCAAAAAAAAATAAAAAGTATTTGCGAAATTTCACTGTGATATCTATCATATAATAATGGACTTGTGGTTGCAGGCAAGTTCATTCGTCGAACGACACAACCCAACGTTCGTTTTCCTGCAAAAAACTGAACACAGGGGAGCAATAACATGGAAACAAAACCAATGCGGGTCTTACTGTACTATAAGTACGTCAACATCGAGGACCCAGAAACACTGACACAACAACACCTCAAGTATTGTAAGGACCTCGGGATCAAAGGACGTATCTTGATTTCTTCCGAAGGAATCAACGGGACGTGCTCGGGCACTTGGGAACAAACCGAACAGTACATGAACGACTTGAAAGCCGATCCATACTTCAGCGACATCGAGTTCAAAATCGATGAAGTCGAAGAGCATGCTTTCAAGAAAATCTTTGTCCGTCACAAACAAGAGCTCGTGACGTGGCGCTTTGATGGCGAGTTCGACGTGCCTAAACAACACGGTGCGTATCTCGAACCGGAAGAATGGAAAGAGATGATGAATCGCGATGATGTCGTCATCCTCGACGTTCGTAACAACTACGAGTACGATCTTGGTCACTTCAAAAATGCGATCAAAATCGACGTAGAGGCTTCTCGTTACATGCCAGACTGGCTCGAGGAGAACAAAGACCTCTACGAAGGGAAAACACTTCTCACGTACTGTACCGGAGGCGTCCGTTGCGAGAAATTTACCGCATATATGCGTGACCAAGGTCACGACAACATCTTCCATTTAAAAGGCGGCGTCGCCATGTACGGCAAGGACGAAGCGACGCAAGGTGAAAACTGGGACGGCGAGCTTTACGTCTTTGACGAGCGCATCAACGTCCCGGTCAACACGGTCAATCCGTCAGTCGTTTCAGCATGTATGCACTGCGGAACGAAGACGGTCCGTTACGTTAATTGTGCCAACCCGGTATGTAACGCCCAACACTTCTGTTGTGAAGAGTGTGAGCCGAAACAGATGCGTTCATGCTCGAAAGAGTGTCAGGAGCATCCACGCAACCGCTTTATCATCGAGAACATCGCGGAAAAACTTCAAGAGACTGAAGGCGTCGTCGGGTAACAAAAATCGACCGAATAGCGTCGCGGGCAAATGCCCGCGACGCTATTTTTGACAGAAACTTTACGTCTAGCGCGGCATGGAATCGGGTATAGTGTAGATACTATTGTCAGACAGGAAGTGACTGAATTGCTCTTTAACGAACCGTTACTCGCCGCAATACTGGCCTGGTTTATCGCCCAGGCGGCCAAACTTGTGACCGAACTCATTCGAACACGTGACTTTGAACTTGAAATCATGTTCGCCTCAGGCGGAATGCCAAGCTCCCACACCTCGACCGTCGTCGCGCTCGCGACCGCGATCGGCCGGGCTGAAGGCCTCGACTCAAGCATGTTCGCCCTCGCGCTCACGTTCGCGACGATCGTCATGTACGACGCGACCGGCGTCCGTCAAGCCGTTGGTTTCCAAGCCCGTCTATTGAACGACTATTTTAAAGGGATCAAGCACGACACGCCGATCTTGAACGAACTCGTCGGCCATACACCGTACCAAGTCATCGTCGGCGCATTGCTTGGCCTCGTCGTCGGACTATTTTTCCCAATGTAAAACGATACACATGTCCAGGCATGTCGGTCCCCTCTCAAAAACTGTCCATCTTTTTGTGAACTTTCACAACAGAGACGGTATAGTGATAGAGAGGAGGAATCGACATGCCTTTTTTACAGAAATCATATGAATCACTCGACACGCTTGCCGAAGCGATCGGGCAAGCGATCCGCGCACCGATCACGATCGAAAATCGCCACCATCAGCTACTCGCCTATAGCACGCATCCCGACTCGACCGACCCGGCTAGGATCGCGACCATCATCGGCCGTCGCGTCCCGGAAGCCGTCATCGAAGATTTGTGGGAAAGCGGTATCCTGCAAGAGCTGATCGACCGAGACGAGCCTGTCGTCATCCCGGCCCGGATGGCCATCGGTCTCGGCGAGCGCGCCGCCGTCGTCATCAAGCAGCAAGAAGACGTGCTCGGCTACATTTGGAGCCTGGCCCGGACGACCCCTTTCTCCGAGCAGGAGCTCACCGTCTTGAAGGAAGGGGCAAGTATTGCCAAGAAACTGCTCATGACGATCGCCATGCACGAACGTCGCATCGATGCCGAACTCGAGCGTTTCTTTTTAGAAGTGCTCGCTTCGCCATACCTCGCTTCCGCACATCGGGAACGCTTGAACGAACTTGCCCCGATTGCCGTCGCGAGTCGCCTGACGATCATCGACTGCTTGCAGCCGATCACTCCGCAATTCGCTGAGCGGTTATTTTATGCGCTTGCGACACAAGAAGCGATCGAGGTCGTCCTCCACGCTATCGACGGCCAACAACTGCTCGTCTGGCATTATATGAAGTCCGAGCTGTCTGAAGAAGAGGGCGCCCTCCTCCAGTGGGCCGGTCGCTTCGAGACCCAGCTTCAAGACAAGTTCACTGACGCCGAACCTCGCCTCGGGATTAGCGGGCGTTTCTTCGAAAGCGATACGCTCTATGCCGCGACCGAGGAAGCAAGACGGGTCACATCGCTACGCCGGAAGTTCCCGTTCGAGCTCGCTAGTGCCCGGGCGTTCGAACAAATTGGCATCTATCAACTCGTCCCCGATTTGTCCAGACGAATCGGCCTGCGCCTCGAGACGCACCCGACGATCGAACGGTTGCAGGCGTATGACCAAGTCCACCGCACCGAACTCGTGACGACGCTTGAATGGTATTTCTATTTTGACGGGAACGTCAAACGAGTCGCCGCCCACCTCCATATCCATCCGAACACGGTCTTGTATCGGATTCGACGGATCGAAGAACTGACGAGCATCACCCAAGTCTCGCTCCCGGAACGGGCCGCTATTTATTTAGCGATCAAGGCCGGACAATATCGTCAAGACGACTGACCCCCACTTTGTGAAAAATCACAAAGTGGGGGTTGTCGCTTTTAGAATCCATGCTAAAGACAGCGATTTCACTTGGGTCTATACTAGAGGTGTGAACAAATTGTGTCAGCAGATAGAAAGGGGAATTACACATGAAAATCGGGGTACTGAAAGAGATTAAAAATAACGAAAACCGCGTCGCGTTGACGCCGATGGGTGCATCAGTCTTGACGGAACTCGGACACGAGGTGCTCGTCGAGACGGGAGCCGGCATCGGGAGCGGCTTCACGAATATGGAGTACATCGACGCTGGGGCAAGCATCGTCGATTCAGCACAGGACGTTTGGGGAGACGTTGAACTCGCCTTGAAAGTAAAAGAGCCACAGCCGTCAGAGTATCAATATTTCCGTTCAGACCTTACGCTCTTCACGTATTTACATTTAGCGGCCGAACCTGAACTCACGAAAGCGCTCGTCGATTCAGGCATGACCGCCATCGCCTACGAGACGGTCGAAGTCGACCGCACGCTTCCGCTGCTCACACCGATGAGCGAAGTCGCAGGACGGATGGCTGCTCAAATCGGGGCGCAAATTTTAGAAAAACCGCATGGCGGCAAAGGGATCCTCTTGTCAGGTCTTCCTGGAGTGCCTCGTGCGAACGTCACCGTCATCGGGGGCGGTGTCGTCGGGATGAACGCGGCCCGCATCGCCATTGGTCTCGGAGCCAACGTGACAATCATGGACATCAGCCCGGCTCGTCTCCGCCAAATCGACGACCAGTTCGGGAACACGATCAACACGCTCATCTCGAACCGCTATAATATCGCGAAGCAAGTCGCCGAAAGCGATCTCGTCATCGGTGCCGTCCTCATCCCGGGCGCGAAAGCACCTAAGCTCGTCACGAAAGAGATGGTGCAACAAATGTCACCGGGGTCCGTCATCGTTGATGTCGCCATCGACCAAGGTGGGATCTGTGAGACGATCGATCATATTACGACGCATGACGCACCGACGTACGAACGCTACGGTGTGCAGCACTATGCCGTCGCCAACATGCCAGGGGCGGTCCCGCGCACGTCGACGCTCGGTTTGACGAACGCGACGATGCCTTATATCGTCGAGTGCGCTCAAAAAGGAATCTTCCCGGCGCTTCGCGAAAATGCAGCGCTCCTCAAAGGGTTGAACGTCATCGACGGTACGGTCACATACGAAGCCGTCGCCCGTGACCTCGGCTACACGTTCGTACCGGCTTCTGAAGCCGTCACGAAGCAGCTCCACGCGTAATCGAACACATCCGAAATATGCGGACAGAAAGACGCCCGAACGGAAAATCCCGTTCGGGCGTCTTTCGTATGTTTATGCGTTTTCAACGGCGATGTCTTCACCGATGATTTTCACCTCAGGTTCAAGTTCAATCTCAAACTTCTGTTTGACCGTCGCTTGGACGTGACGAATGAGCGAGATGTACTCAGTCGCTGTCGCCTGATTGATATTGACGATGAAGCCCGCGTGCTTGAGTGATACTTCCGCCCCGCCGATGCGCTTGCCTTGCAGTCCGCAATCTTGAATCAGTTTACCGGCAAAATAACCGGGCGGGCGCTTGAACACACTACCGCATGACGGATATTCGAGTGGCTGTTTCGATTCACGCTTATGCGTCAAATCGTCCATCACGTCTTTGATCGCTTCATAACCGAGCGGATCGAGTTCGAACGTCGCCTCTAGGACGATCAATCCTTCTTTTGAGACCCGGCTCGTTCGATAATCGAGGTCAAGCTCATCTTTCGAGAGCGTGAGCAGTTCGCCGTCTGGCGTCAAAACGACCGCACTCGCGATCACGTCTTTCGTCTCGCCGCCGTAGGCACCCGCGTTCATGTAGACGGCGCCTCCGACCGTTCCCGGAATACCGCATGCGAACTCCAGTCCAGACAGCTCTTCAGTGAGCGCTTGGCGCGACACGTCGATGATGGCCGCTCCTGCTTGGGCGATGATCCGGTTGCCGTCGCGGCGAATCGTGTTCAACTCGTTCAAGTTCAAGACGATGCCACGCAGGCCGCCGTCTCGAACGATCAAGTTGGACCCGAAACCGAGAATCATGAATGGTACGTTCTCGCGATGGGCGAGCTCAAGGACGGCTTGAACTTCTTCATACGTGTGTGGGGCCACGAAATAATCCGCTTTCCCGCCCAGTTTTGTATATGTGTGTGCTGACAGCGGCTCGTCTTGCTTGAAGCGCTCGGCCGGGATGATTGTGAGTAGTTGGTCTAAAAAGCTCATGCGTTGCCTCAATCCTTTACGGTCTATTTTATTAGTGCCGCAAGCGAAAAAGTTCGCCTCGGACACGTTGCTGAATGGTTTCAGTACGAAACACAGTATACAAATGTTTACCGAGAGTGACAAGCAACGTTTTCTTTACAATCTAGCAAATGGTTTACAACAATAATGATGTCGCGACGGCTACGACAATCGGGATTGTGAAATTATCCCAATCTCGATACGAAATCGCTTCTGTTAGCGTCGCTATGATAGAAATGATAAACCCATAAGTTACCACTTGCCACATCGGAATATCTTTCCACAAAAACAATAAAAAGAGTACCGCGTACGAACTTAAGAACATGGCCATGCTGCCTTGGAACGATCGCTTTTGCCCATACAGGTCATAGATCACCGTCCCGTATTTGCGTCCAATGAGGGCTGCTAAGCCGTCTCCCCATGCCAATACGAGCGAGCCCGCTAAAAAGGCGAGCGGTTCCGTCTCGAAAAAGAAGAACAAGATGACGAGGAGTGCGATCGGGTAATAGACGGTCCCGAGCGACTTCCGCTCGGTCTGATGGACCGGAGACGGGCTCTTATATAGAAGCCACGCGTTTGCGAACGTAAAGAAAACGAGCGGTATGGCGGCGATGTACCATGTGTCCATCAACCAGACGGCGAGCAATGACCAATGCCCGACCGCAATATGTACGCTCTTTCGAATTGTCTCATCCGTCCAGCCGAGGCGCTTGCCAATCTGTTCGAGACCGACGAGAAACACCAGGACAATGACGATGGACAGAATAGAACTGACCCATTCATTCATCCTTGGACCACCTTTATGTGCGATTTTTATACGTATTCATTATACCTTAATCAGGCCAGAACCTAGCTTCCTTTTCAAACATTTGGTAGAATGAGGTCAAATGACTGTATAGCCCGCGAACGAAGTCGGCTATAGAAAGGATGCCTGTATGCGCGATGCAATTTCGATTCAAACGTTGGCTGATTGCCTTCACTATATGCGGGTTGGTGACGTCGATCGGGCCATCTCACTTTTTCCTGAAGAAGTGCGTGAGCATTTCCCGAAAGAGCTTCGTAAAATCCATTTGTTTCATATTGAAAAGAACGGATTGTCGATCAATCAAATCGTGGCCTTGGCCAACACACTGACCGGAGAACATTTGTCCGCGACGACGATTCAAAACTGGACGAAACGCGAAGTTCGCAAAATCATCGGTGTCCCTCGGGTCGGTAAAAAATATTCACTGCAACAGGCTGCGATCATTTATTTGCTAGACGACTTGAAGCATTTGTTTTCGCTCGAAGAGACGAGCTCGCTGCTCGCACTCATCTTCAACAATCCCGACCGCGACGAGGACGACCTCATCTCCCCGATCGACTTCTACCGCTTGTACGCGGAGTATGCCAAGTCGACGAGCCCGATCGAGATGTTAGACACTCGTGCGAAGCGTTCGATCGAGAAGATGGGACATACCCATCCAAACATCATGCACGTCCTGAAGCTTTGTTTGTACGCGCACCGCGTGACGACACTCGAGCTCGAGGCCAAACACTATTTAAGCCGCTTCATTTGAGCCAATCAAATGAAGCTTTTTTTGTGGAACGCAAAAAAACACCAGTCGCAGTGACTGGTGTTCGTCATATTGGTTAGACTGACATGGCGACCGGCATCCGTGATTTGACCGTCAACGTCTTCAAAACTGACAACAACTCGAACATCGAGAGCTGATCCGCCTCTTTCGTCAAACAGAAAGAATCGTCATCTTGTTTGCGAAGTTCCGCCACAAGTTTTCCAGCTTTATCGCGAACACTGAACTTGTAGCGTTCGACATCGTATTGAATCGTGTAGAGACCACGTTCATAGACGTTGTATTCACACTTTTTCCCGAATAACGAGAACTTGTCTTTCAATTGACCAATCGCTTGCCCGTCGTGGTTCATGACGACCCACTTTTGACAGTTCGGGATGTACTTCCCGTGAGCGATTTGTCGACCGGACAAGTTGTGCACTTGAACACTGCCCTCCGTGTCGCGGTGAACAGATCCGATTGCATCATTTGTTTCGTCATAAATGGTCGCCTCGCCTTGCGTAAAGACACAACCTTTTACATAAATTAATTTGCGCACCGCTTTTTCCTCCTACTACGTTCCAACCTCGATTTTTGTGTTTGTTCGGTTGGTCATTCTGTGAAACCCCAATTTAGTTTCTAGTAGTCGTGTTTCTCTGTTCAACTACTACATATTTCATATGACGAAGATGATTATTGCACCGTTTGAGGAAAAAGACAACCCCTTTTTCTTCGACACAATCCGCCAGTCTGTCAAAGCTGTGAACAGGCGCCACTTTAGCGCTTAAATCCAGCCTGTTTGAGCAGCTGTTCGAGCTCTGTTCTTGCAATCAGACGAACTTGATTTGGTTCGGCGAGTTCGTATGCACTATCCGTATAGGACGAGTTCGTGACGACCCATCCTTCGTTCGCCCCGTAGTATGGAACGGACGCGGCTACTTGCTGGACCGCTTCGAGTCCGACAACTTTTTCATAGCGTTTTGCTTGGACCGCGATCGACCAGCCGTCCGACGTTTCAAGGAGCAAATCCGCCCCGAAATCACGTGACGCCGGTGTGACCGTCACGGTGTACCCGAGCGCTGTGAATACTTCTTCTAAAAACAGCTCAAACTCACGGCCGTCCATTCGATCAATCCGATCAATCGTCGACAGGCGCATCCGCCAGATGAGCCAAGCAATCCCGAGAGCGAGCACCGTGACGACGCTCCACATCGGTGCTCCCCACCACCATAATCCGATGGCGATCAATAGGCTAAGCGCCATTCCTTTCACGTCAATCGTCCTCCCTACCGTTTCTTTTATTTACTTTACCGAATCAATGCAGGAAAACAAAGGGTCTTCTGTCGAATGTATTCCAAATGTACCCGTTTGATATAAAGAAGGAGGGATCAAACGTTAATGGAGAAAAGGATGTATCTCCAAAACGAACTGCTGCACGCTTTACCTTACGGCGTCGCGCTGATTACGAAGGACGGTACGATCGTTCAGGCGAATCGTCCGTTCATGGAGCAGTTTCCTGAAGACTTACAGACGAAAACGAATATTTTCCACATGGTCAACCAGTCACCTCTCACCATGGAATTGTCGCGCCGGATGGAGCAAGGACTTCCTTGGATATACGAGATGCCGACGATTCGCGTCCATGCGATCCCATATGAACATATATATATTCTCTCCATCGAGCCGCTCCCGCTCGACACGCGGGTCACGGTCCAACATAACGCCTTTGAGGCGATGATGCATACCGAGCTCGACATGGCGATGATCATGACAGATGCCAATCTGCTCATCAATCGCTTCAATAAAGGAGCGACCGAGCTGTTCGGCTATCAACCTCACGAAGTGCTCTATGAGATGACACCGTTCGCCTTGTTCGAGTCGCGAGAACTGAGTGAGAAGCGAACGCATTATCAAGACGAGACGGAGCGCTTGTTGTCGTTCGAACAGATGCTGCGCGTCGCACTCGATCGTGGAGACCGAGAATGGAAGTTTCAGCGTAAAGATCGTACCCATTTTGTCGGCAAACTGTTCATGCAGCCGGTCTATGAACACAATCAAATCATCGGCTTCTTTTTCTTCGTCTTTGATGTCAGCCCTGAAATCGCGCTCAAAGGCGAACTGCTCCATAAAGAGCAGCGTTACCGCATGTTTGCTGAGTCCGTGATTGAAGCTGTCCTGTTTCACGAAGGGGGAACGATTCTTGACGCGAACAAGGCAGCCGAAACGATTTTCCGTATCCCGGCCGAGGACATGGTCGGACGCCAAACGATCGAATTTATCGCGGAAGGCTACCGGGCCGATGTCCTCAGACGGGTCCGTAATCACATTCAAACCCCGTACGAAGTCATCGGACGGCGCGAGGACGGTACCTTTTTAGAGATGGAAGTCTATCCGAAAGAAGTGACGTTCCAAGGCCAGACGCTCCGCGTCGCCGTCATGCGCGATATTAGTGACCGTAAAAAAGTCGAGCGCATGCTTGAACGAGAGAAAAATGCGATTGCTCGTCAGCGCGACATCATCCAATCGATTCTGCAAGCATCGAACGAGGCGTTCGTCTTGACCGAATCGAACGGTAGTGTCCTGTTCATGAACGTGCATGCCCGGCGCTTACTCGACCTGCCCGGCATCGCTCCGAACAAGATGCAGGAACGCATCCCGCTCCTGACGACATTCCGGAGCCGTGATCGCACTGAAATGTTAAAGAAAATCGACCTCTTGCTCGACGGGTCGGCTCGTGAAGTGTCGCTCCGCTTTTCGATTCCGCAACCGAACGATCGCGACGAACAGTATTATGAGATGTACGGAACCGGAATGGACACAAAACGGCAGATTGGTATGGATAGTGGCTTTTTGTTCGTCTTCCGCAACCGGACCGAAGAAGAGCGGATGGACCAAATCAAAAACGAGTTGGTCAGCACCGTCTCACACGAGTTGAGAACGCCATTATCTTCTCTATCGGGATACATCGAATTGATGCTGACACGTGACTTGTCGAAGGACAAGCGCGAACGTTATTTAAAGACGATGGCGAAAGAAGCGAAGCGGTTGACGGACTTGTTGAACGACTTCCTTGATATTCAGCGCATGGAAGATGGCAATCAAGAGTATAAACAAGACCGCTTCGTCCTGAACGAGCTCGTCCGTGAAGTCGTCGAGCGCTTCCGCGAGACGACTGACCACTCGATTCATTTCGATGATGCCGACGAGTTGCTCGTTCTCGTCGCCGACAAAGACCGGATCGAGCAAGTCATCATCAACTTGCTTTCAAACGCCATCAAGTACTCACCTCACAGTCATGAGATTGAAGTTCGCGTCCGGAAAGAGCACAAGCAAGCCCACGTGTCCGTCCAAGATTTTGGAATCGGGATTCCCGAGCACGCGTTCGAAGAACTGTTCAAAAAATTCTACCGTGTCGACAACTCAGATACGCGTCAAATCGGAGGCACCGGCCTCGGGTTGTCAATCTGTAAGGAGATCATCGAGTCGCACGGCGGCAGCATCGAAGTCGAGTCGAGCGTAGGCGTTGGCTCGACGTTCACGTTCACGTTAGATGTAGCGGAGGAGACGTCATGAATCAATATGCCTTTACCGGTTTCCCAGGATTTTTAGCAGGAAAGCTGATTACCCATCTCGCGACATTGCCAGATCAGATTGGAACGATCTATGCGCTCCATTTACCGGCACAACGACCAGAAGCGCTCGCTTTGAAACAAGAACTGTTGGCCACGACTTCGCTTCAAGACGAGCAGTTAGTGCTTGTTGAAGCCGATATCACACTCCCGGAAGTCATTCTCGACCCGATCATGCGGTCGGTCATCGAACGGGAAGTGAATTATATCTTCCACTTAGCGGCCGCTTATGACTTGAGCATCCCGTATGACGTCGGCTACCGAGTCAACTTGCTCGGGACGAAGCATATGACGGCGTTCGCCAAACGGGCAAAACATTTAAAGCGATACGTCTACTTTAGTACCGCCTACGTCTCCGGACGCCGCCAAGGGACCGTCTATGAGAACGAGCTATGGCATCGGGTCCAGTTTAAAAACCATTACGAGGCTACGAAGTATGAAGCGGAAGCCATCGTCTCCCGTGAACTCGGCTCGATACCCGCGACGATCATCCGTCCCGGTATCGTCATCGGTCATAGCAAGACCGGAGAGACGAAAAAATTCGATGGCGTCTACTTCGTGTTGAAGTTGATGGACCAGTTGCGTCAAGCGGCGCCGCTCCCGTATATCGGACGGCAAAACATCGAAGTGAACCTCGTACCGTATGACTACGTGGTCGAAGCGACTGCTTATCTCGCCCACGCCCCAGTCGGTCTAAAGCGCACGTTCCATTTGACCGACCCGTTCCCGCATGGGGCTCGGGAAGTGTACCGTATGATCCATGAAGCGATGTTTGGTCGCTCGCCTCGCGGAACGATTCCCCATTTCGCCGCAGAAACCGGATTTTCCGCTTTGCAGCTATCGGAACGATATGGGGTTCCAAAAGAACTGCTCGCCTATTTTAAGCATCAAGTCCATTTCGACACGACGCAGACGCTCCGAGCGTTAAACGGGACCGGCATCGTTTGCCCGGATTTACAAGACTACTTGCCTGACATCGTCGCTTATTACAACACACACAAAAAGCCCTGACCAGGGCTTTTTGTGTGTCTTCATCCAATTAACAGCTTCTCTTTCGGATAACGGATCTTCCGGTCCATCTGTCGTGCGACCGTGAACAGAATGGTCAGCGAGCCGACACGGCCGAGGAGCATCATGAACATGATGAACCCTTTCCCGGCGTCATTCAGTTCAGCCGTGATGCCGAGCGAGAGCCCGACCGTCCCGAAGGCAGACACGGTCTCGAACAAGAGGGCGGTCGCCGGAATATGAGCATTCGTCAAAATCGTAAGTGCCGTGATCAACATAATAAAGAAGAAGCTCGAGATGGCGACGACGTATGCTTTCTTGATTTGAAACGCGTCGACCGTCCGCTCGAGAATGACTGTCTCTTTTTTACCGACGATGAACGCCCACATGTCCGCTAAAATGACAGCGACGGTCGTCACTTTAATACCAGATCCCGTTGATGCCGCTCCGGCCCCGATATACATCAAGATGAGGATTAATCCGATCGATACCGGCGCCATCATCGAGATGTCCACCGTATTGAATCCAGCCGTCCGTGTCGTCACCGCTTGAAAGAACGTGACGTTTAACGCCTCGCCAATCGGGCGGCCGTAAAGTGCACCTTCCACTGATACCCACTCGAATAGCATAAGTCCGAACCAGGCGATTCCGTTGATGACGCCAAGCGAAGCAATCATGATTTTCGAATGCAAAGCGAGTCGCTTCCATCGTTTCACTTCGGTCGCGTCGGCAATCGTCGTGAATCCGAGACCCCCAATCATCAAGAGGATCGAAATCGTGACGACGATGGCCGTATTCTGCTCGAACTGCATCAAGCTGTCGGGCCATAATGCAAAACCTGCGTTATTGAACGCCGAGACGGCATGGAAAAAGCCATAATATAGTGCTTCGCCGAACCGATAACCGCTCGTGCTGTAAAGTTCGACCGTCAAAAATAACATTCCGATGAACTGGACGATGATGGTCGTGAAGACGATGTTGCGGACGAGGCGGACCGTTCCGCCCGGACCTGACAAGTTGAGCGATTCTTGAAGTAAGATGCGCTGTTTTAAGCCGATTTTCTTACCGAGCACACTGAGCAGCATGAGCGCGACCGTCATGAATCCGAGTCCGCCGATTTGAATCAAGGCGACGATGACGAGCTCGCCGAACGTATTGAACGATGAGCCGATGTCGATCGTCGACAGGCCGGTCACCGTGCCTGCTGACGTCGCGATGAAGAGGCAATCGATCCAAGAGACCGGCTCGGTTTGGGCGAACGGCATGTACAGTAACGTGGCTCCGGTCAAGATGGCGAGTAAAAATCCAGTCGCGATAAATCGGGCCGGTTTTTCAAAGATGAGCCGGTATAGCGCCTCAATTCGTTTTAAGCGCAATTCCCGTACGGTCAATCGATGTCGCATCTCGCTATCTCCTTTAAATCGAGTTTTCTAAGCATCATCTTACTCCTCGACGTGTAAATTGCCAACTAGAAAAATGTATCGCTAACCCTTCCTATATTTTTTTGGTAATATGAGAGATAGACTTTATGAATATTGAGGAGGTTGAATGAAACCGTGGACCCTAGTACGGTAGATCATTCGCTAAAGGATGTCTCGCGAAGGTTGGAGCGTCAATCACAATGTATGCCCGCCCATCTCTATTTCCAGCTCGAAGAACTGTTGAATTGGTCACTTGATCAAGAAGTTATGAATCAATTGTACGCATTATTAAAAAAATACGATGTGCTAACCGATATAGAGCGTGAAGAACGAAATATCAGCATCCAACTGCTGATTGACGAAAACGGCGCTTAACCATCGGAACGCATTTGCGGGAGACGAGTTAAGTCTCTCGCTTTTTTTATATCTTGATTTTTTTTAGAAAGGTGGAAAACATAGACATGGATGTCGTCACTTTAGTCGGACTTTTACTCGGTTTCTTTACGTTAATCGGAGGGATGATTTTGAAAGGAGCGGGGGTCGCTCCGCTGATCAACCCTGCGGCGCTCGTCATTATTTTTGTCGGGACGGCGGCCGCGGTCAGTATCGCCGTTTCGAAAGAACAGCTACAGACGGTACCCCAACTATTTAAGATTTTATTCAAAAAACAAGAACTGCCAAGCAAATCTGGTTTGTTGACGCAATTCGTCGACCTGTCGACGCAGGCACGTAAAGAAGGCCTGCTGTCACTCGAGACGGCACTCGAGCAAGTCGAAGAACCGTTTTTGAAACAAGGCATGATGATGGTCATCGACGGTCAACCGTCTGAATATATCGCCGAAGTGATGTCGCGTGATATCGAGAATATGGAAATACGCCATAAAGCGAACGCTGATGTGTTCACGCAAGCAGGCACGTACGCTCCGACGCTCGGTGTACTTGGAGCCGTCATCGGGCTCGTCGCCGCACTAAAAGACTTATCCGATATTGATAAACTCGGCTACGCCATCTCCGCCGCCTTTGTCGCGACGCTGTTCGGGATTTTCAGTGGATATGTTCTTTGGTTCCCGTTTGCCAACAAGTTGAAGCAATATTCGAAAAGCGAGGTCGTCGTCAAGGAAATGATGATCGAAGGAATTTTGTCGATTCAAGGCGGAGAGTCACCAAAGACGTTAGAAGATAAGTTGGCCGTGTATTTGTCTCCAAAGGAGCGAGCGAACTATGAAGCGCAAAAAGAAGCATGACCATGAAGAACACATCCCGGAAGGCTGGCTCATCCCTTACGCTGACCTGCTGACGTTACTTCTCGCTTTGTTTATCGTGTTGTTCGCCTCAAGTAACGTCGATCAGACGAAGCTCAATAAGATGTCTCAATCGTTCAATCAAGTGTTCTCAGGCGGCACGAGTGTCTTCCAAGCCTCAACGGCGTCAAACAGTGACATTAGCCGAACGGACAAGACAGATACGACCGCCAATCCGCGGACGTATGAGCTAGCCAAACTCGACGAGTTAAAAGAAGAAGTGAATCAGTACATTAAGAAAAATGGATTAGAAGACGAAATCGAGGCGACCATCAACTCAAGTGGGCTCGTCCTGACGATCCAAGACCGGGCTTTGTTCAGCATGGGGGAAGCGACACTCGACGCTGACGCCCGCACGGTCGCCCAGTCGATCAGCGGCATTCTCGAACAAGCCGGGAATCGAGAAATCGTCGTGTCCGGTCATACCGATAACGTGCCGATCAATACGGCTCGTTTCCCGTCGAACTGGGAACTCAGTTCAGCCCGAGCGACTGCGTTCATGCGAGGTCTGTTGACGAATGAGTCGCTCAATCCGAATCAGTTCACGCTCGCAAGCTACGGGGAATATAAGCCGATTGCGACGAACGAAACGGACGCCGGGCGTTCTAAAAATCGCCGTGTCGAAGTATTGATCAAGCCGCTCGTCGACTTATCAGAAGGTTCACCAAAAATGATCGAAACGCTCGTCTTACCATGAAGAAAAGCCCACTCTGCGACAGAGTGGGCTTTTTGTTAACGTGTCCATTCAAAATATTTTCGGGCGAGCTCGGTGAGCGGGCTCTCGAAGAGCCGCTTCCGCCAGTATAGATCGGCCGCTTTCTTAACGGCCTCGCTCCGCGAAGGATACGGATAGATCATACGTGACAACTTGCCGATCTTATCACCGCGTTGCATCGCATAGACGACAATCTGCATCCAATCGCCAGCCGTCATCCCGACCGCGTGTCCTCCGAGAATCTTGCCGTTCTTCCGGGTGATGATTTTGACGAAGCCTGTCTCTTGGCGATCGGCGACGAACCGATCGACTTCGGACAGCTTCGCCTCAAAGATTTCGATGTCATCCCCGTGACGCTCACGCGCCTCGGCCTCGGTCAATCCGACATGGAACACTTCCGGGTCGGTAAACGTGATCCAAGGCATCTTGCTGTAATCGACCTTGTTCCATAGCCCGAACAAGGCGTTGGCGACGACCGCCTTTCCTTCTTCGCCGGCCGCATGTGTGAACGGTAACGTCTTGATCGTATCTCCGATGGCGAAGATGTGGGACTGTGACGTCCGATACGTCGACGTCACATCGACATAGCCGTCTTTCACGTCGACTTTCGCCCGATCAAGGCGAAGTTCTTCGATGCGTGGAGCACGTCCTGTCGCCATGAGCAGTTTTTCCGCCTCATACTCGACAGTTTCCCCATCGACTTCGGCTGTGACTTTGATGCGTCCTGCCACTTCAGCAATCTGTTTGACCTTGACACCGATTTCTAGATGCAGCGCCATCTCAAGCTGTGAGCGGAGCAACGCACTGACAGACTCGTCTTCTTTCGGCAAGAACGCGTCTTGCGCCTCGAGCACGGTCACTTGGCTACCGAGCCGCGCGAACGACTGTGCCAGCTCAAGTCCGACCGTGCCGGCCCCGATGACGATGATGCTCTCTGGGAGCGTCTCTTCTTCAAACACGTTTTCATTCGTTAAGTAGGAAACGTTGTCCAATCCATCGATTGGCGGGACGGTCGGTTTCGACCCGGTCGCGATGACGAACTTTTTACCGATCAGTAAATCGTCACCGACTTTCAGTTCGTACGGGCTTTGGAACGACGCTTCTCCGATGTATACATCGACCCCGATCTTTTCGAAACGCTCCGTCCCATCGTGTTCTTGAATGATCGCCCGCGCTTTGTCGACTCGTGCTTTCGTCGTCTTATAATGATCGCGCCCGTCAAACTCGGCTCCGAGCACACGTGCGGCCTGCATCATCGAACTCGCATCTTTCGAGGCTGCGATGAGCGCCTTCGACGGGATACAGCCGACGTGGAGACAATCGCCACCCAGATGTTTTTTCTTCTCAATCAGTGCGACTTTCACACCTAAATTCGCGGCACCGGCTGCGACCGTCATCCCGGCCGCGCCTCCCCCGATTACAATCAACTGATAGTCCTTCATCCCATCAACCTCCGATATCGTTTGCTTACGTCGTCCATCCGTTTCCGGTTCACACCGAAGTCGGAATGACCGAGTCGTGAAGCAGAACGAAATTCTACTTGTCTCGCTTCATCGTCAAATAAAAATTCCACATCATCTTTAAAACGCATCACTTTCGAAGAGACGACGTAATGGAGCGTGTCCGTCGTCTCCTCGGCAAGCTCCGTCCGAGGTAGCTGCCCCATCACCATTTTGATGGTTTCGACCGTTTGATCGCGGTCTTTTCCATACGGAAGCGGGTCCATGTGCAGCGCTTTGATCGACGTTTGTGTCGATACGGCATTCGGACTTCCTTTCAACGGTTTCAATGTTTTTGCGGCCACGACAAAAAACCTCCCTCATTCTACATACAATTGTATGTATCCTGAATTCGGAAGGTTTAACCCTTTTATTGCAGTTCGCTCGGGTCGAGCGGTAACAGAACTGTCACAGTCGTCCCTTGTCTGACTTCACTTTCGATGACAAGTTTCCCTTCATGCGCCTCGATCAACTCCTTAGCAATCGCAAGGCCGAGGCCGCTGCTGCCTTTCGTCACTTGCGCTTGATAGAACATTTCCGTGATGCGCTGCAAGTGTTCTTTCGAGATGCCAGGTCCTTGGTCGATAATCGAGATGAAGGCGACCCGCTCCGACTGGACGAAGCGAACCGTGAGCGTCCCGCCGACTGGTGAGAACCGGATCGCGTTTTCAAGTAAGTTTAAGAATACTTGCTTGAGCCGGTTCTCATCGAATAGACCGACCGACTTGGCCGGGTAGCGCTCGATCAACGTAATCTGCTTATCTTCAAGCGATTGTTTCAGTTGAATCGTTACTTTGCGTAACAGGGAGACGAGATCGAGCTCTTGACGATAGAGCACGAGACGACTCTCCTCGATTTTCGTGTAGTCGAGCAATTGCTCGACGAGACCGATCATTCGCTCGGTCTCCGAATGAATGATACTCAGACCGAGCTCTGTCTCGTCTGACAGTTGTTCGTCCCCGCCTCGGATCGTCTCAGTCCAGCCTTTGATTGAAGTGAGCGGCGTCCTGAGCTCATGGGAGACGTTCGACAAGAATTCGTTGCGCGTCGATTGGTGCTGTTGCACTTTAGCGCCTAAGTAAGTCAGCGTCCGGGCAAGCGCCCCGAGCTCGTGCTTCTCGTTCGAATATACCTCGACGTCGAAATCACCTTGCGCCATCTCGTCAGCCGTCTCAATAATCTCGCGGATCGGACGGACGAAGCGGTCCGCGATTCGGATGACCGCGTATAGCGCCACGAGCCAAATCAAGACACCGATCATGAGGACCGCCATCCAAATCTCGCGGATGAGCGTATCTAAGTCTGCGAGCGGACGAGTGAAACTGATGGCGAACTCACCCGTTCCCTCGGTCATGATTGGGCTCGTCACCGACAGAAAGTGTTCTTCGTTCACGTCATAGTCTTGGACGACCGACTCTCCTCTAGCGAGACGCTCGAGCTGCTCAGGTGTATACGACGCTTGTTGTGCTCGCTGTCCGGTCGTTTTTATAATCGCGCCAGAGCGGTCGACCATCGTCAAATCGGTACCCGGATACCCGAACGTCCGGACGAGGACCGAGAACGCGCTCGGTGTCTCAAATCCGACTTGCGCCTGTGGATACAAATAAGCGCTTGTCGTCGCATGGCTGACCAACGCATCGGACTCATACTCGTAGTAATAACGGTACGTACCGTACGACAGGACGCTTACGAGCAGTAAGAGCACGAGTGTCACGACAATCATCATGCGGATGACGAGCTGTTGTCTCATCCGTCATGTCTCCGCCACTTATAGCCATGCCCCCATAGCGTCTCGATATAGGCAGGATGGCTCGGGTCGTCTTCAATCTTTTGCCGTAAGCGGCGAATGTTGACGTCCACCGTCTTCCGGTCCCCGAAGTAGTTGATGCCCCAAACCGCATCAAGAAGCGCATCACGTGATAAGACGACTTCTTCGTTTTGGACGAGATGACAGATCAAGTCATATTCGGTCGGCGTCAAATCGATCGATTGTCCGTATTTCGTCACTTGTTTCGCCGCCAAGTCGATGGCGAACGGTCCTGACTTGAGACGTTTCTTCTCTTTGCGCTTCACTTTTTCGACGCGTCGCAGGAGCGCATGAATGCGCGCGATGAGCTCGCCCGGGCTGAACGGCTTGGCGATATAGTCGTCCGCCCCTTTCCCGAGACCTTCGATTTTATCTTCTTCAAGCGTGCGTGCCGTCAACATGATGATCCCGACGTTCTCGTCTAAGTCACGAATCGCGGCGCACGCTTCAAAGCCGTCCATCTCAGGCATCATGACGTCTAGCAAGACGATATCGAACGGTTCACGATCGAACGCGGTGACCGCTTCACGGCCGTTCGTTGCCTCAAAGACATCAAATCCGGCTCGTTTTAAATTTACGATGATAAAGCTGCGAATCGCATGCTCATCTTCGGCTACTAATATCCGATTCATATTTCCACCTCTTCTGGAGTTCACTACTCTACATTATAGTTACGTTTTTGCGACAAGGTTGTCAATTGACCTCAAATCGTATTAGGATGGAGTCATTAGATTCTGAAGGAGGACTCCTTACCACTATGAGTTATAACATGATTGTTTTAGATATGGACGATACGCTCCTCACGAGCGACCACACGATTTCCCCTGTCACGAAAGCGGCGTTACTTGACGTCCAAGAACGCGGCCACAAAGTCGTTTTAGCAAGCGGACGTCCGACGTACGCCATGTGGGAAGCAGCTCGTGAACTCGAGCTCGCCAAATATGGTAGTTACATCTTGTCATTCAACGGTGCTTCAATCATCAATTGTGAAACAAATGAAGAAATCTTCTCAAGCACGTTAATGCCAGACACAGTCGCCCACCTCCATGATATCAGTGTCCGGGAGGAAATCGCGATTCATACGTACATCGGTAACGAAATCGTAACCGATCAGCCGAACCCGTATACCGATCTCGAAGGCGAATTGACGGGCATGCCGGTCATCCACGTCAACGATTTCAAAGAAACCGTCACGACCCCTGTCGTCAAATGCCTCATGCTCGGCGATGGAGATACGCTCGCCCCAATCGAGACGAAGCTACAAGTCGAGCTCGAAGGCAAGCTCGCCGTCGCCCGTTCGAAACCGTTCTTCCTCGAGTTCACGGAAGCCGGTGTGACGAAAGGGACGAGCCTCGCCTTTTTGGCTGACCACGTCGGAATCGACCAAGCACACGTCATCGCTTGCGGAGACGGCAACAACGACTTGACGATGATCGAATGGGCCGGACTCGGTGTCGCCATGGGTAACGCCAACGCCACGGTCAAAGGGAAAGCCGACTTCATCACGAAGTCAAACAATGAAGATGGAATCGCCCACGTCATCGAGACGTACATGAGCAGTGTCGTTACGAATCGTTAAGCAATAACCGTTTGAACCAAGGAGGAATCACGATGAATAAAGGATTGAAACGAGCTGGACTCGGACTAGTCGGAACGGCCGTCGCCGGTGCCGCCTACGTCTTCTTGTCACCGAAGCCTGCGTCCCGTCTCGTCAAAACTTCATTTACTGGAGGCAAGGAAGTCGCGATCAAAGGATTCGACGAAGTCGTTCAAAAGACGTCGGTCCGTAAAGACATCGATTACTATTCTGCCTACGAGAACGGGACGTTCGATTTGATTCGCTATGAAGGCGATAAGCATGTCGTCCCGACAATCTTTTGGGTGCACGGTGGCTCGTTCGTTGGCGGTGATAAGGCCGATGTGTTCAAGTATGCGACGTCGATCGCAAGCAACGGCTACAACGTCGTCAGCATCAACTACGCCCTCGCCCCGGACGTCACGTATCCGGTGCCACTCCAGCAAATCGAAGAGGCGTACACGTATATTGCCGACAACAATGATCGCTTCCGACTCGATCTCGACCGCGTCTTCTTCGCCGGAGACTCGAACGGAGCGCAGCTCGTCGCCCAATTCATCGGGATTCAACTGAACGATGACTATGCACCGTCAGCCGAAGTGAATCAAGTCGTCCCGCAAGACTCGATCCTCGGCGCGGTTCTCTTGTCTGGCCCGTATGATTTGAAACGGACGATTCTCGAGTCTTCGAAAGCCGTCAACCGTTTCTTGTTCAAGCGGATCGGTTGGGCCTACTTCGGGACGTACAATTGGGAGAACCTCCCCATCGTCAACGAAGCGTCCCCTCTCGTCAACATCCCGGCCACGTTCGTCCCGACGTTCATCACCGACGGGAACACGGGGTCGTTCGAGACACAAGCGAAAGAGTTCGCGACGATTCTCTCCGGACGGACTGACGTGACGAGCGTCTTCTATAATCGAGATGAATACGAACTCGGAAACAGCTATCACTTCGAGATGGATCAACCAGCAGCCAGTTCAACGTATCGTCGCTTGATCACGTTCTTGCGCGAAACGACCAAATAAAAACAACCCCGACTTTGAAAAAAGTCGGGGTTGTTTGCGTCATTTGAGCAAATCCATTGCGCGGCCAATCAGCTCGTTGCGAGAGTCTGAAGTTTTCCGTAACGCTTGTAGCCGGTCGATGAGTGCTTGACGAAGCTCGTCTGACTGAACGAGTTCCAAGCATTCAATCTGAGCCAACCAGGCGTCTGCATGCTCAGAGAGGACCATCGGGACGAGAGCGTCGATCGACTCACCTTGTTCACGCATGAGCCGGATGCGATTGAAGAGCGGGTCGTCTTCCGTCCACGTCCGGGCGTCCCGTTCGATTTGAACCGGTTTCTCTAAGACGACGAGCTCTTCGACGTCCGTGCCCGGGAAGATCGACGGTAGCGAATCGTGTCTCACTTCAAGCGTCGCGAGCTCGATTTGTTTGCCGTCGATGTGCACGCTCACGTCTTCTAGCGTGATCTCGTCTGTCGTCTCGCTGACGATGCGGCCATCGAGGCGAACGTCCGCTTCCGCGAGCGCTTCTTGGATTGGTCCATCTAAAACGAGTAGTCCGTGATTGCTCAAATTGCGAAGCTGGCCGTGGTCAACTTTCACGCAGTCCCCCCATTGAACGAGGGCAACTCGGCCTGTGTTCGTCACGTGTCGAACCGTTCCGACACGGTCGGTCCCATCTTCGAGCCGGATCGTCGATTGACTTCCTGAGGCGAGCGCCTTCTCAAGCGATGCGATTCCGCCCGTGTGGACGGCCATCCGTGATTCGAGTTCATCGAGCGCATCCGTCAACGCCTCGAAGTCAGGGATGACGAACAGTTCACTTTGCATATTCGTCACATCCTGTTTCGTCTCTAGCGCATGCTCGAGGTTGAACGGATGTTTCGTGACGGCGTCGGTCAGGCAGTGACGGCTCTCGCCGACCGAAGACAACAGTCCGGCCCCGTAAATGAGCGGGCGCTCGATGTCGCCGATCAGTCCGAACTCGACCGTCCACCAAAAGATACGTGCCACTTGCTGCGCTTCGGAGAAGCCCGTCACTTGCGCTTTCGCTTCATGCAGCGCTTCTAAGGCGGCTTTGACATCCGCTTCCGTCGAGTTGGCATTCTCTTTCACGATCGTCAGTCGTTTGAGTGCCGCGAACGAGGCGTGTTCCTCACGGTTCATGAACGCTTTCGCGCCAAGTTGACCGAACCGTTTCACGATTTTAGAAAACTCAGGGTCCATCAGCATCGGCGCGTGACCGGCCGCCTCATGGATAATGTCTGGTGCCGGGCTGTACAAGATGTTCTCGACTTTCCGGATGTCGGTCGCGACCGGTAACATCCCGTTCCCTTGGAAGTCAAAGAACGCGACGCCAGGAATCAATCCGTCGACCGCGACCGTCGACCAACCGGCCGCTCGCATCTCGGCGGTCATTTTTTCGACGTCCGGGAGGCGTTCTGGTCCCATGCCTGTCTTTTTCAACCCTTCGATGTAGAACGGATGGGCCTTGCCTTCGAGCGTATGCAAATTGAGCCGTAATACGAAGCGCCAGACCGCGTGATCGGTCGGTGTGTACTCGTTGTAAAACTGGGGCGAGATATGAGGCGCCAAGTGGCGTGGGATTGATTGTGTGAGCATGATATTTCCTCCTTTTGTCTACTGGACGTCAAAAAGTCCCTATCGATTCACTCGATAGGGACGACTTAGCCGCGGTACCACCCTGATTACTAGACGTTGTCTAGTCACTCTAATCCGATAACGGGGGACCGCTCACATGTGAGAGCTCACAAACTGTAATTCGATTCATCTTTTGGGCGTGTTCGCAGCACCACACGCTCTCTGGGCCAGGGAAGATGTCTCTACTTCGGTTTGATCATCGCTTTTGTTACTTTTATGCAGTTATGCTTCTATGCAAACTTGCTTTTAAGCGTTAAAGTATCTTGTTGGTTGTAACTTTACCAAATCGTTTTGTCGGCGTCAACAAAAAACAGTCCGCAACTGCGAACTGTCACAAACACCAATCAATTTCAGGTTGTCCCCACTGTTTCAGCAAATCGTTCACTTGCGAGAACGGACGGGATCCGAAGAAGCCGCGGTGTGCCGACAGCGGACTCGGGTGGACCGATGTCAAGATCGCGTGCTGCGGCCCGATCAGCTTTTGTTTCTTTTTGGCATCGTTTCCCCAAAGAATAAACACGATCGGTTGCTCACGCTTCCCGAGTTGCTCGATGATCGAGTCCGTGAACTGAACCCATCCTTGTCCGCGGTGTGATCCGGCCTTACTCGCTTCGACCGTGAGCGCGGTGTTGAGCAACAATACGCCTTGGCGGGCCCAGTTCTCTAGATTCCCGCTCTTCGGCACGCTACAACCCAAGTCTTCATGCAACTCTTGAAAGATGTTGCGCAGCGATGGCGGAAAACGGACACCGTCTTGGACCGAGAAGCTGAGTCCGTGGGCCTGATTCGGACCGTGATACGGGTCTTGGCCGAGGATGACGCATTTGACGTCTTTAAACTTCGTGTAGACGAACGCGTTCCAAATGTCTTCCCGCTGCGGATAGACGGTCGTCGTCGCATACGCCTCATCGACGAACGCTTTCAAGTCAACGAAGTACGGCTGCTCCATCTCTGCTTCAATGATGTCACTCCAGTCGCCGAGCAAGCGGTCTGATAACTGTTCTCCCATTTGATTCGCCCCTTTCCGTCTTATCATACCCGAATCGACGGCACACAAAAAGACGAGCCCAGTGGACTCGTCCGATGATTATACTGTGACTGTGCCTGCTACTTCTTTCGCAAGTGCTTCTGCTTTCGCTGTCGCGTCAGCAACGATGTCTTCGATCTTGTCTGGGAACTGGTTCATTCCTTCAACTGCAAGTGTCGTCACTTCGTTCACGCCGACGAACGCAAGCGCTTGACGGAGGTACGCGTCTGCAAAGTTGAGGTCTGTGCCTGTGTAGATGCCGCCTGTCCCTTGAATGTGGATCGCTTGTTTGTTCTCAAGGAGACCGACCGGCCCTTGCTCTGTGTAACGGAACGTCTTGCCGGCTGAGAGGACGCTGTCGAGGAACATCTTCATGCGTGCTGGGAAGAAGAAGTTCCACATCGGCGTCGCAAACACGTAAAGGTCTGCTTCCATGAACTTCTCGAGCATACCGTTCATCGTCGCGACTTTTGAAGCTTCGACGTCTGTGAGTGCTTCACCAGACGCGAATTTTCCCCAAGCGCTTAACACGTCGCCATCGATTTCTTGGACGTCGACATCGTAAAGCTCGATTGCTTCGACTTCAAGCGATGCGTTTTCTTGTTGAAGCTTCGTCATGAACGCTTCTGCGACTTGTTTGCTGTATGACAATTCTGTCGGTTTTGGGTTAGCTGATACGTATAATACTTTTTTCATAATGGGTTCCTCCACTGGTAATCTCTATTTTGATAACAACAGTTAGAACTATATCATCTGTATATCTCACCGTCAATTATTTCAACTTCAAGATAATCGACAAAAAAACAGGCAGGCGTTATTTGCCTGCCGCGTTGTAGCCGACGCGTTTCAATAAATCGATCAACGTCTCGGTCTCTTGTTCGCTGAGCGGTCCATAAATATCTTTGAAGATTTCAATATGCTCAGGATAGACGACGTCCATCAATTGCTTGCCTTCGCCTGTCAACGACGCGTACGTGACACGACGGTCTGACGGACAGGCGACGCGCTCGATGAGCCCTCGCTTCTCAAGCTTGTCGATCACATACGTGACGCTGCCACTCGTGATCAAAATTTGATCGCCGATTTGTTGCAGCGGCGTATCTCCTCGTTTATACAATACGGATAGAACACCGAACTCTGTTGAATTCAATTGGTGGCGTCTAAGATCGTCTTTGACACGATCACTGATTGCGTCCATCGCTCTTGCTAAGACGACCCATGCCTTCAATTCGAGTGATTCAATCATGTCGGTTTCACCTCAATTCGTTCATCATTTACCTTTAGTATAGCAGGACATGAGCAGTATACGTCGCTAAAAACACTTCGTCAAGAAACTTCTCCGTTGTCGCGTCTCCTTGAAACGTTTAGAATAGAACTATTGTGATTTTTAGAAAGGGTGGACGGTATGCGTGAGTATTATGAGATTTCATTGACGATTAAAGCAGGCTATTTGAGTTCGGTCATCGAGTTGTTGAACCGGGAAGGCATCGCCCCTGACTATGCCCTTGAAAAAGAAGGCGCGGTCTTTTTACTGTTCAACCACTTGCCGTGGCCGAACGTCACGCGCGAACCGCACGCAGTCGAGCGTTTCTTGTTGACGTTGTCGCGCGAAGACTACCTGTTCGTCAAGACGAAACGAAAATCGCCCGTACCCGGCCATGAACCGGTCGCCTGCATGGGAGCGTACGATTCGCCTTTCCACGAATATTTGAAAATCGAGCTCGCCGTCGACGAATCCGATGCGAGCCATCTCGATATGTCGGCGTTCCGCCATTACTAAACAACGCACGCGCGTTGTTTTTTTGATGACTAGGTTTGAGCGCGGACGGGAATATAGGACAATATCTGACTGATAAAGGGGAATGTCTTGAATGAATACAGTTATGTTGATCGTCAACCCATCGTCTGGGAAAGAATTAGGGAAAGAGCACGCGCCGTTCGCTGAAGAAGTGCTACGCGAACGTTACGGAAACGTCGACGTCCGTTTTACTGAAAAAGCCGACGACGCCACACACTTCGCGCGAGAAGCTGCGTCGAAACAATATAAAGCCGTCGTCGCCATGGGTGGCGACGGAACGTTGAACGAGACGGTGGCCGGTCTCGCCGAAGCCGATCATCGTCCCGACTTCGGAATCATCCCGCTCGGAACGGTGAACGATTTGGCACGGGCTCTCGGCGTACCGAGTGACCCGAAAGAAGCGATTGAAGCGCTGCGAACGGCAAAACCGTCACCGATGGACATTGGGAAGTATGAACACGGCTACTTCATGAACGTCATCGCCATCGGCCTCATCGCTGAGGCGGTCGATGAAGTCAGCGTCGAAGAGAAGACGAAATGGGGCCCGTTCGCCTACTTGATTGAAGGCATCAAAGCGTTCCGGGAACACAGTCCTTACTCGTTATCAGTTCAGGCCGAAGAGCACACGTTCGACGGGGACGCTTTTCTCGCCGTCATCGCGCTGACGAACTCGGTCGGCGGCTTTGAAAACTTCGAGCCTGATGCGAAGTTGAACGATGGCCTGCTTCACGTCTACTTGTTTGAGAATCTCGGTTTCACAGACGCCTTCCAGCTCGCCCCGGCCTTATTTACCGGCAAGCTTAAAGAAACAGACAGTGTGACCGCGTTCCAGACGAAGCGGGTGTATGTCGATTCGCCTGATTCGCTTCCGGTCAACGCCGATGGGGACACGGGCGGGAAACTCCCGCTCACGTTTGAAGTGCTCCCAAGCCATCTCCAAGTGCTGAAACCAGTCTAATCTCTCGCCTCGGCATTGAAGGCTCGTTCGAGAAAGGAGAGATCGTTCGATGAACATCACACTCGTTCCGCTGCTCGAAGCGTCAGACGACATCGTCAAGACGTTCAACCGGTGGAACAACGATCCCGAAATCGTTCATTTGATCCGCCCTGCTCGCTCGGAAGAAGAACTCGCGGCCGAGCAACAGATGACCGTCGCCGACTTGACGGATCGACTTCAGACACACGATATCTTTCTCATTTACGCTGACGACAGGCTCGTCGGCGAGGTGAACGTGATGTATGACGCAAACCATCTATACGTTCAAGAACCAGGGAGTGCCTGGCTCGGACTCGTCATCGGGGAAGCGGCGGGTCGCGGCAAGGGTGCGGGCAGCGAGGCACTCCGACTTTTGGAGGAACGGCTTCGTCACCAAGGCACCCCGCGCATCGAGCTCGGCGTGTTCGGGTTCAACGAGGCGGCACACCATCTCTATAAGAAGCTCGGTTATGAAGAAATTGCGCGCATCCATGCGTTCACGTACTGGAACGAACAATTTTGGCCTGATATCCGCATGGAAAAGCGACTGACATGACAAAGACCTTCCTCAAGCGAGGAAGGTCTTTCGTCAGTTGTTCAAGTTTTCGACTTCGACGACGCGGAACCCTTTTTGTTCGAGTTTGGCGACGATCTTGTCTTTCTTCGGCTCATCACAGTCAGGCGGCAACGTGATCAAAACACGGCGAAGGACTTTACTCTTCGCGTCGAGCGTCATCAAACTCGCGATAGACGAGTATTTGCTGACGACTTTCGTGATTTTCTCGAGCGCACCTACCTGCTCGCTAAGTGCGATCGTGACGACGTAGCTGCCTGTGTCACGGCTCCACGCCTCTTCGAGCATGCCGAGCATCTTCCCGTGTGGCAAAATGCCGTAAAATTCATTGCTCTCGTCTTTTAGGACCGCGATATACGGTAACTCTTTGATCGAGAAGAAGACTTTGAAGAATCCGTCCGACTCGTGGACGTATTTCTGCGTATTTTTAATCAATTCCATGACGTTGTCGTCAAGGCTCGCGCCACTCATTCCGTGACGGTAAATATGCATCTTATAAATGTTACCGCGGAAAAATATTCCCGTCTCATCGAGGACAGGGACACAGCGGTATCCTGTCTTTTCAAGCGTATCGAGCGCTTCACGTAACGTCGCCTTTTCACTGATTGTGACGACGTCTTTTTTTGGAATGCATAAGCTATGCACTAACATGCGGTTTTCCTCCTAGCAAATTAAAAGTGGTCTACACCCTATTCATTACTATTCCCCAAATATGATTGAAATCCTGCCATCTTTTTTAAAACTTCGATTCAACCTTTGGCGGTCATGGGATTTGTCGTAACGCCTAAAAGTCGTTATAGTGAAACTATCCAAACAGACAAAGGGGATTGAACGACTATGACGATGAAAAAAGCATTAACGATCGCTGGTTCAGATACGAGTGGCGGTGCAGGCATTCAAGCTGACTTGAAGACGATGGAAGAGCTCGGTGTGTATGGCATGACCGCACTCACGGTCATCGTAGCCCAAAACCCGCATAACGCTTGGCACCATGAAGTCTTCCCGATTGATACGACGTTGATCGAGAAGCAGATTGACACCGTCCTCGCCGGAATCGGCGTCGATGCCGTCAAGACAGGGATGCTCCCGACTCCAGAAATCATCGAGCTCGCGGCTCGTAAAATTAAAGAGTACGGCATTCAAAACGCAGTCGTCGACCCGGTCATGGCTTGTAAGGGAGCCGACGAGATCCTCAACCCGGACGTCGCCGTCGCGATGCGTAAGCACCTCGTCCCTGTCGCCAAAATCATCACGCCGAACTTGTTCGAAGTGCGTATGCTCGCTGGCCTCGACAAGACACCGTCGACGATGGAAGAAATCAAAGAAGCCGCACGCTTGATCCATGAGCTCGGTGCTGAAATCGTCATCGTTAAAGTCGGTGGAAAACTTGGGTTCGACACGGCGTTTGACGTCCTCTATGACGGTAACGAGTACCGTCTGCTCGAAAGCGAAAAGATCGAACCTGCTTTCACGCACGGTGGCGGTTGCACATTCTCTTCAGCCATCGCCGCATCACTCGCGAATGGACATTCCGTCGACGAGTCGATTCGCATCGGGAAAGAGTTCATTACAGAAGCGGTCCGTCACTCGTTCCGCCTCAACCAATACGTTGGGCCGACGAACCATACCGGTTATCGTCAAAAACTAGCAACACAATCATAAACAAGGTGGCCCGGGGCGAACGTCCTGGGTCATTATTGCCATTGGAGGAGACTAGCGTGAAACCGATTCAACCTGAAACGATTCAAACGTATTTAAACGCACACGTGTCGACGCCTTTATACGCTCACGTCGAGACGACGAACGGCGCTTACGCCACACATAACGACCCGGATTTCCATAACGCCGGGATGTTTATCCGTAACGTCGTGATCGAGTACAGTATCGGTCAAATCAAAGGAGACGGACCGTATCGAGTCGGACTAAAGCTCGATCACGGCTGGCTCTACGTCGAAGGATTGACCGACTTTGAACAACACGGTGAACAGTTGCTGCTCGCCGGGCACGACCGTCTCGGACGCCTCGCCTGCGCGCTGCATCTAGACGTCAAACCGCTCCCGCAAGGAGCATCGGAGGTGGACAGCCAATGAACGGACCGTTACTTGTTATTTTCCCACACCCGGACGATGAGGCGTTCAGCTCGGCCGGAACGATCATTCAACATCAGAAGAACGGATTCCCCGTCACATACGTCTGTCTGACACTTGGTGAGATGGGCCGTAATATGGGCTCGCCAATCTTCACGACGCGTGAAGAACTACCAAGAATCCGTAAACGCGAGCTCGAGGACGCCTGTGCCGTCATGGGCATCGACGACCTCCGGATGTGGGGACTGCGCGACAAGACCGTCGAATTCGAAGACGAGACCGAACTGACGAATCGCTTCAGCAAGTTGATCGCCGAAGTGAAACCGACCCGCGTCATCTCATTTTATCCAGGATATGCCGTCCATCCCGACCATGAGGCGACAGCACGAGCGGTCGTCCGGGCGCTCCAAGAGATGGACGAAGCGAAGCGTCCCGAATTTTTAGGTGTCGCTTTTGATCACCGGACGGAAGATGAGCTCGGCAAACCTCACGTCCTCATCGAAGTCGGTCAGGAGAGTGCCGCCAAACGTGAGGCGTTGCTCGCCCACCGTTCACAGACGGAAGGGTTGCTCCGTGCAATCGACAACGCAGAAAACGCCCACGTCATGGAGTTACTCCAACGTGAGCGCTTCTATCATTATCCGTTCTCATGATTCAAACGCGTAACGCGTCATATACAGCAACAAACCTACAGTCCCTAACCCGATCAACGTTCCTAGCACGACGACGATATGTCCCATGTTCTCACCTCTACTTGGTTTTACGAACTGAATGAGTAATAAGTTTCAATAACGCGTGTGCGAACACGCGTTATTTTTATTAAAAGTACAAGACGTAGATAACGGCAGCCAAGACGAGCCGGTAAATCGCGAACGGCGTCAGTTTCACTTTGTTGATCAACTTCAAAAAGAATTTGATGGACAGCAACGCGAACAAGAACGCACTGACGAAACCGATCAGGAAAACAGGCAGCGTGTCGACCGTGAAATAGCTCCACTTGCTGTAAAGCGAGAGCGCGCTCGCCCCGAACATGATCGGGACGGCCATGATGAACGTGAAGTCGGCCGCAGCCCGGTGACTCATCCCGAGCAACACTCCGCCCGAAATGGTCGAGCCCGAACGTGAAAAGCCTGGCCAAAGCGAGAAACATTGAATCAAGCCGACTCCAAGCGCTTGTTTGTATGTGATGTCGTCGAGTGTCGGCGTCGTTTGTCGTTTCACGCCGGACAAGTCGGCGGCAATCATGAAGAACGCACCGATGACGAGTCCGATCAATACCGTCTTAATCGAAAACAGATGCGTGTCGATGTAGTCCTCAAACATGAGTCCGAGCACGGCCGCCGGGAGCAGACCGATAAAGATATGTAGCAGGTTCAACTTTTTCGTCGGCCCTTCATGTCGAATCGCGAGCAATTCTTTCGGATTCAATAACGCTTTGAACCGACTCCTGAAAACGACGATGACCGCTAAGATCGAACCGAGCTGAATCACGATCTTGAACGTGTTGGCTACTTCTTGACCTAGAAAACGACTCGAGTTGAGCCAAATATCGTCGACCAAGATCATATGTCCAGTCGAAGAGACAGGCGCGAATTCCGTCAATCCTTCGACGACGCCTAATAAAAAACCGATGAATAATTCATACCATTCCATTGCATTGTCCCCTACTCCAGTATTGCTTTTTATCATACACGGACGGGACGACGTTCTCTCTCGGTCTTAAGACGTAAAAAAAGAGGACGTAATGCCCTCTTTCCCCTTACATCAATAAAGGAAGCCGGCTAATGTGCAATCTTAGCCGCTTCTTGAGACCACCCCCCGACTCAGGACGGCTTGACACGCGCACACGAACGAACCGATGACGAAGAAAGCAGTAAATAGCGACAATCCCGCACCCCCGATGAACAATACACCGAGTCCGATAATCCCGCCATGCAAGAGCATCGATACCGTTGACTCGGTCGTGGCTCGAATCATGGACGGAAGAGCGCGATGGAGCACCCCGAAGTAGAGCGGTTCGACCGCCCCGACGAGTAGCGCCATCAGTGCCATCCAGAGCAGTCCGAACTGATTTGGGAACGTTCCGAGCAGTATAAACCCGATCCCGATACCCCAAGCGATGAGTTGTTGCCAGCGAGCGACCGGGGCAACTTTCAATAACACCGGGGCAAGCAGTTGACCGGGAATTTGAATGAGCAACAGTACGGTTGAGACCGCCCCGAACCAGTAGATCGGGACATTGACGTCACGCGCGTACAGCTGCCAAAACTCATCCACGAAATTGAATGCACTAACGACCAACACGAACGACCCGGTCAGCATGAGCAGTGACTTGTCGTTCCAAATGAAGCGGAAACCAGCCTTTAACTGCCGCCATGTCACCGCTTCTTCGTGGACCACCCGTCTCGGTTCGACGAGCAATAGACTGCACATCGTCGCGATGAACAGGCTCACAAGCGATAGCATGTAGTTGAACTCAAACGGAAACTTGGTCGCGAGCAAACTTCCGCTAAAGGCGGCGATGACGGCCGCGACGAGCCCGATGGCATTCAGGCGACCTAGCAATCGCTCAAACGCATCCGTATCTCCGTCTTGCTCGAGCGTTTCATACAACAAAGCGTTCTCGGACCCGCTGCGCAGCACCGCCCCGATGGCGGACAAACTAATCGCCAAGACAAACCCAATCAACGAAAACGACAGCAACAACACAATAAACGATAGCCATTCGAGCGCAATGCCGATTTGCAGCAGACGTCGTCGTTCCCAGCGGTCGGCTAAGACGCCGGTCGGCACTTCAAGGAACACGACGATGACGGCATAGACGATTTCCGTGTAGACCACTTCTTGAATCGTGATGCCGCGCGACTCCCAAAACAGACGTTCAATCGTATAGGCCGGAATCAACGCCTCAAACCAGCGCATCGCACCAAGCAACCCTACGTTTCGACGGACTTAGCTAGGGGACCGTGCTCTTCGTCTCATCATGATCTCCTCCTTGTTTACCTATTCCCGATTCCACAAAAAAGCCACGGAACATGTCCGTGGCCGATAGATTATTTTAATAGGTTGAGCATCTCACGGTTAAACGCCGGAATGTCGTCCGGTTGACGGCTCGTGACGAGCTGATTTTGGCAGACGACGACTTCTTTGTCGGCATACTTCGCACCGGCATACTCCATGTCGACTTTAATCGACTTGTACCCGGTCGCGTCGCGGCCTTCGAGCGTCTTCGCCGTGATCAACAGTTGCGGCCCGTGACAGATAGCGAATACCGGCTTCTTCGCATCCATGAACGCTTTCGCGAACTGGACGAAACGTTCGTCTTCGCGCAACAAGTCAGGTGAGAATCCGCCTGGTAAGAGCAGAGCGTCAAAGTCTTCTGGAGACACGTCGTCGACACTTTTGTCGATCGTGACTTTTGCCTCGCCTTGTTTGCCTTCGACGGTGTTACCGGCTGCCTTTTCGATCGTGACAACTTCGTGCCCCGCCTCCACCAATGCGTCGCGTGGACCTGTGAACTCTACGTCTTCAAACATATTCGTGATTAGCGTTGCTACTTTTGCCATATCGGAAACACTCCCTAATTTTTGTTTTATGCACATAAGGACTGTTCCACCCGTCACGGACCGTTAAACATTCAGCGGAATTTTGAGACGTACGGATTGTCCCGCTCGAAGAAGCGGTACGCATAGTCACGCGCCTCGCCGCTGTTCGGGATACCGATGCGCGGACCGGCCTCAATCTCGTTCACACCGTCCCCTTCGATAATATAGAGCGGTTCATGTTGGAGCGAGTGTCCGTACAAGTCCATCGTGATCCCGAGCGCCTTCGTCAGTTTACCGGGTCCGTTCGTCCGGTCGAACCGTTTGATGCCAGGACGATTGAATTCAATTAACTCCTGCCCGACGACGGGTTCGATTGCCCGGATCAACACGGCTTCCGGTGAGCCGATCGGACCGCTGACGACGTTCAAGAGCGTATGCGTGTGCATTTGATACGTGTATACATGTCCAGACTGCCCGAACATGATCTCGGTCCGATTCGTCCGTCTGCCGCCAAAACTGTGGGCTGCCTGATCGACCGCCCCGAGATACGCCTCCGTCTCGACAATCTTGCCAATGATCTGTCCGTCGAGATGATCATGGACGAGATAGTGTCCGAGCAACGACCGGGCCAGTTCGAGCGTCGGTTGTTCATAAAATGATGGGTCGAGCCGTTTCATCGTCATCCCTCCTCGTCCTTATTTTCTCAAACGAGGCTTGGCGACACAAAAAAGATGCCCTGAACGCGTTCAGGACATCACTTTCATTACGATGCGAGCTTGATCGCATCACGCTGCTTCCCCAACTTCACGTAACCGAGCACGATCGAGAAGATCGGGCTGAGCCAAAGGAAGAACGCGAACGGTGCGTATTCGAGCACCGGCACGCCGAGTGTCGCGGCGAAGAAGGCACCGGACACACCCCAAGGAATGAGCGGGTTGATGACCGTCCCGCCGTCTTCAAGCGCACGCGACAAGTAACGTGGGTCGATGCCGCGGTCGATAAATCCTTGTTTGAACGCTTGCCCCGGGAGCAAGATCGACAAGTACTGCTCACCGGCGAGCAAGTTGACGCCAATCGAGCTGAGCACGACTGACAGCACCGAGCTGCCTGGTGACTTCAGACGCTCTAGTAACGCATCGACGATGGCTTGGAACACGCCCAGCTCACGGAGCAGTCCACCGAAGGCGAGGGCAATCAACACGAGGCTGACCGACCAAAGCATCGATTCAAGGCCACCGCGATCGAGCACGGCCGCGATCGTCTCGTTCTCGACGCCCGACTTGAATCCGGCCTGCATGACACCGAACCAGTTCGAGACGTTCCAATTACCTTGGACGAACCCGGCCGTCAACACACCGGCGAACATCCCGACGAGCATCGTCGGCAATACCGGCATCCGACGGAAGGCGAGCACGGCGACGAGGACCGGGGCGAGCAGTGTCAACCATGACAAGTTGAACCGTCCGGCGAGTGCCGTCTGTGCTTCCGCGATTTGCGTCGTGTCGGCTGCTTGACCGCCGCGTCCGAGAACTGTGAATAAGATGAGTGTGATTACAATCGCGGGAACGGTCGTCCCCATCATGAAGCGGATATGGTCGAACAGTTTGACACCAGCCACAGCCGGTGCGAAGTTCGTCGTATCCGATAGCGGACTCATCTTGTCACCGAAGAGCGCACCTGACACGATGGCTCCGGCGGCGAGCGCCGGGGAAATCCCGAGTGCCATCCCGATCCCGAACAAGGCGACCCCGACGGTACCGACCGTCGTGAAGGCACTGCCCGTGAACGATGACACGATCATCGTGATGAGAAGCACGCTCGGTAAGAACCACTGGGCTGAGATTGTATTTAAACCGATGGAGAGGATCGTCGCCACCGTGCCAGACATTTGCCATACTCCGATCAGCATCCCGATCAACAATAAAATCATGATCGGCATAATCGCTTCACGAATCCCGTTGATCATCGCGGTCTCGATGCGTTTAAAGTCGCGCGTACGATAATACGCGTATCCCCCTATTAGTACCATTGTGCCAAAGATCGCCATATGTGGCGTCGCTTTGGCCAAAAACATCAGTGCGAGCAAGGAAATCCCGCTCATCAGCACGACGAATACAGCCTCTTTCCCTTTCATCTGCATCGACGTCCCCTCCTTTCAGTTCCATTATTTTCTACCTAACCGCTTAAACGCTTTTATGCATGAAAGTGTGTCAGTGATGTTCTTTACTATACCTACTTCTCTTTTCCCTGTCAAACGTCTTTTTATGGTAAAGTAAACGCTCGAGGGTGACCTCCGGAGTTCGTAACCTCCTCCGACATCAAAACTAGCGAAAAAGGAAGTGTGCACGTTGCAACACGAAAAAGCATTGGTCGTCTTCAGTGGCGGTCAAGATTCAACCACTTGCCTGTTTTGGGCAAAACAACAATTCTCTCATGTGGAAGCCGTGACGTTCGCCTACGGGCAGCGCCATGATGCGGAAATCGAGGTCGCGAAAGAGATCGCGGCCGAACTCGATGTCCCGCACCACATCCTCGATTTGTCCTTACTCGGACAACTCACCTCAAACGCGTTGACGAGACATGATCTCGACATCGACAATGCGGACGTCCCAAATACGTTCGTCGATGGACGCAACCATTTATTCTTATCTTTTGCGGCCGTCATGGCCAAACAACTCGGTATGCATCACATCATCACCGGCGTCTGTGAGACCGACTTCTCGGGCTACCCGGACTGTCGCGACCAATTCGTCAAATCATTGAACGTGACGCTCAACTTAGCGATGGACTACCCGTTCGTCATCGATACGCCGCTCATGTGGCTCGATAAAAAGCAGACGTGGGAACTCGCGGACCGGCTCGGAGCGTTCGACTTCATCAAAGAGCGGACCCTCACCTGCTATAACGGTGTACTCGGTTCAGGCTGCGGCGAATGTCCGGCGTGTGTACTCCGTCAAAACGGGCTCGCTGCATACGAGGAGGTACGCGTATGAAACACGCCCCATTCCTCGCCCCGACGAGCGTCGAGGCCAAACAAGACGGCTCGCTCATCTACTGCCCGCACCGCGTCCAAATCGTCAAAGAAGTGACGTTCGATGCGGCCCATCACTTGTTTGATTACGATGGGAAGTGCCGAGCGCTCCACGGACATACGTACAAACTTCAAATGGGGATCAGCGGTTTTCTCGACAATCGTGGGATGACGCTCGACTTCGGTGACTTGAAAGCCATCTTTAAAGAAGAGCTCGAACCGTATCTCGACCACCGCTATTTAAATGAGTCCCTTCCATATATGAATACGACAGCAGAAAACATGTGCTACTGGATTTTCGATCAGCTCGCTAAGCACTTGCCTGACGAACGCGACGTCCGCGTCGAATTCGTCCGCCTTTATGAGACACCGACGTCCTACGCCGAGTTCCGGCGCGAATGGCTGGTGGACTGATGAAGATCCCTGTCCTCGAAGTGTTCGGGCCGACGTTTCAAGGTGAAGGCCGCGCCATCGGACAGAAGACGATGTTCGTCCGGACCGCCGGTTGCGATTATCGCTGCGCCTGGTGCGACTCCGCCTTCACCTGGGACGGTTCGGAAAAACCCGACATGCTCTCGGCTGACGAAGTGATCGAGCGCCTTGACGCACTCGGGATGTACGATTACGTCACGATCTCAGGCGGCAACCCGCTCCTCATCGCCGGTATGAAAGATTTGGTCGAAAAGTTGAAGGCACGCGGCGTCAAACTCGCCGTCGAGACACAAGGTAGCCGGTATCAAGACTGGCTCCAAGACATCGACGACGTGACACTCAGCCCGAAACCACCGTCGTCCGGCATGACGACCGATTGGGAAAAACTCGACGCCATCGTCGAACGGCTGCGTCCCGAACAGACGACGTTTAAAATCGCCGTGTTCGATGAGGTCGATCTCGCCTATGCGAAAGACGTCCAAACCCGCTACACCCCGGACGTCATGTACTTGTCGGCCGGCAACCCTGAGCCCGGGGCGGACGGTGACATCACCGACGCGCAGCTCAGACGTTTGAAAGAGTTGTGGGAAGACGTCGCGCGTGACCCGTCATGGCAAAGCGTCCGTGTCTTGCCGCAGCTACACACATTACTGTACGCCAACGAACGTGGCGTCTAAGGAGAATGAATATGAGACCAGAAGACTTACAAGACTTGTCACTCCTCGGCCAGAAGAGCGTCCCATACATTTTTGAATACGCCCCGGACGTGCTCGAGGCGTTCCCGAACCGGCATCCGGAAAACGATTATTTCGTGAAGTTCAACGCACCGGAATTCACATCGCTCTGTCCGATCACGAATCAGCCGGACTTTGCGACGATCTACATCTCGTACATTCCGGACGAAAAACTCGTCGAGTCGAAGTCACTCAAGCTTTATTTATTCAGCTTCCGTAACCACGGCGACTTCCACGAAAACTGCATCAACGTCATCGGGAAAGATCTCGTCAAGCTGATGGAACCGCGCTACCTCGAAGTGTGGGGCAAGTTCACGCCCCGCGGCGGCATCTCGATCGACCCGTACTACAACTACGGCAAGCCGGGCACGAAGTACGAGCAAATGGCCGAACATCGCCTGTTCAACCACGACTTGTACCCTGAGACGGTCGACAACCGTTAAGCAAAAAGTAGGCGCTCATCCAATTGAGCGCCTACTTCTTTTTGTAACGGTTGATTTGTTGCTTGATTGGTTCGCGGAACACGGTCGCGACGAGTGTCAACACGACAAAGACAGCGAGCGCGAGGATGACCAGCTTCATATCCCCGCTCGCGAGGCTACTACCGAGAAAATTATTAGCGAACGCCCCCGGAATCATACCGACCGAGGTCGCGAAGACATAAGCTGGGAGTCGCACTTTCGCCAAACCTGAGGCATAACTGACCAAATCAAAGTTGACGAGCGGGATCAATCGTAAGATCAAGACGTAAAAGAATCCGTCTTCTTCGATTTTGTGCTGAATCTTCTCATAATCGCTCGATTCGAAATGGCGCAGAAACCGGTCTCCGAAGCGAACCGCTACATAATAAGCGACGAGTGCGCTGAGCGTGGCACCGATGACCGTATAGACGACACCGGGCAGCGTCCCGAACGCCAACCCGCCCGCAACCGACAAGACGGACGTCGGAAATAAAATCAACGGGCGAACGGTGAACAATAAAATATAAATGAGCGGGGCGAGCCAACCGAATTGAACGATATAGTCTCGGATCTCCCCCGGTCGCAAGTCGATCCACTGATAGAGAAACGTCGCTGTCCCGAATACGAGCAAAACGACGGCAATGACCCATTGTGTTTTCCACTTGTTCATCGGTCGACCTCCCCTCTTTCTTTCATCATATCGCCTCACCTCGAAAAAGTAACGCCTTCCTTTTTTTAGGAATCACAGTGTGGTACGGTTAGAAAAAGCAGAAGGAGGAATCCCAATGTACCTGGCAGATGCCATCAAATTGAAACACCTGCTCTTGAAGCAGATTGATAAGTTGTTACAAGAAGTCGAACGGGTCGCGTTCATCGAGCTCGAGAAGGATGAGCCGCTCCCGACGATCCAATCCCGCTCGCTCGAAGATATCGAGGTCGAGCTCCAATCGATTCGGACCGACATGCGTCGTCTCGACCGCCTCGTCTGTGAAGCGCACTTGCATAACGTCATCGAGACGAACGATGGACCGCTCCCGCTCGTCGAGGCGATCGAGTTCGCCGTTCAGTTGCGAGCTCAGGCTCGGATGTATCAAGACTTGGCCGAACGTCCGAAACGCGAATTTCAATCGGGTCACGGTGAAGGCACTTCTGTCATCAAGCACGCGCTTTATGATCCGGAACTGTACCGTCTGAAGGCGCTCGACGTCGAGAAACGGGCCAACCGTATCTCAAGCGCTATCGATGCGGCCAATCACCGAACCGAAATCGATTTTGATGCGAGCCGATATATGTAAGCTAAAAACGCGCCGGGACCTTCCCGGCGCGTTTTACATGTGATGATGGTCGTTATGATGATTGTGGTGGTCATGATGGCGCGAACCAGACCGACGTCTCGGCGCCGGCTCATCGGCGAACTTCTCGCCGTCCAAAATACCGAGCCGCTTATATTGGCGGTCGACCCGCTCCTTCGTCCCATCGTTCACATGCGGCGACTCCATAACCAACTGATAGCTGCCGAGTGCCACCCGGAACGGCTCCATGTATGTCCGATCGACCGGGAACGACGCCACGTCCCGCAAATAATCCGCGAGCCGGTTCGCCGCCTCGTCGTCCGGATGGTCGGCGAGCTCCGTCGCGAAGCGTTGCATATCTTTCAATAGGCCCTTCGTCTTCGTCACTTGGCGAATCATGCTTATAATAGCGATTATAATCACGGTTAGAATGCCGATAATAAAAATCGGAAAAATACTGAACATCCCACTAAAAAACGAATCTCCCATCCCTGTCGAATCGATGTATACTTCTTCCCCGAATGCGAACGTGTTGACCATAATGTCTCCCCCTTTTTTCCTATATACGGACGCCGCTTCATTTGGTTTCATGCCTACAAAAAAAGCCGCGGCACTCGCCACGGCTCAACTGTCAGTTCAATTGTTTCTCCATCATGATGCGCGGTGCGCCATCTTCCGTGTACGCCCCCATGATGTCGTAGCCACAGAGCAGGTTCAAAATGATGACACCTTTGTTCGTGTTGCGCGCTTTCGTCCGAATCGAGTGGAATCCTTGCGCTTTCACCCATTCGAGTTGCGTATCCATCAACTTGCGGCCGATCCCGTACTTTTGGAACTCAGGATGCACGCCGCCAGCCCAGCTATAGAAGCGATATGGCTCAGCCTCGTAGCCGATCTTGAATCCGACGGGCCGGTCGTCAGAAAATGCGAGTAACACGAGCGGGTTGGCATGGCGGTACAGTCGTTCTTTAAAACGAAGTTGGTCGATGTCGCCGTACAGATGGCGATACAGGTTGAAGAATTCCTCTTCAAACTCGCTAAAGTTCGTCGTCACATCTTTCACGATAAATGAACTGGTCGTACTCATCTTTCCATCCCCTTTCGAAATATGGACAAGTTACTCGTACGCCTGTTTATTTCGCCATCTACTCGGATTTTCCTGTTTCTCGCTCAAATGCGTTCAAACCTTTTTGTTTGTACACCCCGAGCGAACGTTTCGGGAGGCTCCGCACCATCCAGTTTTTGAACACACGTTGTTTGTCCTCGATCGATAGTCCGTACCCTTCCGTCACGATATGACGGGCCCGCGTCGTCACGTCATAAAGCGAGATGGCGGCAGCGACCGAGATATTTAAACTTTGGACATAACCTTGCATCGGGATGACGTAATTCCCGTCCGCTTTCGCGAGTGCCTGCTCCGACACACCGTGATGCTCGTTCCCGAATAAGAGCACGGTCGGTTTTGACACGTCAACGTCTTCGAGCGGGATCGCCTCTTCGCTGAGCGCCGTCGCGAGTATTTGATAGCCGTCCGCTTTCAACTGATCGATCGCTTCTTCGATGGAAGCGTGTTCGACGACGTCGACCCAGCGATCGGCACTCTTGGCGATAATCGAGTTCGGTTTGAACTTGGCCCGTCCTTCGACGACGTGAAGCGTCTGCACACCGAACGCGTCCGCCGAACGCAATACGGCCGACTGATTGTGCGGATCGTCAACGCCCTCGGTCAATACCGTGATGTGATTCGTCCGCGTGTTCAATACGTCTTGCATCCGCTTGACGCGGTCTGGCATAAGCATCGAGAACAAGAGCCGATCCTCTTCTTTCATCACGCCCGCTCGTAACAACTCTTCAAGCAACGTGGCCTGCTCTTCTTTTGACAATGCTGATGTCGTCTGTCTCCATCCCATTCTTCTCGCCCCTTTCAACCTCTAGTATTTTAGCGGGATTCGTTTCGACTGACAAGCGACGTCGTAAAACAGCGTATTTTCATCCTTCCATGAAAATTTATGAATTTTAGGAAACCGGTTGCACAAATTTATGCAATCGATTACAATCATTAATGCAAGCGATTGCATTGACGATCGTTCTTAACAGAGAAAAAGTTCCGAACAGGAAGGAAGCGTATAGCATGAAACAGCTCATCTCATTTGATTTTTGGCAAAAACTCGGTAAGGCCTTGATGGTCGTTATCGCCGTTATGCCGGCAGCAGGACTCATGATCTCAATCGGTAAATTGATCGGCATGTCAGCCGGAGACGTCAGCATCTTGCTCACGACGGCACGCATCATCGAAGACTTAGGTTGGGGCATCATCGTCAACTTACATATCTTGTTCGCGGTCGCCATCGGTGGCTCGTGGGCGAAAGACAAGGCCGGCGGTGCGTTCGCCGCACTGATCGCCTTTATTTTGATCAACCGTGTCACAGGCGCCATCTTTAACGTCAACGGTGCTATGCTCCAAGACCCGGAAGCGACAGTCCAATCCCTCTTTGGGGCCGACCTCGTCGTCGCTGATTACTTCACATCAGTCCTCGGTTCACCTGCCCTGAACATGGGTGTGTTCGTCGGGATCATCGCCGGTTTCCTCGGTGGTGCACTTTATAACCGGTTCTATAACTTCAGTAAATTGCCGAACGCCTTGTCGTTCTTCAACGGGAAACGGTTCGTCCCGTTCGTCGTCATCCTCGGTTCGGTCGTCGCGGCGATCGCGCTGTCGATCATCTGGCCAACGATTCAAGGGGCACTCAACAGCTTCGGCCAATGGATTGCCACGTCACGTGACACGGCACCGGTCCTCGCGCCGTTCATCTACGGTGCGCTCGAACGTCTGTTGTTACCGTTCGGTCTCCACCACATGCTCACCGTCCCGATGAACTACACGGAGCTCGGTGGCACGTACACGATTTTAACGGGCGCGACAGCTGGTTCAGTCGTCGCCGGTCAAGATCCGCTTTGGTTAGCTTGGGTGACGGACCTCGTCAACCTTCGCGCCGCTGGGGATACGGCTGCTTATAACACGCTGCTCGCTGACGTCGTACCGGCCCGTTTCAAAGTCGGTCAAGTCATCTTGTCGTTCGCGGCACTCATCGGTGCCGCTTATGCGATGTACCGTAACGTCGATGAGGACAAGAAAGCCCAGTACAAGCCGATGTTCCTCTCGGCCGGTCTCGCCGTCTTCTTGACGGGTGTCACTGAGCCGATCGAGTTCATGTTCATGTTCGTCGCTCCAGTCCTTTACGTCATGTATGCACTCATGGCCGGTGCCGCCTTCGCCTTGGCGGACATTATCGACCTTCGTGTCCACGCGTTCGGTGCGATCGAGCTATTGACGCGGATCCCGATGATCATCAAAGCCGGACTCCTGCAAGACTTGATCAACTTCTTCCTCGTCTCGGCTGCGTTCTTCTTCATCAACTTCGGGGTGTTCAACTTCTTCATCAAGAAGATGAACTTGCCGACGCCTGGACGTAACGGCAACTATATGGAAGAAGCGACAGAGCAATCGACGGTGACCGGCAACGAGCAGGTCATGGGGATTATCGCTCTACTCGGTGGGGAAGATAACATCGAGGACGTCGATGCATGCATGACACGTCTTCGTGTCACAGTGAAAGATATGTCGCTCGTCTCAGAAGAGCGCGAATGGAAAAAGAACGGCGCCATGGGTCTTATCTTGAAAGACCGCGGTGTCCAAGCAATCTACGGCCCGAAAGCCGACGTGTTGAAGTCTGACATTCAAGACGTCATCGGTGCATAATCAACAGGCCAGCTCGTGCGAGTTGGCCTGTTTTTTCTAAAGGAGGACTACTGTGAATATTTTGACGCTCAACTGTCACGCCTGGTTAGAAGATCGGCAACAAGAGAAAATCGACTCAATCGTGGAACGGATCGCGAGCGAGGAGTATGACATCATCGCGCTCCAAGAAGTGAACCAACATAAAGAAGCGCCGCTGATTGACGGTCTCATCCGTGAAAACAACTTTGCCCACGTCCTCGTTGAAAAACTCCGTGAGCAAGGGGTCGCCTATTACATGACATGGGATTTCGCCCATTACGGATATGACATCTACGAAGAAGGCGTCGCGATCTTATCGCGGACACCGTTCGTCTCGACCGAGTCGTTCTTTGTCTCCCAAACGACCGACCCGAACGATTACAAGTCTAGAAAAATCGTCAAAGCCGTCGTCAGTGGCACTGACGAACCGACGGCCGTCTACTCGTGCCATCTCGGTTGGTGGCATGATGCGGACGAACCGGCTCGTCACCAGCTCGATGAACTGCTTCGCCGCGTCGAAGATGACGACCGGGCTCTCCTGCTCGGCGACTTCAACAACGACGCGTTTCTGCGCGGTGAAGGCTACGACTATTTGATCGACCACGGTCTTCAAGACTTGTTCTTTCTCGCGGCTGAGCGTGAAGGCGATGCGACCGTCCAAGGAAAAATCGCCGGTTGGGACGAGAACAAGCAGGCGCTTCGCATCGACTTGATGTTGACGAACGCCCCGATCCACGTTTCGCGTCACGCCGTCGTCTTTGACGGCGACAACGGACCAATCGTGTCAGACCATGCCGGTGTCGAAGCGACCGCGTTTTGGCGATGAGACAACCCCTTTCTTTCTGAACTGGAGAGAAAGGGGTTTTGCTTTGCCAAAAAATCCTGTATGGTTGGAAACGACTGATGTCTAACAACCTTTGAACGAAAGAAGTGATTACATCTTGACGACCACCCCATCGCTCAGTCGCAACGACTGGACGCTCATCTTATCACTGGCGTTGCTCACGTTCGTGCTCGGCACGAGTGAGTTCGTCATTGTCGGAATTTTACCCGATATCGCGGATGGACTGACCATCTCGATTGCCACCGCCGGGACGCTCGTGTCCGCCTTCGCCATCAGCTTTGCCATCGGCACCCCGCTCATGATGTCGTTCACGAGCCATATGCCGAAACGACGACTTATGCTCGGACTCACGCTCGGCTTCATCGTGCTCAATTTCTTGAGTAGCCAAGCACCGAACTACGGTCTTCTGCTATCAACACGCATGGTGACCGCGGTCGTGACCGGTGTGCTCATCTCGCTCGCCATGCTTGTCGCCAGTGAATCGGTACCGCCGACGAAGCGCGGCATCGCCGTCTCGTTCATCTTCGGCGGCTTCACGATGGCGAACGTGTTCGGTGTTCCGCTCGGGACTTTCATCGGGCAACGCGCGGGCTGGGAAGCGACGTTCTTCATGACGACCGCACTCGGTGTCGTCGCCTTATTCGCGGTCTACCGCGTCGTCCCCAACCAGTTATCGAGCGCGAAGACATCGATCTCTGACCAGCTCCGGCTCTTGACGAATCCGCGTATTTTGATCGCCTTCTTCATCCCGGCTTTCGGATTCGGTGCGACGTACGTCGTCTATACGTATCTCGTCCCGATCTTAAAAGGCGTGCTCGGCGTTCCGGTCGCATGGGTCAGTCCGATCCTGCTCGCCTACGGTTTCATCTCGATCTTCAGCAACATGGCGGCCGGGAAAATCGCGAGCCATAACCCGATCGGTCGGCTCCGGTTCGTCTTTCTCATCCAAGCGGTCGTGCTCGCGGCGCTTTATGTGACGACGTCGAACGTGACGCTCGGTCTCATCAACATCGCCCTCATGTCGTTCATGGCGATTCTGCTCACGACGTCGACGCAAATTTATTTGATCGATTTGGCCGAGAAGTTCAACCCAGATGCGAAAGGACTCGCCTCGTCACTCATGCCTGTCGCGAGCAACGTCGGCATCGGCATGGGGTCTGCTCTTGGTGGTCTCGTCTATGCGAACGCACCGGTCATGATGCTCGCCCTCGTCGGTGGCGCCGTCGCCTTACTGACCGCGGCTTTGACGTCACTCAGTCATCGTCTCGACCAACGCTAAACAGCGTGCCCGAACCCGGGCACGCTGTTTTTTTAGAGCCAATCTACGATTTGATCGATCGTCTCATCAAGTTGTTCTCTTGCGCTGAGCGGGCTGTCGTTATCCCCGTCTTGCGGCCCGTACATCCCAAAGTTGGCATGATTGCCACCTTCGATCTGATGGAACGTGGCGTCACTCGGCACGCTGTCAAGGCTCGTCTCGATATCGGCCGGTGTCGCCAGACCATCCAATTCACCCGAGATCGACAAGACGCGCAAGTCGCTATCCGTCATCGAGCTGATCGGATACGAGGCGAGGAAGATGACCCCGTCGACTTTATCTTCGTTTTCGAGCGCATAGCCCGAGGCGGCCGAACCGCCGAGCGAATGACCGGCGACGTACCAGCGCTCGATATCGGGATGTGACTCGATGATTGTTTCCGCCGCATCGATATCTAAGATGCCGAGGTTCAAGCGCAGCGACGGGATGGCGACAAAGTTCCCTGCTTCCGCCAATCTGGTCCCGTAATAGGCGTACGCCTCTTTATCGACTTTTGCACCCGGGTACAAGATAATCCCGACCTCACTCGCCGGGTCTCCGAACTCGAGTCGGTTGTCGACCTGTTCAGCTTCAGCCGCATAGCCAAGCGCTTCATCCGTCGGTCCGTACGTCAGTTGCGTCCAAACGACGAAGCCGATCACGGCGACAAGGATGACAGCAAGCAACGACAGTCCGATCCACTTCAGTTTTCTCTTCATTATATACCTCCATTTGCATCCACTTCGTCGTCACGGTACACTAATAGTAAAAAAGGGAAATACCAGGGGGACACCATGACGAAAAGTTCTGTAACCACGACGATTCAGTGGTTTATTTTTATTTTAGCTACCAACATTGTACCACCGCTCGCCATCGCCGCCCTATTTGAACTGTCGCCGGCCGAGACGATGACGTTCATCTCGCGCTCGCTGTTCATCTTCGCATTGTTCAGCATCATCCAGACGCTGTTCGGTCACCGTCTGCCGATCTTAGAAGGACCGGCCGGCATTTGGTGGGGTGTGTTCACACTTTATGCCTCGATCGGCCCTGCCCTTTACGGTAGCGGGCAAGAGACGCTCCAAGCGCTCGGCTTCATGCTGTTCTTGAGCGGTGTGCTCGGCGTCGTCATGACCGTGACCGGACTGCTACGGCGCATGTTGTCTCTGTTCACGCCTCAAGTGCTCGGCGTCTATATGATTTTGCTCGTCCTGCAATTATCCGGTGCCGTCATTAAAGGCGGTTTCGGTGTGAGCGAGGACGGCATCAATATCGTGCAAGCCGTCGCGACAGCCGGGCTCGTCTTATTCGCACTCACGCTCGAGCGGAGCCGCTTCAAACAATACGGTCTCGTCATGACGCTTTTCGTCGGGTTCGGGTTGTTCAACCTGCTCGGTCTCGGCAACCCAATCGTTCGTTCGGACTCGTTCTTCCTCGTTCCCGAGCTGTTCCCGTTCGGCGCTTGGGTATGGGATTGGAACTTACTTCCGACCGCTTTCGTCATCACACTTCTACTCATGACAAACGTGCTCGCGAACATCAAATTGATTGAGCGCATCGTCAGTTCACGGACGAAACAACAAGTCGAAGGCAACGTCGCCGCGTCCGGCGTCGTCAGCGGTGTCAGTCAGATGGTCGCTGGTTTGTTTGGAACGCCTGGACCGGTCGCGATCTCTGGGACAGCCGGTTTCTTGTCGTCAACGGAGAGCGTGCACCGTGCCCCTCACCTCGTCGCGCACGGCTTGATGATGGTGCTCGCTTTGATCGGACCGTTCGTGTCGCTCATCGCAAGCATCCCGGCCGCGGTCGGGTACGCCATCGTCACCCCGCTCATCGCGACGATGATCATCATCGGGATTAACGAGGCCGCGTTCGAGTTGAACCAAAAGACGGCGTCGCTCACGGTCGGCCTCCCGCTCGTCATCGGGGCCGGGGCGATGTTGCTCCCGCCTGGAGCGATGAACGATTTACCGCCGCTCCTTGCGACCGTGTTCTCGAACGGTCTCGTCCTCGGGACGGTCGTCGCCTTGACGACCGCCATCCTAAGCCGAATCCACGACTAAAAAAGAACTGACCTCGCGCCTGAGGTCAGTTCTTTTCGGTTACGTGCATATGGAAAGCTTTGTCGTGCGGCAAGACGGCACCGTCTTCCGCCTCGAAGTGTTCGCGGTCCTTGAAGTAAGCCGCAATCGTCAACGTGTCCCGATGAAGGGCACGCTTGAACGCTTGCTCGACCGTGACCGGTGTTCCGTCATCGTTTTTCAGTTCGAGACCCATCAGCTTGTAGCCGATCGTTTGACCACCACGGCTCATCTGGCACGCCTCGATCGCATAAGAGACGAGTGTCGGTGTGATGACCGCGTGGACGAACTCGCTCTTCACTTTCTTCCGAACGAGCTGTTCGACACCGAAACTTAGGAGCCCGGCAATGGCACCGTCAATCATGACGGCTTTCGTGCGTTTACTCGTCACTCGCTTCATTGGCTCATTCCCTGCATCATTCCGGACGTTAACACTTCCGTGCCTTGTCCTTCTTCTGCCGCCATGATCAAAGCTCGGGCCACATGTAACGCTTGGATTGGGGCCGCGTTTGGCACTTTTTCGAGCAACAGTGGTTGGAATGGGCGGCTGACGACTTCAGCCGCTTTCTCACCGAGCCGGAACGACTCGCGGTCGCCGAGTAAGAGCGACGGGCGAGCGATAATCAAGTGCTCGAACCCGAACACTTTGAGCCCGTTCTCGAGTTCGCCTTTCACTCGGTTGTAGAAGAACGGCGAGCGCAATGACGCACCTTGTGCCGAGACAACGGCGTAACGTGTGGCGCCGTGGCGTTTCGCGACACGCGCGACTTCGAGCGGCAACTCGAGGTCGACATGTTTGAACGCCTGCTGCGATCCGGCGACGGCAATCGTCGTACCGAGTGCACAGTACACATCGTCAATGTGAGGCAACGTCTCATCCATCTTCTCAAAGCCGACAACTTCATGTAATTTCGGGTGACTCCAACGTTTCGAGCGGCGGACGACGATCCATACCGCGTCATACCGTTCTTGTTCGAGCAACTGCTCGACGAGCTCGCGTCCGATCAAACCGGTCGCGCCGACAACGAGTGCTGTTTTTCCCATCCTAGTTCCCCCTTGTTACGTACTCCTTTCAGTCTAGCTGACTTGCCGTTCATCGGCAACGACCTCGTCGGGACTGAACCGATCGACGAGACGGAAGAAACCGTTTAAGAACAGGGCTGTGAATGAGCCGGCAACGATGGCGCTATCCGTGAACAGTTGGATCGATTCCGGCATATTGGCGACAATGCCTGGGTTGGCTGTGATGCCGAGCCCGATGCCGATCGAGAGCGCGATCGTGATCAAGTTCTCGTTTTTCGCAAAATCGACTTGGCTAAGGATGCGAATCCCCGACGCGGCGACCGTTCCGAACATGACGAGCATCGCCCCACCGAGCACCGGTTTCGGGATGAGCGTCGTGAACGTCGCGACTTTCGGCAAGAAGCCGAGCAAGATCAAAAGTCCGCTCGTCCAAAAGATGACACGACGTGATTTGACACCCGACAGCTGGACGAGTCCGACGTTTTGACTGAACGTCGTGTACGGGAAGCTGTTGAAGATCCCGCCGAGGATCGTCGCCACACCTTCGGCTCGGTACCCTTTCGTCAATTCGTTTGATCCGATCGGTTTTTTCGTGATGTCACTCAATGCCAAGAACACACCGGTCGATTCGATCATCGAGATGATGGCGACGAGCGTCATGACGAGAATGGCCGACACGTCAAACGTCGGCACCCCGAAGTAGAACGGCTGCACCATTTGGAACCAGCCGGCCTCACGGACCGGGCTGAAATCGACGAGACCGAGGAACGTGGCGACACCGGTACCGATCAAGACGGCGAACAAGACCGCTGCCGCCCGACTGAACACGGTACCGACTCGGTTCAAGACGAGAATCAAACCGATCGTCAATCCGCCGAGCGCCAAGTTTTGTATTGAAGCGAAACCAGGCTCACCCGGTGTCCCGCCGCCGATATCATTGATGGCGACCGGGATGAGCGAGAGGCCGATGATCGTCACGACCGAACCAAGGACGACCGGCGGGAAGAATCGGGCCAGTTTGCCGACGAAGCCTGAAATCAAGATGACGATGACACCGCTCGCAATCAACGCCCCATAAATCGCTGTAATACCGCTCGAACTGCCGATGGCGATCATCGGACCGACCGCTGTGAACGTACAACCGAGCACGACCGGTAGCCCAACACCAGTGAAGCGGGTCGTCCATACTTGAAGCAATGTCGCGACGCCGCACATGAACAAATCGATGGCGACGAGATACGCGAGCTCAGTCGGTCCGAGCCCGATGGCCCCACCGACGATAAGCGGGACGATGGCCGCGCCTGTGTACATCGCGAGCAGATGTTGGAACCCGAGACTGGCCGTTTTGAACGTGTTCATCGGACCACCTCTACGAATGAGATGCTATCTGCTCCAAGTTTGGCGATACGGGCGAGTGATTCGACACGATACCCTTTGTCGATCAGTTTTTCCCGTCCTGGCTGGAACGACTTCTCGATGACGATGCCGACACCCGCGACGGTCGCACCGGCCGACTCGACGAGCTGCGTCAAACCGAGCGCCGCTTCCCCGTTCGCGAGGAAGTCATCGATGACGAGGATACGCTCATCCGGTTGGACGAAACGACGGCTCAAGCTGATGCGGTTCGTCTCTTGTTTCGTGAACGAATAGACGTCCGCTTCGACGAGGTCGTCTTGGAGCGTGAGTGATTTTCGTTTGCGAGCGAACACGAACGGGATGCCGAGCTCGAGCGCCGTCATCATCGCCGGGGCGATCCCGCTCGATTCGAGTGTGACGATTCGGTCGATCTGGTCATCACGGAATCGGTCTGCGAATTCACGACCGATCGCCTGCATCAATTCAGGATCGACTTGGTGGTTCAGGAACGCATCGACTTTCAATACTTGGTCCGACAAGGCACGGCCTTCGTCTCTAATTTTGTCTTCTAACTGCTTCATTGTGTTTCCCTCCAATAAAAAAATGCGATTCGTCACCCCTACCCGGGGACGACGAACCGCATGAAAACACAAAGAATGCACACGACAAGCGTCACCCGTAGTCGAACCATTTACGGTGGTTCGGTAGAGACTTGTGAGCCATATTCTCACGGATATACGAGTGCGAATCTTTTTAGTTATATAAGATAAAGTTTATTGTAGACGAGATTGTAGAAATTGCAACCCGTTTATGAAAAGACTGCTAAAAGTCCGATTTTTCTGAAACTGCTGTATACTGAAGATACTGGAAAAACGAGAGGAGCCACATCCATTATGAAGCTATTCGTTCTTGGTGCCACCGGCCGGACCGGTCATCAGTTTGTCGATCAAGCGATCGAGCACGGCCATCATGTGACCGCCTTCGTGCGCGAACAGAAAAAACTCATCCCGACCCCACAGCTCGAGATCATAGAAGGCGACGTCTCGGACAGTTCGGCGTTGACCGACGCGCTCAAAGGGCACGACGCCGTCATCAGCTGTCTCGGGACCGATTTGAGTGACGCCGATTTCTTGGCCAGCGTGACCGATGCACTCGTCCCCGCCATGAAAGCGAACGATGTGACGCGCATTCTGTACCTCGCGTCTGCCGGGATTGACAAAGAGATTCCCGGGATCGCCGGAACGGTCGTGACGTTCATGCTCCGGAAGCCGCTTCGCGACCACCGGGCCGCGGTCGACCTGTGGCGCAACTCGTCGTTCGACTACACGATCGTGCGGCCGATGCAACTGACGGACGGTCCGCGAACATCGGTGTACCGGACGGACATCGACGGGATCCCTGCCGACGGTAAACAGATTTCACGCGCCGACGTCGCCCAGTTCATGTTGAACACGGTCGAAGAGAACAGTTTCGTCCGGCAGTCGGTCGGACTGGCGTACTAATTTTTTTGAATCCATGCTACAATATCGGATAGTCAACTTTGAAGGGAACGAATACGAATTATGAGTATATTAACAGTACAAAACTTGAGCCACGGTTTCGGTGACCGCGCCATTTTAAATGACGTGTCTTTCCGTCTATTAAAAGGTGAACACATCGGCCTCATCGGAGCAAACGGTGAAGGAAAATCGACGTTCATGAACATCATCACGCGCAAACTGCAACCGGATGAAGGGAAAATCGAGTGGGCGAAAAACGTCCGCGTCGGTTACCTCGACCAGCACGCCGTCCTCGCACGCGGGATGACGATTCGTGACGTGTTGAAAAGCGCGTTCCAATACTTGATCGACATGGAGACACGCATCGGCGAACTCTACATGGAAATGGGCGACGCGTCACCTGAACAGATGGACGACATGCTCGCTGAAGTCGGCGAACTGCAAGAGACGCTCGATTCGAACGACTTTTATATCATCGATGCGAAAGTCGAAGAAGTCGCCCGCGGACTCGGTATTTTAGACGTCGGTCTCGACCGCGATGTCGCTGACCTGTCAGGTGGACAACGGACAAAAGTGTTGCTCGCGAAGCTGCTCCTTGAGAAGCCGGACATCCTCCTCCTCGATGAGCCGACCAACTATTTGGATGAGATCCATATCGAGTGGTTGAAGCGTTACCTCCAGAACTACGACAATGCGTTCATCTTGATCTCGCACGATATCCCGTTCTTAAACAGCGTCATCAACTTGGTCTACCATATGGAGAACCAAGATTTGTCGCGTTACGTCGGCGACTACGACAAGTTTATGGAAGTGTACGAGATGAAACGGTCGCAGCTTGAGTCGGCTTATAAACGCCAACAAGCGGAAATCGCTGATTTGAAAGACTTCGTCGCCCGTAACAAGGCCCGCGTCTCGACACGAAACATGGCGATGTCACGTCAAAAGAAACTCGACAAGATGGACGTCATCGAGCTGAGCGCGGAACGTCCGAAGCCAGAGTTCCGTTTCTTGCAGGCGCGCACGTCAGGCCGTCTCATCTTTGACGCGAAAGGTCTCGTCATCGGTTACGATGAGCCGCTCTCACGTCCGCTCGACTTGCAGATGGAGCGCGGTCAGAAGATCGCCCTCGTCGGCGCGAACGGAATCGGGAAGACGACACTCTTGAAGAGTCTGCTCGGCTTGATCAACCCACTTGAAGGAACGGTCGAACGCGGCGAGTTCTTAGAGATCGGCTACTTCGAACAAGAAGCGGCCGTCAGCAACAACACGTGTATCGAAGAGATCTGGAGCGAGTTCCCGTCGCTCAACCAGCAACAAGTCCGGGCCATGCTCGCGAAGTGTGGTCTCATGACGAAACATATCGAAAGTAAAATTGCCGTCCTCAGTGGTGGCGAGAAGGCGAAAGTCCGCCTCTGTAAGCTCCAAAACAACGAGTCAAACTTACTTCTTTTCGATGAGCCGACGAACCACTTGGACGTCGACGCGAAAGAAGAGTTGAAGCGTGCGTTGAAAGAGTATAAAGGCAGCATCTTGCTCATCAGTCACGAACCGGAGTTCTACCAAGACATCGTCACCGACGTCTGGAACTGCGAATCGTGGACGACAAAAGTATTCTAAAACGTGTAGAGGAAGTGTCGCATGACAGGCCCAATCCAATTGAACGAACGCATCGTTCTCTATGACATCATTCGAGGGTTTGCCCTGTGCGGCATCTTCCTCGTCAACATCCCGAGCATGCTCGGGAGCGACTGGATCTTCGGTAAACCGATGTATGAAGGCAGTGACCTCGTCGTAAGGACACTGTTCGACTTGTTCATCCAGACGAAGTTCTATACAATTTTCTCTTTACTGTTCGGCATCGGCTTCTCGATTTTTCTCGAGCGTTCGTACGCGCGTGGGGACTCGGCGAGCCGCTATGTCCGACGCATCGTCATCCTTTTCTTGTTCGGACTTGCTCACCTGGCCATCTGGTCGGGTGACATCTTACATACGTATGCGATGTGGGGGTTGTTGCTCCCCTTGTTTTATGGATTGAGCAACCGCGCGATTTTGACGTGGGCGTGGAGTTTGTTGATCGGGAGTTTTCTCTTGTTCTATGGCTCATCTGTCTTGATGGAGTGGACGACGGGGTATTTCAATCCCGGCTATCCGTTCCCGACCGCGTATAACGCCGGTTTTGGTGCTTGGTTCGATTACCGGCTCGACGTCGAGATCTTTAGCGCGATCTCAAACTCTCTGCTTGTCGGGATTGAAATCTTTTGCCTATTCTTATTCGGTCTCTATATCGGGCGTGAGCGGAAGCTGCTCACATGGACGCTTCAAGGATTGACGCGGACGGCCATCATTTGCAGTGTTCTCGCCTTGCCGTTTTTCGGGGTCATCCTTTGGCATCGTTACGGCGGCGGCGATTACTACTGGACGAATCTAGCAGCCGTCCTCATCTCCGGAAAACTGCTCGCGACGACGTACGTCTGTCTGTTCACCGTCGCCGTCCGGAAAGGACTCACATTCCGTCCGCTCCAGGCGCTCGGCCGGATGGCGCTGACGAACTACTTGACGCACACGCTCGTCGTCGTCCTTCCCGTCATCGCGCTCGGGTATTACGGACGTCTGTCGCTCACTGAAGGATTGTTCTTGAGCATCGCGATTTTGATTGCCCAAACGTTCTTCTCGATGTGGTGGCTCAAATCGCATCGCTACGGACCGTTCGAGAAGTTATGGCGGATCGGGACGTACGGGATTCAGAAGAAAGTATCATAGCATGCAGAAAGGCTCGAAGCATCTCGCTTCGAGCCTTTCTCATTTCTTAGTTCGTCGCCGCTGCTGTCAACACAGGAACGATTTGTTTTTTACGTGATACGACGCCAGGAAGTGTCGCAAGGCCGTCTAACAGTTCGACGTTGAACGCTTGTTCGAACAAATCATGCTTCGCACCGACAACGAGTGCTTCTGAATCATTCGTCAAGATGTTCGTGATGGCGAAGACGAACAAGTCGAGCTGTTTGTCAGCAATCGTCTTAGCCATCGCCGCCTCGACTTCACTTTTACGGCTCAACACGTCGTTCGCGTCAACCGTGTTCACTTGGGCGATCTCAATGCGGTAGTCGCCCATCGCGAACTCTTTCGCGTCGAGCGAGATGAGTTCAGGCACCGTCTTCTGGCTCAAGTCGGCTCCTGCTTTCAACATTTCGAGACCGTACGCCTCGACGTCAGTTCCGGCGATGTCTGCAAGCTCTTTCGCTGCTTTGACATCCTCGTCCGTGCATGTCGGTGACTTGAACAAGAGCGAGTCCGAGATGATCGCCGATAGCATCAATCCGGCCATGTCAGATGCGATTTCGACACCGTGTTCTTTGTACAGCTTGAGCAAGATCGTCGCCGTGCAGCCAACCGGCTCCGCCCGGTAGTAGAGTGCGTCTGCCGTTTGGAAGTTAGCGATACGGTGGTGATCGACGACTTCTAAAATGCGTACGTCAGCAATGTCGGGCGCACTTTGTTGGAACTCGTTATGGTCTACCAAGATGACCGAGCTCGTTTCGTCCGATACACGTTCGACGAGGCGCGGCGCCTTGACACGGAAGTGGTCGAGCGCGTATTGCGTCTCCCCGTTCACCTCACCGAGACGGACCGCCTCGGCGTCCATGCCTAATTTCTTTTTCAGTTCAGCGTAAGCGAGCGCCGAACAGATTGTATCCGTATCTGGATTTTTATGTCCGAAGACAAGTACTGTACTCATGATGCATTCTCCTCACTGTTGTAGTTTTCCCTTATCCATTATACCGTCAATCCCCATTCTTTCAATTCCAAAACAAAAAGAGCCTAGACTCGGCTCTTCACGATTGTTCGTCTTCGTCTGTCTCTTCGAGGTCCGAATGATCACCTTTTGAATCTTCTTCGTGCGAGATATCCGGTTGGTCCCGGTTCAACTTCTCTTGTTCTTCTTGTTCACGTTTGTCTTTGTCTGACATCTGTCTCATCCTTTCGGTACTGAGTCTTGTCGTAGACTGTTCCCCGAGGTTGACGCGGTCAAACGGATGTCTCACATCCGTAAACAAACTGTCATGTCAGTCAGCTTGGACGAACACGACTTCATCCCCGCGGATCTCGACGTTGACGTCTTGTCCTTGGAACAACCATTCGTCCTGCTCGGCGACGACGAAACGAATTCCATCTGCGTTCGTCTCGACGACGGCGTTATCGATCTCTTCTGTGATGACACCGACCGAGAACCCGTGCGTCAAATCAGTCGAACCCCCGTATTTGGCGAACAGACGAACCGTCTGTCCCGCCTCGACTTCCATTTCGTCTTTAAAAAATTGGAGTGCTTCTTCCGTCACGTTGATCTTCATGTAACATCCTCCTCTCGACTTCTGTCTTCATTCTAATCGTTTCTCAAAAAGCGAGCGAGGAAGTTGCCTAGAGTGTCGTGCCCGAAAGATACGTGACGGTCAGACTTTGCGTCCTAACCGCACCGCCGTCCATCTCATCGAACGTCACGTCGAACAAGGCGCGACCGATTTCTTCATGCGGCGCGTGCATCGTCGATAAACCGAACGCCTGGCTGATTGGGTGGCCGTCAAACCCGAGGATGGCGACGTCTTCCGGTATGCGGACGCCACGCCGGCGCATCTCCCCTAAAAAACCGAGCGCGACGTAATCGGACGACAAAAAGAGCGCGCGGGAACGCTCTTTTCGTTGAAGGAACTCTGCCGCTAAGCGGATCCCGTCTTCACTCGTCAAGTAACCGGTCCATACCCATCGCTCACGCGCGGACGCCACTTCATCGAAGTAGGCCCGCTGACGCGCGATTGAGCTCGGACTAGACTGCCGCGATAAGACGATACCGATATCCTCATAGCCGGCTTGCGTTAACACATGCAATCCGGCGACGAACGCCGCGTAATGGTCGACATGGACCGAGGAAATCGTCTCAGGCGCACCGACCGTCGCGACCGAGATCGGGCCGAAACTACGGTACGTCTCCAATTCTTCGAACGACATCGCATGCGACAACAGAATTGCCCCATCGACTTCACGATGCTTCAGTAAGTCGAGTGCTTGCCGCTCTTGATCAAGCTTGTACTCGGTCTGCCACATGACGAGACGATACCCTTTCACGAGCGCCGCTTTCGCGAGTCCGTTGACGAACAGTCCGTAGTACGGATGGTCCATATACGGCAACACGACGACGAATCGCTGCGTGCGCCCAGTCGACAGCGTCAGCGCCTGCTGATTCCGTAAATAGCCAAGCTCTGCCATCGCCGCATGGACACGCTGTCGCTTTTCTTTTGAAACGTATGGATGTTCATTAATCACCCGCGAGACCGTCGTCACCGACACGTCCGCTTGTTTCGCGATATCTCGAATGTTCGCCATCCCGCCTCACCTCAATCTGTCAGTCTTTCCATATAGTGTACCCATTCTACTGACCGACTGTCATCTCTTGCCATCACTTGTCGCCGAATCGCTTGGGCGAGACGAAACCGTTCTTCGACGGATAAATGAAGAAACTCATCTTGAAACTGGGCGCACAACATGCGTCCGAACGGTGTGTACAATTGATTGATGACCAGTTCATAGACGATCCCGCTACACCAAGCCTTCCACGTCGTCGGATTCATCAGGCTTCCCTCCTTTGACTCTACCGTACATTCTGAAACGCGTTTCAGAGCAAGCACTTTAGTAATAATCTCTAATTCCGAACATTAAACGCTAAAATGAGAAATTTTTTAGTTTTTTAACTCGAAATCATTGACGATGTCGATTCGATTTCGTATAGTCAACAAGTTGATAACGTGTATTCCACTTTACCGGACAGTTAATGTTCGGAAATTACTACTTATAAGGAGTCTTTCTAATGAACTTATTCCGTTTACAGCAACAGGGAACGAACGTTAAACAAGAAGTGATGGCCGGCATCACGACGTTCGTCACGATGGCCTACATCTCGGTCGTCAACCCGGCGATTTTATCCGACGCAGGCATTCCGTTCGCCCAGGCGTTCACGGCGACCATCATCGCCATCTTGATCGGAACCGGATTGATGGCGTTCTATGCCAACCTGCCGATCGCGGTCGCACCTGGGATGGGCTTGAACGCCTTCTTCGCCTATACACTCGTCGCGCAACAACAGATTGCACCCGAAGCCGCGCTCGGCGTCGTCTTCGTCTCGTCGGTCTTCTTCCTGATCTTGTCGCTGTCACCGATCCGGACGAAACTGATTCAAGCGATCCCCGCTTCATTGAAGCACGCCATCACGACCGGTATCGGGTTGTTCATCGCTTCGCTCGGCTTGAAGCTGTCTGGACTCATCGTCGCGGATGAAGCGAACCTCGTCCGTCTCGGGGAGTTGTCGTCACCGAGCGTCTTGCTCGTCCTCGGTGGGCTGATCGTCTCGGCGCTTCTGTTCTCACGTAACGTCCCGGGTTCCCTTCTTATCGGGATGGTGCTCACAGGGATCGCGGCCTACTTCATGGGTCTATTGAAAATCGAAGGCGTGACGGCGATGCCGACGCTACCGGAAGGGTTGATGGTCAACCCGCTCACCGCTTTCTCTGACGTCATCCAATATGGCTTATTCGGGGCCGTATTGTCGTTCTTCCTCGTCACGTTGTTCGACACGACGGGAACGCTCGTCGGTGTCGGCAAGCAAGCCGGTTTGTTGAAAGAAGACGGGACGATCGAGAACGGGCACCGGGCCTTGTTCGCTGATTCACTCGCAACGATGGGGGGCTCACTCGTCGGAACGAGTCCATCGACGGCCTACATCGAGTCGGCCGCAGGTGTCGCCCAAGGTGGACGGACCGGACTGACGACAGCCGTCGTCGCCGGCTTGTTCGGTCTCACGTTGTTCTTTAGTCCGCTCATCGGTGCGATCTCAGGTGTCGCCGCCATCACGGCGCCGGCCCTCATCATCGTCGGCGCACTCATGCTGACGAACGTCCGCTATATCGATTGGACAGATTTCAGTGAATACTTCCCGGCGTTCATGACGATCCTCATCATGCCGCTCTCAGGCAGTATCGAACGTGGGATCGCCTTCGGCTTCATCCTCTACCCGATCTTCAAGGCGATGAACAAAGAGACGGTCCACCCGCTCATCTACTTGTTCGCCGGATTGTTTATTTTGGAAATGTTTTTCCTATAATACTTTACTTTAACCCTCGTTCCCGACGAGGGTTTTTCTGTTATTAATCAGGGAATCACTGTCGTATAGCAGTTTCTTCATGAATATGTATTCATTATCATTTAGTTCTCAATTAGACAGTATTTTACATTTTTTTGAGAAAATGATTCCATTTTTCTGTTTTGTGCTCATTTGTTATGGAATAATAACTGTGAAACCGTTTTCGAATTTGACTAAAATCAGGAAAGAAGGAATGGACATGCCAAACGTGGCGTTGTTCGTCACTTGTCTCTCCGATACGTTATTCCCATCGGTAGGACAAGCGACGGTCGAACTATTAGAACATCTCGGTTGTGACGTCAGCTTCCCGTTCGAGCAGACGTGCTGCGGTCAACCGGCCTATAACAGCGGCTACCATGAAGAGACGAAAAAGATTGCCAAACACATGATTGAGACGTTCGAGAAAGCGGACGCCGACTATATCGTCGGACCGTCCGGCTCGTGTGTCATGATGATGCGCGACTATCCGCACTTGTTCAAAGACGATCCTGTCTGGAAAGAGCGGGCTGAAGCCCATGCGGCGAAGACGTTCGAACTGACGCAGTTCATCGTCGACGTGCTCGAAGTGACAGACGTCGGGGCGAAATTCCCGGCGAAAGCGACGTATCACGCCTCGTGCCATATGACGCGCCTGCTCGGGATCGAGGCGGCACCGGGACAGTTGTTGAAAAACGTTGATGGGTTGACGATGGTCCCACTCGAAGGGGTACATAACTGTTGCGGCTTCGGCGGGACGTTCTCGGTCAAGATGCCGGACGTGTCGGTACAGATGGTCGACGAGAAAGTCGAGTCGATTTTAAAATCAGGGGCCGACGTGTTGATCGGCGCTGATGCGTCTTGTTTGATGAACATCGGGGGGCGCCTGCATAAACAAGGGCATCCGATCAAGGTGATGCATATCGCGGAAGTGTTGAACGAAGGGGTGAAACAAGCATGAGCATGGGGATTCGGTTAGATGAGAAGTTTCAAGATCGGCGGAAAGACGGGATCGATAACCCGTTCATGCGCCAAGCCGTCAGCTCGGCGCAAAACCGCCTGCGCGACGGACGTTTGAACGCGGCCGGGGAACTCGGGGATTGGGAAGCGTTCCGCGACCATTCGGAAGAGATTCGCCAGCACGTGCTCGAGCATCTCGATTATTACTTACACCAGTTGAGTGAGAATATCTCGAAGCGGGGCGGCAACGTCTTCTTCGCCGAGACGCCGGAGGAAGCGAACCGCTATATCCGCGAAGTCGTGCGCGCAAAAGACGCCAAACACGTCGTCAAATCGAAGTCGATGGTGACCGAGGAGATCGGGTTGAACGAGGCGCTTCACGAAGAAGGGTGTACGGTCGTCGAGTCGGATCTCGGGGAATGGATCCTTCAGCTCGACAACGACCCACCGTCGCACATCGTCGCACCGGCGCTCCACAAAGACCGGAACGATGTCCACAAGACGTTCACGACCCATGGCTACGACGGAACGAACGACCCGACCGAGCTCGGCCGCTACGCGCGCCGTGAGCTGCGCAAAGACTTCTTGAAAGCAGAGGTCGGCATCACCGGTTGTAACTTCGCCATCGCCGAGAGCGGCGCCGTCGGTCTCGTCACGAACGAAGGTAACGGGCGGATGGTCACGTCACTCCCGAACACCGTCATCTCGGTCATGGGGATGGAGCGGGTCGTCCCGTCTTACGAAGAGTTCGAAGTGCTCGTCAACATGTTGTGCCGGAGCGCGGTCGGTCAACGGCTCACGTCATATATCACGACGTTCGCCGGCACGAAAAGCGTCGGTGAAGTCGACGGCCCGGAAGAATTCCATCTCGTCATCGTCGACAACAAGCGGTCCGGCATTCTCGGGACTCAGTTCCAGTCCGTGCTCCAATGTATCCGTTGCGCGGCATGTATCAACGTCTGCCCTGTCTATCGCCATATCGGCGGCCACGCCTACGGCTCGATTTATCCGGGACCGATCGGCGCCGTGCTCGCCCCGCTGCTCGACGGTTACGAGAACTATAAAGAACTGCCGTATGCGTCAAGCCTTTGTGGTGCCTGTACGGAAGCGTGTCCGGTCAAAATCCCGCTCCATGAACTGTTGATCGAGCATCGCCGCGTCATCGTCGAAGACAAGAAAAAATCGCCGTTCGTCGAACGCATCGCCATGAAAGGCTTCGCCGTCACATCATCGAGCCCGTTCTTGTTCGAGGCGGCCGAACAGATCGCGCCGTTCGCGTCGTCCCCGTTTGCGACAGCGGGGCAAATCGACAAAGGCTTACCGGCTTGGACCGACTCGAAAGACTTGCCGCAGCCGGCCAAACAGACGGTCCGCGACTGGTTTAAGAAACGGGGGAATGCACAATGAATCCAGGAACGATCACCAACCGTGAAGACTTTTTAAAGCGGATCGCGGGACAACTCGGACGCGACGTCGATTTGACGCCTCCGAAACGAGTATACAAGCACCGTCCGCAAGACGAGGTGTTGAAAGACGCTTCAACAGAGGAACTCCTCGAGACGTTCCGTATGGTCGCGACGCGCATTCATACCGACGTCGTCGAATGTGAGTCGACTCATCTCGATGACACGCTCCGTCTTCTCCTCGAACGATACGACGGCAAGACGATTATCGCCGAGGACGATGCACGCATTAAGGAATGGGCACCCGAAACGAGCCGGTCGTTCGACTGGTGGGATGCCGCGCGTCCGGATGACAGCCGCGCCCTTGCCGTGAAAGCTGACGTTGGGATCACGATTGCCGACCAAGCACTCGCTGAAAGTGCGACCATCGTCCAATACGCGGCCCCCGGAAAATCGCGGACGATCAGCTTGTTGCCACAAGATCACATCGCCATCATCCCGAAATCGGTGCTCGTGCCCCGGATGACGCAAGCGGCGAAACAACTGGCCGAACTCGATCGCAACGGCGAGCTCGCCTCACCGCAAGGCGTCAACTTCATCTCGGGCCCGTCAAACTCGGCCGATATTGAGATGAACTTGATCGTCGGTGTCCACGGACCGGTCCGTGTCGCCTACGTTCTCGTACATGATCTCTAACGAAAAGACTCGCCACGACGGCGAGTTTTTTCGTTTATTCTTTATTCGACGGTGATGCTGCCGTTCGTGCTCGTCAGTTTGACTTCAAGCGCACCGTCCCCGAACGTCCGCTCGTTCGTCCGATGCCCAAATATGTCAAGTTGGCCGTTTCTCGTCTTGGCGCGGATGACGGTGTCGCTCGGCTCTTGCTTCAGACGCAGTTCGATTTTTCCGTTCGTCGTCTTCAATCGAAGCGGATGTTCAATCGCATCAATCACACAATCGATACGTCCGTTTGACGACTTCGCCTTGATTGCGCCGTCCACGTCGACGATGTCGAGCCGACCGTTTGACGATTGCAGAGTGAGACGTTCAATGACAGAATCTCTCACTTCGACTCGACCGTTCGATGTTTGAACGTCAAAGTCTTGGCCCGCGCTCATCGTCAGGCAGACGTTCCCGTTTGACGAGCGCACCGTCCCGTGACCGGCCCGGACCTCACTCGCGTTGATGCGACCGTTCTCGCTCTCGACCTCAATCAAAGCAGCTCGCACCTCACGGACGTCACTCGAGCCGTGCCGATTGTTCAGACGGACCGACTCATACGTGTGACGCGGCAACTCGACATGCAACACCGGTGTTTTCGTCCCGAACCACGAGAACAAGTCGGACAGTCCGAAGCGGCGTTCCGACTCGATCCGCACCTCGAGCGTGTCGTTGACGATATCCATCTTGACGCCATGTTCGGTCTCATCTTCTAGTGTCGCGTAGGCATAGCCGTCCGCGGACGGTACAACGTTCACGTGCGCATTTTGAACGCGAATCGAGACGTGTTGAAACGCCACGTTTGGGCTCTTGACGATGGCAGGCGGCGCAATCGGCTCCGCCGCAATCGAATCGACCGACACGAGCAGTTCTGAGGCGAGCATGTTCGGTGTCCCGAGCTCCTCGGCCATCGCTTCGTCACTTTTCCCATCGAGTCGCCCGCTCGCAAAGTATTCCGCAACGTCCCGCAAAATATCGACCCGATCGATGATGCTGATCCCCATGAGCAACCGTTCGAGTTCAGTTAAATACTGCTCTTCTGTCATTTGTCGTCTCCCCTTTTGATCAATTCGTTGACTCCGGTCGTGAATGATTCCCATTCCGCTCGCAATTCGTCTAGATGGACCTTCCCTTGCTCCGTGATGGCGTAGTACTTCCGTGGCGGTCCTTCTACCGACTCCTTCAAATACGTCGTGAAGTAGCCTTCCGACGTGAGTCGCCTGAGGAGCGGATAGACCGCCCCTTCCGAGATGGCAACTCTTGCCGAGATTGCTTGGACGAGCTCATAACCGTAACGGTCATTCGTCTCGACGAGTGCAAGTACACACAAGTTTAAGACCCCTTTTTTAAATTGAGGGTTCAATCGATTCGCCTCCTCTACTGTTCATTAAACAATAGCATATCATTCACTACTATTCAATAGATATTAGCTAACGTGTTTACTGCATCTCGATAAGTGGTATATCGCTGCAGAAATCTGTACAATAGGGGAACGACACTCGTAGTAAAATAATTGTCACAGCCGGAATGTATGTAGTTCCAGGAAGGAACGGTCCCTATGAAAGCTTGGATTGACGAGCGGATCGGAAGGCAGTTTTTATTCGTCTTCTATTTATTCATTGGACTGATCCTCCTCACCTCACTCGCCGTATACGTATATACGGAAAATCGAATCGAAGAGACGACTTCATCGCTCGAGAACGTCAGCGAACGTCGCACGAATGCGACCGAGCTCTTCGAGACATGGCAGTCGATGCAATATGAGATGCGCGGTTACGTCCTCCTCGGTGACGAGGAGTTACTTGCCCGCGTCAAAGAGAAACAAGTCTTGATCGAGACACAGACCGCCTGGTTCGAAACGAACGCGGTCACAGAAAAAGAACAGACGTATGCGGGGGATGCCCGAGCGTTATTCTCAGCCTATCAACAACGCGTCATGCCGAGCCTCGAGCGTTACGTCGTTGCGAAACGGGAAGGTACGGTCACCGAGCCGTTCCTGCAAATGCCGACGCTCGGGAAAGTGACGCCTCAAACCGAAGCTCAGGCCGATCGGAAGTTCAAGATCAATGCGAAGAGCGCGGCTGACATGAGCGCGAGCATCGTCGACATGGAGACGGTGTTCACCGAATACCGCAACGTATTGAACGCGGAAGAAAACCAACTCCGTGCACAGCTCGCCACCCATACGAAATGGGCGCAAGTGCTTTGGCTCCTGTCACTACTCGCGGTACTATTCGTCCTCTTCATTGCGGTTCGGCCTTACGTAAAACGGTTGACCGATCAACTGCAAGAGTTGATCACGAACAGCGAACGGCTCACCGACGACCGAGTCATACCCATCCCTGTTTTGGTATCGACTCGGAACGAGGTCGGGCAACTGACCGAATCGTTCCGTCAAATGGCGTCGTCGCTGTCGTCGCAACGTTATCAAGTCGAAGAAGAGCGTGAGAAGACCGCGCGGCTCTTGCACTCAATCCGTGACGCCGTCATTTATGTCGAACATACGACGCATGAGAAACTCGCCAACCAGGCGCTCTTCGTCATGTTCAATCAGGCCATCACGAAGCAAAACGAGACGGACCTTTATCGGCTTGATGCCGACCTTGAAGAACTCGGTCTCCAAGTCGATCAAAAAGACTCGTTCTTCTCGTTCATGCGCCGAGCGTTCGACGGTGAAGCGATGGAAGAGAGCGTGACGTTCTCAATGAATCAAGAAGAACGGTTCATCCAAATGTACGCCGAAAAGATTCATTTGCGCGGCACACGCCATGGTACGATGCTCGTCTTCCGGGATGTGACGCAAGAAACCGAGGTTGACCGCTTGAAGACAGAACTCGTCGCGACGGTGTCTCATGAATTGCGCACTCCACTCACGAGCATCATCGGGTTTACCGAACTTATGCGCTACCGGACGATGCCGGCTGAACGGACCGATCAATATTTAGGGATGATTCATCAAGAGACGCTCCGTCTCGAGGATTTAATCTCCAACTTACTCGATGTTCAGCGGATGGAGTCAGGTAAACAGACGTATCAAAACGAGCCCGAAAGCTTGTACGATATTTTGGCAGAAACGATTGCCGTCCATCAAGGCGCGAGTCAACACCACGACTTATCGTTTGAATGTGATAACGACATCCTCGTGTACGGGGACCGGAACCGGCTCAGCCAGCTGTTCACGAACCTGCTCCATAACGCGATCAAATATTCACCGAACGGCGGAAAAGTTGCGGTGTCCGTCACGAATGACCAGTCGGACGGCGTCGAAATTTCCGTCACGGACTCTGGCATCGGAATTCCGACTTCAGCGCTCCCGAAACTGTTCGACAAGTTTTATCGCGTCGACAATTCGGCCAGCCGGAAGATCGGTGGCACCGGACTCGGTCTTGCCATCTGTAAAGAGATTGTCGAAGGGCATGATGGGACGATCCGGGTCGACTCACGTGTCGGTCTCGGATCGACGTTCACGATCGTCTTGCCGAAATATATCGAGGAAGATCAAATGAGCGGCTAAACAATAAGGGATGACTCGCCTCGGGCGAGCCATCCCTTATGTTATTGAACTTTGTTTTCTGGACCGAATGCCGGATAGAGCGACAAACCACCGTCAGCAAAGATGGTCGTGCCCGTGACGTAAGACGATTCGTCTGACGCGAGCCACGCTGCCACCGCAGCAATCTGTTCAGGTCGCCCGATCTTATGGGTCGGGATGAGCGCTTCGAGCCCTGTCTTCTCTTCCGGATCTTGCATCGTCTCTTCGTTGATCGGTGTGTCGATCGCACCAGGAGCGATGGCGTTGACCCGAATCTGATTCGGCGCATATTCGAGCGCGACCGACTTCGTGAACATCTTGACCCCGCCTTTACTCGCTGCGTAATGCGTATAGCCCGGGCGCGGGATCACCTCGTGTACCGAGGACATGTTGATAATATTCCCTTTCAAGTCATGCTCGACGAAATACTTGAGTGCGGCCCGTACCCCGAGGAACGTCCCGGTCAGGTTCGTATCGATAATTTTCTTCCAGTTGTCGAGCTCCATCTCGTGCGTTTTCGCTTCGACTTGGACACCGGCGTTGTTGACGAAAATGTCCATCTGTCCAAATTCAGACACTGCTTTTTCGATCATCTTCTCAGCGAGCCCTTCTTCGGCGACGTCACCTTGGACGGCGACGGCTTTACCTCCAGCCGCCTCGATGCCGCGGATGACTTCCTTCATCTCGTCTTCACTGCTTCTGTAATTTAAGACGACGTTGACGCCTTCTTTCGCGTAGCGCTCGGCCACCGCTCGCCCGATTCCTTTTGAACTACCTGTGATTACTGCGACTTTCCCTTGAAGTTCTGGATAGTTTGCCATGTCGTTTCCCCTTTCGTCTTCTCGGTTTGTAGTTCCCGTATTCTCCTCTTCATGAAACCTTTCGGGCTGTCTTTTGAATATTTATGGGAAATCTACTATACTGAAACAAACTATTCGTTTTCAGGACTCGCCTGAAAAACGTACAAACTTATTCTTATGGAGGTGAATCCCCGATTTTTTGGGGAATTTTTGGACAGTCCCATGTTACTCAGTTTATTGATCGTCGCCTTTCTCATCTTCATGACCGCCTTTTTCGTGGCGGCCGAATTTTCAATCGTCAAAGTCCGGAGCGCACGGCTCGACCAACTCGTTTTAGAAGGAAACTCACGAGCGTCCGTCGCTAAAAAAGTGATCGAGAACCTCGATGACTCGCTATCCGCCTCGCAGTTCGGCATCACGCTCGCCGCGCTCGGCCTTGGTTGGATCGGTGCCGATCAAATCGAAGGAATGATTCAACCGCTCGTCGACCGCTTGAGCGTCTCGCCGTCGGTTTCTACATTCCTGTCGTTCTTAATCGCCTTTTTGCTCATCGCCTTTTTACACGTCGTCATCGGCGAACTTGTCCCGAAGACGCTCGCCGTACATGAAGCCGAGAAATTGACGCTGCTCGTCGCCCGGCCGCTCTACTTCTTCACGAAGCTGTTGTATCCGTTCATCCGGGTGCTCAACAGTATGGCCCGGCTCACGCTCCGCTTGTTCGGTGTCAAGACGACGGCGCAAGAGACGGCGCACTCGGAAGAAGAACTCAAAATTATCATGACGGAGAGTTTTCGAAGTGGCGAAATCAACGAGAACGAACTCGCTTACGTTCAAAATATCTTCTCGTTTGATGAACGTGTTGCAAAAGATGCGATGGTGCCGCGGATGAATATGGTGACGATCGATGAAGAAGACTCGATCGAGACGATTATCGCGACCGTCCAAGAGCATCAATATACGCGCTATCCGGTCACACGAGACGGTGACCGCGATGACGTGCTCGGTTTTATTAACGCCAAACAAGTGTTCACGGCCCAACTCGTCAAGAGTGACGCCCCGCTTGAATCGTTTATCCATCAGTTACCGCTCGTCACGGAATTCACACCGCTCCAAGAAGCGATGGTGAAAATGCAGAACGCACGGACGATGATGTGTCTCGTCATCGATGAGTACGGCGGCACCGCCGGCCTGCTCACAATCGAAGACATCCTTGAAGAGATCGTCGGTGAGATTCGCGACGAGTTCGACCGGGACGAACAAGCCGAGATCACTGAAGTCAATCCAGGCCATTATCGCTTGTCTGGTCTCGTGCTCACGCAAGAGATCGAAGAGCGCTTCGGCATTGAGATCGAGGATGACGTCGACACGATCGGTGGTTTCGTCCTCTCGCAAAAAGCGAATGCACGCACCGGCGAACGCTTCATCCTGCCAGGTGAGCACGAACTGATCGTCCGCGAGATCGACAATCACCGCATCGTCTTCGTCGACTTGATTCTTGCGCATAAAGACCAGCTTCGAGCCGAAATGGACTAAGTGTCTTTGACCGCCCTCCCTTGAACATTAGGGAGGGCTTTTCGATTGACGCTCGAACTGTCGCTATATTTTCAAGGCTTGTCGTGATATACTGCACATATGTTGCTAATTTGAGTGCGTGTCACTCATTGACACAACATCACCGAACAGTTCATTAATGTTCGGTCCAACAACTACAGAAAGAAGGTTACGCATGGAACGTAAACTATTTTTAATTGACGGAAACTCCATGCTGGCCAGTGCCTACTACGGTGCCGCCGCGAGCCGAACGAAAAAAGGACGCGAGGTATCTAAAAACGATCGGAGTGCCGTCATCGGTATGACCGGCCTCATCCGGACGATTCTACGCAGACATCGTCCGTCTCATTTTGTCGTCGTATGGGACGTCTCACGTGAAACATTGTGGCGTCGCGAGCTTTATCCTGGCTATAAACGCCGCCGTCGCCAGACACCACCCGAGTTGAAGGCTCAAATGGAACTCATGCGCCAATTGCTTGAAGAGAGCGGAATCCCGCAATATCAAGTCGAAGGCTATGAGGGAGAAGATTTGATTGCCCACATCGCTCGGAAGTTCAGCTGCAGCGCGCCTGTCGTCATCATGACGAAGGATAAAGACTTGCTTCAGCTCGTGAGCCCACGTATCACAGTATGGCTTCAAACACAGGAGCTTCAGCAAATGCAAGCTCGTTGTGATATCCAAGACAACCGCCCGCTCCCACTCAAGCGACATCTCGAGATTCGTCCTGAGGAGATTGCAGCGTTGTACGAAGGATTGAAGCCGAAACAGCTCTCAGCGGTCAAAGCGTTGACGGGAGACCGTTCAGACGGCATCCCACCTGTAGCCGGCCTTGACGAAAGTCAATCGGTACAGTTGATCAAACGCTTCGGTTCGCTCGATAAGCTTTACACGGCGCTTAGCGTCAAAGGCGATAAACGACAACTGATCAATGAAACGATCGCGGCACTGACGTCAGAGGAAGTGCCCCGTAACTTGAGACGTACACGCAAAAAAGCCGAGCGCAACATGGAGCTCGTCCGTCTCGATGTCACGGTGCCAGAACTTGAACATTTGAAACTGGCTCATCTTGAGCTCAGCATCAATTCAAAACGGGTCGAACAAGCGTATCAAAAACGCGGCATTCGCCTCTCGTTTGATTCGAGTCAAAAGAAAATTTCAGCACGTTAAAAAGCGCGGACATTAGTCCACGCTTTTTATATTGACCGTAATCCCATCGTCGTCGGTGAGCGACCATTCCGACGTCGTCCCTCCGAGTTCGTGGTTCGTCGAAGCGTCGACAAAAAGCGTCCATGCTTCAAGTCCCGCCTCGTCGTTCATCGGTTCAGTCGGACGGGCCCAGACGTTCGCACCGATGTGATGATGATACCCGTCGGCCGCGAGGAACAGTGCGCCCGGGTATGAATCGGTCGTGACGGTAAACCCGAGTCGATGTTGATAGAATAATTTCGCCGCTTCGAGGGAACGTACCTTAAAGTGAACGTGTCCCATCGTCGTCCCAACAGGAAGACCTGTGAACGGACGGTCGGCTGCCGCCTCAAGCATCGATTCGTACTCAACCGGATCGGTCGACATCTTCACGTGACCGTTCGCTTCATATTCCCACTTCTCACGTGGCCGGTCAGCATACAGCTCGATGCCGTTCCCTTCCGGATCGTTCAAATAAAACGCCTCACTGACCAAATGGTCGCCTTGACCGACTTCAATCCGTCGCTCGATCAAATGACGGAGAATGCGTCCGAGTTCGACGCGGTCCGGAAGCAAGATTGCCATGTGGAACAAGCCGGCCGCCTTTCGGTTCGGACGCACACCTTTGACTTCATGCAAGATGACGAGCGGCGCATTCGACGCACCGAGCGTGACGCGGTCGATACCGACTTCGAGTACTTCCATTCCAATGACTTGTTCGTAAAACTGTTTCATGTTTTCTAATTCACTGACTCGGAGCGTGACCGGTCCGAGTTGGATATTTTTTAAAATCATGTTTTCTCACCTCTCTCTTTACTATACATGCCGTATCCCGTTTGCAGAAGACGGCACAAAAAGGTGGTATAGTTACCGAAAGGATACTTAGAGAGGAGTGAGACTCATGACGATGATCTCAAGCTGTGAAGTCGATACCGCACTCGAACTGATCACCGGTAAATGGAAACCATCGATTTTACTCGCGCTCATCAACGGCGGGACGCTCCGGTTCAGTGAACTGAAACGCTCGCTCCCGAACATTAGCCAAAAGATTTTGACAGCCCAGTTGCGTGACTTAGAAGAGCAAGATATCATCTCCGTACCGTCTATCCGGAAGTCCCGCCGCGCGTCGACTATCAGTTGAGCGAGTACGGCAAGACGCTTATCCCGGTACTCGAGACGATGAACGCTTGGGGCATGAAGCACGCTGCGCGCATGCAACAAAAATAAATTGTCCACATGTGGATAACTCATTTCCGTATTACCGCCCATCACTTATCCACAGGAGGATCTCATGATTCGTTATCCACAGCTCACCGGCCGCCACGTCGGCGTCACCGCCCCGTCGTCCGGAGTACCAGCCGCGCGTCATAGTTTACTTCACGACGCCGAGACGACGTTCGCACGCCACGGCTTCACGCTTCAATTTGAACCGTCTGTTTGGACACAACACAAAGCAAAATCGGCGCCGGCCGCAGTGCGTGCCGAAGAGATGACTCGACTGTTCCACGATGAGGACGTCGATTTGATCATCCCGCCATGGGGCGGCGTCTTGTTGCTCGAGCTACTCGATAAAATCGCTTGGGACACGCTCCCAGCGAAGTGGATGCTCGGCTACTCTGACGTCAGCTTATTTTTATTCGTCTACACGCTCAAGACCGGCATCGCCTCGGCTCACGGGACGAACCTTGTCGATCTGCGCGGGGAATCGTGGGATGCGACGAGTTCGCGTTGGCTCGACGTCTTATCGACGAAACACGGCGAGACCGTCATTCAACTGTCTTCAGAGCAATTTCAAAAAGAATGGCAGCACGGTAATCCGAGTCCATGCGTCTACCATTTGACCGAGCCGACTGTATGGAAATCACTCGGTGGGATGGAAGCGACCGGTCGTCTGCTCGGCGGTTGTATCGACGTCCTCTTGCATACGATTGGGACGCCTTACGGTGACGTCGCTCAGTTCCAACAGACTCATTTGAACGATGAACCGATTCTTTGGTATTTCGAGAACGCCGAGATGGATGTACCGGCACTCAAACGGACCCTGCTTCAAATGAAGTGGGCCGGTTGGTTTGATCATACGACAGGCATCTTGTTCGGTCGCAGCGATGCCCAACCACCGGTACAAGGTTATACGGCAGAAGACGTCTACGCTGAACTACAGGAACTACTCAACGTTCCCATCATTTATGACATCGACTGCGGGCACGTGCCACCACAACTGACACTCATTAACGGTGCCCATGCCTCGATTCAAGTCGAGGACGGGAAAGGCACGCTCATTCAAACGTTCAAGGGCTGAGGATTCAGCCCTTGATTTTTGTGACCATCGAACTTAAATAGCGACGAAAACGGCCTTCAGGGAATCGAGCGATTTCTCGCTCAATCATCGGTACCCAGTCTTCGCCGCAACCGCAATCCGTCCCAATCAGTAACCCTTCGAAATAAATCGCTTGATCGACAAATCCATGTTTTGCCCAGTTGTCATGGTGCTCCAACAAGCTTAAGAATGATTGGCGTCCCGCTTCTGTATCACCGCTCAGCGCATGATAGACGCCTCGGCTCATCTCTAAAGCAGCAATAAACTCTGTTTTGCCTTCCAAAAGTCGCTCCATGACTTCAATCTGTTCCTTCAAATGTTTCAGATTCCGATAATCAATTGCATATAAAGCTTCCGTCATGGCTAAACGGATCTGCATTGACACGTCTCCTGTGAAGTCCGTATATTGTTTTGCTTTTTTCAACGCATCAACAATCACCGCTTCGTCTTTTAAATAAAGAGCGCAAATCGCAATCGTTCGATACACATCATCGACCCGGTAGTACATTTTCGTCCGTTTCATATAATCGAGCGTGCCTTCAAGACGACGAATCGAATCCTGTAAATCATCTTCATATAACATATTTCGAAACACCATGAGCATACTGAACTCTACGCGCGTTTTTGTCTTCATACTTCTTGAATCGAGCAATTCAAGCGTATCAATCCGTTCAATCGCTTCGTCAAAACGATTCCACATGAGTAGATAAAAGGCTTGGCTGATACGTGCCATAATCAGTTCTTCTTTCTCTTCGAGCCGTTCGAACGCCACGATGGCACGATCGTACAAATCCAATAGCTCTTGTTCGTCTCCACTATTGAATACGCTGTCCGCGAGCAACGTGTAGGCTTTTCCTTGCCATACTGAATTCATGTCCAACTCCACGTAAGGCAACAATGCCTTTTGGACGGCCTCGTCCGACCAGGAGTCGAGCGTCCCTTGCACGTATTCAATTTCTTCCACGATTTGTTGCAAGTCCGCCTCTCTCGGATCAATTAAGAGCGACTGCACCGACACGTCCAACCGCTTGGCAATCTCGCGCAGACTGCGCATCGACGTTTCGGCTTTCCCGTTCTCAATCATACTGAGCATCGATTTCGTGATGATGCCGTCTGCGAGTTGACTTTGCGTCAACTTTTTTTCTTTTCGTAACGTCTTAATCCGTTGTCCAATCATAGAACACCTCTTAAAAGTTAAATTTAATTGAACTTATTGTTTACAAATCTCTCTTTGTCGTCTATTATAATGTTAAATCACATTGAACTTAATTGCAAAGGAGACTATGTATGACTACTTCTACCTCGAACTTGCACGTGTTGTTGCTCGGGAAATTCATGTCGTTGTTCGCTTCCAGTCTATTCACGTTCGTCGCCGGATTGACGGTGCTGACGACTTCCGGATCTGGGCTCCAGTTCGCCCTCGTCTTACTGGCCGGGACGTTGCCTCGTGTTCTATTATCGCCGTTTGCCGGTGCGTATGCCGACAAATTGAACCGAAAACGCGTCATCATCACGATGGAATCGCTCAACGGGCTATTGTTCTTCTTGGCCGGGGCCGCGAGCCTCATTTGGACGTTCGGCGTCCCTGCTTTCTTGATTATTACATGTCTGCTTTCTATCGTCTCCACTTTCTTGTCGGTCACGTTGACGAGTTCGATTCCACTCCTGTTCGACGAAGACGGGCTTCAACGCGCCAATTCGCTCATCCAAAGTATCATTTCCGTCTCAAGCATTGGCACGCCACTTTTAGCCGGGGCGCTGTTCAAGCTATTACCGATTTCAGCGTTCTTGTTCAGCTCATCCCTCTTGTTCCTCATCGCCGCCCTGTTCGCCTCACGTCTCACATTCCAAGCGTATGAACATGTCTCCACCGATCAATCGACGTGGGACGACGTCCGCTCCGGTTTCCGCTATTTGAAACGCCAACGCGTGCTATGGACGCTGACGATTCTTGCGGCGTTCCTCAACTTCTTCTTCGTCGCTTCAGAAGTCCTATTCCCGATTGCCGCCTTGCAGCAGATCGGGGTCAGCCCGCTCCAGTTCGGCTTTTTGGAAAGTATGTTCGCAGTCGGATTTTTAGTCGCCTCACTTGCCCACGCGCTGCCGTTCTTTAAGATCAAGTATCGTCTAGCGACGGTCCGCACATCGCTTATCGTCATGGGTTGCCTCTTTATCGGCCCGGCCGTCCCGCTCTATTTCGACTTCTCGGTCACACCCGCCATCGTCTTCCTCACCGGATTCGCTTTGTTGAGCGGTTTCTTCATCATCCGCATCAATATTCCCATCCAACTGTTTTTGCAGACGAACACGGAACCAAGCTACCTCGGTCGTGTCATGGGCGTCCTCGAATCGCTCGCGATGGGGATCACCCCGCTCGGTTTCGTGTCGTTCGGGTTATTGAGCGAATGGATGTCGGTCACGTCACTTTATGCGATTTGCATGGTATGCCTGCTTTCGATCACGCTGTTCGCGATGCATCGCATCCGTCACGATATCGCGGCTGAAAAAGCGACGGTACTGGCTGAAGTCGAAAGCGCGCCGACACATCAATGAACGAAAAAAAGACATCGAACGTTTTTCAGTTCGATGTCTTCTCTGTTGATGGAAGGACTCGTTTCTCTAACAAGAACGGTCCGAACGGGATGACCGAAGCCATGACCGCGAGGACTAACACTTTGAAGCCCCAGTTGAAGCGCCACGCCATGTAAACCGCTGCCGCCACGTAAGCGACGAACAGGAAACCATGGGCCGCACCGACGATGCTGACGGCTAGCGGCATGCCAGCCAAATACTTAAGCGGCATTGCGATCAACAATAAGAGCAGGAATGACATCCCCTCTGTATAACCGAGCCATTTGAATCGAGTTGCGTTCATATCCGTTCTCCTTTTTAATCGATGCTACGTTCATCGTAGCCGATAGAGGTGAAGTTTGTCACAGGAGAACGTTAGAAAGTCGTTAGGCTATTTGACGATTTGGTGAACGATGCGCAATTTTCGTTTCGACGAAGCGGCGGAGGAACAAACCATCGACGCCGATTTTGCCTGCGTTGTAGCCCGCGACGAGAATCAAGACCGATACGATCAACATCGTCGGGTTCGTGCTGACCGTCCCTGACAATAAGAACGCCATGTTCATGACGAGTCCGAAGAAAGCCGCGCTGCGTGTGAGGGCACCAAGCAAGAGACCGAGACCGACCAAGAACTCACCATACGGAATTAAGATATCGAAAAGTGCTGCGTTTGGGATTGCGAAGTTTTCAAGGAATGTTGCCCACCATCCGGCGACCGCCGGGTGATCTCCCGTCGCGAGTGAAGCTGCGTTTTGAAGGTAACCGCCTGATCCGAAGCCGCCCGTGATTTTACCCCATCCGGCTGTGAGCCATTGATAGCCGAGCCAGATCCGTAACACCGTCAAGATGCCGGTTGCGATGTTGTGGTTTTGCCAAAACTTTGTGAACATGATAATTCCTCCTTTTGAATGGTTGAATGATGGCTTATATGTGATTACATTCACAATATATCACCCATGTTCATGTTTTCACATAGCTTGAGACAATAGTTCACGTTTCGGTCATATGTGTGTCACAGGTCAGTCACTTTTTGGAAATTGCACCAAAAAAAGCAACGTCTGCTCGAGACATTGCTTCCACTGATTTAAAGATCAACTTGTTGTGGCGGTTGGCCTTTTTTATTCATCACACGCATCGATTGCGGTGAGATTTTTAAAATGACGAGTTTTGGATCATCCGGGCCGTCGAACCAGCCCTCAAGTTTTTCGTTCCACACTTTTTCTTTCATCGACTCGTCATCAGACACCGACGTCTCTCCTAAAATCTCTAGATACGTGTCGCCGACCCCGTCCCCGTCGTAGCCGATCAAGACGTGCGTATATGGATTGTTCTTCAACTCATCGACTTTATCCGTATCTTTCGAGGTTGCCGTATAGAGTGTCAGACCGTCATGGAAAAACGTCATGTATCGGCTGTGCGGCTTCCCTTTATATACCGTGGCCATCGTTCCGACGTTGCTTGCATCTAGAATTTGTTGTGCCGTTGTTTTAGCATCCATTTTTAAAGCCCCCTTATCATAGTCACTCGTATAATCATTCCCTTGCGGCACTTGATTAAACACGAAGACACGAAAAAACCTGCTCGCCGAAGCGAGCAGGTTATAAAATTCCTTAGAAAGGAAGATTAGATTTTTTCAACGTTAGAAGCTTGTGGGCCACGAGCTCCGTCAGTGATTTCGAAAGTTACTGCTTGGCCTTCTTCAAGTGTCTTGAAGCCGTCGCCTTGGATTGCTGAGAAGTGTACGAATACGTCGTCTCCGCCTTCCATTTCGATGAAGCCGTAACCTTTTTCTGAGTTAAACCATTTTACTTTACCTGTGTTCATAATGAACCCTCCTGAAATAAACGCTGTGCGTTCTAGTAGTGCCTTACTAGAAAAAACTGACCAAAAAAAAGCACAAAACTTGTTGGATTATCTTTCATGAAAAATAATCCCAAGCGATTGTGAATTATGTTTCCAGCTATTCTTAATTAAGCACATATGTAATATACCATGGATAAATGCTTCTGTCTACTAAATACTTCGGTTTGCTAAAAATAATTTCAAAACGGGTACATCACATGTAGTGAACGTTAGGAGGACGACTCATATGATGAATCAAATTGACCGCACGCATATCGCTGCCACCATCGCCCGTCACGCGGCCTGGTCGACAGATGAGCTATTGACGGAGACGCTCGCTTGGCATCAAGCGACGCGACACGACCATTATCCTGACCAATCGAAGTCGTACCGCTCCCACTTGCCGATGACGGAACGAATCACACCGGTGACGAGTGCACTCCCGCTCGAGGTCGTCGACGATCTCGTCCGGCCCGTCTGGATGCGTCGTCTCGACGCGGAACATTTGAATTTACTGCAGACGACACGCCATCACGTCGACGTGACCGATTACGGGGCCGTCGGGGACGGCAAGACGGACTGCACGCTCGCATTCCGGCTCGCGCTTCGGTCGAACCGCCACGTCCACGTGCCGGCCGGTGTCTATATCGTCCGTGGCGTCCGGATCCCCTCGAACTGCGTGCTCGAAGGTGCGGGACAGCAGGACACGGTATTACGCTTGGCCGACGGCACACCGAAGCATCGCCGGCTGCTGCGAAATGCGACACCGTTTTATGGGAACCATCACATCGAGGTCGCCCATCTGACGCTCGACTGGAACGTCGAGCGCCTTGGCGACGTCGATCGGACGTCGAGTGGAGACACGGCTTCGAGCGCGTTGACATTCGCCCACGTCAAATTCGCCTGGGTCCATCACGTCACCGCCAAAGGTGCCGGGCTGCACGCGTTCGATATCACCGCCCCTCACTACCATTACCTCGGGGACGGGTTGCGTGCCAAAAAAGGCAGCCGCTACATCTGGCTCGACCGCTGCGAGGCGACGAATTATGGGGACGACGGCATCACGACGCATCATAGCGACGCCATCTACATCACGAACTGCTACTGTCATCACCCGCACGGACGTACGCACGCCCACGGCTTCTCCAATTCAAACGGCATCGAGGTCGATGACGGTTCGCGTCACGTCGTGCTCGTCAACAATATGACGGAAGGTTGTTTTGGAGGCGTCGAGGTGAAAGCCCACGGTACGTCCTCGGCCGCCCATGACGTCCATATTTTTGGGCACGTCTCGTATCGTGATAACCGGTCCTTCAATTTTCGCCACATCGGACACCACTTAGCCGACGATCCCGAGTCGAAGACGGCGCGGTTCATCTCAGGGACGAATTTACTATCGATTGAACCGGTACGCTCGAAGCTATACGCCAAGTCGTCGCCCCGTAGCCTCGTCATATCGGCGTATCAAGACGTATTGATCCATGGCTTTACGGCCATCGGTGACCCGTCCTGTGATTATACAGGACATCCAGCGCTCGCCGTCCAGTATAAGTCTCGGAACGTTCAATTAAAACGGATCGCCACAAGCGGGTTCGTTTCCAGCCGCGCCGACATCGAACTGTTCGGCGGCGACAACCGGACCGATCACGTCACAATCGAAGATGTCACGTGCCGGAATTCGGCCCCGATCTCTGTAAAGATCGGCGGACAGCTCGCTAACGTCGTGCTAAAACACATCGAAGGCGAACAAAAAAGTGGAGATGTCCTCATCTCCACGAGTAGCCCGGTCGAAGCGCACGACTTATTCGCTTATGGTTTCTCAGATCGGGTGCGAAGTGACGCTTGAGCCGACTCGACGAGCTCATTCAACCGTGCTTCGTCCAAATTGAGCGAACTGACCGTCTGTTTGGCCATCATCCGGACGATGGCTTTGTCGAGGAAGCCCATCCGCTCAAAGTCATAGCCGCTGCCGACGACTTCGACGAAGTAGGCGTGTGCTCGTAAATGTTCCCCGTACGCGCCTTCGAGCTCACGTTGCCGCTCCGCCGCGGTCGGCGTGCCGGCGCACAAGTACAATCCGAGCGGACGTTCGAGCAATTGGACTTCGTTTTGCTTCAACCAGTCGGTCAGCTCGTCTTGGACTTTCCCCATCCGGATCGATCCCCCGACGATGACGTGGTCGACCGTTGCCCAATCGACGTCTGGCTCATCGACCAAGTTTTGAACGTGGACGTTTCCGGACAACCGTGCGGCCAAAAGATGGGCGACTTTCTCGCTCGTACCATATCGTGACGTATACGCAATCAACGTCTTCATCTCGTTTCCCCCTTTTAAGTCAGAGTCTACTCTTCCTATTCCCGAATGGTTTGGAGAATACTATACGCTTGAAAAAAACTCGCCGCTTGGGCGAGTTTTTTGTCATAGTTTGTACACTTGTGCCTCGTACGGACGAAGCGTGAACGGTTCGATCGGCTCCATGTTGCCGATGACACGGTCTTTGACGTCATACGGCAATGTCCGTTCTTGTGTTTCAGCAGAGAAGTTGCACAGCACGAGCCACGTCTCTCCTTCGAGCGTCCGCGTGAACGCGTAGACGGCTTCGTCTTCAGGGAGCAACAGCTCATACTTCCCGTAGACGACGACCGGATTCTGTTTCCGCAGCGCGATCAACTGACGGTAGTAATGGAAGAGTGAATTCGGATCAAGACGTGCCGCTTCCGCGTTCACGTCGACGTAGTTCGGATTGACATCGATCCACGGCGTACCGGTCGTGAACCCACCTTGCGCGTCAGCCGACCATTGGACCGGCGTCCGCGAATTGTCGCGTCCGCGGGCGTGGATGCCGCGGAAAATCTCCTCGTGCGTCAACAAATCGTTCGATGTGTAATCGCGATACGCGTTGAGCGTCTCGATGTCACGGTACTTGTCGATCGAGTCGAACGCGACGTTCGTCATGCCGAACTCTTCGCCTTGATAAATGTACGGCGTCCCTTTCAACATGTGCAGGAGTGTCGCAAGCATCTTGCCAGAGACGACCCGGTACTCATCCGAATCGTTGCCGAATCGCGAGATCGCCCGCGGTTGGTCGTGGTTGCTCCAATATAGGCTGTTCCAGCCCTCTTCCTCGAGTCCTTCTTGCCAACGCGAGAAGATCGTCTTCAACTCCGTCAGCTTCCAGTCAGTCGGATTCCACTTCCCAAAGCTGCCGTTGCCGACGTCGACGTGCTCGAAATGGAACACCATGTTGAGCTCGTCACGGTCTTCACCGGTGTATAGCTTCGCCTCGTCGACACTGACACCCGGCATCTCCCCGACCGTGATCGTATCGTACTTCGACAACACTTCACGATTCATCTCTTGCATGAACTCATGGATGCGCGGCCCGTTGAAGAAGAACGGCGTTCCGTCTCCGTAGCCCGTCCCGCGCGTCTTCCCGTCCGGATAGCTTTGGTCTTTCGAGATCATATTGATGACGTCCATCCGGAAACCGTCGACGCCTTTGTCGAGCCAGTAAGCCATCAAATCGTACACTTCGCGGCGCAGCGTCTCCGACTCCCAGTTCAAGTCGGGCTGTTTCTTACTGAACAAGTGCAGATAATATTCGTCGCTCGCTTCATCGTACGCCCACGCGCTGCCGCCAAAGAAAGCCCCCCAGTTCGTCGGTGGCTGACCGTTCTCGCCTTTTTTCCAAATGTAGTAGTCGCGGTACGGGCTGTCTTTCGAAGACCGAGACTCCATGAACCATTGGTGCTCATCGGAAGAATGGTTGACGACGAGGTCCATCATGATCTTGATGCCGTGACGGTGCGCCTCTTCGAGCATCGCATCGAAATCGTCCATCGTCCCGAACTCATCCATAATCGCACGGTAGTCGCGGATGTCATAGCCGTTGTCATCGTTCGGCGAATCGTACACCGGTGACAACCAGATGACGTCGATCCCGAGTTCAGCCAAATAGGACATCTTTTCCGTGATGCCCGGGATGTCCCCGATTCCGTCCCCGTTCGAGTCGTTAAAGCTGCGCGGATAAATCTGATAGACGACCGCTTCTTTCCACCATTGTTTCATAAAAGTCTCCTCCTCATCATCGGTTCAGATCTGACGTCATCATCGTACCTTGTCCCGCCGCCTGTGCCTATCCATGATATGATTAAAATATGCACAATCTTGCTATTATAAAGGAGTAATTCGATGGAAATCGGCTTTTGTGGCTATTCGTATCACACAGCAGCATATACTTTTCCGTTCGCCAACCGGTTGGACACGTACTTGATCCGCTTGCAGACTGAAGGGTCGGCCCGAATCCTCGTCAACGGGGAGACATACGTCGCGTACCCCGGCGATCTGTTGCTCGTCAAACCGGGTGACTACTATGAGTTGAATATCGATACCCCGGCGAGTGGCGACTATCATTTGTTCTGCGCTGGTCCGACGCTCGACACCTGGTGGTCGACGACTACCCGCTCACGGCTCACCACGATCTCGATTGACCCTCGCCTCCTGTCGCTTTGGCAACACGTCACGGAAGAGGCACGACGACCGACCGATGAACAGAGCACTGCGTTGATCGAGAAGTTGATCGAGGCGCTTCTGCTCATGCTCGACCGGTCGATGCGAGACGTCCGGACGAATGTACGTCCCCCGGTCGTGTCTCGCATGATGCGTTATATAGAAGGAAACGTCACCGCCGACTTCAAAATTGCCGACGTCGCCGCTGCCGTCGACTTGAGCGTATCGCGGACCGTGCATCTCTTTAAGGAAGTGACCGGGATGACGATCATCGAGTACGCGCACACGATCCGGCTTCAGCTCGCCGAAGAGCAAATGCGGTATACGCAACATTCGCTCGAACGGATCGCCGAGCTGTCCGGGTTTCGAACGTATCCTTATTTCCATCGGATTTTCAAACGGAAATATGGCGTCGCACCAGGGGTTTACCGCACACTTCAACAAAAAAACGAAAAAAAATAATCAAAAAGTGATCCATTTTTTGAATCGCTCCGTTAGATGGGTGTAAACAACGACAACCACTCACAAAAAAGGAGCGATTGAACATGAAGAAAAAAACAATGAACAAATTTGTAGCACCGGCACTGGCACTGGGGTTACTCGTACCATTGAACGCACAGGCAGCAGAGGCGCCAACAGTGAGCACGCCAGCTGGAGACCTTCGTGCCACGCTCGACCAATTACTATCTGAGCATTATGTCTTAGCCGTCACATCGATGATGAAAGCTTACGACGGGGCACCGGATGCCGAAGTCGCAATGAAAGCACTCGATCAAAACGCGCTTGACATGACGCCAGCCATCGCCTCAATCTACGGTGATGAAGGCGCGGCTCAGTTCGAAGACATCTTCGCCGGCCATAACGACTACTCGGCTGACTTCGTCGAAGCTGCCAAGTCAGACGACAAAGAACTTCGTGCCGATGCTGAAGCCGAAGTCGATGAGTTCGTCGAAGAGTTCTCGACATTCCTCGATGCTGCGACAGAAGGCAACTTACCGAAAGAAGCAGCCGCTGACGTCCTTGAACTTCACGAAGACCAAGTTCTCTCAGTGTTTGATAACTACGTCGCCGGTGACTACGAGTCGGCATACATGACGTACCGCGAAGGGTACAAGCTCATGTTCGACATCAGTAAGGCCCTCTCAGGAGCGATCGTCACGCAAATGCCTGACAAGTTCCCGACACCAGCTGACACGCCAGCCGTCGAGCTTCGTTCGACATTGAACAGTCTCGCCGGTGAACACTTCGCTCTCGCTGCGATCGGCATGCAAAAAGGCTATGACAAAGCGGAAGATTTCGACTACGTCAGCTGGGCTGAAGATCAAAACACGCTCGACTTCAAAGCTGCCATCGGTTCGGTCTACGGTGAAGAAGGCGCGGCTCAGTTTGAAAAAGTATGGAACGGTAATCACATCACAGCACAAGGTGACATCGTCGCGGCAACACTTGAAGGCGACGAAGCTAAGATTGAAGAAGCACGCATGAAACTCGATCAGTTCGCTGTCGACTTCAGCACGTTCCTTGACGCAGCGACAGAAGGCAACTTGCCACAAGCGGCCGGTCAAGAAGCGATCATGCAACATGAGGCACTCGTGCTTCAAACGTTCGACCAGTATGTCGCCGGTGACGCAGAAGCAGCTTGGATGTCATTCCGTGAAGGATACGCGTTCATGTTCGGTGTTGGTGAAACACTCGGTAACGCGATCGTGACACAAATGCCTGACAAGTTCGCTGAAACGACAATGCCTGCAGAGATGCCTGAAACAGGTCTCGGTGGTGCACAAGCACAATCAATGAATACCCTTTACGCTGGCCTAGCTATACTCGGCGGAATCATGCTCGCCTTTGTTACGCTTCGCAACCGTAAAGTATCAGAACAATAAACTAAAGGAGAGAGCCCAATGAACAAGCGCCATTTGTTTTTGGCGCTCTCTCTATTTTGTTTTGGCTTCTGGTCGTGGACGAGCGCTCAAGAATCGTCATCACCACCTGTAGAAGAAAAACAAATAGAGGAGAGCCCAGATTTATCGGCTGAATTCTCACTTCTACAGGAAGAGGTGAAGAAACTTCGTTTAGCCGAGGAAGAGGAAAGCACTAAAGCCGTGACACCTGTCCAGATTCAAATCCCGAGCATCAATGTCGACACCGCGATCGAACAGGTCGGCGTGCTCGATAACGGACAGATGGGCGTACCCGTTGACGAGAATCAAGTCGGCTGGTTCGAACCTGGTGTCAAACCAGGCAGTAAAGGCAACGCCGTCGTCGCCGGACACGTTGATAGTAAGACGGGGCCCGCCGTCTTTTATGAACTCGATCAACTGAAGACAGGCGATGACGTGACGATTATCGACGAGAACGGCAACACGCTGCGATTTCGTGTCACAAAAACAGAGAGTTATGACACGAAAAATGCCCCGATCGACGAGATTTTTGGCACCACGTCAAATCGCAACTTGAACTTGATCACGTGTTCCGGTACGTTCGGGGACGGCGGTTATGACCAACGTTTCGTCGTTTACACGGAGCTTGTCGATAGCGAGATCAAGTCGACAGTCGAACTCGACGCCCCGACGAACGTCACGTTAAGCGGTAACTTGCTCACATGGCACGCGGTCCGTGACGATGCCGTCATCGGCTACCGTGTCTATGAAGTCAACGACGGGAACGCGACACGTATCGAGAGCGTCCCGTCACACGCCCGGAAGAGTGTTGAAGTCACGAACGAGCAGGAAACGTATTACGTGACGGCGATCGACCGGCTTGGAAATGAGTCGAAGCCGTCTCAGACAGCGAAGTAGACACGAAACGCCCTTGGATAAAAAATCTAAGGGCATTTTTTCTGTTTTCCATATATAGTGAATGTAGCAAAAAATACATAGATTTAGGATAAGGAGTTTCAAGTCATGAGGACTCGACTTTCACAACCATTCGCAAATCAGTTAAAGAGAAGAATTCGCACCATTTGGGGTGTGAACGATTCGTATTATTGGTACCCTCTTTCCACTTCTCCTCGACTCGATGTGATTGCATTCGACAGCGATTATATTGAAGATGTTGATCAAAAAATCGAAGAAATCCGCCAATGGGTATGGGACCAAGGGACGGAGCTTATATTTGAACTGCATGAGGACCGTACACTATGGCAAATCGACACCGCTTCATTAGATCCTTGTTATGAAGGTCGTTATTTAGAACGCTATTGGTTTGACCAAAAAATGAACTGGATCATTTATGCGTCCCACGAAAGTACAATTAGCTTTGGTGGGCATGGATTGATCACATCACTCCAGTCCTACTGGTCGGATTGGCAGGAGCATCTGTCCGATTTAGACAATCGATTTTTTGAGTAATGAACTTCACAAAAAAAGACGCACCCATTTTTGATCAATGAGTGCGCCGTACTTACACAAAGCAAGGAATCTGCGGGTTGAACGTCTTGTTGTTCTCCGTCATGACCTGCTTTTTAATTTTGCCTTCTCCGAGATAGACGATGCGGTCGGCGAGCGCTTCCGCGTCTTCTTCGTCGTGCGTGACAAAGATCGTCGTCGTGCCCGTCTGTTTGAGGAGACGGCGCAAGTCGTCGCGGATCCGGTGTTGGAGCGACGTGTCCAAGTTACTGAACGGCTCGTCTAAGATCAAGAGGGACGGCTTCGGTGCGAGCGCACGCGCGAGTGCGACACGCTGCTGCTGACCGCCGCTCAGCTCATACGGGTAGCGATGCCGGAACTCAGATAAGTTCACGAGCGTGAGCATCTCCTCGACCCGTTCGTTCCGCTCCTTCCGGCTGAGCTTATGGAGGCCGAAGCGGATGTTCTTCTCAACGGTCATGTGCGGGAAGAGCGCATAGTCTTGAAACACCATGCCGACGCCGCGTTGTTCGGGCGGCATGAACTGGCAGTCGTCACAACAGACGCAATCGTTGACGACGACGACGCCTTGATTTGGCATCTCGAGACCGGCGATGAGGCGCAAGATCGTACTTTTCCCCGAACCGCTGTCGCCGAGGAGGGATACGATTTCGCCTTTCGTGATCGAGAGCGAGAACCCTTTGATCGTCTCTGCTTCTGCACCTTTATAGCTGAAGTGTAAATCGTTGATTTGAACAAACATTAGTCGGCCTCCTTATCAAGCACCTTATGGAACACAAAGATTAACAATCCGCTCATGAGAACGATGACGATCGACGCGAGCGCCGCTTCGTGAATCTTCTCATCACTGACATATTTGAACGCCTGCGTCGCAAGCGTCGAGAAGTTGAACGGCTGCAAGAACAGTGTCAGCGGCAACTCTTTCATAATATCGATGAAGACGAGGATGAACGCGCTCATGATCGCCCCTTTGATCATCGGAATATCGACCCGGAAGAACGTCTGAACCGTGCCCCAACCGAGCATGCGTGACGCTTCCGTGAACGACTTCCCGACTTTCTCAAATCCGCTCTCGATCGAGTTGTAACCGATGGCGAGGAAACGGATGACGTAGGCGAAGATGAGCATGATGAGCGTCGTCCGGAACACGAACGTCTGTCCGAGATCGAGCGCGAGCGCTACTTTTAGCACCCATTCGTCTAATAGTAAGAACAACGTGATGACAGCGATGGCGATGGCTGCTCCCGGGATCGAGTAGCCGAGCGTCGTCACTTTCGAGATGACGCGCGTCATGTTCGATGGGAACAACCGCGTATAGTTGGCGATAATGAGTGCGAATACGAGAATGATGATCGTCGCGATAAAGGCGACGCTCACCGTGTTCCAGACGAGGCGGAAAAATTCAGCCGTGAACACTTGCTCGAACGTCAAGAACGTCCAAGCGACGAGTTGGATGAACGGGATCGCGAAGGCGATGCCGAAGATCGTCGCCACGTAACCGAACACGGCGTAACGATGCCAGCCGTTCAACGGTCTTGGCTTGAGCGGCTTCACTTTTGTCGTCGCATAGCTGAACTGCTTGCGGCCTCGGACGAGTCGTTCCCCCATCAAGATGGCGATGACGATGATCATGAGCGTGCCGGCAAGTTTTAGCGCTGAAGACGTGTCCTTCATACCGAACCACGTGCTGAAGATGGCCGTACTGAACGTCTGGATCCCGAAGTATTTGACGACGCCGTAGTCGTTCAACACTTCCATCAAGACGAGACTGACACCGCCGATGATGGCGACGCGCGAGATCGGGATGACGACGGTGAAGAAGATATCCCACGACCCGCGTCCGAGGATGCGGGCGTTCTCGATCATCGACGACGACTGATTGTGTAGGAACGCGCGTGTGATCGTATAAATGTACGGATACAAGAACAACGTGAAGATGAAGATCGTCCCTTGGATCGTCATGATATTGAAGTACGTCTGATCCACGGTGATGCCAAACTCGTTGCGCAGCGTCGTCTGGATGACGCCAGTGTAGTTCAAGATGCCATGATACGTGTAAGCACCGATATACGGCGGGATTGCGAGCGGCAAGATGAGCGCCCATTTGAAGAATCGCCGTAACGGGAAGTCATACACCGTAACGAACCAAGCGAGGCTCGTTCCGATGATGGTCGTCAAGAAACCGGTCACGAGCATGATGAACAACGTGTTCCTCACGTACGTCGGCAGCAGATATTCGCGGATGTGTTGCCAATTGTCATTGACCGGTGCGAACAGTTCTACTAAGACGACGATTCCTGGCAAGACGATAAACGACAACGCGATAAAGCTCAGGATGGACCATCCATTCAGTTGTCGTTTGATTGCATACCAGTTCATGTCTTACAGCTCCCGTTTCTTTCATTTACTTCCTGTCCCATCATATCAGTTTCATCGTCCCGGTAATACCTTTAGACTGTCAGGAAACGCAAAAACCTTCGGCCTGAACATGCGTTCAAGCCGAAGTCGTTTTATTTCCAACCAGCTTCGTTGAAGATGCGGATGGCTTCTTGCTGATTTTCACCGAGAACAGATAGGTTGATATCTTGTTCTTTGAACTCACCCCATGATTTGAGGAGCTCGTTCGGCTCGACCGATTCGTTGACCGGGTACTCGTAGTTGGCGCTTGCGAACTGCTCTTGCGCTGACGGGTCAGACATGAACTCCATGAGTTTCTTCGCGTTGTCAGAGTTCTTCGCCGCTTTCGTCATCGCGATTCCAGAGATGTTGACGTGCGTACCTGTCGTGTCTTGGTTCGGGAAGAAGATACCGAGCGCTTCAGCGACTTTCTTCTCTTCCGCGTCTTCTGAGTTCAGCATGAGACCCATGTAGTACGTGTTCATGATGGCCACATCACCTTCACCGGCGACGACGGCTTTCGCTTGGTCACGGTCGTTCCCTTGTGGGTCACGCGCCATGTTGTTGACCATGCCTTCTGCCCATTCTTTCGCTTGGTCGACGCCGTTCACTTCGATGAATGACGAGAGGAGTGAGATGTTGTACATGTTTTCAGATGGACGAACGAGCACTTTCCCATTCCACTGTTCTTCCGTGAGCGCTTCGTACGTCGACAAGTCTTCCGGCTTCACGCGATCTTTCGCGTAGACGATGACACGTGCACGCTTTGTGAGACCGAACCATTCTTTGTCCGTGTCACGGTATTTTTCTGGGATGTTCGACTCAAGCACATCGCTATCGACCGCTTGAAGATGCCCTGCTTCTTTTGCCTGGTGCAAGTTCCCGGCGTCAGCAGTAATAAAGAGATCCGCTTCCGTGTTCTCACCTTCTGTGTTCAAACGTTCAAGAAGTTCATCACCTTTTCCTTCGACGACGTTGACTTTCACGCCCGTCTCTTCTTCGAACTGTTTGTAGAGCTCTTTGTCGACATCGTAATGACGGCTCGAGTAGACGTTGACGACTTTTGATTCTTCTGCCGTCTCATTGTCCCCTGTAGTAGTCGTCTCTTCCGTGCTCGCGCAAGCCGCGAGTAGTGATGTCGTAAGTGCTGCCGAAAGTCCAAGTGCCATGTACTTTTTGTTCATTTATATTTCCCCCATGTTTTAGTCTCTTTGTTGGTAATGATAATTACTCTCAATCACTATAATCGATGATAATCATTCTCATGTCAACCTTTTTTTGAAAACGTTACCATTAGTTATGTGTTTATAACTTAACAGTTTTGACGATATCATTTCTTGACTTCAAAATGACGAGGCGCCTATAGTTGAATTGAAAAGACCGTCTGGTCGGTACAGAAAGGAGTGACGAAATGACAAACCGATCAACTATCACGAAACAAAAACTGTTAGATGCCGCGACCGAGATCATCATGGAGCACGGAGTGCACCAACTGACATTAGAGGAAGTCGCAAAGACCGCTGGTGTCTCAAAAGGTGGCCTGTTGTATCATTATCCGTCGAAAGAAGCGCTTTTGACCGCCATCGTCGAACGGCTTCAAACCGAACAAAACGATTTATACGAATCACTTCAGGCTGACGGCCACGGTCCGGTCGAGGCGTTCGTCCGCCTATTTGATGAGACGAAACTCTATCCGGAACGCTCGCCAATTCATATCGATGCCGAGAAGATGATCGCCTTCTTGACGTTATTCGCCGTCGATCAAGCGTACGCCGACCGTTGGAAGCATGACCTCGACACGTTCTTCGCCGAATTTCAACAGACGAGCGATCCCGTCGAGACGATGATCATCCGCTATGCCCTTGAAGGGATGATGATGTCCGAACACTTCAATGTCGGCGTCCCCCCTACCGCTTTAAAACAAGACATTATCGCTCGACTCATCGAGCGCGCCCGACACATCGATTCGGGAAACTAGACTAATTTATTAGAGGAGAAATGAACCCCATGCAAAAGATCACGACCTTCTCCGTCAACAACAAGTTCGCAGTTTGGTTGATGACGATCATCTTAACGGCCGCCGGAATCTTTGCCGGCCTGACGATGAAACTAGAGACACTGCCTGACATCACGACACCGACCGTCTCGGTGACGACGATTTATCCCGGTGCTTCCCCTGAACAAGTGCTCGACGAAGTGAGCACCGTGCTCGAAGATCGCTTGAAGAGTTTGAACGGTGTCGAACAAGTCCGTTCGTCTTCGTTCCAAAACGCTTCGAACATTCAAATCGATTATGATTTCAGCACGGATATGGAAGCAGCCGAACAACAGGTCAAAGATGCACTCAGCAACGTCGAGCTGCCAGAGTCCGTCCAAGACCCGCAAGTGTCACGCCTCAGCTTCGACGCGTTCCCGGTCGTCGGTGCAGCCGTTTCAGATGAAAGCCTCGATTTGGCTGAGTTGACAAAACTTGTCGAAGACGAGCTCCAACCTTCCCTTGAAGGTGTCGAAGGTGCCCAGCTCGTCCAAATCGCCGGTCAAGAAGTCCGTCGCGTCGAGCTTCGCTTCGACGAGGCCGCACTTGCCGAATACAACTTGACAGAAGATGCGGTCAAACAGTTGATTCAAGCAAACGATGCCCGTATCGCGCTCGGTTTGTACGAGCTCGGGGATACGGAACAGGCCGTCGTCATCGACGGGAAGTCGGAGACGCTCGAAGCGTTCCGCGACCTGCAAATCCCGTACTCACCAGCTCCAGCTGAACCGACCGCCCCAGGGACGCCAAGTGGATTCCCGGCTGGCGAGACACCTGAGTTGCCAAGCGAAGTCCCTGGCACAGTCCCACCTGCGAATGTGCCGACAACAGTCCCGACCGTCGCTTTAAGCGAACTCGCGACAATCGAAGACCGCGGCATCGAAGAATCAATCTCGCGGTCGAACGGAGAACGTTCGATCGGAATTCAAGTGACGAAGACACAAGACGCGAACACCGTCGACGTCGTCAACGCCGTCAAAACGATTTTAGACGACTTTGAGGCCGAATATGATACGGCGAACGTCTCAATCACACTCGACCAAGGTCAGCCGATTGAAGAATCGGTCGAGACGATGGTATCGAAGGCGTTACTCGGTGGTCTATTCGCTATTTTGATCATCTTAGTGTTCCTTCGTAACTTCCGTTCGACGATCATTGCTGTCATCTCGATCCCGCTATCGCTCTTGATGGCGCTCATCGTCTTGAAGCAACTCGATATCACGCTCAACATCATGACGCTCGGGGCGATGACCGTCGCGATTGGACGCGTCGTCGATGACTCGATTGTCGTCATCGAAAACATTTATCGTCGACTCACTCGTCCGAACGAACCGTTACGCGGCAAAGCGTTGATCATCGCCGCGACGAAAGAAGTGTTCGTCCCGATCGCGTCATCGACAATCGTGACGATCGCCGTCTTCTTGCCGCTCGGTTTCGTGACCGGCTTCGTCGGCGAACTGTTCTTGCCGTTCGCCTTGACCGTCGTCTTCGCCTTGCTCGCTTCGCTCCTCGTCGCGATCACGGTCGTACCGATGATGGCCGATTCGTTCTTTAAAAACCGTGACAAGCTGAAGCCGGAAGAAGGACCCGGTAAACTTGCCGAATGGTACCGCGGTGTGCTCAACTGGTCGCTCAACCACAAGCTCGTCGTCTTCGGACTCGCGACACTTCTCTTGATCGGCAGTTTTGCCCTCGTACCAGCCATCGGGGTCAACTTCTTGAACCAAGATTCGGAAAAAACGCTGTTCGTCACGTTCGACCCGGAACCCGGACAGACGCTTGACGACTCGATCGCGGCTGCTGAGATCGCCGAGACGTACTTTATGGAAGACCAGCCGAACGCGACCGACGTCCAGTTCACGGTCGGTGGCGAAAACCCGCTCAACCCGGGGAATAACAAGCAAGGGATCTTCATCGTCCAGTACGACCCGGACACAGAAGACTTTGCCGACGTCAAATTGACAGACATCGAACAATTGAACGAACTTGCCTCAGGCGGAGAATGGAAAGAACAAAACTTCGCCGGCGGTGCCGGAACGAGCGGTGTGACGTATAACGTCTACGCCAACTCGCTCGAAGATCTTGAAGCGATTGTCCCGACATTCATCGAGACGATCGAAGAAGAGACGGACTACGTCCGCCAAGCGACGTCTGATCTTCGTGAGTCATACGTCCAGTACACGTTCAACGTCGATCAACAAGCAGCAGCTGAAGCTGGCGTCTCGGCCGCTCAACTCGCTCAAACGATCGGTCAGTTCCAAGCACAGGCCAGTCCGCTCGCCAGTGTGACGATCGATGACAAACAGCTCGACGTCATCATCCCGACGGAACAAGTCACGTATGACAGCATTGAAGACTTGCAAGCGCAAGAAGTGACGACGCCGTTCGGGCCGCGCCCAATCTCAGACTTCATCGAAGTCGAAGAAGGCACGACGCCGGACACGCTCGTCCAGCGCGACGGCAAGCTCCTTGCTACCGTCAGCGTCGAACTTAGCACGGACAAGGCGACGGAAGCGTCGGCCGCCATCGAAGAACGTGTCTCTGACATCGATCTCCCGACGGGAGTCTCGTATGACGTCGGCGGCGTGACAGAACAGATTCAAGAATCGTTCACGCAGCTCGGCCTTGCGATGCTCGCAGCCATTGCCATCGTCTACTTGGTGCTCGTCGTCACGTTCGGCGGTGCCATCACCCCGTTCGTCGTATTGTTCTCGCTCCCTTATGCGATCATCGGCGGACTCGTCGCCCTCTTGATCACGGGAGAAACGATTTCCGTATCTGCTTTGATTGGTGCGCTCATGTTGATCGGGATCGTCGTCACAAATGCGATCGTCTTGATCGACCGCGTCATTCATAAAGAAGAAGCCGGTCTATCGACGCGTGAAGCGTTGCTCGAAGCAGCCGGTACGCGACTCCGTCCGATCCTTATGACGGCGCTCGCGACAATCGGTGCCTTATCACCACTCGCCCTCGGACTCGAAGGCGGCGCACTCATCTCGAAAGGTCTCGGTGTCACCGTCATCGGCGGACTCACAAGTTCGACGTTACTGACGTTGCTCATCGTCCCAATCGTCTATGAGTTCTTCGCTCGATTCCGCAAGAAACAACAAGCATAATTCAAAAAGAGATTTGACCGAGAGCCGGTCAAATCTCTTTTTGTTGTGTTCAGTAACATTGCATGATCATTTCGGTCTCCTCGAATCGTTTGGCCTGAAGCGCCTCTGTCGGAATCAAAAAGTAAAGAATCCCGACATCGCCGAACATGATATCGAGCTCTTCTGACGAATCCATTTGGAAGAGCAGGAACGGCCGCTTGAAGCGGTCACCATATGTGTCCTGAACCTCTTCGAACACATCATTTTGAATTGCGTTCGGATGACCGCCGATTGCGTGAAATTCCTCATCGTCAATCAGCTCTTCGAACGCCTCGAACTGATCGTCATTCAATAGATGGGCGAGCACATCAACGTTCGGTGCGTATGATTCATCAAACGAGACCCCCCGTTCGTTCAGCGCCTCCCCGACTTTGACACGTTCAAGGTCTGTGTCTTCCGTGTACACAACATGCCAAAGATGACGTTCGTCCTTGTCGCCCCACGGTTGTTCTTCCATATCGTAAAAGAAAGACAACAATCCTTTTTTTGGAAGCGCCTCGACCGACTCACAGCCGGCAAAGTCGCTTAAGCGAAATTGCGCCAAAAACGTCAAGTTCTCTCCAGGATGGTCCGACCCGATCGGTAAATCTGGATAACCACCAAATTTCGAATGGCCAATCGCCACCTCTTGTCGTGTCGTTCGAGGCACCATACTCAAATTGATTCGTTGTTGGAACGCGTTCAAGACGTCTGCCCCATTTTTGATTTGATGTTCTTGAATGAACCGTTCGACTGCCGTTTGTTCCATAAATACACCTCATTTGTTAGTAGTGAGCTCATTATACCACCCCGAACATATGTACCCGTTATCTTTTTTGTCATAGCCTCCATCTTGACCTAGATGATAAAGTTTGAGAGAATTCATACGTTTTGAATGTATATGCGAAAGGATGAATCACATGCAACGTCTTATCAAATGGATTATCGGCCTTTCGCTCTTATTTGGCTTGAGCGCGCTCGGGAATTGGATCGTCGCCGTGCTCGCTTTAAAAGTGCCAGGGAGCGTCATCGGCATGGTCCTATTACTGCTCTTATTGATGACCAAGATCATCCGCGTCGAATGGATCGAAGATAGCGCCGGTTTCTTGACGAAGCACCTCGCCTTTTTCTTCATCCCGATTGCCGTCGGGCTCATGTCGTATAGCTCGCTCTTAAAGGCGGAAGGCGTTCCGCTCTTCCTCGCCTTGATCATTAGCATGACGATCGGCCTCGTCGTGACGGCGCTCGTTTCCGGAAAACACGGTGAGGCGTCATGACCGTCTTCTGGATATTGATTACCATTGCCGTCTATATGTTGAGCCGGAAGCTGTCATTCAAATGGGCGTCCCCGTTCACGAACGTCGTCTTTTTGAGCACGCTCACGCTCATCTTGTTATTGCTCGTCTCTGGACAGACGTACGACACGTATGCGCCGGCGAAAGATGCGATCACGACACTGCTCGGGCCGGCGACAGTGGCGCTCGGTTTGCCGCTCTATCGCAACTTGCCGATCCTGCTCGCTCGGGCTAAACGAGCGCTCGGTGCCATCGTGCTCGGGACGTTATCAACGATTTTCGTCGCTGTCGGTCTCGGGACCGCACTCAAGTTGACGGATCACGTCTTGCTCGCCTTGTCCGTCAAATCGGTGACCTCGCCGATTGCGCTCGAGCTGGCACGACAGTTACAAGGTGACGCCGCGCTCGCCGCTTCGGTCGCCGTCGCCTGCGGCATCCTTGGCGCCATGCTCGGCCCAGTGATTTTATCTATGTTCAACGTGACCGACCCGTTCACGCGCGGACTCGCCCTCGGGACGATCAGCCACGGCATCGGGACAGCCCAAGCCGCGACCGAACATCCGCTCTCAGGCGCGACCGGTGGTGCCGCAATGGGACTGACCGCCATCTTCACGTCGTTTTTGTTGCCGTTGTTGCTCCCTATCCTTTTCTAATGCCAATCGTTCAAAATATTTCATAATATGTGACATCTCATATTATAAGTGAACTACTCACCACTTATTTGCTTCGCAACTTGAAGTGGGAGCTTCTTGGGAAGACCATGCTTTTACCAGCCACGGTTGTGGACCAAGCGCGTCGGGCAGTCCCTGCCCTGGGGTGTTTTAGTCTGCGAGACGCAACAGGTTGAGGCTCGCGTTGACGTCGCGGTCATGGAGCGCCCCGCATGCGGCGCATGTCCATTCGCGGACGTCTAGCTCCTTCCTGCCGCCGTTCTCGCCGCAGGCCGAACAGACTTGGGTCGAGGCGAACCACGGGTCGGCCTGGATGAGTGTCCGTCCATAGAACCTAGCCTTATATTCCAATTGGCGGACGAACTCCCCCCATCCGGCGTCCCCGATCGACTTCGCCAGGCGGCGGTCCTGCATCATCTCCCTCGGCTTCAGCGTCTCGACCACGACGACTTGGTTCTCGTCGACGATGCGTCGCGACAGCTTGTGGAGGAAGTCGTGCCGTCGGTTCTTGACCTGCTCGTGCTTCTTGGCCAATAGGAGCCGCGCCTTCTCGCGGTTCCTGCTGCCGGGCTTCTTGCGGGACAGCGCGCGCTGCGCCCGTTTGAGCCGCGCCTCGGCCTCGCGCAGGTTGCGCGGGTTCGGGATCTTCTCCGTGACGAGCGCGTCGTTCGTCATGACGGCGAAGTGCCCGAGGCCGAGGTCGATCCCGATTTTGTGCTCGGCCGGGACCCACGGCTCGTCGTCCTGCTCGACGAGGAGCGACACGAAGAACTTGCCCGTCTTCGTCATCGACACGGTCGCCGACCGGATCTCGCCGTCGAAGATTCGGTGCTGTGTGAAGCGGATGAATCCAACCTTCGGGAGCCGGACATGGCCCCCTTCGATGCGGATCGTGCCGTGCTGGTTGTTCGTCGTGTAGGACGCGCGCGCCTTCCGTCTCGACTTGAACACCGGGAAGCCGGCCGTCCCGGCGAAGAACTTCGTGAACGCCGTGTCGAGGTGCAGCTTCGCGTTCGCGAGCGCGAGGCTGTCCGCCTCGCAGAGGAACGGGAACAGCGGCTTGTAGGAGGCCGGCGTCGGCGGCTTCCGCTTCTGCCCGGTCCCCGCCTTCGTCTCCTCGCGGATTTTGATGCGGTCCTCGAGCAGCTTGTTGTAGACGAAGCGGGCGCAGCCGATCGTCCGGACCAGGAAATCGGCCTGTGCCGCCGTCGGATAGAGCCGGTATTTATAGCCCTTCAGCATGTCTGTCCCTCCTTCACACCCGGCGTCAGGATGATTCTCTTCCCATTCCGATACCCGCGGCGGGGGAAGGGAAATCTGACGGAATCAAGAACTTATGTTCGTAATTATGTCACAGGGGTGCCCAAGAGGTTTATGTACGGGCGATTCATCTCCCACCTACGCCGAGCTTCGCCCCAGACGCTTAGAGGTGGGAGAATTCTCGCTTAATGATGTTAAAGAAGACGGTTGCTTTCTTTTTTGAAAAGGAGGAAGGACAATGAAACGTGTACAAGGTGGAGTCGCGCTTGTGACGGGCGGTGCCGCTTAAACGAATCGGAAAGCCGGCCGACGTCTCGAACCTCGTCTTGTTCCTCGCCTCAGACGAGTCGAGTTACTTCACGGGCGCCGAGTTCGTCATTGACGGCGGTGTCATCATCCAGTAAACGATGGACAGGCGCTTCGGTCGCCTGTCCATTTTTCAAACAATTTTGATACTTCTCCAAACGGTTCCCGTGCTACACTAAAACGGATGAGAAACGATATGGGGAGGTATTTTTTATGCAAGCAAAATTGATTGAACGGTTGATGACGTATGCCAAAATTGACACGCAATCTGACTTTACGAGTGAGACGACGCCGTCGACGGTGAAACAATGGGATTTGATTCGCCATCTCGAGGCCGAACTGAAGGCGATTGGGCTCGAAGACGTCGAGACCGACGAATACGGCTACTTGTTCGCGACGTTGCCGAGTAACGTCGACCATGACGTGCCGACGATCGGGCTGCTCGCTCACGTCGATACGGCGACCGATTTTACCGGCACAAACGTCAATCCGCAACTCGTCGAACACTACGCGGGTGGCGATATCGTCTTGAACGAGGCACTCAATGTTATCTTGTCACCGCGTGACTTCCCCGAACTTGATGATTACGTCGGCCATACGCTCATGACGACGGACGGAACGACGCTGCTCGGTGCCGATGATAAGGCCGGCATGGCGGAAATCGTCACGGCGGTCGAATACTTACTGGCGCATCCGGAAATCCCACACGGACCGGTCCGGATTGCGTTCACACCGGACGAAGAAATCGGGCGCGGACCACATAAGTTCGACGTCGCCCGCTTCAACGCCGACTTTGCCTACACGATGGACGGCGGTCCGCTTGGCGAACTTCAGTATGAAAGTTTCAACGCTGCCGGAGCGACCGTCACGTTCCACGGCACGAACGTCCACCCGGGTAGCGCCAAGAACAAGATGGTCAACTCGATGAAACTGGCGATGGCGTTCCATAACCGCCTTCCGGCCGACGAGGCACCGGAACATACGAGCCATTATGAAGGATTCTTCCACTTGAACGGATTCTCGGGTGATGTCGAGACGACAGTTCTCCAATACATCATCCGCGACCACGACCGGACGAAGTTCGAAGCCCGGAAAGTCTTGCTCGAGAAACTTGTCGCCGAATGGAAACAAAAATACGGCGAGGCACGCATCGACTTGAAGATGGACGACCAGTACTACAACATGGCCGAGAAGATCGAGCCGGTCAAACACATCGTCGACACCGTCGCCGACGTCATGCGCGAACTCGGGATCGAACCGGTAATCGAACCGATTCGCGGCGGGACCGATGGCTCGCAACTGTCGTATATGGGTCTCCCGACGCCAAACATCTTCACTGGCGGCGAGAACTATCACGGCAAGTTCGAGTACGTCTCCGTCAACAATATGGAAAAAGCGACACACGTCATTATCCAGACGCTCCGCACGTTCGCCGAACGCGCGCGAGCATAACACATGCGCCTCCAATCATTCTCTTCTACACTAGAGACATTGGAGGCGATTTTTATGAAGCATACGTTTCACATGAACCTTGACTGGACTGGCGGACGTAACGACGTCGGCACGATCGAGGCCGAACGGTTGAAGACGCAAATTTCGATTCCCCCGGAAATGGACGGACCTGGTATCGGGACGAATCCCGATGAGATGCTCCTCGGAGCTGCGGCGACGTGCTATATCATCACGCTCGCGGCCATGCTTGGACGGAGCCATCTTTCCCATCAAGGCATCACGATCGACGCCGAAGGTATCGTCGACGTGACGAACGGCGTGTTCACATACGAGACGATCCGTTATAAAACCGTGATAAACGTCCGCGCTGCGGCGACCGACCGGGATATCACGCTCGTCGAACGGATTGCTAAGAAAGCGAAAGACGGCTGTATGATTTCACGCGCCTTGGCCGGCAACGTGACGTTCGAGCTCGACACGACGGTCGTCCGCACGGGCTGACGATGTACCGATTTGAACGACCGTTAAAAGAAGGGGTGATCGTCAAGCGGCGCAACCGCTTCGTCATGGACGTGTTGCTCGATGACAAGATTGTCGCGTGCCACTGTCCGGTCACAGGGCGAATCGGTGATCTCGTCTTCGACGGTGTGCCTTGCCTCGTTTCGGCGGCAAACAATCTGCGACGCCATACTTCTTTCACGGTGGAAGCCATCTCGATTGACCGGGACAAGCGCTGGATCGGCATCCATCAAGGACGGGCCAACGACTACGTCGAACATCTCTTGAAAGCGGACGCTTTGCCGGTCTTTCCGTCTCTAGAACGGGTCGAACGTGAAATCGTGTCAGGCGGTTCACGCCTCGATTTCAAAGTCGATGCAGTCTACATGGAAGTGAAAACACCGCTGACGGAACTGTTCGTGACGCCGCTCCCTCGCTTTGAAGGAAACGCAAGGAAAACCCCTGTCGAGACGAAACGGTTCATCCGTCATCTTGAAACACTGATCGCGACGTTGCCACAAGCAGGACGGGCCGTTTTATTGTATGTCTTCTTATATGATGCGCCCATCTTCACCGGCAATCCGAAGCGGAGACACGACGCTTTGATTCGCCAACGGATTCGTGACGCGATCGTGGACGGGTTCGAAGTCTGGCAGTTGAACTGCGAAGTCACCTTAGAAGGAATTACCCCGCTGCGCTGTCTCGAGACGACACATTACTTCAATTAAAAAAGCCATCCTGCGATGACTTTTACTGTAGCAAGAGCGGCGTGACGTACGCCTCGATGACAGCGGAGACAGCGAGGAGCGGGACCGCGATAAATAAGAACGTCTTGATCCCTGCGAGCAATAGCGCTTTGAACGTGACGTCCGTCTCTTTTCCTCGTAACTTCTTCCATACATGACGGTTGAGCGACAGTCCCATCGCCGCCCCGAGCAGAATCGCCGAGATTTCGGTGACGCCGTGCGGTAAAATCCCGAGAACGAGCACTTTAATGACCGACTCGCCCGTGAAACCGACGAGCATGGCGACGAGACCGATGACGGCGGCGTTGATGACGACGAACACGTACGGGATGAAGAGTGGGATCATCCCGAGTAAGAAGGCGAGCAACGTGACACGTGTATTGTTCACGAACAAGGCGATCATCGTGTCGCGTGCGCTCGAGTCGAACGTCAGCCCGCTCGCTTCAAACGATTCGCCGAGTTGGGCTAAAATCTCGTCGACTTGTTCGGCCGCGATGAACGTGCGGAATAACCAATACGAGACGACGCCTGTCACGAAGAACACGAGCAACAGTCGGACGAAATCTTTGCGGTAGTAGTCGTTCCACGCCTCGCGGATCGATAGTGATGTTTTCATGAACGATTCCCCCTTATCCATTCATACGAATCCGTTCCACATTTGTTTCATATTTACCCGCGACTGCGCGTTTTTAAAAAACGTGATACAATACACGTCGTAAACAAATCAGAAAAACGAGGTATTCTATACATGATTACAGTAAATAACGTAAGTCTTCAATTCGGTGGCCGTAAGTTGTTCGAAGACGTGAACATCAAGTTCACACCAGGCAACTGTTACGGCTTGATCGGCGCGAACGGTGCCGGTAAATCAACATTCTTGAAAATTCTTGCCGGTGAGCAAGAGACGTCAACGGGTGACGTCAGCTTCTCACCTGGCGAACGTCTCGCCGTCCTCAAACAGGACCATTATGCGTACGAAGACCAGGCTGTGCTTGAAACAGTCATCAAAGGCCATGAGCGCTTGTATCAAGTCATGAAAGAAAAAGATGCAATCTATATGAAAGAAGATTTCTCTGACGAAGACGGCATGCGTGCCGCTGAACTCGAAGGTGAATTCGCTGAGATGAACGGTTGGGAAGCCGAGTCGGAAGCCGCAACGGTGCTTCAAGGTCTTGGAATCACTGACGCGTCGCACCATAAACTCATGAGCGAGCTCACGGGTGGCGAGAAGGTCAAGGTACTCCTTGCCCAAGCGTTGTTCGGTAAGCCAGACATCTTGCTCCTCGATGAGCCGACGAACGGACTTGACATCAAAGCGATTCAATGGCTCGAAGAGTTCTTGATCAACTTCGAGAACACAGTCATCGTCGTTTCCCACGACCGTCACTTCTTGAACAAAGTTTGTACGCACATGGCTGACCTCGACTTCGGTAAGATTCAGCTGTACGTCGGGAACTACGACTTCTGGTACGAGTCGAGCCAACTCGCATCGCGCATGGCCAACGACCAGAACAAGAAAAAAGAAGAGAAGATCAAAGAGCTCCAAAACTTTATCGCCCGTTTCAGCTCGAACGCCTCGAAGGCGCGTCAAGCGACATCGCGTAAAAAGTTGCTCGATAAGATCACACTGGACGACATCCGTCCGTCATCACGCCGTTATCCGTTCGTTGGTTTCTCGATGGAACGTGAAATCGGAAATGACGTCTTGTACGTCGACAACGTCTCGAAGACGATCGACGGCGTCAAAGTACTCGACAACGTCACGTTCTCATTGAACAAGATGGACAAAGTTGCTTTCGTCGGTCGCAACGACGTCGCCATCACGACACTCTTCAAGATCCTCATGGGTGAGATGGAGCCAGACACGGGTACGGTCAAATGGGGCGTGACGACGATCCAATCGTACTTCCCTAAAGACAACTCGGAATACTTCGAAGGCTCAGATAAGAGCATCTTGGACTGGTTACGCCAGTTCTCGCCAGCTGACGAGTCAGATACGTTCCTCCGTGGTTTCCTCGGCCGTATGCTCTTCTCTGGCGAAGAAGTCATGAAGAAAGCGTCTGTCCTCTCAGGGGGAGAGAAAGTTCGTTGCATGCTCTCGAAGATGATGCTCTCGAACTCGAACGTGCTCGTCCTTGACGATCCGACGAACCACTTGGACCTCGAATCGATCACAGCTCTCAACAACGGACTCGAGACGTTCAAAGGCGTACTCCTCTTCAGTTCACATGACCATCAGCTCATCTCGACGATTGCGACACGCATCATCGAAGTGACGCCGAACGGGATTGTCGACAAAGAAGCGACGTACGACCAGTTTCTCGAGAACGAATCGCTTCAACAACAAGTCGAATCACTTTACCAAAACGCATAATAAAAATCGATCGGCGCATGCGCCGATCGATTTTTTATTTGACTTCGACTGTCTCCATGACGTGTTCATGAATGTCGTGTCCTTTCGTCACATGGACTTGGACGTTGTACGTACCGGTCTCCGAGAACGTATGCTCACCCGCATAGCTTCCGTTTTCCGTTTCCTCAAGCTTCACCCAATCGTGCTTATCCGCACCGTCTTTGAATACTTCAAGTTGAACGTCCGCACCTGTCAGCGCCTCATGGTCAATTTCAACGTTGACTGTGAACGGGCTCGCTTCATTCGCCGTCACTTGCTTTGGATCGAGCGTGATGTCAGCCCCGGCGTGTTGGTGATGGTCTGATTCAGCCTCAGCTTCCGTTTCTGGATGACCGACCGTCACGTTCGCTGTCGGCATCGTATGCATCGCCCGCGCCGTCACGTGGACTTGGACCGTATAGACCGCTTCATCCGCAAACGTTGCTTCCGTCTCATAGACCCCGTCTTCTGTGAGCGCAGCTTTCATCATCTCACTCTCTTCTTTGGCGCCGTTCTTCCACACTTCGAACTTGATCTCGTCCGCATCATCGACCCCTGTACCGTCTTGCGTGACGCGAACCGATAATGTGACCGCTTCATCTATTTCCGCTGTCGCCGGTACTTTCAATTCTGCTTCGACGGGCTCCATCGACTGCACCGTCTCCGTCGCATTGTCCGCCTCTTCTGTCCCACATGCCCCAAGGACGAACAGACCGATTATTCCTGTCGCCATCCCGATTCGTTTCACTGTTTGTTTCATTATGAATCCCCCCTAGTTAATCGCTTACACGTTTCACACATTGTTCATGATATCATCCTTTTTCAGGAATTGTGTGATGATTTTGTGATATTTACCACGTCTTCCGCTCATAAATTGAACACAAAATTTGAGAGTCATTATCCAAAAATTCCTTTGCCTATTTTTAGGATTATAACGTGTTTCGGAACAAAACGGGGTATATAAAATATATACACAGCTCAATATATGGAAAGCCTTGACACCAAGATACATACACCAAGAATGGAGGCGAAAGGAAAAATGAAGAGCAAATTTGTACGGTTATTGATGGCCTTGTTGATCCTGCTGGCACCGTTAGTCACCTATCCAAAATCAGCTGATGCCGCTGCTTCGAAGTTCATAACGAGCGTGAACACGACGAGTAAAGTCGTGGCGTTGACGTTTGATGACGGAGCGGATGGTGCGAATACGAACAAGATTTTGGACATACTTGCCAAGAACAACGTCAAAGCCACTTTCTTTTTGACTGGAACCGGCGCCAACCACCATCCTCAATACATTAAAAACATCGCAGCTAAAGGTCACCAAGTAGGTAACCACTCGTACAGCCACCCATACTTCACCCAGTTGACCGCCACTCAAATGAAGACCGAACTCGACCGTACCGAAGCAATCGTTAAGTCACTGACCGGCAAAACGACAAAACCGATCTTCCGGGCTCCGTTTGGCGCCGTGAACAGCGCCGTCTTGAGCGGTGTCGGCGCTGCCGGCTACGCTTATACGATCCAATGGAACATCGATACGATTGACTGGAAAGGACTCACTGCTAGCCAAATCAATACGAAAGTCCAAACGAACATCAAACCAGGATCGATCGTCCTCATGCACACCGGTGCTGGTGCGCCAGGCACACCGCTCGCCTTGCCGACGATGATCTCGCAACTGAAAGCAAAAGGCTACAAATTCGTGACAGTTTCCCAATTGCTCGCTTACCAATCTACTTCAACCTCTAAAACGTATACTGTCAAATCAGGCGACACGCTCTATAGCATCGCTCGGGCTTACAACGTCACAGTCGCTGCACTCGCTGCCGCCAACAAGATCACGAACTACAACTTGATCAGTGTCGGTCAAGTGCTCGTCATTCCAGGAACAAGCGTCACGCCACCCCCAACGACGACTGTCAAATATACGGTAAAAGCAGGCGATACACTCTACAAGATTGCGACACTGTACAAAACGACCGTCGCCAAAATCGCTGCTGCCAATAACATCACCAACATCAACCTGATCAGCGTCGGTCAAGTCCTGGTCATCCCAGGAACAACCGTCACTCCTCCGCCAGCGACGACCGTGAAGTATACCGTCAAGTCAGGCGACACGCTCTATAAGATTGCGACGACATATAATACGACCGTCGCCAAAATCGCTGCCGCCAACAACATCACGAACATCAATTTGATCAGCGTCGGTCAAGTGCTCACGATTCCACGCTGAGCAAGTGTAATGTATGAAACTTTTTTATCAAACGCCTCGTAAATGGAAATTAAGAATGATTCATCCATTCATTGAGGGGAGAAATTGAAATGGGACGAACGATGCTACGTCTTGGAATCGAAACAGTAATCGGAATCGGGTTATCTACCGTTATCTTCTTTACTGTGATTTGGCTAGGTTATTCCGATGCGCAAACGACCGGAGATCCAATCACATTCGCTAATATCGAAATTTTTCGAGTGACGAACGAGAACGAAATAGCGAATAACGAAAATATGACTTGGATTGGAATTGTGATCACGGGTGCTTGTATCGCATTGGTTGAGACGTATCGTTCTCTTCGAAAGAATCGGTATGCAAAAACAGCCGCATAAAAAAGATGTCCATCGGCCTCGATGGACATCTTTTTTATGCACCGAGACACTCATCGACCATGGCGACCGCAACATGCGGGTCGTTGACACCGTGGACGAGGACCCGACCATCTTTGAATAAGAGCATCCGGTGACCTCGCCACCGCCATTCTAACGTGAATGGCGTCTTTTTCATTGTGATGTCAGCGCGCTCAAGTTGGTTCGCGATCGGCTCAAGTCCTTCGATCGACCGACGAACTTGAACAACATCACGTCCGCATAGAAGAGCCGTCTGTTGCCGGTTCGAGACGAGACTCGGATACTCGTTCTGTTGGCACGACGGACACGCCGCGTCGACAAGCCGTTCGACATCGAGTCGTTGCGACTGATTTTCCCATAAGTCCTCAATCAAAAGTCGACGTTCCAATTTCTCATGTCGCCCCGTCAAATATTTCAACGCCTCGACAGCTTGCCGGCTCGCGACGTGGTGGACGATTGGCGCCACGACTCCGGCTGTCGCACACGTCTGCCCAGCGAGCGGCAAGTGGCGCATGAGACAGCGGAGACAAGGTGCCTCACCCGGCAATACGGTATAGTTCATGCCATACGCCCCGACGCAAGAAGCGAACAAGAACGGAATGCCTCGCTCGAGCGCGAAATCGTTCAACAACAGACGTGTCTCGACGTTGTCCGTCGCGTCCAAGACGAGGTCGACGTGAGGCAAGGGACGAAGCCAGTCCCACGAGACGTCGGCGATGTGCGCGTCGATTTCAACGTCTCCGTTGATTGCTCGCAACCGCTCAAGCGCAGCGATTGCTTTCGGCGTCTCCGCTGTCGCGTCTTGTTCCGTATACAGCGTTTGCCGTTGCAGGTTCGTCACTTCCACATAATCCCGGTCGACGATGACGAGTCCGACACCGGCCCGAACGAGCTGATCGGACACAGCCGCACCGAGCGCACCGAGACCGACGACAAGTACGCGCTTTGTCATCAGTTCCGCTTGCCCGTCCGCCCCGATTCCATGAAAACGGGCTTGCCGTGCATAACGTTCCGACAGGTGTGTCATCGGATATAGTCTCCTGACTTCCCGCCGTGCTTCTCGAGCAAATAGGTCGGTCCAATGACGATGCCTTTATCGACGGCTTTCGTCATATCGTAAACGGTCAACGCCGCAATCGTCGCGGCCGTCAATGCTTCCATCTCGACACCGGTATCACCTTTTGTTTTGACGAATGATTCGATGATGAGATCGGTGCCGTCCCATTCAAACGTTAAATCAATTTTCTTCAAGGCGAGCGGATGACACATCGGGATGATCCGGCTCGTCTCTTTGGCGGCCATGATTCCGGCTACTTGCGCCACAGCGAGGACGTCACCTTTCTCAAGCCCGCCGTTTGTGATGAGCTGTTTGAGCGAACTACTCAATTCGACTGATGTCCGGGCGCGAGCAGTTCGCGTCGTTTCTTCTTTTCCTGAGACGTCGACCATCCACGCTCGTCCCTGTCCATTCATATGCGTCAATTCCATCGTGTCACCCTCCACTCACCATCGGGATCACAGCGACCGTGTCGCCGGCCTCGACCACATACTCGTCAGTCTCATAGCGTTCGTTGACCGCGAACATGAGACGCTCTGCACCCGACACGCCCCTGTCCGACAATCCTTTGCGCAGGGAAGCGATTGTTTGCGGAGCGGGAACTGTATAAGATCGAACTGACAATTCTTCTGCCACGTGGGCAAAACATAATACTTTAATCATTTAAGCGTCACTCCTTCCGGGCGTCCAGGCTGCTGTTCTTTTTGATCTCCGATCCATTTCGTGCCATCCGTCCAGTGCTCCCGTTTCCAAATCGGGACAATTTCCTTAATTCGTTCGATTGCGTACCGATTCGCCTCGTAAGCGTCGGCGCGGTGGGCCGAGCTTGTCGCAATCACGACTGCTTCTTCCAAAATATCGAGCCGGCCAATTCGGTGATGAATCGCAGTTAAAGCGCCAGGCCAACGCTCATCGACTTCTTTCGCGATTTGTTCGAGCATTTTCTCGGCCATCGGCACGTAGGATTCGTACTCGAGCAGTTCGGTCTGTTTCGTTCCGGTCATCTCCCTTACCGTTCCGATAAACAGGACGACGGCCCCGACGTTTCGGTGCCGGACCGCTTCGTAGAGTGCCATCGGCTCGAGGGGACGTTCATTCACTTGATACCAGTTCATATGCCATCCACCCTTCCACCGAACTCATCAAGCGATTCCGGTCTTTCACGGAATCACCGATTGCGATCACATTCGTCAAGTTGACCGGTTGTTCAAAACCTTCTCGAACGAGTACCACTTTCGGATAGTTTTTCTGCTTGTAGCCTTCAATGAGCAGCACATCGACGTGCGCTTCATACCAATTCACGAGTAATTCAAACGTGTCGACGGCTTTCCACTCGATGAACGTCCCGTTCTCACTGATCACACTCGATAACACGGCTCCGGCTAGGGCGTGGCGATGCGAGTCAGTCATTGGCAGGTCGAGCGCCCCTCCATGTCCGTGGTGTTTGATCACCCCGACACGGAACCCCGTCGCCGACAACCGTTCTGTCAGCTCGGAAACGAACGATGTCTTTCCGCTATTTTGATAGCCGACCACTTGCAAGATCGTCAAAGTTGATCGATGATTCGACATCGTACCATGTCCCCTTTCTGAAATCCTCTCGTCCCGCCCGGTAGATGGATCAACGCGTTACATGACGCGAGTGAGGAGACGATACCCGACTTATCTTTTCCGCTCGGATGAACGACCGCGTGTCCGGTCGAATCAATCGTCACATGGGCACGTACGAACCGGTCGAACGGATTCGGTTTCGAAAAATCAACACCGAGTTCCGCCTGTACGACCGTACGCTCGGCTTGTCCATATAGCGTCTTCATATATGTCCCGACAAACAATTCCGTACCGACGAAGCAAGCGGACGGATTCCCGGATAACCCGAACAACAATCGGCCTTCGACGTTCGCGACCGTCGTGACGGACCCCGGGCGCATCCCGACTTTGTTGAACAATACAGACGCACCGAGTGCTTCGTAAACGTCCGGTAAGTAGTCAAAATCTCCGACCGACACTCCACCCGTCGTGACGATGGCGTCACTCGTGTGTAGCGCTTCTTCGATCGCATGTTTCGTCGCGGGAAACGTATCGGGAAGAATCCCGCCATATACCGCTTTCCCGCCGAGCGCCTCGATCTGAGCAAGAATCATATAGGCGTTGGAATTGTAAATTTGACCCTCAGCTTTTCTCTCCCCTGGTTCGGAGAGTTCATCCCCTGTCGCGAACACGGTAATCCACGGTTTTGTGAACACCTCGACCCGCTCGTAGCCGAACGTCGCGAGCAAGGCAATGATGCCGGGGTTGATACGGGTGCCACGATTCACGATATGAGCACCGGTCGCCACGTCTTCCCCACGATAGGAGATGTTTTTATCTCGGACAGGACGTTTGAACGTTACTCGTTGTTCATCCGCCTGAACGATTTCGAGCATGACGACCGCGTCTGCCCCGTCTGGGATTTTAGCACCCGTCATGATGCGGATGGCGTGACCGTCTAACAGCGGTGGGCCGACGTGCCCCGCTCCTTGCACGTATTGAACGGACAAGGTCACCGGCTCGTCACGGCTCGCTGACATCAAGTCGACAGCTCGGACGGCAAAACCGTCATACGGCGATTTATCAAAGGCTGGGACGTCATGCGTCGCGATGAGGTCCGTCGCGAGAATACGTCCATTCGCCTCATGCAGCATGACTGTCTCTATTGCGGGCTCACCCGTCGCTTCTCGGACGAGTGATATCGCTTCATCGATTGCGAGCGGTTTGCGAAACAACGTCGATACCTTCTCCATCAGTCCACTTCCTTCCGTAGCACCGCCGCATATTCGCTCGGTGTGTTCACATTTTTAAACCAATCCCGTTCATCAAACGTGACGATCGTCGCGGCTGCTACATGAGGCATGACCGCCCGCTCGCCTCGTCTTAACGCGTCTTCAAATCGTGGTAACATCGACCGCGGATACAAGGCGATGAGCGGATGCAGTCTGTCGTCCGCAACAGCGACAACCGGGCGACCATCTCGTTCTAAGGCGAGCCGCTCATATACTTCTGAAGGAAGCAGTGGCGTGTCACACGCACAGACAGCGTACCAGTCGTCAGGCTTTTGACGCATCACGGTGACGATGCCGGCGAGCGGTCCCATGCCTCGCCATTCGAAAGTATCTTCAAGCTGATAATCGTCGGTCACCATGCCAGCTGGTACGACGCTCCATTGTGCTGTCGTCGTCGAGACGAGCGTCTGCCTGGCTCGTTCTTCAAACGAGGCGCCTTGATAACGGGCCTGCCATTTCGGAGATCCGAACCGGCGCGACCGGCCCCCTGCCAAGACGATTCCAATCATCGCGTCGCTTCCCAGACGACGTGCGAAAGTTCAGGTAAAATCAATCGTGTCATCGCCAAATCGACGGCTCCGCGTGAACCTGGCATCGAGAAAATGATGGTATTTCCAATGCGTCCAGCCAAGGCCCGTGACAACATCGCAGCCGGACCGATGTCTTCCGTGAAGCTGACATGACGGAACAACTCACCAAAGCCGACCATTTCGCGGTCGAGCAGCGGCCGGATCGTTTCAATCGTGACGTCACGTTTTGTAATACCCGTACCGCCGGTCGTCAAGATGACGTCCATGTTTTCGTCGACCATTCGTTTGACGGCCGCTTCGATTTCTGTCGCATCGTCTTTTGTGATCTCACGATATGTGACCGTGTGCGCGTTCTCTTTTAATAACGTGCAAATATGTTCGCCAGACACGTCCGTATCGAGCGTGCGTGTATCTGAAATCGTTAAAATGGCTGCCTTGACGCTCTTCATGTTTTGATGTGCGTGATTGTGTGCTTGCATGTCTCTATCCTCCGATATAACTCATTTCAATACGATTGCGTGTCCGATTCCCTGTCCGTGTTCGCTCTTCTGAATAACGGTCGTCGCGTACTTCCCACACCATCTTCAGTGTCATGGCGATGAGATCATCGCTCGCCCCGCTGCGGAGCAGTTCACGAATATCAGTCCCGTCTTCAGCGAAAAGACACGTATACCATTTACCGTCACTCGACAGGCGGCCTCGCGTACACGTCCCGCAGAACGGTTGACTGACCGATGAGATGAAACCGACTTGCGCTCCATCGGTGTAACGGTAACGTTGTGCGACTTCTCCTAGTGATTCAGGTGCAAGTGGTTCGAGTAATCCATTTCGTTGTTTCAACACCTCGAGAATCGATTCGGAAGAAACGACATGCTCGACGTTCCACTCGTTCGCCGTGCCGACGTCCATGAATTCGATGTATCGGAGCGTGATATTTCGCTCTTTGAAATAAGCGGCCATCGGCGCGACTTCGTGATCGTTCCATCCTTTTCGGACGACCATATTCACTTTCACTTCAAGACCTTGCCGTTTCGCCTCATCAATGCCACGGAGGACTGCCTCCGGTGACGTGCCCCGACCGTTCATCATCCCGAACGTCTCGGGCGACAAGGCATCAAGACTGACGTTAACCCGGTCGAGCCCGGCTTGTTTCAATACTTTAGCCATTCGCTCCAAGTAGACGCCGTTCGTCGTCAAACCGATCGTCTCGATCGTCGTGACGTTGCGGAGGCGGCGAATCAACTCATCAAGATTTGGCCTGAGCAGCGGTTCGCCCCCAGTCAAACGAATTTTTCTCACACCATGTGGCGCAACGATGCGAACGAACCGCTCGATTTCGTCAAACGACAACAGCTCATCTCGTTTTAAGAATTGATGGTGGCGGAACGCCTCTTCCGGCATACAATAGCGGCAACGGAAGTTACATTTATCAATGACCGAGATGCGTAAATCTTCTAACGGTCGTCTCCGTCGATCAGTCCATGGTGTCATCATGATTCATCCTCTCTGTCAATCAACGACAGAAGGGACTATCAAAGTCCCTTCCTCGGTTGTCAGCGAATCGGTTTTTCAGCCCCGCTTCGCAAGTAGTAGTAAATCGTGGTCGCGATCGAAATCGCATAAAGTCCGAGCATGACGAACAGCGCACCGTTGAATGAGCCGACGAGTTCAAGCGACCAACCGAACATCTTCGGAATGAAGAACGCTCCATATGCCGCGAATGCTGCCGAGAACCCGACAACGGCTGGTGTTTTCGTCGCCACGAACACGTGTGGGATCATCGCGAACGTCGCACCTGAGTTGAGGCCGGTCGCAATGAACAAGACGACGAACGACAAGAAGAACATCGTCAAGTTGTTGTTCGTGATGGCCATGATGACCGATATCGTCCCGAGCGCCATGATACCGAACACGACGAGCGTCACCTTGGCCGCTCCGACCTTGTCGCTAATCCAGCCTCCAAACGGGCGCGAAGATGCGCCGAGGAACGCTCCTAGAAACGCAAGCGCCATCAAATCCGATTCAGGGAATTTCAACTTCAAAATCATCGGGAATGCTGCCGCATAGCCGATGAACGAGCCGAATGCAGCGGTATAGAGCAACGTTTGAATCCAGAAATGCTTTTCTTTGAATACACTCGCCTGATCACGGAGCGACTGGCGTGCGGTCGGTAAATTATCCATAAACCAATACGCACAGAGAGCCAACACAATCGTCGGGACGACCCAGAGGAGCGCGGCGTTTTGTAGCCAAATCTGTTGACCGGTCTCCGTCACAAGCGCGTTCCCGCCGATGAACCCGAAAATACTTGTCGTAATGACGAGCGGAGTGATCAATTGAACGAGCGAGACACCCAAGTTTCCGATACCTCCGTTAATGCCAAGCGCCGTTCCTTTTTTCGCTTTCGGATAAAACGCACCAATGTTAGCGTTTGAAGAAGAGAAATTCCCACCTCCGAGGCCACAGAGGGCGGCTAAAATCATGAATATCCAATAAGGTGTGTTCACGTTCTGGACAGCGTAAGCGATGCCGAGAAGCGGCAACAACAGCACCGACGTCGAGAAGATCGTCCAGTTCCTTCCGCCGAATATACTGTTCGCAAACGTATAGAAAAAGCGCAACGTCGCCCCGACGAGTCCAGGTAGTGCGGCCAATGTGAACAACTGACCTTGTGTAAAGCTAAACCCGATTGAATTCAATTGAACGGCCGCGACCGACCACATCTGCCAGACGATAAACGCGAGTGTCAATGCCGGAACGGAGACGAGCAAGTTCCGATTGGCGACTTGTTTTCCCGTCCCTTCCCAAAACCCTGCATCCTCTGGCGTCCACTCGGCGAGCGCGTGCGATCCTTTGTCTAATTGTTGCATTGTCTATTCCTCCTCTTAACGGTTCAATTCGTACCCTAATCCCATCCTATCGACCCCCCTATAAAAAAAGTGTGCCTTCTTTCACACTTATTTCGCATTTTGATAGTTTTAATTGCCCTGTCATCAATCTGTGACAATATCTTCTTCTTTTTGTTTCTGTGACATTGAACACAGAAAATCCCTCCCCAATTCCTTACGATAAGGAATAGAGGAGGGATGAAGATGTCACATCTGATTCAAATTCAATGCACACCAGAGGTTCGACTGGCGCTGCAACCATATTTCTATAGTCAAGACGGTGCCCACGTGTTTCGTGTCTTCGGCACGTCGATTGCCGAAGCTACGTTTACAGAGGACGGGATCGAGCTGACGTTTCCACTCGAAAGCCCGATGGAAGAGCTAGAGGCACTTCACAACTTGCTCGTTCGAATCGATACCCACCACGACGTAACGATTGAGGATTCAAAAGCTGTCATTGGCTATTTAAGAGACGGGACGACGGTAACCGTCTACCGCCAGTTCAAACGCTGGCTAGACTTTTTAGCAGCCGCCCGTGTCCGTTCGATGGAAGGCGTCGTCGTTGAGGTCCGCGCAAACGGCGTCAAACTTGCCGAAGGTGTACTCCGGTCTTACGAACTGGTTGAAGACGGTGCGTTTTATGTATCGGCCTGCACAATCGAGGCCGACGGATTAGAACATTTCGAAGGCGAGCTAGCGCTTGCCGCCGTCATGTGATCAATCGATGACACAGACCGAGACGGGACAGTCTTCACAATGGTTGAGTAGCTTTAACCGTGCTAGGTCATGGATGATGATTTGACGAGACGGCAACGAGATGACGCCGTCTTGCGCGAGCTCGTTCAACATACGGTTCACGCGTTCACGCGATGTGCCGCAATAGTTGGCGAGCTCTTGGTTTTTGAGTTTCAAATCGATGAGAATTCCATCTTCCACTTCAACCCCGTAACTGTTCGCCATCCGAATGAGCGTCGAGTAGAGCGCTCCCTTTTTCCCGTTCAATACTAAGTCTCGGAATTTTGTATGTTGTTTCCGCATATGTTCATTGATCATAATCATGAACTCGCGAACAAACTCAGGATTTGACGATAAAATCATCGTTTCAATCCGGTCAATTTTGACGGCATAAATCTCGCTATCCTCTAACGCTTTCGCGTTGAATAAATATCTTGGTTCGATCGCGAATAGCGTCAATTCTCCGCAACAAGCCTCCGCACTCAAACAACGTAACGTCAACTCTTTCCCGTTCTCGGTCAATTTCGAGATTTGGATCAGTCCGCTTTTTACAATATAAAATTCAGACGCATCCTCCTGCTCCCGAAACAAGAAACCATTTTTTGGAACATGGATGATCCGATGGGCCAATTTTTTCGTTTCATCGAGCACCATCGTTTTACTAGAGTGAGTCATTTCCACCGACCTTCCTAAAAAAAACCTGTGCAATTTAGAAGCTTGACTTCATTTTAAACACAAATACCTTTGAAACGCAATCAACATTTGGAAGCGCTTCAAAGGGCAGGTTATTATTTATCACTATATTCAATTTTCTTCCAATATCGATATAACAATATAATCAAGCCGACATTTATAATGGCGATGCTCATGAATAGACGCATCGAGGCGTGGTCATACACCATATAGCTTTCGATTGTATATTGAAATAGAACCATATTCGTTGCCAATAAAATGACAAGACCGATTAAACTCCATACTTTAGGCCCCATGATGAATCTCTCTTCCGACCGCAAAGATCTTCCCGTTCTCGATCTCAAGCAAGATTTTAGGAAGTTCTCGCTGTGGCGGTCCTGACTGCGGTTGACCGTCGACGCTAAAATAACCGCGGTGGCATGGACATAAGAGCACGTCTTCTTCTTCCACATAGAACACCGGACACTGTAAATGCGTACATTTATTATTATAGGCGACAAATTCGCCGGTTTTCAAATGGACGAGAAGTGACGGTTCCGTGCCCGGATATTCGAATTCAAGCGATTTTCCCTGTTCGAGCGCCTCGACCGTCGTGATGAACTGACGGTCGGTTCTCGGCTCGCTGCGGACGAAAGTTGCGATATTGAACGGGATTGTCGCGAGACCGAGCGCGATGCCGGCACCGAACGTCGACTTGATGAAGGCGCGGCGATTCAATTTCACATCGTCAGCTCGGCTCAAGTTATCAACGAGTCCGGATAAGCGTTCCCGGTCTTTTGGTTCTTTTGACATAAGTCATCTTCCTTTCTTCCTCAGTCGGAATAGACGCCAAAGAATTCAGGGACGTAATTCCACTTATCGTCTTGGGATGGTTTTTTCCCTTCAATCATGTTCATTTGCACGCGCTGGCGGCGCAATTGCATCATCTCGTCATGATCGATGAAGCGAATCGCATCCGACGGACAAACAGACGCACACATCGGCGCGATATCATGTTTTGAGCGGTCATAGCACATGTCACACTTGTACATCTTGTTCTTCTCAAAATCGAACTTCGGAATCCCGAACGGGCAGGCGAACGTACAGTTGCGGCAGCCGATACATTTTTCTTCCGAAGCGGACAACACGACGCCTTCTGGCGTGATTTGAATCGCATTGGCCGGGCAGACCTGGGCACAGGCCGGATTTTTACATTGCATGCAGATCATCGGGAACGTCTGACGGCTCTCCGAGAAATCGATGTAGTCAACGTAGTTCCGCTCGAGCCCATCGTGGTCCCCGCATTCCCGACAAGCAGCTTGACAGGCCCGACAGCCGATACAGCGTTCAAATTCTAAATACATGACCTTATTCATTTTGTAGGAACCTCCTCATCCATGATGTGACAGCTCGTCGCAATCGCATGGTCCGCCATGAACGGCACGCTCGAACCGAGTGGAACCGTCAACGGGTTAACGTGCAGCGGGGTGTTAGCCGGCAATTTTTTCATTTTAACCGCACATACTTTGAATTCGGGCATGCGTGACATCGGGTCAAGGCACGGATTCGTCAATTGGTTGATCGCGAGCTCTTTGCCCCAGTGGTAAGGGACGAAGACCGTGTCTTTTCGAATCGCTTTTGTTAAACGTGCTTCGACGATCATGGAGCCGCGGCGTGTCTTCAATTCGACTTTGTCTCCCGTTTGAAGACCATAGCTTGATGCGAGCTCAGGATGAATCTCAACGAACGGCAGTTTTGACATCGTGCTCAAGAAATCGATGCGTCGTGTCTGGTTCCCCGTAAGGTAGTGGAAGACGACCCGACCTGTCGTGAGCGTGACCGGATATTCTTCATTCGCGTATTCTCCCGCCGGACGATACGTGACGACCGGTAGATTCGCCTTCCCGTTCGCCGTCCCAAAGCGCTCTTTGAACATCGTCGGTGTACCAGGATGATCTTCGGACGGACACGGCCAGAACACGCCGTATTCGTTGTCGATCCGATCCCACGTGATACCGGAATAATCAGCCGGTCCGCCTTTCGTGGCGATCCGGAACTCTTCCCAAATCTCAAGCGGTGTTTCGTACGGGAAGTATTGTCCACGGCCCATTCGTTCCGCGATTCGTTTCATGATTTCCCAATCTGGGAGCGACTCTCCGAGCGGTTCACGGACTTTTCGAATCCGAATCACTCGTCCTTCTAAATTCGTTGTCGTCCCTTCATCTTCCGCCCAAGAACAAGCAGGCAACACGACGTCCGCGAACTCACAAGATTCGGACATGAAGAAGTCACTGACGACGAAGAAGTCAAGCTTGTTGAAACTGTCCCAGACGTATGGAAGGTTCGGTGCCGACACGGCCGGGTTCGAGCACATGAGATGCATCGCTCGGATCGTCCCAGCTTGAATTTCATCAAACATCTCGAACGCGGAAACGCCTGGTTTCGGCATTTCGGAAGGATCGATGCCCCAGACCCCGCTCACATATTCGACCGCTTTCGGGTCGGTGAGTTTGCGGTATCCTGGCAACAAGTCGGCTTTTTGTCCGTGCTCGCGCCCACCTTGTCCGTTGCCTTGTCCGGTCATCGTCGCAACGCCAGAGGCGAATTTCCCGATCATGCCACGCAGAAGTGCCATCGATGTGTAGAGCGATACGTTGTCGACCCCTTTTGACTGTTGCTCGACACCACGAGCGAACAACATGACTGATCGTGGGCTCTTCCCATAAATATGACCAGCTTTTTCAATTTTTTCGATCGCGACCCCAGTCACTTCGCTCGTTCGTTCGAGCGACCAGTCCCGGACCGACGCCTTCAACTCTTCGTAGTTATCGCAGCGTTCGTCTACGTAAGCTTGATCGACGTAGTCGTGTTCGACGAGGAAGTTGAGCAACCCCATCGCGAGCGCCGCATCCGTTCCCGGTTTCAAATCGAGGTGGACGTCGGCCACGCGTGCCATCGGAATCTCGCGTGGGTCGGCCACGATGATCTTGGCCCCTTTATCTTTTGCTTTCCAAATATGTTGCGTCGTCGTCGGATGACATTCGGCGATGTTCGAACCGGCGACGAAGAACGTGTCGACGTGCTCAAACTCGGTCCACGGCAGCGTCGCCCCGCGGTCGATCCCGAGCGTCTTCAAAAATCCGCCGGCAGCCGACGACATACAGAAACGTCCGTTATAGTCGATGAACCGTGTCCCGAGCGCTACGCGAGCATACTTCCCGACGAGGTAACACTTTTCGTTCGTCATCGAGACACCACCGAAGACGGAAACCGCATCTTTTCCATGCTCCCGTTGGATCCGTTTGAAGTTCTCTTCAATCACGTCGAGCGCTTCTTCCCATGTCGCTTGTTCAAACTTTCCGTTCCGTTTGATGAGCGGTGTCAAAATGCGGTCTGGGTGCTCGATCGTCTGATAGGCAGTGACCCCTTTCGGGCAAAGCTTTCCTTTGTTGACCGGAAAATCATAGCGGGGTTCAACCCCTTTGACGGCCCCAGTCTTCTCATCGACGCGAATGTGCATGCCGCACTGCATCCCGCAGTAGCAACAATGGGTCGTAATCAATTTCTCGCCCGGTTTGATTAAATTTTGTACTTCTGGCGACGTTAAAAAGTCACTCATCGTCTTCCCCTCCATAGAACGTTTCCGCTCTTCGTTTTGAAAATCCACTGACGTGATAGCCGTTGATCGTTTGAAGCGGATAATGCATTCCGTCACTTCCAGACCGTCCTAACGCCGAATCGAGACGGGCCCGACGACGACAGGCATGACAGAGATCTTGGACCGTGTGTGCCTCGTCTACTTTCACGAGTTGATCCGACCCTTCGAGCAATTGTTTCACTTGTTCGATCTCTTCATGCGTACCCATCGGTTCTCCGCATTTAACGCACAGGTGTCTCATCTTTCGTCTCCTTTGGGCGCCCGAATCCCGGCATCGACATGCCCGTGTTCGTATCGACCGGGTGTGTCGGCAACTGACCGTTCATTAAATTCAACTGCATCTTCACGCGCATCGAACGGCGACACGGTTGGCAATAGTCAGACAGTTGTGTCCCATCCCGCAAACCGAGTTGGATCGTCTGCGCTTTTAGAATCGCCTGGACGTCCTCGACTTGATTGTCCGTCGCATAGCGTGTGCCACATCCGGCACAGACGCGTGTCTCGTCCGCTTCGACTTCCCGATAGTTCATCGGTACACTAGCAGCCATCGGGCGGACCGGTAAGTGAAACAGCTTGCCGAACGGGAAGTAACATAAAAAGATGATGACCGTCAATTGATGGAACAAGGCGAGCTCATGATGGATAAATCCACCGAAGAACACGTACGAAACAGTTAATAACAAACCCGATACAGTGACGATGAGCAACATGAGGAGCGGCAAAATATCAAACTCGAACCGCTGTGTCACTTTTACGTCTTGATCGTTGATGCGGCGATAAAGCGCCATGAGCACCCCGACTAAAAGCATGAGCGCGGTGATGTTCAAGCCGTTATAGACCATCTCGGCGAACAGCCCGTGAGCGGCCATCTTGATCGTCGGAAGATTAAAGACGACGATTTGATACGTCTCGATGTCGATCAAATCAAAACGCATCCATTGGAACGTCAAACCGAACGTGATGGCGAACGATCCGAGGCATCCCCAAGCGATTAACATATGCTGGGTCCAGCGGTACCATCCACGCTCCCAAATAAATTTCTGCAAGACGATGTTGTTGACCGTCGTCGCGGCGATCGCTTTACTGGCCCGCTTCTTTTCTGATTTCATCTGTTTGAGACTTCGCTTCAACACTTGCGAGGTGGCCGGCCGGGCAAAGAATAACGTCAACCGGACGACCATCCCGATCATACAGATGACGGCCGCAATGTAATAACCAAACAACGCCATATCCACATGCTCAAATCCTGCCGAGGCAACCCACGTCGAGAGCACCAAGACGGTAAATCCTACGAACGACCACTTCGCGGCGGTCGAATAAAAATGACGATCAGTCATATGTGTTCCCCCTTCTCTTTCCGAACGACTTCATAGTTTCATCATAAAGATGACATCTAGACTTAACTGTTACTTTTTTCACAGATAAGCGATTCGAGACGTGACAGAATAATGAACGAAGGAGGCGCACGCTATGAAATCTTCTATTAAAATATTTTTGTTTCTGACCATCACGGCCATGCTCGTCGTCTTTTCCATCGGTTTCGTCTTCGCCAACCGGGCGACGACCGAACCGGACGTCGAAGGCTATGTGATCGAAGTGAATGAATCTGACCGCACCGCCCTCATCATCAGCGGCATAAGTGCGGACGAGGCAAAACTAACCGCTGATGCGTTGTTCGCACGAGCCGACCCTGAAAACGTGAGCTGGTTCAAATTTCAAGTGAAGGCAACGTTCGAACAGATTGAGGTCGGCGACCACGTTCACATTTGGAAAAAGACCGGTCCGAGCATTCTCAACACTCCGAACCGATCTTATGTGAAAAAAGTCGACGTGCTCGACTAATATTGACGCTTTCCGTAACGTTCGCTCAGCCACAAGACTAAAAACGCCAGGCCGACCAACCATCCGCTCCAAATGAGCGCTTGGGTCATGTCCCCGTTTAACGTGGCCATATAAATCGCTGTGGCGAGCGTCATCGTCTCGCCCGGAATATTCCCAGCAATCATCATCGTGATACCAAATTCCCCGATCGAACGGGCAAATCCGAGGACGAATCCGCTCGTCAAAGCGGGTAAAAGAAGCGGAATCGTGACATACGTGAACAATTGACGTTCCGTTCCACCGAGCACGCGACCGGCCTCGTACCATTCCGCATCCAACTGTTTTAACCCGAGCCGAATCGTCTGGTAGACGAGCGGGAAAGCCGCCAAGGCAGAGGCGATGATGTTCGCTTGTTTCGTGAACAAGATGGTAACCGGCAACAGTCCCCCGATCCCGTTGTTGCCAAGAACGATCAACGCGTATAAACCAATCACGGTCGGCGGCAAGATGAGCGGCAATAAAAATAGCGTCTCGAGCAACCATTTCCCTTTAAACTGGCGATGATGCATGAGATAGGCGGCCCAGAACGCGAGGACGAAGGCAAGCATCGTCGCGATAAACCCGACTTCGAAAGTAAGTTGCAGTGGGGACTGCGTCATTTAGAAAACCCCTTTGCTAAAAAAATCGCTTGAATATCGTCATCGAATAAACGCTCATATACGTCACGCACATATGGACCATGCGTCAAACGGACAGCCGGATAGGAGATGATGCCGGTCGCTTCAAGCGAGACGGCTTGAATCGCTGCGACACCTTCTGTCAGCTCTGTTTTATACACGAATCCCCCATTCGCATCCCCTTGCTCGACGAGCGTAAGCACTTGTCTCACGTTTTGGGCAAAGATAATCCGAGATTTCACCTGTCCCCATACTTCCGCTTCATCCAACGCCGTTTTCGCATAACGGCCTGCCGGAACGTTCACCGGGTCTCCAATGACGATTCGGGCGCACAACTCCAATTCCTGCCACTCACTCGTGCAACTTTTTCCCTTTGGGGTCACAAACCACAACTCGTTTTTCAAGAACGCATCCCGGTCTAACACGGGCACCTGCAACTTGTCGACATCCTCCTCACTAGCGGCTAAAAAGATGTCAGCCGGAGACCCGTGATTGATTTGGGATCGTAAGGCGCCACTCCCGTTCGTGACGACGCGGATGTCGACGTCGCCGAGTTCGGCTTCAAGTTGTCGTTCCACATGCTCTAGGACTGGTCCTAAACTCGCCGCCGCTAAAATCGTCACGGTCTCGTCATGGGCGCCAGAAGGACTTGACCAGATTTGACTCAATAACAGGACGACCGCTACCCCGACGATGACTCCACTCACCCGCTTCATGATTGATCACTCCTTTGCTTCTCCTTTATCGTAGCGATTGACTCGCGTTCCTTCTGTATCAAATGTCACAAAAATACACCTCCACGTGATGGAGGTGTAAATTGTATCTGTCAGACAAGCGTACGTGCACGCGGGAACAAAACATTGTTCTCAAGGTGAATGTGTTCGAACGTATCTGATTCTAGTGCCTCTAGACGTTGGTAGACGAGTCGATACGTCCCACACGCACCTTCAGGCGGCGTATAGTCGTTCGTAATGTGACGAAGTTCTTTCAAAATGTCACCGGCCGCTGCATGTTCCGACTCGAGCGCTTCTAAAATGGTCATAATCTCACGTTCCGTCTCAGCCGTCGGTGCCGACTCATGTCGAAGCAACATCGGGAAGTCTTCCATCTCTTCTTTGACGATATGCTGTTCAAGCTCCACTTTCAATTGATTGAACAACTGATGGATGCGTCCAAGGTGTGGATGGTTTTGTCCATGCACGCGGAATACTTTCGTCACATATGGTGTGAGCTGTGGCAATTCATCCGTCAAAAATTGGTGATGCTTATAAATAATATGCTCAATCAATTCCGAAGACGAAGCTGCATCCCAATCGATGCTCGTTTCGTTCATCTCCTGTTTGCGTCGATAGAGCGCGTTGACTTCTTCTAAAATATCTTCCGTCGATCGTTTCGACTTGTCTGTCGCTTCAGCGAGCGGTCGATTGCCTCCGCAACAAAAATCGATTCGATTCCGTTTAAAAATGTCTGCTGCTTGCGGGCATTGCTTGACGATTTCAGATACGTGCGTGTCGCTCGTGAATGTTTGTGTCATCTGTCATAACCTCCATGTTCGTTTTGACATGTTCAGCGTAGCAAGCGTTCAACTTTAAAAATGTGAAATACGTCACATTTAAGCAACTAAAATCGCCTCGTTCCATATTTAGACACACAAAAAAAGCCCCTTTTTCAAGGGGCGTTCGTCAATGTGATGGCGTTTCAAACTGTTCCGCCTCGGTCGATCCAGCGAGCGCGGTCGTCGACGACTGTCCGCTCGAGATGACGAGTGAGACTTCATCGAAGTAGCCGGTGCCGACTTCACGCTGATGGCGCGTCGCCGTGTAGCCGTGTTGTTCGGCCGCAAATTCGGCTTGTTGTAACTCAGAATATGCTGCCATCCCACGATCTTTATAGCCGCGGGCGAGCTCGAACATGCCGAAGTTGAGCGAATGGAACCCGGCGAGTGTGACGAATTGGAACTTGTAGCCCATCGCCCCAATCTCTTGTTGGAACGTCGCGATCTCGTCGTCAGACAGCTTCTTCTTCCAGTTGAACGAAGGCGAACAGTTGTAGGCGAGCATTTTTCCAGGATACTTCGCATGGATTGCGTCCGCGAACTGGCGTGCTTCTTGCAAGTCCGGTTCCGATGTCTCGCACCAGACGAGATCGGCGTAAGGAGCATAGGCGAGACCGCGGGCGATCGCCTGCTCGATGCCGGCCTCGGTCCGGTAGAAGCCTTCCGGCGTCCGGTCGCCGACGATGAACGGATGGTCAATCGGGTCGATGTCACTTGTGATCAAGTTGGCCGCATGCGCGTCCGTCCGGGCGACGATAATCGTCGATACGCCCATGACGTCTGCTGCTAGGCGCGCCGCGATCAAGTTTTTCACAGCCGTTTGCGTCGGGAGCAATACTTTACCGCCGAGGTGACCACACTTTTTCTCCGAAGACAGCTGGTCTTCTAAGTGGACACCGGCCGCACCAGACTCGATCATCGCTTTCGTCAGCTCGAAGACGTTGAGCACACCGCCGAACCCAGCTTCCATATCGGCGACGATCGGCGCGAACCAGTGCGTATCCCCTTTCCCTTCCGCCGTTTGAATCTGATCGGCCCGTTGCAGCGCCTGATTGATTCGCTTGACGACGCTCGGTACCGAGTTGGCCGGGTACAGGCTTTGGTCCGGATACATATGCCCTGATAAGTTCGCATCAGCGGCGACTTGCCAGCCGCTTAAGTAGATGGCCTCAAGCCCCGCCTTCACTTGTTGGATCGCCTGATTTCCGGTGAGCGCCCCGAGCGCGTGGACGTAATCCCGTTTGTGGAGCAGGTCCCACAGACGTTCCGACCCTTTCGTCGCGAGCGTATGTTCGATCAAGACCGATCCACGAAGCTTCATGACGTCGTCGACTCCGTACGGACGCTCGACCCCGTCAAACCGTTCCGACTGAAAAACCTTCTCGAGTTGCATGCGTTGTTCATTCATTGTTATTCCTCCTGTATTATATTAGTTTTGTTTTAATTAAATTGTTATATAACAGATGTTGCAAACTTAATCCAAGTAGGCGCAGCATTCGAGTGCCGACTTGAACGTCGAATGTTCCATCCCACAACTGCGGCAGACGTTTTCCTCGTCCCGCTCTTCTGGTTTGCGGAATACGACGACTTCCTCGACCGGTTCTTTCATGATTTGGAGCGAACCGTCCGTCCGATCGAGCACGAGGCGCATCAAGTCGTTGCCATATACGAATGCGGTATTGGCGAGCGTCGCTGTCGACTCTCCAGAGACGATGCGGCGGACGACCCAACGTTCGATTAACTGTTCGCTTTCGATTTTTTTCGTTGTCATGATGATGCTCCTCCTTTTAAGTTCAATTCAAGTGTCGACTGTGTCAAAAACTGACGGCGGCGGCGATGCAAGATCGGTTCCGTGTACCCGCTTGGCGAATCCGTTCCTTGGAACACTAAGTCTTTTGCTGCTTGATACGCGATCGAGTCGGTCACGTCCGGCGTCATTGGCCGGTAGTTCGGGTCGGCCGCGTTCTGCTTGTCGACGACTTCAGCCATCCGGTACATCGTCGCTTCGACTTGCTCACTCGTACAGACACCGTGATAGAGCCAGTTGGCCACGTGTTGGCTCGAGATGCGGAGCGTCGCCCGGTCCTCCATCAACCCGATATGGTGGATGTCCGGCACTTTCGAGCAGCCGACACCTTGCTCGACCCAGCGGACGACATAACCGAGCAGCCCTTGCAGGTTGTTCTCGAGTTCCTCCCTCACTTCATCGTCTGTATAGACGCGTGTCGCGAGCGGAATCTCGAGCAGGCGTTTCCGTTCGCTGTCGATATCGAACGATCGTTGCACCAACTCCCGTTGGACACGGAACGCATCCACTTGATGGTAATGGAGCGCGTGGAGCGTCGCGGCCGTCGGCGACGGGACCCAGGCGGTCGTCGCGCCGGACTCAGCATGGGCGACTTTCTCCCGCATCATGTCGCGCATCTTATCAGGCATCGCCCACATCCCTTTGCCGATTTGGGCTTGTTGATAGAAGTCGGCCGCGAGTCCGGTCAAGACGTTCAAGCGTTCGTAGGCATCGAGCCAAGCCGACGTCTTCATCTCGCCTTTCTTGCGCATCGGCCCGAACGTGAGCGACGTATGGATCTCGTCACCGGTCCGGTCAAGAAAACCGGTGTTGATGAAGACGATCCGCCCCTTCACGCGTTCGATGCAGTTTTTCAAGTTGAGCGACGTCCGTCTCTCCTCGTCCATCACACCGACTTTGAGCGTATGGCGCGGCAAGTCGAGCACGTCTTCGATCGCGTCGAACAAGTCGTTCGTGAACGTGACTTCCTTTGAACCGTGCATTTTCGGTTTGACGATGTAGATTGACCGTTCCCGCGAGTTCCGTTTTGAGTCGAGGTGACGGCTCGCGATCAGTGACGTGAAGATGCCGTCAAGGATTCCTTCCGGTACTTCCCTTCCTTGATTGTCGAGCATCAAATCTGTCGTCATCAAGTGACCGACGTTCCGAATGAACAATAAAGAGCGTCCCGGCAGCACGACGTCTCGTCCGTTTCTGCCTGTGTAGCGGCGGTCTTCATTCAGTTGGCGCTTGAGGGGCTTGCCGCCTTTCGTGAACGTCGCTTCGAGCGTGCCGTCCATCAGTCCGAGCCAGTTTTTGTACAGGTGGACCTTGTCCCGAGCGTTGACGGCTGCGACCGAGTCCTCACAGTCGACGATGGCCGATAAGGCAGACTCGAGTTCGATATCGGTGAGCCCTGCCCCATCCGTGCGGCCGATCGGATGGTTCCGGTCAAATTTCAGTTCGGCGTGGAGGCCGTTATGGACGAGCACTAAGCTCGTCGGACTGTCCGGATTCCCGACGTAACCGACGAAACAGTCATTGCTGAACGGGACGTCTTGTCCGTTGATGATGGCGTATGGTTCATCGGCGCGAACCGCGTATCCTTCCGCGTCCCGGTGCGAACCCGTTAGAAGCGGGAACGTGTCGTCGAGGTATTGTTTGGCGTAAGCGATGACCGCTTCGCCCCGGACCGGATTGTAGCCGGCCGACTTCGTTTTTCCGTCCGCTTCATCGATGACGTCCGTTCCATACAGCGCGTCATAAAGACTTCCCCAGCGTGCGTTCGCCGCGTTCAGTGCATAGCGTGCATTGTCGAGCGGGACGACGAGCTGTGGTCCGGCTTGCTGTGTGATCTCCGAATCGACACCTGAGACGTCGATACTAAAATCAGGGACGACCGGTTCGATGTAGCCGATCGATTGGAGGAAGCGTTCGTAGCTGACAAGGTCAAAGTCTTGTTTCTGTTCGCTGTACCACTTCTGTAACAGTCGCTCAAACGACTCCCGTTCGTGAAGCAACGCCTCATTTCGAGGAATGAACTCGTCTAGTATGCGCTCGACTCCTTGCCAAAACTGATGCCCCGTCTCTGCTCCTGGCAATACATGAGCCGAGACGAAGTCGAGGAGCTCCTGATGTACGCGATAAGTTCCTACTTGTGTATACTGTTCCAAGCCTTCACATCCTCCCGTATTCGTTGTTATATATCAGTTGACTTTAATATAGACTATTATATAACAGTTTGGCAACAGGTTTTTTTAAACTTTTTATTTGCCGGCAATCGAAAAACACGTTAGGATGAATTACATGACCCATCAATGATTGAGTCATCAATTAGTTAAGGAGGGTTATGGATGCGCGAATCTTGTTCGCCTAGCGACCAAATTCTCTACAACGTCATCACTGTACAAAAAGAACTCAGCCAGCTGTTCGATACCGAAATGGGTGGCCTGAGCCTGACCCGATACGATATTTTGAGCAACTTGAATCACGTCGGTCCACTTCGCCAACGCGAGCTGCAACAGCGCGTCGATGTCGATCACGCGGCCATCACCCGTCACTTGAAACAACTCGAGACGCAAGGGCTGATCGCCCGTGAACGATGTCTTCAAGACAATCGCGTCATCTACGTCGACTTGACCGAGCTCGGTCGCGACAAAATTGCACATTGGACCGAGCAAAAGAAGTGCTTATCGGACCGACTTTTTGTAAACATGAAGGTAGAGGAGCAACAACATTTGCTCGACCTGTTAAATACGTTACAACACAACATTCAACACGAAAGGAAGACCCTAATATGAACACGACAACACAGAAAGACTTTATGGAGATTGTAAAAGGACGCCGTTCGATTCGCGTCTATGACGAGAGCGTCAAAATCTCGAAAGACGAAATGACACAAATCCTCGAGGAAGCGACGACAGCACCGTCTTCGCTCAACCTTCAGCCATGGCGCTTCGTCGTCATCGACAGCGCCGCCGGAAAAGAGACACTCCTCCCGCTCGCGAGCTTCAATAAGCGTCAAGTCGAGACGTCATCGGCTGTCATCGCCATCTTCGCCGACTACCAAATGGCCGACTACACGGAAGAGATCTTCAATTCGGCTGTCGAGCGCGGCCTGATGCCTCCTGAAGTCCGCGACCGCCAAGTCGACATGATCAAAGGCATCTTCAAAGACGCACCGAACGAAATGATCAAAGACAGCATCTTGCTCGACTCAGGCCTCGTCGCGATGCAGCTCATGCTCGTCGCCCGTGCCCACGGCTACGACACGAACCCGATCGGCGGCTACGATAAGAAGAATATCGCCGAAGCGTTCGGTCTCGAGAAAGAACGCTACCTCCCGGTCATGCTCCTCTCGATCGGCAAAGCCGCGGAAGAAGGTTACCCGTCGGTCCGTTTCCCAATCGACCGCATCACAGACTGGAAATAAGCAAAAGCTCAATCGCGTCGAGGCGATTGAGCTTTTTTTCATCCGATGTATTTGACGACCTCGTTGAAGTCGCGACGCGTCTTCGGCGCGAAATCGCGAGCCCGGTAACCGAACGCGACCATGGCCGAGAGCGACCAGGCCCCGCGTTCCATGACACCTTCTGAAATCAACAGTTCATCAATCTGTTGTTGGTTGAACCCTTCGATCGGACATGAGTCGATCCCGATTTGGGCTGCTGCCGTCATCATGTTGCCGAGCGGGATGTACGTCTGGCGCTTGATCCACTCTTGGAACACTCGCTCGTCGTCTAACAGACGATAATCTTGTTCTTGGAACTCCTGCACTCGTTTGATTCGGAGCGCATATTCATCCTCGGTCCGTCCTTGGACGCCCGTGATGATATGGCGCAGATAGTCCGAATCATAGCGCATTTCCTGCGGAGTCCGGGCCAAGATCAAGACGAAATGGCTCGCCGTCAACGCTTGTCCTTGAGCGCCCCACGTGTTGTCTTTGATTTTTTGAAGTAAATCTTCGCGGCGGACGACGACGAACTGCCACGGCTCGAAGCCGAATGAGCTCGGTGACAACCGTCCCGTCTCCAGGATAAATTCAAAGTCGCTTTCATCAATCTTGCGGTCCGCGTCGAACTCTTTCGTCGCTTGACGCCAACGGTACGCTTCTAAAATATCTTTTTTCTTCACTCAAATCCACTCCCCATTACCAAGATGACTCCATCATATCAAATCGATAAATGAGAAACCGTTCATGAAGATTCTTCAGCGGCAATCGGACGTCTTGGACGTAACGGAACGGTGTCTCATCATTCAAAAAGTGTAAATAATCGTCGGACGGATAGTAGAGGATGATATCGACCGGACGCGGCGAGAGCTCGACCGAGTCGAGGATGTTGGCAACGACTTGGCGGAACACTTGAACCGAGAACGGGTTGAAGAAATAAAATCGGTTCGCCTCAGGTGGGATCATAAACCGTTCGGCATACGCGCACTCGAACTGGACGCTCCCACGCGACCGATGCTTCTTCGTATAGTTGACCCAGTTTTGAAGCGCCTCCTCGTGATAGCCCCCATCCATCTCGACCCCGATGGCGCGGACACGGAACGTGTAGGCGAGATAAAACGGCAACCTCCCTTTCCCGGATCCAAAGTCGACGACCGTGTCCGTCGGCTCGAGCGGATAGGCGTCGCGTAACAAGTCGAGCGCAGCATATGGGGTCGGCTCATAGCGATGGTATTCGACCGAGGTCGGGAAGCCTTGCTGAGGCTTCACCGTCTCGATTTGTAGCAGTCGTTCATATTGTTGTTCAGTCATGAAAGTGTCCCTTCTTGATTTTTTGGAAGAATGAATCATGCAACGCCTCGGCCAAGTCGATTTCGCGATCAAGGTACGGCTGACGCGACATCCAACCTTCCCCGGCATAAAGTGCCAGTGCGACGAAACCACTGCCGAAGACGACTGCCGCGAGCGGACGGCCGTCAAGGAACGCATATAGGCAAATCATGGCGATGATCGTGACGCTAACCCGCAACATCCAATGGCTTCTCCTAATCTGTAACTGATACTGAGTCCACATATGGAGCCAAGCGATTAGGAGAACCGACAAGAAGAATGACAAAATTGAAGCATGTGTCCATCCCCAATCGACGAGCACCGGCCTAAACAACGAAACGACCACACCATATTTAATGATCAGCTTAACGATATGATAGGACAGCGAATAGCGCTTCAACACCTTGATGAGCGCATCGCCGGTGCTTCGCGTGACATCTGCTCGTTCGACCCAAATGAAAAACGTATCGCTGACGACAAGGAGCAGGAAGAGCACCGCCCAAACGAACGCCGAAACGTCGCCGACCCAATCAAGACCACCTTGCCAGAACAAGATATACTGATAACCGAGAAAGAAAAAGAGCGGAAACACGACGTACAATCTGAGCCGCCACGTGTTCCAACGCTTGGCCGCATGGTCCATCACGCGTCGCTTCAATAAATACCGAGCTGTCATCGCACGGCCACATGTTCAACCATTTCAAACAACGTCCTGCTTACCGATTGAATCGAGTCGCGCAGCTGTCGTTTCGCCGCTTCCGTCTCAAAACCGGCGTTCCCGATATGAACATCCATGTGAACCTCCTCGCGACCGATTTGCATCATTTGGCATGGTGCGCTAATGTGGATAAGCATGTGTTCTTGTCTATCTATCATACCATGCCCCAAACATAGCCTTGACAACAAAATCCCCCGTAAAGGAGTAAGTACTATGCAACATTATCTAGCCATCGATATCGGTGGTACGAGTATCAAATACGGAGTCGTCCAAACTGATGGGACACTTCTGTCGAACGACCACGTCCCGACCCCTAAGACGTGGAAAGCATTTCTCGAACAGATCGATGCAATCGTGAACAACACGCAAGCCGCGGGACCAATCCAAGGAATCGCCTTTAGCGCTCCAGGCGCCGTCGATTCGTCGACCGGGGTGATTCACGGCGTTACCGCCCTCCCCTACATTCACGAACAGCCTTTCCTCGAGCCGTTTCAAGACCAGTACGACTTACCCGTCACCGTCCTAAACGACGCGAACGCGGCAGCGCTCGCCGAAGGATGGACCGGGGCCGCCGCTTCTTTGAAACGTTATGCGACAGTCGTCATCGGCACAGGTGTCGGTGGTGCTTTTATCGACTCGAACGAAGTCATGGTCGGTTCACACTTCCATGGCGGCGAGTACGGCTATTGGATTCTTGACCCGAATGCCCCCCACCCGGACGGCACGTGGAGTAAAGTCGGTGCGACGGCCGTTCTCGTGAAGCGGTGCAGTGATCGCCTCGGACTGCCCCTCACCGGCAAAGACGTGTTCGACCTTCAATCGGACTCACGTATCCATGAGGAACTCGAAAACTTCTATCGTTGGAATGCAATCGGACTCTACAATCTCCAGTTCGGGCTCGACCCGGAACGGATTTTGATCGGTGGCGGCATCAGCCGGCGGCCTGAAGTCCGTGACGGCATCAAGCGTCACCTCGATGCGCTCACGGATTCGTTCGGTACGTTCCGGATCGACGTCGAGACGTGCGCCCACTTCAATGAGGCCAACTTGATTGGTGCTGTCCGGTTCCACCTTTTAACGAACTAAAAACAGGGTTTCCATCACCGCTTGGTGAAGGAACCCTGTTTTCTATTGTCTGATGCGGTCCTCATGCAAGTGGTGATACACCTCGTCCCGGATCGCTTGGAGCGTCCGATCATGAACAATCACGTGGGCGCGAATGATGCGGTTCGTCCGCTCATCGATTTTCCGCGTCTCTAGATAGCGATCTAAGATCGGTAAACTGAAGTCATCGATTGGCAAATACGTAATCGGGATCACTTCCTGTCCCGATTTAACGGAGACTTGTATCCCGTTCACGTCAGGAAAGAAGTGCGACTCGTAATACGGCTCGATGATGAGCTCGTCTTTCATCGCGTCCCTTACTTCGGGAATTGTCGTCGGCAAGGCAATAAAGTACACCATCTGATCAAACGAGAACGAGACGTCTTGTAACGAAACGTGCAATGCCGCCGCCTCACGCTTGGCGATGTGACGTAAGATGAATAGATAGCAGTACCGGCTCGACAGCAAGATGGTCCCGATAAAGGCGACCGCCATCATCATGACGCTAAACTCACTCATAGCGTCACCCCTTCCCAGCGACAGACTTGATTTTTCCCGCGTGACTTGGCCGCATAAAGCGCCTGGTCCGCACATTCAATCAACTGTTCGACCGTCTGATCACGAAGCGTATGCTTCGAGGCGACGCCAAAACTGAGCGTCAACTGCCCACCCGGTTGTTGATTCCCATGCATGAATGTTGTACCGAGCACGGCTGAACGAATCGTTTCGGCCACGTACGTCGCTCCGATCTCATCGAATCGCGGGAGCAAGACGACAAACTCTTCGCCGCCGAACCGATACGCCATCTGTTCGTCGGGTACACTTCGGCGAATGACGCTCGCGAGTCGCGTCAACAGTTCGTTCCCCGCCAAATGACCGTTCGTATCGTTATAATGTTTGAAGTGGTCGATGTCCATGACGATGAGCGACAGTTCGTCTTCATCACATTCGCGGAACAATACATCCAAATCTTGCTCGAACGAGCGATGGTTCTTCAAACGAGTCAGTCCGTCACGGAGCGCGAGCGTCTCAATCCGTTGATAAAGCGTCGTCTGATGCAACGCAAGCGATGCCTGTTCCGCGATGGGCCGAACCCCATCGATTTTTTGAGGGGTGATCGGCTTCTTGTTGACGACGTTATCGATGACGAGCAATCCGTACGGGATACCTTGATGATGTAACGGGAAGATCGTGCACTCATCCATCTGTAACTCTGTATGTAATAGTCGTAGGACCGCATCATCGGTGATGCTCGCATAGACGTGTTGCGGTCGGCCCGAGTCGAGCGTCTGTTTAAACACATGATTGGAATTAAATGGGAACGTCATTTTGCGAATTCGCTCGTTCAATTGCTCGTCTTGCGTCGAGTCCGTCTCTTTCTCGTCAATCAATCGTTGAAGGTCATAATGTTGCCGTGTGATTTCTTCCCAAATTTGATACCCTTCTTCGGGATTCATCGGTCCCGTCCCCATGACACCGTAAATGCTGTCTTTTTCCGGGTCGGCAAAAAAGATGATCGAGCGGTTGAAGCCGAGCCCATGACCTGCCGTCACCGACGTCAAAATCGTCTGGAGGAGACGGTCCGGGTCGAGCGTATCTTGCATCGTGAAGCTGACTTCACGAAACACGTTCAATTGACGAGAGCTTGTCGTCAACATCCGTAACCGATCCGATCGTTCCCGTTTCAATTGTTTAATATAACCGAACAAAAGCGCGGCACCGAGTCCGAAAAAGATATAACTGAGCAACAACGGAAACGATAAATCTCCTGATTGGCTATAGACGAGCAACCAACCGACAAGAATGGCGGTCACCATGCCCGTCCATTGAAAACAGATGAGGCCGGTCGCGATGAGTAGCAGCACCGACCAATGTAAATCATAAAAGTCGAACAGAATCCCATGCCAAATCACGACAAGGCTACTCGCCCCAACGAGTAGCCAACGGTTCAAAGATGGGGTCGTCATCAAGCGCAGTACGTTGATGACGAGTGTGATCAGGACGATGCCAACAATCAATAAACCGTATACCATCGCTACCCCTCATTTCGTCAATAATCATCTCTACACGTCTATTATAGAGCGATTATTCAAACGTGGGACAGTTTTCGCCCAATTACTGACCAAACTTTTAAGTTTATTGAAAGATTTTCCAATAGACTTCAACGTTTGTTTTACATCATTATTTCGTGTACTTTAGCACAGTAACGTGAAATGATGGAAGCAATTAACCGAATCAAGTGAGGTGGAAACCTAATGGATTTTTGGATAGACACGCTCTCATCGATCGGGACGTACATGCTGATCGCTGCCGGTGTCAGCGTCGCGATCATTTTGTTGCGGAAAATCACGAAGTCATAACAAAAGGCGGCCGGGGCCGCCTTTTGTTATTCAAATAAAATCCGTTGCATCCGCTCCGGTGCCGCTAAAAAGTCGCGCATGACCCGGACGTGTTCGAGTTCATCGAACGTCGTCGGCGCGAGCCCCGCCTCGACTTCCAAAATCGCCGCGTCCGGATACGACATGAGAATCGGTGAATGGCTCGCGATGATGAATTGGCTCCCGGCCTGCACGAGCTCATGCATCCGGGCGAGCATCGTCAATTGACGCATCGGCGACAACGCGGCCTCCGGCTCGTCTAAAATATAGAGGCCCGCGCCCCGGAAACGGTGGAGCATGAGCGACAAGAACGCTTCCCCGTGCGACTGCTCATGGAGTGAGCGACCGCCATACGATTCGTAAAATCGTTCAGGGTCTGGACTCGATCGCGCTATTTCGTCCACGTAACTTGATAGCTGATACGCCGTCTCGGCCCGGAGGAAAAAACCGTCCTTCGGGCGATACGCACTACGAATTGGGCGCAACGCCTCGAACAGCGGGCTATGCGTCGACTCGGTCTCAAAGCGGAACGTCGTCGCCCCGCCTTCCGGATTGAATCCGGCGGCAATCGCCATCCCTTCGATCAACGTCGACTTGCCGCTGCCGTTTTCCCCGACTAAAAACGTGACCGGCTTCGTCAACGTCAATTCGTCAAACGCTTCAAAAATCGGGAGCGAAAACGGATACCCTGGCGTTTCGATCCGATCTCGTTCTAAGCGGACACCTCGTAAAAATAAGTTCAATCCCATTCGATCCAAAAAATCGCCCCCTCGTTTGATTCGACCCCGTAATTGAGTTGCTGCGCTTCAAGCAACAACTTGTTGATGGCGAGTCCAAGACCGTGTCCGTTCGACCGGTCACCTTTGACGTACATATCCCATACGCTCGCACGCATCCTATCATCGAGCCCCGGACCTTGATCCTCGATCTCGAGTCGGTTTCCGACAATTCTGATTGTGATGACGCCACCGTCGGGACTCACCTGGTAGGCGTTATGAAGAAAGTTGGACAACACCCGTTCCATCGCCGTTTGGTCGGCTTGTAGCGTGACTGCTTCGAGTTCGAGTTGGACGGTGACTTGTTTATGCCGGAACCAGTCTTCCATTCGTGCCACCGTCTCACGAACGAGTCCGTCCAATCGGATCGGCTCGATTTGGAGCGGCAGACTTCGTGACGATAACTTCGAGTACTCGAGCATCTGCGTGACGAGACGATCGATCCGGTCAACTTCTTCGGTCATGCTCCGTCCTGTCGATGAGACGTCTTCTGGCTTGACGACGCCGAGCTCGAGCATCTCTGCCTCGTTGCGAACGATGGCGAGCGGTGTCCGAACATCGTGTGTGACCCCAGAGATGAACGTCTTTTGCAGCGTCTCTTTTTCTTGAAGCGCACGATTCATCTGATCGACCGCTTCCGTCAAATCACCGATTTCATCGTCTGTGACCGGCGGCAAGTTGATTGTGTGTGTTCCTGCCATGATCGCCGTTGCCGCTTGTTTCAATTGGACGAGCGGTGACGTCAAGCGCCGCCCCATCCAATACGTCACGCCTATCGCCGCGACGAGGGCGAGCAGGAAGCCACTCCCGAGAATCATATAGATTTGACGGAACTGGGGATTCGCTAGCGGCGCATTCGTATACGTCACGATTTGAATGTCTCCTTCTTCTCGTAAAAACGTCAAGAGACGCGTCCCGTTTACGCTGACTTGATCGCGTGCCGCTAATGCGTCCGGGTTCAGCGTCGGTGTCATCTGTCGCCGCATCCGTCCGCCTCGGTCAAGATCGATCGGTTCGCCGTCTTGAAACACGAGGACGTTGAGCTGTCCCGGTATGCCTCGCCCTTCAGCTAATGCGTCATAGACGATGTCCGCTTCACGCTCGAGCTGGGCGTAGCTTTCCGTCTCGGCAAAGCGGCCGATCAAGAGCGACGTGAGCCCGAACGTGAGCACGGCCATGACCACGAGCGGGAGAATGGCGGTCCACAACAACTTTTTCATCAACCGGTTCATCACACGTCCTCCAATCGATAACCGACCCGATGCACCGTCTTCAACTGCCGTTTGATCGTCTTGGACTTGTCGCGGAGCTGTTTAACGTGCGTGTCGACCGTCCTCGTGTCACCGACGAACGTATAGTCCCACACGTCGTCGAGCAATCGGTTCCGGTCAAGCGCTTCCCCGATATGCTTCATGAAATAGAGCAGCAGTTCGTACTCCTTATTGGCCAATCGAATCGGTTTCCCGTCTTCCGTCACCGTCCGTGATTTTTCATCCACTTTCAGATCACCGAACACGATGCCATCCGTCTGCTTGACGAGACGCTTCAATCGAATCTCGAGCTCCTTCAAGACAATCGGTTTGACCAAATAGTCGTCAGCACCGAGCTCAAGACCGAACACCCGGTCATCGGCTTCCCCGCGTGCCGTCGTCACCACGATGGCCGGCCGCGGCTGAAGTGTCTGTAATCTCGGAATGAGCGTCCATCCTTCCCCGTCCGGCAGGCGAACGTCGAGCAGGACCGCATCGAACGGCTGATCAAGCAGTCGTTTCGCCTCGGCGAGTGTCCTCGCCACGCTGACAGTAAAGCCCGCGTACGTCAAAAAACGGGCCATCCCGTCCGCTAGCTTCTGTTCATCTTCCACTACGAGCACGTTCATCTGTATCGCCTCCACTCACATTATATCGCATCAAGAAAGCATCCCATCGTTTCCCAAATACAATTTGCAAAAACCTTGCAACTCCCTCACAACTTGCCGGCGGGCAAGATCTACACTTGAGGTAGTAAAAGGAGGAGATACACATGAAATCATCAAAATTAGCACTCGCTTTGGCCGGTCTGCTTGCCGTCTCGGGCACAGGCGTCTATGCAGCCACGAACGAGACGACGACAACTGAAACGACAGAATCGACGGAAGCTTCGACGCAATGCGAACGCGGTGAACACGGCATGTTCGGAGACCGGGCAGCCGGACAAGCGGCGTTGCTTGAGGCGCTCGGTTTGAGCGAAGCCGAGGTCGAAGCGGCACGTGAAGAAGGACAGTCGCTTCCTGAGCTCGCGGAAGAGAAAGGCATCACGGTCGACGCATTCATTGACGCGATCATCGCCTCACACGAAGTGAAACTTGATGCAGCGGTCGAGAACGGTAATTTGACGCAAGCGGAAGCCGACGCGATTTTAGCTGAACATGAGGAGCGATTCGCCGACGTGACAAGCTATGACGATCTAGACATGCAAGGACCGGGAGGCAGAGGTCGACACGGTCACGGATCGCATCACGGTGGCCAATTCGGTGGTCCAAACCAAGACGACAATACACCTTCAACAGATGACAATGTAGAAAATCAGAGTACAAATTCACTGTAAGCAAAAAGGCAACCGAGATTTGGTTGCCTTTTCATATGGCCAATAAAAGTAGCGCGTATCCGATGAGCCCGACGGCAAAGGCACGAAAACTGCTGTCACGCTCTTCGGGCAACTCTTCTTTCATGACGTTCAAGATGATGCCACCGGCTAAAAAGGCGACAATCATCGACAGCGTGACTTCATGGAGCGCTGAAAACGCCCCGACACTCCAGCCGACGAGCACCGCGAGTGAAAGCAACAACCGTCCCCGCTCGTCATATAACTGTTGATGGTGGTGTCTCAACCCTTGATCGACCGTGATGAAATGAATCCCTAACGCGAGAAAGTAGAGCGTCATCGCCCATATCGTGTCGAACTCACTCTCTGCGAGCACATACCCGATGCTAAAGTTGTAAAAGATGAACAGCGCCATATGAATCCAAAACACGCTTCCTTCATCTCGTTTTTTCATTTGGGACGCCAATCGCTCTAATCCGTAAAAAACGGCCAAACCGAACATACTAACGATGAGGATATGGTTCTCGATCGAGGCGAACAGGCCGCTCCCGAGATGTCCTTCGAGCTCGCGTTGGTATTCATTCAGTTCAGGCAAGAGATGCAAGAACACGTAAGCGACAGCGACGCCACCGGCGAGCGACAAGAAGCGGCTCCGTGGCTTCTCACGCACGTGAATCAGTTGACCTGAAAAGTAGTGAATCAAGGCAAATCCGATGGCAAACAACAAGCTTAACCAAAACATCTAGTCCACCTCCGACACATTACCCGACAGCCGGACGTTTCGTCATGACTCTCGGTCCTTGGTCCTTACCCGAGCGCTGGCGGTCATACACTTTTTAGTCTCCACGTTCGGCGCGTTGCCGTGCCCGAATCTCTTTTTCAACACGACGCAACGCTTTCTTCGAGCCACGCTCAAAATCATGCGCCTCTTTGCGCTCTCGATAATCCACGAACAACGTTTCCATGTCATAACCCGCCGGATAGAGATCAACCGCCTGCGCTTCAAACCGGACGCGTCGCAACGGATGGTCGCTGAACGTCCCTTCTGCATAAACCGTGACCTGTCGCCCAGAATCGTCCGTCGCATAGACGAGCCCGACTTGATTCGTCTCGAGTAACCGAACGCGATCTCCTTTTTCAAATTGCTGAATCAGGTCCGGTTTCGCGTTCACCACTTCTTGTGTCAGCTTCGAAGTGTCGACGAGTGTCTGGTCATATACTTTTTCTTTCATATAACGTGACGCCTGTTTCAAAATCGCTTCGGGTAGCTTCATTTTCCGGGCAATGAACAGCGCGTTGCTGTCACCGGACTGACCGATCAACAACCGATACTTCGGCTCGAGCGTGTCCGGGTCGAACTGCATCGCCGCGTTCATGAAGTCCGGATGCGCCTCGGAATACGCTTTGATTTCCCCGTAATGGGTCGAGGCGACGACGAGACAGCCGCGCTTGTACGCCTCTTCTAAAATCGCGATGGCGAGCGCCGCGCCTTCGTTCGGTTCGGTCCCACTCCCAATTTCGTCAAATAAGAGCAGCGATCGCTTGCCGGCCCGCTGCATGATCGTCGCCACGTTGTTCATGTGGGCCGAGAACGTGCTGAGGGCAGAACCCATGTCTTGATTGTCACCGATATCGACGAACACGTCGTCAAACGTCGAGATGTCCGTATCGGGATGAGCCGGGATGTGCAGACCGCTCATGGTCATTAAAGTAAGCAAGCCGATCGTCTTCAAGACGACCGTTTTCCCGCCGGCGTTCGGTCCGGTGATGATGAGTCCGCGGTACGTCTCGCCGAGCGAGAAGTCGAGCGGGACCGCCCCATCAAGCAACGGGTGCCGGACTTGTCGCAAACGAATTTTCCCGGTCCCGTTCACGCGTGGCGAAATTCCTTCGATCGTCTGGCTATACTTCCCTTTGGCGAATACCATGTCGTACTGGGCGATGACGTCGAGCGTCGTCTCAATCGCCGGTAACGCTTCGGCTACCATACCGGTCAGCGTCGCGAGCACTTGATAGATTTCAACCGCTTCCTCGGTCCGTTTGACGGCGAGTTCCGCGTTCAGCTTGCTGATCGCTTCCGGCTCGATGAACACGGTCGTCCCCCGGTTCGACGTATCGATGATCGTCCCGGCGACTTTATGTTTGTACGACGCCTTAATTGGGATCGTGAATCGGTCCTGCTTCTTCGTCACAAACGCGTCTTGAATCGCTTCACGGTTGGCCGCGCTCTTCAAAAATTTAGTCAACCGCTCCTCGATCCGTCCTTCGAGAATATCGATTTGCTTCCGAGTCCGTTTCAGTTCTTTTGACGCCTCATCGACGACGCGTCCGGCCCGGATCGACCGAACGATTTCTTCTTCGATCGAGCGCCTTTCACTCATCTCGTCCGCGTACAGAGATAACAACGGTGCAAAGAACGTCTGCTCGGCCATGAATCGTTTCAGTTTGCGGGCTCCGCGGAAAAATTCAGCGACGGCTTCAAGTTCACCCGCTTCGAGTTGGATGCCACGACTGATTTTCCCGATGAGCGGTTCCATGTCGGACACCCCGATGAACGGGACGTGCGACGAGGCGTCTAGGATCGCTCGTGCCTCCGACGTCTCTTGCAGTCGTTTCTTCACCGTCTGTAGATGGCTCGTCGGTTGTTGATTTCTGAGCAACTTGCGACCGAACCCGCTGATGCAGTAGCGTTCGACTCGTTGGATGAGTTCAGTATATTGTAGTTTTTCTAACGTTTGTTCGTTCATGGTGATCTCTCCTTAAAATAGGGTGGAGATACCGCGCAAACAAAAAGCGTCGGTCGATGACGACCAACGCAAAAAGACAGACCGGTGTCTGGCAGTTTATGATGGGCGGTATCCGTAACAGAACATGAAGGCATGACAAAAACACGCGTCATCCTACGTTTTTCAGTTCGTTAGGCAGATACGACCTCACTCATCAACATGCAACACCTTTCACTTAAGATTCGTCTTCACTATACAACAAATTTCAGAATAAGTACATTTTTTAGACAGCGCTTACAAATTAGGTCTTGTCTTCTTTTAGATAGCGTGCTATGTTGAGACAGAAGAAACAAATATTGATCACATGTGACTGATTCGATCAGGCATGGGGTAAGACGAAAGGCTCACGCCACCCGTCTATACTCCATGCCTGTTTTGTTTTTTCACAATCATTTTCGCAAGGAAAGGATGAAGTGAACATGTTATTGAATAAGTGGATGAAGAGACATACACTGACACTTTATGCACCCATGGAAGGAGACATCATTCCACTTGAGCAAGTGGCCGACCCCGTCTTCAGCGAGAAGATGATGGGCGACGGAATCGCCATTAAGCCGACAAACGGAACAGTCGTCGCACCGGCTAATGGAACGATCGTCCAAGTCGCACCGACGAAGCACGCCATCGGCATCCGGACGGAAGACGGAGCTGAGATTTTGATTCACGTCGGACTCGACACGGTCGAACTTTCAGGAGACCCGTTCACAGTCCACGTCACTGTCGGTGACCATGTTGACGTCGGACATCCTTTGTTGACAGCGGACTTGAAGCGGATTCATCAAGCCGGGAAGGACACGGTCACTCCGATGATCGTCACGAACGGAAGCGACTTACCTCACCCCTACTCGTTCCACGCGGGCGGGCCCTCGCTTTCCGGAAAGACTGTCGTCGCTCAAGCGGAACAATGACTCCTCGATAGGAGGACACATGTTAAAAATCAAAAAAATCTTAAACAACAACGCGGTCATCGTCTCAGACGAAGGTGAAGAAAAGATTGCCATCGGACCAGGCGTCGCCTTTAAAAAAGGGCGCAACGACATCGTCAATCCGCATAAAATCGAAAAACTATTCGTCATGTCGGAAAACGATAAGTTTCAACAGCTCTTAAGCCGCATCCCGGTCGACCACTTCACCATTTCCGAAGAAATTATCACGCATGCGGAGAAGCGGCTCGAGACGACGTTCAATGAGCACATCCACGTCGTCCTGACCGATCATATCTCGTTTGCCATCGAGCGTGAAGAAGAAGGGATCTCGCTTCGGAACAAGCTGTTGAACGAGATCAAAATCTTGTATCGCAACGAATATGAGATCGGGCTCTGGGCGCTGCAACTGATCGAGGACAAAATCGGGTTGAAGATGCCGAAAGACGAAGCGGCCTTCATCGCGCTCCATATCCATACACTCAAAGTGAAAGGAGGTGATTTGCGCAAGACGGTCAAACAGACGACGATCGTAAGAGACATGATTCAATCGATTTCACGACGACTCGACCTATCTATCGAAGAAGATGACTTATCCTATCAACGCTTATTAACCCATTTACGATTTGTCATGGATCGGGTCAACCATTACGATCATCACACGATCGACGAGGACATGCTTCAGATGATTCAAACAAAATTCTCGTCCGCTTACGCGTGTGCGTCTGACGTCGCAACTGAAATGGAAAACTTATACGGCATCGTCTTGCCCGAGTCAGAGCTTGGTTACATCACGCTCCACATTCAACGCCTGCAAGATCAACACCATCAAAAAGGAGGACATTTACAATGATGAACTTTTTACAACGTCTCGGACGTTCGCTCATGTTGCCGGTTGCGGTACTTCCTGCAGCGGCCATCCTCATGGGCATCGGTTACTGGATCGACCCGGTAGGCTGGGGTTCTGAAAACATCGCCGCCGCCTTCCTCATCAAAGCCGGTGCAGCCATCATCGATAACATTCCAATTCTCTTCGCTGTCGGGGTCGCCCTGGGTATGGCGAAAAACCGTGACGGCTCAGCCGCTCTCAGTGGTCTCGTCGCTTTCCTCACGGTCACGACACTTTTATCAGCAGCAACAGTCGCATTATTCCAAGGTGTAGACGTCGAAGCCGTCAACCCGGCGTTCGGCAAAATCGCTAACGCGTTCGTTGGGATCTTGTCAGGTCTCGTCGCCGCGTCCATGTATAACCGCTTTAGTCACGTTCAGTTACCTGACGCCCTCGCCTTCTTTAGCGGCAAGCGTCTCGTCCCAATCATGACGGCGTTCTCGATGATTCTCGTCTCGGTCGCACTTTACTTCGTCTGGCCGGTCGTCTACACAGGACTCGTCGGATTCGGTGAAACAATCTCTAAAATGGGAGCAATCGGTGCTGGACTTTATGGATTCTTCAACCGTCTATTGATCCCGACAGGTCTTCACCACGCCCTCAACTCGGTATTTTGGTTTGACGTTGCCGGCATCAACGATATCGGTAACTTCTGGTCCGGTGAAGGTGAGAAAGGGATCACTGGACGCTATCAAGCTGGATTCTTCCCGATCATGATGTTCGGTCTCCCGGCAGCAGCCCTAGCGATGTATCACACTGCGAAAACGAAACGTAAAAAACAAGCGGCCTCGCTCCTTCTCGCCGCAGCGTTCGCTTCATTCTTCACAGGTGTCACGGAACCGCTCGAGTTCTCGTTCATGTTCCTCGCACCAGTTCTTTACCTTGTCCATGCTGTGTTGACAGGCGTGTCACTCTTTATCGCTGCCACATTCCAATGGACGGCCGGGTTCGGCTTCAGTGCCGGTCTCGTCGACTTCGTCCTCAGCTCACGGCTACCGCTTGCGAACCAGCCGTATATGTTGCTCGTCCAAGGCCTCGTCTTCGGTGCCATCTACTACACGATCTTCCGCTTCATGATTGTCAAACTCAACTTGGCAACGCCAGGTCGCGAGTCGGACGAAGAGGTTGATGCAGTCGCGGCAGAAACAGCGCCTGAAGGTGAAACGAAAACGGCACCAGTTGCAGCAGGTGGTCAGTACTCTGCGATGGCAGCCATGATTTATGACGGTCTCGGTGGTGACCAAAACGTCACCGGTATCGAATCGTGTGTCACACGTCTCCGTGTCGACGTCAAAGACATGGACACGGTCGATCAAACGCAAATTAAGAAAGCGGGCATCCCAGGAATTAAAGTCGTCAGCCCGAACCATATTCAAGTCATCGTCGGGACGAACGTTCAATTCGTCCTCGAAGAGATTGAAAAACTCCGGAGCAACCGCGCCGGATGACGAACGAAAGCCACCTCGCTATGGAGGTGGCTTTTTTTACATGCCTCGTAGTCGTTTGATGCGTTCTTCCGGATTCGGGTGTGTCGAGAACAGCCCGCTCAGCTTTTTCTTCATAGGATCCGAAAAATAAAGTGATGCCGACGCCCGTGACGCCTCTTTCACTGGCGTTTTGACGTTAGCGATCTTCTCGAGCGCCGAAGCGAGTGCGTCCGGGTTCCGCGTCAGCTCGGCTCCGCTCGCATCAGCCAAAAACTCACGATTTCGCGAGATAGCCAGGTTGACGAGCGTTGCGATGATCGGGGCTAAAATCAACAGGACGAGCCCGACGATCATAAAGATCGGATTTTGGTTGTTGTCCCGCCGTCCACCGATACTTCGGAAAAACAGCATCCGCGAGCCGATGTCACTCATGATGGCGATGACGGAGACGAGGGCGAGCGTCACCGTCGCCAGGCGGACGTCATAGTTTTTAATATGCGCGACCTCGTGGGCGATGACACCTTCGAGTTCTTCGCGGGTCAACTGATCCATTAAACCAGTCGTCACGGCGACCGCCGCCTTCTCGGGTTTGAGCCCGGTCGCGAACGCGTTCGGTGACGGGTCATTGATGATGAAAATCCGTGGCATCGGGACACGGGCGACCATCGCCATGTTCTCGACCGTGTGCCATAAGAAACGATGTTGTTCGACCGATGTGATCTCTTGGGCGTGATTCATCTTCATGACGATATTCGTGCTCGACATGATGACGATCCCGATGTAAAACAACGAGAACACAGGAGTGAAGATGAGCCCCGGGAGTGGATCGCCATAGTTCAAATACGAGATGACGACCCCGACGGCTAAGACGAGGAGGACGAATCCAGCCACGATGAACACGGTTTTAATCTTATTCTTGCGGATTTGTTCATACAGAATCATCGTCGCCACTCCAATCCATTAGAATGAGACGCGAACGTTCTCGCGTTCTTCTTCGCGCGCCTCGAGCATGTCGCGTTTTTCGAACTTATGGACGGAAGCGATGATGTTCGTCGGGACCGATTCGATTTTCGTATTGTATTTCATGACCGTGTTGTTATACAGCTGTCGCGAGTAAGCGACTTTGTTCTCTGTCTGCGTCAACTCTTCTTGAAGCATCATAAAGTTCTCGTTCGCTTTCAAGTCTGGATACGCCTCGCGCAGCGCGAACAAGTTTTTGAGCGCACCGCTCAGTTGATCGTTCACTTCCATCTGTTCTTGACGGCTCGTCTTCGAGCCAAGCTGGTTTCGTAGCTCGACGACTTTCGTGAGCGTCTCTTGTTCATGCTTCGCATACCCTTTCACCGTCTCGACCAAGTTCGGGATCAAGTCGTAGCGGCGTTTCAGCTGAACGTCGATCTGTGCCCACGACTCGTCGACCCAGTTTCGATATTTGACAAGTCCGTTGTACATCGAAAAATAGATGACCGCCAAGACGGCGATGATACCAATTGCGATAATCCAACCCATTTCAACACCTCATTTCATGATTTACTTCTGTATTAATTCCCTTTCGTCGTATACCATAAGCATAACTTAGGTAATATGTAGAAAATGGTTCATATCTACTGTGGGTTCCCTCACGAATTCATGCAAAGGAGTGTCACAATGTCCGTTCCTACCATCGTTGTTGCCGTGAAAGCGGTAATTGTGCAAGACGACCACCTCCTCATCATCAAACGGGCAGCCGATGACGAGGTCAATCCCGGCACATGGGAGCTCGTCGGCGGTAAACTTGACTTTGGCGAGACGCTCGAACATGCCCTTGAACGAGAAGTATTCGAAGAGTCCGGTTTGTGTGTCGCGGTCCAACAATTGTTGTACGCTACGACGTTTTTGACCGACCCGAATCGCCAAGTCGTCATCATGACGTACTTGGCTCACCCGATCGTGACAACCGTCACCCTCTCCGAGGAACATAGTGACGCCAGATGGGTAACGGCTGACGAAGCACAAAAGTTATTACATCGTCCAATTCTTGACGATCTGGATTCACATGACGTATGGGCCTTTCTTCAACCAAAAATGATCAACTGACAGGAGTGCAAATCATGCTTGTGACTGACCTCGATTCACGATTGGCGGAACTGTACGACGAGATGGTGTCGCTTCGACGCCATTTTCACCAATATCCCGAACTGTCGTTTGAAGAACAGGAGACACCAAAAACGATCGCCACTTATTTGCGCAAGCTCGGCCTCGAAGTCCGCGAAAGCGTCGGCGGCAACGGCGTCGTCGGACGCATTCGAGGCGGCAACGGACCAACCATCGCCTTCCGGGCCGACTTTGACGCTTTGCCGATCCAAGACTTGAAAGACGTGCCGTACCGCTCAAAAGTGAACGGTTCGATGCATGCGTGCGGCCATGACGCCCATACGGCGACACTGCTCGTGCTCGCCAAAGCCTTGAGTGAGACCGACCTGCCGGGAGACGTCGTTCTCATCCATCAGTTTGCGGAAGAACTCGCGCCCGGAGGAGCCGAACCGATGATCGAAGACGGCTGCTTGGACGGCGTCGACTACATCTTCGGCGCTCACATCTGGACGCCGCTCCCGTACGGCACGATCGGAGTAAAAGCAGGTCCGATCATGGCCGCAGCCGACCGCTTCGAGCTGACGATCAAAGGGAAAGGCGGCCACGGCGCGATTCCGCAACATACGGTCGATGCCGTCATGGTCGGTGCGAACGTCGTCGGTCAGTTGCAACAAGTCATCAGCCGTCGCACCGATCCGCTCGAACCGGCCGTCTTAAGCGTCGGCACGTTCACCGCGGGCCAGGCGTTCAACGTGATTGCTGACGAAGCGAAGTTATCGGGGACAGTCCGAACGTTCACGCTAGAAACACAAGAACGGATCATCACAGAGATGGAGCGCACCATTTCCCACGTCTGCGCGGCGAGCGAGGCGACGTATGAGCTCGAATATATCCGCGGCTATCCTCCCGTCATCAATCATTACGCCGAGACGGAGCATGTTCGCCAAAGTGCAGCTCGCGTCGTCGGTGAAGCCGGCGTCATCGAGATGTCTCCGCTCATGGTCGGAGAAGATTTCGCCTACTACATGCAACATGTTCCCGGCAGCTTCTTTTTCGCCGGGGCCGGCAATCCTGAAGTCGGCGCCGTCTTCCCTCATCACCATCCTCGCTTTGATGTGGACGAACGGGCCATGCTAAACACCGCCCGCGTCCTCATGCGCGCAGCGTTCGAAATATGGAACACACAAAAAAACGAAGACTGACGCCCTAAGGCATCAGTCTTCGTTTGGCGTTTCTGACAACATCGACACGAGAACTTGGTCGACACGTTTCCCGTCCATATCGACGACTTCGAAACGTAACCCGTACGCCTCGACGATGTCTCCGCGTTTCGGGAAGTCACCGAGCGAGTAAATAACGAGCCCTGCGAGCGTGTGGTACGAATTACGGCCCTCATCGAAACGATTATCTCGAATCCCGAACGTCCGTTTCAAATCTTCAATCCCGAGCAAGCCATCCGCCAAGTATGTCCCGTCCGCGCGGCGGACCACTTCCGGCGTCTCTTCTTCAATCATCACTTCTCCGACGATCTCTTCTAGTATGTCGAACAACGTGACCATACCGAGGAAACCACCGTATTCATCGAGCACGAACGCGATCTCGACGCCGTTCTTTTGCATCATCTGCAGCACTTGGCTGGCCTCGCGTTGCTTTGGCACGATGAGCGGCTGCTTAATGCGTTTTAAAATTTGTGACGGCTCACGCAACGTCGCGAGCGTTAAAATATCACGGACATCGATGTAGCCGACGAACTCGTCGAGCGAATCGCGTCCGACTGGAAGTTTGTTGTGTTTACTCTCATAAATCGATTTTTTAATATCGTCCATGTCATCCTCGAGGTCGACCCATTCGAGCATCGTCCGCGGCTGCATCAGTTCATAAATCAACTGGTCGTGGAAAGCGAAGACGCGCTCGACTTGTTGCACTTCTTCATGGGCGAACGCCCCTTGCTGCGCCCCTTCGAACAACAACTGTTTAATTTCGAGCTCGGTCTCCCCACTCGACTGCTCTGCTTTCAAGCCGAGCAATTTGAACAAGAACAGTGTCGATTTCGATAAGATCCAAATGAACGGGCGCATGACTTTGCTGAACAGGTCAAGCGCCGGAATGATCGACATCGTCACCCGTTCAGGTGACACGAGCGCAATCCGTTTCGGGACAAGTTCTCCGATGATGAGCGACAAATACGTGATGATCGTGACGACGACGACATAACCGACCGTCGGCGCGTACTGCGCGCTCATTCCGAGCTGTGCAAATAGTTCAGCGAGCGGTGTTGAAAAACGCGCGCCCCCGTAAGCCCCGTTGATGATCCCGATCAATGTGATCCCGACTTGGACGGTCGACAACAGGTCTGTCGGGTCTTTTGAATGTCTGAGCGCAATCTTGGCGCTGCGTTTGCCTCGATTCGCCTCAACTTCAAGTTTTGCCGGTTTCGACGAGATGAGCGCGATCTCAGTCATCGCGAACACCCCGTTCAACACGATCAAAAATATGACGATCATTAAATCAATTACTATGGAAGAATCCACTTGTTTCATCACCTCTACGTATATTTCGTACTACTCCATCTCATCATATCAGAGATTCATTATCCACCTGTACCCGTTTTGCTCACAAAAAAAGCCACTTCATTGTGAAGTAGCCTGTTCCGTCGCTTGATGTTCGATTGCTGCCGCCTGAGCTTGTTTGAATACAATCACGCCTAGTAGCAAGATCATCAACCCGATGATTTGGCCTGGTGACAGTGATAACCGCGGCATACCGAACGCCCCGAAGAGATCGACGCCGAGTGCCCAAATCAACTGGGACACGAGAATGATCGAGACGGATAATGTCGGGCCGAGCATTTGGATGCTGCGCATCACACAAAATACGACACCGACACCGAGCAAACCACCGAGCGCATAAATCGGTGAAATGTCGAACACGCCGCGGATGTTTCCGCCGAAAAGTGCAAGCGGGACGAGCGAGCCGATGAATCCGACGATAAAGACGAGCACGGTCGTCGCCCAAGCTCCTAAATACACGTTCATTTTGGCATTGACTGCCGCTTGTACACTGATGAACGCGCCAGCCACCGCTGAACAAATGATTCCTACTAACATGAACTGCCTCCTTATTCATACACCATGCCATTGGCACGTTCGTTTAATCGTTTCGCATCGAGAATCGTCACTTTCGTCCGACTCCGTTCGACGAGTCCCTCGTCCGCGAACGCTTGCAGCGTCCGATTCAAGTGGCGATAGCTCGTCCCGAGCCATTCGGCGACTTCCTTCCGTTTCAACTGACTCATCTCTTGTTGGAACAACTCATTTCCTGACGCACTGAGTGAGACGAGATAGCCTGCTAACCGCTCTTCAAGCGTCGACATCAGATGATTCGAGGAGGCGTTCGCCTCAATAAATAACTTTTCCGACACCCCGCGGAGAAGATGTTCCGTGAACTCGATCGTCCGGTTATGCGTCCGCAGCGCTTCAAACGGGATGCGCAGACACGTGACCGCCCCTACAGCTTCGACCGTATGCAGGACGTCCCGGCCGCTGGCGTACTCAATATCGCCAATCAAAGACGGCGCCGTCTTCAACCGCAAGAGTCTCAGTTTCCCTTCCTCGCTCAACGTATAAATTTTGACGCGTCCCTCTAAAACGACGAACAACGACTCAATCGTTTGATCGTTCGCACACAACATCGCACCGGTTGGAAATGTCACGATCGACGACGCCGCGAGTGTCTCCGTTGAAAAAAGATGGTGCCAGTTAAGGCGTGTTAACGCAGCTTCAACCCCCATGTCACCCCTCCTCACGTGAATGTGTAAATCCCGATACCGACAACCATCAAGGCGAGTCCCATGATCTGACCTTGATTGACAGGCTTCTTCTTCACCCCGAACCAACCGTTCAAATCGATAAGGAACGCCCCGATCAATTGGGCGACGAGCAACACGCAGATTGCCCACGTCACACCGAGTCGCTGGATGGCCGTCAGCTCTCCAAAGACGACGAAGACGCCAAACAACCCACCTAAACTGTAATACCATGGCACACGCCGGAACGCCGTCATGTCTGCATCACGTTTGAACGCATAAATGCCCAAAGCGAGTATGAGTCCGACAAAGTGGACGATCGTGACGGACAACCAGGCCCCGACTGCGTAACCAAGCTTTGCGTTAAAGATGCCTTGTAACGCGATGAACGTGCCCGAGAGTACTGCAAAAATGATTCCCATACTTACCTCCTATTCTCCTCGTCTGACTGTACGCGAGAATAAAATGCTTGAAAAGGACATATGTCCAAAAAAAAGAACAACCTAGGTCAAGACCTAGGTCGTTCGCATCATTATCCTAAAATTTTCACGATTTCTTCCGCGACTTGCTCAGAAGACTGCGGGTTTTGTCCCGTGACAAGGCGATCATCGACGGCGACGTTGACAGCCCAATTGTCGGCTTTATCAAAATCTCCGCCCTTCTCACGAAGTGCCGTCTCTAACAAGAACGGTACAGCTGAATCGAGTTGCATCTCGACTTCTTCAGCATCCGTGAATCCAGTCACGCGCTTACCTTTCACGAGTGGTTCGCCGTTGCTCAACTTGACGTTGACGAGGCCGATCGGGCCGTGACAGACAGCTGCAACGATATTGCCGCTCTCGTATACGTCTCGAACGACACGCTGTAACGTCTCGCTTCCTGGGAAGTCGACGACTGTCCCGTGTCCGCCTGGAAGGAAGACAGCATCATATGTCTCATCCGCTACTTGATCAAGACGGACCGTATCTTTCAACAAGGTTTTCGTATTTAAGATTTCTTCCGGTAATCCGTCTTCTAGACTGTTCGCATCGATTGGCACGTCTCCACCTTCGATACTAGCAATCGTTACTTTGTAGCCTTGTTTCTCGAACAAAAGGTACGGTTCAGCGAACTCCCCGAGCCATAACCCTGTTTCGTGGCCGTTCTCTAATTTATTGGCAGATGTCGTGACGATCAGTACGTGTTTAGACATGTGATTTCCTCCTTCTGAAATAAGCATACGAATTAAATGTTCCCGTTGTGGTTCGATTCAAACCATCGAACGCTCGACACGACGAGACGTCACTCTTTTTTTGACCTGGTCATTTTTTTGAAACAGGAACGGCGTCTGAACTCGTTATACTCGGATTATCAGTCATCAGGAGGGAACCATCGTGACCAAATCGATACTTGAATGGGGATTTCTCGCTGTCGCCGCTTTGATTGTCGTCCTCGTAGTACTCGGTGGAATGTGGACGAACATGTGACCTCGCTTCGCTGAGATGTCACATGATTGTTCGTTTGAAACACGCCTTAAATCGGGAACAGACACATGTTGTCCTATCGCCACATTCATTTGAGAAAGGATGTTGAATATGTCAGAACGCGTTTTCATCAGTCCCGCAAAGTATGTGCAAGGCAAGAATACGATTGACCGGATCGGAGAGTATGTCGGGCATTTCGGTTCACAGGCACTTCTCATCGCTGACGATATCGTCTGGAGCTTGATCGGGGAACGGGTGACCGCCTCGTTGACGTCGAGCGGTGTGAACGCCGAGAAAGCCGACTTTGTCGGGGAGGCGTCACGCCACGAGATCGAACGGATCGCCAAGGCGGCAGAAGCAAACGAGACGGCGTTCGTCATCGGCATGGGCGGCGGGAAAACGCTCGACACGGCCAAAGCCGTCGCCGATGCGCTTAATGCCCGCATCGTCATCGTGCCGACCATCGCCTCGACTGACGCCCCGACGAGTGCCCTCTCGGTCATCTATACGGATGAAGGTAATTTTGAGAGCTACCGGTTTTATAAGAAGAATCCCGATTTGGTCCTCGTTGACACGAAACTGATCGCCGAGGCCCCGGCCCGCTTCCTCGCCTCAGGGATCGCCGACGCGCTCGCGACGTGGGTCGAGGTCCGGAGTGTCCTCGCGTTCGGTGGCAAGACGATGGCAGGCGGCGTCCCGACGATCGCCGCCGAAGCGATCGCCAAGCGCTGTGAAGAAGTGTTGTTCGATTATGGGATTCCGGCCTATGAATCGGTAAAAGCAAAAGTCGTCACGCCGGCGCTTGAAGATGTCGTTGAAGCGAACACGCTATTGAGCGGTCTCGGTTTCGAGAGCGGTGGATTGGCGGCAGCCCATGCCATCCATAATGGCTTTACCGCCTTAGACGGGGAGATCCATCATTTGACGCACGGTGAGAAAGTCGCGTTCGGGACACTCGTCCAGCTCGCGCTTGAAGGACGGACGCAAGCCGAGTTCGAACGGTACGTCGCCCTTTACATGGCGCTCGATTTGCCGGTCACACTCGAAGACGTGAAACTAAAAGACGCGTCACGAGAAGATATCTTGAAAGTCGGTCAAGCAGCGACCGCTGAAGGGGAAACGATTCATAGCGGTTTCGACGTGTCGCCTGAAGATGTGGCCGACGCCATCATCGCCGCCGACCGTTACGCCCGCCTCTACCAAAGCAAACTGACCTAAAAAGACGAGGAACGGCTACTTGAGCTGTTCCTCGTCTTTAGTTGAAGTTACGAATGAGACGACGATGCCGAGCGCCATACAGCTGACTGTCAGCACGAAAAACGTCAGTTGATTCGCGTAAATGATGTTCGTGAACTGGTTCCAACCCGATGCGTACGCCGCATTTTCAGAAGCTCGTATCCCGTCCCGCAACGAACTTGCCTGCCCGAAGTTCACGTATAGACCGATCCCCGCCATCAATATGCTCCCGGCGAAGAGACCGACCCGCGCGAGACCGTTCACCGACGCGACCGTTCTCCTGGCGAGCCGGACGGTGATCCAAATGAACAACAAGACGAACGGCCAGCCAACCAACAAGACGAGCACGTACGGGTTTCCTTCGCCCGCTGGCTCCGTATAGGCGGCCGTCATCGTTTCACCGAGCTTGAATAACATAAATGTGATGAGCGTGATGATGAACCACGCCTTGATCAACTTCTCCATGACAACACCTCGTCCCCAGTATACCAAAAACACCATGCGCTTTCGCACACGGTGTCAAGTCACTCTTTCGGACGAACGGCGTAGTAGATCAAAATGACGAGCCACGTCCAAACCCCGGTAAAGATTCCGAGGATCGCGATGATGAAAAAACCGAGCGGGATCATCGATTTCGTTCGGTTGTAGTCTTTCCACATATTCGATAACCCTTTGATATTGAAATACAAAAAGGCAAAGAATAGGACGAGCAATAACAACGGTAAGCCAAAAATAAGTTCCATATGCGTCCACTCCTCTCTTCTGTTGCACAGTTCTTCTCTATACAATCAGTTTACTTCGTTTAAGCCCCCCGGCACATCGGGCTGGGGCAGTACATCTATCGGGTCACGAGACGGAGACTGTCGTTTGAGTATTCCCTAATCACTCGTCTTTTCATCATTTCAAAAAAAGGGAAAGGAAAACTATCCATGCATAAGGGGGTCGTCCTAATGAAACTCATCCGCCTGCTGCTCATCCTCGTACTCGTCTTCACCGCCTCGTCTACTTATGCCGCCACCCCGTCGCCTCAGCCCGGCTACACGATCAAGACGACGAAACTATACTGGCGGGCCATGCAATCGTCACCGGTCGCCAAGACACTCCTCACAAACACACCCGTCCGTTACACAACGTACAATCGAAGCTGGTCGAACGTCTACATCGGGAGCACCCGCTACTTCACACCATCGAGCAATCTAAAGGCCGGTATCCCGAAACTCACGTCAACGGAGCGGTTGCGGCTCGTCAACAAGCAACATGGCCTGTCCGCGTCCTATCGGTCCAGTCAACTCGTCACGCTCACCATCCCGACCGTCTATGCGAAAGGAAGCGAACGGACGCTCATGGCTGCCGAGGCGGCGCACGCGCTCGCTCGTCTCTACTATGACGGCCGAAAACAAGGACACACGCTTTACGCATTGAGCGCGTACCGGTCCTACGCCACGCAAAAATCACTCTACAATTATTGGGTCAACGCTCGCGGCACGGCCTATGCCTCGATGTATGTCGCTCGTCCCGGCCACAGTGAGCACCAAACCGGGCTTGCCGTCGATATGACGAGTCAACAGATGCGGATGGGACTATACGCCTCGTTCGATCAGACACCTGAAGGCAAATGGATGATCCAGAACGCGCACCGCTATGGTTACATCGTTCGCTATCCAAAAGGGAAAGAAAAGATCACCGGCTACAACTATGAGCCGTGGCATCTCCGCTACGTCGGTGTGAAGGAAGCGACGACGATGAAGCAAAACAACTGGACGTTCGAAGACTGGTGGGCCAAACACTAAGTCCGAGCATCTAGTCGCTAGGAAGCGAGGTGCCCCATGTATACTAGACGTGTACGAATTTGCAGAGGAGGACATCTCGATGTGGATTGTGATGAACAAACTAGATGTTGAAAAAGGGAAAGTCGATGCGGTCAAAGCCCGGTTCCAAACGACAAAAGGAATCGAGACGATGGACGGATTTATCCGCATGCAAGTGTTGACCGATACGTCTGACGAAACGAAAGATCAAGTCGTGATCATGACGACGTGGCGCGACGCTGCGAGCTTTGAAAACTGGCGCGACAGCGGTGCCTATAAACACGCCCATAAAAAACGGGACGACGGCACGTCTGAAGTGAAGCCCGTCGTCCTCGGAAATACCGTCACCCAATACGAGGTCGCGATCGAGCACATGGCCTCAACCGATCACGTATAAAATATCTTGCGGTCGGATGATACCGAGAAGCGGTTCACTCTCTTCCCCGGTCTCGGTGATCAAGAGCGCGTCGAGGCGCACACCGTCTTTCATGTTGATGAAATGTTGATGCGCCTCGATGACAGACGTCTCCTTCGCAACGAAACGGTAACGACGAAGGTGCGGATCGTGATGAAGTACGTCTTTAACTTGAACGCCCTCGAGTGACACGTGCGGGCCGTCGATTGTCTCGGCGAGCCAGCTGGTCACTCCTTTTTTTGTCAATAAACCACGCCACGAGCCGTCAGTGTTATAGACCGGGAACTGGGAATAGTTTTTATCCCGAATCTCACCGAGCACCTCGACTAACGCGTCATCGGCATTAAACGTCGTCACGAGTTTACGAAACAGCGGGATGACTTGACGCGGGTGCAACAGCTCCCGCTCCACTTCGAGCATCAACTCGACGATCGAGTCGTGCGGTTCGGCGATAATGAAATCAGGCTCTCGTCGTTCGTGGACAATCGCATTGCGTAGCTGACTCATTTGGTGCAAATCTTCTTTATACCGCTCGATGATCGGATTATGCTTGGCGAGACGGTTGACCATGTTGCTGAAGCTAAAATGTTGTCCGTCTCCCATCTCGCGGCTCAAATAATCTTCAATTCGGTGGTACGATGCGATAAATTCTTCGGCTCGACTCATATGTTCACTCTCCTTATCGCCTATCTATACCCTATTTTTTAATCGTTTGAGCAGGAAACCATTCCTTCGTCTCGAATGAATGGACATCACCTATTTTGAAAGGAGGAGAGCCGATGGCGACCCCGATCCAGCAAGCTACTCCCTTATCCAACCAAGACGCGTTCCGCTCCGGGATGCGCGCCGGTATCCCGGTCGCGGTCGGTTATATTCCGATCGCGATCGCGTTTGGTCTCCTCGCCAAATCGTTCGACATGCCAAACGTCATCACGTTGGCCATGTCGTTATTTATCTTTGCCGGTGCGAGCCAATTCATCGGTATTCAATTGATCATGGCCGGTTCGATGTATTGGGAGATCGTCTTGACGACGTTCATTTTGAACTTGCGCCATTTCCTCATGTCGGCCTCGCTGTCGCAACGGATCGAAACAACCTCGAACCGTTTCCTGGCTGCCATCGCGTTCGGGGTGACCGATGAGACGTTCAGTGTCGCCTCGACTCGGAACGAAGCGACACGTGGCCATTTTGTCCTCGGTTTGAACTTGATCGCCTTTTTCGCTTGGAACGTCGGGACATGGATCGGCGTATTTCTCGCTTTCGGTCTCCCCCAGTCAGTCCAGGCGAGCATGGGCATCGCCTTGTACGCCATGTTCATCGGATTGCTCGTCCCATCGCTTACGCGAAAACCGGTCATCGTCGTCGCGGCGCTTGCCGTCGTGACCCAAGTCGTGCTCTATTGGGGTGTCGCCCCGTTCATTCCGCTATCATCGGGTTTGAGTATCATCATCGCGACAATCGTCGCCGCCGGGGTCGGCGCCCTGCTTTATGAACAGGAGGGCGTAACATGATCAGTCTGTTCCTGCTCGTCCTCGCTATGGCGCTCGTCACGTACGTCCCGCGGCTCGTGCCGCTCCTTTGGCTGCGCGACTTGAAGTTACCGCCGCTCTTGAAGCGCTTCTTGTTGTTCACGCCGTATGCCGTGCTCGCGAGCTTGATTTTCCCGGGTATCCTCTATTCGACGAGCAGCCTGTCGTCAGCCTTGGCCGGAGGCGTCTTCGCCACGATGCTCGCCTTGCTGCGCGTCAACTTGATGCTCGTCGTGCTCGGCGGCATCCTCGGGGTGTACGTCGTCGAAACGTTCATCTGACAAACAGGTCTGTCTCCGCGGAGACAGCCCTGTTATCGTTTAGGCGGACAACGCCTCACGGCGCAGCTGAACGAACACATCGACGAACGCCGCGTCCCATTGGGTGCCACGCCCGCTCTCTAAAATCGACAGCGCCTTCTCGACTTGCATCCCTTGCCGATACGGACGGTCTGACGTCATCGCGTCGTAGGCGTCAGCGATCGCCATGATACGGCCGAAGAGCGGGATAGCTTCACCGGACAATCCGTCTGGATAGCCGTTCCCGTCGATTCGTTCATGGTGTGACCGTACACCCGCCATGAGCGGCTGAAGTGAGACCGGCAACGTGATCTGATTCAAAATATGAATCCCGATTGTCGGATGCTCTTGAATTTGGGCGAACTCGTGGTCTGTCAGCTTTCCTTCTTTCAACAAAACGTCGTCACGAATCCCAATCTTCCCGATATCATGAAGCAACGCCGATTTTCGGAGTAGCTCAATCTGCGCCTGCGGCCAACCTAACGCACATGCCAGTTCGACAGAATAGGCGGCAACCCGTTCCGAATGGCCGGCCGTGTAGGAATCACGGGCGTCGAGCGTAGCCGCGAACAAGACGAACAAGCTGTTCAGCAGTTGATCGTTTTCTTCTTCACGTTCATTGACGTTCTTCACCATCTGATTGAACCCGTTCACCAGCTGCGAAAACTCATCAGCGTACGGGTTGTCGATCGGTTTCAGCTCGCCGGCATCGAGCTGTTCGATCCCTTGTGTCAACGTGGCAAGCGGACGTTTGATGTTGTCGTATAGGAGCAGGCTACTGAACGTCGCGACACCGACGATCACGACCAAGATCAACCCGGCCCAACGCCAATATGCGTCGACTTGCTCGACGGTCGACAGTTGGACGCCCGAAGCGAGAATGAACAACATGACCGGAAACACCCCGATGACGAGCATACTGATCAAAAGCTTCGTCCGGACGCTAATTGACTGGTACGACGCCTGGAGCGGTGTATCGTACAGTTGCTCACTTTGATCTTGTAAATGAAGCAACAACGGCTCGACCGACCGATACGTCAAAAAGAACTCGATGAGCGCATGTAAAATCGCGATCAATACCGCCCCAAAAGCCGCCATTCCAATCAAACGGTACGGCAAATTGATCCAGTCTTGTTGAATCGCCAATGCGGTCAAGCTCATGGCCGGCACTGAAAGACCAAATAAATGAGGTCCTAGTATGCGCTTCACCGTCAACGTCGGAAAGTGACTCGTCTGATCGAACGCCTGTTGAAGCGCTTCGTAACTAGGCGCCTCACTTCGAAAGACATTCCGAATCGGCCGGATGTGACGCCGATATATCAGTAATTCGAGACTGATCATGACCACACCTGACACCGCCATGATGGCAAATAAAGATATCACTTCAGCACGGGACAGTTCGAGCGTTTGGAAGATGAACAGACCCCCGACACCGAACACCGCGATCCCTGAACCGATGATATAATTCATAATTAACGTATTTTGAAAGCGTTCAAACACTTTGACCCCTCCTATTCTTCACCGACTTCTCTCATTCTGTTTATCGACCAAAAATCACCCTTTTTCACAACACAAAAAACGAGCCTCTCACTAGAGAGACTCGCTCAGTTCACTGATTATGGACGACGTGGACCTTCGTTGTCGTCGGGTGAACGGTTATCTTCTGGCGTGATGTTTTCATGGAACGGGTTCGGTTCTGGACCGTCCACGTTCGTCACATCCGTTGTCCGATTCGTTTCACGTTTCAACTCTTGGTTCGTTTGATCCGCTTCACGTTTCGACTGATCGATACCTTGCTTCGCCTGTCGCTTCGCAGCTTCGGCTTCTTGATTCATTTGTGCTTTCTCTTGTTCGAGACCCTCTTTTGATACTTCCGTCTCGTCGATGCTCTTCTCAGCTTTTTTCAAGTAGCGAGCTGCTGTTTCACGTCCACCGAGACCGAAGGCAAGGCCGAACGCAAGGGCGACAGCACCGAGGATAAGCAGGAACGCCGTATTGACGATCATCGGTGCGATGCCGAGCTGACTGATGGCCATGAAGAAGGCGATCCCGAGAATCGCATACTTCGCGACGTGGCGTAGTACGCTCGGTTGACCTGACGCATCGACGAGCACGCTGCCGACGAGACGCTCTGCCATATTGGCGAGCCAGAAACCGACCGCCAAGACGATGATGGCTGCAATGACCATCGGCAAGTAAGCAAAGATTGCAGTTGCGAGCGAGGCCATGAAGTCGAGGTTAGCGACTTGCAGGGCTTCCGACACGAACAACAAGATGATGATGATTTGAACGATCGTACCGATTACTTGAGCAATCGACGTCGATGATGTCGAACGTCCACCGAGACCCATCTTGCTTGCGAGCGAGTTGACGCCCAAATTCTCAAGAAGTGATACGACCACCCCTTTGAGCCATTTGGCAACGAACACACCAGCGAGAATCAAGACGATTGCGACGATGATGTTCGGGATCATGGCCAAGACATTGTTCAACATGGAGATGGCAGGGTCTGAGATGCCTCGAATGTCGAGTGCCTCAAGTGCTGAGATTGTGACCGGGATCATGATCAAGATGAAGACGACCGTACCGACCGCTTTCGCCAGGCTTGACCCTTTCACGTAATCTGCCAAGTGAAGTTTCTCGGCAAACTTGTTGAGTCCTGCCGCTTCCAAGAACTTCGTCAAAATATCGCGGACAATTTTCGCGACGATATAACCGATCGCAAAGATGAGTGCCGCTGCGACGAGTTTCGGAATGAAGGCGAGGAAGCTGTTCAACAAGTCTTCAAACGGTCCACTGATGCCTCGGAGACCGAGCGCGTCAAGGACGGCAGGAAGTGCTAGCAACAACACCAAGTAGAAGACGATGTTTGCGACCGTGTCGACCCATTTCGTCTGGTTGACACTTGTCGACTCCTGACCTGTCTTCTCCATCAACTTGCTCAAGTTGAGGCGATGACCCGCCATTTGAATCGCTTTTTTCAAGAGCGTCGCGATAATCCAGGCGACGAGTAGAATGAGACCTGCTTTGACGACTCCGGTAATTAAACCTGAGAAGCCTTCATAGATTTGACTAAACGGCTGCGTGATCGCTGGCACGTTCATAAATTCAAAGATGATTAAGAATGCGAGAAGTAATACTCCAAAGAAGACGACTTTCGCGATGATTCGTTCAGGTGTCCACCGCTTTTCTTCTCTTCCGGGTTTATCAGGCTCCCCTTCTTGTTTGACACCAACACGATCGTCGAGGCGTGCTTTACGCAGCGCTTTACGTGTCACGTTTTCCAAAACTTTTGCCAAAATAAAACCGACGACAAGGACAAGAAGTGCAAGCAAGAGCTCTGGTAACCAAGACATGAACGTGTTGAAATTGTACGTTGTATCGTTCATCCGACATCTTCCTCCAATCTCTTTTGAAATGATTATTATTTATGTGACTCTCTGTATAAATACCAACATTTTCATCTCCCTAAACATAGACAATTTTTATCCCGAAATAAATATTAACTGGAAAAATGATTTTCTAGGAAAATTTTACCTTAATAAACAAGACGTGTCTTTCTAGTTCAAATATGATACGAATTAAGAAGAAGTCTTTTTAAGGAGGAGTCAAGATGAACATCGCCCTGATTGCCCATGATAAGAAAAAAGATGATTTAATCGTACTCGTCAAAGCTTATTCTCACATATTAGAGAAACATCATTTGTTTGCGACGGGAACGACCGGAAAACGCGTCGCTGAAGCGACGGGACTTCCGGTCCATTGCTTTAAGTCGGGACCGCTCGGTGGTGACCAAGAAATCGGCGCCTCGGTCGCCCGTGGAGAGATGGATATGATCATCTTCTTCCGCGACCCGTTGACCGCCCAACCACACGAGCCGGACGTGAGTGCATTGATGCGCCTCTGTGACGTCTACTCGATCCCGCTCGCCACAAACATGGGCGGAAGTGAAATCTTGATTCGCAGCATCGAACAAGGCGACTTTGAATCGCTCAAACTTTCCCATAACGACGAACCGCCTGTATGACCATTTTATATAGAAGAGAGGAATTGTCCTGAACCCACATGTATCGAACGACCCGACCGTACAGCAATTTTACGAACAAGTGCGAACGCATCTGTCTGAACTGTTAGACGACAAGTCAACAGCGGAGCGCTTGCTCAACAGCTTGGCCGGGTATATTCAACAAGCAGAAAGAAGCGGTCAATCCCTCGACGGCCTGACGAGTCAAGACCCACGCGCCTATGCGATGTTCTTGATTGAAAAACCAAAAACGAACGACGAGTATCGTCGCCGTTACCGTTCGATCATCGAGCAGTCGGGCGAACTTAAAATGCATGAGAAGGTGCAAGCGAACCGTGAGTTCGACTGGGCCGTCGAGCGGTTGAACGAGACGCAGCTCGAACTCCAAGACATCGAAAAGCGTGACGTCTCGTTTCTCGCCTACACAAAGATCGAGGCGATCAAATCGTCTCGCCGCATTTGGAACCAGTTCGGCTGGCTACTCGGCATGGTGCTCGCGTTCGCTTACGCCAACCTGTTGCTCGTCATGGACGACTTGTTCAGTCTGCGGCTGTTCAGTGCACCGACGACCTCGTATCCGCTCGATTACTTGGCCTTCGTGCTGCCGGTCTTACTGACCGGTGCCGTCTTCGGTTTACTGACGCGCTTCCGTCACCACTTTCAGACGATCAGACGGCGCATCTTGTTCGCACTGCTCATCATTCTCGTATATGTCGGCTTCGTGATCTTGATCCAACCGCTCCTGTTCACTCTCGGCTGGTCGTTTATAATTCAATTGACGCCACTCTATGCGATCATGTTGTTAGCGATCAGCGGCTTCATGGCGCTGTGGACACTCATCGAGTTTGTCTGGAAGAGCACGCGTTGCCATCTCGGGAACGATACGATGACAATTTATTATTAATGACGCCAGTCTCCAGGTGAGATGGCGTTTTTTGTTTGAACATTCGTCAGAACGGAAATTACTAATAGCGTGACGTCAATTTAATCGAACGACGAGATGATAAAGGGGGCAGACCATGTCAGACCGTAAAATGATTGGGTTATTTCATAGCGAGCAAGAAGTGATGGACAAAGTGAACGAACTCACAAAAGCCGGGGAAGCAGAGAAGAACATGCACGTTGTAGCCAAGCGGGACGGGGAAATTTCCGCATTGCGCTATCACACCGATGTGAACGCCGAGGCTGGGATTCGAGATGTCAATTGGTTAGACCGCGTCAAAGCGTTCCTGCACGGCAGCGACCGAATTCGCGATGAGCTGCGCAACATGGGCTTGAGCGATGCCGAGGCGGAGGAATACTATTCAGCCATCGACGACGGCAAACTGTTGCTTTACGTCGATAAGCATTCGTACGAGCGCTATCCGAATATGTATAAAAAAGACAGTGAGCTCGACCATGATAAAGGGGAAAAGGCAGACGGGATTGCATTCGACGCCAAACCGTTCAACGATCATGATGAAAAACCTCGTGGCACGAAAGAAGATCCGATTGTACGGGGACATTCCGGCTTAGAAGACCATCGTCGATTATAAGGAGGAGACAACCATGAGTGAGAAACGATTTATTAGCATGTACGACACGCAAGAATCAGCTCTAGGAAAAATCGAAGAGCTACGTGTCAAAGGATACAAAGACTCAGATATTTACGTCGTCGCCAAACATGAGGACAGCGTCTCGATTTTGCGCCGTAAAACGGACGTTCACACCGAGGCCTCGCACGATACAGGTTGGTTCGATAAAGTCCGTTCGTTCTTGAGTGGCCACGAAGACGTTCACGCCGGGCTCCGCAACATGGGGCTGAGCGAAGAAGAAGTCAACCGTCATTATAGTGACGTCGAGGCCGGCAAGATTTTGATCTATGTCGATGAAGACTACGAACGCCGTCACAATGAAAGTTTGACGATCGATTCAACGCCTTACACCGAGTCGAAGCACGATACGGGCCATCAAGGACATCATACCGCTGACGGTTTGGAAGTTGACTCGAAGCCGTTCAACGAATCCGCACCAGACAACCCGAACCGGGCCGTCGATCAAGAACAAGACACACTTGATGAAAAAGCCAAACTGAACGATAAAGAAGCGAAGCTTCGCGGGCTCGATGACCGCGCGTTACGTAACGATGTTGAAGATCCAGACAACATTCGCCGCTTTTAATGGACAGACGAGAGGAACCTGACACATGGCGTCAGGTTCCTCTTTTTTTTACGTCAAACGATTTTTTGGTTCTTTCCCTTCAAGTACGTTGACGATGGCTTCTCGGTTGAGCGCCATCATCGAGAGGCGCGTCTTGATCGTAGCGCTGCCGATATGCGGGAGCGTCGTGACGTTCGGAAGCGTCAAGAGCGGATGGTCCATCGCCACCGGTTCTTTCGCGAACACGTCAAGCCCCGCCGCCCAAATCTTGTTTGCTTTCAACGCCTCGTATAGCGCCGACTCATCGATGATCTCGCCACGGGCGACGTTGATGAAGACAGCCGTGTCTTTCATTTTGGCGAACTGGTCGGCGCCGATCATGCCGCGCGTCTGTTCGGTGAGCGGCGCGAGTACGACGACGAAATCGGATTGCTCGAGCAAGTCATCGAGTTCGGCGTAGACGAATCCATACATCGACTCCGATTCGTGACGGCGCGTCCGGTTATGGTACAAGACGTCCATGTCAAAACCGCGGGCCCGCCGTGCGACCGCCTCGCCGATGCGTCCCATCCCGATGACCCCGAGCTTCGCTTGATACAGGTCCATCCCGACGTAGCCCATCGGTGTCCATGATTTCCATTCTCCCGCCCGCAGATCACGTTCTGCCTCTCCGAGCCGGCGCCCGGTCATCATCATGAGCCCGAACGCGAGGTCCGCTGTCGTCTCGGTCAAGACGTCCGGTGTGTTCGTCACGACGATGCCGTGCTGTTTTGCCGCTTCGATGTCGATGTTGTTGTAGCCGACGGCCAAGTTCGAGATGACTTTAAGGTCAGGCGCTTGTTCAATCAACTCGCGGTCGATCGTGTCGCTGAGCATCGTCCATAGCGCATGAGCCGATGCTGCTTCTTTCAACAAGACGTCACGCGGTACGCTCACCGCCTCTTCGTCCCACATGTGGACGTCATACTTGTCTCGCAGCGGCGCCACTGCTTCTTCTGGCAGACGTCGTGTAATGTAAATCCGATTCTTCATATCCATTCCCCCTATTATCTCATCGTAACAAACTTCGAATCACGATTTGTCTTTCGTCATCGGATTCTCTTTTATGAACTGATCGAACAATGAACTAAAGTCACTGTTGAGCAGTTGTTCGATCGTCTTCGAAGAATCCATCGCATTGCGATACGCGACTTCATTGATGGCAAGGCCGATCGCCCAGGTGATGCCGGATGCCACTGTCGCATTGATCACGCTCGCCGCCACGTTCGCACCGGGGAAGAACTTCATGACGTTCAACAAGAGCGTCTTCGAAAGCGTCCGTCCGATTTGCGGGATGATCGTGCTGCCGATCAACGTTTTCAACATGTCATCGTTCGCTTTGACGCCCCAATAACGGAACAAGTGGACGCTCATCGTCACTTGGATCGGTGTCAACGCGATGGCGTCCGCGAACGGGAGTGGCACGGCAGCGGCCGTCCCAGCACTCGCGACATAGCCCGAGATGATCCGGTTCGCCTTCTTCCGTTTCAGCTTGAGCATCGCTTCGCTCTCCGCGTGAATCTCCATGAGCAACCCTTCTTGAAGTGACTGGTCGAGCTGTTCGACCGACCATGTGACGAGACGCTCCCAGTCAAGGTGGTCCCGAAGTTCGGCGTCGTTCAATAACTCATCGGCGACACTTACCTGAAAAATTGCGTCTTCCGGTACGACTCCAGCTAATTCGTTTCGCAGCGCCGTCAATTCATCCATGTCGACTTGATCGATTTGCGTCAATAAGACAGCGACCGAAGTGACGTCGTTCAACCGCTTGATCAGTGTCCGATCGAGCGGTGTGACCCGTTTCATCGAGGCGTTGATGGCGTACCAGACGAGGTGCATCTGCTCGGCCGCAGGTTTCGTCTGCGCCCGTTCGACGAAGCCGATGACTTCGTCGGCATACGCCTGTTGGCGCTCACTTCCGATCTCGTACCCTTCACTATCGTAGAGGACGATCGCGATGTCATCACTCATGAACTGGTGGATCCCACGCGTCACCGGCTCTCCGGCCGCCACTTTCGTCAAATCGCGACCAAACACATGGTTGACGACCGAGCTCTTCCCAGAACCGGTCGCACCGGCGATTAAAATATTTGGTTTTTTGACTTCTCCCCGCAGGCGACCTAACTCCTCTTTCAAATCGTACGCATCTAAATTAAATGGCACTTTTTTCTCCATATGACTTCCTCCTCATTGCTTGAGCGTACGCCCAAGCTGTTTCATCTCGTTCTCGAACCCTCGTTGTACGTCTTGAACGATTGCTTGCCTGACCGCCTCATACTGTTGGTTGATGGCTTTCTTTATGCCTCGCTCCGCCGTCCGGCGCTTGAACGCCCAGTAAATAAAATGAATGCCAGGAATCATCCCGAGCACCATCTTTCGAATCGTCCGCTTAAATGAATAATCAAAGCCGAGTTCGACCCGGCGCGTCTTGAATCCGACGTCCGCTTTTTTGCCGACGAGCGGATAGCGCTCCATCAGTTGAATATAATGCCGGACCCCCTGCGCCATCGCTTCTTCCGTCGTGAGCGCGGCCTGTTCGAGCGTGCTCTCCAAATCTTTTTCGATTTGACGCGCTTTCCAGCTGATCATCGCTTGCGGGGTGATCATCCGAATTTTTTCAGCCGAACGGTAACTGCGGTCGCGCCACGCTTCAAGCTCGTCTAATAAATGCCGGGTCAAGTTGAGCGGCAATTTCCGCTCGACGTCCTGCCAAAGATTCGTTCGGTTCCGCTGCCAGACCGTCTCATAACCGAGCGTCGGTACGACTTGTCCGCTCAGCAGCTTTTTTTCGACACTGTTCACCCGGATCATGGCGTCGCGGTCGATGCCAAGTTCTCGCATCAAGACGTCTTCCATCGCCTCGGCTTTCTCCACGTTCATCGCGCTGTCCGGATTATAGTTCGTCAAGATGATGGTGACGTTGCTCTCTTTCGCATAAAGCGGCTTCAAAATCGACTCGAGCTCATACGTTTCGACACGACCTGAGTTGATCGACAGCAAATAATAAATCGTGTGGAACCAGTCAGCGATGTCGAGTGCCCCTTCCCGCTTATTGACGACGGCGATGACCGCTTCATGCCATTCTTCAGACCGGTCGGCTTCAAGTCCCCACGTATCAAAAAAGCGGAACAAGATCCCGCGTTCAAGATCGTAATACTCGTATTCGTGCAGGCCTTCTGCCGTCACCGGGCTGCCCGCCCGTGACACGGCCACGTCACGTCCGTAAATATAGTTCAAGAAGGCGCTCTTGCCGACGCCTGTTTTTCCCGCGATCAATATGTTCGAGACAAGCCCCGTGTTGTCCATATGGTTCCCCCTGCAGTCGTTGTATAATACCATTATACTAAACGGCCGCTTTTGAAACGTCCGACGGAAGGATGAGACGCATGCTTCACCACGTAGAGCTCTATGTTTCTGACCTGAACAAAAGTTTAATCGCTTGGGACTGGCTCCTCACAGAGCTTGGGTATACGGTATACCAACAATGGGAACACGGAAAAAGTTATCGTCATGGTGAGACGTACCTCGTCTTCGTTCAAACCGAACCGGCATATCTCGAACCCTCGTACCATCGGAAGCGAACAGGACTGAACCACCTCGCCTTTCACGCTGAATCGGTGGAGCAACTCGAATCTTTTCGCAGCCGCTTGTCCCGTTACGGCTTCAATGAGCTGTACGCCGACCGTTTTCCGTATGCGGGCGGTCCGAACTACGTCGCGCTCTATTTCGAAGACCCGGATCGCATCAAAGTCGAACTCGTGGCGACGATGTGAACGGATACAAATCCCCTTATCGAAAGTTTGTGAAAACAATTGCAAACTTTTTTAAGACCTCCTAGACTTAAGTTGTCTAAAGGAGGTCTTATTCAAATGGAAAAGCAAGTTATCGATTATATGGAAGAAGCCGCCCATAAAAAAGCGACGCTCCTTCATCACTCGTTCGGTCAATACGCACTTCGCTCGCTCGTCGCCGGTTTTTTGATCGGAATCGGAGTCGTCTTCGCATTTACGGTCGGAAACATGTTCATCGACGTACCAGGGACGATGCTGTTTGCCGGCATGAGTTTCTCGGTCGCACTCGTCTTCATCGTCTGGATGGGCGGAGAGCTGTTCACGAGCAACACGATGTACTTGTATACCGGTGCGAAGCGTGGACGTGTCGCATGGAGCGATCTTGTCAAAGTGTGGGGCATCAGCTGGATCGGCAACTTGGTCGGCGCGCTGTTGCTCACGATCCTCGTCATCGGCGCCCACAGCATGGGTGACATGAATAGTGACCACTTGCTCGCAGTCGTAGCTGCTAAAAAGATGGGCGGTGACGCACTCGCCATTTTCTTAAAAGGAATTCTTTGTAACGTACTCGTCTGTATCGCCATCTTCATGCCGCTCAAGACGCAAAACGACGTCGCCAAAATCATGTTGACGATGCTCCCGGTCGTCGTCTTTTTCGCCGCCGGTTTCGAGCACTCGATCGCCAACATGGGTATCTTCGGGCTGGCCCTCTATTATGTGCCGTCTGAAGCCATCAACATCGGGCTCGCACTCTATAATCTACTGTTTGCCACACTCGGCAATATCGTCGGGGGCGCCTTGTTCGTCGCCGGCACGTACCTCCATTTGAACGCAAAACCTGGGACGGCGAACGTGGAAACGCTCCGCCAGAACGCATAAAAAGACAGGGGCCCCGATGCAGGGCCCCTGTTGTTGCGTAAATGATTATTTTGACGAATCGGCAGCGGCGATTTGAACCGCACCTTCTGCGACTTCGTCCTCGTCGACGTCCCAACATTCCGTGTTCTCGATGCCGAGCTTACGGGCCGAGAAGCGTGGGTTGAGACCTTGGGCCCGTTGCTCTTCGTAGTCACGAAGTACTTTGAAGGCAACACCGCCGAGAAGCGAGATGGCGACCAAGTTGATGAGTGTCATACCGGCCATGAACAAGTCGGCGAGACTCCAAACGAAGCCAAGGCTCGCGACCGAACCGAGGAAGACAAAGCCCATTGTGAGAAGGCGGAAACCGAAGACAGCGCCTTTGCTCTTCTTGATGAACTCGATGTTCGTCTCACCGTAGTAGTAGCTACCGACGATCGAGCTGAATGCGAACAAGAGGACACTGACAGCGATGAAGCCAGGTGCCCAAGCACCGATTTGCTCAGCCAACGCGTTTTGAAGGAGTGCGATCCCTTCACCGTTACCAGCCGCGTAGCTGTCCGAAAGGAGGACGATAGCCGCTGTCGCCGTACAGACGATCAACGTATCCAAGAACACACCGAGCGTCTGCATGAAACCTTGTTTCGCCGGGTGTGACACTTCTGCTGCCGCTGCTGCGTTCGGTGCCGAACCCATACCAGCTTCGTTCGAGAAGAGACCACGACGGACACCCATCATGATAGCCGCACCGACCGAACCGCCAAACGCTTGCTCGATTCCGAACGCGCTCTTGAAGATCATGCCGAGGACGGCTGGCATTTCTGTGATGTTCACGACGACGACATAAAGAGCGACGATCAAGTAAAGGACAGCCATGATCGGTACGACGATTGCCGAGAAGTTCGCGACCCGTCGGACGCCACCGAAGATGACGAGTCCTGTCAAGACGACGAGGATAGCGCCACCGACTGCAGCTTCGAGACCGAACGCGTTATCAAACGCTGCTGCGATCGTGTTCGATTGTACCGAGTTGAAGATAAGACCGAACGTGAATGCGATCAATACTGCAAAGATGATACCAAGGACGCGGTTGTTGAGCCCTTTTTCAATGTAGTAAGCTGGACCGCCGCGGTATGCGACGTCGTCTTTTACTTTATACACTTGAGCGAGCGTGCTCTCGATCATCGCGGTAGCGCCACCGACGAGGGCGACGATCCACATCCAGAACACTGCTCCCGGTCCACCGAGTGTGATCGCGACCGTGACCCCTGCCAAGTTACCAGTCCCGATTCGCGTTGCCGCTCCGATGAAGAACGACTTCGCCGAGCTGATGCTCTTACTATCTGTGGCGTCCGATTTTTCTGTGACGACACGGAACATCTCTTTTAAGTAGCGGAACTGCATAAACCTTGTCTTGACCGTAAAGTAAATCCCGGCCCCAATCAATCCGACGATAAGCACGTACGACCATAAGATGTTGTTTAAAAAGTCGACGCTTCCTTGTAACAAGTTTTGTACAGCTTCCATGAATAAGTTCCTCCCTGTTGTGGAAATCTAAGTTGAAGATTTTTTATGATGTCTTAGTTCTGAATTATACAAAGATTCTGACAATTAGCAACAATTTTTTTATAGGTGAGTTCACAAAAAATTCACATGACACACGACAAAAAGACTGAAAAACCGACACTTAAAGCGCTTACATGCTATTTTGGAAGAATGAATAAATCATCATTTTTATTTCGTTATTTGATTTAAGGTTTCACTTTTTTTAAAGAAGCTTCATCTGCATGACTTCAACGATCGCCATTTCATTGATGCATCTCCTGATTGACCCCAACAAAAAAACAGTCGCTCGCATGAGCAACTGCTTGGTTTATACGCCGGTCCGTTTCTTCTGGTTGTTCGGCTTTTTCGTCAACTGGTTCGTCAACGGTTTTTGCTTCGTCCCACGAAGTCCTGTCGGCACTTTCGTTTCGTTCTGTTTCTTCTCGGCGAGTTTTTGCTTCATCGCCTCTTGGAAACTCAATTTCTTTTCACTCATATTATTCACCTCCAGCTTCGATCACTTTTACCCGACCGACCTGTCCATCGTTTAAGCGTACTTTAATGCCGTGCGGGTGACTCGGCGAGTTCGTCAAAATGTCTTTGACGACGCCTTTCGTCAACTTCCCGCTCCGCTGATCTTGTTTCAGGACGATCTGGACGTGGAGTCCTGGGCGAATGTCCGCGCGTTTCTTACCATCCATACCCGACACCCCTTTCCGTATAGTCAACCTCTATCATATGCTCTTTTCCCGCATTTGTCACAGTCTATTCAAACGGTCCGATCTGACCAAGCGTTTTCGTCAAATAACTTTGATCGGTCACAAACGTCGTCACGCCTTGTCCCCACGCGATTGAGACATCGACCCGTCCCCTGTTGAACGCAATCGTTAAAATCGTCCGGCCGCTCTCATTTTGAAGTTGGGCCTTACCACTCAATTGCTCATACGCCTCGGTAAGGTCTCGTCCAAACGAGACATAGTCAGCCGTCCGGACCATTTCTGCGTCGCGAGCGAGGACGAGTTTTAGCGTCGTACGATTAGCCTCAGCAATGATGAATCGAACCGTGACGTCGTCGTTCCCGAGTTCGATCTGATGCATACTGATCCCCTCCTAAAAGACACCTCCCGAATGGAAGGTGTCTCGTCATTATAAGCGATATAACCGGGCTTCAAACGGCTTCAGCATGAACGTGTCTTGCTCGATCGGTTCCGGGTCCACCTCATTCGTCAAGACGAGCGTCGCCTCGTCAAGACCAGGCAGCGTCGTCTCGGCCGGATTCGCCGTCAAGTTGACGAGCACATAAAAGCATTGTTGCTCGAACTTGCGCTCATACGCGAATACTTGCAGATGTTCCGGCAAGAGATCACGGTAACTTCCATACGTGAACGTCTCCTCGGCTCGGCGTAGACGGATCATCGCCTTGTAGAACGACAGAATCGAGTTCACGTCTTTAGACTGTGCTTCCACGTTCAACGTCTCATATTCGGCATGGATCGGCATCCACGGGGTGGCTGACGAGAAGCCGCCGTGCGGCGAGGCGTCCCATTGCAACGGCGTCCGGACGTTGTCGCGTGACGTCCCCCACACGTGTTGCATCGAGTCGATTTCACTCATCCCGTTCGCGATCCGTTCGAAGTACTCGTTCTTTGTCGCGACGTCATCGTAGTCGTGAATCGATGGCAACGGCACGTTCTTCATACCGATTTCTTGCCCTTGATAGATGAACGGCGTCCCGTGCATGAAGAAGTACATCATCCCGAGCGCGGTCGCACTCTCACGCCAATAGTGGTTCTCGTCCCCGACGAGCGAGACGGCACGCACCATGTCATGGTTCTCGATATAGAGGGCGTTCCACCCTGTTTCAAGCAACCCTTGTTGCCACTTGTCAAAAATAAGTTTCAGTTCGACGACGTCAAGCGGGGCGAGCCGGGACTTGCGCATAATATCGACGTGGTCGAAATGGAACGCCATGTTCATCGCCCCGTTTCCAGGTCCCATCCACAGGTCGGCCGCTTTCGGCTCGATCCCGTTCGTCTCGCCGACCGTCATGATATCGTACTTGGCGAACGTCTCGCGCTTCATCTCTTGGAGATACTCGTGGATCCCCTCGATATTTGAATACATCGAGAACGCCGTGACGTGACGTTTGCCATCCAGGGAAGGCAACATCGTCTCGGTCGGCATCTTTTTAATGTGGCTGATCGCATCGACCCGGAACCCATCGATTCCTTTATCGAGCCACCAGTTGATCATATCGTAGACCGCACCGCGCACTTCTTCATTCTCCCAATTCAAGTCAGGCTGTTTTTTAGAGAACACGTGAAGGTAGTGCTGCTCGGTCGCCGCGTCATATTCCCAGGCCGAGCCGCCGAAAATACTGGCCCAGTTGTTCGGTGGCTCGTCTTCTGATCCGTCTCGCCATATATACCAATCCCGCTTCGGGTTGTCTTTCGAACTTTTCGATTCGACGAACCATGGATGTTCGTCTGACGTATGGTTGACGACGAGGTCTAGCAATAGCTTCATCCCTCGCGCATGGACCGCGCTCAGCAACGCATCGAAATCTTCCATCGTCCCGAACTCTTCCATAATGTCTTCGTAATCGCTGATGTCATAGCCGTTGTCATCGTTCGGTGATTTGTACATCGGACAGAGCCAGATCACATCGATGCCGAGGTCTTCCAAGTAATCAAGCTTTTCGATAATGCCACGGAGGTCGCCGATGCCGTCCCCGTTCGAATCTTTGAAACTGCGTGGGTATATTTGATAGGCGATGGCTTCTTTCCACCATGCCCGGGCGATGCCTTGCTTCTCACTTTGTCTGAACGCCGTCTCCATACGCCAAATTCCTCCTAAGCCTACGATTAGTATCAATGAAGGTACATACCACTGTTTGGGTAAATCTAATCTTACAATATCATTAGTGCAAGCGTTTGCAAAGAAGTGCAAATAAAAATGCAGTCTTAGAGACTACATTTGTTCAACCGTCGTCACTTGTTCACAGAACGTACCGATCGCGTCGGCTAATCGACCGCGATCATGGTCCATCGTCGCCACATGGTACGATTGCTCCAAAACGATACGCTGCTTCGGCGCCTGAATCTTGTCATACAACCACATCGAATCTTCCGGCGGGACGACGTGGTCGACAGCGGAATGGATGACGCACGTCGGAACTACTACGTCCGACACACGAGGCCGAACTTCCTCGATCAAAGCGAGCAATTCGCGAATGGCCGACGTCGGTACTTTGTCGTAGACGATCTCATACACGTCATTTGCATTGATATCCGGCTCGTCCTCGTCGATGAAGCGACAGACGTCGTCAGCCGCATGACACGCGTAGCCCGGTACAGACAACGCCGCGTTGATCGTGATGACGGCGTCGGCAAGGCCGGCGAGCGCGGCTTTCAAGGCGAGCGTCCCGCCCATCGATTGTCCGACGACGATGACGTGGCGACATCGCTCGCGCAAGAAGCGGATACCTGCTTCCATGCTCTCATACCAGCACTTGCTCGTCGAACATCTAAAGTCCTCGGGGTCGGTCCCGTGCCCCGTCAAGCGAGGGGCATACACCGTGAAGCCCTTTTCCATCAAGTCGATCCCGACATCGCGCACGCTTTGTGGTGTCCCATTAAAACCGTGACATAATAATATCCCGGTTTGATTCCCTTCATAATAAAACGTCCCCGCTCCCGGGATGACCGGATAAGTAGTCGTCGTCATTCGTTTCCTCCCTATTAATTCACAGTTAACCGATACACTTAATTTGTATTAATGAATTGTAAGAGTTCATGGCCTTGTCGTCAACCTAAAAGGGAAAAATCCAAAAACTCATTACCTTGTCATCGAAATGTAATATGAACTTCGTGAAAAGGAGATTGAGTTCTGACGTCTGCTTGGTTATGTTTAACATGTAGTTGCAAAGTTGGTAAATGATAGTCAAATACACCAATCGATGGAGTCGTAACGAGCCATTTTCATAGACACCAGTCGATTAATGTAAGCGCTATCATTTCTTGTATTGACTAGGAGGGGGCTAAACGCTCAACAAGTGACCAAACGAATTGGGAAATCGTATCGGCCATCTACATACCAAAGGGAGACTACAACATGGGGAAACCAAAAGCACGTTCACTCAAACAAATGACCGGCCTCGCTTTATCAGCCGGACTGATCGTCAGCAGCATGACGCCAATCGCGGCAAACGTACAAGCCGAAACGTTGAACGCAGCAGACTTATTCATCTCGGAGTATATTGAAGGCTCAAGCAACAACAAAGCGATTGAATTGTTCAACGGAACCGATTCAGCCATCGACCTCTCTGCCTACAAGCTCGAACTGTATTCAAACGGCGGGACGGCTCCTGGCACGACGCTCAACTTGACGGGGACCCTCCAACCGGGTGGCACGTATGTCATCGTCAACGGCAGTGCGAGTGAAGCGCTCAAGGCAAAATCAAATGCGACGAGCGGCGTGACAAATTTTAACGGTGATGACACGCTCGTCTTGAAAAAAGGTGACACTGTGCTCGACGTCTTCGGTCAAATCGGTGTCGACCCGGGCACAAAATGGGGAACAAGCGTCGCAACCGCTGACCAGACGTTGATTCGTAAAGATACGGTCACGACCGGAGATGCTAACGGTACGGATGCGTTCGACCCAGCGGCGGAATGGAACTCACAACCAATCGATACGTTCACGAACCTCGGGTCGCACACGTTCCAAGGTGTCGTATACGGCGATGGCGGAACGGTAGAACCACCGGCGCCAGTGGCACCAATTTCGATCAATGATGCCCGCACGAAAGCTGAAGGCGAGACGGTCACGATTAAAGGGGTCGTCACGGCAAAACTCGCCAATACGATTTCAATCCAAGACGCGACAGGCGGCCTCTCAGTCCGTCCGACATCACTCGCGGTCAACGTCGGCGATGAAGTCGTCGTCACAGGTGCGATCGGTTCATACCGTGAGCTCCTTCAATTAAACAATGCGGTCGTCGTCTCGAAACAAACGGCGAGCGTCCCAGCTGCGCAAGTTCTCACAGGCGAACAGATCAATGAGGACGTCGAGTCTGAACTCGTGACCGTGAAGAACGTCACACTAACAGGCAGCGGTCAGAACTTGACGGCGACAGACGGAACGAAGGAATTTGTCGTCCGTGACGAACGCGGCGTTCTCGATTTACAGACGGACGTCAACTACGCATCAATCACCGGGATCGTCCAACAGTTCGACAACACCTATCAAATCATCCCACGTGATGCGGCTGACACAGCCATCGACCCGACGGTACTCCGTCCGGCAACGGCGAAGCCAGGCGCAGGAACGTTCGTCGGGCCACAAGACGTGACGCTCTCGACGACGACTGCGGGCGCTGAAATTTACTACACGCTCGATGGGTCGGACCCGAAAGTGAACGGGACGCTCTATACGGCACCTGTTCGCATCGACGCAACGAAGACACTCAAAGTCACCGTCAAATCAGGCGATGCGTTCAGCGCTGTGACAACGTACGACTATAAGATCACGGACAAGATCCGCATCCATGACATCCAAGGCGCGAGCCACACGTCACCGATGAACGGCCAAACGGTCGAAGGCGTCGAAGGAATCGTCACGTACACGTTCGTCTCGATGGGTACGACTTATTACTACATTCAAACACCGGACATGGAAGCCGACCAAGACGCACGCACGTCAGAAGGCATCATCTTGTACGGCGGACGTTCGATCGCCGGCATCCAAGTCGGTGACCTCGTCAGCGTGAAAGGTGTCGTCAGCGAATACGCGATTGAAGGGTATAGCGATCGCCAACAGACGGACATGAAGATGACGCAAATTGATACGCGTAACGGCAGTGTCAGTGTCGTCAAGAGTGATGTCACACTCCCGACGCCAGTGAAGATTGACGAGTCGAACTTGCCGACCGAGTTTATCGACAGCGACGCCCTCGCCGTCTTCAATCCAGACAAAGACGCCATCGATTTCTGGGAAAGCCTCGAAGGGATGCGCGTCGAGACCGGAAATCTCAAATCGGTGTCGCCGCAACAAAACGGTGACCTCGTGACCGTACTCGAAAGCACGCCTACCGAGACGTTCAACGGAGGAATCCTTTTGAAGAAAGATGACGCAAACCCGGAACGTATCCAGTTCCGTCTCGAACCGAACGCAGAAGCGCGTGAGTTCGATGTCGCGACCGGTGACCGTTTCAACGGACCAATCGTCGGTGTCGTCGGTTATTCATATGGAAACTACAAAATTCAAGCAGGTCTCGATGAGATGAAAGCTGCCTTTGTCAAAGGTGATGCTAAGCGTGAGACGACATTCATCGAGGCAGAAGAAGACAAGTTGACGATCGCTTCTTACAACCTCGAGAACTTCTCGAACAACGTGAAGGAGACGTCGGACGAGAAGGCGCTCAAACTGGCGAAAGCGTTCGTCGAAGAGTTGAACAACCCGGACATCATCGGCGTGACCGAAGTTCAAGACAACAACGGTCAAAGCACAGGAGATGCTGCAGCTGACCAAAGCTATCAACGCTTGATCGATGATATCGTCTCGATCGGCGGCAAGTCGTACAAGTACGTCAACATCGATCCGGAGAACAATCAAGATGGCGGCGCACCGAACGCCAACATTCGTGTCGGCTTCTTGTACAATCCGGAACGCGTCTCGCTCACGGAAGGCATCCCTGCTGGTGACGCGACAACGGCCGTCGGTTACGAAAACGGCAAGTTGACACATAACCCGGGCCGAATCGCGCCACTCGACCCAGCATTCAACAGCTCACGTAAGCCGCTCGCGGCCCAGTTCGACTTCCAAGGTGAGAACGTCGTCGTCATCGCCAACCATTGGAACTCAAAAGGCGGCGACACCGGCTTCTTCGGTTCACAACAACCAGTCGTGCTCGGCAGTGAAGTGCAACGGAAAAAAATCGCACAACTCGTCCACAACTTCGTAGCGGACGTGAAAGCCGATAACCCGGATGCGAACGTCGTCGCTCTCGGTGACTTCAACGACTTCGAGTTCTCAGACGCGCTTCAAATCTTCAAAGGTGACTTGATGACGAACATGGTCGAGAAAGTACCTGCCGTCGATCGTTACTCATACGTCTACCAAGGCAACTCGCAAGTGCTCGACCACATCCTCGTGTCGAACCGTTTGGCCGCTACGACCGAGATTGATATGATCCACGTCAACGCCGACTTCACAGAGATGTCAGGCCGGGCCAGTGACCACGATCCGGTCCTCGCGCAAATCGACCTCACACCAGAACCCGTTGTCGATGTGAAACGTTACACGGTCGAGAACAATAAGGCTGCCCGTCTTGTCCTTCAAGACGACTACATCGGCGTGACGATCGGTAAAGGCACGAACTTTAAGAACGGCATCTTCGTGCGCGGCGTTTACACGGAATTGACGGGTGACCCGCTCAAGAACGTCGTCGTTCAAGTGAAGCCGAAACAAGCCGGTGCCATCATCGATTTCAAAGGCGCGACCGTCAAAGAAGTCATCGTCGACGGAACGAACCTTGCAGAAATTCGTGGTGCCGAGAACGTCAAACGCATCACGTATACGAAAGGCGCATCTGCTAAAACAGTTGTCGTCAAAAAATAACGAACGCTACCGCAGACATCTCGTCTGCGGTTTTTTGCGTTTTCAATCTCAAAATTCGGGGATTAAGAAGAAGATGCTGATTATCGGAGGATGACGTCATGGAAATGCACAACGGGAACTTATATTGGCCGATCACTGAGTCGGAACAGATCGTCTTACAAAAGCCGATCCAAAAAGAACAGTACGACGTGCTCGTCATCGGAGCCGGCATGTCCGGCACATTGACGGCTTACACGCTTTATAAGGACGGCATCGACTTCGCCGTCCTCGACAAAGGGAAAGTCGGAGCCGGAAGCACGGCGGCGAACACTGGGCTCATCCAGTATTCAAACGACATCATGTTGCATGAGCTCGCTGATCAGATCGGGGAAGTCGATGCCGTCCGCTTCTATAAATTATGTAGGGAGGCGGTCGATGCGCTCGACGAGGTCGCCGAGACCGTCGATGCAAAAGACGTCTACATCCGACGCGACAGCCTTTGCTTCGCGAGCGAGGAGGCAGATGTCTCCAAACTGAAACGTGAATATGAGATGCTCACCAAGCACGGGTTTGACGCTGAATGGCTTGATCAAACGGCACTCCAAGACCGGTTCCCATTTGATAAACCGGCCGCACTGATCACAAAAGGCGATGCTGAAGTCAACCCGCTCACGCTCAGCCGTCAAGTCGTTCGCCACCTATCGATGAACGACGTTCCGATTTTCGAGGAGACGGACGTGACGGAAGTCGTGCCTGACGGAGACGGCTGGCTCGTGTTGACGCCTGAAACAACGTTCAAGGCTAAGCATGTCATCTTCGCGACCGGTTACGGGCCGGCACCACTGCTCGACACCCATCGCATCGAGCTCAATCGTTCCTACGCCATCGCGACGAACCCAATCAAGGATTTCAAGGATTGGGACGGGCAGGCGCTCATTTGGGAGACGAAACGTCCTTACCTGTATTTACGGACGACGGTCGATGGCCGGATCATCGCCGGTGGCCTCGACGAGGAAAAACCAGAGACACCTCATAGCGAGGCACTTATTCATAACCGGGCCGAGCGGATTCGCCAAGAAGTCGCGGCACTGTTCCCGATGTACGATTTGACAGTCGAATACGCTTGGGCAGCTCTGTTCGGTGAATCGATCGACCACCTGCCCTTCATCGGGGAACACCCGGACCGGAAAAACCTGTTCTACCTGCTCGGGTATGGCGGCAACGGTACGGTTTACAGCATGTTAGGTTCTAAAATCTTGAGTGATTTAGTGCGCGGCATCGACAATTCGGATGCCCGGCTCGTACGATTAGATCGGACGCGTTAATCCCCTGGCGATCAGGGGATTTTTTCATACATAAGATTGGAAGTGATAACCATGAAATCGAAACGACAACCGCAGTGGGTATATCGTCTGAGACGAGCACTGCTGCTCGTCCCTGCCATCGCGTTCACCGCTTACGTGTGGCCGAATGACCCGCCGAAACAGAAAGACAAAACTGAGCAGATGTCTCAGCACGAAGCAACTTATACGATTGAAGCGAGCAAACCGATACATGAAGATGACGCGGTCCGCTATGAATACGATGTCGTCGTCCACGGACGTCCTGACGTCGAGACGCTCCAGTCCATCAGCCATGACGTCATGAGTGAGGTGACCGAACGAGACACGTTCCAAGCCGCATTGATCCGTTTTTATGATCACGAGGCGTATATTGGCACGGACTCTCCCCTCGGTCAGGCCGTCTACGCGCCAGGAGGCGACTGGTCGCTCGCCGAGACGGTCGAGGCCGGCGACTACGACGACATGGTGTTCGGTTGGCAGCTTCGCGAGAAAGAATGGACCGGCCAACTATCTGAAGGCGAGGTACGTGTCTGGGAAGAGTGGAACAAGATTTACGAGGCGAAACAATCCAACGACCCTGATTTGAAAGCAAAAGTGACCCGGACCATCTCGACGAAATACGATCTCGAGCCTGAAAAAGTGCAGCATATCGTTTTGAAGCAGAGCGTTTGGGCAGCGTTGTGACACCTTTCGTTCACTGAACAAGCAGGACTTCCCTCCCCCAACGGCTAACTGTATGGGGCAGGGATTTTTTGCTGAATCGTGCTCCAGAAAGGACGACACTTTATGAGACGCTCCGTTATCGTCTTGGTTTTATTGTTCCTGATCAACATCAGTATTTCACCCGAAAACGTCGAAGCTGCGACACCAGCCCCATATCAAGTTAGCGTCTCCGCCGGCACCATACTTTATCAATTTTCAGGCAAGACACTCATCCCGAAGACGACGCTAAAAAGCACGAAAATATTTCGAGCCGTCACGACATCGGGTGCCTACTATCGCCTCGTTGACGGAAGAACGACCTGGTACGTAAGGAAGCAAGATGGACGACTGATTTCGACGAACCTATCGTTAACCGCGATTGCGGACTCGGCAAACACACGGCTTATTCACGAATACATGAGGACGCTGACGCGCGGACACATCCCCTACTATTACGACGAGCTTAAAGACTCGACTGCCATCGCCCGAGCCGACGCCGCCATAAAGGGGAATTGGTATATCCCATCACCACCCCATCAGTTGCGCGTCCCAAATATTGATACATATCGATTCGACAAGTACGTCCCAAACGTCGATTCAAACTCATTCAAGTTTCAAATCCACTATTTCACGACACTTAACCAACTGACGCAAGCTTACGCCGCCACCGGACAAGATGAGTATCTCCGTTACGGGAAGCGAATCATCTCGAGCTGGACGAAGCAATATCCGATTTCTGCCTATACGCGCCACCCATGGCCTTACCATGACCACGGTACCGCAATCCGTACGTTCCATTTGCTCAATTTTTGGAACGTATTCCGGACATCGCGCGTCAATACTGACCCAGCGTTCTCACAACTGTTTGCGAAAACACTTTATGAACACGCGACGCTCTTGGCGAAGACGAGCTTTTATAAACCGAATAACAACCACGGTATCTTTCAAGACATGGCGCTCTCGGCCGTTGCCGAGACGCATCGATCCTTTGACCGCTCTGCGGCTTGGCGAGGGCTCGCCACAACCCGCCTGACGAGACAACTGAACCATAGTTTAAGTGCGGACGGCGTCCATCTCGAACACTCACCCTACTATCAAATCTATCTATATGACACACTCGCCCGCTTCAATGATTGGGCGTCGGCGAACCGTTTTGAGCTGTCGAGTCGAATGCGTGACGTGAAAGACATGCCGGTGGCGCTCACGTATATGCTCAAACCGAACGGCACGTTGCCGATGTTCGGCGACACACCGTCCATCACCCACCGGACGAACGCCATCCCTTACATTGAACGGTATCCCCACCTCCTCTATGCGATGACGGGAGGCAAGGCCGGAGTGCAGCCTACGGTCAAGGCAGGCCGACTGTCCAACCAATACGCATTCTTCAGGCAACATTGGGGAGGACGCTCCGGACCGTTCCAAGACGCCGTCCAAGTGACGATGACGGCTGGTTACCATAGCAACATCCATAAACATGCTGACGACCTGTCCATCGACTTGTACGGTTACGGCCGCGATTTCCTAGTCGAGAGCGGACGTTATGCGTACACGAAGCGTCCTGAACGGAACGTCGTGCTCCAAGCCGCTGCTCACAATACGGTTCACGTTGCCGGGCAAAGCTTCCGATTGATCCCGAGCAACTTGCGACGAAGCCAGATCACGTCGGTCGGGACCTCCTCGATTCAGTGGACGGCTTCCGGGACGAGCCAATTGATCGGGAACGGCATGTCGCACACTCGGCGTCTCGCCTATGACCGTGACGGGACGGTGCTCGTCTATGACCGGGTCACGAGTCCGGTGACCGAATCGTTCGTCCAGCGGTTCCATCTCGGTGTCGGATTGCACCGGGTGGCGAGTGGCAGTCGATACGCTTACTTCAAAGACGCGGCTGGCCGCTCGCTCCATCTCCTGCAACTTGAGGTCGGCTCGATTCCAAAACTCGCCGTCGGGTCGAGCCACGTCTCGTACCGCGATTACGATTGGCAACAACGGAATCAAGTCGCGACAACGAAGCGCGGGAAAGGTGTGACGTACTTGACACTCCTTCACATCGGGGAAAAACCGACGAAAATCAGTTCCTACAAGATGGAGACGACCTCCCGCCACTATATCGTCCGATACACCTTATCAGATGGAACGACGAAGACGTTGTCGATGCTGCGCTAACCGACCCCCATTTTAAAATGGGGGTTTCTTCTCGTAGCGTTAGGGAAAAACCGTAAAGTAGGTCAATCACGGCTTACGTCGGGAGAGCATATACTTATGGGGAGGCAACATGATGGGGAATAAAAAAGAAGAACAGTTGAAACAACATACGATCGACAATGAACAAACAGCAGGACTGACGACGAACCAAGGACTGAAGATGGCGGAGGATGAGTTCTCGCTCAAAGCGGGGCTTCGGGGACCGACGCTCATCGAAGATTTCCACTTCCGTGAAAAAATGACGCACTTTGACCATGAACGGATTCCTGAACGAATCGTTCACGCGCGCGGCGTCGGTGCCCACGGAGAATTTCAAGTATACGAGTCACTTGCCGACTATACGAAAGCGGATTTCCTGAACGATCCTGCGAAAGTGACGCCTGTCTTCGTCCGCTTCTCGACGGTACAAGGTTCGCGTGGGTCCGGCGACACGGTCCGTGACGTCCGTGGATTTGCGACGAAGTTTTATACGGACGAAGGCAACTATGACCTCGTCGGAAACAATATGCCGGTCTTCTTCATCCAAGACGCCATCAAATTCCCGGACCTCGTCCACGCGGTGAAACCTGAACCGCACACGGAAGTCCCGCAAGGCGGGAGTGCCCACGACACGTTCTGGGATTTCGTCGGCCAAAACCATGAGGCGGCTCACCACGTGATGTGGGCGATGAGCGACCGCGGCATCCCGCGCAGCCTGCGCATGATGGAAGGGTTCGGCGTTCACACGTTCCGACTCGTCAACAAGGAAGGGAAAGCCCATTTCGTCAAGTTCCATTGGAAACCGAAGCTCGGTGTCCACTCGCAAGTGTGGGACGAGGCGCAAAAGGCCGTCGGGAAAAACGCCGACTTCCACCGCGTCGACTTGTATGAGGCGATCGATAAAGGCGACTACCCGGAATGGGAACTCGGACTGCAGATGATCCCAGTCGAAGACGAGTTCAAGTTCGACTTCGATATCCTCGATCCGACCAAACTGTGGCCGGAAGAAGAGATCCCGGTCAAACTTGTCGGGAAGATGACGCTCAACCGGAACGTCGATAACTTCTTCGCCGAGACCGAACAGGTCGCATTCCATCCAGGGCACATCGTTCCCGGCATCGACTTCTCGAACGACCCGCTCCTGCAAGGGCGCTTGTTCTCATACACAGATACACAGCTATCACGTCTCGGCGGACCGAACTTCCATCAGATCCCGATCAACAAACCGGTCTGTCCGTTCCATAACAATCAACGCGACGGCATGCATCAAATGTCGGTCCATAAAGGCCAGACGAGCTACCATAAAAACGCGCTCAACAACAATCAGCCGGCACCTGTGCCGGTCGACCAAGGTGGATTTGAGCATTACCAAGAGAAAGTCGATGGTCACAAAGTCCGTGGCCGCAGCGACAGCTTCCTCGACTTCTACTCACAAGCCAAAATGTTCTACAACAGCATGACCCCGGTCGAAAAGCAGCACATTCAAGACGCCTACAGTTTCGAGCTCGGCAAGTGTGAATCAGACATGGTGAAAGAAAATGCCGTCGACTTGTTGAACCGGATCGACCGTCACCTCGCCTCGGTCGTCGCCGACAACTTAGGCGTCGCACTGCCTGCCGAGAACAACGAAGTCGTCTCGGACAAAACATCGCCTGCCCTCAGCATGGCGGACACGATCTCGAAACCGGATACGAAGAGCGTCGCCGTCCTTCTCGCCGGTGATGTCGATGCCGCGCAAGTGAAGGCGTGGGTCCAAGCACTCGCCGACAAAAAAGTGAACTATAGCCTCGTCGGGAAGAAATCGTACACGCTCGGTGACCTCAAAGTGAAAGAGACGTACGATACGGTCGACTCGAGCCTGTTCGACGCCGCTTTCCTCGTCAGCGCCGCGAGTTCGGTCGAAGACGACGTCCTCGAGTTTATCGAGAACACGTATAAACACTTCAAGCCGCTCGCTTTGCACTTACACGATGATTCAGTGCTCGATCAGTGCCGCGTCAAGACGGACCAACCTGGCGTCTACACGTTCAAACAGCACAGTCTCGACGGATTCGACACGTTCATCGACGGGATTGCCAAAGCCCGGTTCTGGGACCGCGCTTGACGATTCACGAACAGAAGGACTCAACTCGGTATTTTCGAGTCGAGTCCTTTTTTGTCCACCCTTCTTTTCCACGCCTGCAAACGTTATACTAGGTGGGGTATAAGTTGATGGAGGAGGAATCGTGTCATGCGAAATAAGATTGATTCATATGTGACCGACACCGAGCAACAACGCCGTCTGTATAAACGGACGTTGTTCGTCGTCGTGCTGTCTCAAATTTTCGGGGGTGCCGGCCTCGCCGCAGGCATAACCGTCGGGGCGCTCCTCGCCCGCGACCTGCTCGGGACCGATGCGTATGCGGGTGTCCCAACGGCGCTGTTCACGCTCGGCTCTGCCGGCGCCGCGTTTCTGATCGGGATGATATCGCAACGGGTCGGACGCCGGTTCGGACTCGCGACCGGGTTCTTGACGGGATCCCTCGGTGCGTTCGGTGTTATCTTTGCCGCCGCGTTCGAGAGCGTACCGCTCTTGTTCGTGTCGCTCCTTATTTACGGGGCCGGGACGGCGAGTAACCTCCAGGCCCGTTACGCCGGAACGGATTTGGCGAATGCGACCGAACGGGCGACCGCGGTCAGTATTGCCATGGTATCGACGACGTTCGGTGCCGTCGCCGGACCGAACTTGGTCGAACCGATGGGGCGGGTTGCTGACGCCATCGGCATCCCGACGCTTTCTGGTCCGTTTTTACTCGCGGGAGCCGCCTACTTCGTGGCCGGTCTCATCTTGATCGTGTTTTTGAACCCTGACCCGCTCCTCGTCGCCCGAGCCATCGAATCGAAACGGAAGCAATCGACAGACGCGACGCAACGTCAACCCGAAGAAGTCCACTCTCGTCTTGGTGTGTACGTCGGTGCTTTCGTCATGGTGCTCAGCCAAATCGTCATGGTCGCCATCATGACGATGACACCTGTCCACATGCGGCAACACGGCCATGAACTGAGCGCGGTCGGTCTCGTCATCGGCTTCCATATCGGCGCGATGTATTTACCCTCGCTCGTGACCGGCGTGCTCGTCGACAAAGTCGGCCGTGAAATCATGGCCATCGCTTCCGGGGTGACGTTATTCTTCGCAGGCGTCGTCGCGGCGTTCGCACCGGCCGACTCGCTGTTCTTGTTGATCGTCGGTCTCGTCTTGCTCGGTGTCGGTTGGAACTTTGGTCTCATCAGTGGGACGGCCATCTTGGTCGATGCGACGACACCCGAGACGAGAGCGAAGACGCAAGGATCGGTCGACGTCTGGATCGCCTTGTCCGGCGCCTCGGGCGGCATGCTGTCAGGTATCATCGCCTCCCAGTCGAGCTATTTGACGCTATCACTGCTCGGTGGAATCGTTTCACTCGTTCTCGTACCGATCGTCCTCTGGTACCGCCACCACTTGATCTAATGAAAAACCGATCCGCTCACGCGAATCGGTTTTTCATGCACAATGCGTCGTCTCTGACAAGCTCTCATCAATTTGCTATACTCCTTTAGTTATGTTTACTAACTATTTAGGTTCAAACAAATAAGGAGGCATCATCGCCGATGCAATTGACCGCACAAAAATTATGGACGAAAGACTTCCTCATCATCTCGCTCGTCAACTTCTTCTTGACGCTCATCTTTTTCTTGCTCATGGTAACGATCGGTGTCCACGCCGTTGCGACGTACGGCGCGACGACAAGTGAGGCCGGTCTCGTGACTGGGATCTTCATCATCGGTACGCTCGTCGGCCGGCTGTTCATCGGACGATTGATCGATTCAATCGGACGGCGCAAGACGCTGTTGATCGGGCTGACCTTCTTCACGGCCACGATCCTGCTCTATTTCGTCGACCTCGGCGTCGGCTTCCTACTGTTCACCCGCTTCGTGCACGGTCTCGGCATGGGTTTATCGAGCACAGCGACCGGCACGATCGTCGCACAGATCATTCCCGGAGCGAGGAAAGGTGAAGGTATCGGGTACTACAGCATGAGCTCGACGCTCGCCACCGCCATCGGCCCGTTCGTCGGCTTGCTGATGAGCCAATATACGAGTTTCTCGACCATCTTTATCGCTTGTCTCGTCGTCGGCGTCGTCAGTTTAGTGAGCGCCTTGTTCGTCACCGTTCCCGAGGCCGACAATCCGGAAATCGTTCGCGGATTGTCACTTAAGGCGTTCGTCGAGCCGAAGGCGTTACCGATCGCGCTCATCATCGTGATCGCCGCGCTCAGTTTTTCGAGCGTCTTGTCTTACATCAACTTTTACGCGACTGAACTCGACCTCGTCGAAGCGGCGAGCGTCTTCTTCCTCGTCTATTCGATTTCCGTCCTGTTGTCGCGCCCAATCACGGGACGGCTCATGGACGTGCGTGGCGCCAACGTCGTCATGTATCCGGCCATCTTCATCTTCGCGGTCGGGCTGCTCGTCCTTAGCCAAGCGACGAGCGCTTTGGGCCTTTTACTCGCCGGCGCGTTGATCGGGCTCGGCTTCGGCAATATTCAGTCCGGTACACAGGCCATCGCCGTCAAGGCGGCCTCACCTGGACGGATGGGGATGGCGACGTCGACGTTCTTCATCGCCCTCGACGCCGGGCTCGGCTTCGGTCCCTACTTCATCGGGCTACTCATCCCGCTGACCGGTTTCTCTACCATCTATCTGTTGCTCGCCGGGGTCGTCGCCTTCACGATTTTCTTGTATTACGTGATGAACGGCCGTCAAGAACGGGACCGTCTCAAACAAGCTGCCTGACAGGACTTTCACAGTCCTGTCTTTTTTGGAATGTTCACACATCTTTTTATGAATGTTGTAATATAAGAATGACGTGTCAAAAATTCGACTGAAATGAGGGACATTATGCGCGCCGACCAGACGATCCAACACCATTCTTCCATCCTGCTCCAGACGTTCGACAAAATCTCGGATTTTGTGTTCTTCATGGAAGTGGACGGTTCGACCTATCGCTATGTATTTGTGAACGAGCCGGGGAAGCAGGCCATCGGTTGGACAGACGCTGACGTCGGAAAGTGTGTCGGCGACATGGTTCCGGCCGAGACGGCCGCACTCATCACCCACCATTATGACGAGGCGATTCGCGCACGAAAGAGCATCGTCTATGAAGACTGCCGCCTCGCTGATTCGTTCTACTCAGAAACACTCGAGTACCAAGATGTGATCTTGTTGCCGCTTCATTATTTCGAGTCGGAAGTGACGCCGGTATTTGACGAATCCGGTGCCTGCACCCACGTCATCTCGGTCGTTCGGGAAGTGACGGAGCGGAAACGGCGTGAGCTCGAGCTATCGATTTTACGTGACCAGCATGAGTCGTTGCGCCGCTATTCGCCACACGGCATTTTCGTGCTCGACCCCGAACTTCGGGTCAAGTCGATCAATCCTGCCGTCACAAACATCACCGGCTATTGCGAGGCCAACTTCATCAACCGTTCGTTCCTCGACTGGCTGCCGGACTCGGAACAACCGCTCGTCCGCGAGGGACTCCAGTTCGCCTTATCCGGAAAGCCCCACAAGTACGGGGTCACGGCGCATGATAAGACGGGTGAAGCGCTCGACCTCGCCGTCTTGAACATCCCGATCGAGATCGGCGGCAACATCACCGGCCTGTTCGCCATCATCATCGATCATACGCCGGAGAAGACCGCCGAACGAGCTTTACAAGAGAGCGAGCGACGCTATCGCCAGCTCATCGAGACGATTCCAGAAGGGATCATCGTCCATAAAGACGGCCTAATTTTATATGCGAACGCCGTGGCGTTAGAGACGATCGGGGAGACGTATATCGAGAGCGAATCCATCTTTACATATATCGCTGCCGAATACCATGAGGTGACGAGGAAACGCCTTTCTGCCTTGCAGCTCGGTGATCCTGTCCAAGACACGGAAATCGTCCTTGTCACGCCGTCCGGTCAGCACTTACACGTAGATATCGGCAGTCTATTGATTGATTATGAAGGGGCGACCGCCGTGATGACCGTCCTGCGTGATGTGACCGAGAAACGAGAGATGGAACGGGCGTTACGCCAAAGTGAGACGCAGTACCGACTGATCACGGAAAACATGAGCGACCTCGTCTGCATCCTCGAGCGCGACGGCCGTGTCCGCTACGCCTCGCCGTCCCACCAGAGCGTCCTCGGCTATGCGCCTGCGGTTTACGAAGGCAAGAATACGCTCGACTTCATCCACCCGGAAGACGTCACGCCGACGAGACAACAGCTCAAAGCGATGACGGCCGGCAGTGAGCCGCTCACGCTCGAGTTTCGTCACCTCCACCACGATGGCAGATGGATTTGGCTCGAGACGAAGATTCAGGCTATCTATGAAGAAGCGACGTTGCTGCACTATTTAACGGTCACCCGTGAGATCATGCAACGTAAAGTACTCGAGAAACAACTGAAACACTTAGCTTACCACGATACGCTGACCGAGCTCCCGAACCGCCGTTACTTCTTGGCTTACTTAGAAGAGGCACTCTCGAGGGTTGAAGAGGACGGCGAGGAGCTGGCCATCCTCTCGCTCGATATCGATCATTTCAAACAGATCAACGACACGCTCGGACATGACGTCGGTGACGAGCTGCTGCGACAGTTCTCACTCCGTCTCACCCAGGCGCTACGGAAACAAGACGTGATCGCCCGCTTCGGCGGCGACGAGTTCTCTGTATTGATCCGCTATACCGATTTGTCAGCACCTGACCGGGTCGCGGACAAGCTGATTGCTTCGCTCCAGCACCCGTGGCAGATCGAAGGCCACACGTTCGTCACGACATCGAGTGTCGGTGTCGCTCGTTACCAATCAGGCATGACAAAGAAACGATTGCTCAAGCAAGCCGATCTCGCACTTTATGAAGCCAAGTCGAACGGCCGCAACCGATATGTGATGTTTCAAGACCGCTGACTAGCGGTCTTTTTTCACGTGAAACATTAACGTAGTTAGCCTAAACACGAACATTAAGAATATAAATAACGTTATTGTATTGAAAATATACATTTTTTCGATACATCCCTTTGACTTTCATCAAAAAATGCGTTACATTACCGAATGGGCGAAGTATTTCTAGACAACTCAATTAAAATGTTCGTAAATAGGGGTGCAAACGATGGATAAAGTGTTTGATTATGAAGATATTCAATTGATTCCGGCAAAATGTGTCGTCGATAGTCGTTCGGAATGTGACGCGAGCGTCACACTCGGCGGCCTCACGTTCCGCCTTCCGGTCGTTCCGGCGAATATGCAGACGATCATCGATGAGAACGTGGCGCTCTCGCTCGCTGAGAACGGCTATTTCTACATCATGCATCGGTTCAATCCGGAAACGCGGCTACGGTTCATCGAAGACATGCACGGACGTGGCCTGTACGCGTCAATCAGTGTCGGCGTGAAAGAAGACGAGTATCGGTTCGTCGAACAGCTCGCCGAAGCGGGACATACACCAGAATTCATCACAATCGATATCGCACACGGCCATTCGAACGCGGTCATCCGGATGATCCAACACATCAAACAGCATCTTCCGAGCTCGTTCGTCATCGCCGGGAACGTCGGGACACCGGAAGCGGTCCGTGAGCTCGAGCATGCCGGGGCGGACGCGACGAAAGTCGGCATCGGACCGGGCAAAGTGTGCATCACGAAAATCAAGACCGGCTTCGGGACAGGCGGTTGGCAACTCGCCGCGCTCCGCTGGTGTGCCAAGGCGGCGACGAAACCGATCATCGCGGATGGGGGCATCCGCACGCACGGCGACATCGCCAAATCGGTCCGCTTCGGGGCGTCGATGGTCATGATCGGCTCACTGTTCGCCGGTCACGACGAGTCTCCGGGGGAGACGTTCGAGCAGGACGGGAAACTGCTCAAAGAATACTTCGGGTCGGCTTCTGAATTCCAAAAAGGGGAACGGAAAAACGTCGAAGGCAAGAAAGTGTTCGTCGAGCACAAAGGGGCGCTTCAAGACACGTTGACCGAGATGGAGCAAGACCTCCAGTCGGCCATCTCATACTCGGGTGGGAACAATCTCGACGCGTTACGTACCGTCGATTACGTCATGGTGAAAAACTCAATCTTCAACGGGGATAAAGTGTACTGAAAAAGGCGACTCGCGCGAGTCGCCTTTTTCATGCATCGATCAAACGTTTCGTCATCATGTAGTAGTCAGAGCCCGAGGGATAGTCGCGGAGGACGCCGGCCACCTCGTAGCCGAAACGTTCATAAAACGCTTTCGCCTGGAATGAGAACGTCGTCAGTTTCACTTGTCTTGCTCCAAGTCCCCTTCCGCGACCTGCAATCGGCTCGTCAACAATTGTTGAAATACCTTATCCTCATCGTGAATCCGTTTAATCTCCATCACGTCTCACCGTTCGATCCATTCACGAAGAAGGTGATCAGCTCTTGCTCCTCTTCGTCAACCTCTCGACCAGTAATCTGTTCATACTGAGACGTGATCGCATCTCTATTTCCAGGGGAATCGAGAGAAATCTGGGCTAAACGTCGAAGCATATCACGGTCTTTCTCATATTCCGCTCGCGTCGCTACGTGCCCGTGCGACCAGACGTACGCCTCAGCCTCGAACGTGTCGAGGACGCTCAATAACCGTAACGTCTCGACTGCGGTCATCCTCCAAGATGAGGCATAGAGGTTCGCATAGAGCGCGTCCCCTAGAAATAGCACTTTCTCTTCTGGCACGTAAGCCACAACCGCGTCGGCAGCATGATCCCCACCGACGTGTTTCAACAAGACGTGGACCCCACCAAGGTCGAGCGTTACTGTATCATCGAACGTCACGGTCGGTAAAACGACCTGCATCGAACGAACATCTCCAAACTCGAGCCGAATCGCATCGGCGCAAAACGCGATTTCGATTCCGCTCTCGACGCGTTCGTCGAGCGAGTCGTCATCCCATTTGTACGGCATCATTCGTTCGATACGCGCTTTCGTCGCCACACTCGAAATCGATACCGCATCTCGTAACGCGGACAGACCGAAAATATGATCCCAGTGCCAATGTGTCAAAGCGACGAGCGAAGGACGCTCGATTCCCCGCTCGGCCAAGGCGTCCAAAAACAAGTTGGCGTGAGCCTCCGAGTTCCCTGCATCAATCATGAGCGTATGCCGATCTCCGACGACTGCGCCGATGATTGGCCGGTCGGTCTCAGCGACTGGCGTCATGTACCAAAAGCAGTCCGAATAACGCTCTAGCGTTTGCATCGTCATCGTCCTCCTTTCTCGGTCAGTGTTTTAAGGATATCAAAAGATCTTCGATCATCATTTACAATTCGAATCGTCCGCGACGGCAATTGGTTGAGCAAGTTCAATTCCCGATGTTGCCGTTCAAGCAAAATCTCAATCGTCCCTTCAATATTGGATAATTCGCGATTGGTCCCGTATGTCTGTGACGTATAATAGTCAACAAATCCTTGCTTCCATTGTTCCGATCGCTCCGCAAAAACATTACTAAAGACGGTAGGAACGTCTTCCGTTTCTAAATAAATCACTGTCGGTTCAAGCGGTTTGATCAAATCCGCCACTTTCATGATATAGCTTTCTATTTGTTCATTCGATACGTCTTGCGCTACCATCCCGATGGTGAAAGGATTTTGAAGCAACACACATTCAAATATATATGATGTATCGTGTTGCTGTGCCAGCTCGACAAATCGTTTCCAACGCCCGAGCATGAGCGTGACGTGTTGTTCGAACGGCAACTCGTACACGTCCGTGCCCAGCACTTCTTCCTCAGAACCGAAGCGTACGAACACTCCACCATCATCTTGATCGATGACCTCACCATTCGCATAGTCAAACGATTTCACCCAATTGACTGCATGGACATCGACCGGATGACTTTCGTCTGACTCGGAATAAAACTTAGCCCTCGGAATAGCTACAGCAAGCCTTTCAGCGAAAGTTGTTTTCCCACTTCCAGGCAACCCTTCAACTAACCAAAGTTTTCCCATGTGACTTCCCCCTACTTGTTCTCTTGATACGAATCGTATACGTAATAGCCATCCCCGCCCCCGTTTTTAGCGATATACATCGCCGCATCCGAGTGATGGATGAGCGTGTCGAGGGAAGACAAACTAGCATCAGAATATGCGACACCAATACTGGCCGAGAGATGTAGTGCCAATCCGTCCCCGACCGTTATTTCCCGGGAAATCACGGTCGATAGTTGGTCAAAAACGGCTTCTTCAAGCGATTCCGAACCTGTCTCGATGACAATCAAAAACTCATCCCCGGCAAACCGGTACGCTTTCCCTGCATGCATGTGACTGAACGATCCGATCCGTTTCGCCACTTCGACGAGCACTTCATCGCCGACGAGATGACCGTGCGTATCGTTGATTCGCTTGAAATCATCCAAATCGATGAACAGGAGCGCCACCGGCCGTTTCCGATTCATCGTCTGTCTCAAGTCCGTCATGAGTGAGTGACGGTTCGACAGTTTCGTCAGCCCGTCTTTTGTGATGAGTTCGATCACTTCCTGATGTTTACGCTCTCGGCGAATCTCGTTCTCCATCCAACGGGTCACGAGTAAGATCGTGTCCGTCATCTCATGAATTGCCACCGCATCGGCGACATCGTTTAAACTGCCCTGCTCCGCCAGGAAGACGACCCATCCGAACGTCTTGCCTTCGTTTGATAACGGCAAGCTGATCATCGATGCGAATTCGACCCCTTCGAGGACGAGCTCCGAACGTTTCAATTTTTGATGCCCGACCGTCGTCAGCGCATGAACGTGCTGCAGTCGCTCGTCCGTCCAATCGATCCAGGCATCCCCATCGGCGGACAGGACGCGCTGGCGTGATTCTGTCGAGAAGATGACGGCATGCGAATAACCGATCCACTCCCTGAGCACTTCTTGGATTCGCTTCAGCTTGTCAGCAAACGGGGCTTGGATGGCCGTCACCTCGTACAGCGACTCGAGTGTCTGTTGACGCCGCTCTTGGGCACGTGCCTGTTCGGTCAATTCAATTTCGGCCATCACCCAACGCGCAAAATCTTCAAGCGTCTGCACCGCCTCATGCTCGAACGAGCGGGGCACTCCGTCGGTGACGCAGAGCGTTCCGATGACGTGTCCGCTTCTCGTCATAAGCGGCACACCCGCATAAAAGCCGATCCCTTCGAGCAACGGATTCTCACTCAACGCCTCCGCGGTTTTGACGTCTTCGATCACGAGGGATCCCTGACCGGTCACGACGCGGTCACATAGCGTCCACTTCCGATCGATGTGGGGTGGACTTTCGAAATTAGTACCTTGGCACGATTTGATCCACTGCCGGTCCGTTGTCAGGATCGAGATGAGCGCGATCGGCATCTCGAGCGTCTTCGCGACGAGTCGGCTGATGCGATCGTACCGTTCTTCCCGCGGGGTATCTAAAATTTCGAGCCGAAGGATTGTTTTCAATCGTTCGGCCTCTGTCTCATCGAACCGTGCCGCTAACTTGGACCGGTCCGAGCCGTCTAACCGCAGCGCCTCGTATTGACAGACGATTGTCTCAAGTGCCGGCTCGAGGTTAGAGAGCGAGAGCGGCCGGCTGAAGAAATAGCCTTGCACGTCGTCGCATCCGAGCCGCTGGATTGCACGGTACTGTGCTTCCGTCTCGACACCTTCCGCCGTGACTGCTAAGTTCAGTTTTTTAGCGAGTGCGACAATCAGTTTGACGATCTCATATTCTTTTAATCCGTTGTCTTTATCGAGCTGACTAATGAACGACCGGTCGATCTTGATGCCGTCGATGTCGAACATCTTCAAATAGTTGAGTGACGAATAGCTGACGCCGAAGTCATCAATCAAGATGCGGAATCCCGCCGCCTTCAAGTAGTCGACTGTCTGGATCCCGATGAGCGGTTCCTGCATGAGCGTATGTTCCGTGATCTCGAACTCGAACTGATCAGCTGAGAGACCATACGTTTTAAGAAGCGGGATCAGGTTGCTTTGGACGTAGTCTTGACGGAACAAGACCGGGGACAAGTTGACCGCGACACGGCGGCCGTTGAACAGCCCGGGTCGATCGCTCAAATCGCGGCAGACGCGTTCGAACACGAACTCAGTGATGTCCTCGATCAACAGTGACTGCTCCGCAATTTTGATGAATGTTTCAGGTGAAATGTTTCCGAGCACGGTGTTCTTCCAGCGGACGAGCGCCTCGAAATGGACGGCGCCATTCCGACAGTCTACTTTCGGCTGATAGACGACGCCGAGTTCGCCTGCCTTCAATCCTTTGTGAAGTTCCATCTCAATCGTCATCTCGTCGATGTAATGCTGCATATAATCGTCTTTCTCATACACTTTAATCATCTGTTTACCGGCTTGCCTTGCTTCTAGCAATGCCGTCGACGCGTTCATGATCACTTGGTCGGCGTCTTCACTGCCAGAACTGATACCGAGACAGCCGGACAGGGTGAACTCGGTCTCGGCAACATGGTACGTGTAATCCGCGATTGTCGCCAGTAAACGTTCCCCATGCATGTATGCTGTCTCGATCGAGGTATGCGGCAGTACAGCGATGAAATCTTCCCCGTCGACGCGGCCGATAATCGAGCCCTTGGGCAGCAAGTCAGATAAGTGACGGGTCATCTCTTTGATTAAACGTTGCGATCGCTCCACCCCTTGGAGCGACAGAATGATCTTAAAACGGTTGATATGGAAGCGCATGACGCTCGTCGCTTCCTCACGCTCTCGTGTGGCGAACAGTTTTTCAAGCTCGAGCTTCACTTTCATCAAGTTCGGCATGCCCGTCAAATAATCGATGTTCTCGATGCTGCTGAGTAGCTTCATCTCCGCATCTTCCGACAAATCGGTCGTCAAACCGAGAACGTAGCGCACTTCTCCAGTGGCGTCCTCGAGCGGCATGAGCATGGATGAGGCGAAGCGTGCGGTGTTGGCTTCTATGTTCATCTTTGACATGAAATAGACCGGCTCACGAGACGAAACGACCACATCATAGTGCAAAATCAACTCGTTCGCGACGTCCGGCGCATACATCTCGTGCAAATAGCGACCGCTCACATCGTCCGGAAGCGACGACGCGCGCTTCCCTTGCTCACTGACACGGACGTAACGATACCCTTTCGGCGTCACTTCCATCAAAAAGACCATTCGATACAAGCGAACGAATACATCAAACAAATAATGTGGATCGGCCTTCATCTGTTGCATACTTTACCTCCATACAATCTCCATTTCTTTTAGTTTAGAACTTTTACGCTGACTTGTTCATAAAACCGTTCAAAAAAAGGGAAAGTATTTTTGGAAATAGCTAAAAAAATCGGGTATAGGTAAATGAGTTTAGATGAAAAGTGAGGTGAACCGTCATGCTCAGTCGGAACGTCTATCCACAGACGCGACCAGGGAAATGGTCCGTTGTCCTGTTGCTCGCCGTCTTTCTGCTCTTAGTCGTCTCTGCTCTCATCGTCCAGTCGGGTCAACCGTTCAACTTCGACACCTTGTTCGATAACACATGGGGTGTCGTCTTCTCGATGTCAGCCATCGCCGCTGCCCTCGGTGCGTTCGTCGTCGGTCTATACACCATCCTCCGCAACCACGAACGCTCGGTCGCCGTCTTCTTTACTGTCTCTCTCGGCGGACTCGTCGCCTTGTTCGTGCTTATGCAACTGTTCCGCTAATCTAAAACGCTCCTTCCCGATATGAGAAGGAGCGTTTCGTTAGAGGAGTTCTTTCGCGAGCAGACGGTAGACGTTCAATCGCTGTGCTTGTGTATGTTGGATACTGCAAATCATCGCCTCGTCAAAGCCATACTGCACGGACTCGTCCTGCAATTGCGCCGCGATCTGTTTTGGCGTCCCGACGAGATGGATGGCCCGGTTGTTGGCGATGTGGATCTTGTCGACTTCGGTGAGCGGGTAATCGTTGGCCGCTTCCGGTCTGAGCAGTTGACGCAGCTGCCCTCTCATCAGGAATAGGCGTGACAAGTCGGACGGACGCGCCAAATATTCCGCCTCTTCCTCCGTTTCGGCCGTCGTCACGAGATACGTGACATTGATTTCAGGCTTCTCCATGAACGCTGACGGTGTGAAGTGATGCCGGTACGTGTCGAGCGTGTCTTTGCTCAGTTCCCCGTTAAAAAATTGGGCGAACGAGTAGCCGACGCCCATGCGGCCGGCTTGGACGGCGCTGTTGCCGCTTGACCCGAGCAGCCAAGCCTCAGGGAGCGTCACCCCGGTCGGTGCGGCCGGCGTCGTTTTGTACCACCGTTCTTCCGGCGTCTCATCGTTGATCAGTTGGAGTGTCGTCTGCAATTTCTCATATAGTCCGTCCATCATCGGCTTCTGTCCTTGCGACATCGCGTAGATGGCGTTGGCGTCGCCACCCGGGGCCCGGCCGACCCCAAAGTCGATTCGACCTGGTGCGAGTGCGCTCAGCGTCTTGAACACTTCGGCCATCTTGAGCGGCGAATAGTGCATCATCATGATGCCGCCCGACCCCAGACGAATTCGTTCCGTCTTCGCAGCGATATAGGCCGCGATGACTTCCGGGGCCGAACTCGCGAACGACATGCCACCGTGGTGTTCAGCCATCCACATCCGGTAATACCCTAGCTCTTCTGCCACTTGGGCGAGTTCGACGGCGCTCTGTAATGCATGTTCTGACGTATGGCCGGACGTCACCGGCGCTTGATCGAGGACGCTTAATCTCATCGTTATCATCCACTCCTTATAGTATATATGTTGAACATCTCGATTTTGTAAGACTCGCCGTCATCATACTAAAGTCGACTTGACAATACGAATAGTCCGCTCATCGTGACGCTGTCTTTTTTCAGAAAATTACAACGGATTGTTGCTAGGCACGTAACCCCTTCTTTATAATGAACGAGAAGATGCGATTCCTTCATAGCAAATCACGAAACGCATGATGGGGACATGCGGGTGATATGCGCCAACTACTATTTCGGGGAAATGGGGTAACTAACATGAATCAGACACCAAACAAGCCTGGCCAAGACGGGACATCGTTCACGACCAACGACTTTTTGAAATTTTTGATTCCTTCTTTAATCGGTCTCATGTTTTTCATCGTGCCGATCCCGACCGATGACGGATTCACCATCCCGGTCGCTCTCTTGTCAAACCAGTTGATCGGTTTGATCGGTGATGTCGTTCCGACACTCGCCGTCATCATGATGGGCATTTCCGTGCTCGGTTCGCTTTGGACGTACATGGCCAAACCGGCGTTCGTCCTTGAGCGGCCACACTTCAATTCACTGTTCAACGTCACGCCGTTCTGGTTCGGGATGCGGGTCGTCGGTCTGATTGCCGGGGTGATGACGCTGCTCGTGATCGGGCCGGAGATGATCACCTCCGAGTTCACGGGTGGCCTGTTGCTGTATGATTTGATCCCGATTTTGTTCGCGACGTTCTTATTTGCCGGCATGTTGCTGCCGCTCCTATTGAACTTCGGCCTGCTCGAGTTCGTCGGGACGATGCTCATCAAAGTGATGCGCCCGCTCTTCAAACTGCCGGGCCGGGCCTCGCTCGACTCGCTCGCATCTTGGGTCGGTGACGCGACGATCGGGATTCTGTTGACGACGAAACAATATGAGAACGGCTACTACACGAAACGGGAGGCCGCCGTCATCGCCACGACGTTCTCGGTCGTCTCGATCACGTTCACAATCGTCATCTTGTCGTATATGGAGCTCGATGCTTACTTCTTACAATATTACGGCGCCATCGTCGTGTCAGGTATCGTCGCAGCACTCATCATGCCACGAATTTATCCGTTGTCGAAAAAAGCCGACACCCCATATGAAGAGACCGAGTTGAAACCGGAAGAGCCGGTACCGGCCAACGTCTCGATGCCGAAATGGGCACTCCGTCAAGCGTTGCTCAAGTCACGCTCAAGCAAGAGCTTCGTCGCCACGTTGAAAGACGGTTTCCAAAACGTGCTCGACATGTGGCTCGGTATTTTGCCGATCGTCATGGCCGTCGGGACGATCGCGCTCATCACTGCTGAGTACACGCCGCTATTTACGATTCTCGGCAAACCGTTCGAACCGATTCTGATGCTGTTGCAAGTGCCGGAGGCGGAAGCCGCCGCTCAGACGATGGTCGTCGGTTTCGCCGACATGTTCTTGCCAGCCGTGCTCGGCAGCGGTATCGAGAGCGAGATGACACGGTTCATCATCGCCACTGTATCGGTCACGCAGCTCATCTTCATGTCGGAAGTCGGGGGACTGCTCCTCGGGTCGAAACTTCCGATTTCATTCTTCGACCTCGTCCTCATCTTCTTGCTCCGGACGTTCATCACGCTCCCGATCGTCGTCGGGATCGCCCACTTGGTATTTTGACGACAGAACGCCTCTTCTCATATTTCCCTGAGAAGAGGCGTTGTTTGTATAATGGAGAAAAGGGAGGGGTGCGCCATGGAACATCATTACGCCGGACAGCTCGAGATTGCGAAAAAAAGCTATGCCGGCATCATCGACCCGGAAGCGTATGTGAACGACCGCTATCATGGACATTGGACGGTGAAATCTAAGCAACGGGTCGACGGGGTCCCGGCGTTGCTTCAAAAAGCGTTCAACGGTGGGAAGAATAATTGTACCCTCACATCGATGACGGCCATTTTCCGTTATTACCATGACCACGGCTATCCCAACATCCCTGACGACGTGTTTCAACTCCAACAAGACGCGCGCGAGATCGCCCTCGCCCATCAGTTCAAAGACGAGAAAGGGACACCGCCGACACGAATCAGTGCGATCATCACAAAACTCTGGTTCCGTTATGGCTATGCTGGGCACGGGAGTTCCCGCTATTTATGGAAGTGGTCGACGTTCGAACGGGAACTGGCCGCCGGTCGACCGTTCATTTTGAACATGGCGAACGGATTTTATAAAAATCATTCCGTTACGGGAATCGGCTATATGATCTTTAAAAAGCCCGGCTTCCCGGACGTCGTCTTGCTCGAGGTGCTCGACAATCGCTCACAGAATATCCGTTATATCGACTTCAACGAGTTCAACTTTTGGGGCAGCATCACCCGCGTCCTTCCTCCTAGCGGACAGTAATTGTGATCCCCCCTCTAAATGCGGTATAGTGAAGTATCATTTCATAAGGACGTGTAACCATGCGTATTAACAAATTTATTAGTGAATCCGGCAAGGCGTCCCGCCGCCAAGCCGATCGTCTCGTCGAAGAAGGGCGGGTCACGATCAACGGGAAGAAAGCGAAAATCGGGGACCAAGTAAACCCAGGTGACGAAGTACTCGTCAACGGTTCAGCCGCCCGCGTCGCCCGCAACAACGTCTACATCGCTGTTCACAAGCCGGTCGGCGTCACGAGCACGACGGAGAAGAAAGTCAAAGGCAACCTCGTCGACCTCGTCAACCACCCGCTCCGCATCTTCAACATCGGCCGGCTCGATAAAGACTCAGAAGGTCTGATCTTGATGACGAACGACGGCGATATCGTCAACGAAATTCTTCGCGCCGAGGGCGAGCACGAGAAGGAATACATTGTCTCGGTCGACAAGCCGATCACACCAGAGTTCGTCGAACAGATGGAAGCGGGCGTCAAAATCCTCGGCCAGAAGACGTTACCGTGTAAAGTTCATCCGCTGTCGAAGTTCGACTTCAACATCACGCTCACGCAAGGACTGAACCGCCAGATCCGCCGTATGTGTGAGACGCTCGGTTACGAGGTATACCGCCTTCAACGCGTGCGCGTCATGAACATCACGCTCGGCAAGCTCCCGCCCGGACAATGGCGCGACCTATCGAAAAAAGAGCGCGAGCAGTTGTTCCGCGAATTGAATTACGAACCGAAAGAGTGGTACTAAAACAAGCCCAGACGCTTTTGTCTGGGCTTGTTAGCGTTCATAGAGAAAGACAATCGTTTCTCTAGTTCCGACGATCTCATGTCGTTTAGGCGAAAAATAGTCAAACGTTCACCAAAACGGGAATAGTTCTATACAGATGATTTTGTAACGGAAAAGAGGTGAATCGTCATGAATGGCGCCTTGTTCCCACGCACCTCGGTCGGCAAGTGGTCGATCATTCTCATTGGCTTGTTCCTCGCCATGTACGTGCCGTTCTTGTTGCTCGACAACTTCGACACGACGTTCACGTCAACGCTTTGGAGCGACAACGCCGCACACATGCTTCGACTTAGCTACATGACCACGTTCTTCGTACTCGGACTCGGGGCGTTCGTGACCGGCTGGTGGGCCATCTTGAAACAAAAAGAGTACGCCGTCCTCGTCTTCTTCGCGGCCGTTCTCGGTTCAGGATTGTTCGTCCTGCTCGTCATGGAACTGATTGGGGTTTTAGAGTAGACAAAAAGGAGCGCGATGCTCCTTTTTGTTAGCCATTCAAATACCCATCCCAATCATAGTCTTGAATTTCTTGAAACTTCCCGGCCTCGTCCCGTTCATACGCACAAAGCGGTGGTTGTTGAAGAATTCGTAGGATCGAGTCATCAATATTCAAGATGACTCCGATTGACACGATGTAAAAGTTGTCCGCATCACTTAAGTACGCATCATCTTCGTAGCCGCTTAAAAACGACCAACCCGAGTCGCCTTCTCCGTGCGGCTCATCGCGCAACATAAAATGAAATTCTTCTCGTTCTAACACGTCCGCGCTGACTGTCACGAGCGTATCGGAGTAATAATCCCATTTGGCTGCATCGGGGTCCTCATGTTCAGTCTGACTGATGTGCTCCATCCCGAACGACACGATCGTACCCGGGGTTATCGGTAAGCGATCCGGCTCATTGTCGAGCACACCTTCAAATCGATTGCCGTCGATTGCTGTGATTTGAACCCACATGCGTTCACCACGATACCCGTCAGCTTCAGCAACTTGAGTCGTAAAAATCAATTTCACGTAGTCATCGACTTTCAACTGATTTAACACTTCTTTGCTCGGAATATAGAACGTGTATGGCGCTTCTTTATGTAAGGATTCCACATTGTCCAAATACCAGTCCATCTAGTCTCCCCCTCATAATCATTCCTTTTGAATATCAGTCTAGCACAGCTATCGTCGCATAAAAAAAGAAACTCAGTCCATTCAAGAACTGAATTTCTTTTTTTATTTAGCCGTGACGCCCCCATCGACCGGGAGCTCGATGCCGGTGATATGGTTTGCCTCGTCTGACGCGAGGAACAAGACGGCTGCCGCCACCTCATGTGCCGTCCCTAAATTTGGTAAGGCGACTTGATTCAAGAAATGCTGTTTATAGTCCGGATGCTCCATATGTGGCGCGCTCATCGGCGTGACGATATAGCCCGGGTGGACCGAGTTGACGCGAATGTTATGTTTGCCGTAATCGACGGCTGCTGCTTTCGTGAGCGAGCGGACCGCACCTTTCGATGCTGTATACGCTCCTGCTCCGGCCATACCGGTCAACGCCGAAATTGATGAGATGTTGACGATCGAGCCGCCGTAATTTTTCTCCATGAGCGGGATCGCATATTGTGTTCCGAGCATGACGCCATCGATGTTGATGCGATACGTCCGCGCCCAGTCGTCTTCTGTCTGCTGTAAAAATGGTTTAGCGAGCGCGATGCCAGCGTTGTTGACGAGAATGTCGAGCTTGCCGCACGTTGCTTGGACTTCTGCGTAAACCTTCTCCCAATCTGTACGTGATGTCACGTCATGGCGAATCGCAAGCGCCTCCCCGTCCTGCACCCGAATCGCCTCGACAACGCTCGTTACCGCTTCAAGATTGATGTCGGTCGCGACGACCGTCGCCCCTTCTTTTGCGAACAATTTCGCTGTCGCTTCTCCCATACCACTGCCTGCACCTGTGATGACCGCAACTTTCCCCTGTAACCGCATTGAATTCTCTCCATTCTTAAATTATGATAGTCTAACTATCATAATAATAAACGAGGCACATTCACTTCTCAACGAAACTGCCTGAACACGTTATAATGACGAGACAACAAAGAGGTGATTAGATGAACAAACGACAACAAAATAAAGAAGATCGCTTGAATCACATCATCGATCAAGCTGAGACACTTTTTTTGAAAGACGGGTTTGAGCGCGTCCAAATGCAGGACATCGCCGACGCTGCAAACATCGGGGTGGCGACGCTGTTCCGCTATTTCCCGAAAAAAGACCAACTGATCGTTGCGGCCGCCGTCCATAACTTGACGCCGACGTTGCACGTCTTCAAGGAATTGACGGCGCGTCCCGGTGACGCCTATTCAAGACTAGAAGCAATACTCGATTATTTGCTTGGGCAACAGCTTCGTCAGACGAGCCACTCCCGATTCCGCGAGGCGTTCGAGAGCTACGCCTCGTTCGTCGCCTCCCCGCTCCCTGGAATCGACGGCTATATCGAACTGCAGCGCCAAATCATGGCGACGCTCGAGCCGCTCATCCAAGACGGGCGGACGGACGGGTCGTTCCGTCACGATATCGACGTGAAAGAGACGGTCATCACCGTCATCAACGCGTTCGGCACGTTCGGCAACAACATCATCTTGAAGTCGCACATCAGCTATTTAGAGAAAGATATCGACCCAATGATCCAACAACGTGTCTTGAAAGAGATGCTGCTCGCTTACGTGCGGGCATGACAAAAGCCCCTTCGCAGTTGAAGGGGCTTGATGTTTAGGCAAAAAAAATGAGCACCTCTCTAAAGAGGTGCTCTCGAAAAGTCTACCGCGTCGAACCACGCTCCACAACGTGCTCCCGAAGGAATGTCCGCCGTCTTACATAGACCAGCTCATCGCATGTACTCAACAATACTCGAATGATGCTTCGTCGTCAATCTTTTGTTTTCATCCGCCTTGACATCTCTCCAAAAATTAAGATAATGAAGAGTGTTAGCACTCTTATATACAGAGTGCCAAAATCGAACGACAAAGGAGAACGGTCATGACAAAGAAACAGTTTCAAGCCGAATCGAAACGAATTTTAGAGTTGATGGTCCACTCAATCTATACACATAAGGACATCTTCCTGCGTGAGCTCATCTCGAACGCGAGTGATGCCATCGACAAGATGTATTACCGCGCCCTCTCGGACGAGGCGATCGACTTCAACAAGGACGATTATTTCGTCAAAGTCGAACTCGACAAAGACGCACGCACCGTCACAATCCGTGACACCGGGATCGGGATGACGGAAGACGAACTCGAATCGAACCTCGGGATCATCGCCAAGAGCGGTTCGCTCGCGATGAAGCAGGCGACGAAGATGGAAGAAGACCACAGCTTGATCGGTCAATTCGGCGTCGGTTTCTACTCGGCGTTCATGGTCGCCGACCGTGTGACGGTCCGGACCCGTTCCGTCGACAGTGACCAAGGATATCTTTGGGAGTCAGACGGCATCGACGGCTATACGATTGAGCCGACGTCTAAACAAGAGATCGGAACCGAGATCGTCCTGCACTTGAAAGCCGACACCGAAGACGATACGTATTCTTCATTCTTAGAGGAATATGAGGTCCGCTCGCTCATCAAGAAGCATTCGGACTTCATCCGCTACCCGATCAAACTCGACGTGACGAAACACCGTCCAAAAGACGACTCGGAAGAATTCGAGGACTATGTCGAAGAAGAGACGATCAACAGTATGGTCCCGATTTGGCGCAAGCGGAAGAACGAACTGACGGACGAGGACTACACGGCGTTCTACCACGAGAAGCGCTACGGTTTCGACGAGCCGCTCAAACATCTCCACTTGAACGTCGACGGTTCGATCCGCTATCAGTCGATCCTCTATATCCCATCGACGGTCCCGTACGACTACTACACGAAAGAGTTCGAGAAAGGGCTCGAGCTCTACTCGAACGGCGTCTTGATCATGGAGAAATCGCCTGACTTATTGCCGGACTATTTCGGTTTCGTCAAAGGGATGGTCGACTCGGAAGACTTGTCGCTCAACATTTCCCGGGAGATGTTGCAGCAGGACCGCCAACTGCGCGTCATCGCTAAGAACGTCAAGTCGAAAATTAAAGGCATGCTCGAGAAGATGCTTCAGAATGAGCGCGAGGACTACGAGAAGTTCTTCGACGCGTTCGGCCGCCAAATCAAGTTCGGCGTCTACGACCAGTTCGGCGCCGCGAAGGATGAGTTGAAGGACTTGCTCCTCTTCCACTCGTCGAACGAGAAAAAGCTCGTCTCGCTGAAAGAATACGTCGAGCGTTTGAAAGAGGACCAGAAGTACATCTATTACGCGACGGGCGAATCGATCCATCGTATCGATCTTCTCCCGCAAACGGAGCGTTTGAAAGAAGAAGGCTTCGAGATCCTCTACTTCACAGAAGAAATCGACGAATTCGCTATCAAAGTGCTCCAGTCATATGAAGACAAAGAGTTCAAGTCGGTTGCGAGCGGTGACCTCGGTCTCGACGATGAGGCGGCGAATTCGCTCAATGAAGACAATAAAGACTTGTTCGCCTTCATGAAGACCGAGCTCGGCGATCGCGTCAAAGAAGTGCGCGCGTCAACTCGTCTCAAGTCGCACCCGGTCTGCTTGACGGTCGCAGGTGACGTCTCGATCGAGATGGAGAAGATCATGAACACGATGCCGAACGGCGGCGGCATGAAAGCAGAAAAAGTGCTCGAAGTGAACGCCGACCACGCCATCTTCCAGACGTTGCAACGCGTCTACACGGAAGACGAGGCGAAAGCGAAACAATATACCGATCTTCTTTACCAGCAAGCACTCCTCATCGAAGGATTGCCGCTTGAAGATCCGGTAGCGTATTCGAATGCAGTATGTGCGTTAATGGCAGAATGATGAATCAAGGCAGAGGGCGACCTCTGTCTTTTTATTTTTCCCGATAAAACCAGCGTTTCACCGCTTCGTTGAGCAAGACATAGCCGACCAGCAGCCCGAGTAACGTGAATAGAATCGGGAACGGTAACGGATAGAGGCCGAGCAGCGACGCGTTCGGCAAATAAGGCACGACAATCGCGACCGCACCGACAAGGATCGACGCGAATAAGAGGATCGGAGCCGGACGACTGTGATACAGAATCCGGCGTGTCCGCATGATCATCAAGATGAGCAGCTCGGTCAAAATCGAGAAGACGAACCAACCGCTTTGAAACACGGACTCGTTCGCATTGAATAAGACGATCAACACTAAAAACACCGTGTAGTCGAATAAGGAACTGACGAGTCCGAAGACGATCATGAAGCGCCGCACTTCTTTCAAATCCCATCGTCTGGGCACACGCACATCCTCGGTGTCGACTCTATCTTGTGAAATGGCCAGGGCCGGGAAGTCGCTCAAGAAGTTGATCATGAGAATCTGTTTCGGTAACAGCGGCAAAAACGGTAAGAACAACGAGGCCCCGGCCATGCTGAACATGTTCCCGAAGTTGGCGCTCGTCGTCACCATAATGTATTTGAGCGTGTTCGCAAACGTCGTCCGGCCGAGGACGATACCGCGCAGCAAGACGCGCAGGCTCTTTCGAACGAGTACCAAATCAGCCGACTCTTTGGCGATATCGACCGCATTCTCGACCGTCAGACTGACGTCGGCCGCATGGAGCGCCGGTACGTCATTGATTCCGTCACCCATGTACCCGACGACGTGCCCGTTTTTCTTGAGCGCCAAAATAATCCGTTCTTTTTGGTTCGGGTCGACCTCGGCAAAGAGTGTCGTCGTCTCGATTTTTTGCCACAATGCCTCGTCCGACATTCGAACCAAATCTTTCCCGGTCAGGATACCGGTGACTTGCAGACCGACGGCTTCAGCGGTGTGAAGTGCGATCGAAGCGTTATCGCCTGTGATGATCCGGAGGTCGACACCGTGTGAGGCAAGTTGACGGATCGTTTCGGCGACATCAGCTTTCGGATGGTCGAATATGAGCAAGAAACCGATGAACGTCATACCGGTCTCATCGTCGACACTGTACTCGTCACGAATCGTCACTCGTTTTTCCGCAACCCCGAGCACCCGGATGCCCTGGGCGCTCCAGTTTTCAAATTGAACTTCTAGCTCCATTCGCGCGAACGAGTCGAGCGGGTGGCTCGTCGCGTGCTTCCATACATGGTCACACGTATCGAGCACACTATGGAAGGCACCTTTCGCCAGCATGCGAACGTCCTGCCCGTCTTGCACGATAACGCTCAAGCGCTCTCGCATGAAGTCGAACGGGACTTCCCCGAGACGCGTCACTGCCGCCACGTCGATCTGGCGGTGGCGGCGAATCATATCGTCTAAGTCGTTCTTCATTCCCGTCTGGAGCGTGGCGTTCAAATAGGTGGCTCGGAACACCTCGTCCGAGGAGACACCGCTCGCATCGACTGCATCGTCGATTCGAATTTGTCCTTCCGTCAGCGTCCCCGTCTTGTCCGTACATAGTACGTCCATGCCCCCAAAGTTCTCGATGGCGGTCAATTTGCGAACGATGACCCCTTCTTGCGCCATTGCTCGTGACCCTTGGGATAGTGTGATACTGATGATGGCACTGAGAAGTTGCGGTGTGATACCGACCGCAAGCGCCACAGCAAACAAGAGCGAGTCGATGACATCCCGCTCGAACCAAACGTTGATGGCGAAGACGACAAGTGTCAGCACGAGCATGATGCGCGTCAACAGATAACCGAAATGACGGATTCCTCGTTCGAACTCCGTCTCCGGAGGGCGGAGCGTCAATCGCTTCGCGATTTCACCGTATTCGGTCGTCCGTCCCGTGTGAACGACGAGCATCACCGCGTTCCCGCTTTGGATACTTGTTCCCATATAGACGCAGTTGAAGCGTTGTTCTAACGACTGGTCAGGCGCCGTCACGCCGACTTGTTTTTTGACCGCACCCGACTCCCCGGTCAGCATCGACTGATTGACGAAACAATGCTCACTCGTCAGAAGAATCCCATCAGCCGGCACCAAGCTCCCTGCTGACAGTTCGACGACATCGCCTGGGTACTAATTCAATGGCAGGCACGTCAATCAAGTTGCCGTCGCGCCAAACTAAGACGTGGACTTTCACTTTGTCACGCAATTCTTCAACCGCTTTGCTCGCATGAAATTCTTGAAAATAACTGAGGACGGCACTCGCCAAGATGATTGTGAGAATGATGCCCGCATCGATATAGTCACCCGTCAGTGCCGAGATGAGCGTCGCACCGAGCAGAATGAGGATGATCGGACTTTTAAATTGTCCAAGCAATAACGCAAGCCGGGTAAAGCGGCGTTCTTTGGCGAGCGCATTTAATCCAAATTCGACTTGACGACGCTTGGCCTCAGTAGAACTGAGACCGTGAGTTGATGAGTCGAGTGCTTGGATTAAGTCAATAGAAGGACGGGACCAATATTCATCTGTCTGGACATCTCTCATGACCGTTGCCTTCTTTCATAATGAAAATGAATATGGACGTGGCTACATGAGTTGTATTCCCGTTTTTAGATGAGATGCTTGATTTGTTTTCGTTTATCCTACAAACAGGATCACAAATAGACATGATACAATTGAGCAGGATAATTGTAGAACAACTAAACAAACGAGGTGACATATGCTGTTCGAAAAAAACAAACTATACAAACGCTCTGTCCTTCACGATCAATACGGCGGGAGTCGTCAACGTGGAATTAGTACTCCGAACAAACATAAGCTAATCTTTATTTTTGATAGCGGGATGGATGAAGAGTTTGGATACAAGAATGGCTGGAGTGAAGACGACGGTTTATATTATTACAGTGGTGAGGGTCAGGAAGGAAACCAATCTTTTTCTTTTGGAAACAAAGCTCTTCTAAACCATATCGAAAATGGAGAAGACGTCTATCTCTTCGAATCACTTGGAAAAGGTAGTTATCGCTTCGTGGATCAACTTATTTTAATCGGTTACGACATTCAATTCGGAATTGATAAACACCATAACCAGCGCGAAGTAATCGTTTTTGCATTCGAACCGCTACACGTTGTTCAAGAAGAAGCCCATCATTTTGCATCAACTATGCGCTATAAAACCGTTGAAGAGTTAAATGAAATTGCTTTACGTGATCCGAAACGAGCTACTGGTTTAAGTATGCCAGCTCGAAAATTACAAGTTCGCGAACAAACAGCAGCTCTTTATTACGCTGTGCTGGCTCGGGCAAATAATTGCTGTGAAGCTTGTGGAAACCAAGCCCCGTTTGAAACAGAAGAAGGTCCTTATCTCGAACTCCATTCTTTATATAAAGAATCAGATGATGGATTATCACGTCCCGATCAAGTGGCTGCATTATGCCCAAATTGCCACGCTCGCATGCACAAAGGGAAAGACGGAGCGGACTATAATAAACAACTGATTCATAAGTTAACAACTTGACGAACCTTAATCCAATCTGGATAAGGTTTTTTTGTATGCAATTGATAAAATGTTGATTATTTACGAGAATGAAGCGCTTAATCTCTTCTTTACTCTTTTAACCAATAACTGTTCTACTCATTTTATATGAGTTTAAAAAAACAAATTAGCAGTTTTCATGTAACCGTTCTCTTTACTGTTATGATGCGATTTTACATAAACACCTTGATAGATCAACCTTTTAGGCAGCATGCATACGTCTTGACAATTTCGCCTAGTTATATGAAATTAGTATTACATTATAATTATTCTAGTAGAGATACAATTCCGCTAGAGTAAAAACCCAAGGAGGACATATCCCATGTCATTAATCGGCAAAGAAATCTTACCATTCACAGCACAAGCGTTCCAAACAGGAGAATTCCTCGAAGTATCAGACAACAACCTTAAAGGTCAATGGAGCGTCGTTTGCTTCTACCCGGCTGACTTCACATTCGTCTGCCCGACTGAACTTGAAGACCTTCAAAACGAATACGCGACATTGAAAGACCTCGGCGTCGAAGTCTACTCAGTGTCTACAGACACACACTTCACGCACAAAGCTTGGCACGAAACGTCAGAGAAAATCGGCAAGATCGAATACATCATGATCGGCGACCCGTCACACACGATCTCACGCAACTTTGACGTCTTGAACGAAGAAGATGGCCTTGCTGACCGCGGTACGTTCATCATCGACCCAGACGGCGTCATCCAAACTGTTGAAATCAACGCAGGCGGCATCGGCCGTGACGCGAGCACGCTCGTAAACAAAGTCAAAGCAGCACAATACGTCCGCAACAACCCAGGCGAAGTTTGCCCAGCGAAATGGGAAGAAGGCTCAGCGACACTTCGTCCAAGCCTCGATCTCGTTGGCAAGTTGTAAGGAGCGGATTCCATGTTAGAAGCAGATATTAAACAACAACTGGATCAATACTTGCAGCTCATGGAGGGCGATGTCGTCCTCCGTGTGAGCGCTGGCGACGACGCGGTCTCTAAAGAGATGCTCGACCTCGTCAATGAGCTCGCAAGCATGTCATCACGTATCTCCGTCGAAAACGTCACGCTCGAACGCACACCGAGCTTCAGCGTGAACCGTCCGTCTGAAGAGACGGGCATCGTCTTCGCCGGGATCCCGCTCGGTCATGAGTTCACGTCACTCGTCCTCGCGTTGCTCCAAGTGAGCGGCCGAGCGCCGAAAGTAGACGCAGATGCGATCAAGCAAATCCAAAACATCCAAGGGACGTACCACTTCGAGTCGTACATCAGCCTCAGCTGCCATAACTGTCCGGACGTCGTCCAAGCACTTAACGTCATGAGCGTGCTCAACCCGAACATCTCACACACGATGATCGACGGCGGCGCGTTCAAGGCAGAAGTCGAAGCGAAAGAAATCATGGCCGTCCCGACCGTCTTCTTGAACGGAGAAGCGTTCGGTAACGGACGGATGTCACTCGAAGAGATATTGGCGAAACTCGGCACAGGTCCTGATGCTTCGGCGTTCGAAGACAAAGAAGCGTATGACGTCCTCGTCATCGGTGGTGGTCCGGCTGGTGCAAGTGCGGCCGTTTACGCAGCTCGTAAAGGCATTCGTACCGGCATCGTCGCTGAACGCTTCGGTGGTCAAGTGATGGACACGATGGGCATCGAGAACTTCATCGGCACGTCGTACACGGAAGGTCCAAAACTCGTCGCGAGCTTAGAGGAACACGTGAAAGCATATGGCGTCGACGTCATGAATCTTCAACGCGCGAAGCGCCTTGAGAAGAAAGACCTCGTCGAAGTCGAACTTGAAAACGGCGCGATTCTGAAGAGTAAGAGTGTCATCTTGTCGACAGGGGCACGCTGGCGCAACGTCAACGTCCCAGGCGAAGCCGAGTTTAAAAACAAAGGTGTCGCCTACTGCCCACACTGTGACGGTCCACTCTTCGAAGGCAAGCGTGTCGCGGTCATCGGCGGCGGTAACTCTGGGATTGAAGCGGCCATCGACCTCGCCGGCCTCGTCAAGCACGTCACGGTACTCGAGTTCGCATCTGAACTGAAAGCTGACCAAGTACTTCAAAACCGTCTTCACAGTCTCCCGAATGTGACCGTCGTCACGAACGCCCAGACGACCGAAATCACGGGTACGGATAAAGTGAACGGGATCTCGTACATGTCTCGTGAGACGAACGAAACGCATCACGTCGAACTTGAAGGCGTCTTCGTCCAGATCGGCCTCGTCCCGAACACGGACTGGCTCGATACGGTCGAACGTAACAACTTCGGAGAGGTTATCGTCGACCATCACGGTTCGACGAACATCTCAGGCGTGTTCGCGGCAGGCGACTGCACGAACAGTGCCTACAAACAGATCATCATCTCGATGGGCTCTGGTGCGACAGCCGCACTCGGTGCTTTCGACTACATGATCCGCAACTAACGAAAAACTCGTCCTCCACGTGGGGACGAGTTTTTTTATAGTTCAAACGACTTCCCAGTATCCGGGATGAACAGGATCGACTCCCCCGTTTCCGTTTCAAATACATAAGCGACAGTTGGGGTGAACGGATTCCATTCGTCCCCGTTCGTTCGCACACTTTCCGTATAAGTGACACTCCCGTACGTTGTGAACAGTTCTTGTTCCGCGGCAGCGACCGAGTAAGTCGGAATCGAAAGTACGATTGTAGCGCCGACTAAAAACACACTCACAAATGCGGACCATACTTTACGTCTCGGATACGTGAGCTTCACTAAAATCAATATCGAAATCATCCAACCGATCGGCACACCAAATGTCGCCGCACCTCCGTACCACGCGTCATTCACGTAAAGTAACGTAACCGTCACTGCCAAACCAAGCGCCCACCACCATTTCATCCCAATCACCTCACTCCAATTATCCCAAAAACAGGAAAATAGGCAACTGAATTCCGGTTTCCTAATACTTTTATTCATAATTGTTGTACATCACACTATAGTGTATAATATACAGTATAAAAAGAATCGAAGGAGGCAAAGAGATGTCTGATGTAAAAGCCTCATTGATGACCGAGTTACGACGAGGCACCTTGACGATTGCAGTCTTGAGTCAACTGAAGACACCACAGTACGGGTATTCACTTGTTCAGGCGCTTCTCGATGCCGATGTCAGCATCGATCAAAGCACGCTCTATCCGCTCTTAAGGCGGCTTGAAAAGCAAGGGCTCGTGACAAGCTCGTGGGATACGACTGAGAGCCGGCCTCGCAAATATTACGTCCTCAGCGCAGAGGGAACGGATATGTTGCAGGAGTTGTATGCGGAATGGAATAAGATGTCGCTCACATTAAACCGTTTGATAGAAGGAGGAAACGACCATGAACCTTCGTGATGTGTATATTGCAGAAGTGACGTCTCGAATCCCTGAGTCGATGCGAGAAGATGTTGCGCTTGAACTCGAGTCCACGATTGATGATATGACGGGAGACGATCCGTCCGAGAAAGCTCTCTTGGAGGCCCTCCGTCAGTTAGGTGACCCGAGCATACTGGCCGCACGGTATGCCAATCGCCCGCTCCATTTAATTGGTCCAGCCCTATTCCCAGGCTATGTGAGTATTTTGAAGACCGTCTTGCCAATTGCTATCACACTCTCGATTATTCTCGCAACTATCGCTTATCTTGCTGATGCGAATGTTGAATCATCATGGGTACAATTCATCATCCAAGGACTGGTTCAAATCAGCTCTGCAATCTTCGAAGTCGTGATTCAGACTTTCTTCTGGATTACGCTTGTCTTCTTTATCATCGAGCGGGCTTCCCCAGAAGGAGATGTCCCTTTATCGAAATGGTCACCAGAAAAATTAAAGAACGTAAAACCACGTACAAAGTTCATCCCCCTCAGTTCAATCGTATTTGATTTTGTTATGGTCGTTGTCTTGCTGATGCTCTATGTGAACACTGATCAATGGATCCGCTTATCAATTGACGGAGAGACATTCCCCCTCATTAACCCGGAAATATTGGATCGACTTTTCCCGTTCGTAATTGCGCTAGCCGTCTTTGACATCGGAATTGGAGTTTATAAATGGATTGTGCGCTATTGGACGAAACCGCTCGCCCTATGGAATGTAGCCTTGAACGTTCTATGGATTGGAGTGACGGCACTGATTCTGCTGCAACCAGAGCTCATTTCATCGGAAGCTCTCGCTCTCCTAGCCGAACGAACCAGCATCGCTCTCACGACACTCACACAATGGGGTGTATGGAGCATAGTGCTGACCGTCGTCGTCGTCTGTCTCATCGATTTGATTGAAGGATGTTATAAAGCGTTTCGTCCTTAATTGAAATACTCATCTCGCATTCAAACGTTTCATTCCCCAGGAAAGTGGAATAGCCGAGAAGAGAACGTATTTCCACGGAGGAGGCATTTTATGAACATTCCGACCATCAAACTACACGACGGTTACGAGATTCCAGCTATCGGACTCGGCACCGTCTTCTTACGAGGCGAGACCGGTGTTGACGCCATCACGAGCGCGATCCGTAACGGTTATCGTCTCATCGACTCAGCGATTCGCTACGACAACGAAGGCGCGCTCGGGGAAGCAGTCCGGCAGTCCGGTATCCCGCGTGAGCAGTTATTTTTGACGTCGAAACTGCGTGGTCAATATTTCGATTATGATGAGGCCCTCAATATGATTCAAGAGTCGCTCTACCGGGCCAACCTCGACTATTGGGACTTATTTTTACTCCACTGGCCGAACCCGAAGCAAGATAAATACGTCGAGGCATGGCGCGCGCTCATCCAAGCGAAAAAGAACGGATGGATCCGTTCGATCGGCGTCTCGAACTTCATGCCTGAGCATCTCGATCGCTTGATCGAAGAGACGGGTGAGACACCGGTCATCAACCAAATCGAGCTCCATCCCTACTTCTCCCAAGTCGAGCAACGTCAAGCCGACAAAAAGCGAGATATCGTCACTGAGGCGTGGAGTCCGCTCAGCCGGGCCCGGACCGTCATCCATGATGAGACGATCACCGAGCTCGCCAACCAAAAAGGTAAGACGGTGTCGCAAGTCATCCTGCGTTGGCACATCCAGCTTGGCGTCATCCCGCTCCCGCGTTCGTCGAGCGAGCTACACCAACAAGAAAATCTCGACGTCTTCAACTTCGAGTTGACCGAGGACGAGATGGAGACCATCAATGCGTTGACGAAACCGGATGGCCGCATCGACAACCAAGACCCGAGAGAGTATGAAGAGTTTTAACAAAACAGGATTGAGCGTGCGCTCAATCCTGTTTTTCTATATATTCGAACTAAACCACTCAAAGGAGAATCTTATGCTATCACAACAACGAAAAAACATGATTGTCATCCTGAAACGAGTGGTAGTTCCTTATTTACGGTCGCATCAATTCAAAGGCTCGTTTCCTCACTTTCGGCGCGTTCAATCAGACCAAATGGATTTAGTCACCTTTCAATTCAATCGTCATGGTGGCTCGTTCACTGTCGTGTTGGCTCAAGCTCCAGCCACTGTTTTTCTGACACCTTGGGGAGAACAAATCAGCCCACAAAAAATGACCGCCTACGATGTCGACGTCGACGCGCGACGAAGACTAGGCAGTCATTCTCCATATGAAGACGGTATTTGGTTCTCTTACGAATCAGCTCAGTTGGAACAAGACTATATACGCGTGGCGCACCAAGTCATTGATTCGTTTGAACAAGACTATTCACGTTGGGCGCAAAATTAATTAAAACGCCGGGATCGCCGTTTCGTCGTAATTCTCTTCTAAGAACGCACGGACTTCGTCGCTCGTGAGCGCTTCACCGAGTTTCTGGATCGCTTCATCGTCTTTGTTGTCTTCACGGGCGACGAGCGTGATGGCGAAGTCGTTTTCGACCCCTTCCGTCAAGAGCGCGTCGCTCTTCGGCGTAAGGTTGAGCGGTGCCGCGTACGCCGGTGTCATGAGGACCGCGTCGACGTCGTCATAGGCACGCGCGAGCATGAGAAGGTCGACCTCTTCGAACTTAAGGTTTTTCGGGTTGTCCGTGATGTCCGCTTGCGTGTAATACGAGCCGGTCTTCTCCCCGAGGTTGATCACGTCATGCTGCGCGAGGAGCGAGAGTGAGCGGTCGATGTTCGAGACGTCGTTCGCGATTGCGATCGTCGCGCCTTCTGGGATGTCGTCGATGTTGTCGTACTCTTTCGAGTAGACGCCGTAGTTGGCGAAATAGATCGGTTCGATCAGGACGAGGTTGGCGTCATTGCTGCGGTTGAACTCTTCCATGTACGGGACGTGCTGGAAGAAGTTCGCATCGACTTCTTTCGCCGCGAGCGCCGTGTTCGGTTGCACGTTGTCGCCGAGGACGACGATTTCGAGTTCGATGTTGTCTTCCGCGAGCTGGTCTTTCGCGATCTCAAGCATGTCGGTCATCGGCGGGATGAGCGAGGCGACTTTGAGCGTCTGCGGCTCGTTTGACGGTGTTTCCGTCGTTGTTTCGTTGTCAGTTCCACACGCCGCGAGGACGAGGGTAAGTGAGGCGAAGAGTGCCATTAATTTTTTCATTGATTTTCCTTCTTTCTATAGATGATTAGCGTTTGTCGATGACCCGGGCCACCGTCGTACCGGTGAACTGGATCAGCTGGACGAAGACGAGCATGATGAAGATCATATACAGCATCAGCTCCGTCTTGAACTGTTGATAGCCGTAGCGGATGGCGAAGTCGCCGATGCCGCCGCCCCCGACCACCCCCATGATGGTCGAGTACGAGATGAAGCTGATGATCGACGTCGTCAGCCCGAGGACGAGTCCGGACCGGGCCTCGACGTATAGAAACTTGAAGATGACGTCTTTGATCGACGCCCCCATCGATACGGCCGCCTCGACGACGCCACGCGGGATGTCTAGGAGCGACTGCTCGACGAGACGAGAGTAGTGGGCGATGGCGATGATCGCGAGTGGTACGGTCGCTGCCGCCGTCCCGAGCGCCGTTCCGATGATGAGCCGCGTAAATGGAATCAAAAACACGACGAGGAGCAGGAACGGGAACGAGCGGACGATGTTGACGACCAAGTTGAGCACCGAGAAGACGGCCCGATTCTCGAGCAACTGCCCTTTCCGGGACAAGTAGAGCCACGTCCCGAGCGGTAAGCCGACGAGGACGGCGGCGAGGATCGAGACGCCGACCATGATGAACGTCTCACCGATCGAGCGCCAAATCTCGGTCTGATATTGAACGAGCACGTCAGGCATCCGGCTCACCCACCTTTCGCAACTCGTTGACGAACCAGGCCGGATTGTTGTCGATTTCCGGGACACCACGCGGGACGAGACCGAGCGTCTCATACACCGATCCATCCGCCATGACGGTCACGCGGTCACACACTTGCTTGATGACGTCCATCTCGTGGGTGACGATGACGATCGTGACACCGAGCGCCTCGTTGATCGACTTCAGCACGCCGAGGATCTCGGCCGTCGTGTTCGGGTCGAGCGACGAAGTCGGCTCGTCACACAACAAGACGTGCGGTTCGTTCGCGAGCGCCCGGGCGATGGCGACGCGTTGCTTTTGCCCGCCACTCAGCTGGGCCGGGTACTTGTCCTTGAACGACTCGAGCCCGACGAAGCGGAGGCATTCGAGCACCCGTTCCTCGTGCTGCGCTTTTGGTCGCCCGGCCAGTTTGAGCGGGGCGACCACGTTGTCATATACCGTCTTGTTGCCGACGAGGTTGAACTGTTGAAAGATCATCCCGATGACGTGTCGCTGTTCGCGGAGTTGCCGGCTCGATAGACTCGTCAGTTCGTTCCCATCGACCGTGACCGTCCCTGCGTCCGGCGTCTCGAGCAAGTTCATCAGGCGCAGCAGCGTCGACTTGCCGGCACCGCTCGCACCGATGATACCGTATACCTCGCCTCGTTCAATCTGAAGCGAGACGTCACGGACCGCCTCGTCACGACCAAACTGTTTGCTTACATTCGTTAACGTGATCATAGACCGTCCCTTTCTTTCATACTGGAAAAGTGGAATGATAACCGTTCTCCATTTTAGCGAACTAAAGGACGATTGTCAGTTGAGGCGGCTCGTCATAATGGTTCGGTCTGAGCTTGAAGTACGTTTTACTTCACTTTCCGCCTTCTAGACACTTATAATAAAATTAATAAATACCATAGGGGGTATATGAATGACTACCGAAATATTATTGACCTTCGCTGTCTTGGCGCTAGCGATCGTCTTATTCGTCACCGATAAACTCCGGACCGACCTCGTCGCCGTCTTGATCATGGTCATCTTGCCATGGACCGGTGTCATTACGGCTAATGAGGCATTTTCTGGATTCGCGTCAAACGCTGTCATTTCTGTCATCGGGGTTATGTTAATCGGTTACGGTGTCGAACGTTCCGGCATCATGACCGTCGTCGCAGAATTTATCACGAAACGAGTCGGGGTCAAAGAAAAGAACGTCATGGCAACGACATCGACAACCGTAGGCCTCATCTCGGCGTTCATGCAAAACATCGGCGCGGCCGCCTTATTTTTACCGGCCTTGAAGCGGATCAGTAAAAATGCCAACATCCCGGCTTCCAAGCTGATCATGCCGATGGGGTTCGCTGCCATTCTCGGGGGCACACTGACGATGGTCGCTTCGGGTCCGCTCATCATCTTGAACGACTTGTTGACCGAGTCCGGGTTTGACGCTTTAAACTTGTTCGCTGTCACACCAATCGGTCTCGTTTTGCTCGCGACCGGCATCCTCTACTTCTACTTCGCGGGTGGCCTCGTCTTGCCGAAAGCGTCCGGGGAAACGCAGACGACGAGTGCTTCTTTCATGGAAGAAACGCATCAATTGACGACCGATATCCATGAGCTCGACGTCAACGCTCGCCTTGCCGGACAAACGATTGAACAACTCGATATTTGGTCGACGTATGGGGTCAACATTCTCGCACTTCGCGAAGGTGAGAGCCACGTCTATGGTCCTTGGCGTAAGACTCGCCTCGCCATCGGGCAGACGCTCGCCATCCTCGGAACGGACGAGGCGATCAGTCGCTTCGCGGCCGATTATGAACTGACCATCAAACCTGAACTCGAATACTTCGCTTCTCTTGAAAACGAAGACGAGAGCGGGTTCGCTGAGATCATCATCCCGCCAACGTCGCCGTTCATCGGGAAGACGCTCCGCGATATTGGCTTCAGGAAAAATTTCCGACTTGAGCCGCTTGCCATCGTCGGAAGCGACGGTGCGCAGACAAAACTGGAAAACGTCCCGTTCGAAGCCGGCATGCAACTCGTCGTCTACGGCAGTTGGAAAGATTTGATCAATTTGCGGAACGGTCGCGAAGTCGCGATTTTAAGCGATGTGAAAGCACCCGAACTCGCACCACAGCAGAACAAGAAAAAGCCAGCCTTGTTTTCAATCATCGTCGCCCTCGGTCTCGTCTTTCTCGGTTTTCCACTGTCGCTCAGCTTCTTTACGGGAGCCCTGCTGATGATTTTACTCGGTGTCATCCCGAAAGATGAGATTTACCCAGCCATTGACTGGAAGACCGTGTTCTTACTAGCCGGGCTCATCCCGCTCGGTATAGCCTTTGAAAAGAGTGGCGCTGCCGCTTATACGGCGGATGCCATCGTCAATCTCGTTGGCGGGTGGAGCACGCTCGCAATTCTATTCATCATCGGGATCATCACGATGTTCTTCTCACTCTTCATGTCAAACGTGGCAGCGACCGTCTTACTCGTCCCGCTCGTTCTGATGATGGCCGATACGTTCAACATCGATCCGATCGGTCTCGCGCTACTTGTCGCGATATCGGCTTCGAACTCGTTCATTTTACCGACCCATCAAGTCAACGCCTTCATCATGGGACCGGGTGGTTACCGCAACGCGGACTATATGAAGGCCGGAGGAGTCATGAGCCTCCTCTTCCTTGTTGTCTCGGTTATGATGATTTACGTATTATATATGTAACATTCGAAAAGGCAGAACGCGCGATCACGCTTTCTGCCTTTTGTGCATTTAAATCGGGTGCCGCTTGAAATGGTCGGCGATATGAGACCGCATCGCATCACGGTTCTCAGCGAAGATACGATGTCGGTGTCCGTTTCCGCCTGACGGATGCGGAAACCCGCTCACGACACGTTCTGGTGCGATGAGTCCTCGAGCGACGAGCGTCTCGACGGCCCGACGCACGTTGACACCCATCGGTAAAATGAGCGCATCTTCGAGGACGGTCATCTCGTCGGCGAAACTTCCCTCGACGTATGAACGGAACAGCTCCGTTCTTAACATGTCCGGACTCGAACCGTTATAGTTCTTGCCTTTATAGAAGACCGGATAAGGCAACACAGCGGTGTTCTGCACGAGATGGTTCGCCTCACCGAACAAGTCGAGCGTCGATTCGATTTGGAGATGGTGATGCAAGTCCAAGTCGTCGAGCATCGTCACCAAGTTCTTCCGAATCGGCCCTGAGAAGCTGCCGCGCTGTTTGACGGCCTGGAGCGCTGCTTCATCCGAGGCGTCAGCCAAGTCGCGGATCGCCTCGAACGACTGTCGCATTTGATAGAGACCCGGCGTGATGCCAGCAATGACGACTTTAGCGTTCGGATTGATGTATTCGAACGGGGCATAATAAATGGTCAATTGCTTCTTCGGGTCTTCCTCAAGAAGGAACATCTCGCTCTTCAACGTCGTTTCGTCCATGTCAGGAAGCTCAATGATTTTCTGTTTATAGGCTTGAAACAGGTCGGTTCGTGTCGGCACGATTCATCCTCCTTTCGTGTTCTGTCTTATCCTGTTCCCCAAAATCATTATGTGAAAAAAGTTCATGAAAGCGACAAGACTTCGCCTTTAGTTAAGCGTTTCCATTCCCTTTTTTATGCTATTCTTTTCTTGTCAGTTTGGTAATTACATATCTTTAATTACCTATAATTAGGATGGGGAGCGTGGGATAAAGTGAAAGCAGTCGTAGTCAATTCATCTAACAAAGCGAATATCGAAGTGGTTGAAAAGGAGTTGCGCCCACTAAATTCTGGAGAGGCGCTTGTCGACGTCGAGTATTGTGGCGTATGTCACACGGACCTACACGTTGCCGCGGGAGATTTCGGTGATGTCCAAGGCCGCGTACTCGGACACGAAGGCATCGGGATCGTTTCAAAAATTGCTGACGACGTAACGAGTTTGAAAGTCGGAGACCGCGTCAGTATCGCCTGGATGTATCATGCCTGCGGGCGTTGTGAGTACTGTACGACTGGACGCGAAACGTTCTGCCGCCACGTACAAAACGCTGGATATAGCGTTGATGGCGGGATGGCCGAGCAAAGTATCGTAATGGCCGATTTCACTGTCAAAGTACCAGACGGACTCGATCCGGCACAAGCTTCGAGTATCACGTGTGCCGGTGTCACGACGTATAAAGCCATTAAAGTGGCTGATGTGAAGCCAGGTCAAATCGTTGTCATCTACGGATGCGGTGGTCTTGGTAACCTGGCAATTCAGTACGCCAAACACGTGTTCAATGCGTACGTCGTCGCAGTCGACATCAATGACGACAAACTCAAACTCGCTAAAGACAGCGGCGCCGATATGATCATCAATCCAGTGACAGAGGGCGCTGCGGACAAAATCATCCAAGAGCAACTCGGGGGCGCACATGCAGCGGTCGTCACGGCCGTTTCAAAAGTAGCCTTCAACTCTGCGGTCGACGCTGTAAGAGCGTGTGGAAAAGTTGTCGCGGTCGGACTTCCGTCTGAAACAATGGATTTGAATATCCCACGTCTCGTCCTCGATGGCATCGAAGTCGTCGGATCACTCGTCGGTACACGTAAAGACTTAGAAGAGGCTTTCCAGTTCGGGGCCGAAGGAAAAGTCGTACCGGTCGTCCAGAAACGTTGCCTCCACGAAGTCCAAGATATTTTCGAAGAGATGGAACAAGGTAAAATTCAAGGACGAATGGTCATCGATTTCAAAAATAAAGAATGCCAGTAAAAAAACGAGGCCATTTGGTCTCGTTTTTTTACTGGCGTCTAAACCGGGTCATCGTATGACATGATCATCTGTTCAGTTGAACTTGAGATACTAGCGCATTGACGCGCCCTATCCGCTTTTGTATAGTTAGGAACGACAAAACAGAATAGGAGTGACCAATTTGACTCCATACGAACAACTTACGCCAACGCACCTTTTGGATTTGCTCGGTGAGCGCCACGATCAAATCCGACGCATTAGCGAACGGGCATGGAACGAACAACATGATATTTACATCTCCAACTCGGAATGGTACATCCTCGCCCGCATCTACCGAAAGAATCCGACCATCTCCGAAGTGACACGGAACGTCCATGTGTCACGCCAGGCGATCCATAAACTGATCAAGAACTTGAAGACAAAAGAGCTCGTCACGGTGACCGACCACCCGACGAGCCGAAAAGACAAATGCATTCAGCTGACCGACCTCGGTATCCGCTGTTATGAACAAAACGAGGCGCTAAAAGCCGATCTCGAACAAAAAATTGCCACGACACTTGGCGACGATGCGTTTAATCAATTGCAGACGTTGCTCCAAACCGACTGGAAACTGTGATCTCTTCTCATCATAAGAAGAGGTTTTTTCCGTCTGTGCGGCCTTCAATGTCAACCGGGTTGACAATTTACATCAATTACCTCTATAATGGATATTAGGAAGAGGTGATCGATTTGTTCAAAATTGATGATTTAATCATCTATTCGACCCACGGAGTTTGTCGCATTGACGAAATTTCCGATATGACGGTCGCAGGTGAGACGAAGTCGTACTATACGCTCCATCCAATCAACAACGCGCAGAAGCTACAGATCAGTATTCCGGTCGATAGTGACAAAGTCATGATGTTGACACTCTTGGAAGCTAAAGAAGCAAAAGAGATCCTCGAATCGTTCCGCTCTCCTGGTGTCGAATGGAATCCCCATCCGAATAACCGGAACCGCGAATTCTTGCATGTCGTTCATTCGGGCAACCGTCACGATATCGCTCAAGTCATCAACACACTTGCTCGGAGACAAACCGAAGCAGTTTCGTTGAACAAAAAGTTATATGAACAGGATCGTAAGATTTTGGAAAACGCTAAAACGATTCTTGTGAAAGAACTTTCACTCGCGCTTCATTTGTCGGAAGAAGTCATCGATCAACAGATTGCCGCTTATTTGAGCGCTGAACCTGTTGCCGCCACTTGATTGGACCCTTCTATATGAAGCGGTCTTTTTTTATTGTCTGAACGCCTGTAACACTTGTTCCTTCAACGGTTGGAAGCTCATCCCTAAGTTCCCGTGGTACATAAAATGCTTCGAGCATAGCACCGTCCCGATTCCACCGTCACGGTATGTAAATGGAATCGGGCCTTTTGCAATCCAGTCGCAGAGTCGAAGGTTTCGATTGAATGTCTGACGTGGAACCATGTGCTCCTCTTCAAGCAAACCGAGCAGTTCGCCGAGTGCCTGTTTGCTATGGACAATAATTACTTTCGGTCGATAAGTGAAGAACAATTCTCGGAACACTCGATTCCCATACTGAATCAAGTCAGGATTTACGCTAAGCAAATCTTTCGCTCGTCTCGTCGGATAGGCGTTCATATTCGTCTCAATCACTTCAACTTCTCCATTCGCCCTCAGCTCTAAATCTTCGACAAATTTATTCAAGCCGATCCGCGTGCGTGATAAGTCCGTCTTCCCTTGCGAACGGCGAATCGTCTTCACGCGCTCTAAAAACTGCTCTCGATGACAAAATGTATCGATATACTCTTCAGCACTTGTAAAGTCGTCCTTATGCATCGGCGTCGCTGGATTGATGCCAACGATGAAGACGTTGCCTTTTGAACTCGGGGATTTACTGACGAACGGTCGGAAATAGTAGGGATGGGGCGCACATTCGACCCAACTTTTTAACACTTCAACTGAACACATGCCCCGGTCTCCTCTCAATCAGTCTGTAAAGTCACATCTTCAGCTAATCCTGTATTGTTAATCTTGTTGTACTGGTCATAAGCTTCCGTCACTTCGTTCAAGTCTTCTGGATCAATTAAAAATGTTTGAGTCCCTTTCACAATCAGCAAAAGCGGCTGCCCTTTGAACTTTACTTCATCCAAGATCTCGGATGCGTCTCGAACGATCACTGTCTCCGTTGTTGGCGTAAGGCACCGGACTTCTGTATGATCTAGCCACTCCAATATTTCTGTGACTTCCGACTCGACATCAAACAATATGGCGACCAAAACATAATGATCCCCTTGTTTCATCAGGACAGCATAGCAATCACCCATTTGGACGCATTCCGTCTTCGCCGTCTCCATATAGTCTTCGTAATGAGGGAGGACACAATACTCGTAACTGTCCGGATATTTTCGCAGGTGTTCGAGATAAGCACCATACTTTTTTCTTTCCCACTGTGTAAGCTTGATTTTATCCACCCTCTACCTCCTACATGATGGTATTCACCTTTTATTTATAACCAATATATGGTTTTTTAATGTTGCAATTCAAAAGAAAAAGCGAGAATATTTTCGCATTCTCGCTTCAACCGATTCAATTGTGCACGACACCCTTTTCTTTCAAGCCGAGCGCCATTGCCGTCGATTCGTGGATCGTCTTGAACAGCTCAGGATGGTCTGAGAGCGAGACGCCGTACGATGGCACCATCACCTTGATTTTCGGCTCCCATTCCGGCAACTGCTCAGGGAAGCACTGCTCGAGCACTTTCAACATGACGTGGACGGCAGTCGACGCACCGGGTGACGCACCGAGGAGCGCCGCGACCGAACCGTCTTCCGCACTGACGACTTCTGTCCCGAATTGGAGCGTGCCTTTGCCTGCTGGCGTGTCTTTGATGACTTGCACACGCTGACCGGCGACGACGATTTCCCAATCCTCGTTTTTCGCGGTCGGGATGAACTCACGGAGCTCGTCCATCCGCTTGTCGTGAGACAAGAGCACTTGCTCGATCAAATATTTCGTGAGCGGCATCTCTTTCGCCCCGGCCGCAAGCATCGTCACGACGTTGTACGGTTTGACCGATTGGATGAGGTCGAGGTTCGAGCCTGTCTTCAAGAACTTCGGCGTAAAGCCGGCGAACGGTCCGAACAAGAGCTCTTTCCGTCCATCGATGTAACGTGTATCAAGATGCGGCACCGACATCGGCGGCGCGCCGACTTTCGCCTTGCCGTATACTTTGGCGTGGTGCTGCTCGATGACGTCACGGTTTTTACAGACGAGGAACAACCCGCTCACCGGGAATCCGCCGATATGCTTCGACTCCGGGATACCCGTCTTTTGCAACAGCGGCAAGCTGCCGCCACCGCCGCCGATAAAGAGGAACGGCGCCGTATGCGTCTCGATCGTATTCGCCTCGATGTCCTTCACTTTCACTTCCCATAGCCCGTCTGGCAATCGTGTCACGTCCTCGACGCTATGCTTGTAGTTGACCTCGACATCATGATTCGTCAAATGGTCAAACAGCACCCGCGTCAGCGCGCCAAAGTTGACGTCCGTCCCTGAGTCAATTTTCGTCGCGGCAATCGGCTCATCGATCGTGCGACCTTCCATGACGATCGGCATCCATTCGCGCAACTGCTCCGGATCGTCCGATAAGACCATACCATCGAACAACGGATTATTTGTTAGCGCTTCCAAACGTTTCTTCAAGAAGCGGATATCTTTCTCCCCTTGGACCATGCTCATATGTGGGATCGAGCGGATAAAGTCTTCCGGTTGTTGGATCAATCCTTTGTTCACTAGATGCGCCCAAAACTGGCGCGAGATTTGGAACTGCTCGTTGACGTTAATCGCTTTTGAGATGTCGAGCGTGCCGTCCGAATTCTCGGTCGTATAGTTCAACTCGCAGAGGGCGGCATGCCCCGTTCCTGCGTTATTCCATTCGTTCGAGCTTTCTTCCCCTGCGCTTGCGAGCTTCTCGAACACTTTGACTTCCCACTCCGGTACGAGCTCTTTAAAGAGCGACCCGAGCGTCGCGCTCATAATTCCCGCACCAATCAAAATGACGTCTGTTCTCTTTTGGACACTGCTCATGAAAACCCCATCCTTCTCCCCTGGATTTGTGTATGAAACGATTCAGTAAATCCCCATTCGCCGATCGTTTCTTTGTAATCGTTATACTGATTATAACGCTTTTGTGATGAAAGATAAGGGTTAAGTAGTGAAAATAGAGATGAAACTTTTTATCGAGTTTACACTTCGGAAATCGCCGACGTCACACTTTGTTTCGAATGGTATGATGAAGGCAACTAAACGAACAGAGCGAGGTCAGAAGTATGAAAAAAAAAGTAAAAGTTGTAGCAGCTGTAATCGAAAATGAGAACCAAGAGATTTTGTGCGCGCTTCGCTCAACCGATATGCTTATCTCAAATATGTGGGAGTTTCCTGGTGGGAAAGTCGAAGCTGGTGAAAATCTACAAGAAGCACTTGAGCGAGAAATTCTTGAAGAGTTAAACTGTGAAATCACAGCACATGAAGTGATTAATGAACACGTTCATGAATATGAGACGTTTATCATTCAATTAATTTCACTGCGTGCTGAATTGAAGTCAGGCACTCCGGTTGCAACGGAACATGACGCTTTGATCTGGTTGAAACGAGAAAACTTACATTCCCTCGTCTGGGCGCCAGCAGATATCCCTGCCGTAAATGACGTCATCAATCAAACGACGAAAGCCGAGAACGTGTAAAAAACACGTCTCGGCTTTTTTCAATGCGTTTGTTCATGAAGGTAGTCGTAGATTTGTTGATCGACGCTTTCCTGTAAAAGTAAATTCATCGTTACTACGGGCAATTCCTGTCCATCTTGATTCAGCATTGTCGTATCTTGAACTGATTCCAGATCCGGGGTCACTTCTCCTAAGTAGTAGAAATCTCCACCTTCATCGTCATCTTTCTTCACAAACAGATGAACGTCGATGTCTCGCTGTTTCGAATTTACAATTTTAATAACTTCTTCTGACTTAGTTGTTCTGCGACTTCTCGTAAACCAATGGAATACTTCAGGATTGATAAATGTATCTCCATAGTTCACACTTGCTTCCACGTCTTCACCTTTATGATACGTTACAAAAATCGGACACGTTTGATGTTTAACTTTGTAGCCGTATATCGTTGATTGCTCTTCTTTATCCCAGTTCAAAAGCCGGCACGCATCTTTTCTCGTATATTTCTCAAGTCTTGTCAAAGGTTTAGTTTGATCGTAACGCTCACTTCTTGCGAGCGAAGACTGTAACACGTCGTTAAACAAGCGGTAGAACCATTCATTTGTTAATAGCGACTGTAAGTGCGAAGACAACTGATACGCTTCATTTTCCAATGTAATGAGCGGGTGACCTCCGTATTTCAATTGATCTGCATCTTTGAAAAATCCTAACGATAATACATTCTCTAAAGATTGCAACGTTGCTTCATCACAACGAACGCCTTGTTCAAGTAGCAAGTTCATAAACTCTTGTTTTGTCACTGTCTTCCGGTGTAGAAGTGCTTGTAACAACAAAACTTCATGAACTCGTTTCCCTGATAATAACTCTTGAGTCACCATCAATAATACTTGCGAATGAGAATGTGGAAGATTCGGAAGATCACGCTCTACTGTATTTAACAGTTCTCCATAGTGCCCCTTTTTCGTTCCCACGACAATTGGATCCATCGAATGATTTTCGATGAAATCAAGAAGCATTGGTGTACGGCCTAAACGGTTCTTTAAGTTTTGATAGGCTTCCTTCAATACTTTTAAATCCGTTAATCTTGCTTGGTTAATCGATTCATAAATACGTTCTTTTGCAATTGCTTCAAAATTGATTGTCGATGTTCCAGACATATAACTACGATCAATCACTTTCCGTCGAATCGAATCTTTATTTTGAGAATGGTCATCCGATAAAGCAACCGGAATTAAATAGTTATTTTTATAGTTTGCGATGAAATCGATTACTGTGACATACCGTTTCGAGTCATGTTTGCGCAATCCTCGTCCTAACTGTTGAACAAAAACAATACTCGACTCTGTCTGACGAAGCATAACGACTTGGTTAATGCTTGGAATATCAATTCCTTCGTTGAAGATATCAACTGTCAGAATATAATCTAAGCGCCCTTCTTCAAGATTCGCAACTTCAAGTCGCCGTTTCTCTTGTGAATCATCTCCAGTTAATGCACAAGTTCTAAATCCACGCCGATTCAATTCTTCAGATAATCGTTTTGCCTCTCGTTTTGAACTACAAAACATCAATCCGCACAAACGTTCTCCAGAAAATCCGTAGTAATCAATTTTTTCCACAATTCGTGTAACTCGCTCTAATGAAACGAGTTGATTAAACATATCCATTTCAACTTGATTTCCACTCACCGCAAGGTCTGTCACCCCAAAATAATGAAACGGGCACAGCATATCTTCTTCAAGCGCTTCTTGTAATCGGATTTCATACGCAATGTTGTAGTCAAACAGTTTAAACAAGTCATATCCGTCCGAACGCTCAGGAGTTGCCGTCATACCAAGTAAAAATCGCGGTGTAAAATACTCAATCATTCGTTGATACGTATTCGCACCGGCGCGATGACTTTCATCAATCAAAATATAGTCAAACGTATCCGGGTCAAATTGATTCAACGTCTCTTGTTTTGAAATCGTTTGAATCGTTGCGAACATATATTTAGCATTCGTTGCTCGGCTTGAACCCGAAAGGATACCAAAGTCTTCGTCTTTCCCGCCAATTACTCTTTGAAAATCTGCTTTTGCTTTTTGAAGAATTTGCTCTCGGTGAACGACGAACAGCATTCTATTCGGATGATAACGGCGTACATCAAAAGCGGCTAAATATGTTTTTCCTGTACCTGTAGCGGAAACGACGAGGGCACGCTGATTTCCTTGGGCACGAACTGCTTCGATTCCGTTTAAGGCAGCGAGCTGCATCGAATTCGGCTCTACTCGTAACGCGTCTTCGATTCGATTCACATCATACCGACTTGGAAACTCGGCAACCCGATCACCGAAGATCGGACGATAGACTCGTTCATATGCCGTAATCCATTCTGCCGTCAGCGGAATTGACTCATTCCACATGTCCTCAAATTGTAGTAAAAAGTGTTCAACAATTTCCCCATTCTCATGAGATGTCAATTTTACATTCCATTCATAATTCGTTTTTAACGCTCCAGACGTCAGATTGGAACTTCCAACAATTAATGAGTAGTATTCATTATGCTGAAAAATGTAACCTTTTGAATGAAACGCCTCAACTTCGGCGATGCGGACGTCAACGTTTTGAAGCTTAAGTAGTTCTTTAAAGACTTTTGGTTGGTTGAAGAATTGATACGTCGAGGTCATGATTTTTCCGCGAATTCCTTTTTCATGTAAGTCGAAGAGCGTCGATTTTAGTGTCGCTAACCCCGATTCGGTGATGAATGCGACAGAAAATAAAAAGGACCGACATACTTTTAACTCATCCGTCAAAGAAGTTAAGACGTCTTGCCGCTTGCTCTTCTCATTGACGAGTAGCTCTGGTTTAAATGGGCTGATATGATGATGATTCTTATCAAGAAACCCTTTTTCCAATGAATTTTTTAATTGGTCTGTAAAATGGCTCATTTAATCCTCCATCTTGAATTATAATAAATTGAAATAATTCCTATTACATGAAATCGTTTTACATATATTTCATTATTATCTTCTCATCAAAAATGATCAAGGAGAATCCACCATGCCAACCATCTACCTCGTCCGTCACTGTTCGGCCACCGGTCAAGAGCCGGACGCTCCGCTCACGGAAGCCGGTGAACAGCAAGCGCTCGACCTTTCTGCTTTCTTTCAAGACGTCCCGATCGAGCGCATCATCTCGAGCGATTACACTCGGGCCGTCGCTTCAATCACACCTGTCGCTAACGAGCGGAACTTAACGATTGAACAGGAACCGAAGCTTCGTGAGCGTATCCTCTCGCTCGAACCACGGGCTGATTGGTTCGACCTACTCCGCCACTCGTTCGACAAGCCTTCGTTCAAGTTACCCGAAGCTGAATCGGGCCTAGACGCAACTGCTCGGATTTTGGACGTCGTCACTCAAATAAACGGTCCAACGATTCTCGTGACGCACGGCAATCTGCTCGCGCTCTTGTTACAACATGTGGATAACCAGTTTGATTTCGAGACGTGGCGGAATCTTAGTAATCCGGACGTCTATCAGTTGGAAATTGTGGATAACTTTTTTTCAGTCAAACGCGTCTGGTCAGACCCTGCCTGTGGATAACGTTATCCACAGAAAAAACCGTCTCATCACGAGACGGCTTCACTGCTTCACTTTTCCACAAAGAACATCGAGATGGCGCCTAGACCGACGTGCGTCCCGACTGAGACACCCATCTGCATCAGATAAATCTCACCTTCGAAGTCCGATTCGGCTTGGATTTTCACTTTCAAGTTCTCAGCGATTTTTTGGTCCGATGTATAACCGATGATGATGAAGTTCGTGACGTCTTTGTCGTAGCGTTTAATGAACTCGTCCGTGTAGTGCTTGAGCACTTTCCGAGTTCCGCGTTCTTTGGCGACGATTGCACCTTTCCCGTTCTTCATGCTCATGATCGGCTTGACCATCAATAGCTTGCCGATGATCGCGCTCGCGTTCGAGATACGGCCACTCTTGATCAAATGATCCAAGTCGTCGACCGACAAGAAGTGTTTCACTTTCATCTTATACGCCTCATTGAAGTCGACGAGTTCCTCGAACGTCGCACCCGCTTCACGCATCTGCGCGCTCTTCATAAGTAACCAACCGCTGCCGTGGCTCATCGAACGGGAATCGACGATATGAATCTTCACCGTCGAATCCGGATGCGCCTCTTCAAAATATTCTTTGCCGAGCACGGCCGATTGATACGAACCACTCGTCCCACTCGACATGCAGATACATAAAATTTCGTGATGGCCGGCCGTGACGGCATCTTCCATCAGCTTCAAAAACGTCGCCGGGCTCGGCATCGCCGTCGTCGGAAATTCCGGTAACGCTTCCAACATTCCGTAAAACTCATCGGGCTGAATATCGACGCGGTCTTCATACGACTTATTGTTCATCGTGATGATGAGCGGAGCTACACCGATATCATATTTTGCTAAAATGTCGTCTGATAAATCGCAAGTTGAGTCGGCTAGTAATTTAATCATAGTATCCTCCAAATTGTCTCCTAAGGTGACGGGAATCGTCCTAGTTCACTACGCCGATTAAGACGTCAAGACAGGACACCTTTAGTGTACCAAATATAGAGGGTTTGATGTTTTTTTACTAGGCTCAATGTGCGACTTATTCATGTTTTTGAATCGATGTGCGAATTCGGGTCGTATACACTACAGGATTCACTATTCCTCACATGCAAAACAGCATATAATGCTAACACTAAGCTTGTAGCCGTAAGGAGAAGACATGATGCAAAAACGACTTTCTTGGAAGCAGCTGAAATGGTTGGTTCCATTCCTATTGATTGGCTTGATTCTTTATCAGAGCGGGCAAGAACTACAAAACTTATCGCTCGCAGCCGCCTTCTCGGCGTTAGAAAAACTGACAGGATTCGAACAATCCAGCTTGATCCTTCTTGGCTTGCTCGCTGTCCTGACGATGACCGGATACGACTACTTTTTACTCCGCTCATTGAACGTTCATATCCCGGTCCATAAGCTGCTTCGTGCGGCTTGGATCACCAACTCGATGAACGGCATGCTCGGGTTCGGCGGCGTCATCGGCATCGCACTCAGGACCTCGCTGTATCGTCCGTACACGGATACATTGCGACTGCTCCGGGCTATCGGTTGGATGACACCGACGCTGATCAGCGGACTGTCTCTACTGTCGATCGGGGTCCTCTCCGGCCTATTTCCGGCTACAACGCTGATATCGACGAAGCAGTGGATTTGGCCCATATTGCTGGCAACGCTAGCCGTCTTGCCACTTTACATCTATATGACCCGCAAACGATCGAACTTGAGCTGGTCGACGTTACTCGGCTACATCGCCACATCATTCGCGGAATGGGTGACAGCAGGACTCGTCGCCTTGTACGCCTTGTATCTCCTCGGCGGGGACGCCCCGATTGCTAGTATGCTGGGCGTATTCATCGTCGCCACAATCGTTGGGGTCGTTTCACTCGTCCCAGGCGGAGCCGGCTCATTTGATCTATTGTATTTGGTCGGGATGACGCAGCTCGGCATCAACCAAGAGATTGTGTTGTCGTCCTTGATCGTCTATCGGTTCGTCTACTTCATCGTCCCGTTCATGATTGGTTTGTTTTTAGCCGCGATCGCCTTCGGGGACCAGGTCGTCAAACAAATCGAATACAAACCGATCATCGGCTCATCGTATGAAATCGGGACGGTCGTCTGGCGCACCGTGTTGCGGACACTCGCCAAGACCGGTCGGATCGCCGGCAGTCTGATCGCTTTGATGACGAGTCTCGTCCTCTGGTTTCAAACGCTGCTCCCGAGTGTGGCCCCGCTTTATGTGACAGCCCCTTGGATGCAATGGATCGGGACGCTTTGTCTGTTCGTTGCCGGACTCCTGACGTTAGTGAGCACCTACGGCATGTATATCCGCACGAAACGGGTGCTGTGGATCACGGCTGTGTCGTTCTTCTTCGCGACGCTTGGTATATTCGCACGCGGGTTCAATTTGTTCGAAGCGTTGGTCGTGGTCGGATTTGCCTTGTTCGTTTGGCTGACCCGAAACCAGCACACGCGGTATCGCTCGATCCTGACCATCAGCCGCTTCTTCCGAAACGTGTTGTACGTCAGTCTATATGTCGGGACACATGCGATTTTGCTCCAGTCATTCAGTCAAAGCGACACGATTTTCTTTGAACCGGATCAAGCTGCCCTGTTAAGCGTGAGTGCTGTTATGATATCAGGCCTGCTATTGAGTGTCCTGTTCGTCTTGTTTAACCGTCTGAAGCGTCCCCGTCTTGGTGAGGCGTTCGAACCGATGCGCTTTGAACGGTTCCAGACGACGCATGCGACATCACACACGTTTGATTTGGCTTACATGAATGACAAGCGCGTCTATTATGGGCCTGATGACAACGCCTGCCTGTTGTTCGCGTTATCTGGTAATCACGCAATCGTTTTAGGAGACATACAAGGTGAGACGAGTGCCGCCTCCGAGCTGTTGATTCAGTTCATTGAGGCGACCGATCATCTCGGCTATGTCCCGTTGTTCTATCAAGCCACACCGAACTGGATGCCGCGCCTGCATGACGCTGGCTTCACGTTTTTCAAGCTCGGCGAAGAGGCGACGATCAATGTCGATACGTTCTCACTGACAGGTAAAAAGCGCGCGAACATGCGCTCCCTAAACAACCAGTTCATAAAAAAAGGCTTTACCGTGGACGTGATCACGCGACCGAACGAGGCGATCATCACCTCGTTAAAAGATATTTCCGAAGAATGGATCGGTAATCGCAGTGAGAAAGGCTTCTCGCTCGGATTTTTCAACGAGCAGTCCCTATCCCATTATCCGACGGCGCTGCTGAAGGACGTCGATGGGCAAATTGTCGCCTTCATCACGCTGCTCCGCGGGCATGGTACCGTATCGATTGACTTGATGCGCTCGTGTTGTGACGCCCCGCCCGGCTCAATCGAAGTACTGATTCTTCACGTAATCGAGTGGGCGCGGGAGAATGAGTATGCCGATGTCGGGCTCGGAGTCGCCCCACTCGCATCGGTCGGTGAGCATACGTTCGCTTACTGGCCCGAGCGGATCGCGGCGGACATCTTCGAGAACATCAGCTACATTTATCCGTTCAGTGGGTTAAGGCAATTTAAGAACAAGTTCAAACCGACGTGGGAAGGCCGCTACTTGGCGTTCCGGCAACGACGGACGCTCCTGCCTTCCTTGTTGCGCACGGCCCGGCTCATCAGTCGAAAAAACGTTCAATGACACGCGAAAGGAGCGCCTCGAAAATGTCGAGACGCTCCTTGTTTACATTATTTCGTTGTCACACTGACATTATCGATGTTCACATCGTGCGCGCCGAGCGGCGAACCGTCCGTGCGTCCGAGCAAGAATTTCAATCCTGTCATATCGGTTTGACCCATCGTGAGCTCAAACTCATACGTTTTCGTCTCAGGTCCGACTTGAACGATTTGGCTCAAGTAACGTGTGTACGCCGCGTTCTCGACCGTCACTTCCATGTTGCGCGCGACTGTCGAAGAAGCATCGAAACGGACGACATACGTCTGTCCCTGGTGCAGTTCGAGACCGCCTTGCTCAAGCAAGACGCTCCAAGGTTCCTGTCCTTCTTGCCCGATCGAGATTTGAGCGGCTTCGTTCACCGCTTCAACCGCGGCTTGCGCATCGAAGTGCACGTAAGAGCCCCAATGTGTCAACCCGTCCGTGAACGATCCGTTCTTCAGCGGAGACGGGTCGATCGCGATCGGTGTCACATCGAACAGTTTGACGTCGTCAAGCTCAATCGAGCCTTTCGCCGAGCCGAGCACGAACTGGAGCTGGCTCAACAGGTCTGTCGCTTGTCCCATCGTGAACGGGATCTCGATCGTTTCAAACTCGCGCGTCAACGCGACGTCTTGAAGCGGGAGATACGCGTTGCCGTCCGCTCCATTCAAACCGACTTGAAGTGCTTTGATGCGTTCCGCTCTCGCTTTAAAGCGCAACACGTAGTCATGACCTTCCGTCAGTTGAATCCCGTTTTGGACGAGCGTTGCCGGTTCGCCCTTTTTCGGGTTCGTCACGAACTTGAAGTGACGCAACTTCTCGTCAACTGTAGCCGTCCCTTTCGTTGCGCCCGGGTCGAACTGCCAGTATGTCAAGCGGTCCATCGCGCCTTGGTCAAACGTTCCGTTGTAGACCAAGTTCCCGTCGCCGAGCGCTGGTTTCGTAGCGTTCGGGTCTAGCGCTGCACGCTCGGTCTGTTCGACACGGACGTTCCCGATTTGAACGCCGGCCGTGCTGAGTCCGACATTGAACTCGAGACGTGCCGCGAGATCCGTGTCTTCCGCCATATCAAACGTCATCGAATATGTCTGTACGTCTGTCGTCAAATCGAATGAACCTTCATCCGAATATTTCGCGTAGCCGCGGTCTGGTCCGCCGCCGACTTTCACGGCGATCGAACGGGCCGAATCGGCACTCGCGTCGAACGTCACTTTGTAGTGGCCGCCTTTACCGAGTGAGACGTTTTGAATCAATTGGTGCGAATATGGCTGACTGCCGGCTTGAGTGATCGAGATGTCGGCAAAGTGTGAGCCTGCTTGTTCGATGACATCAACCGTCCCGACGCCGCCAAAGTCTGGCAAGGCCACATAGTTCCAGTACGTCGGATCGAGCGCTTGCGAACCGTTCGTCACGGTCGTGATCGGCTCCGTGTAATCTTGGTCGTAGACGAGGTTTCCGTCTTCAGACGGTTGTTTCGCTCCGTCCGGCAATACGATTTCTTCGTCCGTATAGACTGGTTCGACTGCTTCACGGTAATCGCGGTTTTTCAAATCGAAGACACGAACGTAATCGACTTCCATCTCGGCCGGGAACGGTGTCGTCGCATCGACATCCCCGTCAAACCAACCGCCGACGGCCAAGTTCATCACGAGGTAGAAGTTTTGGTCAAACGGCGCTGGGTAGCTGTACTTCGTCGCCTGGTTCAACCCTTTCGAGTACCAGTCGTTTTGCGTCTGATAGAGCTCTCCATCAACGTACCAGCGCAACTCGCCAGGCTCCCACTCGACGGCATATGTATGCCATTGATTGATGCCGTCACCTTCTTCAAAGTGATAATCTTTGCCTGTATATTTGTTGTTCGGCCAGTTCTCGCCATAGTGAATCGTCCCAGCGACTTTGTCAGGCTGGCTGCCCCATGATTCCATGATGTCGATTTCGCCAGACGATGCCCAGGCACCGTACCGGTCTTGTTCCGGCAACATCCAAAACGCCGGCCACAAGCCTTTCCCTGTCGGTAGTTTTGCCCGCATCTCATAGCGACCGTATGTTTTACTGAACTTGCCTTTCGTCGTCAGCTTCGCCGACGTAAAGTCATACGTCCCGAGTTCATCCATCGTTTGTTCCCGTTTGGCGCGGATGACGAGCTTGCCGTCTTTTACGAAAGCGTTTTCGTTTTTGTCCGTATAAAATTGCTTCTCATTGTTTCCCCAACCCGGTGCGACCGGATTGCCGTCGTTATCTTTCAACCAGTTCCCCGTATCGAAATTCCATTTTGCCTGGTCGATCTCTTTCTTGCTGAACTCATCCGCCCAGACTAGCTTCCATTTCGTATTGTCTTTTTTCTCTGGCTTTTCGGCATATGCGCCTTGTGCGGCTGACAAGACAAGTCCGGTACCGAGAGCAAGTGCTACCCATTTCTTCATCAAAATTCCTCCTTTGACATAAATGAAGGCAGACACACTCCAGTCGTACCTGCCTCTCCTCTAACAACGCACGAACATTGAAAGCGTTTTCCGAAAGCGCTTTCGTTATGTCTATTATAATTTTTTCGCCTACCTAGATTCAACCATTTTCTTGAAGTGAAATGAAAATGACACATAAAAAACACCAACCCATAATCAGGTCGATGCTTAGGTTTTCCTCACTGTCCAATCTGAAAATGTGACTGAAAATCCTGAATGTATTCGATCGACGTCTTGAGCCAATGGTCGTCATTCACATACAACAAAATGCCAGCCTGTTCGTATGTATGGCTCGGCTTCATCTCTACAGTCGCGCGACACGTGAACTGTTCGGTCGACACATCCGTCAACAGGACGTGCGCCGTCATCCGGTTGAAACCGTAGTGGGTATTGCGCCAAAAATCGGTGTCCGCTTCTGTCTCGAAGGTAAGTCTCTCCCGTACATTTATTGCTTTCGGCTCATTGATCCACGTGTACTGCTGCCACATGATTGATTCCTCCCCATTGGCCTCGCATCGCGAACAAAAGTGGAATCATCGGTTCGTGGTACGGGATGAATTCTCCTGATCGGATCATGTCGAGGATGGTCGCCTCATCCGCCCACTGCACCGCCTGCACTTCTGATTCTTGAAGCGTCAACTTATTCAAATCGACATCCATTTCGACAAGATAGATGTCGTCGAACCCTTCGTCAAAGTTGATCGTCAAATGTGGTCGCGTATCTTTTAAGTCTAGTGTCAGACCGATCTCTTCTTCAAGCTCGCGCATCGCCGCCTGTTGACTCGTATCGCCGACCGTGGCACTGCCGCCGACCGTGATGTCCCACATGTTTGACCAGCCGTCTTTGAACGTCTGGCGCTGTTGAATCAACATCTGTCCTTGCTTGTTAAAGATACAGACGTGGATGACAAGATGGTAATCGCCATTCTCGAGACGATTGCCCCGCTGCCACGTCCGCCCTGTCTTTTCTCGGTCAACGTTATAGACGTCCCAAAACTCCATCGTTCAATCTCCTTTATGTGGCCGCACTCGCTGCCGCTTGATCTGATTTCACACAATCGATGGCAACGACGATTGAGATGAGCATGTCCTCCATCGTCTCGTCGATCACTTGAATCTCATACGTGTCGCCCCATGACAACCATTTCTTCTGGACGCTGCCGATGACTTGCCCGTTCTGTGTCACCTCGAAGTCCATATCCCACCAGTCGCCATCGATTTCAATCCCTGCTGCGTCAATCGTATAACGCGGTTTGAAGAAGGTGAACTCTTTTGAGATCGTCATCGTCTCTTCGCCCTCGACGTCGACGTAAAACTTCGGTAAGAAACTGAACGTCTTTTTCGTAATGGTCGTGATCTCGCGCCCATCCTTGTCCGAGATGGTGAACGACTTCGGCAGCTTCATAAAGCTCCCTTCGACGAAATACATATCGTTTTCATCCGCGTCCTTGATCGTGAACCGTCCGCGCAAGCTGAAGACTTTCTGTTTCATGTAAAGCGTGTTCATTATCATCCCTCCATTTTTTACGTGTTATTCTCTATACGGCTCTTTACCCGATTATGGTTCGTTTTTTATGATTGAATAAATGTTCAGGCTTATACTCGAGAGCGTATAATGAAATGAGGAGGTGAGAGTATGATTTCTGAAAAAGTAAGACAAACGATCATTGAAACGCTTCAACGTGAAACAGACGCGGATTTCATCTTGTTGTTCGGGTCATTCGCCAAAGGAACAGATCGTGAGGATAGTGATGTCGATTTAGCATACTTCGGTCAGAAGCGACTCTCACCATATAATCGCTTTGCCTTGGCGAGCGAATTAGCGCTTCTATGCGGGCGAGACGTCGACTTGATCGATATCCGTGAAGTCGACACCGTCTTTGCCATGCAAATTTTCTCAGAGGGCGTTCCATTATCGATTCAAGATCAGAACGAATTTACGCGACAACAGATGAAAGCCTTTCGGATGTATGCCGAATTGAACGAACAACGAGACATCGTCTTGAAAGAAATCAAAGCTAGAGGAAGTGTATTCGATGAATGATGTTGTGTTGAACAAAGTGACGACAATCGAGCGCTGTCTTCAGCGAATCCATGACGTGTATGACGATAATCCAGATCACCTAAACGATTTCACGAAGCAAGACAGTATCATTCTCAACATCCAACGCGCCTGTGAAGCGAGTATCGATATCGCGATGTACCTAGTCAGTCAAAAGAAGTTGGGCGTACCCAAAGCGAGCCGGGACGGGTTCATCATGCTCGAGGAAGCAGGTATCATTGATAATGCCTTAGCGAAGACGCTCATGAACATGGTCGGATTCCGTAATATCGCCGTCCACGACTACCAAGCACTCCAACTCGAAATTCTTGAAGCGATTCTCGAAAAGCACATCGATGATTTTAAAACGTTCACAAAAATTATCCTGCAACTGGATGTGTGACAATCGTGGCTTCTCAGTGCCATGAATCACCACAGTAATCCTTAAAAGTATATTAAAACGCCGCCTCGTTTCCGAGACGGCGTTTTCCAATTATCCGTTCTTCATGCTGAACGAGTCAGCGAGCGTGAACGTGATGTCTTTCACGTCGAGACCGCCGAGTGTGAAGTAGAGTTGCAAGTAGTTGTGTTGGTTCAAGAAGAACAGTTGCTTCGTCTGCGTCACCCATTCCCCGCCCGTTCCGTTAAACGTGAACGTCGGACCCGGGATGTTGTTCGCAAATAGCGTCACCGGCATTTGAGCGAGCTCTCCTGCTTCTGAACGGGCCGTGATCGTCACGTCGTACGTGCCCGTCTCATCGACCGAGACGGCGAAGACGTGTGTGTTCCCCGTCGATGTGTCCGCGTCGATCAAGCTGACGCTCTCTCCGTTCGCAAGATGCTGATACGTCACATCGAAATCGATCGTTTGTCCTGCTTCTTCGTCGAGTCCGATCACTTCGACTGAACCGTCATGAAGCCCGAGCAGACGCTCCATCGCCGGAGACTGCAAGACGAAGCGGCAAATGTTCGCCGCACTCCGCAACAGTTCCGCCCGCGTCAACGTACCGGCAGCGAGTGCCGCTCCCGTATTGTCGTCGAACGAGTTCGTATCCGGACGGTCGACGACCATGTACAAGTCGTTCTGCGACTGGACCATCGCCGCCGTGTTCTGACGGTTCGCCGGCTCATCTTCATGGTGGTTCACTTTCGCCCACCAGTCGGTCATGACGATGCCTTCAAAGCCCCACTCGTCGCGAAGGACACGTGTGTTCTGATCATATAGCCCGGCCGTCCAGACGCCGTTGACGGCACCGTACGTCGTCATGATCGACGTCGCCTTGCCTTCTTTGACCGCCATCTCGAACCCTTTCAAATAAATCTCGCGTAACGCCCGTTCCGAGACGACCGAGTCGATGTCGTGGCGGTGCGCTTCTTGGTTGTTGGCGCTGAAGTGTTTGAGCGTACCGGTCACGCCGACGCGGTGCATCCCGTTCAACTGGGCGATCGCCATCTTGCCCGTCACGTGCGGATCTTCCGAGAAGTACTCGAAGTTCCGTCCGTTAAGCGGATTACGATGGATGTTCATCCCTGGTCCGAGCAACGTGTCGACGCGGTTTTTCCGCATCTCGAGTCCCGTCATCTCGAACAGGTCTTCGATCAACGCCACGTTGAAGCTTGACGCCAACAGCGTCCCGTTCGGCAACGCGAACGCCTTCGTGCCGATGTCCATCCGGATACCAGACGGACCGTCCGCGCAACAAGCGGCCGGAATGTCGAGCTCGTTCAAACGGTCCGACACGCCGCCGAACGCGGCGGCCGTCCCTGGTGTCACGCGAGGCGAATTCATGCCTTGTCCGCGGACGATACAGGCGAGGTCCTCATCCGTCAACTGGTCGAGGAACGTCTCAAGCTCGGCTTTCCCGTGATAGACGTCCGTCAGCTTCAAGCCGTTGTCGCTTGTCTGATGGCGCTGCATCGGACGTTCGGCGAGATAACGTGCCTCGACGTCAACCTGGCGCAGCGGTGTTTCTTCATAGCTGACTTCATATCCTTGACCGCTTGCGACCGGCTTGATGCGGTCAAACGGTGTGACCGGCGCCATGTTCTCGCTGAGCGTCTCGACGACTTGTAGTTCGGCGAGCTCATAGTCGAAGACCGCGACAGCTGAACGGACGTCCGTCCCAGCGTGAATCCGGTACGTCCCTGCTTCTAAGACAAAGCTCGATGCGTGTCCGGTGACGCCACGATCGTCATAGCTCGCAAAGTCCGTGACCGGGACGGAGAATTCGAGCGTTTGCCGCTCTCCTGGTGCAAGCAGACCTGTCTTATCGAACGCGACGAGGGCGCGCGCCGGGTTACCGAGGACGCCTTGCGGCTTCTCGACATACAGTTGCACGACTTCTTTCCCGTCAACTGCCCCGGTGTTCGTCACCGCGACGTTGATCGTAATCAAACTGTTCTGTTCACTCGCTTCAACGACTTCCGTGCTGAAACTTGTATACGACAACCCGAAACCGAATGGATAGAGCACCTCGTCTTTCGCGAACGTCTCGAAATAGCGATAGCCGACATAAATATCTTCTTGATAAATTCCTTTGTCGGCATGACCGAAGTTTTTCGTCGACGGATAGTCGTCAATCGACCGGGCGATCGTGTCTGTCAACTTGCCGGACGGGCTGACTTTGCCTGTGAGTACATCGACGAGTCCCGTCCCGCCTTCTAATCCCCCTTGCCATGCGTAAAGAATCGCGCTCGGCTCATAGTCCGTCGCCCACTTCATGTCGATGATGTTGCCGACGTTCAAGACGACGGCCGTCTTCGTAAACGCCTTCGACACTTTCTCAATCAACTCGTGCTCGATCTCGGTCAACAAGTAGCTGCCCGGGTCGGCCGTGTTGTCACGGTCCTCACCCGCCGTACGCCCGATCATGATGAGCGCCATATCTGACTTGGCTGCCGCTTCCGCGACGAGCGCGTCCGTGACGGCCATCTCCGGCTGTGACCACGGTTCCCCGGCCCAGCCGACACCTTTGTCGAACGGGTTTTCTTCGACCCACGCCTCATACGTCTGAAGGAGCGACTCGTTCAGCTGGATGCCTTCACTCGCTTGGAGCGCCTCGAGCGGACTCGTCACGTGGGAGACGTTGACCATCCCACCTGAGCCGGTCCCGCTCTTATAGTAATTGAATTGGCTGCGGCCGAACACGGACACGGTCGTCCCCGCCTGGATCGGCAGCGTCTGTTCGTTCTTTAAGAGGACAGCCCCTTCGGCGACCGCCGTTCGCGCCAGTTGTTTATACGTATCCCAGTTCAAAGTGTAAAGTTTCATGTTGTCAGCTCCTTCATTTCGTTTGCGATTTCGTTCATACAGTCTTCAGCTTGCGGATAGTCCCCGATTTTATCGATGAAGGCGTGGTCCATCCCTCGGTATTGGATCAGTCTCGTCTTCACGCCGTCGCGCGCGAGTTTCCGCGCATACGCCTCGCCTTCTAAGCGCAAATAATCGTACTCCGCCGTCACGATAAGCGCGGGCGGGAGGTTCTTCAAGTCGTCCGCCAACAAGGGCGATACGAGCGGATGCGTCACGTCGGTCGCACCTTGTAAATAAATGTTGTTGAACATCGAATCCGCGTCGCTGAACGCTAGCACCATCCCGCGAATCAAGTCGTGATGATGTCGGATATCGTATTGTGCGATGTCCCATGCGTAATCATCTGTCGGGACCGAACCTAAATTGACGACCGGATAGATGAGTGCCTGGAAGCTGATCATGCTCGTCTGTTGCGCACGATCGAGTAAACAGCAGCCGGTCGCCAAATTTCCCCCGGCACTGTCGCCCGCGACGGCGATATTGTCTCGCAACACCCCGAGCTCATCGGCCTGGTCGTATACCCATTTGACCGCTTGAAAGCAATCATGTAAGCCAGCCGGGAACGGATGCTCCGGCGCGAGCCGATAGTCGACCGAGACGACGACCGCGTTCGCTTTCTCAGCGAGCGCTTTGCACGGGTTCTCGACCGTATCGAGTGTCCCGCCAAAGAAGCCGCCGCCATGGAAGAACAGGACGGCCGGTAACGGCTCGTCTGACTCGGGCCGATAGAGTCGGGCCGGGATGTCGCCTTCAAGACTTGGAATCGAGATTGATTCCGTCGTGATCGGACGTGTCGTCACGTCACGGTTCGGCCAGCCCATACTTGCGCGGACGGCCTCAAGGTCAAACGGTGCCGGTGTCTCATCGCCCGTTACGTGTTGATTTTTGTTCGCCAACACACGCGGGTCGAGGTCGCCTTGTTTGTTTAAGTCCGGGATCGGTTTGATTGTCGTCTCGACGCCATCAATCGTCTCACGAATATGTACTGCACTTAACTCGTCAACTAACCGTTCGTATGAGTTACTTTGAGTCGACATGAACTGAATGCTCCTTTCTCAATCACCGCTACCTTGCTGATGACAACTTTACCTGTTGACTTAAATCTTACTTTTTCAGACACGGCTTCAAATTCGACAGTATCATCGGTGAAGTGTTGACGTAACTAGCGTTAGACGGTAAAAGTCAGTTCGACCTCTCCCCCTTCGCTCTCGCTCGATTTCACGGATGAACGACGAACCGCTCCCTTTCGTGTATAATGAGACGTAAACTAAATTGCTAATGAAAATTTCTACAACAGAAGTTTCTTACACGAAAACGAGGTAAACATATGAATCAACCAAACTTTGCGGACTACCGCTTAAGTGAAGACATCCAACGCGCACTCGGTATCATGAAGTACGTGGCACCGACAGAAGTGCAACAGAAAGTCATCCCGCTCGCACTTGAGCACCAAGATTTAGTCGTTAAAGCGCAGACCGGGAGCGGCAAGACGGCCGCATTCGGCATTCCTATCACTGAAATGATCGCGTGGGAAGAAAACAAACCACAAGTGTTAATTCTCACACCGACACGCGAGCTCGCCGTCCAAGTCCGGGAAGACATGACGAACATCGGCCGCTTCAAACGAATCAAGGCGACTGCCGTTTACGGGAAAGAACCGTTCTCAAAACAACGTGAAGACTTGAAACAGAAGACGCATATCGTCGTCGGGACACCGGGACGCGTCATGGACCATATCGAACGCGAAACGCTCGTCTTGGACCAGATCAAGTACTTGATCATCGATGAGGCGGACGAGATGTTGAACCGCGGCTTCCTCGCCGACGTCGAAGCCATCATTCAAAAGCTACCGACCGACCGCGTGACGATGGTGTTCTCGGCCACGTTCCCGAACGACATCGAGCGTCTGTGCAAACAACACATGAACGAGCCGACCCGCATCTCGATCGAGTCTGCTGGCGTCACGGCCTCGACGATCGAGCACGGCTTGATCGAAGTCCGCAATGAAGACAAGTTGTCGGTGTTACAAAACATCACTGTCGTCGAAAATCCTGACAGCTGTCTCATCTTCTGCCGGACGAAAGAACATGTCGACACCGTGTATGGCGAGCTCGATAAGGCCGGCTATTCTTGTGAACGGCTCCACGGTGGACTTGAGCAAGAAGACCGGTTCGCCGTCATGGAAGGGTTCAAGACGGGCAACTTCCGTTATCTCGTAGCGACAGACGTCGCGGCACGCGGCATCGATATCGATAACGTCAATCTCGTCATCAACTATGACGTCCCGATGGAAAAAGAGAGCTACGTGCACCGGACCGGACGGACAGGCCGCGCCGGTAACAAAGGGAAAGCCCTTACGCTCGCGACTCCTTATGAAGGTAAATTCGTTCGCGCCATCGAAGCGTTCATCAAGTTCGAGATTCCGACGATGGACGCCCCGACCGAAGCACAAGTCGCTCGCGGCAAAGCGGCGTTCGAAGAGAAGTTGAGCGGTCGACGCGTCGTCCGTAACAACAAGACAGCGCGCATCAACCAAGACATCCTGAAGCTTCACTTCAGCGGCGGGAAGAAGAAAAAACTCCGTGCCATCGACTTCGTCGGCACGATCGCCAAAATCCCAGGTGTGACCGTTGAAGACATCGGCATCATTACGATCACCGATCAGATGACGTACGTCGACATCTTAAACGGGAAAGGCTCAGTCGTCCTCCAGGCGATGGAGTCGACACCGATTAAAGGCAAAAAGCTAAAAGTGAGTAAAGCACATAAATAACCAATCCAGGTCTCGGAGAGTTTGATTTCTCCGGGCCTTTTTGTGTTTTGACCACGTTATCGAAAGCGCTTTCGGAAAACAGTAAAAAAATAACGGTTTCGAGAGAACGCTTTCAACAGAATCATACCGATAACACGTCTTGAATTCAACCTTCCTCACCTGATTGTCATAAAAATAGCTCAGGCGATTGCGCCTGAGCCTTTATCTTCTCTAATGTAGAACATCCATCTATTGAACGCTACCAGCCTATGTTCAATCCGATCTGTCGGGAGCCATCGATTTCCTTCAACCAGAATGAATTAGTCGAGCAGTTCTTCAGAGATCAACTTGAACCCCTCAATCTCCGTGTCGTCTTCTACTTCGATCAATAGACACGGTCTCCCTTTATAGTTCACTTGCTTCACATATTTCAAGTCTTGCGGACTAATGGCGATGTTGGCCACTTTCGTATTGATTTTGATCGATTTCGACGTGTATTTCGGGATGACGCTACTCGCCTTCATCTCGTACTGCCGGTCGTCGACGACTTGCTGGAACGCCGCTTCGACTTTTTCTGTCGTTACGTCCTCGACGCCGCTCGCTTTCAACACGATCTCGACCGTGCGGGCATCCATCATCGGCACCGTCTGGTCTTCCTCTTCGCGCTCGGCTTCGGCGACGATGATTTGATTGATCTCGTCATACACCGTCGCAAGCGTCGCCAAGTTGACTTCTTCGCCGATGACAGCTTTGACGACTTCTTCGAACATCGCCTTCTCTTCGACGGCCGTCACGATCTCGGTGCCGTTCAACACATTCTCGATGAAACGGAAGTCCGGTTGGTGCGCCTTCTGGGCCGCATACAAGATATGGTTGACGTCGGCCGCGTTGTCGGTGAAACACGGGAACAAGAAACCGCCGACGGGTGCGTCGAGTTTGATGACAGGATTGATGAAGACGTTCGATTTGTACTCCCGCTCGATAAAGTCGAACACGAGCGACTGTTTCGGCAGTTCGGTCTGGTTGATGCTGCCGAGGATGAACCGCGACGTGTATACTTCGTCGCGCATGTCGATTTCCGTCTCTTCGGAATGACGACGTGTCGGTTTATTGTATTGGAAGCGAATAAACGTGACGACGACATCTTTCTCAAACGGAGCGTCTTGGACCATCTTTAATGCGACTTTCTGCATCGAGGCTGCCCAGTCTTCTGTGTCTTCCGTTTTCAATCCTTTGTACAACAACGTTTGCGTATGGTCCGTCTGCCCCGCTTCCGGCGTCTGGAACTTCACTTCAAACAGCTTCTCGTCGAGCTTGCCGCCGAGTACTTTCTTAAAACTCGTCAAAAACAGTTCCTGATGCTCTTGCTCCAAAAACGGGAACGAACGCATCTCTTCGTGAAAGATCTCGTTACTGTCTTGGCGGATATAAATATTATAAATTTCAGCGATTTTGACCGCTTCCGCATTCAACTTGAAATGCTTGCGGATTGCCGCGATATCTTTTTGATTCATCTGTCCCAACTCCTTCGTTCTTGACTACAAACCGACTTCATTATACCAATAGTTGTTGCTCGCGCGTATGTCAGTAGTTCTAAAGCCGGGACGTCTGATGTCATGTCTTATGTCTAAAACCTCAACTTTTCTAATCTTTTGATTCATTTTTGTAAATTTCAGTATTTCTTCATGTTTCGCCATGTATATTCGATGTGCATCAAGCAATTCTGGATGTGATTCACCCAGTCGTCATACATACTAGGAGGCACAAACATGCTCAAAAAATGCATCAGTTCTTTGTTCGCCATCGTTCTAGTCGTCACGTCGCTTCACTTAACCACACCGACCGCTTCGGCGCTCCCGCCGGGCATCCCGTCGAAGTCGAACGCCCTCACGAAGCTGAACGCGTTAACGGTCAAGACTGAAGGTACGATGACCGGTTATAGCCGTGACTTGTTCCCGCACTGGAGCGGTCAAGGCAACGGTTGTGATACACGTCAAATCGTCTTGAAACGCGACGCGGACTCCTACGTCGGCGACTGCCCGGTCACGTCAGGGTCATGGTACAGTTACTATGATGGGGTGACATTCACGTCGCCATCTAGCCTCGATGTCGACCACGTCGTACCTTTGGCTGAAGCATGGCGTTCAGGCGCGAACAGTTGGACGACGACGAAACGTCAAAGTTTCGCCAACGATTTAACTGGCCCGCAGCTCATTGCCGTCTCAGCTAGCTCGAACCGCTCAAAAGGTGACCAAGATCCGTCAACATGGCAGCCGACACGGACCGGGGCACGCTGCGCTTATGCGAAGATGTGGGTCGAGACGAAGAGCCGTTGGGGACTAAGCCTGCAGTCGTCGGAGAAAGCGGCCCTTCAAACCGCCATCAACGCTTGCATTTACTGATTCAGAAAGGAGTCTGCTATGAATCAACATTCCTCTACATTTAAAGCCTCACATGGCGTTATGACTGAAGAAGTCGGCGTCATCAGCGGCGAACTCGAATTACGGACGACGTGTCAGGAAGACGGCACGCTCGAACTCGCCATCACATACGTCGGGGCGGCCGAATGGTACACATTGCCCGGGAAAGACTACAAACTGCATGACGTGCGCGACCATGACGTCGTGCATCAGTTGCTCGTCAACGTCCTCACACGCGATTAACGAAACAGAGCCGACACAACGCTGTGTCGGCTCTTATTTGTATTTATCGAGCAACGTTTGCGGGATATGGCAATAATCGTCCGGACAGCGTTCTAACCGGTCTTGATGCTCGTCCGCACTCCGTACGTAGTTCGTGAGCGGCAACACCTCGAGCGCAATCCGGTCGACATCACGCCGTCTGTGGATAAACGCACGGGCCGCATCCACATGCCGAAGATCCTCGCTATAGACACCGGTCCGATACTTCTCCCCGACGTCCTCGCCTTGACGATTGACGCTATACGGGTCGATGATCTCAAACAAGTAATCCATCAATTCATCCATCGTAACGACTTCTGGGTCAAACGTTGTTTTGACGCATTCGGCGTAGCCATCATAGTCCCCATCAAGCGTGTTCGTCGTCCCGTTCGCACGTCCAGCTTCCGTTTCAATGACACCAGGTAGCGTCTTGATGAACGCCTGGACGCCCCATAGGCAACCTCCTGCTAAGTAAATCGTCTCGATTGTCCTCACTCCCCATCTGTAAGTTTCAGGAAATCCTCGCTATACTATCGTTATACATGATTTTACAAAAAGGAGTGTCCTTTTGAAAACAATCAAACTTGGGGTTCTCATATCTACCCTGCTCCACCTGCTTTACTTCGTTGGAACGTTCACAATCGGACTCATTCGGACGGCCCGGTATGAGCCTGACATCGTGTCACAAGCGAACAACGTCGAAATGCTTCAAAACGAGGTCGTTATCGGAACGACGGGAGCTCCTCTCTATTTCATGTTAACGTTTTTCGGTCTCACTGCCATCATAGTACTTGGATTGATTACGGTTCAAAACATCCGACGAGTCCGTTAAACATCAAATAAATATGGAAGAACTGTGCTACTTAATTAAAGAAAAGTCGAGAAAATCTTATTTCAGCATGTCAAAAATCAAGTTATACAACTGTAAATCGGTTAAAACTTGCTCGCCAAAAGGAGATAATATGATGATTGCTCAAGCCGTTGTAATACAAGAAAATAGAGTTTTGATGGTCAAGCAATACGTTCAAAGAGGAGATATTGTTTGGAATTTTCCTGGCGGTGGTGTTGAACGAACTGAAACTCATGAACAAGCTTGTATCAGAGAAGTAAAAGAAGAAACAGGATACGATGTGAAAATAAATAGACTACTATTTAAAAACTCAAGCAAATACACTTTCGTTGCGGAAATTATTAGCGGAGACCTTTGCATTGACTTGGATAATGAAGTTAATAACGACATTATTGATGTAGCCTGGATTTCACTTAATGACAAGGCTAAATTTGATAACTTTACAGCTCCATTGTTGGCGCTCTTAGTAGATGAAAAATGATAGATAAAAAAGGGAAATCTACACTTACAACGTAGATTTCCCTTTTAGCGTGAGCATTAATACATTTATGAAGTTAGTTTGTATTTTAATAAAACTTAACCGTAACATTCTCATATCCGTTAGAGTTCAAAAAAGAAGTCAATAATTTTTCCGCTGCTTTGTCTGCCTCTTCTAAGAATCCCTGATCAACCTTTTTCTTTTCAACCTTTTCTTTCTCAGCATTGATCTCATCAAATATCGTCTGAGTAGGATAGTCTGAAAAAATATTACCTTTTACATCTTCTACTTTAGCTTTCTCAGTTTCGGCAACGTTATCAAGAATTTTAGATTTTGGAACTCGTACTAACATGCGGTCATCTGCATCGTCGTATGACAATTGAATATTGGAGAAATCAGTCCCTGCTTTCAAATACCCAGAATACTCAATTAGCCTAATTGCTTCAGCAAATTTTATGTCCGATAATCCCACAAGAGAAACCTCTCTATTAGTTCGACTCACAATGACTTGGCTATATTCATATTTCAATGTTGCCAGTTCTGACAATTCTACGATTTTGTCCTGAACTAAAGATGTATCAGAGCTCTTATTCGTTGTGAGTTCAAACGGTTTAAATTGGAATAGAATAATCGAACCGGCTATTACAATAATCAGCACTAAAACCAGACTCGTTACCATCATTTTTTTCACGTTCATATCTCCTCATAAAATATGTAATTTTTATCCTTATATCAAGTATACATTTTTTATCTTTTATAAATAAATACAAATTTTAATAAGTTAAAATAGATTTTATGAGGTTTGTTTAAATCAATGCAGAATTATTCTTTAGCTAAAAACAGCCAAAACAGATCTACGATATCGTAATTGTAAATCTGTCCGCCATTTCGTTTATTTATGCTATGATTCATTCCGATTGATCCGATATGACCGACACATCCGCCGACCTTCTTCAATTACCACGGCAGCTTCGAACCACTTATTTCTTCTTCCCATAGTTTATGGAGCTCATTTAACACCTTCATCGACAGCTCACCTTCTGATGCAGAAATATTGTGTTGCAGTTGTGCAATATTTCTCGCCCCAGGAATGGTGGTAGACACTTCTTCGAAAGAGAGAACATATTGGAGTGCCGCTTGTACCATCGAGCGTTCTTCTCCAAGAATGAGACGAACTTTTTCTACCAATCGAGCTCTTCTCTGAATTTCTTCTTTACTCCATCTGTCCCGAATCCCGCTAAATTTACTATAACGATCATACTTTCCAGTTAGCCAACCTGAATCGAGTGGAATCTTGGCAATGATTCCGACGCCTTGTTGGTATGCCAGCTTGATTGACTCGGCTGGTTCCTGATGAAACATATTGAACATGACCTCAATCACCTGACTGTCGGTATGCTTGATTAATTCGGTCACTTCTTTTCCCGTATCAACCGAAGCCCCATACGATTTAATTTTCCCTTCAGCTTTTAGCTGTTCTAGTAACTCAAACTGCGGAGATTCACTAGTTAGCGTTGAGAACGGAGGATTATGTAGTAAGAGGCAGTCTAAATAATCGGTCTGTAATCTGCGTAAACTACTTTCGACAGATAACCGTAACTGCTCTGGTTCAAAGTTCAGCTCTCCATTTGAATGATGGCCGCCCTTACTACTAATGACGACTTGATCTCGTTTTCCTCTAACGGCTTTTCCGATCAACTCTTCACTTTTCCCGGCTCCATAGTTTGGTGCCGTATCAAAAAACGTGCAATCTTCATCCATTGCTTGTTCCACTAAATGGATCGCTTCTTCATCCGTCATCTTGCCCCAGTCTTTTTCATTACCTAACTGCCATGCTCCAAAGCCGATCTCCGATACTTCAATCCCTGAATGTCCCAATGGTCGTTTTTTCATTTTTAACATAATTAAGCGAGAATTCTCCCACCTCTAAGCGTCTGGGGCGAAGCCCAGCGTAGGTGGGAGATGAATCGCCCGTACATAAACCTCTTGGCCACCCCTGTGACAGATATGACGAACAGAAGTTCGTGATTCCGTCAGATTTCCCTTCCCCCGCCGCGGGTATCGGATGAGGAAGACGTTCATCACGATCATCGGCCGAGAGGAGGCGGAGACATGCTGAAGGGCTACAAATACAGGCTCCACCCGACGGCGGCACAGGCCGAGTTCCTCGTCAGGACGATCGGCTGCGCCCGCTTCGTCTACAACAAGCTGCTCGAGGACCGCATCACCATCCACGAGGAGGCGAAGGCTGGGACCGGCCCGAAGCGAAAACTGCCGACACCCGCCTCGTACAAGCCCCTGTTCCCGTTCCTCGCCGAGGCGGACAGCCTCGCGCTCGCGAACGCGAAGCTTCACCTCGACGCGGCGTTCGCGAAGTTCTTCGCCGGGACGGCCGGCTTCCCGGTGTTCAAGTCGAGACGGAAATCGCGCGCCTCCTACACGACGAACAACCAGCACGGCACGATCCGCATCGAGGGGGACCGGGTCCGGCTCCCGAAGGTCGGGTTCATCCGCTTCACACAGCACCGAATTTTCGACGGCGAGATCCGCTCGGCGACCGTGTCGATGACGAAGACGGGCAAGTTCTTCGTGTCGCTCCTCGTCGAGCAGCCCGACGAGCCCTGGGTCCCGGCCGAGCACAAGATCGGGATCGACCTCGGCCTCGGGCACTTCGCCGTCATGACGAACGACGCGCTCGTGACGGAGAAGGTCCCGAACCCGCGCAACCTGCGCGAGGCCGAGGAACGGCTGAGACGGGCGCAGCGCTCGCTCTCCCGCAAGAAGCCCGGCAGCCGGAACCGCGAGAAGGCGCGGCTCCTATTGGCCAAAAAGCATGAAAAGGTACGGAACCGCCGACATGACTTCCTCCACAAGCTGTCACGACGCATCGTCGACGAGAACCAAGTCGTCGTCGTCGAGACGCTGAAACCGAGGGAGATGATGCAGGACCGCCGCCTGGCGAGGTCGATCGGGGACGCCGGATGGGGCGAGTTCGTCCGCCAGCTCGCCTACAAATGCAGGTTCCACGGCCGCACACTGATCCAGGCCGACCCGTGGTTCGCCTCGACCCAGGTTTGTTCGGCCTGTGGCGAGAACGGCGGCAAGAAGGACCTGCACGTCCGCGAGTGGACATGCGCCGTATGCGGCACGCACCATGACCGCGACGTCAACGCGAGCCTCAACCTGTTGCGCCTCGCCGACTGAAACACTCCAGGGTAGGGACTGCCCGACGAGCTTGGTCCACAACCGTGGCTGGTCAAAGCACGGTCTTCCCAAGAAGCTCCCACTTCAAGTTGCGAAGCAAATAAGTGGTGAGTAGTTCACCCTTCCAACCTTTCTGTCTAGAAAGAGTTATCATCAAATGTGGGTTTTCAATTTATTATAGTGACTGATTTTTGGTGTTTCAATACACATAATTACTTCAGATAACTCCTAGCGACGGCTACGATGTCTATGAATTCACTCTAGCCTTTCTTCACGCTTAAGACGGTCACAGTTATCAATATGATCGCCATTCCACATAGTTGAACAACGTTGAGTGTTTCACTGAGGAGAAAAAATCCAAAAGAGGACGCAGTGACTGGCTCGACCATGGCAATAACAGAAGCTGAAGTTGGCGACGTTTTCTCCAAACCTACTACGTATAAAAAGAAGGATAAACCCGCACCAAAGATCCCTAATAGAATCATCCAGAACCAGTCTGGTGAGTAAATGACGGATACTGCTTCATTCAAATCTGTGAAGAACAACATGATGAACGTAAACGTAAGAAAAGCGATTGCCAAAATCCCTTGTGGTTCTCCATGCTTTGAAGCATATTTAAAACCAAAAATAAACAACGCATATGATAGTCCAGCGCCTAGGCCCGCTAGAAGTCCAATCGTTGTAACCTGATCAGAGCCGACATTGTAAACTTCCGTCAGCAAGACGACACCAACCATCACGAAAGCGATTGCTATGAATTTGAAGAGAGACGGTTTTTCCAGATGAAATATAAACGAGATAAGGAGAACAAAGATAGGTGCCGTGTACATCAAGGCCGCCGCTACGGCGACGCTTGATTCTGAGATGCTAACAAAGTAAAAAACAAAGTTTCCTACTATCCCAATGCCTGCTACGACGGCCCAAAGGCATAAACGCTTGTTTAACCGGACTGGTCGAAATGCAAACCAAATTAGAAGACATATTAACCCTACAGTTCCTCTGTAAAAAGAAACGACCAAAGGGTCCCAACCTTTATCCATTAAAAAACTGCCAAGTCCACCGGAGATACCCCATAAAATTGCCGATAAAGCCACTAACAACAGGCCCTTATTAAGCATATTATTACCTCCACATTCCTCATTTAATCTATGTGGAGGTAACTATACCTTTTAATCAAAAATTTATAACTTGATTTTGGTGCAGTTTACGACTAAATTCTCATTTATTTATGGTACGGTTCATTCCGATTGATCCGATACGCCCGGTAAATCTGCTCACACAAGACGAGCTTCATCAATTGATGCGGGAACGTCATCTTCGAGAACGAGATCGTATCGTCCGACCGTTTCATGACGTCGTCGGATAAGCCAAGCGACCCACCGATGACGAAGGCGATTTTGCTCTTGCCGTACGTTGCCAACTTGTCGAGCTCACGGGCGAATTCTTCACTCGTCCGCTGCTTGGCATCGATGGCGAGAGCGATGACGTGCGTGTCCGGACTGATTTTCGCCAAAATCCGCTCGCCTTCTTTTTGTTTTACTAGAAACATGTCGGCTTCACTCAAATGTTCGGGCGCTTTCTCGTCCGCAACCTCGATTTCATGCACTTTCGCGTATGCCGACAGACGCTTCGTGTACTCCGCAATTCCTAGTTTCAAATATTTTTCTTTTAATTTGCCGACCGTGATAATTGAAATATTCATCCAATTCTTCCTTTTTCCACAGTTTTTTCGGAGTTATCCATAGGGTTATCCACAGAGTTATCCACAAATCCACATGTTGACAATCATTTTTTGCTTGACACAACATATGTTGCGTCGGCTTCGCAGAACTCACATTTGACTTGTCCACTTGTGGATAGTTCTTCGAGTAACGGGTACTCCCCCGTCTCATCGACAATGATGTCTAAAGCGATTTCAACATGTTCCTTGCATACTTTTTTTTCCACAAATTTTCCTCCTTAAAAAAGAAGCGTCGCCGCTCCTTTACGTTGCTTCTGTTAATGTGGCCTCGGTCGTTTCTGCCTTGCCTCGCCGTGTATATTCGATGACGATGTTATCCCCGACCGCGGCGTCTCGGTACAAAGCGTCACGTAAATCGACGTAACGTTTAATCTCACGGTCGCCGATCTTCGTGATGACGTCCCCGACGCGAAGCCCCGCTTGTTCGGCCGGACTACCGGGTGTGATCGCTTCGACGAACACCCCGTCCTCTTTGTCAAAACTGATGCCGTATTCTTCCCGGACATTGCCCGGGACGGCGATGACTTCTTGGATCGTGACGCCGAGCTGAGCCCGTGTCACCCGTCCGTCACGCTCGAGCATGTCGATGACCGGTAGCGCCACGTTGACCGGGATCGAGAAGCCGACCCCTTCGACGCTCGCTTCGGCGATCTTCATCGAGTTGATGCCGACGAGCTCACCGCGGATGTTGATGAGTGCCCCGCCTGAGTTGCCGGGATTGATGGCGGCGTCGGTCTGGATGACTTCGGCGTTATAGTCCATGAGACCGTCCGCGTTCGTATCAACCGGCACGGTCCGTTCGACACCACTGACGATACCACGCGTGACCGAGTTTGAAAAGACGCCGAGCGGGTTGCCGATCGCCATCACGGTCTCGCCGGCCTGTAGCACCGTCGAATCGCCGAGCACGATCGGATTGACGTCGATATTCTCCGGAAGTTTCACGGAGGCGACCGCCAAGTCGTTGAGCGGGTCTTCTCCTAAAATCGTGGCCGGTGCGACTTGCCCGTCCGCGAAGGCGACGTTGATCTCGTCCGCTTCCTCGATGACGTGGAAGTTCGTGACGATGTACGCCGTGTCCCCGTCGACTTTATAAACGACACCAGAGCCCGCACCGGCCTCCCATTGCGAGTCCGAGGTGAAGGCACGCTGGATGTTCGTGATGCTGACGACGGACGTCTTCGCGCCCGTGACGGCGGCCGTGATGTCCGACTCCGTGACGGTGACGGCTTGCTCGGTACGGACCAGCTCGTTTGTAACAAAACGAGAGGTCGGCGAATCCCAGAGCATCATCGCGAAAAAGAATAACGCCGCTCCTAAGAATCCGCCAACCCCTCCGAGTAATAACGGTTTTACATTCAGCCGTGGCTTATGGCGCACGTGTTCCTCTTGCTTTGGACGCCACTCGCTTCGGGATGGATAAGTCGATGGTGAATCGTTCATTGATGCTGCTTCGTGCTCTAAAGGTTCGACGTCTTGAGGTTCATACTCATGGTGTCTCTCTTCGTTCACGACGCGCCCCCCCTTCAGGACAGTGTTACCTGTCTTTTCCCAAGTTCGCTTATAAAGAAACGAGCGGACATGGGATTAATGGGTCGGTGTCATGCAATTTGATGCGTCCAAGATCGACGTCACGCATGCCGAGCGTCTGTGCGACGCTCATCTGCGCGAGTTCTTTCATATTGTTGTCTTTACTGAGGTGGGCCAAAAAGATCCGTTTCGTCCGCTCACCGATGACCTCGCTCATCGCGATGGCGGCGTCTTCGTTCGAGACGTGGCCATAGTCCCCGAGGATGCGCCGTTTGACGCTCCACGGGTACCGACCCATCTGTAGCATCGAGACATCATGGTTCGACTCAAAGATGAAGTCGTCCGCGCCGCGGATGAGCCCTTTCATCCGGTCCGAGACGTACCCGGTGTCGGTGATGTGGGCCAGCCGCTTGCCGTCATGGGCGAACTGATAAAACATCGGGTCGGCCGCATCGTGGCTGACGTTGAACGACTCGATCTCGATGTCCCCGAACTGTTTGACGTCACCGACCTCGAAATGAAACTTCAAGGCCGGATCGATCTTCCCGATTTTGTCTTCCATCGCTGCCCACGTCTTCGTGTTCGCGTAGATCGGCAAGTTGTACTTTCGGGCGAGGATCCCGACTCCTTTAATATGGTCGGAGTGCTCATGTGTGACGAGCAGTGCGTCGATACCCTCGAACGACTGGCCGATGTCTGTGATGCGTTGCTGCATCGCCTTGCCGGTCAATCCGGCGTCGACGAGCAATTTCGCCCGGTCCGTCTCAATATAGAGCGCGTTACCGGTCGAACCGCTCGCGAGCACACTGTAGCGTAAAGTCACTCGATCACTCCTTTCAGTCTTCTAAATTAAATTCAACCCGTTCGACCGTCCCATCGATGGCATTGACGAAATATACGTTGTCGTCGATAGCGATCGACCAGAGCGGCGGCATGATGATCAAACTGCCGGAACTATCGAGCGGTAAGCTATAAAACCCGGTGTTGATGGCGCGCATCTCTTGGTTCGGCTGGAAGTACTTCCGGGCCGCGAGTTGTGAGATCGCCTCGCTCGCCGTCAAGACGAGGTCGTCTTGCGATTTCGACGACAAGTTCGTCAAATGGCGCTGCTTGTAGTCCGTCACTTCGTAGTTTTCATTCAATTGAAGCAATAACAGGGACGGACCGATATATGTCTCCGTGTCCGCCTCGATTTCCGGGTTCGAGAAAATCTTATTGTTTTCATACGTCTGAACGAACGCGAGTTGGCGCGTCTCTTGGTCAAACCGCCAGTAGGCGTACTCTGACCCGAACGGCACGTAATCGGTGACGAATGTCGACGCCGTCGTCCGCAAGTCGTTCTCGTCGAGTGGGACGGCTTGTTTGAGCTCGACTTCAAGCTGCATGTTGTCGAGCGTCGTCGCTAATTGTACTTCACGATTTTTCGTGATCATCGACGCCGACATCTGCTCAGACGAGCCGGTCAAATAACCAATATCCCGTCCCATCCGTGGCAATTTCGATGCGTCGACGTCACGTTGGTCCAAGATTTGGGCGATTGACGTGTTATCGCTCGTCACAACCTCGGTCGCCCACGTTTCCGTCAAGAGCTGGAACAACAAGTAGATGTTCAGCGCGAGGAAGGCGAAGATTAAAATCGTTTTCGCTTTACTCCAATCCACGGTACATCATCCTCTCTGTCCAATCTTCCGGCTTGTCGTAAGGGATCCATCTCCCGGCTTCACGGACGAACCAGTTCGGGGAGAACGTGACGTAACGACTCGCGTCTTCATTGTATTCGATCTCATAACCGAGACGAATCTCAGTCACGTTTTCGAACCGGTCTGCGTTGACGAGCGTATCGATGACGTCTTGCCCGTCTGCAAGCTGTGTCGTCCCGACCGAGATCAACCGGTCGATTTCGAGATGATGACGCGTGATGGACCGGACTTGTGCCCCGTCGTTTTCAACGCGCAGTGTGGATAAGTCGATCGCATCGTTGTTGATAAACGCATCACGTTGGCTAAAGACAGGGTGCCCTTTCACGTGAAACCGAAACACGGTCGTCTCAAAGCCTTTGTTCGCTGGTGTGATCGCATCGAAACGAAGGGACAGACCTTGACTCTCTGACGTCTCATCGACCCAGCCGCCATGAAAGTTGACGAAGTCGACGATCGTATCAAGCCCGATCGCCGACTCGCGCTCGGTGCTATTGCGTGACAAGTTGCGATAGCGGCTCGCGTTCAACGTCGCGTCATACTCGGCGACGCTGATCCCGTTCGTGAGTGCGCCGATCGAACTCGCTGGATCGACTTCTTGAACGTTCGGGTCACCAGGGAAGAACGTATCGCGCATCCAATCAAGGCGTGCCGAGATTTGGATTTGTGAGACGTCATACGCGAACAGCTCGTTCATCTCAGGCCCGACGACCGGGATATAGTTGACCCGCTCGTCCGTGTACGTGACCCGTTGCATCGCACGGTTCGAATCTTTTAAGAACAAACTGTTGACGTCCCCTTGTCCGGCTTTAGAGAGCCGACCTTCCCACAGCGACTGATCGCTCATGATCGCCCGGACTTTCCAGACGTTGTCGTCCATGAAGATGAGCGCCCGTTGCGGTACTTTCCCTGACAGGCTGTAAGACCCGGGCAGAATGTAACTGAGCGTGTCCGCATAGTATGGTTCCGGTAAAATCAGTTCAACTGCCTCGTTGACACCGGCATACAAGCTCGGTACGTTTTTGGCGGCGAGCGGTTTAAACTCGTTCGCCTCGAATGCGTCGCGAATGACCCGAGCGATTTGCTTCGGCGTGTTCTTCGTCGCAAAGACAGCGTTGTTCTCGTGGACGACCGTCTGGGTTGGCACAATAATTTGCCTCGCCTGACGTTGCAGCGACTCGTCCACCGTCGCCACTTGGGTCTCGGATTGGACCGATTGATACTTCGGATGGTAATCCCAAAGGATGACCGTTTGGACGATGGACGTGACGATCAAGGTAAGCAAGACGAGCGATTTCACCAGCTCTGGCTTCGCCCAGAAACGTTTTCGTCCCATCAGTCATTCACCTCCACGATCGTATCGAACGGGATGGTGAAGTAAATCGTCGTCCCACGTCCAAACTCGCTCTCCGCCCAAATGTCGCCACCGTGGGCTGAAACGACTTCCTTGGCAATCGACAGACCGAGTCCGGTCCCGCCGATATTTCGCGCTCGGGCCTTGTCGACCCGATAGAACCGTTCAAAGATTTTCTTCAAGTTCGACTTCGGAATTCCGACACCTTCATCTTTGATACCGATGACGAGACGTTTCGCCCGCAGCATCGTCCGGAACGTGATCGTCCCGCCTTCTGGCGAGAACTTGACCGCGTTCGTGATGATGTTGTCGATTACTTGGGTCATCTTATCTTGATCGGCGTGCACGTAGACGCGACGCTTCATGAGCTTCCGGCGGAACTGGATCGTTTCGCCTTTCGTCATCTCATGGCGCTCGATGATATCGTTGAAGAATTGGATGAAGTCAAACTTCACTTTTTGCATCGTATACTCTTTACTGTCCATCTTCGAGAGCTGGAGTAAGTCGTTGACGAGACGAATCATCCGTTCGGTCTCGTTTTGAGTCGTCTCAAGGAACCGCGGTGCGAGCTCATCATCTTTGTACGCGCCTTCGGCGAGCACTTCGAGATAGCTCCGCATCGTCGTGAGCGGCGTCCGCAGCTCGTGGCTGACGTTGGCGACGAACTCACGGCGGTCTTGTTCGACTTGCTCTTGCTCGGTCACGTCGTGCAAGACGACGATGAGACCAGTGATCGGACCGCTATGTTTTTGAATTGGTGAGAAGTAGGCGCGGACGAGGAACAATTCTTCGTCCGTACTGAGATCGATCAATTTCGCCGGCATCGTCCCGTCTTCCGGGATGACGATCTCATCATCAAACTCGAGCAGGCTCTGCAGGTTCGACCCCATCGCCTCTTCTTCGGCGACACCGATCATATCGCGGGCCTGGTCGTTCATGAGGATGACGCGGAGCGAACGGTCGGTCGCGACGACACCGTCCGACATGTTCTCTAACACACTCGTCAAGCGGCGTCGTTCGGCCTCGGTCGTCGCGTTCGCCTCCATCAGTTCGTCGGTCAGTTCGTTAAAGGCGTAGGCGAGTTGCCCGACCTCATCGTCGGAATAGACTTTAACTTTCCGCGAGAAGTTTCCTTTTCGCATCTCGACGGCTTGACGACGCATGTCCGCAATCGGCCGCGTGATCGTCCGTGACAGCAAAATTCCGAGGATGGACGTGATGATCAAGGCGATGAGTGTACCGGTCGCAAGGATCCTCGTCACTTGCTCCATCTGGTTGTAAATCGATTGCATCGACGCCTCGATATAGATCATCCCGGTCGTCGTCCCATCGACCTCGGATTTGATCGGGACGGCGACGACGCGCATCCGCTCGTTCGAGTCCTCATAGACGAGCGTCTCTTGCGCACCGCTTGTCGCGAACGATTTTTGAATGAACGAACTCGCCGTCCGTTGTCCGACGAGGCTTTGGTTGTTTTGGTTCGAAGTCGCCCGGACGACACTGTTCGTGTCGATAATTTGGACTTCGCGAATATCGTCAGCTAGCGTCGTGCTCTCCGTAAACTCAGACAGCAGTTGATCCAGTACCTGGTTCAACTGCTGATCAGTAGTCGAGTCACCGCCGTTCGATGCGATCCCTTCACTGACGTTGTAGCTCAGAAGGTTGGCCCGATCGACGAGCGACTGCGAGAAGTTGTTGATGTATTGTCGTTCGAGGGAGCGTACGAAGTACACTCCGATGACTTGCATCGCAACAAGGATGAGCAGCGCATAGATGACGACGAGCTTCCACTGGATAGATTTAAAGAAGTTCGTCCGTTTCATCGTTTAGTCTTCTTCTCCCGCTTTTAAATAGTACCCGACACCGCGGCGCGTAATAATATACGTCGGCGTGCTCGGGCTGTCTTCGACCTTCTCCCGCAAACGGCGGACCGTAACGTCGACCGTACGCACGTCTCCGAAGTAGTCGTAACCCCACACCGTCTGAAGCAAATGCTCGCGCGTCATCACTTGGCCGATGTTTTGGGCCAGGTAATGGATGAGCTCGAATTCACGGTGCGTCAGTTCAATCTTCTCTTCGCGTTTCGTGACCATGTATGAATCCGGATGAATCGTCAAGTCACCGATCACGATATCGTTCGCGTTGGCGCCTTTCGCTTCGACAGCCGGTGCCGTCGCGTGACGACGCATGTTCGCTTTGACGCGGGCTAAGAGCTCGCGTGAGCTGAACGGCTTCGTGACGTAGTCGTCGGCGCCGAGTTCGAGGCCGAGTACTTTGTCGATCTCTGAGTCTTTCGCCGTCAACATGATGATCGGCATATCATACTTCTTACGCACTTCACGACACACTTCCATGCCGTCTTTGAGCGGGAGCATGATGTCGAGCAAGATCAAATCAGGTTTGACCTCCTCGACTTTCACGAGTGCCTCTTCCCCGTCATAAGCGACGTGGACGACATAGCCCTCTTTTTCAAGTTTAAACTTCAATATATCAGCGATTGGTTGTTCGTCATCTACCACTAAAATCGTACGATCCATTCAGTGAGTCCTCCTCTATCGTTAAACGTACACGTCCTATTGTAACTCTTTTTCAATGGGTTAGAAAGCGTGGTCCATTTCCACGGAAATGAAAAAAGAGCCGCGAGGGCTCTTAGTCTTATGCTTCGTAGATGTCACGCAAGATGACTGTCTGTTCACGCGCCGGTCCGACCGAGAACGTCAACAGTTCGATGCCCGTCAACGCTTCGATGCGCTTGACATAGCGCTGTGCGTTCACCGGCAAGTCTTCGAACTTGCGAACCCCTGTGATGTCTTCCGTCCAGCCCGGGAGCTCTTCAAACACCGGCTCACACTTCTCGAGGACGCGGAAGTTAGGCGGGTACTCATCGAGGAGCTTACCTTCGTACTCGTACGCCGTACAAATTTTAAGCGTCTCAAGACCTGTCAACACGTCGATCGAGTTGAGGCATAGGTCAGTGATGCCGCTGACACGACGCGAGTGGCGGACGACGACCGAGTCGAACCAACCGACACGGCGCGGACGTCCTGTCGTCGTACCGTACTCCTTACCGACTTCACGAATCATGTGACCGATCTCGTCATCGAGCTGGGTCGGGAACGGGCCGTCTCCGACGCGCGACGTGTACGCTTTACAGACGCCGACGACGTGGTCGATCTTCGAAGGTCCGATTCCGGCACCGCTCGATACCCCGCCTGACGCCGCGTTCGACGATGTGACGAACGGGTACGTCCCGTGATCGATGTCTAACAGCACACCTTGTGCGCCTTCGAATAGGATTTTCTGTTCTTCGTCGAGCGCATCGTTCAACACGACCGATGTATCACACACGTACTTGGCAAACTGTTGGCCATACGCATAGTATTCTTCAAAGATATCATCGAACTCGACCGCGTCGACTTCATACATCTTGACGAACATCCGGTTTTTAATTGCGAGGACCGTCTTCAGTTTCTCGGCGAACACTTCCTTGTCGAGCAGGTCAGCGATCCGGATCCCGATCCGTGCCGCTTTGTCCATGTAACAAGGGCCGATCCCTTTGAGTGTCGTCCCGACTTTCGCGTCACCTTTCGCATCTTCTTCAAGCTTGTCTTGAAGCTGGTGATACGGCAAGATGACGTGGGCCCGGTTTGAGATGCGGAGGTTGTCCGTGCTCACGCCGCGCTCATGTAAGTATGCAAGCTCTGTAATGAGTGACTTCGGGTTGACGACCATTCCGTTCCCGATGACACATGTCTTGTCCGAATAGAAGATCCCCGATGGAATCAAGTGAAGTTTATACTTCGTATCATTGAAGACGATCGTATGACCAGCGTTGTCTCCCCCTTGATAACGCGCGACGACGTCGGCTTGTTTAGACAAGAAATCGGTGATCTTCCCTTTTCCTTCATCGCCCCACTGCGTTCCCACTACGACTACTGATGACATAATGAATCCTCCTTGTAGATAAACGTTCTGTTCAAACCATTGGTAAGTGTACACTTGCCACTTCAGAAAGTCAACCTAATACCGAACGATAATTTTATGTATTACCCTTTCGTTCGTTATTGACTCGCATTCAATTACTATTTCCCCGATTCTACAAAAAAACACCACCGATCTCACATCGGTGGTGCGAAAGCTTGCGTCTCCATGTTGACGAACTTGTTGTACTCTTTCCGGAACGAGAGTTTGACCGTCCCGGTCGGACCGTTACGCTGTTTGGCGATGATGATCTCGATCGTGTTGGCATCTTCACTCTCTTTATCGTAATAGTCGTCCCGGTACAAGAAGGCGACGATATCGGCATCTTGCTCGATCGCTCCGGATTCCCGGATATCCGACATCATCGGCCGTTTGTCTTGACGGCTCTCTACGCCACGCGAGAGCTGCGACAAGGCGATGACCGGTACTTGGAGTTCCCGGGCGATCGCTTTGAGCGTACGCGAGATCTCAGAGACTTCTTGTTGCCGGTTCTCGCCCGGTTTGCCGGTCCCGACAATGAGCTGCAAGTAGTCGATCATGATCATGCCGAGACCGTACTCTTGCTTCAAGCGGCGGCATTTGGCCCGAATCTCGTTGACGCGAAGACCTGGTGTATCGTCGATAAAGATACCGGCCTGTGATAACGACGACATCGCGAGCGATAGCCGTCCCCAGTCCTCAGACTCGAGTCGACCGGTCCGCAGACGCTGCGCGTCGATATTGCCTTCCGCACAGAGCATCCGCATGACGAGTTGTTCAGCACCCATCTCAAGACTAAAGATGGCGACGTTCTCGCCCGTACGAACCGCGACGTTTTGCGAGATGTTGAGGGCGAAGGCCGTCTTCCCGACAGAAGGACGGGCAGCCACGATGATGAGGTCGTTACGCTGGAACCCGGCCGTCATCTTGTCGAGGTCACTAAAGCCGGTCGCGATCCCCGTGATCTCACCGCTCGATTGATGCAGCTTCTCAATCGTCGAATAGGCATCCGACAAAACCGAACCGATCGAATGGAAACTCGATTGGCCTTTCCGTTGCGAAACTTTTAAAATGTTTCGCTCGGCATCAGATAGCACCGCATCGACTTCGTCTTGACGCTCGTATCCGTCCGAGACGATATTCGTCGCCGTCCGGATGAGACGCCGGAGCGCCGCCTTTTGATCGACGACGTTCAAATAGTACCCGATGTTCCCGATGGCAGGAACCGCCTCGGCGATTTCGGCCAAGTAGTTCAATCCACCGATCTCATCGAGGATTCCTTGTGATTGGAGCTCCGAACTGAGCGTGACCAAGTCGACGAGTTCCCCGCGGTCGTTGATCTTCAGCATCGCTTCGAAGATCCGTTGATGGCTGACACGATAAAAGTCGTCCGGGTCGACTCGTTCCGAGGCCGTGATCAGCCGGTCAGAATCGAGAATAACTGCCCCAAGGACGGCTTGTTCCGCCTCAACGCTATGTGGCGGAGTATTGACTTGAATCGCATCACTCATTCGTTTCTACCTCGCCTTCAAGCTTCTTGAACATGTACGTTTAACAGTGCCGTGACGTCATGGTGCAACTTCACGGGCACTTTTGTGAAACCGAGCGCTTTGATCGGATGTTCAAGTTCGATTTTACGCTTATCGATCTTGTAGCCCATCCCCTTGAGCGCTTCACCAATCTGTTTGCTCGTTACCGAGCCGAAGACACGGCCGCCTTCGCCTGATTTCGTCTTGACGACGATTGTCTCTTTTTCAAGCTTGTCTTTCAACTGTTGCGCGGCTTTCAGCTCTTCTTCGGCTGCTTCCTCGGCACGGCGTTCTTTCGCTTGAAACGCCTTCAAGTTGCCTGGTGTCGCCTCGACTGCCAAGTTTTGCTTGAAGAGTACGTTTTTTGCGTAAGCATCGGCGACGTTTTTCACGTCCCCTGCCTGTCCTTGACCTTTAACATCTACTTTTAAAATGACTTTCATTCCGATTCCTCTCCCTCGTTTTCATCTGTCGTGTAATGATCGATCGCTTCTTTTAACAGCTGCTTCGCCTCGTCGCGACCCACGTTCAACTGCGTGGCCGCGTTCGTCAAGTGGCCGCCTCCGTCGAGCATCTCCATGATGACTTGAACGTTGACGTCACCGAGCGAACGGGCACTGATCCCGGTCCGACCGTCTGGCAAGATGGCGATGACGAACGACGCCTTGACGCCTTCCATGTTCAGGAGTTGGTCCGCCGATTGGGCGATCAACACTTGATGATGGGCCTCGTCGTCTGAAGCGACCGCGATTGCCATACCGCCTGCATAAATGTCGGTATTCTCTAGAATATGCGACTGTTCGATATAAGAATCGAGGTCTTGCCGCATGAAATGTTGGACGAGCACGGTGTCCGCTCCTTGAATCCGGAGGAATGAAGCGGCATCAAACGTCCGCGACCCGGTCCGGAGCGTGAACCCTTTCGTATCGACCATGATTCCGGCAAGGAGCGACGTCGCCTCTAAAATCGACAGTTTGCGGGTACCCGCTTGATATTCAATCAACTCTGTCACGAGTTCACACGTCGACGACGCGTAAGGTTCCATGTAGACGAGCACCGGGTCCTCGATAAACTCTTCGCCGCGACGATGATGGTCGATGACGACGACTCGTTCGGCCCGGTCTAAAAGATCCCGTGAGATGACGAGTGAGGGACGATGCGTGTCAACGATGACGAGAAGTGTTTGGTCATCGATGAGCGGTTGCGCCTCAAACTCCGTCAAAAAGCGGCTGTACAAGTCTTCATCATTCTCGACTTCATGGACGAGCCGTTGAATCCCGACACTCGTCTCGCCGGCCGGGATGACGACGTACGCCTCACGACCGACAAACTCAGCGAGCTTCATGATTCCAATCGATGCGCCGAGCGAATCCATGTCCGGGTTTTTATGTCCCATGATGAGGACACGGCTCGACTCTCGAATCAAATCACGCATCGAGTTCGAGATGACGCGGGCACGTACCCGCGTCCGTTTCTCGGTCGGATTCGTCTTGCCGCCGAAGAAGCGGACTTTTCCGTTATGACGTTTGACGACGACTTGGTCACCACCGCGTCCGAGCCCTAAATCGAGGCTCGATTGGGACAAGTTGCCGAGTTCGGTCAGCGTCGTCTCGCCGCAGCCGATACCGATCGAGAGCGTGAGCGGAATTTTATGTTCCTTCGTCGCTTCCCGTACCTCATCAAGAATCGAGAAGCGATTGTTCTCGAGTTCCGAGAGCGTTCGTTCGTTCATGACGAGGAAAAACCGGTCGGCAGCCGTCCGCCGCATATAAATGTGATATTTTTGCGCCCACTGGTTCAAGAGAACGGTCACACGGCGGTTGATTTCGCTGCGGACCTGTTCATCGACAGCAGTCGACATCTCATCGTAGTTGTCTAAGTAGAGGACGCCGATCACTGTCTGCGTTTCAGAGTACTTCTGTTCAATCTCCGCCTCGTCCGTCATATCGAACAAGTACAGCGTTTGATATTCCTTATTGTACAAGACACGGTATACACGGTCCCCGACTTCAATCGTCGCCTCGTCCTCTTCCTCCTCGATCAACTCCGTAAAGGCCGAATGAATCGAGTCGATCGAGATGCCCAGTTCCATCTCAAGTTCAAAGATGAGTCGGGACTGTTCATTGAACCAACTGATGCGCCGGGTCTCATCGAATATTAGAATCCCGATCGGCATACTCGTGAGCGCTTCTTTGCCGACATCCTCAATCCGATGTGAGAGCGAGTGGACATAACGTTCCCACGCTTTGCGTTCTCGCCGGATCGTCACTTGCTGATACGTGAAGAAGATCAGCGTGCCCACGAACAGGGTGATTGCCGCCACAATGCTGTAGAACGCCAATCCTAACGAAACGAGCATTCCAATCACATACGGAATCGCGTAACGTGCGTATTGGTTCTTCACTGATGTTATTGCTTCACCACTGTGCATGTGTGCCTCCTAAAATGAGTGCCGAGCACTCATGATGTCTAAATGGTTTCTGCTCTATCATACCATATCTGCCGGTTTCACTTACACTCCTACGTGGAGACAGAAAACAAAAAAACGACTTACCCCAAAGGATAAGCCGTGTGTCAAACATTACTCTGCAACGTATGGAAGCAAAGCCATTTGACGTGAACGCTTGATAGCGACAGTAAGTGGACGTTGGTATTTCGCTGAAGTACCAGTCACACGACGTGGAAGAATTTTCCCACGCTCTGAAACGAAGCGCTTGAGCAATTCTACGTCTTTATAATCGATATGAGTGATGTTGTTCGACGTAAAGAAACATACTTTACGACGACGACGACCTCCTGGACGACGTGCCATGTGAAGACCTCCTTTATTAGTTTAGTTTCGAATCGACGCGATCAAAATGGTAGATCGTCATCCGATAAGTCGATTTTGCCGCCACCCGAGAACGGATCTGCTTCAAAACCTTTGTTTGAAGATTGGTTTGAGGACTGAGATGAAGTCGAAGAAGCGGCTGCGCCCCATCCTGATCCACTTGACTCACCACCACCGAAAACATCTCCCGCTGGTGCTGTATCACGTTGCGCTGAGGCACCGCGTGGTTCAAGGAAGCGTACGCTATCTGCTACGACTTCTGCCCGGTAACGACGTTGGCCATCTTGACCCTCGTAACTACTGATTTGAAGGCGACCGTCTACGCCGGCCATGCTGCCTTTTTTCAAATATTGCGCCACGTTCTCTGCTTGTTTGCGCCAAACGACACAATCAATAAAGTCCGCCTCACGCTTCCCATCTTGTCCAGTAAATGGACGATCGCAAGCGAGAGTGAAGCGAGTTACGGCGATTCCGCTCTGCGTATAACGCATTTCTGGATCGCGTGTCAATCGACCAACTAACACAACTCGGTTAATCATCTCAAAGCTCCCCTTTCACAATATGAAGCGTCAAGAATCAACGCTCATCTTTAGTTGTCATTTGACGGACAACGTCATCAGAGATCTTCATGAGACGCTCTGTTTCTTGGATCGCTTTAGGTTCAGCAGTGATGCTAAGAAGAACATAGTATCCTTCGCGCATTTTGTTGATCTCGTAAGCGAAACGACGTTTACCCATATCTGTTGTTTTTTCAACAGTACCTCCGTTTTCAGTGATGACGTTGTTAAAACGTTCAACCAACGCTTTTTTAGCTTCCTCATCAACTGATGGACGGATAATGTAAAGTAGTTCATATTTACGCATTATCTTTCACCTCCTCTTGGACTAGCGGCTCCTACCGGTTGCAGGAGCAAGGAGCAAACAATTGTTTTACTCACGTCATAATATAATATCAAACTTATTTGCATTTTACAATACGTTTCAAGGAAATGTCTTAAACATTGAAGCGGAACGTGACTACGTCGCCATCTTCGAACACATATTCTTTACCTTCTGAACGCAACTTGCCTTGCTCTTTGACGAGTGCCATGTTGCCGGCAGCCGACAAGTCTTCGTACGAGACGACTTCTGCCCGGATGAATCCGCGCTCAAAATCCGAATGGATGACGCCGGCACACTGAGGAGCCTTCATCCCTTGTTTGAACGTCCAAGCACGGACTTCTTTCTCACCTGCCGTGAAGTATGTGGCGAGACCTAGCGTCGAGTACGCGGCATGGATCAGCTGATCGAGGCCAGACTCTTCAATCCCGAGGTCTTGTAAGAACTCAAGGCGCTCTTCTGGCTCAAGCTCAGAAATTTCTTCCTCGATGCGCGCGCAGATGACGATCACTTTCGCATCTTCCGTCGCGGCGTGTTCACGTACGGCTTGCACGTACTTGTTGTTGTCCGAATCTGCGACTTCGTCTTCGCTCACGTTCGCGACGTAAAGCATCGGTTTCATCGTCAACAGTTGGAAGTGTTTGACGATCGCGAGTTGGTCTTCCGTCAATTCGGCTACACGGGCCGGGCGCTCTGATTCGAGGACCGCTTGGACAATCTCGAGTGCTTCAAGTTCTTGGGCGGCCCCTTTATCTTTTGACTTCACCATTTTTTGAACGCGCGTGATGCGCTTGTCGACAAGTTCGAGGTCCGCCAAGATGAGCTCGAGGTTGATTGTCGTGATGTCATCGATCGGCGATACTTTACCGGCGACGTGGGTGATGTTGTCATCTTCAAAACAACGGACGACTTGGCAAATCGCGTCCACTTCACGGATGTTGGCTAGGAACTTGTTCCCGAGCCCTTCTCCTTTTGATGCTCCTTTGACGATTCCAGCGATATCTGTAAATTCGAACGCTGTCGGTACCGTCTTCTTCGGTTTGACGAGTTCCGTCAACCGGTCCAGACGTGTGTCCGGTACTTCGACGACTCCGACGTTCGGGTCGATTGTAGCAAACGGATAGTTGGCCGCTTCTACACCTGCTTGCGTGATAGCGTTAAATAATGTCGATTTCCCGACGTTCGGTAACCCGACGATTCCTGCTGTTAATCCCACTTATATTTCCTCCTCATCCGGCGTTTCCCGGGAAATGTTGATCCGTCTGTGGAGTGGGTACGTTCAGTACACCACACCGTCACATCCTTCACAATTATAGATAGTCCTCGATTAAACCGCAACTCACGGTTGCAACATAGAGAAGAACGCCACTTATTCAGCGGCGTTCTCTTGTTTAAGCACTTTTTTCAAACGTTTGTCAAAGTCACGTCGCGGCATTAAGACGCTCGCTCCGCAGCCTTGACATTTGATTCTGATGTCCATCCCGACCCGTGTGACTTGCCAACGGTTCGTCTGACAAGCGTGTGGTTTCTTCATCTCTACAAAATCGTTTAACTCATACGATTTAGCCTGCATTTTCGGGCGCTCCTTTAGTCGAAGTGGTTGGAGGCATCATGACCGTGCGTGGATATGGAATTTCAATCCCGCGCTCATCAAGTCCGGCCTTCAACTCTTTATGCAAAATCCGGCCTGCCGCGAAATGTTGCGTCGGCGGCACTTCGGCCATGAGACGGTACACGACTTCCGACGGTCCGAGCGACTGCACGCCTGCGAGTGTGATCGGTTCGATGAACAGATCGTAATACTTTTCCTCGACCGCTTTCGCGATTTCTTTCAGCGCTTTTTCGACCCCTTCTACCTCTTCCTCATAAGCGACCCCGATATCGACGACAGCGACGCTGTTCTCAAGCGAGTAGTTCGTCACTTGCATGATTTGACCGTTCGGAATGATCGTCACTTGTCCGTTCAATCCTCTAAGTTTCGTCGTCCGGATGCCGACTTCAATGACGGTCCCGTCGACTTGTTGGTTCAAGTTCACATAGTCCCCGTTCTTGTACTGGTTCTCAAAAATAATGAACGCGCCTGTGATGACGTCTTTGACCAAGTTTTGGGCACCGAACGAGATGGCGAGACCCGCGACCCCGGCCGATGCGATCAAACCAGCGATATTGACCCCGAATTGACCGAGTACGGTCAAAATCATAATGAGCCCGATCACATAACGGATCGTGTTTTGCGCCAGTTTCAAAAGCGTTTCATTTTGTCGTTGCGCCACGATGTTATCTTCATGGATTTTACGTAACGTGAAAACGCGCTGGACCATCGACGTCAATATTCTTGTCGCCGCATACAACGCCACGATGATGAGCACGACCCCGGTCAGCTTAATCCCAAGGGCGATCCACATCTCTGTATCTTGAAAATACGCGACGAAGCGGTTGACGTTATTAATCGTCTCGTCGGCCACCGTACTTAAATCTGTTTCTGTATTCTGTGAAGCCATGTTGTCACCTCTAAAGTCATATATTCTAACCCATCAAACCACAATTGATGACTTTTCTCAAACCCTACATCCGGACGTTATAAGTTTCCTTGTTCCGGGAATGGGTTAATACGATATCCTTCCGCAAATGCAACTAGATCACAAACAGCTTAGAAGAGAGGATGAGATTCATGCCGTTTCGCCTAAAACCTCATAAACCATACTCTTTCTTCATCGAACATACTGAACGGAGTGGATCCAAACTTTTTGCTGACCAGCTTCACGAACAGTTGGCGAGCGAGACACACCGTCCGATCGTTCTCGTCTGCATCGGATCCGACCGTTCGACCGGAGATTCGCTCGGTCCCCTCGTCGGTACGTTTCTCGAGGAAAAAATGGTTCGGAACTTGCACGTCTACGGGACACTCACGAAACCGGTCCACGCATTAAACCTAGTAGAAACACTCCATGAGATTCAGACACGCTTTCACCGTCCGCTCATCATCGCCATCGATGCCTGCCTCGGCCGCTTATCGAGCGTAGGTTACGTCTTCTTCTCGGAAGGCCCGCTCGCACCGGGCGCTGGCGTTCAAAAAGAACTCCCCTCGGTCGGCGAATACAACATCAAGGCGGTCGTCAACGTGAGCGGCTTCATGGAGATGATGATTCTACAAAACACGCGTCTCCACCTCGTTTACGAACTGGCGCGCTTCGTCACCGCCGGATTCGTCGAATTCGATTCGCGAATCGGAAACATCCACCATGAAGAGGCTGCGTTCACAAGACTTCGTCAATCACGTGACGAATCAAAATCTTGAGGTGACAACAGCGTCAACAAATGTTCCAAGTCTTCCTGCGAAAAATATTTCAACTCGAGGACGCCGCCTTTTCGACGTGACCGAATCGAGACATCCATTTGAAGACGTTCCGCAAGCACGGCCTCGACGGCTTCGACGTCTGAGTCTGAGCGTTTGAGCGTCTTTTTTTCTGTGCGCTCTTTTTGCAAATGGCGCTCGAGCCGGCGGACCGTCCACTGCTCAGCAATGACACGTCGCGCGATTTGTTCCATCGCCGCCTCCGACTTCATGCCGGTGATGGCACGGGCATGACCCATCGTCAGTTCTCCGACCATGACCGCGTGTTGGACCGCGCTCGGCAGTCTCAGGAGCCGGAGGCTGTTCGTCACATGGCTCCGGCTCTTCCCGACACGTGCGGCGAGCTGTTGTTGCGTCAGCCCTAATGTCTGCATGAGTTGCTCATAGGCGAGCGCTTCTTCGATCGCGTTCAAATCAGCCCGTTGGATGTTCTCGATTAGCGCGAGCTCCATGACCCGATCCGAGTCGGCCGTAACGACGAGCGCCGGAATGTCTTCCTTCCCGGCAAGCCGCGCCGCCTGATAGCGCCGCTCCCCAGCGATGATCTCATAATAGCCGCTCGCCTTACGGACGACGATGGGCTGTAAGACACCGTACCGTTCAATCGATTGTCGCAACTCTTCTAGCTTCTCGGCTTCGAATTGCTTCCTTGGTTGGTTCGGGTTGGGACGGATAAATTTGAGCGCTAACTTTTCCATCGTGACGCCTCCTTGTTCATGATTTATAAAAAAAGCACGAGCTCACTTTTGTGGCCGCGCTTTTGGGATTCGGATTCGAATTTCAACAAACTCTTCTTCATCGACTTCTTCGGTTTGAACTTCGATACCGGTTTTCCCGATCAAATCAATCGAGTCACGGATCGTGTTGATCGCGATTCGAGTGTCTCGGGCAAAACTTTTCGTCCGCCGGCGTTGCTTCTTCGGTTTCCGTTTTTCTTCTTCGATCGGTGTCGTCAAGAACGCGACACGCTGTTCCGTCTCTTTGACGTTATAGTCTTCTTCAAGGATCTCCGTGAGTACTTGAATTTGCAGCAACTCTTCTTTGAGCGGCAAGAGCGCCCGGGCATGTCGTTCGTTGATTTGACGGTCACGTAAACATTGTTTGACGTCGTTCGGCAGCTTCAAGAGGCGTAACTTGTTCGCGATTGTCGACTGGCTCTTACCAAGGCTCTTCGCGAGCGCGTCTTGCGTCAACTGTTTCATCGACAACAACCGGTCATACGCTTCCGCTTCTTCAATCGGGCTAAGCTGTTCGCGTTGTAAGTTTTCGATGAGCGCCAAGGCGGCCGTTGTATCGTCATCCATGTCACGGACGATAGCCGGAATGACGGACCATCCTAACGATTTGACCGCACGAAAACGACGCTCCCCAGCGATGATCTCATAGCGGTCCCCTTCCGCCTTACGAACAACGATCGGCTGAAGCAATCCGTGCTCTTCGATCGTGACGGCCAACTCTTCAATCTTAGCCGGTTCAAATACTTTACGCGGTTGATAACGGTTTGGAAGAAGTAATGCTAAAGCGATTTCTTGGACCGTGTCGTTCGGTTTAACTTGCGTCATTTCCGTGACGGCCACTTCTTGACGACTTCCGAACAGTTTAGCAAATGTTTTCTTCAACGTCGGCACCCCTTTATGTAAAAAATAAGCAGATTCCACCACTGGAATCTGCTTTTAGTTTCACGTGAAACAAGAATACTCAGATTAGCGGCTCTTTCGCAGGCGTTCCCGCTTTACGCGGATATTTCCCGGGCGTTTTACGTAATTTATCTACAATTACGATATTACGCTCACTCATCTCTCCTGGCAATAGGAACTGGTGTGTCGCTTTTACTTTCCCACCGAGCACCGCCAAGGCATTCTTCGCGTCCACAAGTTCGTCGGAAACTTTCGCGGCTTTGAGCGCCACGAACGTTCCGCCGACTTTTGCGAGCGGTAGACAGTACTCGGCGAGCACCGTCATCCGCGCGACGGCACGGGCCGTCACGACATCAAATTGCTCACGGAATTTTTTATTTTTCCCGAACTCTTCAGCGCGTCCGTGGTGGAACGCGACGCCATCTAGCTCGAGAGCGAGGGCGAGTTCGTTCAAGAACGTGATGCGCTTGTTGAGCGAATCGACAATCGTCACATGTAAGTGCGGGAACAAGATTTTGAGCGGTAAGCTCGGGAATCCTGCCCCGGCGCCGACGTCACATACCGTCTCGACGGTCGTGAAGTCGAAATGAAACGCAGCGCTCAGCGAATCGTAGAAATGCTTCAAATAGACTTCTTCTTTATCCGTGATTGCCGTCAAATTCATCTTCTCGTTCCATTCGACGAGCATCTCGAAATACCGTTCGAACTGGGCGAGTTGTTTCTCGCTCAGTTCGAACCCTTCTGCCTGTAAGGCTTCAATAAATTGGGATTGATTCATCGTTTCACTCCACCGTTGCGTATTGTCCCTGCTCGATATAGACAAGAAGAATCGATACGTCGGCCGGGTTCACCCCAGAAATACGTGACGCTTGTCCAATCGAGAGCGGACGAACTTGTTTCAATTTTTGTTGCGCTTCCGTCGCAAGACCACTGATCGCGTCATAGTCGAGCTTCTCAGGGATGCGCTTCTCTTCCATACGACGCATTTTTTCGACTTGCTCGAGCTGTTTCGAGATGTAGCCTTCATATTTCACTTGAATCTCGACTTGTTCAGCTACTTCGAACGGCACTTCGACCGGAGCCGGTGCAAACCGCGTCAGCGTCGCGTACGTCACTTCGGGCCGCTTCAACAAGATGTTGGCATGTGCTGCTTCTTTGAGCGGGTTCGCCCCGACTTCTTCCAAAATCGCATTCACTTCAGCAGACGGTTTGATCACGAGCGACTGGAGCCGCTTCACTTCCGCAGCGATGGCTGTACGTTTGTCTTCAAGATTTGCATGGCGCTCAGCCGACAACAAACCGACTTCGTGTCCGATGTCGCTGAGGCGAAGATCGGCGTTATCGTGGCGAAGGAGCAAGCGATATTCGGCACGTGACGTCAGCAGACGATACGGCTCGTTCGTCCCTTTCGTCACAAGGTCGTCGATCAAGACACCGATATACGCTTGCGACCGGTCCAAAATGACCGGGTCTTTCCCGAGCACTTTGCAGGCGGCGTTCATACCGGCCATGATACCTTGCCCGGCTGCCTCCTCGTATCCGCTCGTCCCGTTGATCTGCCCAGCCGTGAACAGACCGCTGACCGTCTTCGTCTCGAGTGTCGGCCAAAGTTGCGTCGGTACGACCGCGTCGTATTCGATCGCGTAACCGGGGCGCATCATCTCTGAGTTCTCAAGACCCGGGATTGTCCGAAGCATCTGGTGCTGAACGTCTTCCGGCATGCTCGTCGAGAAGCCTTGGACGTAGATTTCTTCCGTGTCGCGGCCTTCTGGCTCGAGGAAGATTTGATGACGCGGCTTGTCGTTGAAACGAACGACTTTATCTTCAATCGACGGACAGTAGCGTGGCCCTGTCCCTTTGATCGCGCCCGAATACATCGGCGAACGATGCAAGTTCTCGTCGATCAACTGGTGCGTCCGCTCGCTCGTATACGTGAGCCAGCATGGGATCTGTTCGATCGGATTGAGATCGGTCGACGTGTAAGAGAAGAGCGACGGGTTCTCGTCCCCCGGCTGAATCTCCGTTTTTGAATAATCGATCGTCTTCCCGTCGATTCGCGGCGGCGTACCCGTCTTGAAACGAACAAGTTCAAGCCCGAGTTCTTCGAGATGCTTCGACAGCTCGACAGAAGGCATTTGGTTGTTCGGACCGCTCTCATAAGACAGTTCTCCGATGATGATCTGTCCGCGCATGAACGTACCGGTCGTGACGATGACCGCGTTCGCCCGATACTCCGAGCCTGTGTTCGTGATGACGCCTCGCACTTGCCCGTCTTCGACGATGAGACGCTCGACGAGTGCTTGACGAAGCAACAGGTTCGGCTCGTCTTCAAGTACTTTCTTCATGTGATTTTGATATTGGAATTTGTCCGCTTGCGCCCGTAACGCACGCACCGCTGGACCTTTTGATGTGTTGAGCATTTTCATTTGAATATATGTCGCGTCAATCGCTTTCGCCATCTCGCCTCCGAGGGCATCGATTTCACGAACGACGATCCCTTTAGCGGGACCTCCGATCGACGGATTGCAATACATAAACCCGACCATGTCCGGGTTCATCGTGAGCATCGCTGTCTTCGCGCCCATGCGCGCCGACGCAAGTGCCGCTTCGATCCCCGCGTGACCGGCTCCGATGACGATGACGTCAAACTCGCCTGCCGTGTAAGCCATAGTGTTTCCTCCTTCTTATTTCCCAAGACAAAACTGTGAAAACAGTTGATCGATCAAACTTTCCTGGACCGTGTCCCCATTGATTTCCCCGAGCGTATCCCACGCCCGACGTAAATCAATTTGGACCATGTCAATCGGCATGTTCATGCCGGCGCTACCGAGCGCCTCATCGATTTGCTCGATCGTCCGTTTAATGAGTTGAATGTGTCGTGCGTTCGAGATATATGTCATATCTTGCGACTCGACGCCTTTGGCGAAGAACAAGTTCGAAATCGCCTTTTCAAGCGCATCGATCCCTTCTTCCAATAATAGCGATGTAGCCACAATCGGGCGCCCTGCCGCTAATTTCTCTAGCTTAGAAGAATCCATGTTTTGTGGCAAGTCCGTCTTGTTGATGATGATAATCGCATTCATGCCGGCAATCGCCTCGAATAGCGCCTCATCTTCGACCGTCAAGCCCTCATGACCGTTCAAGACGAGCAAGATGAGATCGGCGCCCGCAAGCGCCTTCCGCGATTTTTCAACACCGATCCGTTCGACGATGTCTTCCGTCTCGCGAATCCCGGCCGTATCGATCAGCTTGAGCGGAACGCCTTTGACGTTCACGTACTCTTCGATCGTGTCGCGCGTCGTTCCCGCGATTTCCGTGACGATCGCCTTCGTTTCCTGGACGAGCGTGTTCAACAGCGAGGACTTGCCGACGTTCGGCCGTCCGATGATCGCTGTCGCGAGACCTTCGCGCAAAATCTTTCCTTGGCGAGCCGTTTCGAGCAGTTGTTCGAGCACACGTTTCACTTCGCCCGCCTTCTCTTCAACGATCGCTTGCGTCATCTCTTCAGCATCGTACTCTGGGTAATCGATATTGACCTCGACGGCTGCGATCGTTTCAAGCAACAGTTGACGCAAATCGCGGACGAGCCGCGACAAACGACCTTCCATCTGTGACATCGCCACGGTCATGGCGCGGTCGGTCTTCGCCCGAATCAAATCCATGACCGCTTCCGCTTGTGACAAGTCGATGCGGCCATTCAAAAAGGCGCGCTTCGTGAACTCGCCTGGTTCTGCCAATCGAATGTTCGGTTGTTCGAGGATCAGCTCGAGGACACGATTGACCGCGACGATTCCTCCGTGACAGTTGATTTCGACGACGTCTTCTCGCGTGAACGTCTTCGGCGCCCGCATGACGCTGACCATCACTTCATCGATGACCTCGTCTGTGCCAGGCCGTTTCAGTTTTCCGTAATGAATCGTGTGCGAGTCCACTTCCGTCAAGTCTTTGCCCGCGAACACGTTCGCCGTCGTCTCGACAGCCTTATCACCGGACAAACGGACGATTCCGATTGCCCCTTCACCCATCGGCGTCGAAATGGCTGTAATCGTGTCAAACTCTAGCATAATCTTCCCCTCCCATACTTCAAACATCTTTATCTATCATATGCATAACGCACCTACTATACACGATATTTAGCTCGAACGAAAGGGTCCGACCTTTCCATCACGAGTTGCTTTTTCAGCTTTTACTTTTGTACAATAGCGGAATATATTTCCAAAGGAGGCACGACGGAATGAGACAATGTGAGGCCATTTCTAAACTGACGGACGTGTTACAGCAAGACGAAGCCGTTCAAGCGATTTTTCTTAAAGGATCGTTTGGACGCGGGGAAGGCGATGAGCATTCGGACGTCGACCTTTATGTCATGGTCGCCCCGGAGAAGGTCGCTGACTTTTTAAGCCGACGGCGCCAGCACTTGTCGGCGTACCGTCCAATCTTGCTCGAGGACGACATCGACATCGTCGCCCCGCAACTGATTGTCGTCTACGATGACTTCTTACACGTCGACTTGTTCACCGTCACGTCGGAGACGTTGAACGGGCACGACGAAATTATGGTGCTGTTCGACCCCGGCAACCGGCTTGAACATCATCCCCGTTCGCTCACCTTGGCTACAGATGACTTATACGGGCACGCCTTCGATGCGATTTGGTTTTTCTTTCAATATACGAAAGCACGCGACCGCGGAAACGACATTTGGGCCGTCGAGATGTTGCGCCAAGGGATGAACCATTTCGCCTACGTCCTTGCAGCCCATTACGAGCCGCATCGTAGCGTCCTCGGGTTGAAAGACGTGGCTGCACGCGCCCGCATTGATTTGCGTGCGTGGTATGAGTCGTTGACCCCGACAAAACATGCCACGGCAGCGCGACTGTACGTCGCTCGCCTAGAGGAGGAACGTCGATTTTTGGAGACGATCGAAGGGTTCGCAACAATCCGACCGTTTCTCATAAATTTGCTGCAACGCGAAAAGAGCCGCCTGTGAAATCAGGCGGCTCTTCGTTCATCCATGCTGGCGTCTTGCAGACCGAAGCGTGAAATAGAGTACTACTTCGATGAGACCGACGGCAATTAAAAAGCCGCCGAACAATTGAAACAAGACGAGTAAGCTGTCGAACGGGTTCGCCAGCATGAGTAGCCCGATCCCGATCCACAACAAGCTGCTCAATAGAAAGAACATCCAGCGACTCGCAATCGTCTTGCGAAAACCAACGGCTTGAATGAGCCGGATGAGCCCGCCAAACAAGAACAAGAAACCGATGAAGAGCGGCAAGAGGCTGGCTAACGTTTCAGCGAAGAAAAAGACGATCAAGGCAATCAAGATATAGACGATCCCCATAAAGAACGATGGCGGCAACCCATCTTTTCGTTGGCGAAGACCTTGGAACAACACCCAAAGACCGAGTACAGCAAAATAACCGGCGACGAGATAAACGATGACGTCAAAGAAAAAGCGCGGATTGAATAAAATCAGTAACCCGATCACCAAATAAATACCGGCTTGGACTAATGTCGAACGTTCAAGCCGTTTGATCAGCGTCTCCATACGGAAAGCTCCCTTCTTGATTCAGATGATTGGTCCTTAATCCTATTCCCGCATTTTATCCACAATACTTCTCTTGTCATAAAAAAAGACTGTGGATTATTTATCCACAGCCTCAACGTTTATTTACGTTTTTTCTTTTTGTTCTGTTTTTCTTCTTCTGCGAGTACCGCGCGCTCTGCTTCTTTCGCAGCGATTTTCGCTTCAGCTTGAACTTTCATCTTCTCACGCATCGGCAACATGATCGCCATCGTCACGATGATTGAGATGATGTAACCGACGACCCAGTACATCGAGAGGGCTGCCGGGAGGGTGATCGACATGACGAAGATCATGACCGGGAAGATATAAAGCATCATCTTCAACTGCGGGTTTTGTTCTTGCCCCGCCATTGAGATTTTTTGTTGGGCGTACGTCAAGATCGCAGCAAGGATCGGCAAGATGAACGTCGGATCCGGCGCACCAAGGTCGAACCAAAGGAAACTTGCTTCAAAGATTTCAGGTGTCCGACGAATCGCATCATAGAATGCGAATAAGATCGGCATTTGAATCAAGATTGGCAAACACCCTGCGAGCGGGTTGATTTGGTAGTCTTGATACATCTTCATCATTTCTTCTTGCAGTTTACGCTGTGTCTCTTGGTCTTTCGAGCTATACTTCTCACGAAGCTTGAGCATTTCCGGTTGCAACACTTGCATCGCACCCATACTCTTCGTCTGCTTGATCATGAGCGGTAAGATCAAGAGGCGGACGATGATCGTCGCAACGATGATCGAATACCCGTACTGCCAAGTGCCGCCGATTAAATAAGCCGCTTCTTTTAACAACCATGCTAGTGGCCATACAAAGTATTGAGACCAGAAGCCTTCCGTTTCAGCCGTGATCGGCTCTCCTTGGATTGTCGATGGATCGACACATCCGGCCATCAACAAGATGACACCAGTCATGACGGCCAATAATCCTAATTTCAGGTTTTTGCTCATAATTCCTCCTACGCTTTCTGTATCGATTCTTTTAGTTGCGTCACACGTCTATCGGTCAATCCTAATTAGTTCGCGTTATATATGAAAGAACGAGCTCGGATTGTTATGATCGATCGACTTGTCTCTGTTGCCAAACTTTAGCTCGTTTGAACACATGTTTCAAACTCTCCGTCACTTCATCTTGCGAGAGCGACGTCGCCGGTTTACGAGCGATGATGACATAATTATGCGGAGCTACGTTCGGTTCGAGCAAGCGAAGCGATTCACGCATCAATCGTTTCATTCGGTTTCGTTCCACTGCGTTCCCTAACTTTTTGCTGACAGAAAGTCCAACCCGGAAATGCGCTTGATCCGCCTTTTGCGTGTAGACGACAAACTGACGATTAGCCACGGAGCGTCCTTCGCGAAACACCGCTTGGAACTCTTCATTCTTTTGGAGGCGGTATTCTTTTTTCAAAATTCTCACTCCATCCTTCGCTTCAAAAATCGTCACCTAACATCATATCATATCCCATTCATTTCAACGAGTGAGAATCGATTTTTTCCGTTCGATTCTGTGACGATAAAAAAAGATTGCCCGAGGATCAGTTCCCCGGGCAATCTTTTGATTTTTATTAGACAGTCAAGGCTTTGCGGCCTTTACGACGACGAGCTGCAAGAATGTTGCGGCCGTTTTTAGTCGCCATACGCGAACGGAATCCGTGAACTTTTTTACGCTTACGGTTGTTAGGATTAAAAGTTGGTTTCATGGTTAAAGCACCTCCTCAAGGTTAACGCTCTATTAGCAAGTTATAGTTTCATTTAAGGCAGTCTTTAAGATTATATAAACTGTTCTACCGATTGTCAATGGCATTTCAAGAGGTTTTCGAATCGGGCACGAATAGTTGGCAGCGATGGACTTGATCTTCCCAGCTAGACGGATCAGGCTAGACATCGATAAAATAGGGGACTAAACGAGACGCAACCTTTACATTTGAGCCGTCATTCTTTTACAAATAGCTTAATAAAGCCGTTTTATCCACATATCCACCTACTTATCCACACTTATATGTGTATAACTCCATCTTTTTCAACAATTGTAACGTGCGGTTTCTTAAAATTCCACTTTCTTCTCTTACAAAAACAATACGATATTTTCCTTCTCCCTCTTTTGTGCATAACTTTTTCATGACGGCTCGTTCACTTTAAGTTTATCCACAACATATCCACAGCTTATCCACACTGTCCACAGCATGTGGATAAGTGCCTGTGGATTGTTTTTTTAATCTGTGGATAAATGTCAAAAACCGTTGCCACGTCTATTTTATTTTGCTAAACTAAATGTGCACAACTCGTGGATGATATTTCATCAATTCCGAGATATACACAGCCTGTGGATAACTGTTATCCCCATAGTTAACACCTTGTGGATAACGTTATCCACAGTTTTTGTTTCCTGGGGATAAGCCTAGTTTCTACTATAAGAATAGTGAATGTGTATATCATGTGAATAAGTTTCGCCAATATGTGAGTAAAGGAGGTCTTTCATTGAAAAATGCTCGCGAGATTTGGAGAAATGTTTTATCTCTAATCGACGAAGAAGAACGAACACCAAAAGCTAGCTTTGACATGTGGTTGAAGTCAACGGAAGGAATTTCATTGATGGGAACGACACTCGTCGTATCCGCCCCCGCTAGTTTCATTGTCACTTGGCTCGAACGTCAGTACTTGTCATTACTGCAAGATACGGTTGAGGAAGTGACGAACAATCGACTTGAGATTCATTTTATCGAGGAGTCGCAAGCGCACAAGTATGCTCCTGCAGAGGGATCAAAAGAAGCGATTGCCGCTACAGAAACGAGAGAGCAGCCGGTTCCAGTACGATCAAAAGAGGAAGGGAACCTCGGTCAATTAAACGATAAGTATATCTTTGAAACGTTCGTCATCGGTTCGGGCAACCGGTTTGCCCACGCTGCCTCACTGGCTGTGGCCGAAGCGCCTGCGAGAGCTTACAACCCGCTCTTCATCTATGGGGGAGTCGGACTTGGAAAGACACACTTGATGCATGCGATCGGTCATTACGTGAAAGGGCAGAAGCCAGGCGCACGAATCGCCTACGTTTCGTCGGAAAAGTTTACAAACGAGTTCATTAACTCAATCCGCGACAACAAGACAGAGGAGTTCCGTAACCGTTACCGGAACATCGATGTTCTATTAATAGATGACATTCAGTTCTTGGCCGGGAAAGAACAGACGCAAGAAGAGTTCTTCCACACGTTCAATGCGCTCCATAACGATCAAAAGCAAATCGTCATCTCGAGCGATCGGCCGCCTAAAGAGATTCCGACGTTAGAAGATCGTCTCCGGTCTCGGTTCGAATGGGGACTGATCACGGATATCACGCCGCCTGACCTCGAGACGCGGATCGCGATTTTACGGAAGAAAGCGACAGCTGAAGGGCTTGATATCGCCAATGATGTCATGCTCTACATCGCGAATCAAATCGACACGAACATTCGTGAGCTTGAAGGCGCACTTACCCGCGTCGTCGCCTATGCGAAGCTCGTCGCCCGGCCGATTGACCCTGATGTCGCTGCCGAAGCGCTCCACAACATCATGCCGGTGCAAGAGGCGAAGAAGATTGTCATCCGTGACATCCAAGAGATCGTCGGTCATCACTTTAATATCGAGGTCGATGAGCTCAAAGCGAAAAAACGGACGAAGACGCTCGCTTTCCCGAGACAGATCGCGATGTATTTATCACGCGAGATGACCGAGAGCTCACTCCCTAAAATCGGAGAAGAGTTCGGTGGGCGGGATCACACGACAGTTATCCACGCGCATGAGAAGATTAGCACGTTACTCAAGCATGATCCGGAGATGCAAGAGACGATTAAAACATTGAAGAAGGCGTTGTCGTAACCGTCTCATTCCTCCTGTGGATATCCTGTGGATAAACAAGCCGAGTTATCCACATGTTATTCACAGGCAGATTGGCTCAACACCAGTTGTTCAAGTGAGTTATCCCCACTATCCACAGCCCTTATTACTATTATGACTTAAATAATACTATTATTATTAAACTATATGACTCATTTCACTTAGGAGGAATTATCCACATGCACTTAACGATTCAGCGCGATGTATTCATGCAAGCCGTACAAGATGTATCAAAAGCTGTTGCTTCTAGAACGACGATCCCAATTTTGACAGGATTAAAACTTGAAGCCCATGCGGATGGATTGACGCTCACAGGAAGTGATACGGAAATTTCGATCGAACGATTGATCCCGGTCGAAGAGGGTGGAATCGAACTCATCCAAATCCAACGTGCCGGTAGCGTCGTCTTGAACGCCCGTTTCCTTGGTGAAATCGTCAAGAAGCTCCCGACGAACGAAGTCACACTCGAAGTCTCACCAAACTTCATGACGCGTATCGAATCAGGTCAAGCGGAGTTCCATCTGAACGGACTCGACCCAGACGAGTATCCACGTCTCCCTGAACTAGCGAGCGACCGCCGGTTCTATCTTCCGGCCGATTTGTTGAAGACGATCATTCGCCAAACAAGCTTTGCCGTCTCGTCGCAAGAGACACGTCCAGTCCTGACAGGTGTGAATTTCTCAGCTGAAAAAGGATTTTTGACATGCGTCGCGACGGATAGCCATCGGTTGGCACTGCGCCGGGCCCGTTTTGAAACAGATGACGATTTGACGTTCCAAAACGTCGTCGTGCCGGGTCGTTCGCTCAATGAGCTCGCAAAATTACTTGACCGTGAAGAGTTGCCGATTGAAATCGTCTTGACGGACCAACAGATTCTATTCCGTCTGAAAAACATTTCGTTCTTTTCACGTCTTCTTGATGGAGCGTACCCAGATACGTCTCGCTTGATCCCAGAAGAATATCGGACTGCAGTTCGTTTGAATGCGAAAGATTTCTTACAGGCGATTGATCGTGCATCGCTGTTGGCACGTTCGGATCGCAACAATGTCATCAAGTTCGTGGCTGAAGAAGCGAACACGGTCGAAGTCTCTTCACACTCGCCTGAAGTCGGGAAAGTGTCCGAGCGGGTCAGCATCTTATCGCTCGAAGGTGAAGAACTCAAAATTTCGTTCAACTCGAAATTTGTCATGGATGCGCTTCGTGCGCTCGATGCGACGGAAATCGAGGTTCAATTCACAGGTTCGATGCGCCCGTTCATTTTGCGTCCGGTCGAACAAGATAGTGTCCTTCAGTTGATTTTGCCAGTCCGCACATCGTAATCAAGATGGAGCGAATCGGGGATGATGAGGTGTTTCACCTTATCATCCCTATTTTTGCCTTATTCGACGTTTTTCGATAAACTAATATGTATGGCGATTTTTTGTGAAAAGTATGAAGGAAAGGAAGTGACGACATGGAAAAAGTGTCGATTACGACCGAGTATGTAACACTCGGACAATTTTTAAAATTAGCTGATATTATTTCAAGCGGAGGCCAAGCGAAATTCTTTTTGGAAGACGTTGAGATCAAAGTGAACGGCGAGGTCGATCAACGCCGCGGCCGTAAACTCCGCGACGGAGACAAGATTGAAGTCGAGGGCTACGGGGACTTCCAAATCGAGGGGAACTAACGTGCACTTATTGTCGATTCGACTGCAAAACTACCGCAACTACGAAGCCCTTGAGCTAAATTTTTCAGAACAGACGAATGTTCTCATCGGTGAGAACGCCCAAGGCAAAACGAATCTGCTCGAATCGATTTACGTACTTGCGCTCGCAAAGTCGCATCGGACGACGCAAGACCGTGAACTGATCGGATGGGAAGCGGAAACGGCCATCGTCGAGGGTCGGATCCATAAACGTACCGGTGAAACGGTACAGTCGCTGAGCTTTTCTCCGAAAGGGAAAAAAGCGAAACTGAACCACCTCGAGCAACGACGGCTCAGTGACTACGTCGGAGCGTTCAACGTCGTCTTGTTCGCGCCAGAAGATCTTGCGATCGTCAAAGGCAGCCCTCAAGGAAGAAGACGTTTTTTAGATATGGAAATCGGACAAGTCAGTCCGATTTACTTACATGACTTGAATCAGTATTTGAAAACACTGAAGCAACGGAATGCATTTTTAAAACAACTGTCGATCAAAGGTGGGGACGAGACATTGCTCGAAGTGCTCACCGACCAACTGATTGAGCTTGCCGTCAAAATCGTCTCCAGGCGCCACCATTTTATCGATCAACTCGAGAAATGGGCCGGACCGATCCATGCAGGAATCACTCGGAACTTAGAAACGTTGACGATTCAATACGTCTCGGACACGTTTCAAAAAGAACGTCACACGAAAGAACAGATGTTTGAAACGTATCGGCAAAAGTTTGATAAAATAAGAGAGAACGAACGAAGAAGAGGTGTGACCCTGTTCGGTCCCCATCGCGACGACTTCGAATTGTACGTCAATGATCGGAACGTCCAAACGTTCGGTTCACAGGGCCAGCAACGCACGGCGGCCTTGTCGTTAAAACTAGCGGAGATTGAACTGATCCACGAAGAGGTCGGGGAGTATCCGCTGCTGTTGTTAGACGACGTCTTATCTGAATTAGATGATCATCGCCAAACCCATCTGCTTGATACGATGGGGCAGAAAGTCCAAACGATTATTACGACGACCAATATCGATGGAATTGCTCACGAAACGATTCAACAAGCCAAGTTGTTTCACGTGAAACAAGGTAAAGTTGAGACGGAATCTGTCTAACGTACGACCAATCCTTATGAACACCAATTCATGTATAGTAGGTGAATGAAACCGATGAGTAACGAAAACGAAAAACAAATGCAAGATTACGGTGCCGATCAGATTCAAGTGCTTGAAGGGTTAGAAGCCGTTCGTAAACGCCCAGGGATGTATATCGGTTCGACGAGTTCACGCGGGCTCCATCACTTAGTGTGGGAAGTCGTCGACAACTCGATTGATGAAGCGCTAGCCGGTCATTGTGAAACGATTACCGTGACGGTCGAACCAGGCAACTCTGTCGTTGTCGAAGATGATGGCCGGGGGATTCCGGTCGACATTCAGAAAAAGACAGGACGTCCTGCCGTCGAAGTCATCTTCACCGTTCTCCACGCCGGAGGTAAATTTGGCGGCGGTGGATATAAAGTGTCGGGTGGTTTGCACGGAGTCGGGGCGTCCGTCGTTAACGCCTTGTCGAAGAAACTCGAAGTGTTCGTACGCCGAAACGGTAACGTTTACTATCAATCGTTCAAACGCGGCGCACCTCAAGGTGAGCTCGAGATTGTCGGCACGACAGACACGACCGGTACGACGGTTCGTTTCTTCCCAGATGGAGACATCTTCGACGAAACACTCGAATACGATTTTGATCTTCTCGCAACGCGCTTGCGTGAACTTGCTTTCTTGAACAAAGGACTCCGTATCATCGCAAAAGATGAGCGGGGCGATGAAACGATCGAGCGAAACTATTATTACGAAGGCGGGATCAAGTCTTACGTCGAGCATTTGAACCGTTCGAAGTCTTCGATCCACGAGGAACCGGTTTATGTACACGGTACGAAAGACGGGATCGAAGTAGAGATCGCGCTGCAGTACAACGAAGGGTTCTCTAGCAATATTTACTCGTTCACAAACAACATTCCGACACACGAAGGCGGAACGCACGAGACCGGATTCAAAACGGCACTGACACGGGCGATCAACGATTACGCCAAACGCTTTGGATTGATGAAAGAGGCTGATGGCAGCCTTTCTGGCGACGACGTGCGTGAGGGGATGACCGCGATCGTCTCGGTCAAACACCCGTCACCGCAGTTCGAGGGACAGACGAAGACGAAGCTCGGTAACGCTGACGCCCGTACGGTGACAGATTCACTCTTTAGCGAGACGTTCGAACAGTTCTTACTTGAGAACCCGTCGGTCGGCCGACTCATCGTCGACAAAGGGCTCATGGCAGCCCGTGCCCGCCTCGCGGCCAAACGCGCCCGTGAAATGACACGTCGTAAAGGCATCCTTGAAGTCAGCTCGTTGCCAGGTAAGCTGGCCGACTGTTCATCGAAGGACGCATCAAAATCTGAACTGTACATCGTCGAGGGTGACTCGGCCGGTGGATCAGCCAAGTCAGGACGCGACCGTCATTTCCAAGCGATTTTGCCAATCCGAGGTAAGATCATCAACGTCGAGAAAGCAAGACTCGATAAAATCTTAGCCAACCAAGAAGTCCGGACAATCATCACGGCACTTGGGACCGGGATCGCCGACGAATTCGATCTCGGCAAGGCGCGTTACCATAAGTTGATCATCATGACCGATGCCGACGTCGATGGTGCCCACATCCGGACACTGTTGCTGACGTTCTTCTATCGTTACATGCGGCCACTTATTGAGAGCGGCTACGTCTACATCGCCCAGCCGCCACTCTACGGTGTAAAACATGGTAAAGAGATTGTTTACGTCCAAAACGACCGCGAACTCCAAGAAGCAATCAAACGACTTCCTGAGAACGCGCGCTATAGTGTACAGCGCTACAAGGGTCTCGGTGAGATGGACCCGGAACAACTTTGGAGCACGACGATGAATCCAGAGTCTCGCTCGATGCTTCGTGTCGACCTTCAAGACGCCATCGAGGCAGATGAGGTCTTTGAGACGCTCATGGGCGACAATGTCGAGCCGCGCCGTGACTTTATCCAGTCACACGCACACTACGTGAAAAACCTCGATATTTAAAAAGAAGGGTAGGCAATAACGAATGGCAGAACAAGAAAATATCAAGGATATAAATATTAGCCAAGAGATGCGGACGTCGTTCATGGACTATGCGATGAGCGTCATCGTGTCGCGTGCCCTCCCGGACGTGCGAGACGGTCTCAAGCCGGTTCACCGCCGTATCCTTTATGCGATGAACGAGCTCGGGATTCGTGCCGACAAGCCCCACAAGAAGTCTGCCCGTGTCGTCGGTGACGTCATCGGTAAATATCACCCACACGGTGATTCAGCCGTTTACGAGACGATGGTCCGGATGGCCCAAGATTTCAGTTATCGCTATGAACTCGTCGATGGCCACGGAAACTTCGGGTCCGTCGATGGAGACTCGGCAGCGGCAATGCGTTACACGGAAGCCCGGATGTCGAAAATCGCGATGGAACTCGTGCGCGATATCGGTAAAAACACGATCGACTATCAAGCAAACTTTGATGGTGAAGAGAAAGAACCAGTCGTTATGCCGGCCCGTTTCCCGAACTTCCTCGTCAATGGTACGAGCGGGATCGCGGTCGGGATGGCGACGAACGTACCACCACATAACTTGAACGAAGTAATCGATGGCGTGCTTGCGCTCACGCACAATCCGGACATCACGATTTCAGAGCTCATGCAGTACATTCCGGGTCCGGACTTTCCGACGTCTGGTGAGATTTTAGGACGCAGCGGTATTCGCCGGGCGTATGAGACAGGTCGCGGATCGATCACGATGCGCGCGAAAGCCGAGATCCAAGTGTTGAAGAACGGCCGTGAACGCATCCTCATCCATGAAATTCCGTATCAAGTGAACAAGGCACGTCTCGTTGAAAAGATTGCTGACCTAGTTCGCGATAAGAAAATCGAGGGCATCACAGACCTTCGTGACGAGTCGGACCGAAACGGAATGCGCGTCGTCATCGAGGTACGCCGCGATGCGAACGCAAGCGTCATTTTGAACAACTTGTATAAACAGACGCCGATGCAAACGACGTTCGGGGTGAACATGCTCGCGCTCGTCGGAGGACGTCCGAAGACGCTCAACTTGAAACAAGCGATCTATTATTACATCGAGCACCAAAAAGAAGTCGTTCGTCGTCGGACGCAGTTCGACCTCGATAAGGCAGAAGCGCGTGCGCATATTCTCGAAGGTCTCCGTGTCGCGCTCGACCACCTCGATGAAGTCATCGCCATCATCCGCAGCACGCGGACCGGTGACGAGGCCCGTGAAAAGTTGATTACCCGCTTCGGGCTATCAACAGAGCAGACGCAAGCCATTCTCGATATGCGTCTCCAACGGTTGACCGGTCTTGAACGCGAGAAGATCGAAGGCGAGTATCGCGAGATCCGTACGTTGATCGAAGAATTGCGTGCGATTTTGGGGGACGAGGAACTCCTTCTCGAAATCATTCGCAATGAGTTGACTGAAATCAAAGAGCGTTACGGCGATGCACGTCGTACCGTGATTCGTACCGACATCATCGAGCTTGAGGATGAGGATTTGATCCCAGTTCGGGACATGATGATCGCACTGACGAGCGAAGGCTACATCAAATCGATTCCGAGTGACTCGTATCGCACACAACGTCGCGGCGGTCGAGGGAAACAAGGAATGGGTACGAATGACGAAGACTTCGTATTGCGCCTCTTATCTGCTTCAACGCACGATACGATCTTGTTCTTCACGAACTTCGGTCGCGTGTTCCGCTTGAAAGGATATGAGATTCCTGAGATGAGCCGAACCGCGAAAGGGATGCCGATTATCAACTTGCTCCAAGTCGATAAGGGTGAGAAGGTCGAAACGATGATCCCGGTCGACTTTAATAGCTATTTGGCGGACAAAGCCATCGTTGAGGACGTTGGTGAAGGTTCAGAAGAAGAAGAAGTGGCTGATGAGCAATTGTCACTCGTGTTTGTCACGAAGCACGGACTTGTCAAACGGTCACCGCTTTCTGCCTATGCTCGCATCAACAAAAACGGGTTGCGTGCCATCAGCTTAAATGATAGCGATGAGCTCGTTACCGTACGTCTCGCGAAGAGCGATGACGAGATGTTGATCGTGACACACGCAGGGATGTCGATTCGCTTCCCGCTCGAAGGTGAGGTCCGTTCGATGGGCCGTACCGCTCGCGGTGTACGTGCGATTCGACTGAAGAAAGATGATGATCGAGTCGTTTCGATGGAAATCGTACGCCCGACGCAAGACGTGCTCATCATCACGGAAAAAGGATATGGCAAACGCACGGCGATGGAACAATTCCGTACGCAAGGTCGAGGCGGTTCTGGAATTATCGGAATCAAGACAGACCGCGGAACTGTCGTCGGGATGCGCGTAGTCGATGAAGATGATGACATCATGCTCATGACCGAGCTCGGTGTCGCGATTCGAATCGATGCCCAAACAATTTCGCAAATGGGTCGTAGCACGCGCGGTGTCAAAGTCATGAATATCGAAGATGGCGACCGCTTGGCGACAATTGCTAAACTGAAAAAAGATGAATTAGAAGATGAATTAGAAGAGGAATCGACAGTTGATGTGGAGAATGGGTTTGTTGATGAAGCACCCGAAGTTGGCCCATCGTCTGAAGAGACTGAGTAAGGCGAAAAGGTTGAACGGTGCTTCCGTTCGACCTTTTTTCATACAATCAGGAGGGATGAGCATGCGACTTGCCATTTCAAACGTTCACGTTGGGATGACGCTTTTGACGTCAGTTTCTTCGTTAGAGGCAGGAACGAAACTGACAAACGAACATTTACGCTTGCTCCGTTTTTTAAAGGTGGGAGCGATTGATGTCGCTCCGGTCGAATGTCGCCATCTTACCCGCGACGAGGAAATCGAACTATGTGCAAAAGTGCTCCAATATGAACGGCATTACAATCAATGGGAAGAACGGATTGCCCCCAACCCTTACGAAGCGCTTGAATTCGTCCATCAACTGTTTAAACGTGAATATCCGCTATCGGCCATCGTCACGTTCTTTACGAATCAACCACTTCGAAAAAATCATGTGATTCATCATGCGATTTATCGAGCCTTAGTAGCCAAGACGCTATCGAAATACCGAGGAGATGAACACCGCATTCAATTCGATTATGGCGTGGCTTCTTATTTCGCAGATGCGAGCTACGCTAAAATACGAAAATGGTCCCACATGCGCTATTTCACAAAAATGGAACGAGAGCTGTTGTATCAGCACCCGGTCGTCTCGTTTGCGATGTTACCGCAAGATCAGACACTTAGAGCCAGGGTCGGTAAATTGATTGCCGAACATCATGAACGCTTAGACGGGTCAGGTTTTCCGAATCGGCTAGAAGAACGAGCCCTCCATCCTGCATCACCGTTGTTTATCGTCGCTGATCGGTTCTGCCAATTGACAGCCCCACGTACGTTCAGGTCAGCGTTGACAGCAGAAGAGGCTTATTTTTATATGTGGCAAAATGAGGCATACGATGGGGAAGCGTTGACGCTTTTAGCTACACTGCTCGGTTTTTACGATGTAGGACGGACTGTCTTACTGAGCAGCGGTGTGCGAGGAACGATTCAAGGTTACACGCCGAGCGTGGAACAACCGGTCGTGATCGCTGAACCAACGCAAGAAACGTACGATTTGTCTCAACTTGATGAGGTTCGAATCGTCGCTTTTCAATGACCGTCTAGCGTGTTCCTTCTATATAGTGCCGTTGAAAGAATACGCTAGATATTATTCTTTTAAAATATTTTATTTTTATAGTTGACGAATATAATTACAGATGATATTATTAATGAGTCGTTAAGAGCGACAGACGAACTTTGAAAACTGAACGATGAGGCAAAAAAAGTTTTACAAGTTTTGATTGAAGCGCAAGCTTCGTCATTTTCAAGAGCTATATCAAATTCTTTGGAGAGTTTGATCCTGGCTCAGGACGAACGCTGGCGGCGTGCCTAATACATGCAAGTCG
>NZ_SJVB01000040.1:0-215 GCF_004337185.1 Exiguobacterium sp. SH0S2 | reverse complement strand
AGACGATGAGGTAGATAGGTCATGGGTGGAAGCACGGCGACGTGTGGAGCTGAATGATACTAATCGGTCGAGGCTTTGATCTAGAAACGGTTTGAACTTGATGAGTCTTCAGTTTTCAGGGAACAATTCCCTTGTCTGGTGGCGATAGCGAAGCGGCCACACCCGTTCCCATGCCGAACACGGAAGTTAAGCGCTTCAGCGCCGAAAGTAGTTGG
>NZ_SJVB01000003.1:0-372922 GCF_004337185.1 Exiguobacterium sp. SH0S2 | reverse complement strand
ATCGAGTACTACAATCATCGTCGCATCAAGAAACGACTAAAAAACCTGAGCCCGGTGGAATACCGGACCCAGGTTCTCGAAGTCGCCTGACAAATTATTTAGTGTCTAACTTTTTTGGTTCAGTTCACACTCGGGGTTTTTCGTGTGCGTACGAATCGCTATAATGAACCTATTCATTCAGACGGGAGAAACAACCATGAGTAAAATCATTTTCAATATCCATCAAATTGATCAGCTTGAGTCGAACCCGAACGTCGCCTCCGTATCAGAACGCTCGATTCAATACACCGCCGAGTTTAAGGTCAAGGCCGTGCGTGAGAACATGGACGGCAAAGGACCCCAACAGATCTTCACAGAGGCGGGGTTCGACCTGACGGTGATCGGAAAAGAGAAGGCGAAGTCTTCGTTGAAGCGTTGGCGTCGGACGTACCGAACGGACGGAGAAGACGGTCTCCTGAACAACAAACGTGGGAAGACTCTGGGAGGCGGGCGTCCGAAAACAGACGAGTCGATGGAGCGACGGTTAGCGAAGGCAGAGGCGCGTATCAAATACCTGACGGCAGAAAATGAACTCTTAAAAAAGCTAGAGAAGTTAGAAGGGCAGGCGAAACGAACGAACTGACACCGGCAGAGAAATATCAGGTCATCAATACCATCATCCGAATCGCGCAGCTGAAGAACCTCGTCCGCCCACTGTGTGAGATCGCTGGCGTGAGTCGGAGTGGCTACTATGCCTGGTTGAACCGAGCCGAGGCAGAGTCCCTCCGGGAAGAGCGTGATTACCTAGACGCGACCCTACTCAAGCAGATTCACGACAGCCACGGTGGCAAAGTCGGTTATCGGGCACTGTACATGGAGGTGCGCGCGACCCTCGGGGTCCGGATCAACCATAAGCGTATCCTCCGACTGATGCGCAAGTATAACATCGTCACCAAAATCCGAAAGATGAGCCCTTATCGAAAACTAGCTAAAGCGACGCTCGAGCATCGCGTCGTGCCGAATCTGTTGAACCGCCAGTTCCGACAGAGCGAGCCCGGGAAGGTGTTCGTGACCGACATCACCTATCTCCCGATCGCCTCCGGCGAGAACGTCTATTTGTCTTGTGTGAAGGACGTCGCCACACGCGAGATCGTGGCACATAAGCTGCCCATGGGCCTTCACATGGACCTCGTCTTTCAGACGATGGAAAAGCTCGAAGAGCACCTCCAAGGGAACCTGCATCCTGAGGCGATGATTCATTCGGACCAAGGCTTCCACTACACACATCCAGACTACCAGAAACTCGTCGGTGACCTCGGACTGGTCCAGTCCATGTCACGTCGGGGAAACTGTCTCGACAACGCACCAATCGAATCGTTCTTCGGTCATTTGAAGGACTATGTCACCAACCGCTCGTGCAAATCGCTCGAGGAGGTCCGAGAAATGGTCGGCGACTACATAAGCTATTACAACTGCGAACGCGGTCAATGGAACCTAAAAAAGATGACCCCGGAACAATATCGGGGCCATCTAATCGCCGCATAGAACACGTGGGCTTTTTATTAAACTGTCCATTTTACGGGGCTCAGTTCAAACACGGAGATTCTGGGCTTTTCTCATGGACATCAAAATCGGCCGATATCCATAACGCATTCGATTGAGGATTCGGTATTAAACGATGAAAAGTCTCAAGCGGTTGAGTCTTTTCACGTAAACATTAAGACGGTGTGTAGATGTGATCCGTATCCGTGTCCAACACGAAGTCGATGTTCATATCGTTTGAATACTGAATACGATCAAAGCGGTGGAGTCGACAAAACACGTCTGGAAAGTCTTTTATATCAACCACCATTGTTTTGGTTTGTCGATACATCTCTCTTAGTTGTCGTTCAGAGCACTTTTTTCCACTCAAACGAACATTGTGTCCGTATCCATCGATTTCAATGATCAAAATGACTCCTCCTGTCACTAGCAAATCGTTTTTATTTTGGTTCTAACATACATCATTATCATATAAAAAACGATCGCTCTGAAATGGACGATTGCGACCGCACTCGTATTGCCGATGACGTTGCCACTCCAATCATCGAACGTGTTGGCGGCGATGACAGCCAAAGCGGACGGAACGTACAAGTTCGTCGTGAAACCACTCAAGATTCGTCAAACTGTCACTGTCATCAGTGAACAGGGCGGCCAAACGAAAGAGGAATCGCGAGTCGTCGAAGTCGCTCATGTTGGCATCCCGGCCCTGCGGTGAACAATGAATCAGCCTTCAGTTTTGAAGGCTGATTTTTGTGTCAAAAAAGTGAACAAAACCTCTTACGAAACAATGGAAACTATTGTATAATCAACCAAGTAAGCGCTTACATTACATGTGTAAAGTAATGAGATTCATTTTTCGGGTTCGATGGGGATCGGCTACACAGGTTAAAAGGGGACAGCACACATGATCACATTCTTTATCAAAAATAGGCGAGAATACGCCCACTTCTAAGTGATCCGGGCGAAGCCCCAGTGAAAGTGGGCGATGAATCGCTATAGCTTTTTCTGGGTATAAATACCTAGAGGAGGTGAAGAGTATGTTGACACATAAAGGATACAGATTTCGTCTCTATCCGACCAAGGAACAGGAGGTACTGATCATCAAGACGCTCGGCTGCGCCCGCTTCGTCTTCAACCATTTCCTCGCGAAGTGGGACGAGACATATCAGGCGAGCGGTGCGGGACTGTCCTATGGCGCGTGCTCCGAGGTATTGCCGTCCATGAAAGAGGAGCTCTCATGGCTGAAGGAGGTGGACAGCACGGCCCTGCAGTGGTCGTTGAAGCACCTGGCCGACGGCTACGACCGTCTCCTCACGAAACAGAACGGGCACCCGCGCTTCAAGTCGAAACGGAACCCGGTCCAGTCGTACACGACGAACATCCAGGGCAGGTCGCAAAACCCCGAGGTGTCGATCGTCGGGGAACGGCTCAAACTGCCGAAGCTGAAGTGGGTCCGGTTCGCCAACTCGAGGCGGGTCGAGGGCCGCATCCTCAGCGCGACGATCCGCCGGAACGCGACGGGCAAGTACTTCGTCTCCCTGAAGGTCGAGCAGGAGATTGAGGAGCTGCCGAAGACGGGCTCATCGGTCGGCGTCGACGTCGGTCTGAAGCACTTCGCAATCTTGTCGGACGGGACGGTGTACCCGAACGACCGCTACTTCAAGTCGCTCGAGAAAAAACTTGCCCGTGAGCAGCGCAAGCTGTCACGCCGACGGCTCATCGCCATGAACCGGAACGTCAAGCTGTCCGAGGCGAAGAACTACCAGAAGCAGAAGCGCAAGGTCGCGCGCATCCACGAGAAAATCGCGAACAGACGCAACGACCTCCTGCAGAAGGTGTCGACCGAGATCGTCAAAATCCACGACGTCATCGGGATCGAGACGCTGCAGGTGAAGGACATGCAGCAGAACCGCCAATTGAGCAAGGCCATCTCCGACGTCGGCTGGTCGGAGTTCCACCGCATGCTCGAATACAAGGCCGACTGGTACGGGAAGACCGTCGTCAAGGTCGGCAGAAGCTTCGCCTCGAGCCAGCTCTGTTCAAGTTGCGGCCATCGGCACAAAGACGTGAAACATCTCGCCTTGCGTGAGTGGGTATGCCCAGGCTGCGGCACTCGCCACGACCGGGATATCAACGCAGGACTCAATCTCAAGCAAGAGGCCGAACGCATCCTGGCCTCTTCAACCGTCGGGACGACGGGGCTAGCCTGATCAGGTTTCGGCCGCTGGGTCGGATAACTCAGGAATCCCTCACCTCTAAGCGTAGCGTAGGTGGGGGTAGTTCAACGCCTTAGCTATTTTAATTGTCGGGTACATCGTCTACGGCCGTTACGTCGAGAAGACGTTCGGCATCAAGGAAGAGCGGACGACGCCCGCCTATGCGTCGCAGGATGGCATCGACTACGTGCCGATGGGGAAAAAGCGGAACTCGATGATCCAACTGTTGAACATCGCCGGCGTCGGTCCGATTTTTGGGCCAATCATGGGGGCGCTCTACGGTCCGGTCGCCTTCCTGTGGATCGTCTTCGGATCGATCTTCGCAGGTGCCGTGCACGACTATTTGACGGGGATGATCTCGCTCCGTAACAACGGTGCACACTTGCCGCAGCTCGCCGAGAAGTTCCTCGGCCGCTCGCTCCGCCATATCGTCAACGGATTCGCCCTGTTACTGCTGCTCCTTGTCGGGACGGTGTTCGTCACGTCACCGAGTAACATGATTAACAACTTGTTCGACGGCAACGCGTCGACGCTCGTGTTCGTCGTCTTTGCGATTTTCGCTTATTACATCTTAGCGACGCTCCTCCCGGTCGACAAGATCATCGGCCGCATCTATCCGTTCTTCGGGGCGCTCCTCATGATCAGCGCCGTCGGGATCGGGGTCAGCCTGTTCGTCCAAGGCTATCAAATCCCAGAGATGACATTGACGAACATGCACCCGGACGGCTTGCCGATCTGGCCGCTCTTGTTCTTCACGATCTCGTGCGGCGCACTCTCAGGCTTCCACGCGACGCAGTCGCCGATCATCTCGCGGACGACGATGAAAGAAAGTAATGGCCGCAGCATCTTCTACGGCATGATGATCGTCGAGGCCGTCATCGCGATGATTTGGGCCGGAGCGGCCATGGCCATCTTTGAGCCGGGTGAGTTGCTCGGCATGATTCAAGCGGGGACACCGGCGCTCGTCGTCCAAGAAGTGGCGACGCTCATGCTCGGCAGCATCGGCGGCACGCTCGCCATCCTCGGCGTCATCGTCTTGCCGATCACGTCAGGCGATACGGCGTTCCGGAGTGCCCGGATGATCATTGCCGACTACTTGAAAGTCGCGCAGAAGAACTTCTCGTCACGCCTTTGGATCGCACTCCCGTTGTTCGCGATCTCGTACGTGCTCACAAACATGGACTTCCAAATGCTTTGGCAGTACTTCAACTGGGCCAACCAGACGACAGCGGTCATCGCGTTGTTCGTCGGTGCGATGTACTTGTACATCAAAGGACGCAACCACTGGATCGCACTCATCCCGGGGACGTTCATGCTGTATGCGGTTTGGTTCTACATTCTCACAGCGCCGATCGGCTTCAAGATGGATGGGGTCATTCCCTACGTCATCGCGACGATCGGTACGGTGACGCTACTCGTCTTGTTCCACATACGCGCACGGGCGATGCGGGCACAAAATATGGAATGTGACGTTCCGGTGAAGGAAGTCGCATAATCAAGGACACGGGTTTTTACAGACCCGTGTTTTTATTTGCGCCAAAATCGGGAAATGACCATACTAGAGGAAGGGAAATGAAAGGTGGGACCCGAATGGATCAAGAGAAACTAAAAGACATGCTCCATGCCGATACGCTCGGCGAAGAAATCGCGAGCGCCGTCACGCACGGACTAGGGGTCATCTTCAGCATCGTCGCTCTCGTCCTGCTCGTCACGACCGCGACTGAGACCGGGAGCACAGGCAACGTCATCGCGGTGAGCGTGTTCGGGGTATCGATGATCTTGTTGTACTTGTTCTCGACGCTCATGCATGCGATCCCGCATCCACGGGCGAAGCGGGTGCTCCAAGTGTTCGACCACGCTGGGATTTACTTATTGATTGCCGGGAGCTACACGCCGTTCGCACTCGTGTCGCTTCAGGGAACGCTCGGATGGGTGTTGTTCGGCATCGTTTGGGGCGTCGCCATCTTAGGCATCGTCTGGAAAATGTATTCGACCGGGAAGTACATGTGGGTATCGAACGTGACGTACCTTGGGCTCGGGTGGATTTGTATCATCGTGATCCGTCCGCTTTACGAGTCGCTCGGCCATCAAGGGTTCATGTTGCTGCTTGCCGGTGGGCTCGCTTATTCGGTCGGGATCGTGTTTTACGTCTGGCAGAAACTGCCGTTCAATCATGCGATTTGGCACTTGTTCGTGCTCGCCGGGAGCGTGTTCGTCTTCCTCAGTATTTTGCTCTACGTCGCACCGAATACAGGCCTGTGAACCAGACGTCCGTGAGGGCGTCTGCTTTTTTATAAACTTGGCCAATGAAGTGTTGGAAACGGTTACAAAACTAAAGACGAATTGACGTTTGTATGTCATAATAATTTCAGACATCGTCATAGAGATAGATGAGTGTAAACGCAAGGGGGAAAATCTGATGGAAAAAGTGTTACGTGATGGCTTTATTTACATGTCTCAAAACAAAGCACTCAACAGTTTGGCTAAAAAGTATGGGCTTCGGTTCGGGGCGTCACGATTTGTGGCGGGAGAAGATTTCAAGACGTCGGTGCCGACGATTCGCGAACTGAACGCGAAAGGGCTATCGGTCACGGTCGACCATCTAGGGGAATTCATTAACACGGTCGAAGAAGCGAACCAAAACCGTGACGAGATCATCCGTGCCATCGAGATCATGGCCGAAGAGAAACTCGACGCCTATATGTCGCTCAAGCTCACGTCACTCGGATTCGATATTTCGGACAAGTTGATCGAGAACAATATGCGCCAGATCTTGACGACGGCTAAGTCGGTCGGCGTCTTCGTCGCCATCGATATGGAAGACGAGTCGCGCTGCGAGAAGACACTCGACTTGTTCAAGAAGTTGAAAGCGGACTTTGACGGACTCGGGACGGTCATCCAATCGTACTTGTATCGTTCGGAAGATGACATCAATCATCTCGCGCTGATCAAGCCGAACCTCCGTATCGTCAAAGGGGCTTACAAAGAGCCGGCGACGGTCGCTTTCCCGGAGAAAGAAGACGTCGACCACAACTACTTGAAGCTCGTCAAACTCCATCTTGCGAACGGGAACTACGCCTCTATCGCGACCCATGACGACCATATGATCGATGCCATCATCGAGCATGTGAAACTGAACAACATCCCACTCGACCAGTTCGAGTTCCAAATGCTGTATGGCATCCGGGTCGAGCGTCAACTCGAGCTCGTCCGCCAAGGCTATAAAGTCCGGGTCTACGTGCCGTACGGCCGTGACTGGTACGGTTACTTCATGCGCCGCCTCGCCGAACGTCCGGCCAACGTCGCGTTCGTGTTAAAAGGAATGGTCAAAAAATGAGGAAAGCACACAAGTTCATATCGAACTTGTGTGCTTTTTTATGGAGTTCTTATGAGGCGTTATTCCTGCTCGTCATCTTCTCGATTTTCGACCCAGAAATCTGGACCGATTTGATCAGATAGCCAGAAGAAAAGCTCTTTTTCATGTTCTGGATGTGAATCATGCAAGGCACCCGGGTCAAATACATACTGTTTATTTTGAATGAACTTGTCTCGGATGTAATCGGTCATATGATACGGGCCATACCCATAGGAAGTATTTATATCAGGCGAAGGATTTTCTTCCATGCGAATGGACATATGTGTTTCGGCTAAAAACGTAAACATTCTCGCGAGGGCGAGATAGCCTTCTGCGTTGCCGACGAAATTGACCCCAGCTGCATTCAGACTGACTTCCATTTTAGCCTCATGAGAAAAGTAAGGATCGAACTCTAACCTGTCTTCATCGTACGCTTCATACTCATCATCGCTGTGCTGGTTTGTCATCGATTGGCCTCCATTTTTACCTATTCGTCATTAGTATACTCGTCAGATGACATATTACTTTCCACGTTCGGCCTTGTCTAGTAAGAGTCGTTCTAGAACTAGAACATACACTAGAGCAACAAGAATGCCTACTGTACCTGGCAGTACAGCAACCAAGGGGTCAGCGAGAGCTGCTTTTGGGAGTAGATAAGTCAACAATGATTTCACCCCGAAGAGTATCACAAGGGACGAAAGCAAGACGAACGTGATTGTTTTCTTATGTATGTTCCCAAAGAACTGCCGTCCCGTTTCCTTTTCTTTCGTTATGCCTAACCAAGATAGCATGTACAGCACCTCCTAAAGCCTAAATGTTTACATCTGTCGGCAAGGAGTTTTGGACATATAAGCCATACACCCCGGACGCCCGATGGACATGTCGTGTTGTCGTGAAATCTTTCTCCTTCATTTTTTCATTATATGTATAGAAAGCATAAGAGGGCAAGAAAAAGCAGAGAGTCAAAGAAACCTCTCTGCTTGAACCATTATCCGTTCACGACCGTACCGCCGTTGACGTGCATGACCTGCCCACTGACGTACGTCGAATCATCGCTTGCGAGATAGACGTAAGCCGGAGCGAGCTCAGCCGGTTGACCCGCTCGTTTCATTTCAGCTGAATCGCCGAACGTAGCGACTTTATCAGCCGAGAACGTAGCTGGGATGAGCGGTGTCCAAATCGGACCTGGGGCGACGCCGTTGACGCGGATTTTCTTCTCGGCCAAGTTTTTGGCGAGCGAACGCGTGAACGATGTGATCGCACCTTTCGTCGACGCATAGTCGATCAACTGGTCGTTACCTTCATACGCCGTGATTGACGTCGTGTTGATGATGCTCGCGCCTTCGTTCAAGTACGGGAGCGCCGCTTTCGTCAAATAGAACATGCTGAAGATGTTCGTCCGGAACGTCCGCTCGAGCTGGTCGTCCGAGATGTCGAGGAGCGACTCTTGCGGATGCTGCTCGGCGGCGTTGTTGACGAGCACGTCCAAGTGGCCGAACGTCTCGAGCGTCTGCTTGACGACGTCTTGGCAGAACGCCGAATCACCGAGATCACCTTGCAGCAACAGGCACGCTTGACCGAGTTCTTCGATCCGTTCCTTCGTCGCCTCGGCGTCCTCGAGCTCGTTTTGGTCTTTGTAGACGATGACCGAGTTTGCGCCTTCGTGGGCGAAGAAGATGGCGACCGATTTCCCGATCCCCGAGTCACCGCCCGTGATGATGGCGACTTTGTCTTTCAATTTGTCGCTTCCTTTGTATCCTTCACGCTCATAGATCGGGAACGGCTCCATCTTCGAATCGATTCCCGGTTGATGGGCTTGCGCTTGTCCGTCCTTCTTGAACGATTCAAAATCCTTGCGGCTTCCGACTGTATTTAAACGATTGTCACTCATATTGTTTCGTCCCCTTTCAAAAATTGACTCAATGTGTCTATACCACACACATCAAAAAATAATCGTAAATCAGAAAAATGGAATGAATTTGAAAAATGAACGCTTGCGAATGAATTGTCATTCATTTATGATAGAAGAGTAAACACGATGGTGATTGCGATTTTTTTTACGCGTGAAATGAATCACTATTCATTCTCATTTAGGGGGGAACAATATGACGAGTCACATCGAACAATCAGCCGACCTCCGTTTGACGAGCAATATCCGTTTTGCGGTCGTCATCGGTTCAGGAGTAATGGGGGCGGGGATTGCGGCCCATTTGGCGAACGCGGGGGTTCGTTCGCTCATGCTCGACATCGTACCACGTGAATTGACGGCGCAAGAAGAAGGGAAAGGGCTCACGCTCGAGTCACCGGAAGTGCGGAATCGCATCGCGTCCGAGAACCGTCATAAGTTGTTGAAACAAAATCCGGCGCCACTCGCGACGGCGGAACACTTGAACTTCATCGAGGTCGGGAACTTAGAAGATGACCTCGAGCGATTGAAAGAAGCCGACTGGGTCATCGAAGTCATCGTCGAACGGCTCGACGTGAAACAGCAACTGTTCGACAAGATCGCACCGTTCATCCGTGAAGACGCGATTCTCAGCTCGAACACATCTGGGATCTCGATCGAAGCGATGGCGAGCGTCTTGCCGGAAGGATTGAAGTCACGCTTCCTCGGAACGCACTTCTTCAACCCGCCGCGCTACTTGAAGCTGCTCGAACTCATCCCGACGGAGAAAACGGCGAGCCCGGTCATCGATTTCATGGCCCGCTTTGCTGAGGACCGTCTCGGTAAAGGCGTCGTCGAGGCGAAAGACACGCCAAACTTCATCGGTAACCGCATCGGCACATACGGCCTGCTCGTCACGTTCGAGGAGATGTTGAAACAAAACGCGACGATCGGCGAGATGGACTCGATCACAGGACCGCTCATCGGCCGTCCGAAATCAGCGACGTTCCGTACGCTCGACGTCGTCGGCATCGACACGTTCGTCCACGTCGCCGGTAACGTCTATGAGGCGCTCGAAGCGGGCGAGGAGAAAGATACGTTCGATGTCCCTGCTGAGATGAAGACGCTCGTCGAAAAAGGCTGGGTCGGACAAAAGTCTGGTCAAGGGTTCTATAAGAAAGACGGGAAAGTCATCCAGGAACTCAACTTGAGCACGTTTGAGTACGAACAATTGAAAGCGATTACAGGACCTGAGCTCGATCAAATCAAGTCGCTCCCAGGCTCGAAAGCGAAACTGAAAGGCGCGATCTTGAACAAGGGACGCGTCGGACAGTTGCTCTGGCCGGTGACGGCGAAGACGCTCGTCTACTCGGCACGACTCACAGGTGAGATCAGTGACTCGATCGTCGCCATCGATGACGCGATGAAGTGGGGCTTCGGTTGGAAGTTCGGACCGTTCGAGACATGGGACGCACTCGGTGTCGAAAAATCGGTCGCACGCATGAAAGCGGAAGGATATGCCGTCCCGGCGTGGATCGATGAGATGCTCGCTGCCGGACACACTTCCTTCTATAAAGGGGACCAGTATTACGATCAAGCGTCGCAGACGTACGTCGAGAAGACCGTCAACCCGAAAGAATTGAAACTTGCACCGCTCGCCAAGTCGAACGGGATCATCCTCGAGAACGGCGGGGCTCGCCTCATCGACATCGGTGACGACGTCGTCGCCCTCGAGTTCACGTCACCAAACAACGCGATCGGGGTCGACATCATGCAGATGATCGAGCAATCGATCGACCTCGTCGAGCAAGACTTCAAAGGACTCGTCCTCGCCAACGATGGTAAAAACTTCTGCGTCGGCGCCAACCTCGCGATGATGCTCATGGAAGCGGAAGACGAGAACTGGTATGAGCTCGACTGGATCATCAACAAGTTCCAACAAGTCGTTCAAAAAATCCGTTACGCAGGTCGCCCGGTCGTCGTCGCACCTTACGGCATGACACTCGGAGGCGGCACGGAGATCAGTTTGCCGGCAGCACGCATGCAAGCAGCGCTCGAGACATACATGGGACTCGTCGAAGTCGGTGTCGGTCTCATCCCTGGCGGCGGCGGCAACGTCAACACGTACCGTCGTCTACTTGAACAGACGCCGAAATCGATGCAAAACATCGAGAAGGCGGCACAGCAGACGTTCGAGAACATCGCGATGGCGAAAGTATCGAAGTCGGCGTATGACGCGAAAACACTCGGCTATCATCGTCCGATCGACGGCATCTCGATGAACCGTGACCACTTGACGTTCGACGCGAAACAAACCGTCCTTGGACTTACGGACGGATACGTCGCGCCGATGCGCGAGAAGTTGCCGGTCGTCGGTCGAACCGGGAAAGCGACGCTCGAACTCGCAGCGTACGAGATGTTCTACGGTGGTTATATTTCAGAGCACGACTTGAAGATCGCCAAAAAACTTGCCCATGTCATCAGCGGCGGCGATTTGGCATACGGCACGATGGTCGACGAGCAATACTTCCTCGACATCGAGCGTGAGGCGTTCTTGAGCCTCATCGGAGAACCGAAATCGCAACAACGGATGCAACATATGCTCGTCAAAGGCAAACCACTTCGGAACTGACAAAAGGGGGACTTAACAGATGAGAGAAGCAGTCATCGTGGCCGGTGCACGAACACCGGTCGGAAAAGCAAAACGCGGGTCGTTCCGAAACGTTCGTTCGGACGAGCTCGCAGGTCACGCCATCAAAGCGACGCTCGAGCGGTCGGGATACACGGGACCGATTGACGACGTCATCATGGGATGCGCCATGCCGGAAGCGGAGCAAGGGATGAACATCGCCCGTTATGCGGCCGTACGCGGTGGACTATCACACGAAGTACCCGCCGTCACGATCAACCGTTACTGCTCGTCAGGCCTTCAAGCGATCGCGGACGCGGCAGCGAAGATCATGATCGGCCAAGCGACGGCAATCATTGCCGGCGGAATGGAATCGATGAGTCTCGTCCCGATGGGTGGACACGTCATCCGTCCGAACCCGACGATCATGGAGACGGCGCCTGAGTATTACATGAGCATGGGACACACGGCTGAGCGCGTAGCGGCCGAGTACAACATCTCACGAGTTGACCAGGACCTGTTCGCCATCGACAGCCATCAAAAAGCGGCGGCTGCGATCGCGGGCGGCAAGTTCGAAGAAGAGATCGTGCCGGTGACGGTCATCGAGCACGTCCTCGGTGAAGATGGGAAAGTCGCGGAGCGTGAATTCGTCGTCAAGCACGACGAAGGCGTCCGGGCCAACTCGACGGTCGAAGCACTCGGCAAATTGCGTCCAGCTTTCAAAATCAAAGGATCGGTCACAGCCGGTAACGCGTCACAAGTATCAGACGGCGCTGCAGCCGTACTCGTCATGGAGCGGGAAGAGGCGGAACGCCAAGGCTTGAAGCCGATGGCGAAGTTCCTCTCGTTCGCAGTCGGCGGGGTCCGCCCGGAAGTGATGGGGATCGGACCGGTCGTCGCCATCCCGAAAGCGTTAGAGATGGCTGGTGTGAAGCTTGAAGAAGTCGGATTGTTCGAATTGAACGAGGCGTTCGCGAGCCAATCACTCGGCGTCATCCGCGAACTCGGCATCGACCCGTCCAAAGTGAACGTCAACGGCGGCGCGATCGCCCTTGGCCATCCACTCGGGTGTACGGGCGCGAAACTAGCGGTATCGATTCTGCATGAAATGAAACGACGCAATGAGAAATATGGGGTTGTCACGATGTGCATCGGTGGCGGAATGGGCGCTGCTGGCGTCTTCGAATTACTATAAGGGGGAAATGACTATGGAACGTACAGAACACGAATTGATTAAAGGCGGTAGCTTTGTCATTGACGCACTCGACGCGGATCGTCTCTTCACACCGGAAGACTTTTCAGACGAGCATAAGATGATCGGGGACACGACGTCGAGTTTCGTCGACGACCGTGTCATGCCGGTACTTGGACGCATCGAAAAACATGAGTTCGATCTCTCGGTCGAACTGTTGAAAGAAGCGGGCGAGCTCGGTCTGCTCGGTGCCGATGTGCCTGAAGAGTACGGCGGTTATCAGCTCGACAAAATCTCGTCATCGATCATCACGGAACGGTTCGCCAAAGCCCGTTCGTTCGCCCTCAGTTATGGCGCCCACGTTGGGATCGGGACGCTTCCGATCGTCTTCTTCGGAACAGAAGAGCAAAAGCATAAGTACTTGCCGAAGCTCGCGACGGGCGAATGGATCGCGGCGTACGCGCTCACAGAGCCAGGCTCAGGGTCGGACGCGCTCGGCGCGAAGTCGACGGCCGTCTTGAACGAGGCCGGGACGCACTACGTCTTGAACGGTGAGAAACAATGGATCACGAACGCAGGCTTCGCCAACGTGTTCGTCGTCTACGCAAAAATTGACGGCGACAAGTTCAGCGCCTTCATCGTCGAACGCGACTACAACGGCGTCTCGACAGGTGCCGAAGAACAGAAGATGGGCATTAAAGGCTCGTCGACGCGGACGCTCATTTTACAAGACGTCGAAGTCCCGGTCGATAACCTGTTAGGTGAGGTCGGTAAAGGGCACGTCATCGCCTTCAACATCTTGAACGTCGGTCGTTACAAACTCGCGGTCGGAGCGGTCGGTTCATCGAAACGTGCATTCGATCTCTCGGTCCAATACGCGAACGAGCGTAAGCAGTTCAAGACGCCGATCAGTCAGTTCCCGCTCATCCAAGAAAAATTAGCGACGATGGCGGCGAACATTTACGCGATGGAGAGCTCGGTCTACCGCACAGGCGGCTTGTTCCAAGACAGCCTCGATGCGCTTGGTGACGAGAACATGCGCGACGGCTCGAAAGTCGCCCAATCGATCGCGGAGTATGCGATCGAATGCTCGCTCAACAAAGTGTTCGCGTCTGAGACGTTCGACTACGTCGTCGACGAAGCTGTTCAAATCCACGGCGGCTACGGCTTCATGACCGAGTACGAGGTCGAAAACTTGTACCGTGACTCACGGATCAACCGGATCTTCGAAGGAACGAACGAGATCAACCGCTTGATCGTCCCGGGCACGCTCCTCAAGAAAGCGATGAAAGGCGACTTGCCGCTCCTCGCCGAAGCACAGAAGCTCCAAAAAGAGCTCATGAGCTACATGCCGCAAGAGCTCGACGGTTCACCGCTCGCGCGCGAGAAGATGCTTCTATCGAACATGAAGAAGATTAACTTGATGATCGCCGGGACAGCCGTCCAGAAATATCAGCAAGACCTCCAAAACGAGCAAGAGATCCTCGCCAAGCTCGCCGACATCATCAGCGCCATCTATGCGCTTGAAGCGGCGATCGCGCGGACGGATAAAGCAATTGCCCGGACTGGCCTTGATAAGAACAACCAGAAAGTCCGATACACGGAAATCTTCGCCGAGCAAGTGTTTAAGCAAGTCGATCTCATGGCGAAAGAAGTGTTGTACGCGGCAGCGTCAGGCGACGAGCAGCGGATGTTGCTCTCGGCGATGAAGAAGTTCAGCCGTTATCAGCCGATCAACGTCATCGGCACGAAGCGCGAAGTCGCAGCGAGTCTCATCAAAGCGAACAAGTTTATCGTGTAATCAAATTTTTCGAACAAGAAGGGTTGGCCGGACGCGGTCAGCCCTTTCTTTTTCGCTTGATCAGAACGTACAATGAGGAAAAGGAGGAATGTTCATGAGACGTGATCAGCTGTTGGAACGGATGGAAAGGATTGGGGAATCAGTCGCGACAAAAGAAGGGGCGCTCATGCTGCTCGCCCTCGGTTCGATTGGCCTCGAGACAGAGCGGCTCGATGATTACTCCGACCTCGATTTCTTTTTGATCGTCGAAGACGGACGAAAAACCCGCTTCATCGACAACTTGGACTGGCTCGAGGTTGAACCGATCGCTTACCAGTTCCAAAACACGAAAGACGGCCATAAAGTCATGTATGCGGACGGTATTTACGCCGAGTTCGCCGTCTTCGATTTGCCTGAGATGCCACACATTGCCTACACTCCGGGACGGATCGTCTGGAAGCGGGAGGAAGCGCTCGAATCGTTTGCGACGCCTAAGCTCGTCACGGACGTCCGAGACGCAGCGTACTGCTACGAAGAGGCGCTGACGAACCTGTACGTCGGTCTGCTCCGTGAACGACGCGGAGAGAAGCTCGCCGGCTTCGAACTCATCCAAGTCGCGGCCGTCAACAACGTGTTGAAAGCACATGGAGAGACGGGCGACCCGTTCAATCCGACGCGCCGGGTCGAGATACGGTACCCGGAGCTCGTCGCCGGGCTCGACGAGTGGCTGCCAGGTTACGGCAAGTCGGTCGAAGCGGCCGCGGCGATGCTGCGCTATATCGAAACAAGACATCCGGTCAATGCGACGTTGAAGCGAGAAATTGAACGCTTGCTCGAGGCGTGAATTGAGTGAGGTGATTATGCTAAAGTGAAAGATAAGAGGTGATAAAAATGGTGACACTATATGGCTATCCGCCATGCAGTACGTGTAAGAAGGCAGAGAAATGGTTGAAGGAGAACGACGTCGCGTATACATACGTTCATATCGTCGAGGCGACACCGTCAAAAGATGAACTCGCGTCGATCTGGCAACAGTCAGGGCTGCCGCTCAAAAAGTTTTTCAATACGAGCGGGCAAGTGTACCGCAACGAAGGCATTAAAGATAAGCTCCCGAATTTGTCAGAAGACGAACAAATCGAGCTTTTAGTCAGCAATGGTATGCTTTTAAAGCGTCCAATCGTCACTGACGGTCAAAAATCGACGGTCGGTTTTTCAGAAAAGTCATTTACAGACGTTTGGGGCTAAGTGCTATAATACACATGTGAGTCTAATTTATTTGAGGGGGAAGTCATGATGAGCAAAGTACCTGCAAATCTACGTTATTCAAAAGAACACGAATGGGTTGAAGTGAACGGAAGCGTTGCCCGCATCGGGATCACGGATTTCGCACAAAGCGAACTAGGGGACATCGTGTTTGTGGAACTTCCTGAAGTCGGCGGCACGATTTTGCTCGACGAGCCGTTCGGTTCGGTCGAATCGGTCAAGACGGTGTCTGAACTGTACGCACCGATCTCTGGGAAGATCACGGCGGTGAATGAATCACTCGCGGATTCGCCGGAACTCGTCAACGAAGCACCGTTCGAAGGCGCATGGATGATCGAAGTCGAGTTGAACGATTCAACGGACGTCGACAAACTCATGTCAGCCGAAGAATATGAAGCGATGATTCAAGGCTAACAAAAATCCCGGTTTCTCTTTATGAGAAGCCGGGATTTTTTGATTTAGTCGAAGTCGAGGCGGTAATGTTCAGGCTGGATGAGTGATGTCCGGTTGAACAGTCGGTAGAAGACAATCCCGAGCGTCACCGGAATGAGGCCGAACAAGACGATGACGAGCATGACGTTCCAGAGCGCGAAGCCGCCTGGCATCAAGTGCAGGGCGTTGACAGGTCCGATCAGTCCAGAGACACCGAATCCGGCACTGATCGGTGTTCCTTCGATACGAAGGATACCGGCGAGCGCCCCGAGAATGGCCGCGTTCGCGAGCACCGGCAGCATCATGATCGGACGACGGACGAAGTTCGCCATTTGAATTTTCGGTGAGCCGAGGAAGTGAGCGAGCGACGTCCCGGTCGCGTTCATCTGCCACCCGGCGATAGCGAGACCAAAACCGGCTGCGACGACGCCGAGGTTAGCGGCCCCGGCGGCAACACCGGACAGACTGATCGCCGTCGCGATCCCGACTGTCGAGATCGGGGAGACGATGATGAGCGAGAACGCCATCGCGATCAACATGCCCATCACGATCGGTTGGAGTTCAGTCATCGTCATGATGACGGTGCCGATGTACGTCGTGATCTGTGAGATGTACGTGAGTAAGAACATGCCGATTCCGCCGGCGATGACGATGACCGTCATCGGTAAAACGAGGACGGTGTACGTCTTTAAGCGTGGCGACAGCTGCATTACCATATATGTCGCGAAGGCGGCGGTCACGCCGGCCGTGATGACGTCGCCGATTCCCGCCATGAGGAACGCGCCTTCCTCGATACGGATAGCGCCGCTCCCGACCTGGGTCGCGATACCGATCGTCCCGGCCTCGAGCGCCGAGCGTCCGAATTGCATCGCGACGGTGACACCGATGATGACCGGGAGTAGGCGCATCGCGATCGTCGTCGCGTCTAAGATGAACTGCAAAGACGGAAAATACGGTAAGATGGCTTTCGTTAATTCACCGAGCAATGCGCTCGGGATGAGGGCGATTAAAATAGCGAGACTGAGTCCGTTCAATACGTTCATCAAAAATTGTTTGCCTGTCAGTTTCGTTTGTTCCGTCATAAGTCGATTCACCTGTCCTTTTCTACGTATACGCTGTTATGTACGAAAGCGTTAAAGTTAATGACCATACTATGCCTCTTTTCGTGAAGCGTCAACAGGAAATGTTGAACGATTCAGAAAATTCGTGGGGTGAGCACAACTTTTGAACAGATCGGCTCACATTCATATACTTATAAAAGAGGTGAGAACAATGATTACAGACGGATTGTTATATATATACGCCCCGATGTGTGGAACATGCGCTGTGGCCGAGCGGATGCTCGCCGTCGTCGAAGCGGTCGACCCGACACTCGCGATTGACAAGCAGGACGCCAACTTTATCCCGCAAGAGTTAGAAGCGTATCAAGTCATGAGCGTCCCGGCGCTGTTAAAGCTTAAAGACGGCCAAGTCGAAGACCGATTATATGCGTTCCAAAACGTGCAGCACGTCCTATCTTTCGTTAAATGAGATAGGATGATTAGAATAATCAGAAAATTTTAAATAATCAGTTGACACAGAAAGTTCACGAATGGTATATTCATTACAACATCTTACTTGAACACAATATAGGACGAGATTCTCCAGCCATCAAGACGTTTTAGAACAGCCGGTGCATCACTTTACGCGACTTTTAGGTGGACCTTCCCTTCGATTGTCCCCCAAAAAAATCAAGCGCAGGGACACCTACCGCGTAACCGCATGGTACGTTCTAAGGCCGAGTGATGGATGGCTTGAATCCCCCATATAAGGATGAACACTCTGATCGGGCAAAAGAGTTTCATCTATGGGTTGTCCTTCCGTGACTCAAGGTGCTACGTTCTGTGTCATCCTCGGATGGCACCTTTTTTTGATTTTTCGCACAAAATAGTTTGACATGAAAATAATGTGTCGCTATTATAAAGCTAATCGAATAAACAACACTCTTATCAAGAGAGGCTGAGGGACTGGCCCTATGACGCCCAGCAACCGCGGAGCAATCCGAAATGGTGCTAATTCCAGCAAGGTGAGAACCTTGGAAGATGAGAGCAATCGTTGTCCGTACCGATAAAGTACGCACGTTTGCTCAAACGTGTGTACTTTTTTTGTTGTCAGGAGGGAAAGGTATTGATTCAATTACGTAATGTGGCCAAATGGTTCGACACGAAGAACGGTCGAGTCCAGGCGGTCGATGATGTGTCGCTCACAATCGAGAGCGGCGAAATTTTTGGAATAATCGGATATTCAGGGGCGGGGAAGTCGACGCTCATCCGTCTGCTCAACCGACTCGAGTCACCGTCAAGCGGTGAGATCGTCGTCGCAGGGAGCGAGCTGACGAAGCTCACTCCGAAAGAACTGCGCGGGGTGCGCAAAAACGTCTCGATGGTATTCCAACACTTCAACTTATTATGGTCGCGCACGGTCGCTGAGAACATCAGCTTCCCGCTCGAACTGATTGGGGTACCGGCCAGTGAACGTAAACGCCGCGTCCAAGAGCTCGTCGATCTCGTCGGTCTCGCCGGACGTGAAGACAGCTATCCGTCGCAACTATCGGGCGGTCAAAAACAGCGAGTCGGGATTGCCCGCGCGCTCGCTACAAATCCAGACGTGCTCCTCTGCGATGAAGCGACGAGCGCACTCGACCCGAAGACGACCGATTCGATTCTCGAACTGCTCGTCAGCATCAATAAGAAACTCGGACTGACGATCGTCCTCATCACCCATGAGATGCACGTCATCCAAAAAATCTGTCATCGCGTCGCCGTCATGGAGGCAGGGAAAGTCGTCGAGACCGGCCAAGTCGCGGACGTGTTCCAACATCCGGAACAGCCGATCACGAAAGAGTTCGTCAAACAGATCGGTGCCGTCGACGACATGTCGCTCACGTTCGAGCATTTGAAAGCACGTTATCCGAGTGGCCAAATCGTCAAACTCAAGTTCTTGAACGAGACGGCCGAACAGCCGATTTTATCGGAAGTGTTGAAACAGCACGACATCGGCTTCAACATCATCGGCGGTAACGTGACGCAGTCGCAAGTCGGCGCGCTCGGAACGCTATTCATCCAATTGATCGGAGAGCCGGCTGAAGTCGAGCGGGCCATCGCCTCAATCCGATCGCAGGCAGTGGAAGTGGAGGTAGAAAGCGATGTTTCCTAATGTAGATTGGCAAGTCATGCTCGAACAGACGTGGGAGACGCTCTATATGACGCTCGTCGCAGGAGCCGCGACATTCGTCATCGGTCTCGCCCTCGGCATGCTCTTATATGTCACGAACGAACCGCTCATGATGAAGAATCGTCCGATTTACACGATCATCAGTGCGGTCGTCAACGTGTTCCGCTCGATCCCGTTCATTATTTTGATCATCTTGCTCATTCCGTTCACGCTCCTTCTCGTCGGAACGATGCTCGGTTCGACGGCGGCGCTCCCGGCGCTCATCATCGGTGCGGCCCCGTTTTATGCACGGATGGTCGAGCTCGCACTCCGCGAAGTCGATCGCGGTGTCATCGAGGCGGCCGAGTCGATGGGCGCGACGAAATGGCAGATCGTCTATAAAGTGTTGTTCCCGGAAGCACTCCCGGCCATCGTGTCAGGCATCACCGTGACGATCGTCGCCATCGTCGGTTACACGGCCATGGCCGGAGTCGTCGGCGGTGGTGGTCTCGGGAACTTAGCGTTCCTCGAAGGGTTCCAACGTTCACAAAGCGACGTCACGTTCGTCGCGACCGTATTGATCTTAGTCATCGTCTTCGTCGTTCAGTTTATCGGCGATCGACTCGTCTCAAAAATCGATAAGCGATCAGCTTAATCAAATACAATCATATGGAGGGTTTTATAATGAAATCATGGAAAACAGTACTCGGATTGACAGCAGCATCAGCACTCACAATTCTCGCGGCATGTGGCGGCGGGGACTCGGAATCAGGCTCGGGCGACGATAAGACGCTCATCATCGGCGCGTCGAACGTACCACACGCCGAGATTTTAGAGCACGTCCAAGACGAATATGAAGAAAAAGGCTACACGCTTGAAATCAAGAAGTTCCAAGACTACGTGCTCCCGAACAAGACGCTCGCAGCTGGCGAACTCGACGCGAACTACTTCCAACACGAGCCGTACCTCGAGTCACAAATGGCTGAGAACAAAGACTATAAATTCGCTTCAGCCGGCGGCGTCCACATCGAGCCGATCGGTGTCTACTCACAAGACTACAAATCACTCGATGAGCTTCCGGACGGCGCTGAAATCATCATGAGCTCGTCGGTCGCTGACCACGGACGAATCTTGACGATGCTTCAAACAGAAGGCTTGCTCACGCTCGCTGACGGCAAGACGACAGACGCGACAGTCGCTGACATCGTCGACAACCCGAAAAACTTGGAGTTCAAGACGGACGTCGAAGCGGCACTTCTCCCACAAGCGTTCAACAACGGTGAAGGCGATGCCGTCCTCATCAACACGAACTACGCGATCGATGCCGGACTCAACCCGCTCGAAGACGCAATCGCTCTTGAAGGCGAAGATTCACCGTACGTCAACTTGATCGTCACGCGTGAAGGCGACGAAGACGATGAGCGCGTCAAGGCACTCCTTGAAGTATTGACATCAGAAGAGACACAACAGTGGATCTTGGAGGAGTACAAAGGTGCGGTCGTACCGGTTAAATAATGATTGATTTTAGGCTCGGGACATCCCGGGCCTTTTTTGTTTGCAGTGGTTTTGCTTCAATAATAGAAGTAAACTATTTATATGTAGAAAAAGGGGGGATCCGGGTGAGCATACGACACATTCATCCGCTGACGCTTGGCGTCTTGTTCGGTACATTTTTTGCACGGCTGTCGACGTTTTTTGTCATGCCGTTTTTTGCGATTTATCTCGCGACGCTCGGTTTCTCGGCGAGCGTGATCGGGACGGTGTTCGCGACGTCGGCATTATCCGGTCTATTTATGAGCTTTTTTGGGGGGACGCTGTCTGACCGCTACGGGCGCAAACAGCTGATGTTGATAGGTATCGGTTTGAACGCCTTGACGTTCACAGGTTTCGCACTCGCAACGGAGCTCGTTTGGTTTTACATATTTTCGGTATTGATGGGCGTTTCACGTTCATTCCTTGAACCAGCGTCTCGGGCCTTGATCAGCGACACGACGCAACCCGACCAGCGTGTCATCGTCTATAACGTGCGCTACTTCATGATCAACATCGCTGCGGCGATCGGACCGCTGCTTGCGGTCGTCTTGTCACTTACGGGAGCGAAGAGCGCATTCTTCGTCGTGACCGCCGTCTATGTCCTTTACGGCCTCGTTATCTCGACGTTGTTCCGGAAGTATCCGTTTGAAGAAGGGGACGGCGTCAAAGTGCGGCCGCGCCTGACGGAGACGTTCCGCGTGTTAAAAGAAGACAAGACGTTCCGCTTCGTCATCATCGGCATGATCTTCGCCATCATCGGCTACAGTCAATTCAATTCGACGTTGCCGCAGTTCATCGCGTTTCACGACGGATTTAGTGACGGGTCGCGCCTATTCGCTTATCTGTTGACGGTCAACGCGATCACCGTGCTCATCGTGCAGTATCCGATCATGCGGTTCGGTATTCGCGTCTCGCCAATCAAGTCGCTGTTCTTTGGGATCGCGACGCTCTCGATTGGGCTGTTGTTAATCGGCTTCGCTGCCGAGGTGTGGGTACTATTCGTCGCGATGGTCATCTTCACGGTCGGGGAAGTGCTCATGTTCACGATGACGGACGTGTTGACAGACGATTTGGCACCGGAACATTTGCGCGGCACGTATTTCGGGGCGATGGGGTTGACGGCACTCGGTCAATCGATCGGGCCGGTCATCGGCGGACTGCTGCTCGACGGCTTCGACAACGCGTCGCTCCCTGTATTTGGGAGCCTAGCCGTTCTGACCGCGTGTGGCGCCTTCTTCTTCACCGGCGCGCTACGGGAAAAACAAGCGAATTCGGTTCAAGTTGAGGAAAATGTTGGATAATGTCTTGATTTCCCGATATTCTCATTCTCAACATTTATGTTTTATTGAGAATGAAATATAAGGTGAGTCGCTTGAAATAAAAAATTGCCTAGATTAAGATTAGAATATATCTAATCTACGCCAAAAATGGCGAGAAAACGGAAGGGGTATCCGAATGTCTAACGTACCACACATGAAAATTGATGACCTCCGCGTCTCAATCGAAGGAAAAGAGATCGTCAAAGGTCTTAATCTTGAAATTAAAGGTGGCGAAATTCACGCCATCATGGGTCCTAACGGGACTGGTAAATCAACACTCGCATCTGCCCTCATGGGTCATCCATTGTACGAAGTGACAGGAGGGAGCGTCGACTTGAACGGAGAAGACGTCCTCGAGATGGAAGTAAATGAACGTGCGCAAGCAGGCATGTTCCTCGCGATGCAGTATCCAGCTGAAATCAGCGGAGTCACAAACGCCGACTTCTTGCGCTCAGCGATCAACTCGCGCCGCGAAGAAGGCGAAGAAATCTCACTTATGAAATTCATCCGCGAACTTGATTCGAAGATGGGCGTTCTTGAAATCCCTTCAGAAATGGCACACCGCTATTTGAACGAAGGCTTCTCGGGCGGAGAGAAAAAACGTAACGAGATCCTTCAAATGATGATGATCAAACCGAACATCGCGATTCTTGATGAGATCGATTCAGGTCTTGATATCGATGCGCTCAAAGTCGTCGCTAAAGGTGTCAACGAAATGCGCACTGAAGAGTTCGGCTGCTTGATCATCACGCACTATCAGCGTCTCCTCAACTACATCGAGCCAGATTTCGTCCATATCATGATCGACGGTAAAATCGTCATGTCGGGCGGCAAAGAGCTCGCACAACGACTCGAAGCAGAAGGTTACGACTGGGTGAAGCAAGATCTTGGGATGACAGTAGACACAGAAGCGTAAGGGGGCTGTACGATGACCGTACAATTTGAATTAGATGCACAAGCAGTAGCGGCACGTGCAGAGGCGCTCGGTGGACCAGCATGGATGGTCAACCGACGTAAAGAAGCAGCAGAACTTGCGCCGACTCTCGCCTTGCCTAAAGTTGAAAAAATCAAGATTGATAAATGGGATTTCACAAGCGGAGACGTCGAGCTCGCGAAGCTTGACGGGTTGACGCCTGAAATCGAAGCATTGCTCGGAGACCACCGGACAAACGTGCTCGTTGAACGCAACGGTCATGTCGTCTATAACGAACTTACGATGCCAGAAGGCGTCTTGTTCATGGGAATCCAACAAGCGATGGAACAACATCCGGACCTCGTCGAGAAATACTTCATGACAGAAGGCGTTCGGGTTGACGAAGATCGCTTGTCTGCCTTGAACGCAGCGCTCACGAACGGTGGGGCTTTCTTGTACGTCCCGAAAAACATGCAATTGAAAGACCCGCTTCAAGCCATCTTCACGATGGAACAAGCGAACGGGTCGTTGTACCATCACACGATCGTCGTCGCCGATGAAGGCAGTGAAGTGACGTATATCGAAAGTTTCTTGTCGAACACAAATGAGCCGCACACGGTCAACGCCGTGACGGAAGTGTTCGTCGGAGCGAACGCGAAAGTCGTATTCGGTGGAGTCGACCAGCTCGCTGAGTCAGCACTCACGTTCATGAACCGCCGCGGTGTCGTCTACGAGAACGCTCATCTTGATTGGGCACTCGGACATATGAACGACGGCAACTCGCTCGTCGAGACGAAGACGCATCTCGTCGGAGACAACACGTACTCGAACACGAAAGCAGTCACGATCGGTCGTGGCGCACAGAAACAAAACTTCAACATTCGGACCGACCACTTCGGGAAGTCTTCGGAAGGGTTCATCTTGATCCACGGTGTTCAAAAAGACTCGGCAACAGCGATCTTCAGCGGGACATCGATGATTCATCACGGTGCCTCGAAGTCGAACGGTGTCCAAACGGAACGCGTTCTCATGTTATCTGAAAAAGCACGGGGTGACGCCAACCCGATCCTCCTCATCGATGAGGATGACGTTATGGCCGGCCACGCCGCTTCAGTCGGACGCGTCGACGACATTCAGTTGTACTACTTGATGAGCCGCGGTCTGTCACGTAAAGAAGCAGAACGTTTAATCATTCACGGATTCTTGAACCCGGTCGTCGAGCAACTCGCGATCGAGTCGGTCAAAGACCGTCTCCGTGAAGTCATCGAAGGGAAAGTGCGTTAAGATGATTGATGCCTCGATTCGTAAACAGTTCCCGATTTTAGATCAGGAAATCAACGGCCATCCGCTCGTCTATCTCGACAGCGCGGCGAGCTCCCAAAAACCGCTTGCTGTCATCGAGGCGATCGAGGATTACTATCGCCGCATCCATTCGAACGTGCACCGTGGCGTCCATACGCTCGGCACGCACGCGACGGATGCGTATGAAGGGGCGCGGGAGCGTGTCCGTTCATTCATCAACGCCTCAGTACCGGAAGAGATCATCTTCACGCGTGGGACGACGACGGCGATCAACCTTGTCGCTTCAAGTTACGGGGACGCCAACGTCAGCGCGGGAGATGAGATCGTTCTCACACCGATGGAACACCACGCGAACTTGATTCCATGGCAACAGCTCGCCAAACGCACAGGTGCGAAACTCCGTTACGTCGAAATGACACCAGACGGCCGGATCACGCTCGACGCGGTGCGGGAAGTGTTGTCGGACCGGACGAAGATCGTCGCCATGAGCCACGTCTCGAACGTACTCGGCACGATTAACCCGATCGCGGAAGTGGCGCAACTCGCCCACGAAAAAGGCGCGGTCATGGTCGTCGATGCGGCGCAAAGCGCGCCGCACCGGAAGCTTGACGTCCAAGCGCTCGATTGTGACTTCCTTGCCTTCTCTGGCCATAAGATGCTCGGTCCGACCGGGATCGGTGTCTTATACGGGAAGAAACAGCTGCTTAAAAACATGGAGCCGGTCGAGTTCGGCGGTGAGATGATCGATTACGTCGACTTGTATGAGTCGACGTGGAAAGATATCCCGTACCGCTTTGAAGCGGGAACGCCGATCATCGCCGGTGCGGTCGGTTTGGCTGCCGCCATCGACTTTTTAGAAGACCTTGGTCTCGAGAATGTCGAGGCGCACGAACGGGCGCTCGTGACGTACGCCATCGAACAGATGCGTACGATCGAAGGAATCGAGATCTTCGGTCCTGAGGAGCGCGTAGGGCTCGTCACGTTCAACTTGAACGATGTCCACGCCCACGACCTTGCGACCGTCTTGGATATGCAAGGGGTCGCGGTAAGGGCCGGTCATCACTGTGCCCAACCGCTCATGCGCCTCCTGAAGCAATCATCGACTGCCCGAGCGAGCTTCTACTTGTATAACACACGAGATGAAGTCGATCGCTTCATCGAAGGGTTACGTCAAACGAAGGAGTATTTCAATTATGAGTTTTAACAATCTCGACATGTTGTACCGACAAGTCATCATGGATCATTATAAAAACCCAAGAAACCGTGGCGTCATCGAAGATGGCGTGACGATCGACTTGAACAACCCGACGTGCGGGGATTCACTCCGACTCCAACTTCAAGTCGAAGACGGAATCGTGAAAGATGCCAAGTTCGAAGGGGAAGGCTGTTCGATCAGTCTCGCCTCGGCATCGATGATGACTCAAATCGTAAAAGGCAAGTCTGTAGACGAAGCGCTCCAATTGGCGAACATCTTTTCACAGATGGTCCAAGGAAAAGACTACGATACAGACACGTTCGACCTAGGCGACATCGAAGCGTTGTCTGGTGTCTCAAAGTTTCCGGCTCGCATCAAGTGCGCCACGCTCGCGTGGAAAGCGCTTGAAAAGGGAGTCGACGAGGAAGCGTAAGTAGAAGGAGGAGACCGATATGGCGAAAAACATGCCAGACGTTGGCGATTATAAATATGGCTTCCATGATCGAGACATCTCGATTTTCCGTTCAGGCCGCGGCTTGACGAAAGAAATCGTTGAAACGATCTCGAACATGAAAGAAGAACCGGCATGGATGCTCGAGTTCCGTTTAAAATCACTCGAACAGTTCCGCAAGATGCCGATGCCGACATGGGGCGGCGATCTCACGTCACTTGATTTTGATGAGATCACGTACTACGTCAAACCGTCTGAGAAGACGGAACACTCGTGGGATGAGGTTCCTGAAGAAATCAAACGGACGTTTGATAAGCTCGGAATCCCGGAAGCGGAACAAAAATACTTGGCAGGTGTCTCGGCTCAGTACGAGTCAGAGGTCGTCTACCATAGCATGCAAGAAGACTTCGAAGAAAGAGGTGTCATCTTCAAAGATACGGACACTGCTTTGAAAGAAAACGAAGACTTGTTCCGTGAGTATTTCGGGAAATTGATCCCGCCGACGGACAACAAGTTCTCGGCACTCAACTCGGCCGTCTGGTCAGGTGGCTCGTTCATCTATGTACCAAAAGGTGTGAAACTCGAGCAACCGCTCCAAGCCTACTTCCGGATCAACTCGGAAAACATGGGTCAATTCGAGCGGACGCTCATCATCGTCGACGAGGGCGCTTCGGTCCATTACGTCGAAGGATGTACGGCACCGGTCTACACGACGAACTCGCTTCACTCAGCTGTCGTCGAGATCTTCGTCAACAAAGACGCATACTGCCGCTATACGACGATCCAAAACTGGGCGAACAACGTCTATAACTTGGTCACGAAGCGTGCCGTCTGTGAAGCAGGCGCGTCGATGGAGTGGATCGATGGCAACATCGGATCGAAACTCACGATGAAGTACCCGGCCGTCATCTTAAAAGGTGAAGGCTCACGTGGGATGACGCTCTCGATCGCACTCGGCGGTAAAGGGCAGCACCAAGACGCTGGGGCGAAGATGATTCACCTCGCACCGAACACGTCGTCGTCGATCGTCTCGAAGTCGATCTCGAAACAAGGCGGAAAAGTCTCGTATCGCGGAATCGTCCACTTCGGCCGTAAGGCGAAAGGTGCCCGTTCGAACATCGAATGTGACACGCTCATCATGGACAACGAGTCGACGTCGGACACGATCCCGTACAACGAGATCTTGAACGACCAAGTCTCGCTCGAGCACGAAGCGAAAGTCTCGAAAGTGTCAGAAGAGCAGCTCTTCTACCTCATGAGCCGTGGTATCTCGGAAGAAGAAGCGACCGAGATGATCGTCATGGGCTTCATCGAGCCGTTCACGAAAGAATTGCCAATGGAATATGCGGTCGAAATGAACCGTCTCATCAAGTTTGAGATGGAAGGTTCGATCGGATAATCCTGAATAGATTGAGGAAGACGGTTGACATGAAATCATGTCGACCGTCTTTTTTATGGGGTTTTAAGATGATTTTCCATATTATCTATGTAAACGGTAAAGAGGGAATAGAGTAGTGAAATATGCTTCAAACAGCAAATGAGCGTAAATAAATCCGAGAGGAGAAGGTCAAATGATGTTCTTGGCGACAGGATATTTCAATGCTGAAAAAATGAATGAAAAGACCGACCTAGAAATCGATCAAATCATGGCGACGTGTGAACCATATTTACAACAGCTTTATGCGAGTGGACAGGTTTTATTCGATTTGGGACTTGAAGCAAGTATGAAAGAAATCAAGCGTCATGCTGATCAGATTAAGATAACGGATGGACCAGTCTCGGAGTCGAAGGAAGTAGTAGGAAGTACTTTTTTGATTGAAGCGTTGGATATGGAGGACGCAGTCAGAATCGCTTCCATCCATCCGACGACCCAAGTGCCCGAAGCGGAATCGTTAGGCTGGAGGATTGAAATTCGGCCGGTTCACTATTATTGGGAAAGAGAGTGAACGGTCTCGTCAAGTTTGAGATGTAACCATTGATTTAATAGTCTACTACCTTGACCAGTGAGCTTAGTTTCGCTGGTTTTTTGTATAATGAAATGAGGAGGCGATGACGTGACAAATCGATTTTCACTAGAGAGCAGAGAACTTGAGACATTCATGGGTCAGATGGTCGTGATTTGTCCACGTTGTGGGGGACGAGCGGACGTTATGGAGAAGGCTAATGAGGTACGCTTGAGCTGTTTTCAGTGCGGTTATCTACAAATGAAGCAGAGCGGTACGAAATACATCGGCGGAGCTTTCGATGTACATTTCAGATTGCCGCTCTATCTGCAAACTGGTTGTTGTGGTCATGTCCTATGGGCTTATAATCAGGAGCACCTCGCGTATATGAGACAGTACGTGGAAGCGAGTGTTCGGACAAGCGACGGCGTGAACCGCAGTATTGAGAGTCGCTTGCCCAAGTGGATGAAGCAAAAGCACAACCGTGAAGATGTGTTGCGGGCAATCAAGCGCTTAGAACTCGCATGTGAGAAAGGATGAACAGCGATGGACCGACAAAAAGAGTTACAAGAAATAGAAGAGCGGCAATTGACATCGGTGATGAACAAGACAAAGTGGGAGGAACTGAGGCGAGCGGTAGCAAATACATTCCTATTTGAACCTCCTTATCAAATCAAATATGTATTAGAGGACACACCTGATCCTGAGTTTTTATCGAAGACGGCTTATGAATCAGGTGATTGGGATGATGGATTTCCTTATCCTACCTCTTCAATCGAATGGATTCGATTGCGACCAAAGGTGTTGGTCTATAAGGGAGCTATCGTCGAACCAGACGTATGTGATATGACCGATGAACTTATATCTATTTTAACGAAAGAACGAATCCCGTTCATACAGGACAATGAAATGATTCAAATTTTTGGCTATGTTCGAGATACGGGAATATTTGAACCGAAACTTGATGCATAGCGTAATTCTGTATTTATTTCGTATATACTGATTGTTTAGTTATTGTCGTGAAACAGCTAAGAGTCGGGTATGCTAAAAGAGAGACTGTTTTTAGGGAGGAATGATTGAATGGAAACAATTGATCCAAAAGACATTACCCGCATCGCTGTCGTCGGTGCCGGCTGGGTCGGCATCAGTTTTGCTTATCAATTATCGATGGCGGCACTTTGTGAAGAGCTCGTCTTGATCGACTCGAACCACGCGAAAGCGGAAGGGGAGGCGATGGACTTGAACCACGGCATCTCGTTCGCACCGAGCCCGGTTCGGATTTGGGCAGGGGATTACACGGATTGTCGTGACGCCGATATCGTCATCATCACGGCAGGAGCCGCCCAAAAGCTCGGGCAGACACAGATGGACCTCGCCGGGCAAAATGCGGTCGTCGTCCGTGACGTCACAGAACAAATCATGGCGAGCGGCTTTGACGGGATCATCGTCGTCGCGACGAACCCGGTCAATGTGATGGCCCACGTCGCCTGGAAAGCGTCCGGCTTGCCGAAACACCGCGTCATCGGCTCAGGGACGGTGCTTGATACGGCACGTCTGCGTTATAAGCTCGGCGAATACTTCGACTTGTCGTCGCGTAACTGTCACGTCTATTATATGGGCGAACATGGTGCCGGTGGTTTCGTCGCCTGGGACAACGCCCGGATTTATGGCAAGTCGATGAAGCAATTGCTCGCAGACAATGAGTCGTATCGCCAAGAGGACCTAGATGCCATCTATCAAGAAGTACGCGATGCGGCGAACCAGATCATCGGCTATAAGAGTGCGGCCTATTACGCGATCGGTCTCGGCCTGCTGCGCATCGTCCGCGCCATCGTCCGGAACGAAAACACGGTCGTGACGATCGGTGCCCATCTCGACGGTGAATACGGCGCCTCCGACCTCCATATCGGGGTACCTGCCTTGATCGACCGGAGCGGTATCAGTCAAATCATCGAAATCGACTTGACGGCTGAGGAGCAACAACAGTTCGACGCCTCGGTCGGACGGATTCGCCAGGCGATTGACAAAATCGAGACAAGTTCATAACAAAAACCCGGCTGCCGTTGCAGCCGGGTTCGTTGTTACGACGCCTTTTTCTCGGCGACGTCTTTCTTGTAATATTTTTCAGACGAGAAGAATTCAGTCGTCAGTCGCTTCACTTCACCGCTTAGCATCAATACGGCGATCATGTTCGGGATGAGGATCATCGCGAGCATGAAGTCAAGGAAGTTCCAAATCATCTGGGCGCCACCGATCGAACCGATGACGATCGAGGCGATATAGACGACTTTCATCACTTTACCGGCCGTCAAACCGAACAAGTACTCGGCTTGGCGTGAACCATAAAAGATGATGACGATGATCGTCGACAAGACGAAGAAGATGAGTGAGATCGTCACGAGCAGGCTGCCCGTATACCCGAAGTATTCACGGAAAGCGATTGTCGTGAGTGCGGCCGGGTCGCTCATCGCGCCTTCACGCGTCCAAACACCAGACGATAAGACGACGAACGCGGTCGTGCTACAGATGATGAGCGTGTCGATGACGATCCCGATGACGGCCCAGAAACCTTGGCGGACCGGGTGATCGGTCTGGGCGGCTGCGTGCGCAATCGGCGCCGTCCCGAGACCGGCCTCGTTCGAATAGAGTCCGCGGGCGAAACCCCAACGGATTGTCTCAGCAATGGCTGCCCCGGCGAATCCACCGAGCGCGGCCATCGGTTGGAACGCGTACGAGAAGATGAGACCGAGAACGTCAGGGATTTGCGAGAAGTTCATCAAGACGATGATGAAACCGGCTCCGACGTACACGAGTGCCATCGCTGGAACAATGATTTCTGTTACTTTAGCGATCCGTTTCATGCCACCGAAGACGACGAGTGCGACGAGTCCGGCGACGATAATCCCGGTAATGAGCGTGTCGCCGTTGAACGTCTCACGGACGGCCGAGCTGACGGCGTTGCCTTGGACCATGATGCTCGGGATGAGCTCGATCATGAGGGCGAACGCGAACCATGAGGCGAGCCATTTCCACTTCAGCCCTTTGGCCATATAGTAGACTGGGCCGCCGACAAATTCGCCGGCTTCATTTTTCTCGCGGTAACGGACGGCGAGGACACTTTCTGAGAACTTAATGGCCATCCCGACGACGGCGATGACCCACATCCAGAAGATGGCGCCCGGTCCCCCGAACATAATCGCGGCCGGGACACCGATGATGTTGGCGGCACCAATCGTCGACGATAACGCCGACGTCAACGCCTGGCGAGGACTGATGTCGCCTTCGCCTTTCGGTTTTTTAAAGACGCTTCCTAACGTTTGTTGAACTATGTAGAGCGGGTATCGGAATTGGAAGAATCCTAATTTGATGGTCAAGTAAAGACCTGATAACACGAGCAGGGAGATGATTGGGACTCCCCATAGCCAATTCGAAAACGACGTCACGATATTCACAATCTGTTCCACATCACCACTCCTAATCAGTATTTTATTTATATAGTGTTACCTAAGCAGCGTCTCGCTAAACCTGTTATTTCATATGAAGGAGGAGAATACGCATGAAACTGGCTAAACAATTGATCGTCTCAGGACGCGTCCAAGGGGTCGGCTTTCGCTATTTTTGTCAAGCGACCGCAATCGAATCGAATCTAAAGGGATGGGTCCGGAATTTGAGCGATGGTACGGTCGAAATCCACGTCGAAGGGGACGAGGCCGACTATGCATCGTTCAAACGAGCGCTCTATGACGGCAATCGGTTCGTCGGCGTCGAACAGATCGAAGAAACGGATATCGCGGAAGCATCGTACCGTAAATTCGATATCCGCTATTGACTATTTTTTTGAAAAGATGTCATGAATTCGGTTGACAAGTAGGCTCCTGTTGTAAAAAGAGGGAGCTTTTTTTATATGGAAATCTACTTCTCAGAAAAATAAACATCTTTTTTAAAGATAGGGTGGTCAAAAAAAGGATAGTGTGTATAATGGAATAGACCAAGCGCTTTATTGTCAGAAAATTTAGTCATTTAGTCGGAATTTGTTCAACACGGAAGGTACTACAATGTATGTGGAGGTAGTTGTATGAAAAAATCAACATTATTCCCGTTAGCGTTTACGATTTTCGCATTATTCTTCGGAGCCGGGAACTTGCTGTTCCCACCGATGCTAGGAGCGTTGGCAGGTGAGAACCTGTTCCCAGCCCTAGTCGGATTCGTCATTACCGGCGTCGGACTTCCTTTACTCGCCTTGTTCGCGGTCGCGCGGGTCGGTGGAGGGTCTGATCAAATCGCCCAGTATATTCCGAAGCGTCTTGCACTCCTTTTGACGGGATTAATGTACGTGGCCATCGGACCGTTCTTCGGGATTCCTCGGACGGCAGCGGTCACGTATGAGATGGGAGTCGTGCCGTTCCTCGGTGCGCCGTCAACGTTCACACTCGCCATCAGTTCAACTGTCTTTTTCGGCTTGACGTTCCTTTTGACGCTCCGCGCTCAAAAATTGATCGAGATCATCGGACGGATCATTACGCCGATCCTCCTCGTCTTGCTCGCTGGCATCGGGATCACAAACCTTGTGGCTCCGCTCGGCTCACCGGTCGCGCCGGCAGCAGGGTATGAGACGTGGCTCGGGGCACTCGGTGAAGGCTTTAAACAAGGTTACTTGACGATGGACGTATTCGGGGCACTCGTCTTTGGTGCAATCGTTCTCGTCACGCTTAAAGCGAACGGGATGTCGGATCAAAAAGAAGCGTCATCGCTTCTCCGGACATCGGGATTGCTTGCCGTCACGTGTTTGATGCTCGTCTACATCTCGCTCGCATCGATCGGAGCGAACATGACGGGTGTCACGGGAACGACTGACGGAGCAAGCCTCCTTCAAACGTTTGCCGGTACATCGTTCGGTCAAGTCGGCATGCTCGCACTCGGGGCAGCGGTCTTCCTTGCTTGTTTGACGACAGCCGTCGGACTCATCAGTGAGTTTTCACGGTTCATGAGTAACACGTTCGAGTCGCTCAAGTACTACCAAGTCGTCATCGGGACAACGTTATTCGGTTACTTGATTTCACTCGTCGGTCTCGGTACGTTGATTGAAATCGCGATACCGTTACTCACGCTCTTGTATCCGGTCATGATCGCACTCGTGCTCGTTTCGGTCACGGAACGGATTCAACGCAACCCGCAAGTCGCCATGAAGGCGACCGTTTACACGGCGCTCGTGTTCTCGTTGTTCGAGACGGCACAAGGCTTGGCTCCAACAGCCGTGACTGCATGGATCACGAACTTGCCGATGGCTGAGATCGGGCTCGCCTGGGCAGTTCCGACGTTGATCGTTTATGTCGTCACACTGTTCTTACCGAAACAGCGGTCGAGCGGATCACTCGCCGAGTCACGCATCTCATAATCACAACGACACCCATCCTCTGGTCCAGGATGGGTGTTTTGCTGTCTTATCGTTTGCTCATTCCATTCATCAACAAGTAAAATGAATAGATGAAAAGGAAGTGACGTACGTTGACGACAAAACAAAAGAAACAATTGGCGATTCTCATGCTGAACATGTTCATCGCTGTAGCAGGATTCGGGATTATCATTCCAATCATTCCCGACTATTTAAAAATGATAGGTGAAGGCGGTACCGCCGCCGGACTGATGATTTCGGTCTTTGCCGGGGCGCAGTTGCTCATGTCACCGATCGCGGGGAAATGGGCGGACGTCTACGGTCGCCGGCTGATGATCATTTCAGGGCTCATCGGCTTCACCATCTCGATGGCAGTCTTTTACTTATCGGACAATTTGACGGTCTTACTGATCTCGCGCGCCATCGGCGGAGTCGGGGCCGCATTGCTCATTCCAGCCATCTTTGCTTACGTGGCCGACATTACGACGCTCAAACAACGGGCGAAAGGAAATAGCTATATTTCCGCGGCAATGTCGCTCGGGATCGTCATCGGACCAGGGATCGGGGGCTTCGTCGCCGAGTTCGGGCTGAAGGCACCGCTGCTTTTGTCGGCGATCGTCTCATTCGTCGCCGTCATCTCATCGATCATTCTATTGAAAGAACCGGACCGGGAAGCTTACGTCCGGACGAACGAGACCGAATCGCTGCCACGGCAACTCTTGTCGTCGACTCGAAAGCCGTACTTCTTCGTGCTCGTCATCAACTTGGTCATGGCGTTTGGGCTCATGGCATACGAGTCGGTGCTCGGATTGTTCGTCAGTGAGACGTTCAGTGCGACGCCGCAAGAAATTGCCGTCATGATCACAGGTACGGGGATCGTCAGTGTCATCGTTCAGCTGTTTGCCGTCGACCGACTCGTCTCGCTCTTCGGTGAGATCAAAGTCGTGCTCATCTTCATTATGCTCGCGGCACTCGGCTTCTTGTTCTCGCTGTTCGCGGGATCGTATGCGATTTTCTTCGCAATCACGCTCATCATCTTCTTGTCGACCTCGATTCTTCGTCCGGTGTTGAATACGCTTGTGTCGAAGATGGCAGATAAAGAACAAGGCTTCGCGATGGGGATGAACAACGCCTATATGAGTATCGGTAATATCGTCGGGCCGACGCTTGCCGGGATCGCTTTCGATATCGACATGCGCTATCCGTTCATCATGGGACTTGTCTTGTTGCTCGTGACGTTCAGCGGGACACTCAATTGGTCAAAGCGAAACGCGGAGACATCGTTCGAACAATAATGTGAGGAGGAAACACGATGATTTATGTCGGTGTGACCGGTTGGGGAGACCACGACCTGCTCTATACGACCCCGGAAGAGCGGAAGCACAAACTGTCGACATACGCCGGGCACTTTCCGACGGTGGAGGTCGACTCGTCGTTCTATGCGATCCAACCTGTGAAAAACTATGAGAAATGGAATCGTGAGACGCCGGACGGCTTTCAGTTCGTCGTCAAAGTTTCCAGGGAAATGAGCGGTCACGACCGTGAACCAAAGCTGCCGCTCGCCGAACTGTTCGAGCGCTACCGGACATCGGTCGAGCCGCTCAAACAGGCGGGTAAACTTCGGGCCGTCCTCGTCCAACTCCCGCCGTGGTTCGACGTCTCGAAGCCGCATCTCGACTATTTGCGGACGATTCGAGCGGAGCTGATCGACTATGACATCGCCGTCGAGTTTCGGAACCCGACGTGGTTCTCGGAAGCATTTCGCGACCGGACGCTCGCGTTCTTGACCGAGCAACGCTTCATCAACACGGTGTGCGACGAACCTCAGACGAAAGAGAGCAGCATCCCGTTCGTCCCGGTCGTCACGAACCCGGAAGTCGCAGTCGTCCGACTGCACGGCCGCAATACGGCAGGGTGGCTCCGCAAACCCGGGATGACGAGCCAAGAGTGGCGTCACGTCCGCTGCTTGTATCGATACAGTGAGGATGAACTGCAAGAACTTGCGACGGCGTGCCGGGCACTCGAACGAGATGCCAAGTCGGTCTACGTCTATTTCAACAACAACTCGGCCGGGGATGCGGCACCGAACGCGAAACGTTTGATTGAGATTCTCGGTGCCGAGTATGAGCTCGCCCCGAGCCAAATCAGCCTGTTTTAGGAAGAGGGGATGGCCGTGCGTACGATTAAAATCTTTCACTACAATGACTTGCATTCAAAATTTCATAATTGGCCCCAACTTGTCTCCTTTTTGAACGAACACCGACATGAGGACACGCTCGTCTTCGACCTCGGCGATCATGCCGATCGAACACACCCGGCGACGGAAGTGACGAAAGGGCAAGTGAACGTCCGCTTGCTCAATCGGCTCAATCCGACGGCCGTGACGATTGGCAACAACGAAGGCATCACGTTTCCGCACGACTGGCTCGATTCGCTCTATGTGGATGCGACGTTCCCCGTCTTGCTCGCGAACGTCTATCAAGCGGACGGGACGCGACCGGACTGGGCGACGGAGACGCTCGTCCTCGAGCGGTCCGGTGTGCGTGTCGGTCTGTTCGGCGTGACCGCACCGTATGAAGAGCTGTATCCTGAACTCGGTTGGCAAATTGAATCACCGCTGACGGCGACTGCTCGGGCACTCGAGGAACTCAAAGGATGTGACGTCATCATCGCGCTCAGTCACCTCGGTTTCTACGCCGACGAGCGACTCGCCGAAGCGTTCCCGGCCATCGATGTCATCCTCGGGGCGCATACGCATCACGTGTTAGACGACGGTGTCATGAAAAACGGGGTATTGATCGCCCAGGCCGGGAAGTACGGGCAATACGTCGGAGAAGTCGAGTTGACGCTTCGGGACGGCCAAGTCGTAGAGAAGAAGGCGTGTCTCCATGACTTGACAGATCACGTTCAGGACGACGACACGCTACGGGCGTTGCGGTTCGAGTATGAACAAGCTGAGAGTTTGCTTGACGTGACGATTGCCGCCACGCCAGGCTATGTGAGCGATTGGTTCGGACCATCTCCGATTGCGGAGTTGTTGGCGGACGGATTAATGGACTGGTGTGATGCCGAAGTAAGCATCCTTCCATCGGGGATCCTGCTTGAAGGGTTGGCACCCGGACAAGTCACGCTCAATATGCTCCATCGCATCTGTCCGCACCCGATCAACCCATGTCTGTTGACACTCGACGGCGCAACGTTGCTTCGTTTCTTGAGCGATGTTCATGATGAGCCGTTCACGACGATGCACGTGCGTGGGCTCGGCTTTCGCGGGACGGTGCTCGGACAACCGATCGTCCACGGTCTTGAATTGAAACAAGGCCGCTACTTGCTTCGCGGTAACGAGATTGGTCTTGAACAGACGTATCGTGTCGCCACGGTCGACATGTTCACGTTCGGTCCGCTCCTGCCGTATTTGGCGGACCAGCCGAAGCGTTACTACATGCCGGAACTTCTGCGTGACGTGCTGCGTGAAACGATCATGGCGCGTCATGATGTGATCCGAAAACGATAGGGGAACTGTCGACGGGCGTGATATGATAGGAAAGTGGAGGTGTGAAAATGATTAGAGTGAATCACCATGGATATACCGTCATCGAAGAGAAACGCGACGGGTTTGACGAAGAGGCATTCATCGCTCGTTATAGTGATGTGCTCGATAAATATGATTACATCGTCGGAGATTGGGGACATGGTCAACTTCGTCTCAAAGGATTTTATGAAGTGAAGTCGAAGTTTGCCACGTACGATAATCGAATCGATCATGTGATGGACTATGTGTATGAGTATTGTAACTTTGGTTGTCCGTTCTTCGTCCTGAAGAAAGAGACAGAGATTGATGAAAGTGAAGACGGTCCTGTGTTCGGCGGAACGAAACAACCGCTCAAACTAAAACGAAAATTCAATAAAGCGGAAGAAGCTGAAACTTCGACCGGTTCATGACGCGCTGATGACATCAGCGCTTTTTTTATTACATATATTTCCTAGATGTTTCGTTTAGGTGAAAAGATGGTGTGACAGGTTTAGGGATAAGAAAATTGTGATAATTTATATATAAGATAACTTTTTCTGTTCGGGTTTTGGAAGTGAGGTGGAAGGATGCAACACGTACAAACGACGACCGTCGGGGATCGCGATGACGTCCATAACCGAATCCATAACTTAGGATTAGGCTTACTGACGATGCTGTTCTTCGGGTTAGGTAGTATCATGACATTCTATTTCACAGCCGCGGTCCTTTTGTTTGAGTTGGTCCATGTCTTGCTCGTTCGCCGGTTCGAGTATCGGAATGCATTTCTAAAAAGCCGGTTGTTTAAAGCGATCTCACTGACTGTTGTCGCTACAGGTGTGCTCTTATTTATTCTATCGATGTCGCAGTTTTTTATGGGCAATATCTTATATTAACAGGGAAAAGGAGAAACCTTTCCCCTGTTTTCGTGTTTTTTGAAACCTTCTGCCGGCCAATGACGTACACTAAGGAAAGAACACAAACAAAGGATGGATACTATGACAGCACAATGGAAACAACACGCACAAAAAATGTTGACAGGTAATCGCTGGCTGCTCGCCGGGATTTTGATTTTGTTCGTTATATTGAACGGGATTCCCCAATCGTTCGCACCGACGATTGACGCAGAGTCAATGGAGCCATTGACGTCTATCGAGATGACGTTATCGTTCTTATCGTTCCTTCTGACGTTGTTGATCGCACCGCTCACGGTCGGATGGTCATGGCTCGTCCTCTCCGTGTCACGCGGCGACAAGCCGGCCGTCTCGAAATTATTTGAACCGTTCCAAACCGGCTATGTGAAGCACGTGCTCGCTCCGTTCTTCGTAGGGTTGTTCATCTTCTTATGGGCATTGTTACTCGTGATCCCAGGAATCGTCAAAGCGTTCTCGTACTCGCTCACGAACTATATTTTACGTGATCAGCCGGAACTGTCGGCTCTCGAGGCAATTACCGAGTCGCGCCGGATGATGGACGGTCACAAGATGGACGCGTTCAAACTCGTCCTCTCGTTCATCGGTTGGTTCTTCGTCGGCGTGTTCACGCTCGGAATCGGGTTCTTGTACGTATATCCGTACTTCTCGACGACGTACGCCGCGTTCTATGATTCGCTCCGAGGAGCAGATCAGCCGCGCACGAACCACGTCGGTACGCCTGATATGGAACAAGGGTTCTAAAGAAAAACCTCCGCTCAAATTTTGAGCGGAGGTTTTGTCATGCTTCGACTTGTTGTTTGTTCAGGTACGGCTTCAACGACAACGTGTGTTCAGCGACGACTTTGCGGATCGTCTTCGTCTTCGAACGCATGACGAGCGACGTCGTCTCGACGATATCGTCCGTCAAGAACTTGACGCCGTCGAGCAGTTCACCTGTCGTGACACCGGTCGCGGCAAAGATGCAATCGTCACTCTTGACGAGATCGTCGATCGTGAGGAGTTGGAGCGGGTCCTCGATGCCCATCGAGATGACGCGGGCCGTCTCTTCTTCGTTCATCGGGTGAAGGCGGGCTTGCATATCGCCGCCGAGCGCCTTGACTGCTGCTGCCGTGATGACGCCTTCTGGTGCGCCGCCTGTCGAGATGAAGATGTCGATCGGGTTCGATTTGATGGCTGCGGCGATCCCGGCCGAGACATCGCCGTCATCGAACAGTTTGACGCGTGCGCCCATACGCATCGCCGCTTGACGGAGATGTTCGTGGCGATCGCGGTCTTGCATGATGACGGTCACTTCTTCGATCCGTTTGCCGTTATAGAGCGCGGCTTTCTCGATGATCGACTCGAGCGGTTCGTCGAGCGAGACTTTCCCTTTCAGGTTCGGTCCGACAACAAGTTTATCCATATACATATCAGGTGCGTGGAGGAGAGCGCCTTTATCGGCGACTGCGATGACGACCATGGCGTCGCCGAGTCCTTTGGCGACGATCGATGTCCCTTCGAGCGGATCGACCGCGATATCGACTTCCGGCCCGAACGTCGTACCGAGGCGTTCGCCGATGTAAAGCATCGGCGCCTCATCTAATTCGCCTTCACCAATCACGACAGTCGCATCCATATTGACCGTACCGAGCACTTCGCGCATCGCTGACGTCGCCGCGTCATCGGCCTCGTTCTTTTGGCCGCGACCAATCCATTTTGATGATGCCAGTGCCGCTGCCTCGGTTGCTCGTACGATCTCTAACGCTAATTCTCGTTCCATAGTGTTGAACCCTCCACGTGATTTCTATTTAATGTGACATACTAATTAAAGTGTTAATCCGTGGATTAGTGTATCACAATCGGATAAATGATGTAAATAGGGGAGATTCTTTTCTCGAGTCGGAAAAAAGATTATGATAAGGGGCAGGGGGGATGACGATGTATTTTGTGAATAGAGAAAAAATCAATGAGACGCTGGCCCATATGGAAACGATGTTGCATCGGATCGATCAGCTCGAAGGGGACGCGTTCACACTTGAACTTGCGAAAGAGCGTTTGGCCGTGCATTTGATGGAAGGCGTCATCGATGTCGGCAACTCGATGATCGACGGCTTCATTATGCGCGATCCGGGGAGTTATGAAGATATCGTCGACATTTTATTGGACGAGCGCGTGCTCGACGCCCAGACGGCTCAAGCGGCGAAAGAGCTCGTCATGATGCGTGCCTATTACGTCCGGGAGTTCGTCACGTCGGATTCGGCTCGCTTTGACGCCTGGACGGAGCGTCAAAAAGAGACGTTCGCAGCATTTCCCGAGCAAGTCCGCCGCTATTTAGAAGTGGAACTTGGACCAGTATCAGCATTTTTACCGGAAAGCGAGTGATTAGATGAATTTAATTAAAGGATACTTATTTGATTTAGATGGAACGATCTATGCGGGCACCGAGCCGATCAAAGCAGCGGTCGACTTCGTGAACCGGCTCGAGGCGACGGGCTTCCCGTACTTGTTCGTCACGAACAACGCCTCGATGACGCCGAAACAAGTCGCGGATAAGCTCGTGTCGATGGGTGTCCATGTGACGCCCGAGCACGTCTTGACGAGTGCGATGGCAACGGCCCGTTATATCGAGAAGATGACACCAGGGGCGACCGTTTATATGATCGGGGAAGACGGTCTCCGGATCGCGCTTGAAGAGCGTGGCTTCCATGTGACGGACGAACCGAAAGCCGACTACGTCGTCATCGGGCTCGACCGCCACATCACGTACGAGAAATTGGCGAAAGGTGCGCTCGCGATTCGGTCCGGCGCCCGCTTCATCTCGACGAACGGAGATATCGCCATCCCGACCGAGCGCGGCTTTTTACCGGGCAACGGGGCGCTGACGTCCGTGCTCACGGTGACAACGGAGAAAGACCCGTTCTTCATCGGCAAGCCGGAGCCGGTCATGATCGACATCGCCCTCGAGATGATCGGTCTGACGAAAGACGAGGTCGTCATGGTCGGGGACAACTACCATACGGACATCTTGTTTGGGATCAACGGAGGGCTACGGACGCTGCACGTCAATTCAGGCGTTCACGGGCCGGCGTTCATCCAAGAACAAGAAAAGCTCCCGACCTATATGGTCGAGAGCTTGGACGAATGGACACATGCATGAAAAAAAGGGATGACTCACGTCTCCCTTTTTGTTTAGAATACTTGTTCGACTTCGACGATGCCAGGTACTTCTTCAATGAGCGCGCGCTCAATTCCGGCTTTCAAAGTGATTGTTGAAGACGGGCAGCTGCCGCATGCACCCATCAAACGAAGTTTGACGATGCCTTCATCTACATCAACGAGTTCGACGTCACCGCCGTCGCGAAGCAAGAACGGGCGTAATTTATCGAGTACTTCTTGGACTTGATCAAACATTTCCATGGTATCTACCCCTTTCTGGTTCTATTCCATTCTAGCAAGTTTGAGATTGTTTCTCAATCTTTAACGCTGAGCGTTTTGTGACAAGGGCGCTGCGTGATTTTTGTATAATAGAAATAAATAGGGGGAATGACGATGAAAATCACGGTATACGGGGCAGAAGTACAGTGTGCGAGCTGTGTCGGGGCACCGAGCTCGGTCGAGACATATGAATGGTTACAAAGTGCGCTCGCTCGGAAATATCCGGAGCGCAAGTTCGAGTTCGAATACATCGACTTCGAGCAAGCGGACGATGAGATCGCCGAGGCGATCAAGCAAGACGAATGGTTTTACCCGCTCGTCCTCTTGAACGGGGAAGTCGTCGACGAAGGAGTCGTCCAGTTGCGTAAAGTGTATACGGCGATTGACGAGAATTAAACGACATCATAAAACAAGGTTGAGCGAATACACATTCGTTCAACCTTGTTTTCGATTTAGCGAAGTTGGAACGACGACGTCGCTGAACTTGCCGTGTATCCTGAGAGCGTCGCATCCGCTTTCACTTGGTACGTCCCTCGTTGTGAAGAAGAACCAGTCGAGAGCGTGAACGTGATTGCTCCGCTTGAGTTCGTTTTACCTGTCCCTGTGAGCGTCGAGCCGTAAGGTTGTGTCACCGTCACACGAACGTCCGCGTTCGCGACCGCTTGACCGTTCGCATCACGTACCGTCGATGAGATTGATACAACTTCACCAGCGTAGTATGTCGACTTAGACGTCGATACAGTCGCCGCGAGCGCTTGAACCGGTTGTGACGTGCCGCCTGACGTTGGCGCTTGAACGAGTCCGTTGCCGAATAGTGTATCGCGACCTGCCGTGCCGAGGTCGATCGTATCTTGTGACAGACGCGTCCGGAGCTGTGAAGATGAGAGCGTCGGGTACGCTTGTTTCATGAGCGCCAAGTTCCCGGCGACGTATGGTGTCGCCATCGACGTCCCGCTCAATTGACCGTAGCCGCCGCTTGAGAGTGTCGAGTTGATGTTCACACCAGGAGCCGCGACTTCGACTGTACTGCCAGTAGCGGAGAACGAAGCGCGATTGTTGTTGATGTCCGTCGCCGCGACCGCGATGGCCGAGCTGTAGCGCGCCGGGTAGTTGACGAGGTCGCCGCTGCCGTCGGCTCGGCCGTTGTTACCAGCCGCTGCGACGACGAGAATGCCTGAATTGTTCGCCCGATCGACGACTTGTTGGAGCGTCGTCGAAGGACTCGTCGTTCCGAGGCTCAAGTTGATGATATCCATTTGATTCGAAATCGACCAGTCGATACCGGCGATGATGCTCGACAGGCTACCGCTGCCGTTCGCCTCGAGCGCTTTGACGGCGTAAATACTTGCCTCGTGGGCGATCCCGACCGTTCCGATGCCGTTGTCACGTGCCGCGATGATCCCGGCGACGTGCGTGCCGTGTCCGTTGTCATCGGCATATGAACTCGTCACACTGCTAAATGACGCTCCACCTGCAATCGTCAAGTCCGGATGCGCTGAGATTCCGGTATCGACGACGGATACTTTAATACCTTTTCCGGTGAAGCCGTTCTGCCAAGCCGAGGGTGCTTTCAGTTTTGGAATTCCCCAGTCTTGGGTTTGATTCTCAATTTGTACCGTCTGATCGACTTCGATGTGGGCGACGTTCGGATTGTTTTTCAATCCGTTCAGCGCTGCTTTCGGCACTTCGATGGCAGCAGCTGGGATGTTGGCGTATTGCTGATTGACTTCCATGCCTTCAATCGAGAGCGGGATTTTCTTCGCCGACTGTTTGAACACGACGATGACACGTTCTTTTTCCTTGTCAGGACTGGCGTCTACTGCTTGTGGGACGGTTGACAAGACGAGAAGCGAGGCGAGGACGGTGCTACAGATCTTCTTCAATGGATTTCCCCCTTTAGATTATGTAGGCGAGATGACATGATGTCGAACTGCCGTGCTCATAGAGTAACAAGTTTTTCCATCGGATAGAATATGTCAATCGAATCAATAATCTGAAAATTTAGACAAGTATATCAGGGACAGAGATACAAGACTTTTGGCGCAAGGCAAAGAAGGATGAACGGGTAAGCGGCTGTCATCACATAAAAAAATCGCGAGATGGCAAGGCAGCCATTTCGCGATTCGGTCGTATTATTTGATGACTTTATGTTTCCACAGGATACCGGACTTGAGAAGTCGGGCCACTTTCCCGGTCAGCGACTGTTTCCCCATGAAGACGCCGAAGCCGGCCTTCTTCCCGAGCGACCCGAGCGTGCCTCGGAGTTTAATATCCGGCAACTCAGGATAAGCCACGCCTTTCCACTTGCAGAGCAGCACTTGGACGATTTGTTCCGCTTGTGCCTCGGCGAGTTGACCTGAAGGTGCGTACGGGAGGCTGGCGTTGTCACCGACAACGAAGACGTCAGGCAAATCGGGGACGTAGTGGTGCGGTGTCAGTTTCACACGGCCGCCCCCATCGAGCTCCCACCCTTGGTTCCGGACGACGGCGACCGGTTGGATCCCGGCCGTCCAGACCGTCAAGTCAGCGGCAAAGTGTTGTTCGTGGTTCCATAGACCGTCTGGGTCGACCCGGACGATGTTGGCATTGTTGATGACTTCAACGCCATGCTCTTCAAACCATGATTGAACGTACATCGAGACACGGCTCGATAAAAAGGACAGGACGGAAGGGCCACGGTCGAACAGTCGGACGGTCAGATCGGGACGGCTCTCGCGAAGTTCGCTCGCGAGCTCGACACCGGATAGCCCGGCCCCGACGATCGAGACGATCGAACCGGGCGACAAGCCGTTGATCGCTTGTTGCGTCTTGCGTGACTCTTCTAACGTTTGGATACTATACGTGAACTCGGCGGCGCCGGGCACGTTATGGTATTTGTCCTCGCAGCCTAAGCCGATGACGAGGTCGTCGTACGGCACTTTTTCCCCGCTTGCGAGCAACACCATCTTGTCGGTCGTATCGATGTCGGTGACTTGCCCGTATATGTAGTCGACTTCTTCCGGGAAATCGACACGGATGTCACGATCGGATACCGTTCCTGCGGCTAGTGCATAATACTCTGTTTTTAATCCGTGATAAGGTAGACGGTCGATTAATGTGATCGATACGTCCTTCAGCTGATGGCCGAGGACGCGTTCGATTACACGCATACCCCCGTAACCGCCTCCTAAGACGACTAATTTGCGCATAAAAATCCCCCTTTGTTACTCTCTAACTGTACCATGATATAATACCTCGTAGAAGAACCATTTTCCCGCAATAGGGGAAGAAAGACGGTGAAAAAAATGATGAATCCGATCATCGAGTTTTGTGCCTCGAACTTAGCGATGGGTTCACAGATCGCCCGGGCAAAACTAGAGTCCGATCCTGACCTAGACGTCGTCGAATATGGCTGTACCGGCTACTGTGGGGTCTGCTCGCTCGACTTGTTCTGTCTCGTCGACGGAGAAGTCGTGATCGGGGAGACGCCGGAACAACTCGTCACGAACGTGTATGAAAAAATCGAAGAGATGGCCTGGTAAAAAAGTTTGAGATTTCTCAAACTTTTTTCTTTTTGACCCGTTGCTTTTTTTAAAACGGTTTGGTATATTCTAAGAGGTTCGAATGTAGGTTGTCTGACGTTTAACAACATAAAAAGAAAGCGTTTCAAACGGTAGGGCACATCTCGATTCGGGTATAACACAATCATCGGGTTTTCAATATGAAAGGAGCACAACACCAATGAACATCATGAGCGTGGTTGGTATTTTGGCACTAATTGGAATCGCTTACATCTTCTCGACCAACCGTAAAGCCATCAAATGGCGTACAGTTCTTGCCGCTTTCGCGATCCAGTTTACGTTCGCATTCCTCGTCCTCTTCACATCGGTAGGGCGTTCGGCGTTAGAATTTATCTCAGGAGGCGTCCAAAACGTCTTGAACACGGCGAACGCCGGAATCGGCTTCGTCTTCGGTACGGCAGTCGGGGGAGACAACTTCGTCTTCGCGTTCCAAGTATTACCGATCATCATCTTTATGTCTTCGTTAATTGCATTTCTTTACTACATTGGCGTCATGCAATGGGTCATCCGTATCCTCGGTACGGCACTTGCAAAAGCACTCGGTACGTCACGTAAAGAATCGCTTTCAGCGACGGCGAACATCTTCGTCGGTCAGACGGAAGCACCGCTCGTCATCAAGCCTTACCTTCCAACAATGACACAATCAGAATTGTTTGCCGTCATGGTTGGTGGTCTCGCATCAGTTGCCGGTTCGGTACTTGCTGGATACGCCGCACTCGGTGTTCCGCTTGAGTACTTGCTCGCCGCGAGCTTCATGGCAGCGCCTGCTGGTTTGATGTTTGCGAAAATCATCGTCCCGGAAACAGAAACTCCGGATGATGATATCGAGATTGCAGAAGATGAAGAGAACAAAGCAGCAAACTTCGTCGATGCGGCCGCTCGCGGTGCGTCAGACGGGTTGTTCCTCGCGTTGAACGTCGGTGCGATGCTTCTTGCCTTCGTTTCATTGATCGCACTCGTCAACTTGCTTCTCGGTGGAATCGGTGGCTGGTTCGGTCTAGAAGGTCTCTCACTTCAGTTGATCCTTGGTTACGTGTTTGCACCGCTCGCGTTCGTCATCGGTGTACCATGGGCAGATGCCGTACAATTCGGTAGCTTCCTTGGACAAAAACTCGTCTTGAACGAATTCGTTGCCTTCTCTGAGTTCGCACCGATCATCGGTTCAGGTGAGTTGTCAGCTCGTACAGAAGCGATGATCGCGTTCGCACTCTGTGGATTCGCCAACATCTCATCACTCGCCATCCTTCTCGGTGGTCTTGGTGGTATGGCTCCGAACCGTCGTAACGACATCGCACGTATGGGTGTCCTCGCGATTCTCGCAGGTACGCTTGCGAACTTGATGTCAGCGACTCTCGCTGGTCTTCTTCTCTAATCGTTATTCACAAACAAGAGCGCTCACTCCGGTGGGCGCTCTTGTTCGTTCATGTAACTATCCGCATCGAAAAAAGCACCCAAGGGAGAAGTTCCTTTGGGTGCTTGTGTATTAAGCTTGCAGTTGCATTTGTTGACGTTCGATCCACGGCTTCAACTTCAGGAAGAGCGGGACGAACAAGGCGGTGATCAATAATGCCTTAATCAAGTTGAACGGTAAGATACCGTACAGGACGAGGTTCGTCTTGACTGCTGGATCGGCCATCTCGGCCATTCCGAAGAAGAACGCGTAAGCTGGTAAGATGAGTAGGTAGTTCAAAATCGCCAAGCTGATCGCCATCGTGATCGTACCTGCCACGAGGCCTGAAGCGAGCGCTTTATTCGTTTTACGTTTATGGTAGAACCAAGCGACCGGATACATGAATGCGACACCTGCAAAGAAGTTCGCGACTTCACCGACCGGGACGCCGCCACCGTTAAAGACATAGTAGAGGACGTTTTTTAGAGCGACGACCACGACACCTGCGAGTGGTGAGAAGACGATACCGGCGACGAGCGCTGGGATGTCACTGAAGTCCACTTTCAGGAAGGGTGGCAGGAAGGGCAGCGGGAAGTTAAAGAGCATGAGGACGAATGAAATCGCCCCGAGCATCGATAGCGTCACCAGTGTTGTCAATCGTTTGTTGCGCGTTGTTTTCATCAAAATCTCTCCTTTTGTCGCTCCTTGATGAATGGCACCCGTCGCATAGAAAAACCCGATTGTGTGAACAATCGGGAGAGTTTACGCGCATACGAAATAGATGTTCTCATCAACGTTTAAACCACGCCAAAGAAAACATCCGGATATCGGTCGGATGCCGCCATCTTCTCCCATCCAGACTTTACTGTCGGCTTTCGAATCTCACGAAATCAGCAAGCAACGCCTTGCTCGCTCACGGGCTGAGAAGAACTTGTCTTCAATACCGCCGGTCGGGAATTTCACCCTGCCCCGAAGATGGAACGATTTAATTTTTTTTGTTACAGTTTAGTTATACAAGATATTTCACAAAATCACAAGTCAGTTGACTTGAAGTGAAGATAAATGAGGAGGAGTTCAGATGATTCATTTAACAGAGCCAGCCGCACTACAAGTCATCGATATGATGAAACAGACCGAACGCCCTGAAGCCCAATTCTTACGCATTAAAGTCCAAGGCGGTGGGTGTACCGGCCTATCCTACGGGATGGGGTTCGATGAAGACAAGACGGACAAGGATGTCCAGTTCGACCATCATGGCGTCCGCGTCATCGTCGCCGAAGCTGACCACGGTGTCGTCGACGGGCTCGAAATCGACTATAAGCAGTCGATGCTCGGCGGTGGCTTCACGATCAAAAATCCGAACGCGATCGCGACGTGCGGTTGCGGCTCGAGTTTCCGGACGGCGGCGAACGCCGGCACGCCCGGGGATTGCTAAACGATAGACGGGTTGCCGACATGTTCGGCAACCTTTTTTGGTGAGTATGTTAATGAGAGGAAATGAACGGGAATATTGGTGGAAGAAGGATGAGAAGGGGGTAGGAGTGATGAGAAAAGTGTTGATTTTTGGTGGCTCACGTTACTTTGGGAAACGGCTCGCACTGCGGCTCGCTGAAGCCGGGGACGACGTGACGATTGTCACGCGCGGACAGCTGCAAGTGCCGGAAGCGGAAGGGATCCGCTCCATTAAAGGCGACCGTCAGTCGGTCGCGACGATGAAAGACCTCGCACGTAACGAGTATGACCTCGTCTACGACAATATTTGTTTCAATCCGTATCAGGCGAAGATTGCGACAGACGCCTTCATGGACCGGGTCGGGAAATATGTGCTCACGTCTACGATGTCCGTCTATGCGCCAGAGGCAGCTTTAAAAGAGAGCGACTTCAATCCGCTCCATCATGAATATCACCTTGACGCGGAACACGATTACGGACAAGGGAAACGAGAGGCCGAATCGTACTTCTTCCATCGGGCCTCGTTCCCGGTCACGACGGTGCGGTTGCCGATCGTCCTAGGGCCGGATGATTACACCGACCGGTTAAAATTTTATGTCGACGCGGTTCGGAACGAAGAACCGATCGTATTACATCATCCGGAGGCGTTGATGGGATTCATCTCGAGTTTCGAGGCGGCAGCTTTCTTGGAATGGGTCGGCCGTGCCGACGTGAGGGGGCCGTTCAACGCCGCGAGCGACGGCCTCATCTCGCTAGGTGCGCTCATGGAACGAATTGGACAGCATATCGGTAAACCGGTCCAAATCATTAAGGATGGGGAGTCGTCCCCGTACGATACGGACGTCGACTACTACATGTCGAACGCCGAGGCGAAAAAAGCTGGCTTCGTGTTCACGCAACTCGATGATTGGATTGACCGTGTCATCATTCAAACGATCCGCAAATGAAAAAATGGCCTCTCATCGTTCGCAGATGAGAGGCCAGTCTTTATTTCCCGGCAAATACCGAGGTTGAATGTTGTGGGTGACGCGCTGTCGGGTCGACGAGCTGTTTCACTTGGTTGACGGCGATCGGTGCTTCACCGAAGCCGGTCGCGATCAATTTCACTTTGCCTTCGTACGTGGCGATGTCACCGCAAGCGAAGATGCCTGCGACTGTTGTCTCCATTCGTGAGTCGACACGGATCGTGTTTTTCTCAAACTCCATGCCCCAGTTTTTGATCGGGCCGAGCGATGAGACGAACCCATAGTTACAAATCAAGTCGTCGATGTCGACGAACTTCGATTCGCCATCTTTGTCCGTCAGTTCGACCGACTCGATATGCGTCGCGCCTGAGAGTGATTCGATATTATAAGGCGTCCAGACGCTGATCGTCGAGGCCTTCATTTGTTCGACCGTATGCTCGTGAGCCCGGAAGCGGTCACGACGGTGGACGATATGGACTTCTTTGGCGATACCTTCGAGCATGAGTGCCCAGTCAACGGCCGAGTCGCCGCCGCCGGCAATCATGACGCGACGGTCGCGGAATTTCTCCATGCTGTCGACGAAGTAATGAAGGTTCGCATAATCTTCACAACCGTCCAGTCCGAGCGGACGTGCGGCGAACGCGCCGTTGCCGGCTGTGATGATGATCGCTTTCGTATGGTACTCGTCCTTGTTCGTCGAGATGTGGAACGTACCGTCTTCGAGTCGCTCGACCGTTTCGACCGTCTCGCCAAGGCGATAATCTTGTTCGAACTGATCGGCTTGCGCTTTCAGTTGGTCGACTAGATCTTGGGCCTTCACTTTCGGGAAGCCGGCGATGTCATAAATATATTTCTCTGGATAGAGCGTCGATAATTGTCCGCCTAGTTGCGGCAAGCTTTCGATCAACGTCGCATCGAGTTGGCGCATACCTGCATAAAATGCGGTGAACAGTCCGATTGGACCACCACCGATAATGACTACATCTTTCGTCGATTTCATCGAATTCCTCCTCATGAAGCGTGTACTTCTATTATATGGTCTAACGTGAACTAAATCCATTCAGTACAAAGATGCAATACTTTCGAAAAAAATTCAAGAAGATAAGCTTTTTCATTGAGAAAACGGATTAAACGTCGTACAATGAACGGGAAGCAATTGTGAACATTGGTTGAACAAGAATTAGGCTTTATTGTGAACGTCTATGTGAAAAAACACACAACATAGTTGTTCAGGAAAACAAAACTTTTAAAATAAGGTGGAAATGAACATGAAACGACCTAACATTGTTATCCTCGGCGCAGGTTTCGGTGGACTCATCACGGCAGTAAACCTTCAGAAGACGCTTGCAGCTGGAGATGCAAACATCACGTTGATCAACAAACACGATTACCATTACCAAACGACTTGGCTTCATGAGCCGGCGGCCGGAACGATGAAGCCTGAGCAGGCTCGTGTCTACATTAACGACGTCGTCAATGCGTCACGCGTTAAATTTGTCAAAGGGATCGTCGATCGCGTCGATACTACAGCTAAACAAGTGATGCTCGAAGACGGATCGACTGTCGAGTACGATTACGTCGTCTTCGCCCTCGGTGGCGTACCGGAAACATTCGGTATCCCGGGCCTTAAAGAGAACGCGATGACGATCAACTCGCTCAACAGCGTTCGTAAAATTAAAGAACATATCGAGTACTCGTTCGCACAATACAAGACGAACGGATCATCTGACCGTTCATTCGTCACGATCGTCGTCGGTGGTGCTGGATTCACAGGTATCGAGTTCCTCGGTGAGCTTGTCAACCGTGTCCCTGAACTTTGCAAACAGTACGATGTTCCCCGTGAAGCGGTCCGCATCGTTAACATCGAGGCAGCGCCAACGGTTCTTCCAGGGTTCGACCCGGAACTCACGACGTATGCGCAAAAATGGCTCGAGCGTAACGGCGTCGAGATGAAACTCGGCAACGGCATCAAAGGTGTAGAGCCAGGTGTCGTCACGTTCGGTCCACTCAAAGGTGAGACGACAGAGACGATCGCAGCGAACACGATCCTTTGGACAGGCGGCGTCAGCGGTAGCCCGATCGTTGAGAAGTCTGGCTTCGAAGCGGTCCGTAACCGTGTCATGGTCGAGGCGGACAACCGTGCCCCTGGCCACGATAACGTCTTCATCATCGGTGACTGCTCAGCTGTCATGGATCCTGTCTCGAACCGTCCGTACCCGCCGACGGCGCAAATCGCGACGCAACAAGCGCACAACGTGGCGAAAAACATCGCTGCGCTCATCAACGGAAAGTCGACTTCGAAGTTCACGTATGAGAGCAAAGGGACGGTCGCGTCACTTGGTCATAACGATGGAATCGGAATCGTCATGGGCAAAAAAATCTTCGGTCGCAACGCTTCATTCATGAAGAAAGTCATCGACAACAAACACTTTATCGAGCTCAAAAAATACGGTCTCGTCCTTAAAAAAGGTAAATTCTGATTCGTTTGAGCCAACGAGCAGCCTGTTCATTTGAACGGGCTGCTTTTTCATGTCAACGATTCAGTGAACTTCTTTGACCAAGCGGATTTCTTTTCGGTATAATAGACAACGGGAAAAGGGGGCAATCACATGCACATCATCCAAGCCGTCATCGGCGCGATTTTATATTTAGTCATCTTCTTCAGCATCGGTTTCATCTTGAACATGCTGCTCAAAAAGACGTGGACGCTCGTGTTCATCTATCCGATTTTCGTCATCATGATGATCGACAACGTCAAGCTGTCAAGCTACGTCACGGAAACATCGACCGCGCTCGCGAACGTCTATGAGCGTCTGCTCGGTCTGCAGTTTCTCGACATTTTTATGCTCGGATTCGGATTGCTCGGTGCCATCTTGGCAGGGGTCACCATCCGGTACTTGCGTAAGAGCGGTTACTCGATGTTTTAAAGACGACAGAAATGTTCGTCTTTTTTTGGTTTCTGCCTACTTTTTTAGAAGCTGAACCGATATACTAGATGAGATAACGATTTAATTAGTAAGGGATGCGATACGAATGACATTACCGATGTATACGATCAAAAAAGTGTTGAATAATAGCGTTGTCATTTGTCAACATGATACGGATCCGGAAGTCATTCTGCTTGGGAAGGGGATTGGCTTCGGCAAGAAAGCGGGCGATCTCGTCGACCCGGCCAGCGTCCCGGAGAAAGTGTATCAATTGACGGATAAGGAAGAGCAATCTCAATATCGTGAGCTCGTGAAGCACGTCGATGAAGACTTCATCGCCTTCATGCAAGACATCGTCGGCTTCATCGAGAGCAACACAGGAAAAAAAGTCGACCAACATATCCATATCGGCCTGACCGATCACTTGTTCTTTACGATGAAACGGATCGAGCAAGGGATGGAAGTGACGAATCCGTTCTTACTCGAGACTGAATCGCTCTATCCGAACGAGTACGCGCTCGCTGAACGGATCGTCGACATGATCCACGAGCGCCTCGATGTGTTGCTTCCTGATGCCGAGGTCGGATTTATCGCCCTTCATATCCATTCGGCGACGACGTTTAAAAACGTCCTCGAAGTCAATCGTCATAATCAAATCATCGGCCAGATCGTTCAGACGATTGAGAGTCGTTTGAACGTCAAAATGGACCGGACTTCGCTCGATTATAAGCGCTTACTTCGGCACTTAAGGTACGCCGTTGAGCGGGTTGCGACAGGTGAGACGGTCGAGGCTCCACAAAAAATAGAAAAGGTGTTGCGTGAAGAATATCCGCTATGCTATAGTACTGCTTGGGAGCTGATGGGCATCATGGAACGCGAATTAAAGCGTCCTGTGCCACGAGGTGAAGCGACATATTTGACGATGCATCTCCAGCGACTGACTACAAGTAGATAACTGATACCACGTATCTTACGTGTTACTGATTCGATCAGGCATGAGTAAGGAGTGGAACGGCTACGATTTCTCTATTGAGGAGAAGTCTACGTTCTATACCTTATTCATGCCTGTTTCTGTTTTTATAAACGTTCATTATGAAAACGTTTAGATACGTCGGTTGTCTGACATCTACGTTCGGTTTCAGAATAAACAATTACAAAAGGAGGATTTATCATGTTTAAGCAGATTTTTGGTGTTCTTCAAAAAGTCGGTAAAGCGCTTATGCTTCCTGTTGCGATCTTGCCGGCAGCCGGTCTTCTTCTCGCATTCGGTAACGCGATGCAAAACCCGGCCCTTACGTCACGCGCTGGTTGGTTGACTAACGCAGGCGTTGTCAAGTTTGCTCAGCTCATGGAGCAAGCAGGCGGAATTATCTTCTCGAACTTAGCACTCTTATTCGCAGTCGGTGTCGCGATCGGTTTAGCAGGGGACGGCGTTGCCGGACTCGCAGCCATCGTCGGGTTCCTCATCATGAACAAAGTCATGGGTGTTTGGCTCGAACTCACACCTGAGATCATCGCACAAGGTGACCCGGCTTACGCGTCAGTCCTTGGTATCCCAACACTTCAAACAGGTGTCTTCGGTGGTATCATCGTCGGTCTGATAGCGGCCTGGGCATACAATAAGTACTTCAACATCGAATTGCCACAATTCCTTGGCTTCTTCGCTGGTAAGCGTTTCGTCCCAATCGTCACAGCTGTATTGGCTGTCGTCGCTGGTTTCGTCATGCTTCTCATCTGGCCACCAGTTCAGCACGGTTTGAACACGTTCTCAAACTTCATGTTGGAAGAAAACCGTACGCTCGCAGCGTTCGTCTTCGGTTTGATTGAACGTTCGTTGATCCCGTTCGGTTTGCACCATATCTTCTACTCACCGTTCTGGTTCGAATTCGGATCATACACGGATGCAGCTGGCAACATCGTCCGCGGTGACCAAGCGATCTTCTTCGCTCAAATCCGTGACGGTGCCGAGCTTACAGCCGGTACGTTCATGACTGGTAAATACCCGTTCATGATGTTCGGTCTTCCTGCAGCAGCACTTGCGATGTACCATGAAGCACGTCCTGAGCGTAAAGCGGTCGTCGGCGGTCTCTTGGCTTCGGCAGCACTCACATCGTTCTTGACAGGTATCACAGAGCCGATCGAGTTCTCATTCTTGTTCGTAGCTCCACTCTTGTTCGCAGTACACGCAGTTTTCGCTGGTCTTTCATTCATGGTCATGCACATCTTGAACGTCAAAATCGGGATGACGTTCTCGGGCGGTTTGATCGACTACCTTCTCTTCGGTGTACTTCCTAACCAAACAGCATGGTGGCTCGTCATTCCAGTCGGACTCGCGTTCGCAGTCATTTACTACTTCGGATTCCGTTTCGTTATCCGTAAGTTCAACCTTAAAACACCGGGCCGTGAAGATGAAGTCGTTGAGCAATCAACAGCTACTGGTTCGGAACTTGCACAAGATATCCTCGTTGGTTTCGGTGGTTCACAAAACATCAAACACCTTGACGCATGTATCACACGTCTTCGCGTCGAAGTTAAAGATAAGAGCCAAGTGAACAAAGAAGAGTTGAAACGTCTCGGGGCAGCTGGTGTCCTTGAAGTCGGTAACAACATTCAAGCCATCTTTGGACCGCGTTCGGATGCATTGAAATCAGAGATGCAAGCGGTCATCGCTTCAGGTAACGAAAAGAAAGCAAACTAAGTATTAAGCCAATCCATTAAGGGTTGGCTTTTTTTGTATGGGGAAACGGTTTCAGCCTGGTATCAGATGGGGAAAAGTAAGTATTCTGACAAAAGGAGGAACCATGATGTGGAAGAAAGTGTTTGGCGTATTGCAGCGGATCGGGAAGGCGCTCATGCTTCCGGTTGCGATTTTGCCGGCAGCCGGTCTATTACTTGCATTTGGTACTGCGTTCCAAAATCCTGATCTCGTTTCGCTGTTACCTTTCTTGGCAAACGATGCACTCGTCCTCATTTGGCAAGTCATGACCGATGCCGGGGATATCGTGTTCGCCAATTTAGGTCTGTTGTTCGCCGTCGGGGTCGCCATTGGGCTGGCCAACGGAGACGGTGTTGCCGGGTTAGCAGCTATCGTTGGTTATTTGATCATGAACAAAGTTATCAGCACGTGGAACGGGATTACTGCAGAAATTGTCCAGGGGGATCCTGCCTATGCATCGGTACTTGGTATCCCGACGCTCCAAATGGGGGTATTCGGTGGTATCATCGCCGGTTTGATTGCCGCGTTCGCGTATAACAAGTACTTTAACATCAAGTTGCCGGACTTCTTAGGATTCTTTGCTGGGAAACGTTTCGTTCCGATTGCGACCGCCGCGTTCAGTTTAGTGATCGGGATCGCGCTCGCCTACATTTGGCCGCCGATCGGTACTGCCATCAATACGTTCTCGAGCACGATCATTGAGGCGAACGTGGCGGTTTCCGCATTCGTCTTCGGTTTGGTCGAACGGTCATTGATTCCTTTCGGTCTTCACCACATTTGGTACTCGCCGTTTTGGTTCCAGTTCGGGGAATATACGAACCAAGCCGGGGATCTCGTTCAGGGGGACCAACGGATCTTCTTCGCCCAGCTTCGTGACGGCGTCGAATTCACAGCCGGGACGTACATGACTGGGAAGTTCCCGTTCATGATGTTCGGGTTACCGGCCGCCTGTCTCGCCATGTACCACACGGTCCCGAAAGAGCGTCGTAAAGACGTGGAAGGACTTTACTTCTCAGCAGCCCTCACTTCATTCTTGACTGGTATCACTGAACCGGTCGAATTCTCATTTGTCTTCGTCGCACCACTTCTTTTCGGTATTCACGCCGTGTTCGCTGGACTATCGTTTATGACGATGCATTTGCTCAACGTTAAAATTGGGATGACGTTCTCGGGCGGACTCATCGACTACCTGCTGTTCGGGGTATTACCGAACCGGACCGCTTGGTGGCTCGTCGTTCCAGTCGGTCTCGTCTTCGCGGTCGTCTATTACTTTGGATTCCGTTTCGCGATCACGAAGTTCGATTTGAAAGTTCCAGGTCGTGACGTCGTCGCCGAAGGGCGTGGCGCCCGAACGGTTGTCGACGATGACCTTCCGTACGAAGTGCTCGTTGGCCTCGGTGGCCCTGAGAATATCAAGCATCTTGATGCTTGTATCACACGACTCCGTGTCACCGTGAACGATGTCAAACAAGTCGATAAAGACTTGCTGAAAGATCTTGGTGCCGCCGGTGTGCTTGAAGTCGGGGATAACATTCAAGCCATCTTCGGACCGAAGTCCGATACACTCAAATCGCAAATCGCCGCCATCATCGAAGGTGGCGAGTACAAACCGAAAGAAAAAGCGGTCATCACGCCGGAAGCGGCCGAGCATGCCGACCATCGCTTCCTCGCACCGATGTCGGGTGTCATCTTGTCGCTTGACGATGTACCGGACCAAGTCTTCTCGGGCCGGATGATGGGTGAAGGGTTCGCGATCGAGCCGAGTTCCGGCCAAGTCGTGGCACCGGTCACCGGTCAGATCACGACGTTCTTCCCGACGAAACACGCGATCGGGCTGCTCGCGGACGACGGACGCGAGATTCTCATCCACGTCGGTCTTGATACGGTCAATCTGAAAGGGGAAGGGTTCGTCGCCAAAGTGAAAGAAGGCGACCGCGTCGAAGCGGGAGATATTCTGCTCGATGTCGACCTCAACTTGATCCGTGACAAAGTCCCGTCGCTCATCACGCCGATCATTTGGACGAACGGGGACGGCAAAGTCGTCGTCGTACCGTTCGGAGAGACGGTCGTCGCCGGGGAAGCGCTCGATTTTAGAACGGATGACAAAGGCGCGGAATAAGCGCAAAAAAAAGTGGCTCTCGCAAATTGCGAGAGCCACTTTTGATTATGCTTTAATATCGAATTTTTGGCTGATGAAGTTGACGACTTCTTCGGCTGTATCCATGTTGAGGACGTCGTTGACGATCGCTTCTGTTTCAGCTTTCGTCAAACGTTTCACGAGGCTACGTGCGCGAAGGACGCTTGAAGCCGACATCGAGAACTCGTCGAGGCCAAGTCCTAGCAGGATTGGAATCGCAAGCTCTTCTCCAGCCATCTCGCCACACATGCCGACCCATTTGCCTGCTTTGTGTGCTTCTGTGATGACGTTGTGGAGAAGGTTCAAGATGGCCGGGTTGAACGGCTGGTACAAGTACGAGACTTTCTCGTTCATGCGGTCAGCTGCCATCGTGTATTGAATCAAGTCGTTCGTGCCGACAGAGAAGAAGTCGACTTCTTTCGCGAATTGTTTCGCCATGACGGCTGTCGAAGGAATTTCGACCATCATTCCTGTCTCGTAGTTACCGACAGCGACGCCTTCTGCTTTCAACTTCGCTTCTTCTTCGAGAAGAAGGGCTTTCGCTGCGCGGAACTCTTCAAGTGTCGCAATCATTGGGAACATGATAGCGAGGTCACCGTGAGCCGAGGCGCGGAGAAGGGCGCGAAGCTGTGTGCGGAACAAGTCCGTTTCTTCGAGGCAAAGGCGGATGGCGCGATAGCCGAGGAACGGGTTCATCTCTTTCGGGAGGTCGAGGTAAGACAATTCTTTATCTCCACCGATGTCGAGCGTACGGATGACGACTTGTTTGCCTTCCATGCCTTCGATTACTGTTTTGTATGCCGTGTACTGCTCTTCTTCAGTCGGGAATGTTTCTGAATCCATGTAAAGGAACTCTGTCCGGTAAAGACCGATCGCATCAGAACCGTTTTTAAGAACGCCTTCAAGGTCGTTCGGTGTCCCGATGTTCGCCGCGAGTTTCACTTTATGACCGTCTGCCGTGACAGACTCTTCGTTGACGAGTTGCTTCAACTCTTCTTTGTAGGCTTCGAATGACGCACGTTTAGCGACGTATTCATTGACGAGTTCTTCAGACGGATTGACGAAAACGTCTCCTTCTGTCCCGTCGATGACGACGAGGTCGCCGTTCTTGATTTCTTCGAGTGCGACTTTCGTTCCGACGACTGCCGGGATTTCAAGTGAGCGCGACATGATGGCCGAGTGTGATGTACGACCGCCGATGTTTGTCGCGAACCCTTTGACGTATTTGCGGTTGAGCTGAGCCGTGTCAGACGGTGTCAAATCTTCAGCGATGATGATGACTTCTTCAGAAATTGAAGCAGGTGTCATGAACGTGACGCCGAGGATGTGGGCCATGACGCGTTTTGTGACGTCGCGGACATCAGCCGCGCGCTCGCGCATGTACTCGTTGTCCATCGATTCAAAGATCATGATCATCGTTTGAGCGACTTCATCGAGCGCTTTCGCAGCGTTCATGTGTTCGCTTTCAATTTTTTCGTTCACTTGCGAGACGATCTCTGGGTCTTCCACGATGAGCAAGTGAGCCGAGAAGATCTCAGCCTTGTCTTCTCCGAGTTCACGCAGTGTGATCTGGCGGATTTCTTCGAGTTCTGTTTTCGACTGAGCGATGGCTGCTTGGAAGCGTGCCTTCTCAGCGGCTACGTCCTCGATTTTGTTCGTCGGGATGTCAAATGAAGGTGTCTCCATGACGAATGCTTTCGCAACTGCGATTCCTGCAGATGCGCCAATACCTTTAATGTGTGACATAAGCGTAATCCCTCTCTTCAAAGAAATAGTGTTTTTTCCAACGTTACCTCGTTAGTTCTTACCCGAAATGAAAAAGGAACTAACGAAAACCCGGAAGATTAAAGTAGCAACGGTCTACTACTAGGGGAAGCCTCGACCGAACAAAATGGCCTCGCCTCGAGCACGAGGGATGCCTGATTGCGTACTTTCCTATCCTATCATAAAATAAAACATCGTCACAACGAGGAGATAGCCTTTGAATTTGAAGAATTAGCGACGATTGCGCATACTATTTCATTATTTCGATGAAGTTCGTTATGCTTACCTTATATAAAGAAGGGAAGTGGCAAATATGTATCAATTCGCTGAATTAGACTGGACCGGTTCACACGACACGGTCGTTGTCGGAATCGGGGCGGCCGACGCCGTCGAAACAGGGCTCGACACGTTGTTCAACGGGCGCGTCAAATCGCTCATCCAGTCAGCTGACATCTCGACGAAGACAGGGGAAGTCTCGATCGTGCCGACGTTTGAGGGGAACATCAAACGCGTGCTGTTCGTGGGTTTAGGACAACGCAACGATTCGTCCGTCGAAAACTTGCGGAATTGGTTCGGGAAAGTCGCGAAAGAAATCAAAGCCCGCGCCTTCACGGACGTCGCGGTCGCGCTCGACACGTTTGAACCAGGCGTGGCGAGCTTGTTCGCAGAAGCGTATGAGATGGCGACGTATGAGCATCCTACATATAAGTCGGCGCCAAAATCGGCGACACCGGACGTGACGATCACCCTTTTAGGAGACGCGAACGAAGCGGACGTCGAAGCGGGTGCCGCTTACGGGCGTGGGGTCAACGTCGCTCGGACGTTGACGATGATGCCGGCTAACATTTTGAACGCAGTGGCACTAGCCGACTACGCCGTCGACCTGGCCGAGCGTCATGGTTTCAGCCATCGAATCATTGAAAAAGAAGAGATGGAGGCGCTCGGTATGGGGGCGCTGCTCGCTGTCAATCAAGGTTCGACAATTCCGCCGAAGTTGATCGTGCTCGAGTACAACGGTGCCGGGGACGATGCGCCGATTGCCGTCGTCGGAAAAGGTGTCACGTTCGACACGGGCGGTTACTCGATCAAGCCGAAAGACGGGATCGTCGGGATGAAAGGCGATATGGGTGGTGCCGCCACCGTGCTCGGTCTGTTTGAGACGCTCGCGACGACGAAACCGGCTGTCAACGTGCTCGGCGTCATTCCGGCAACGGACAACATGATTTCAGGAGACGCGTTCAAACCGGACGACGTCATTACGGCGATGAACGGGAAAACGATCGAAGTGCTCAATACCGATGCGGAAGGACGACTCGTTCTTGCCGATGCGGTGACGTTCGCGAAGACGTATGAGCCGAAAGCCATCATCGACGTAGCGACGCTGACAGGCGGTGTACTCGTCGCGCTCGGTACTGAGGTAACTGGTTGCCTGACGAACGACGACTCGCTCTATGAGGCACTAGAGACGGCGAGCCGAGCAACGAATGAGCTCGTTTGGCAAATGCCTTACTTTGATGTGTTCATCAAGCAAGTTCGGAAATCTGAAGTCGCCGACTTGAACAACTCACCGGGCCGTTTCGGTCATATGATTTTCGGTGGCGCGTTCGTCGGCGAGTTCGTCGGTGACACGCCGTGGCTCCACCTCGATATCGCTGGAACGAGCGAGCGTTCTGCGGCGAACGATCTCGGTCCGAAAGGCCCGACCGGTGTTATGGTACGTACACTTGCGTCAATGCTCGAAGGGTGGAAGCGTTGAAATTCGGATTAATGTTGATCGGTTTGGCCATCGTCGCAGGTCTCGGCTATGCGGCTTGGCCGAGCCAGTTGTTGTTAGGGGTATCCGTCTTTAGTGCGGTGCTCGGAGTTTTGTTTTTGATTCAGGAGGGACGCCGTGGTCGGAGTAGGAATTGATGGGGCACGCGGAGGCTGGGTGCGAATCACGTACGATAGCATCTCGCTGTGCTTGACCATCTCAGAACAGTTGGAAGATTTATTGATTGACGGGGCAATGCACTTCGTCGACATGCCGAACGATCTCGGGACGATCTCAAACCCGGACCGGACGTGCGATGCGTGGATGCGGGCCCAGTTGAAGCAACGGAAGTCGTCGATCTTCACGCCGCCGATTCAAGACGTCGTGATGGAACAGACGTATGAAGCCGCCAATGTGAGAAGTCGCGAACTGATTGGAAAAGGAATCAGCAAGCAAGCATGGAACCTCGTGCCGCGTATTCGTGAGTTTCAAACGATCACGGCTGAAGACGTGTATGAGTCGCATCCGGAAGTCTGTTTCGCCGTCATGACCGGACACGAGGCCGATTTCAGCAAAAAGACTGAGGCCGGCGAAGCCGAACGGATCGAGCTGTTGCGGCGCTATTCGAAAAGTTCGCCGTGGAAGTGGAAGATGTCGAACGTCAAAGTCGACGATATCATCGACGCATGTATCCTTGCCGTCGCCGCCTATGAGGCCGGGACGACAGGCTTAGAGACGCATCCGCATCAAACAGAGGGATTACCGTTCGTAGCGGTACCGAAGACAAAAGAGCGATGACCGCGTCATCGCTCTTTTGGTGTCTGGATTGGTCCGAGGACGAACTTCCATATGTAATGAAATACTTGGGCGTTGTAAAGTGCTTTCAGCAATACCGCGAGGACTGGTCCTAAAATGAAACCGAGGACACCGAACAGTTGCAGACCGACAAAGATCGAGATCAAAGCCGCGAGCGGATCGAGGCCGATATGAGAGCCGACGATCTTCGGCTCGGCCAAGTTGCGTTGGACGATGACGAGGATGTAGAGCACGAGAAGCCCGATCGCGCTGAACCAGTCGCCTGAGATGGCCGCGTAGGCTGCCCATGGCACTAAGAGTGTTCCGACACCCAGGTAAGGCAACAGATCAAAGAACGCGGCTAACAAGGCGAATGAGAACGGATTGTCGACACGTAGAATGAACATCCCGACCAAGACGATTCCGAACGTGATGGAAATGAGGGTCAATTGGGCCCGGACATAGCCGAACAAAGCCGAGCGTAAATTGAGCATGACGAGTTCGAACTCTTTAAAGCCTTTTCGTTTGTTCAACCGCTCGATCGAACGCATGTAAGACGGCCAGTCTTTCGTGATGAAGAACCAGGCTAGGACGATGACGACGAACAAGAGCAGGACGAGCGGGAGTGCGCTCAGGATGTCTTGCAGGAGCCCGGCGACACCTCGAGACAGGACGCCGATCGCGGCACCGAGTTGGACGCCGATTTCAGTGATGCCACCTTCGAGCGATGTCGTTTGACCAGGGTTTAACCGTTGGATGCTGTCGTAGGCGTCGTTGACGAACGGGGCGATTTTTTGATTGAACATACGCTGCACGTAGGCAGTGAACGTCTCGATCTGGTCTGGAAGTTTTTCGGCCGCAATCGTCAAGTAACGAATCAATTGGGTGACGACGATGGCGATGACGCCGCTGACAAGACTCATAACGATTAGCAGTGAAACGAGGGTGCCAAGGGCACGCGGCATCTTCGTCTGACGCTCGAACAAGTTGACGAGGGGGACTGTCAACAAGGATAACAAGAAAGCGAACACGAAAGGATACGTGTACGTAAAGAGGACGCTCAGTCCCCAAATAACGAGCACGAGTCCGATGCCGACAAGGAGAAATCGAAGTAATTGCCAAAGTCTTACAGGAGACATGAGGGGTTGCCCCTTTCCTAACAATTGGATTGAGCATAGTATACCACGCAACTGGTAAATGAAGAGGATGGATAGGTGATTAAATATGAAGGAGATTCAACAGAAAATCGATCGGATGATTATCCACTTAGGAGGGTATTGGCGGCCGCTATCAGGCTTGGCCAGATTATTAGAAGAAGTGGGAGAAGTGGGTGGTGCCTTGCATGACCAGGACGAGGCAGCGCTCGTGGAAGAGCTGTTAGATGTATTCGTCATTTCAACTTGTCTCGCCAATCAGTATGCGATCGAACTTGACGATCAATCGAACGGACGAGGCGAGCGCCTCGTTCATCGCGCTTACTATTCGCTCGTTCGTGAAGCGGGGGAGGTGGCCCGGACCTTGAACGCCTACGAAGGGGATAAAAAATTGAAAGCATCATCGACGCCGGGTTCGTTACAGTATCGAATCGAGAGCGTCCAAGCAGCGGTGTTCGATATCGCACGCGAGATTGAGCTTGATTTGTATGCGGAAATCGGTTCGCTGATCGATGAGAAATCCGCGCGCGATTTCGGGCGGTTCGACCATACGCCTGACCCGATCACCGAATCGGCGGTGCGATTGTACACGCGTTTTAAATCTGGTCGATATTGGGGAGGAATTGAGGCTAAACCTTCGGAGGAAGCGAGCCGATATAGAGAACGAGAATATAACATGGAACGATTCTTTAAGATTGCCCATGTCGAAGGGCTGGATGGGTTCGTCATTCTTCAACCAGACGATCCGTTCATCATGACGTCCTCTCTCGAGCAAGACTGGAAGGTGCCGGAATCGTTCATAATCGACGAAGAATGGCATGGGATAGACAAATTTATTATTATTCGTAAAAACTGGTAGAAAAGTATTCCCCTTTTTATCAAAAATATTCATCTTTTTTTCAAATACTTACTTTTTTTTAAAAAGCGTTATGCTACTATGAAGGTGTTGTTAGTATAAATTAGCGCGAGAAGAAAGGAATATTTTGGATGAAAATGAAGCTATTGAAAGTTGCTCTCATCTTATCGCTGTTGTTGTTCGGTGCTCAAATCCCTGCGGTTGAGGCATCGACATTAGATGGCGAAACGACTGTCAATTTAAACGTTCGATCGACACCAAGCACGACGGGAGCGGTCATCACGACGTTACCGAAAGGCACAAAAGTAAAGTATGGGACTTATAACCAATCATGGCATAAAGTGTATCTAAATAGTCGCACTTACTATGCTTCGGCCCCGTACATTAAACGGATCGCCTCGTCACCGACGACGATCACGACGCAAGCAGCATCATCGACAGGCGTCACGACAGAAAACTTGAACATTCGAGTGACGTCACACCGTGATGCGAAAATCGTTACGACGCTTAAAAAAGGCACTGAAGTGAACTATGCCGTCCATAACTCATCATGGGCCAAAGTGTTCTTGAGTGGAAAGACGTACTATGCGGCGAAAGCTTACCTTGCGCCAAAGTTAGTCGTTTCAGCGCCTAAAAAGCAATCGGGCTACACGAATCGCGACATTCAGCTGTTCAATCGCACGCTACAAACATCACCGGTCGCGAAAACGATCCCGGCCAAGCGCGCTGTCACGTTCAGCATCCACAACTCGAGCTGGTCGGTTATTTATGAAGGCACGAAGACCTACTACACACCGACTCGAGGAATTACAGCCGGAACACTGAAGCCGGCGACGACGACAGAGACTGGCTACGCGAACCGGGACTTGAAATTGTTCGATACGCGCAACCAGGCATCGAAAGTCGTTAAAGTACTCCCGTTGAACACGGTAGTCGCATCGAGTAAGTACAACTCGAGCTGGTCGACTGTCTATATCGGCAGCGACACGTACTATACACCGACGGCATGGATCACACCAGGCGTTGCCCCGGTTCAACCGCCGACAACGACAAAGCCAGTCGAGACGAAAGTTCAAGGATACGCCAACCGCAACATCAACTTGTTCGGTAAAACGCACCAGAGTTCATCGGTATTGCTCGTCTTGCCGCAGTACACGGCTGTCACGTACAGCACATACAACTCAAGCTGGTCAAACGTTTTCGTCGGGACGAAGACCTACTTCACACCGACTTCATGGTTGACTGCTGGTAAGGCGCCATCAGCACCTGCTGCATCGCCACAAGGGAAAGTGTATATTAACACGCCGGGTGATGTCTTGAACGTCAGAGCGACGGCTTCGGCCAGCTCGACGATACTCGGGAAACTTGCACACGGCACGCAAGTCGACCACTACGGTTCATCGAACGGCTTCTACAAGATTAAATACAACAACCGTGATGGTTACATCTCAACGGCGTATGCATCGGCTTCAAAGCCTAGCGTATCAAGTGGTGCGGTCATCGTTCTCGATGCCGGACACGGTGGAACCGATCCGGGTGCAGTGAGAAGTTCGCTTTATGAGAAAACGGTCGTACTCGACGTGACGAAACGTACGGAAGCGTATCTTCGTTCGAAGTATGGTTACGAAGTCCGGTTGACACGTTCGACAGACGTTTACTTGACGCTCAATCAACGTGTCCAAGCGGCCAGAAACTTACGTGGCGATCTCTTCGTCAGCCTGCATACGAACGCGGCGACGACATCCGCGGCGAACGGAGTCGAAACGTTCTACTCGACCTCGTCGGCCCATAGTGCCAAGAGTCGGGTGCTCGCAACGAACATCCAATCGAATTTGATGGGTGAAATGTCAGGGATGAGAAACCGCGGTGTCAAGACGGCGAACTACTACGTCATCACGTATAACACGATGCCGTCAGCACTCGTCGAACTCGGGTTCATCTCGTCTCCGCAAGATATTGTCCACCTTCGCAGTGAAGCATCGCGCCAGCGCATGGCAATCGGTGTTGCTGAAGGTATTGCCCAATACGTGAGAGCGTACCATTAATTCCAACCTGCTCGCGCAGGAGTATACAGAAGGCCCCAGCTCAACACGAGCCGGGGCCTTCCTTTTATGTAGTAAACAAGCCCTCGTCCGAATGGGCGAGGGCTTGGCTTATAAGTCGTCGAAACCGTTGGCGTCAGTCACTTTCGCGTATGAGCGTGATTTTTGTTCGAAGAAATCGGATTTCGTCGCGTTGAGCGAGTCGTCCGAATAGGCACGGATCCACGGCATGACGTCCTCGTTGAAGCCTTCATACAAATCGTTCAACCCGATGACTCGCAGGCGTTTGTTGGCAAGGTATTTGATGTAATCACGCATCTCGCTGACGTCGAGGCCATCGAGGTCACGGAGTACGTATTCGCACCACTCGATCTCGAGGTCGACCGCTTGTCCCATCGTGTCGTAGACGAACTGGCTGAAGCTTCCGTCGGCGTCGATTTCCGGGTTCTCGGTCAAGACGGCGCGAAGCAGCTGGCTGACGAAATGCGAATGTTGCATCTCGTCCCGTTGGATATAGCTGATCATCGTCGACGTCCCGACCATCTTCTGATGACGGGCGAGGTTATAGAAGTAGGCGAATCCGGAATAGAAGTTGATGCCTTCAAGGATGACCGAGGCGACGAGAGACTTCGCGAAGTTCTCCGCGTTCGGCACGGCCCGGAAGTCTTCATACAAGTCTAAGATGAACTGATTACGTTTCATGACCATCTCGTCATCTTTGGCGATATCGAAGATGCGGTTCTGCTCGCTGAGCGGAACGAGACTCGACAGCACGTAGCTGTACGATTGATTATGGACGACTTCTTGCTGGGCGATGATGGCGAGCACCGAGTGGACCGACGAGTCGGAAGAGAACATCGCCGACTCTAGAATGTAGCGCGTCTGCACCGAGTCGAGAATCGACAACAAGCCGATGATGCGCTTGAACGCGTCTTGTTCACGCTCGGTCAGTTGCGGCCATTGTTGCATGTCTTTTGACATCGAGATCTCATCTGGGATCCAAAAGTTAGACAGCAACTGTTTATAAATTGTATAAAATTGTGGATAGGCGATATCGTTCCAGTTGACGATCGAACTCGTCTCGCCACCGATAATGGCTGTCGCCCGGTTAGGATGTTTGGGCGACAGTAGTTTGATCTTTTGAATAGTCATAGACGTGTACTCCTTCTTCGGCGTTTCGTGCCAACCGTTCGGTCCAAGCACGGACGTTGTACGGTTGGTTGCGCGGCGACTGCTCGATTTTCAACAGTTCACCGGCAAGGGGGATTCCAAACTTCGAAAGGTGGTATGCCATCTCGTCGACAGCGCGGCAGAAATGAACGAACATCTTGTCACCCGTCCCGAAGACGGCGGCTTGACGAATCGGTACCGACTGCTCTTTCAAGAGAAGCCGGAACGTATCTTTCATCTCGTCTGGCAAGACGCCATCGGCCCACGTGTACGACCCGAAATAGACGAGGTCGTACGTGGCGAGCGCTTGGGCCTCGCGATGGCCGATGCGGTCCGCTTCGTACAAGACGGCACGGTCGCCCCGATTGACGTGGGTCGCCTGAATCAACTCGGCGACCTCTTCTGTATTCCCGCTCATTGAACTATAGACGATTGCGACGTTCATGGTTAGGTCCCACCTTTCGTTAAACAGATGTTACGACGAACACGATTCGCATTCATCGACTTCGACGGTCGTTGAACGCGTGTAATAGATCGATTTCATACCGAGCGACCATGCCTCGAGGTGCATCGCCAGCATTTCAGTCGCCTTCACGTCGTTCTTGACGTATAAGTTGAAACTGATCGCTTGGTCGATGTGGCGTTGGCGGGCCGCGTTTTGACGGATGCTCCAAAGTTGGTCGACTTCAAACGCTGATTTGTAGAACCAGTTCGTCTCCGAGTTGAGGTCAGGGACGGTCACTGGGATCTTATAATTTTTCTTTTCTTCCGAATATACTTTCTTATAAATCGGGTCGATCGAAGCGGTGCTGCCGGCGATGATCGCTGTCGACGAGTTCGGTGCGACGGCCATCATGTAGGCGTTGCGGACACCGTTTTGGTGAACCTCAGCCGCGAGTCCGTCCCAGTCGAGCTCGTCGTGCGACCGGTAGTTGCGGCGACTGAAGTATTCGCCCGTGTGCCATTCCGAACCTTCGAACACGCCGAACGCGCCTTTTTCTTTCGCAAGTTCCATCGAAGCGTGAATCGTGAGATAGGCGATTTTTTCGTAAAGTTTCTCAGCGTAATGGACGGCGTCGACCGATTCCCAGCGTATGCCTTCGAGGGCGAGCAAATGGTGCCACCCGAACGTGCCGAGACCGACAGAACGATATTTCTGGTTCGTGATCATCGCTTGCGGCACTTCGATCGTGTTGAGGTCGATGACGTTATCGAGCATTCGCATTTGAATCGGGATGAGGCGCTCGAGTACGTCGGATTTGACGGCACGTGCGAGCGCGATCGAGCTCAAGTTACAGACGACAAAGTCGCCCGGAGTCTTCGTGATAACGATTTTCCCGTCTGCTGTGTACTCTTCATCGATTGTCGTCGCCGACATGTTCTGGGCGATTTCTGAACAGAGGTTCGAGCTGTAAATCATACCCGCATGTTTGTTCGGGTTGGCGCGGTTGACCGCATCCCGGAAGAACATGTACGGCGTGCCCGTCTCGAGCTGTGAGCGCATGTAACGTTTGACGAGGTCGATGGCCGGCACGGTTACACGTGTGAGCTCTGGATTATTGACACAAGCCGTATATTTCTCGGTGAACGAACCGCCGTTGTCCGTCTCGTCGTAGAAGTCTTCAAGGCTGAAGCCCATGACCGTGCGGATCTCATGCGGGTCGAACAAATGCCAATCGCCCCGCGCTTCGACGGTACGCATGAACAAGTCCGGTAAACAGACGCCGGTGAACAAGTCATGAGTGCGGAGGCGCTCATCGCCGTTGTTCAACTTGGCATCGAGGAATTCAAAGATATCCTTGTGCCAGATGTCCAAGTAGACGGCGATCGAGCCTTGACGCATGCCGAGTTGATCGACCGAGACGGCCGTGTTGTTCAACTGCTTCATCCAAGGCAACGCACCGCTCGAGACACCTTTGAATCCTTTAATGTCACTTCCGCGTGAACGGATTTTGCCGAGGTAGACCCCGATGCCGCCGCCGCCTTTTGAAAGTGTGGCCACGTCCGTGTTCGAGTCGTAAATACCGCGGAGTGAATCATCGACCGTATCGATGAAGCAAGAGCTAAGCTGCCCGTACGATTTACCGGCATTCGAGAGCGTCGGCGTCGCGACGGTCATGTATAAGTTCGATAGCGCCCAGTAGGCTTCTTCGGCAAGTTGGACCCGTTTAGACGCGGCCTCGTTTTGCATGAGCGTCATGGCGATGACCATAAACCGCTCTTGTGGGAGCTCATATAAGTTTTTAACGTGATCGCGTCCGAGGTAACGGTCCGATAACGTTCGTAGGCCGATGTAAGTGAAGAGGCGATCGCGTGACGGGTCGATCAACGTCTCTAAATAAGCGATATCTTCTTTAGAGTATGTGTCAATTAACGCCGACGTGAAGATGCCTTTGTTCGTCAGCGTCTCGATCATCGAATAGAGTGAGCCGTAACGCATCGAAGCGTCATACCCGCGGTTGCGTGCTGCTTCAAGGTAGAGACGGTTTAAGTACATCTCGGTCGCGACGAACGTCCAGTCCGGCTCTTCAGCCTTCAACATATCGAGGGCGTGCATCGTCATCAAGTCATATACTACATCTTGTGTCAGTGATTTTGAATCGAGTGCTCGAATCAAACGTTCCTCGTAGCGTGCGACGCTGAGCTGCGGGTAGCGTTGTGTTAAGGATTGGATCAATGTTGCTACGTCGGCAAGGGTTGGTGTTGCCGGCAACATCGTCTCGTGGTGGATAGGGGATGTCAAAACGATCACTCCTTCTTCAGGTGTAGAAATTATAAAGGTATAGCGGAACTAGTCCGATACAACGTCAATGGGGATAGAACGTGATAAATATCCGTTAACTATATATTGACGTTTTATTCTCTTTTTAATCATAAATCACCCATATTTAGTTTTGCAATCATTGAAATTTATAAAACTGTGACGATGCGAATTACTTTTACTCTAAAACGGCTCTCTCAACCGTTTTGAGACGTGATATGAGACGAAAAAAAGATTTACTGATTCCCGAGGTCAAAGCTGTCCGCTTTTTTTGTAAGCGTTCAATCCGATTTGTCAATACAGAAATCAAGAAGAATGTCACTGATTCCATAAATTATTAAAAAGGTTATGACCAGGAACCAATACTAGATATAGTGTTGGCTCGATTTGAAAAAGCGGGAAATCCGAGGTAAGGCTAGCGCCATCGTCAAAAGTGCGGTAGATTGAGGAAGTACGATATAATATCAAGGCTAAAAAGAAGGGTTTTAAAAATGCGTTCAGAAGATTTATTATTAGCATGGGACCCGCTCGGTTACGGGCTTGGGTCTTACGGGCCAGAGTTCGATGACATCACAGTGGCGCTCGTGCAGATCGACTCGGAAGCGGAGTTGAATGAAACGATTCGTCGTATTCTGACGGATTCGTTTGGAGAGTGCCCGTCTGAGGACGATACGCGCGCCATGGCCAGACAATTACTTACATCTTTAGAAGCTTGTCAATTATAAGGGGGAACCAACATGTTACGAATCGATCCAACACCTAATCCAAATGCAATGAAAATCACACTTCCTGAAAACGTCTTCGGAGCTAAGAGCCAAAGCGTGAAAGCCGGCGAATCAACAGAGCAACCGCTTCTCGCGAAACTCGTCACGATCGAAGGTGTCGAGAGCGTCTTCGCTTACGGCGATTTTGTCACAGTATCAAAAGAGAACGGCGTCAGCTGGGAAGCAATCTTACCGCACGTCGAAACTGCTTACCGCGGATGAACCCGCTCGTTTCGATCGTCATTCCGGCCTACGCGCGCGAGGCGGAACTGACGGAACTGCTCGAAAGTTTGACGGTACAGACGTTTCAACAGTTCGAAGTGCTTGTAGTAAATAATGATGGGCCGCCAAAGCAACATCTTTTGGCGCCTTTTTTGAATCGATTGTCGGTTCGGTTGATCGAGCTTGAAGAAAATCATCACGTCAAAGCGCGAAACCGAGGCGTGATGGAGGCAAGAGGCGAGTATATTCTCTTATTAGATGACGATGATTTACTCATGCCGACCCATATCGAACGAGCGCTCGATGATTTGACGACGGCAGACCTCGTCTTCACCGATGCGGAACTGTTTCGGTTCACATGGCAAGACGGGCGGCGGGTCGTCACGGAGTGGGAGGCGTTCGCCTACGAGCTCGACTTGGACCGGATTCGGCAAGACTCGACGTTCATTCCGTCCGGCACGCTTTACCGCAAGCGGCTTCACGACGTCATTGGCATGTTCGATGAGACGGTTTATAACTATTGGGACTGGGACTTTATCTTACGTGTGATCGAGCACGGGACGGTCGTTCATCCAGCCCGGGCGACGGTGCTCTACGCTTTTAACGGAACCGACAACTTATCGGCGAAACAAGATGAGGCGCGTCGACGCTACTTTGAGCGGTTTTGTCAAAAACACGGCTTGGTGAATATGGAGATGAAGAATTTTCATATCGTCCAGTCCGAACGGCGGGACTACGTGAGACAGACAGAAAGGTCGTTCGCAGGGACGTTTCCCGGTAGAACGGAAGGAGACAACTAATATGTACACAACAAAAGAGTTAGAACTTTTGGAATTGCTTGAAGAAAAAGGATACCTCGAGACGAAGTTGCTCGCGGACTTGCTCGCGACCGATGAGGCGACCGTCGAAACGATGCTCGAGAAGTTCAAAGCGGACGGCATCTTGCTCGGTTTCCGGGCGATGATCAACTGGCAGAAGATTAACCGTCACGATGTCACGGCGTTCATCGACGTCAAAGTCACACCGAAGCGAGGTCGCGGGTTTGACGAGGTCGCGGAACGGATTTACCGCTTCCCGGAAGTGACGGCTCTCTATTTGATGTCGGGCGCGTACGACCTGCAAGTCGTCATCCGGGCGAATTCGCTCCAAGACGTGGCGTCGTTCGTCTCGGACAAACTGTCACCGCTTGACTCGGTCGTGTCGACGACGACCCACTTCAAGTTGAAGACGTACAAGCATGACGGTATTTTGTTCACCCCACAAGTCGAAGACAAACGGTTGAACATCACGCCATGAAGTCGCTATCGAATCAAGTCGTCTCGATGAAGCCGTCTGGCATTCGCCGTTTCTTCGATTTGGCACAGACGATGGAAAATGTCGTCTCTCTTGGGGTGGGAGAGCCGGACTTCATCACGCCATGGAACGTCCGCGAAGCGAGCTACGCGGCACTCGAGCAAGGCTATACGGCTTATAGTGCCAACGCGGGTCTGCTCGAGCTGCGTGAAGCGATTGCTCGTTACATGACCGACCGTTTTGACGTCACGTATGACCCGGCGACCGAACTGATCGTCACGACAGGGGCGTCTCAGGCGCTCGATATCGCCTTCCGTGCTTTATTGAACCCAGGTGACGAGGTTCTCGTCGTCGAGCCAGCTTTCGTCTCCTACGGGCCGCTCATTGAATTAGCCGGTGGAACCGTCGTCCCGGTCGCTTGTCGTCCGGAATCCGGGTTCCGCTTGAATCGGGAAGACGTCGCAGCAGCAATCACGGAACGGACGAAAGCGATTTTGCTCTGCTTCCCGTCGAACCCGACCGGTGCGACGATGACGGGCGACGAGCTCGCCGAAATCGCGGAACTCGCTACGAAACATGATTTGTGGGTTGTGAGCGATGAGATCTACGCGGAGCTGTCTTACGATGCCCCGTTCACGAGCTTCGCGACGCTCCACGACATGCGCGAGCGGACGATCGTCGTCAACGGTTTCTCAAAAGCGTTTGCGATGACCGGATGGCGGCTCGGGTTCACATGCGCGCCGGAAGTCGTGACGCGTGAGATGCTTAAAGTGCATCAGTACGGCATGATGTGTGCGCCGACGCTCGTCCAATTCGGAGGGCTCGAGGCGCTGCGTAGCCGTGACCAACACGTCCCGAAGATGGTGAAGAGTTATCGCCAGCGTCGTAACTATTTTATCCAGGCGTTAAATGACGCAGGTCTCCCGACCCACGTCCCGGGTGGTGCGTTCTATGCATTCCCGTCCATCCGTCATACTGGGCTTTCGAGCGAGGAGTTCGCCGAACGGTTGCTGCTTGAAGAGCGAGTGGCGGTCGTTCCGGGCAATGCGTTCGGAGCGAGCGGGGAAGGCTTTGTCCGTGCGAGTTATGCGACGTCGATCGAGCAGCTTCAAGAAGCGATCCGCCGTATCGATCGGTTCATGAAACAGTTTGAACTGGCAACGTCAACGACAGACTCTCAGCGATGAGGGTCTGTTGACGTTTTAGCGATAAGGTGAATGGTGATCGCGCCTCGCCCACGACCGAATATCGACCGATTATTCTAAAATGGGTTGAACGATGTAACATAAAATGGGAAGATATACGAAAGTGGCGTGTGAATATAGATTATGGGGTCGAGATTGAGGGCGGATTAGAAGGTAAATGAGTGAAGCACCCGAACCTTGAACATTCGTACGAACCGACCGCGATGAACTTGGGGATATCGGTCGGTCGATTCGCGATGAGTTTGGACGAGATGGCTAGTGGGGATGTCTATGAAATCAGCTAGCAGCGGACGTTTGCGACATCTTAAAACAAAAAAAGGGCTAGGCGTTAGCCTAGCGGAATCAGGGGGGAATACTTGAAGTCTTGCTTGATTTGTATTTACCCTGAGGTGCGACTTTGAAACGTCAAAATAATCCTAAATAATCTTTTTTACTATTTTCTACACTTTATCGAAAAAAGTATGTTATAGTAAGTTGATGAATTTAGCATAGGAGTGTTTGTAATGGCAAAATACGAAAAAGATCAAGTTTTAAAAGGTAAAGTAACAGGAATTCAACCTTTCGGTGCGTTCGTCGCACTCGACGACGAGACACAAGGTCTTGTCCACATCTCTGAAATCTCACACGACTACGTGAAAGACGTGAACGAGTACGTTCAAGTCGGCCAAGAAGTTGAAGTGAAAATTCTTGATGTTGATGAAGCATCTAAGAAAATCAAGCTTTCAATGAAAGCGACACAAGAAGCACCAAAACGCGAGAAGTCGGCTAAGCCAGCTCGTCGTGGCGCACCACGCCGCAACGAAGCTTCAAACTTCAAGCAAGAAGAAGCGCCAGGCTTCACAGTCCTTAAGGACAAGCTCGAAGACTGGATCAAAAACACGAACTTCAAAAAGTAAGTGATGAAAGGCGGCCTATTCCAAATAGGTCGCCTTTTTTTGTACAGGAAATTGAACAGATGTTCCCGAAAGAGATAGAGAAAGGAGTAGATTTACATGAAAATTGGAATCATCGGGACGGGCGGTATCGCCACAAACGCACACATCCCGCATTACATCGCGGCCGGGGCAGATGTCGTCGCGGTCATGAACCGGACACGGGAGCGCGGGGAGGCGGTTGCCCGTCAGTTCGGGATCGAACGGGTTTATGACACGGTAGCGGACATGCTCGCAAACGAGCAGCTTGATGCGGTCAGCGTCTGCACACCGAACGCCCTGCATAAAGACCATGTCATCCAGGCGCTCGATGCCGGTTGTCACGTCCTTTGCGAGAAACCGCCGGCCATCTCGGAGCGTGAGGCGGACGAGATGCTACAAGCGGCCAAGCGGGCCGGCCGGACGCTCCATTACGGCTTCCATTTCCGGCATCGGACGGACACGCAACTGCTGAAACGTTTGATTGACTCAAATGAACTCGGTCACATCTATGCGGCGACCGCGCTCGCCCTAAGGCGCCGTGGCATCCCGGGTTGGGGCGTGTTCACGGACAAAGAACTTCAAGGAGGCGGGGCGCTGCTTGATATCGGCGTCCATATGCTCGACCTCGCCCTCTATTTGATGGATTATCCGAAACCGGTCGACGTGGTCGGTCACGTCGGACAGTATCTTGGGACGCGTCCTGGTGTCGGTCTGATGGGCGACTGGGACGCCGACAACTTCTCGGTTGAAGACACGGCCCGGGCGATGGTCACGTTCGAGAACGGGGCCTCACTCTTTTTAGACGCGAGCTTCATGGCGAACATCGGGCCGAAGGATACGATGAACGTGGAACTGAGAGGGACAGCCGGCGGGGCGTCGTTGTTCCCGCTCACGATCCATACGGAAGAACATGGCGCTCTGTTTGACAAGACGCCGGCTCATTTGACGTTACAAGACCCGTACGCGACACAGATTCGCTCCTTCCTTGAGGCGTGTCGGCATGAGCCGTCATACGAGCAGGCCGAACAGGCGGTCCTGCTTCATCAAATCATCGACCGCATATACAGTCAGGGCTAATCACTTTTCAATCCAGAAAAACAGGGTATATAGTGTAGGTGTTACATATTTTTGAAGGAGGATGACTTATGCACAACTTTGAATACAAAAACCCAACGAAATTAATCTTCGGGACGCATCAGATCGAGAAGCTCACAGGCGAGCTCAAAGCGCTTGACGCGAAGAAAGTGATGCTCGTCTATGGAGGCGGGAGCATCAAGAAGAACGGGACGTATGAGGAAGTCGTTGCTGAATTAAATAAAGCGGACATCGAGTTCGTCGACTTCTCAGGTGTCGAACCGAACCCGCGGATTGAAACGGTGAGACGTGCGGTCACGAAAGCACGCGAAGAAGGCATCGACGCCTTGCTCGCGGTCGGCGGCGGTTCAGTCATCGATTGCACGAAATTGATCTCGGCAGCGATCCCGTATGACGGCGACGCATGGGACATCGTCCTTCGTGACCATATCCCGACTGAAGCGGTACCGTTCGGGACGGTGCTCACACTCGCGGCGACAGGTTCTGAGATGAACTCCGGTTCGGTCATCACGAACTGGGAGACGCAAGAGAAATATGGTTGGGGCCACCCGCTCGTCTATCCGACGTTCTCGATCCTCGACCCGCGCTATACCGTGTCGGTGCCGAAAGACCAAACGATCTATGGCATCGTCGACATGATGAGCCATTGTTTCGAGCAGTACTTCCACCCGAACCACGCTCCGGTCCAAGAGCGGATGACTGAAGGCGTCTTGAAAGCGGTCGTCGAGTCGGCACCGAAGCTCGTCGACGACTTAGAGAACGTCGACTTGCGTGCCATCATCTTGTTCGCAGGCACGATCGCCTTGAACGGGGTCTTGCAGATGGGCGCTTCTGGCGACTGGGCGTCGCACAACATCGAGCACGCCGTTTCGGCTGTCCATGACATCCCGCACGCCGGCGGTCTCGCCATCCTCTTCCCACGCTGGATGGAGCACGTCCTTGAAGAAGACAACGCGGCACGGTTCGCACGACTCGGGACAGAAGTGTTCGACGTTGAACCGGGTGCGACAGACCTCGAGACAGCAAAACGTACGATCACAGCGGTTCGTGCTTTCTTCGACCAACTTGGTGCGCCAAGTTCACTCCGCGACTATGAGATCGACGAATCGACGTTCGAGGCGATCCTTGATTCAGCGATGAAGCGTGGAGCGTTCGGACGTTTCCGTACACTCGAACGCGAAGACGTGGCTGCGATTCTTGAATTGAGCAAATAAGGCGATTTGATGCCTATTTTGCAATAATGATTGAACGAATCCGTCGTTTCCGTTTATGATGGGTCATGTATGGCTCTTAGATGAGCGATTTAAAGGAGGAAATGCCATGTCAACAGTACGTTTCGATTATTCTAACGCCCTGTCTTTCGTCGGGGAACACGAAGTCGATCAAATGCAAGAAACGGTGAAAGCACTCCATTCGGTCATCCACGACCGGAGCGGTGCCGGCAGCGATTTTCTAGGCTGGGTCGACCTTCCAACGAATTTTGATACGGATGAGTTCGCACGCATCAAGGCGGCCGCTGAACGAATCCGTGACAACTCGGACGTCCTCGTCGTCGTCGGAATCGGTGGGTCGTATCTCGGCGCTCGTGCAGCCATCGAGATGCTGCAACATTCATTCTTCAACGTGTTGTCAAAAGAGGAGCGTAACGCCCCGCAAGTCTTCTTCGCGGGCCACAACATCTCGTCAACGTACATGACGGAGTTGCTTCAAGTACTTGAAGGCAAAGAAGTCTCAGTCAACGTCATCTCGAAATCGGGAACGACGACAGAGCCGGCAATTGCTTTCCGTGTCCTCAAGCAGTTCATGGAAGAGAAGTACGGCCAAGACGGCGCCCGCGAGCGCATTTATGCGACGACAGACCGTGCCCGTGGCGCTTTGAAGACGCTCGCTGATGCAGAAGGTTACGAGACGTTCGTCATTCCGGACGATGTCGGTGGACGGTTCTCTGTCCTCACACCAGTCGGTTTGCTTCCAATCGCGGCGGCAGGCATCGATATCGATGCCCTCATGGAAGGTGCGCGTGACGCGGAAAATGCCTACAGTTCACCTGAACTTTCAGAGAACGAGGCGTATCAGTACGCGGTCGTCCGTAACGCCATGTATGCGAAAGGTAAATCGATCGAACTTCTCGTCAACTACGAGCCGGCACTTCACTATGTATCAGAGTGGTGGAAACAGCTTTACGGCGAGTCAGAAGGCAAAGACAACAAAGGGATCTTCCCGGCGGCAGTTGACTTCTCGACTGACCTCCACTCGATGGGACAATACATCCAAGAAGGTCGCCGCGACTTGTTCGAGACGGTCATCCGTGTCACGAACGTCCGTCACGCGTTGAACGTCCCTGAAGACGCACAAGACCTCGACGGCTTGAACTTCCTTGCCGGTGAGACGATCCAATTCGTCAACGACAAGGCGACGGAAGGAACGCTCCTCGCCCACACGGACGGAAACGTGCCGAACCTCGTCGTCGAATTGCCAGAGATGACGCCATATCATCTCGGCTACTTGTTCTACTTCTTCGAGAAGGCGTGCGCGATGAGCGGCTACATTCTCGGAGTCAACCCGTTCAACCAGCCAGGTGTTGAAGCATATAAAGCGAACATGTTCGCGTTGCTTGGAAAACCAGGTTACGAAGAACAAAAAGCTGAGCTTGAAAAGCGCTTAAACCAATGATTTGTTGTAGGTCCGCCTCGGCGGGCCTATTTTTTTGTTTGAAACTAGGGTGAGACAAGGTAAAGTGAGAGTAGACACGGGAAAGAAAGGGATGGACTATGTTGACATTCACGGACTACTATCACAATAAAGTCGAGTTGAGCTTCGAGCACTATCCATTTTCGGATACGCCGCTTCACGTCTGGGTCGTCGCCCGCTATGCGGACAAATGGGTGCTCACGAAGCATAAGCAGCGCGGACTCGAATTTCCGGGAGGGAAAGTCGAACCCGGAGAACACGAGGATGACGCGGCGATTCGGGAAGTGTACGAGGAGACGGGAGGCATCGTCAAGACGCTCCATTATTTAGGGCAGTACCGGGTGCTCGGGCGTGGCGACACCGTCATCAAAAATATTTATTTTGCGGAGATCGAGCGGTTCGAGGATCATCCGGCCGTCGATGAGACCGATGGGGCCGTCTTGTTGGACACGTTACCGACGAACCTGCTCCGTAACGGCCGCTACAGTTTCATGATGAAAGATAAAGTGTTGCCCGAGACGATGAAAGTACTCCATGACAAAAAGTTGGTTTGATCGAGTCGACGTCCTGCCTCCTTATGCGGGATACCCCGTTCATCGAGGTTGGTACGAGACGAGTGACGGGGAAGAAGTCGTCGCCTATACGATCACGCCAAAACGCCCGAACGGCCAGGTGCTGTTTTATTTACGAGGCGGCACCGGAAGGATCGGTGACGTCCGGTTGCCTCGGCTGATGCAATTCGCGGCGAAAGGGTTCCATGTCGTGGCGCCGGTCTATCGCGGAAACCACGGGGGGACCGGGAAAGAGGATTTCGGAGGCGCCGACTTAGAGGACGTCGTGTCTCTGTATGACCGCGTTAGCCGGACGCACCAGACGATCCACGCCCTCGGCTTTTCCCGGGGCGGCATGATGGCGTTGTCGCTCGCATCAAAACGTCCCGTCACGTCGGTCACGTCGTGGGCGGGTGTGACGAATTTGGAGTGGACGTATGAAGAACAGCGTTCGATGCGGAAGATGTTGCGCCGGATGACCGGGGGAGACCCGGAGGCGGTCCATGAGGCGTATGTCGAACGGTCTCCGCTCTTCAAAGACTGGCAGGCGCCGACGCTACTCATTCATGGGACGGACGACGAGCAAGTCCGGCTTCGTCATGCGACCGCCCTCGCCGACAAGATCGGTTCGCAAGCAGAGCTTTGGATCTTGCCGTTCGCCCATCAGCTCCCGTTCTGGGAAAAATGGAAGACGACGGACCGAGCGATGGATTGGATGTTGGCGATTGCAAGAAAAAAATGACTAGTACCCGAGCGGGGTACTAGTCATTTTGAGTTAAAAGACGATTGGGCCGGCCGCGATGACTTTCTCACTCGCTTTCGTGAATCGTTTAAAGTTTTGTTGGAACTTCAAGGCGAGCGCTCGCGCTTCGACATCGTAATGAGCCGTATCTTTCCAAGTGTCACGTGGGTTGAGCACGTCTTGTGGGACGCCATCGATATGGACCGGGATGTCGACGTTGAAGATGTCGTGCTTCACAGTGTCGACGTCACGCAATTGACCGTTGATCGCGGCGTTCACCATGGCCCGTGTGTAGCTGAGCTTCATACGTGACCCTTCACCGTAAGCCCCGCCGGTCCAACCCGTGTTGACGAGGTAGACGTCGACGTTATGCTGCTCGATCAACTTACCGAGCATGTCGGCGTACCGTTCCGGGGCGAGCGGCAAGAACGGTGAGCCGAAGCAAGTCGAGAACGTTGCTTGTGGCTCAGTCACGCCGCGCTCCGTGCCGGCTAGTTTTGACGTGTAGCCGGATAGGAAGTGATACATCGCCTGCTCTTTCGTCAACTTGCTGATCGGCGGGAGCACCCCGTAAGCATCGGCCGTCAAGAAGACGATCGTGTTCGGGTGACCGGCCCGTGAAGGGAGCATCGCGTTATCGATAAATTGAATCGGGTAAGCTGCTCGCGTGTTCTCGGTAAGCGAGATGTTTTTGTAGTCGGCTGAGCGGTCTTCGTTCAAGACGACGTTTTCAATCAACGAGCCGAAACGGATGGCGTCATAAATTTGCGGCTCGTTCTCACGCGACAAGTTGATCGTCTTGGCGTAGCAACCGCCTTCGATGTTGAAGATGCCGTCTGGTGACCAACCGTGCTCATCGTCACCGATGAGATGACGTTCCGTATCGGCCGAGAGCGTCGTCTTGCCCGTGCCCGATAGTCCGAAGAAGAGCGCCGTCTCCCCGGCGTCCGAGACGTTGGCCGAGCAATGCATCGACAAGACGTGCTGTTCAGGTAATAGGAAGTTCATGACCGAGAAAATCGATTTTTTAATTTCGCCGCCGTATTCTGTTCCCCCGATCAGAATGGTACGTTTGGCGAACGAGACGAGGATAAACGTTTCTGAGTTCGTCCCGTCAACTGTTGGGTCGGCCTTGTAGCTCGGTGCATAAATGACCGTGAATGGGTCAAACGCAGCTCTCGTCGGCCACTCTCGCAAGAACAACTGCTTCGCGAACAAGCTGTGCCACGCATACTCGGTGATGGCGCGTACCGGTAGCGTGTAGTGCTCATCTGCTCCAGCCGAAGCTTCGAGATAATACAGCTTCTGTTTCGTCTCGAGATGAGTGAGGACTTTGTCGAGAAGAGCGGTGAACTTGTCTTCTGCGATCGGCTGATTGACCGGACCCCAGTCCACTAACGAGTTGCTGACTTCATCTTGGACGACGAATTTGTCTTTCGGTGACCGCCCTGTGAATTTCCCTGTACTGACCGATAAAGCCCCGTCTTTCGTCAGTACGCCTTCACCGTTACGAATGGCTTCTTCCACCAGTTCTGGAACCGTTAAGTTCCGTAATACATCGGCACCCTTAATTAATTCTTCGATTTTCAGGAGCGTAGTCGCCATCCTGAATCCCACCTTTCCCCTAAATAGATGTGGATGAAATCCGCATACTTCCGCGATTAATTAGTATGACACTTTTTATTATATGTGACACACTAATCAAAAACAAGCATTTCTTTACCCTTTAAAGTAAGCGCTTTCTTACAAAGACATTCTAACATATTCTGTATAAGCGGGGAGTGAAAAAACGGAAACCGTCAAAAAAATGTTTGATATTTCACAAACATAAATGATTTCCGTGATTACGAAGAAATTTACAAATTAAGCGGATACGCTTGACAGAACGGTATGGCATTTATATGATGGTGTTCGTAACGGATACTCTTATTCTGAGCGGTGGAGGGAACAAGGCCCTACGAAGCCCAGCAACCGTCCGATCCTGTAGTCTTTTTCGGAAAAGGTGCTATCCTGAAGCGAAGCGACAGCTTCGAACGATAAGAGGGTAAGGAAGAACGATTCAACCTTTCCCATTGAACGTGGCGAAAGGTTTTTTTCATTACCGTCCCAAAGCAACGCGTAAGGGGAACGAGTACCGTCCACACATCACCCTTATTAATAGGAGGTTTTTCGAAATGTCAAACTTGAACCGTCGACTTTTCACTTCGGAGTCCGTCACTGAAGGACATCCGGATAAAATTTGTGACCAAATCTCAGATGCGATTTTGGATGCAATTTTGGCTGAAGATCCAAACGCCCGCGTTGCGGCTGAGACGTCTGTCACGACAGGTCTCGTGCTCGTAGCTGGTGAAATCACGACATCGACTTACGTGGATATCCCGAAAGTTGTACGTGAAACTGTTCGTGAGATCGGCTACACGCGCGCCAAATATGGTTTTGACGCTGAGACTTGTGCTGTACTCACAGCAATCGACGAGCAGTCGGCAGACATCGCACTCGGTGTCGACCAAGCGCTCGAAGCTCGTGAAGGTCAAATGACTGACGAAGAAATCGATGCGATCGGTGCCGGTGACCAAGGCCTCATGTTCGGTTATGCAACGAACGAGACACCTGAACTCATGCCGCTCCCGATCTCACTCGCTCACAAATTGTCACGTCGCTTGGCAGAAGTCCGCAAAAACGGAACGCTCACTTACCTTCGTCCAGACGGTAAGACGCAAGTAACTGTCGAATACGACCAAGACAACAACCCGGTCCGTATCGATACGATCGTCATCTCGACGCAACACGCAGAAGACATCACGCTCGAGCAGATCCAAGCGGACCTTAAAGAACACGTGATCGAAGCAGTCATCCCGGCTGAACTCATCGACGCCGAGACAAAATACTTCATCAACCCGACTGGCCGTTTCGTCATCGGTGGACCACAAGGTGATGCAGGTCTTACAGGACGTAAAATCATCGTCGACACATACGGTGGATACGCTCGCCACGGCGGTGGTGCGTTCTCAGGTAAAGATCCTACCAAAGTTGACCGTTCGGCAGCATACGCGGCCCGCTACGTGGCGAAAAACCTCGTGGCAGCTGGACTTGCTGACAAAGCGGAAGTTCAACTTGCATACGCGATCGGTGTCGCACACCCGGTTTCAATCGCGGTGGACACGTTCGGCACTGGTAAATTGAGCGAGACTGAGCTCGTTGAACTCATTCGTGAGAACTTCGACCTTCGTCCGGCCGGCATCATCAAGATGCTCGACCTTCGTCGCCCGATCTACAGACAGACAGCAGCTTACGGACACTTTGGTCGCACAGACGTTGAACTCCCATGGGAGCAGACGGACAAAGCGGCAGTGCTTGAAGAAGGCGCAAAACGCTTCGCATAAGCAATAAAAAACGACCTTTCTCGCGAAAGGTCGTTTTTTATTATGCTTGTGGTTTATTTTCGTTTGTTGCGTTCTCGTTGCCGAGTGCCGTATCTTTCGCCTCGACGACTTTCTCACCAATATCTTGCAAATCTGATTTTGTTTCCTGGGCCGTCTCGACGACTTTGTTCACGTCTTCTTTGACCGTGTCGACTTCACCGACAACTTTTTCATAGACGTTTTGCACATCGGTCGACACTTCTTGAATCATACCTGACGCCGATTTCACTTGCTCGATGACTTGAGACGCTTTACCGGCCGGATCTTCTTTGATCGTGTCGACGAGACCGCCGACAGACGACTTCGCATTCGTGAGCGACTGTTTCGTCGTCTCGCGGTTCGACGAGCTAAGTAGGGCGATCAGACCGCCGACGAGCGCACCGAGAAGCATCCCGGTCACGACGTTGATTCTAGGACCACCCGAGTTGGTTTGGTCGAATTGGCGATTCGGGTTGTTAGCGTTAGCTGCGTGCGGATCGTTTTGTAATGTTGGTTCCATGTCTAAACACTCCTTTGTAAGTTGGCATTGGTACTCATATACCCTAGTTAAAATAGAAAATAACGTTCTGCTTGATTTCGACACGAAAAAGTAATAGAAGGGCAGGATATTTTTTACGTGATGGGGAATGATAGTACTAGATTGGCCAAAAGGGGGAAGCTGTTATGAAGATGCGGGAAGCCGTACCAGAAGATGCCGCCACGATTCGAGATATCGCACTTGCGACCATCAGTGTGACAGATGACGTTCGGTCTAAGGTGATGGAGCGCGCCTATCAACAAGAAGAGATCGTCCGGGCCATCGGTTCGAGTGAAGAAGCGAAAGAACAGTTGTTCATCGTCGGTGAGGCCGAAGGAGACGTTATCGGGTTTTACCATGCGATCGACCGCGGTGATACGTGGGAAGTGCTTCGTCTCTATCTTCATCCGGCTCACCATCGCCAAGGACTTGGGGCAGAACTGCTGACACATCTCCAAGAGCGGAAAGCGCAACCGATCGAGCTGTACGTCGAGAGTTCGAACGAGCAGGCGATCGCGTTCTTAAGCCATCAAGCGTTCACCGAACTGAACCGAATTCAAGAAGAAGTGTACGATCAACCGATGGAGCTCATCCATTTGCGTTACGACCCACGCTAAGACTCCAGACGGATTTTCTTTCAAACATCAGTCAGCGGCTGATGTTTTTTGTTAGAATTGATGAGACATACTAATAATGAGGTGACAGCATGACATATGAAGAAGAATCACGAAAAGGGGTCATCGTGATCGTTTACCCGTTGCAGTTCACGTCCCGACTCAGCGAAGCATTTTTGCAGCGACTCAGTGTCGACTATGAGGTGCTCGTCGTGACCGGACAGACGGTCGGACTAACGGCAGAAGACCATAAACAGCTGATCAAGAACACGCTACGGGAAGCGAGTCAGTCCAAACTACCGATTCACGTCATCGCCTTCAGTCTCGGGGCGCTCTTGACGAACCGCCTCCTGCAAGAGTACGACGTGCCGCTCGGGAGTTTGACATACATCTCCCCGCTCTTTGATTGGCATTCGTCCCGCCAAATCGGCGGGCTCAAACAAGTCGTCGCCAGTGCGGTCGACCGGTTCCGCCCCGATTTGCCGCTCAGTATGATGACGTTCACCGGTGGTGGGGAAGAGTCATCTCGTTTCGGCGAGATCACATACGCGCAGTACCGCGAAATCGAAGAAGAGATCGTCGAGCATCAAGAGGAGAAGAAACATTTACCTCGCTTACCGCTCGCTTGCTTCTACGCGCCGGACGATCGTTTCGCCGACGTGAAGCTGACGTTGAACGTCTGCCGCAAAATCGGCGGCGACCAAGTCTACATCCGTCGACTCGAAGGGTTCCCGCACTTTGGCTATGAACGGTTGAACACGAAGTTCGCGGAGACGCTGTTAACGTTTTATGAATTGATTCGGGAATAAATAACAGGCGACTCGCGTGAGTCGCCTGTTTTCATGCCCGTTTTTCGATCGCCACGATGAATGGCGGATGATTGATTTGGTTGACGAAACCGTAACGGAGGACGCCGGCTCGTTTTTGGTCGAGTGACTCGACGTACGTGAGCACCTCGTCCCGCTCGACTTTCCCGCTCTCATGGCCGTGGTAGATGACGACGACGATGACACCGCCGACGGCCATCACGTCGAGCAATTGCTCGAGGGCGTCGATCGTCGTGTTGCCGGTCGTTGTGATCGACTTGTCGCTCCCGGGCAAGTAGCCGAGATTGAAGACGGCCGCCGTGATCGGGCGGGTTTCATCCGCGACGACCGCCTTGACCGTGTCGTGGCTGTCGTGGACGACCGAGACACGATCAAGCAGATCGGCGGCGGTGATGCGGTCTGTCGTCGCCTTGACTGCCGCCTCTTGGACGTCAAACGCGTAGACGTGGCCGCTTCCGACTCGTTCTGCTAAAAACAATGTATCGTGTCCGTTGCCGGCCGTCATATCGATGGCGACGGCACCGTCTGTAACGTGTTCACTTAATAGATGCTTCGCGAACGGTAAAACTCTCATTAATCCCATAGATCTCATCCTTCTTTTTTCCTTGGAAGGAATCACGACGTTCCAACTCGGCGTTGATAGCGTTCAAGACGGCCATTTTGTGCCGGCTCCACGTCGGTCCGATCAATAAGTCGGGTGGACCGTCGCCCGTTAATCGATGAATCACGATTTCAGGCGGTAAGTACTCGAGCTGATCGCAGACGAGCGAGACGTATGTCGTCTCGTCCATGAGTTCGAGCAGCCCCAACTCGTATTGTCTGGCGAGCGGCGTCTGTTTTAAGACGTGGAGCAAATGGATCTTGATTCCTTGTATATCCATTTTAGCAACTTCTCGGGCCGTGTCGAGCATCATGTCTGGCGTTTCACCGGGAAGCCCGTTGATGATATGGACGCAGACGGAAATGTTCCGGCTCCGCAGTTTCGCGAGACCATCGAGGAACGTCTTATAGTCGTGACCCCGGTTGATCTTTTTCGCGGTTGAATCATGGATCGTCTGCAGGCCGAGTTCGACCGTGAGTGACGTCCGCTCGTTCAACTCAGCGAGATAGTCGACGACGTCGTCTGGCAGACAGTCGGGACGTGTCGCGATCGACAGGCCGACGACGCCTTCTTCTGCGAGTGCCGGTTCGAACAGCTCGCGCAAGCGCTCTACAGGTGCGTACGTGTTGCTGAACGCTTGGAAGTAGGCGATATACGACGCCTGCTTCCATTTCCGATGCAGACGGGCCGTGCCCTCGGCGAACTGGACCGGGATCGGATCACAGGCGTTGCCGGCAAAATCGCCGCTGCCGTCATCCGAACAGAACGTGCAGCCGCCTTTTGAGACGAGGCCGTCGCGGTTCGGACACGTGAAGCCGCCATCGAGCGGGACTTTGAACACTTTCTCGCCGAATTCGCGACGATACGCTTCATTTAATTTGTGGAATCTAGCTTGGCCAAACGGATTATTCAATGCTATCCTCTCCTTCCTTGCTCATGCTATCACAAGGTGGAGCTTGCTTTACTTCATAATAAGTAAATTTTCTTGACAGTTATGTAGCGTTCCGTTAGCTTGGAGAAGGACTCATCACAGATTCGGCCGTCGTGCCGGATTTTTTATCGTTTAAAGGAATGAAAGGAGTAACGGGTATGAACAATAAAATGCCGATTTCGGTATGGATTCTAGTCATTGCGATGGCGCTCAACACAACGGCGGCGTCTTTTTTATGGCCATTTAACACACTCTACATTAATGGATATTTAGGCGAGTCGATGACGCTCGCAGGTATTGCGCTGCTCGTCAACTCAGCGCTCGCCATCGCTGGTAACTATATCGGCGGGACGTTGTTCGACCGCATCGGCGGGAAGCGGACGCTTGTCATCTCGGTCGGGCTGTTGCTCGCGAGCTCGCTCGGCTTCTTATTGTTTCATGCCACGTTCTTCGGGTATTTGGCATGGCTCGGTTTGATCGGGTTCTCGGGTGGGCTCGTCTTTCCGACCGTGTACGCGTTTGCCGGTTTGATCTGGCCTGAAGGCGGCCGGCGCTCGTTCAACGCGATCTACGTCGCCCAAAACGTCGGTGTCGCCCTCGGGACGGCGATGAGCGGTCAGATCGCGCGTATCAACATCGAGTGGATCTTCTATGCGAACTTCTTCTTGTCGGTCCTTTTCGTCGTTGTGCTGTTGTTCGGCCTGCGTTACTTGAAAAACCCGGGTCGCCCAATCGTCCAATCTCAGCTCGAGGCCGCGGCGACGACGCTCTCTGGCGCGACGATGAAATCGCTGTGGTTTGTCGCCATCGGTTATGCCGCACTCTGGTTCGTCTACGTCCAGTGGCAAGGAACGATCGCCGTCCATTCGAAAGACCTCGGTGTGACGATTAGCCAATATTCACTGCTGTGGACGGTCAACGGAGCGTTGATCGTGTTCGCCCAACCGCTCCTCAACCGGGCGCTGCGCTACTTTGAAGACGATTTGAAGCGCCAACTCGTCGTCGGTGCCATCATCTTCCTCGCTGCTTTCATCATCGTCCCGTTCGCGGGAGGATTTACGATGTTCATGGTCGCGATGATCGTCATGACGATCGGTGAGATGTTCATCTGGCCGGCCGTTCCGACGATCGCCGCAAAACTTGCACCTCCAGGTAAAGCCGGACAGTTCCAAGGACTCGTCAACATCGCCGCGTCGGTCGGACGGATGATTGGACCGACGCTCTCAGGACTCACGTTCGATTTACTCGGGATGAACGCTGTGTTTGGATTGCTGCTTCTACTCATTATCACAGCGCTGTTCTTCTTTATGAAAATCAGTTCGTTGAATCGTCAAACTTGATTCGAATTGCACATCGACCGCGTATTCAATTCGCATGCGATGTTGCAATCTCATTTAAAATCTAGGTAAAGGATCCTTTCACATAATCGTTCCGTCGTTTCCTGTTTCTAGCCGATGAGGAGATGTACACCATGAACGAAGAAGTCAATTTACTCGTGCTCGCGACCCAATACATGTTTTGGGTCGGATTTGTCGGAATGGCCGCCGCGACACTCTATTTTTTAGTGGAACGAAACAGCCTTGACCCGGAATATCGTTCCGTCGCCACGGTCGCTGCCTTGGTCACGTTTGTCGCTGCCATTCATTACTATTTCATGAAGGACGCCGTTGGTGATTCGGGACTGTTGTCTGAGATCACAGGTTTTCCAACCGAGATTCGTTATATCGATTGGCTCGTGACGACACCGCTCTTGCTCGTGAAGTTCCCGCTTCTCCTCAATTTAAAGGGGAAGATGAAGTCGGGACTGCTGACGAAATTGATCGTCGCCGACATTATTATGATCGTCTCGGGATATCTTGGTGAATCATCGATCAACTTGAACGGCGGCTTCACGCAACTTGGATTGTGGGGCTATCTAGTCGGCTGTTTAGCATGGATCTATATCATCTACTTGCTGTTCACGAGTGTCACGAAAGCGGCGGAATCGTCGCCGGCACCGATCCGGAAAGCGCTGCTCAACATGCGCCTGTTCATCTTGATCGGTTGGGCGATTTACCCGATCGGTTACGCGGTCACGCTGTTCGCGACCGGGGTAGAGGTTCAGTTAGTGCGTGAGCTCATCTACAACGTCGCCGACTTGGTCAACAAGGTCGGATTCGGATTGATCGCTTTCTTCGCAGTGAAAACGATCTCGACGCTCAAACAAATTAAAACGTGATTGTAAGTTCACATTGACGTAGATTTTTATCTTGCGCTAGAATGAAGAGGTGAGATAAAAATTGCGTTGATAAGGAATAGTATCGTAGGGTCGATATTTTAGAGAGCCGGTGGTTGGTGTAAACCGGTATATGGACCGCGAGAACTCGCCTTGGAGCTGTTCGCCTGAACTAAAAGTAGGGTGAACCGAAGTTACGCCTCGTTACCGGCGTCTCAAGTGGCAGACATGCAACATGGGTGGTACCGCGGAGAGCTTTCAAGCCTTTCGTCCCATTTACCGGGGCGGAGGGCTTTTTATTATGCAGAGGAGGAAGAAATTTGAGCTATTTTAAACATCAAGACATCGAGCCGAAATGGCAAAAGCGTTGGGAAGAGAAAGATTCATTCCGGACGACGGAAGACCCGGACAAGGAATGTTTCTACGTCCTCGACATGTTCCCTTACCCGTCAGGAGCCGGACTTCACGTCGGTCACCCGGAAGGTTATACGGCGACAGATATCATCGCCCGTATGAAACGGATGCAAGGCTATAACGTCCTTCACCCGATCGGTTGGGACGCGTTTGGTCTTCCGGCCGAACAGTACGCCCTCGACACAGGGAACGACCCGCGCGAGTTCACGGAGCGTAACATCGGGACGTTCCGCCGTCAGTTGAAAGACCTCGGTTTCTCGTACGACTGGGACCGTGAGATCAGCACGACCGACCCGAAATACTACAAGTGGACGCAATGGATCTTCACGCAGCTCTATGAGCGTGGCCTCGCCTACGTCGACGAAGTGGCGGTCAACTGGTGTCCGGCCCTCGGTACGGTACTCGCTAACGAGGAAGTCATCGACGGATTGTCTGAGCGTGGGAACCACCCGGTCTACCGCGTCCCGATGAAACAGTGGGTGCTCCGCATCACGCATTACGCCGAGCGGTTGCTTGATGATTTAGAAACACTCGACTGGCCAGAGAGCGTCAAAGAGATGCAACGCAACTGGATCGGAAAATCGGTCGGCGCCGAAGTCGACTTTAAAGTCGACGGGCACGATAAAGTCGTTACCGTGTTCACGACGCGGCCTGATACTCTTTACGGAGCGACGTACGTCACACTCGCGCCGGAGCACCCGTTCGTCAAAGCGATTGCGACGCCGGAACAACTCGTCGCGGTCGAAGCGTACGCGGAAGAAGTCTCGAAGAAGACCGACCTCGAACGGACCGATCTCGCCAAAGAGAAGACGGGTGTCTTCACGGGCGCTTACGCGGTCAACCCGGTCAACGGGGAAAAACTTCCGATCTGGATCGCTGACTATGTCTTGTCGACGTACGGCACGGGTGCGGTCATGGCCGTACCGGGCCACGATGAGCGAGACTATGAGTTCGCGAAGACGTTTGACCTCCCAATCCGCGAAGTCGTCAAAGGCGGTAACTTGGATGAGGCGGCTTACACGGAAGACGGCGAACATGTGAACTCAGGAGCGCTCGACGGTCTCAATAAAGTCGATGCCATCGCCAAAATCATCGAAGAACTCGAACTTGCCGGCACGGGCCGGGCGAAGACGACGTATCGTCTCCGTGACTGGTTGTTCAGCCGTCAACGCTATTGGGGCGAGCCGATCCCGATCGTTCATATGGAAGACGGGACGCTCAAGACGGTATCGATCGAAGAGCTTCCGCTCGAACTTCCGATCATCGATGAGATCAAGCCGTCAGGCACAGGCGAGTCACCACTCGCGAACGCAGACGAGTGGTTGACGTACACAGACCCGGTGACGGGTGAGAAGGGTCGTCGTGAGACGAACACGATGCCGCAATGGGCCGGCAGTTGCTGGTACTACATCCGCTACATCGATCCGCATAACGAAGACATGATCGCCGATCCTGAGAAGTTGAAGCGCTGGCTCCCGGTCGACTTGTACGTCGGTGGGACGGAGCACGCGGTCCTACACTTGCTCTACGCGCGTTTCTGGCACAAAGTGCTCTACGACATCGGGATCGTCCCGACGAACGAGCCGTTCCAAAAGCTCTACAACCAAGGTATGATTCTCGGTGAGAACAACGAGAAGATGTCGAAATCAAAAGGCAACGTCGTCAACCCGGACGATATCGTCAAATCACACGGTGCCGACACGCTTCGTCTCTATGAGATGTTCATGGGACCGCTTGATGCGGCCATCGCGTGGTCGACAAACGGCCTTGACGGGGCACGTCGCTTCCTCGACCGTGTCTGGCGTTTGTTCGAACAAGCGAAACTCGAAGACGTCGCTGCGACGGCCGACTTTGAGCGCACGTACCATCAGACTGTGAAAAAAGTGACGGAAGATTATGAGGCACTTCGCTTCAATACAGCGATCTCGCAACTCATGGTCTTCATCAACGAAGCGTACAAGCAAGACACGTTACCGAAGCAAGAGATGGTCAACTTCATCAAGATGCTCGCTCCGGTCGCACCACACTTGGCTGAAGAGTTGTGGGAGCGTCTCGGGATGGCAGAAGAGTTGACGTATGCGGCGTGGCCGACGTTTGACGAGTCGAAACTCGTCAGCGATACGATCGAGGTCGTCATCCAAGTGAACGGCAAGCTCCGGGCGAAGATGCACGTGACGCGCGACGCTTCAAAAGAAGCACTTGAGGCGGAGGCACTCGCGAACGAGCGTGTACAAGAGTTCACTGAAGGAAAAACGGTCCGTAAAGTGATCGTCGTCCCAGGTAAACTCGTTAACATCGTCGTAGGATAAGTTAAGGAATGTGTGACATTGTCACACGTTCCTTTCTTTTTGGGGATGCCGTTTTCTTTTTGAGGCGGTTTTGTTACACTAAAGGGCGACACTGAATATAAAGGGGACTAAGCGTCCATGAAACGATCTTACGTACTGTACACGACGTTGTTTGCGGTCGTGGTCGGCGTGATTCTTTGTTACGTGTTCGTTTTTTCAGACGAAGACATTCAAAGCCAAATCGCTGCGACATTTGAAAAGATTGAGATTCAAACGAGTCATCAAGCGACGTCGATGCCTCCGGTCGAGGCCTCGCCAGACGAAGAAGACATCGATACGACCGATGCGCTCGAACAAATACAGAATATTGACGAAGTTTACTATAGCGACACGATCGGGGCTTATTTGGTCTTGACGAAAGACAACGACTTCTTTGAAGTGAGCGGAAACGCGAATCGAGTGAACGCTTCGCTCAAGCTCGAGACCGAGAATCAATCGTTCCCGCTCGGTGACTTTATCGGGATGCGTATGATTGCAGAAGATAAAATTTATGCCGTCACATCGACCGGTGTCATCGTGACGATCGAGCGAGAAGAAGGACGTTGGATGGAGCGCGAACGAAAAGCAATCGGCGGGCTTGTTTCGACCGATCGGCTGTTCGGGCTCGGGTACGACCAAGAGACGGAACGGCTCATCATCATGAACCGCACGGCAGCGGCGCCGGATATCGAACTCATCTACGTTCAAGAACGGATTATGAAGGCGGAAACGCCGGATGAAGCCGAAGCGACACCGGATGAGGAAGTCGACCCAGCAACGGATGAACCGGCCCAATCGGCTGAAGAAACGATCGAGACGGATGCTGTCTCTCCGGAAGATGAGGCACTTCAAACAGAAGAAACAGAAGACGTCGAACCGTTGACGGAGTGGACGATTGAATCACGCAAGCCACTCACGACGGAAGGGATGAGCGCCTCGATTCAACAGAAGTTTGAGAAGTTCCGTGGGGTCGGTCTTGTCGAACGGCAAGGACGGATTTACGTCCTCGATTCGGAAGAACTCGTGTTATACACGATCAACCCAGGCGAAGGGACGATGAACGGTCAAATGGTGACGCCTCGCGTCTACGGTTCGACCGGCATGTTCCTGCAAGACAATGAAATTTTTGCAATCGTACGACCAGACGTGTTCGATCTTGACGCGTTCGTCTCGGTCGACTGATAGGAGCGGATCAAATGAGTAAACGTTATTTTTATGAAGAAGTACGTCAGTTTCACGAAACGTTCGGTCACCCGGAAGCAAGCGTGCCGAGCCCGCTCGAACTTGACCGGGCCGTGAAACGGTCGGTCTGGACGGCAGAAGAAGCGGTCGTCGAATTTTTGCACCAGTCAGCCCGGACGGAAGACGAGTTTTTGCAAGCCGTCGCGACGTTCCAACAAGGGTTTGAGAAAGCCGTGCACAAATCGCTCCAAGAAGCGCCGCCGACGAACGACGTCGACCGGCTCGTCGGTCAAGGGGACGCGCTCACGGACGCACTCTATTTCGTGATGGGGAGTTTCGTCGAGCTCGGGCTCGACCCGGTGCCGCTGTTTGAAATCGTCCAGCGTGCCAACATGGCGAAACTCGGCCCGGACGGATTGCCGATCCTGCGCGCGTCAGACAATAAAGTCATGAAGCCTGAAGGGTGGATGCCACCTGAGCCGGAACTCGAGGCTGAGGTCCGTCGCCAAATGGCAGAAAAATAAGAGAGCGTGGTCACTAGGACCACGCTCTCAGATTGTTGATGAACCAAATCGTAAACAGCGATCTGGTTCATCTTTTTTTATGTTCGATGGCCTTAAGGCGCTCTGTCTAACATAAAATTGAAGTCGAGTCCGCAGTAGACCGATGTCGACCGTTTACGTTGCTCGTCAGACGGCGCCCCGACTCCTGCAGGAAAGCAATCCGACGGAGACCCAGCAGCGGATGCGGCTCCGGGATTACCTGCGGAAAGCGTGGGCGCCGATAGGACGAGCGATATCACTCCTGTTAGTCCACGCTTTCTTTACGTTGTAGGCTCGAGTGTGGAGAATTCCGCTGCATGTGACCCGGCGCAGTGGCCGGTCGTGAAAGCGGCCGTAATGTTATAGCCGCCCGTGTATCCATGAATATCGAGCACCTCGCCGGCGAAGAACAAACCGTCTGCTTTCTTTGACATCATCGTCTGCGGGGCGATCTCTTTGACCGAGACACCACCGCCCGTGACGAACGCCTTGTCGAAGTCGAGCGTACCTGTCGCGTGCAGTTCGAACGTCTTGAGACGCGTCGCGAAATCGATGACCGATTGTCGTTTCAACTGGCTCGCGTCCTCTTCGCCGAAAGCGAGTTCAGCCAAGAGGAGGTCGAGCATCCGTTCCGGGATGAACCCTTTCCAGACGTTTTTGACGGCGCGTTTCGGCTGGGCTTGGACTTGGTTCCACAACTCTTGAACGAGCTCGTCGCGCGCCATGTCTGGGAATAAGTCGAGTGACAGTGCGACGACCCGTTCTTTGCTGCGCTTGCGTTCTTTGATCGTATATTGACTGCATCTGAGTGCGATTGGACCCGAGATACCGAAGTGGGTGAAGATCATGTCGCCGCGGTGCGTTTTGATCGGCTTGCCTTTTTTACCGTGCACCGTGAGTGCGACGTCACGAAGCGATAGCCCTTGCAACTGTTTCGTCCCGATGAACGAATCGTTCAAGAGGATCGGCACTTCGGTCGGGAACAGCTCGGTGATCGTGTGCCCCGCTTTCTCGGCCCACGGGTAACCGTCGCCGGTCGAACCGGTGTGGGGGACGGATTGTCCGCCGACGGCGATGACGCAAGCTTTGGCCTCGATCCGTTCCCCGTCTTCTAGCTCGACCGCCTCGAACTCATTTGCTTCATTAAAATGGAGCGTCTTCACTTTCGCGTTCTTCCGAATCTCGACACCGAGCGAATCAATCGCGCGGAGGAGCGTGTTGACGACGTCCTGGGCCTTGTCCGTCACCGGGAACATCCGGCCGTTGTCTTCTTCTTTCAACGGGATGCCGAAGCCCGTGAACAAATCGATGATGGACTGATTATCGAACTGGGCGAGGGCGCTGTACAAAAAGCGGCCGTTCCCAGGAATGAACTGAATCAACTCGTCGACCGGTTTCCGGTTCGTGACGTTACAACGCCCGCCGCCGGAAATGGCGAGCTTGCGTCCGAGCTTAGAACCTTTATCAATCAGGAGCGTGTTCGCCCCGGCTTTTGCGGCTGCATAGGTCGCCATCAGGCCGCTTGGGCCTCCTCCGATGACGATGACATCTTTCATCATAGTATCCCTCGTTTCTGTTTCAAATCCTCGTTTCTGTTTCAAATCGACACGTAAAATTATCGTAACTTTATTATCCGCAACAGTAAGAGTATAATGAGAAACGGTCGTTTTGTAAAACTAGGACATTTCAAACGTTGTATGAATAGATGGAGGTATCTCATGTCATCAAGCGTCAAACAAGATTCAGGACGAGAATCCTTCGTCAAAGGAACGCTGCTCTTATCAGCCGGGAACTTGATTTCCCGTGCGCTCGGACTGCTGTACACGTTCCCGTTCCAAGCGATGGTCGGGATTGCCGGTGTTACGTTATACCAAGCGGCATATACGTATTATGCGCTCATGATCGCCATCTCGACGGCAGGGATCCCGGTTGCCGTCTCAAAATTCATCGCCAAGTATAACGCGCTCGGCGAGTATGGGACGAGTCAACGGCTGTTCCGGCAAGGGATGAAGCTGATGCTCGTGACCGGTGTCGTCGCCTTTTTCTTACTCTTCTTTGCCGCTCCGTGGTTATCGGAGCTCATGGTCCGCAATTCGGAAAATAATCAACAGTATATCGACTCGCTCACGCTCGTCACAAGAAGCGTCAGTTTTGCGCTCTTGCTCATCCCGGCGATGAGTATGGTCCGTGGTTATTTTCAGGGACATCAAGATATGGCCCCGACGGCCATCTCACAAGTCATTGAACAAATCGTACGCATCATGTTCTTGCTCAGCGGAACGATGCTCGTCTTGTTCGTCTTCTCAGACTCGGAACTCGTCCGTCCGCTCGCTGACACGCTCGGCGGAACGGCGGCGGTCGAGACGACGGAACTGAATGGATTGAAAGTGCTCGCCGTGACGATCGCGACGTTCAGCGCGTTCATCGGTGCGATCGGGAGTATCGCCGTCCTCGCGATGTACTGGCGCAAGCGAAAAGACATTCATCGACAGACCGACAACCCTGAAGGGACGCCGGTCCGTTCGATGAAATCGCTCTTGCTCGAATTGCTCAGTTACTCGATTCCGATCGTCATGGTCGGCTTGTCGACACCGCTCTACCAGTTCGTCGATCAGTTGACGATGGTCAACACGCTGCTCAACGCTGGGAAATCGGTGGCTGAAGCGACGTCGGCGTTCGGTTTTTTGACCGGTAACGCCCACAAGATCGTTTTGATCCCGGTATCGATCGCGGCTAGTGTGTCGATGGCGACGATTCCACTCGTCACCCGATCGTTCACACACGGGGACATGGATAAAGTCCGCAATCAAGTCAATCATATTTTCCAAGTATCGTTCTTCGTGACGATTCCAGCCGTCATCGGACTCGTCGCGCTCTCAGAGCCTTTGTTTGGGACGCTCTTCCCGGGTGACCGGGAAGGGTGGGTCTACTTGCTCCATTACGCACCGAGTGCATTCTTCCTCGCCTATTACTCGGTCGCTGCGGCAATTTTGCAAGGGATCAATAAACAATACTTCACGATTTTCGCGACAGCGATGGGGCTCTTGACGAAAGTCGTCTTGAACGTCCCGTTCGTATACGCGCTCGGCGGCATCGGGGCCGGGTATGCGACGATTGCCGGATACATCGTGGCGATCATCCTCATGGTGTGGAAGATTCAGCGGGCACTTCAGTTTCCATATAAACAACTGTTACGTCGCACGATCCTCATGTTTGCGATGGGTGCGGCGATGTTCGTTGCGGTGTATGGGTCGTTGTTCGTCACGCTGAATGACCAACCGAGTTGGAGCAATGACATCGTCGCGACCGTCGTCGGCTTCGGGATCGGGCTCGTCGTGTATGGCTATCTCGGATGGAGAAGCCACTTGGCCGGGAAACTGTTAGGAAAACGATTCCAATATCGGAGGAAAAATAATGCGAATTGATAAGTTGTTAGCCAATATGGGCTATGGTTCACGTAAAGACGTGAAACTGTTATTAAAACAGGGAGCGGTTCGAATCAACGACCAACCTGTGAAAGATGCGAAACGTCACGTCGACACGGACAGTGAGCCGGTCACCGTGCTCGGTGAGCCGGTCGAGTACCGTCCGTTCGTCTACTTGATGATGAATAAGCCGGCTGGTGTCATCAGTGCGACCGAGGACAAAGTCGAGTCGACGGTCATCGAATTGATCGACCCGGCTTACGCCCATTACGAGCTGTTTCCTGTCGGTCGTCTCGACAAAGATACGACGGGCCTGCTGCTCATCACGAACGATGGCGCGTTCAACCACGCCCTCATGTCACCGCGTAAACACGTCGACAAGGTGTATATCGCCGAAGTCGACGGTGAGATGACGGTCGAGGACATCCGCACGTTCGCAGAAGGAGTCGCTCTCGAGGACGGATACACGACGAAACCGGCGCGTCTTGAAGTGCTCAGTCAGACGGGCCAAAAATCGGTCGTCCGCCTGACGTTGTCGGAAGGGAAGTATCATCAGGTCAAGCGGATGATCGCTGCGGTCGGCAAGCACGTCGAACAGCTCGAACGTGTCCAAATTGGACCGCTCGAACTCGATGAATCGTTACAGCCTGGTGAATACCGTGAACTGACTGAAGCAGAAGTCGAACAGTTTTTGTCATGAATCAGGGGTGAAAAGTGAGACCGGATGTCGGAAAGGCATCCGGTCTCATTTTTTATGTAAAAAAAGAGGCCCCGCTCGCGGAACCCCTTGTAATTATATTCAATTTGCCGTCTTCAGTGAACGTTTCGATGACGTCCACGTGCCGCGACTCGGACTTTCTACAAGATTGTTGTATTCAAGTACGTTCAAATCACGCTGGACAGTGCGTGATGTGATGCCGAACTCTTCTACTAGTTCTGAAGTGGTAACGCAATCCCTTTCGTTGATAAATAAATAAATCGACTTAATACGGGTTAGCATACGATCTGTTGAACCTTTCATTGGATGACCTCCCAATGCGTAGAATGGTGAAAGACGAAACCGACGGACGACGAATGAAATATGAAATTGTTATTTTCTAAAATTACATCTTAAGTATAACGCTCCTAAACAGAAAAGCAAGAGAAAAGAACGAACGATTTCAATGTAAAGAACATGTTATGAACGTAAATATCGAATGAACGAACTGTAAATCATCTGTTATAGAGCTTAAAGACGAACGAAAAATTATTTTCGAAATAAATGTTCGTCTTTCTGACATTTGGATATACTAATAAGGGAGAGAACATTCGCAAAGGGGAGATTGACATGAACTGGAGACAAGAAGTCGACTTACGAAAAGATGCGTTTTTAAACGATCTTAAAGGATTACTTACAATTCCGAGCGTGTTAAACGAATCGAAAACAGGACCGAACGAGCCGTTCGGCCCAGAAGTCCGTCAAGCGCTCGACTATATGCTCGAGCTAGGTCAACGTGATGGCTTTATTACAAAGGATGTCGACGGATATGCGGGACATTTAGAATACGGCGAAGGTGAAGAACTCGTCGGCATCTTGTGCCATCTCGATGTCGTACCGGCCGGGGACGGGTGGACGTATGGGGCGTTCAACCCGACAATCACCGACGGCAAAATTTTTGCACGCGGTAGCAATGACGATAAAGGGCCGACGATGGCTGCCTATTACGGATTGCTGATCGTCAAAGAGCTCGGTTTGCCGCTATCGAAACGGGTCCGGCTCATTGCGGGCTGTGACGAAGAGAGCGAGTGGCGTTGCGTCCGTGAGTACTTCAAACAAGAAGAGATGCCGACGTATGGGTTTGCGCCTGACGCCGATTTCCCGATCATCAACGCCGAGAAAGGTCTATACGATGGCGTGCTCAAGCAACTTCCGATCCAGCACGGCACGGGAACGAAACATCACCTCGTCTCGTTCATCAGCGGGGAACGCCCGAACATGGTGCCAGACGTTGCGACAGCGGTGTTGAAAACGAATGAAGTGCTCGAAGACCAATTCGAGGCGTATCTCGAGAAGTATGAAGCGGACGGGACGTGTGTTTTTGAAGAAGGGATGTACACGTTCACAATAAAAGGCGTCGCGGCCCACGCGATGGAACCAGACAACGGGGTGAACGCGGCCTACGTGCTCGCAGGCTTCCTGCTCACGCTCGCGCTCGATATTCAAGGTGAGCGCTACATCGAGTTTGTCCGTCACGTCTTTGCGGACTCACGTGGCATCTCGCTCGGTATTGAAGCGAGTGACGAGACCGGGGATCTGACGATCAACGGTGGCGTCTTCCGCTACAACGACACGGAGCGGATGGCGACGGTCAACATCCGTTACCCGTATACGGCAAAGTTCACGGAACGTCTGCAAAACTTGAAAGAAATCGCGTTGTCATTCGGTTTCGAATTGACGACAAAACACCATATGCCGCCACACCACGTTTCGGAAGACCATCCGCTCGTGACAACATTAGCAGGCGTCTATGAGCGCCAAACTGGTGAATCAGCGCACCTGATGGCAATCGGAGGCGGTACGTATGCCCGCTCGCTCGAAGCCGGCGTCGCGTTCGGCGCGTTGTTCCCGGGAGCGAAAGATGTCGCCCATCAGGTCGACGAGTATATGGAAGTTGAAGATTTATTACGTGCGGCCGCAATCTATGCGGAAGCAATTTACGAGCTCGCTAAATAATAACCTTTGAGAGCTGACTGCATCGGTCGGCTCTCTGTCTGTTAGGAAGGAAGTTGAACGTGAACCAGCAAAAAAAATCGTTTCAATCGATTTATGTCGCCATCTTTTTCGCACAAGGCGCCCTCATCCCATACATGGCCTTGTTCTTCTCACAAGCACGTTTTGATTTGTCACCAAGTGAGGTCGGGACGATCGTCGCTATCTTGCCCATTTTATCGATTGGTGTACAACCACTCTGGGGCATGCTGGCCGACCGCACGGGACGAACCCGCGCCTGGTTAATGTTAGCAATGATTGCGGCTGCGGCAATCTCAATCACATTTTTATTTGCGACATCGTACGTCTGGATCATTCTGTTGATGATAGTCTGGTCGATATTTCAATGTGCCCACATTCCGCTCGTCGATATGATGACGCTCGATTACACGTCCCGCGCTAAAATCGATTACGGAGCCATCCGTTTGTTCGGCTCGGCCGGGTTTGCTATCGCGGTCTTCATGATCGGCCGGATTGCGGATACGTCATGGGGGTTATCGAGTACGTTTCTGCTTAGTGCGATCGTGCTCGTCGTCGGAACCGTCGCCTTGAAGCAAATTACGGATACGGGTGTAACCCATACGACTACAGCAGCCCCGTTCGCTTGGTCAGCCATTTGGAATGCACCGTTCGTGGCGTTTTTAGTCGGCGGCATGCTCGTCTTTGGTCCGATTTACGCAAACAACTACTACTTTGGCATTTATGTGACGAGCATCGGCGGCTCGACGACGCTCGTCGGGACGTTGTTTTTAGTGGCGGTGCTCTGTGAGATCCCGTTTATGAAAGTGGCGCATCAAATTGTCGCACGTCTCGGCACTGTCAACGTACTCGCTGGGGCAGCTTTGATTTCAGCGCTTCGGAACGGTTGGCTCGCACTCGAACCGTCGTTGTGGGTCGTTTGGTTGCTCGCCATCGTTCAAGGACTCGTCGTCGGGTTGCTCATTCCGGTTGCACTTCAGTTTGTCCGAAGTCTCGTCAGCTTAAACGTCACCTCGACAGCGATTGGCGTCTATATGGCTGTCACATCGGGCTTGGCGACAGCCGCATTCAATCAGTTGAGCGGGATTATCATTGAAGTAGACAGCATTATCGGTGTATTTTGGATGTACACAGCAGTCAGTGTCATCGGCGCGATTTTATTCTTGGGACTGAGACGGTTCCGTGAGAAAGGATGACGAGCGATGTCGACACATTATTTTATAGCGCTCCCGATCGAAGCGCGACAGTTTGAACAAATCCAACGGGACATCTTACCGTTCTATTCCTATCGCCGCGTTTATCGACCAGAGGAATTTCATTTGACGCTTCAATTTTTAGGGGCATTAGACGATGACCAAGTAGAGGCAGTCAAAGAGATCACTCGAGACGTGGCGCACGAAACGGCGCCGTTCACGTTATATTTTCAGCAGATTGATCATTTTGGGAGACCCGATCGTCCGCGCGTGCTGACAATCATCCCGAATCCGTCTGTAGCGCTTTCGACATTCGTCAGTACACTTCGGCGCAAATTGGCAGAAGAGATTTCAGCAATCGATCGGAAACCGTTCGCAGCACACGTCACCCTTGCAAAGAAATGGGATACCGGCGAGCGGATCCCTTATATCGCACCTGCGTTTGACGTGGAAGAAGCAATCACAGAAGTAGTGCTCTATCGAATCAATCCGACAAAGACTCCTGCCTATGAAGCAGTTGAAGTATTTCCGCTAGCGCATTCAGAGGAGGACACATGGCGATCCCGATTAAAATTTTTGACGTAATTTCTAAATATGAACGGAACATGCTCGATCAATTCAATCGTTTTCAAGAGTATATCGAATCCGATACGGCGCGAATGCGCAGACTCTACGACTCAAATCGGCTAACTCCGCCGGAAATCATGGAGTTTGAAAACCCGTGGTGGAAATTTTGGCGTCGTACGGAGCGCATCGAGCTCGAAGCGAACCCGTTGACGGAAAAACAATTTCAAACGCTGCTCACAAACCGGCGCCGCATCCAAAAGCTTCAATTTGCGTGCGAAGGGGCAACAGAAGCGGACATGCCACTATTAGCTTTTTTGCGGGACTATAGTTATCGGCATATGCTCACAGAATGGAACGAGCATCACTTTTTCATGTATCGTCCTGTCGTCGAGTGGAACGGGGCCATGGTTGAACTAAGCCATATCATCGTTGGGCCGTCGCATATTTATCTCGTTGAATGGCTTGAAGGTGACCGCAGCATCTATCACGTATCGAAACAGAAGACTTGGATTCATCAACCACTCAAAGGGGAAAATAAACGTGTAGTCAATCCGCTCATCGCATTGACACGCACCGAAGAAATCGTAAGGCAGTTTCTTCCGTCCTATGATGGGGTCATCCAAAAAGTGGCGTTGGCTCCGAACGGCTATTTCGATCATGTGCCGGAGACACGCGCGACCCAGTTTGTTTCACGGTCGGATTACGACCAATGGATGAAACAAGTCAATGCGAGGGCATCCATCGTGAAAGCCCAACAAATTCGAGATGTGGCGAAACTTCTAGATACGACAGCACAGATGCCGTTTCGACAATTTTTGGATCAGTAGGAGAGGATGGAACGAGTATGTATCACACACCTGATCAACAGGCGACAACGCATGTAACAATCGAGCGGGCAACGCTCCTCTCATTTGAGACGGTTCGACTCGAAGTCATCGCCGAATATGAGTCCATTCCAGTACAAATCGAGCAAAATGGGCGCCCTGTTACTTACGTGGTGCTCGAAGAACGATCAACTGAGGCCGGGACGATTGAACGGGACATCCGTCTCGCGCGCCCGGTAACGCTGGAATCGGTTTATACCGTATTTCATCCTGGACATAAAACAATCGTGGTCGTCCCGAGAGAAATTGTCCAGACGAATGAGTTTGAACGCAGATACGCCTACGATGGACCGCTCGGACTCCTCTTTGGCATAAATGTGATTGACGTATTCGTCTGGTCACCTGTCGCTTTCTCGATTTGGGTGACGGTGCATGATGAAGACACGCATCGGGAAATCGAGCGATTTCGGATGATGCGCGGTAGCCGCGGCGTCTGGCATGCCGAGGTGCCAAAAGGTTACGAAGGTTTACTATACCGTCTTCACGTCAAAACACCGGTCGAAACGAACGATATCGTCGACCCTTACGCGAAAGCCGTCAGCCTGAATGGCGAATTTGGCGTATTGGTCGATGTCGAAGCCGAGATTGCGAAACACGTTGAACCGGTGTTACGGCCGCCGCTCCGAAAAGCGACTGACGCCGTCATCTACGAACTTCATATCCGCGACTTCACGAGCCACCCCGCTTCGACGAGCCGTTTAAACGGATTGTACGGCAGCATCGTCGAAACCGGGATTCGGACGACCGGTGACAAGAGTGCCGGTCTCGATTACTTGAAAGAGTTAGGCGTCACACATTTACAATTGCTCCCGGTGCATGACTTCGGCAGCGTCGACGAGTTGACACGCATGCCTTATAACTGGGGGTACGACCCGATTCATTGGTTCGCTTTAGAAGGGAGCTACGCCTCAGACCCAAGCGCCCCGACAACAAGAGTGCTCGAATATGCCCGAATGGTGAATGAGTTACACAAAACCGGGATGCGCGTCGTCGTCGATGTCGTCATGAACCATGTGTTCATTCGTGAACAGTCGTCGCTCGAAGCGCTCGTGCCGTATTATTATTTCCGGTATGAGCACGACGGAACGGTCGCAAACGGTACCGGTGTCGGGAATGACACAGCGTCTGAGCGGTATATGATGCGTCGCATGATTGTCGATTGCATCACTTATTTTGCGACGACGTATCAAGTTGACGGTTTTCGATTCGATTTGATGGGGATCCATGATGTGGAAACGATGAACCAAGTTCGGACGTCGCTTGATAAAGTCGACAGGTCTATCTTGATCTATGGAGAAGGTTGGGATTTGGCGACACCGCTCGGCCCGTCCTTGAAGGCGTCTTCCCACAATGCGGCGCATATGCCACGAATTGGTCATTTTAACGATATGATGCGAGATGCGCTGAAAGGTTCCTCGTTCAACGAGCGCGAGCGCGGCTTCGTATCCGGGAACGAATGGCGGGAGTGGGAACTTCGTGAATGCATCACCGGTGCCGTTCAGATTCCGAACGTCACCGTCGGTCGGTTCCCGAGTCCGCAATATACGATCAATTATGTGGAAGCGCACGATAACTATACGACGTTTGATAAATTGCTGCTCGCTTGTGAGGATACGGATGAGACGACGAGGTTACGGATGCAACGGCTGGCCACGGCGATCGTCATTACGTCACAAGGCGTTCCGTTCCTTCACGCCGGACAAGAGTTCGGTCGGACGAAACAAGGCGTAGAGAACAGCTACAACGCCCCTGATCGGATCAATCATTTTGATTGGGACCTTCGTGACAGTCGGGCGACAGAAGTGGAGTATGTGAAAACGCTGCTCAAGTTACGCCGGCGCCACACGTGTTTCCGATATGATACCCGGCAAAAAGTAGTCGAGCAGTTCAAGTTTCTCCCGTCGCCACCTGGTGTGATCGCTTACGAACTGACAGCAAGCCATTCTTACGATGCTTGGCAGCGAGTGCGTGTGTATTTGAACGGGACGTTCGAGCAAGTGACGTTCCAAGCCGAAGGCGACTGGAACGTATACGTGCAAGGGGATAAGGCGAGTTTGACGCCGATTGTTCGAAACCCGAGTCAGATTCAAGTCGAGTCGTTGTCAATGACGATTATCGCGTGTTAATATTGTGATTGTATCTTTTTAACTTCCAATGAGATTTGAGCGTGATGAACATGTATTCAGATATAATCGGTGCCCTCGGTGAAGAGTGGACAGTGGCTTCCGCAGGCGGGATTACGGGTGAAGCGTACGTAGCGACGACGCACCAACAAAAAATCTTTGTTAAACGGAATTCGTCTCCATTTTTAGCGATTCTATCCGCCGAAGGCATCGTCCCGAAACTATTGTGGACGAAGCGGATGTTCAACGGAGACGTTCTCAGTGCCCAACAGTTCATCGAAGGTCGCGAGTTATCGCCTGCCGACATGGAGCGTTCCGAAGTGGCGGCGCAACTCGGAAAGATCCATCATTCGAAAGAGCTATTATTCATGTTACAGCAGTTAAACCATACACCGGTCACTTCAGAACTGTTGTACCGGCAATGTGCCGCCTATGAGCAAGATGAGGCAGATGAGACGATCGATGAGGCGGTCCGTTGGTTATCAGACCATCGGCTGCCCGATGACGAGCGCGAACTAGTCGTTTGTCACTCTGACCTCAATCACAATAATTGGATTGAGGATGAGTCGGGACTTCTTTATTTGACCGATTGGGACGACGCCATTATCGCAGATCGCGCGTTTGATTTGGCGATGGTCGTCTATAGCTATGTCGATGAAGTCGATTGGGAAGAGTGGTTCAGCCATTACGGGATCACGCTGACCCCCGATCTGCATTACCGAATGCACTGGTACGCGATTGCCCAGACGGTGTTGACCATCTATGGTGAACAGAGCGCCATGGCAAGAGCTGAAGGTTTGACCGTGCTTCGTGAGCTTCTCGACGAAGCGGATGAACGGACGCAATGAAAAAAGGGATGGCTCACGAATGTGAGTCATCCCTTTCGATATACATCAGACATCTTCAGGTTTCATAAAGTACGCCCAGACGAACGTAGCGATGACGGCGCCGAAAAACGTGAGCGGGGCCGCATAAAAGATTAAGAATTGATCTAACGTGCTCATTGATTTAACCTCCTTGTGAGGGATGATTCATGTTCATTAAACAATGATTTCGTGTATAATCGCAAGGGGACTGCTCGCGCGAAGCGGCTCAGTCAGCAGAAACTTGAACATTTCATGAACGAAAGGTAGGATTTCAATGCGCTTACGCCATAAACCTTGGGCTAAAGACTATATGCAAGCCCAAGAACATGTATTTATCACGAATCCCGAACAGTTGAAAGGGAGTTGGAAAACCGAATTCGGTAACGACAATCCACTCTTTATCGAGGTCGGTTCTGGGAAAGGGCAATTCGTTCTCGGGATGGCCCAACAGTTCCCGGACGCCAACTTTATCGCCATCGAGCTATTCGAGAGCGTTGCCGTCTCGATCGTCCAAAAACTCGTCGAAACGCCGATGCCAAACGTACGCGTCTTGACCGTCGATGCGAAGCAACTCGTCGATTACTTCGAAGCAGGGGAAGTCGACCGCGTTTACTTGAACTTCTCGGACCCTTGGCCGAAGACGAGACATGCGAAGCGTCGCTTGACGTATAAGACGTTTTTAGCCACATACGAAGCGATTCTGCCTCGCGGGGGCGAAATCCACTTTAAGACGGACAACCGAAGTCTGTTCGAATATTCGCTCGAGAGCATGAGCCAATACGGCATGTACTTCACGGATATTTCACTCGATTTGCACGCAAACGAACCGGGTGACAACGTTCGTACCGAGTACGAAGAGCGCTTCAGCGCCATGGGTCAGCCGATCTACCGGATGGAAGCAGCGTTCCGACCGAAAATTTGACACGCTTTTTTCTTATTTTGATAGCATTTTCTTCACACTTTTTTCTTTCTTCTTGGTACAATAGGAATGACGCTAAATTGGAATTAGAGAAGGGGGAATATGGGGATGTTGAAAAAAGCATGGGCAAGCCTGCTTGCAGTAATCTTCATTCTAACAATCGCACCACTCAATACCTCGGCAAACGAGGCGTTCTTAGACGCACTCGAAGAGGATTTGAAAGCGACGCATTACGACTATAAAGAAGGAACGGCTAAAATCGTCAAAGAAGAGACGCTCACGCACTCGAACGGCAACGAAGTCATCGCAGCGGTCGTCGAACTCGATACGGTACGTGACGGCATCTTCATCACACGTAAGACGGAGTTCCATTATTACGATGCGACGGACAACAAGATTCTTGCAACGGCTGACCTTGTCGAAGTCGAAGGTGCGACCGAGTTTTCGGACGCGAACATCGACATGCTCGGTCAACAGATCATCTACTGGCTGCCGGTCTTGATCATGTTGCTCTTAATCGCGGTTCCGGCGCTCATTCTTTTCTTCGTCGTACCACGCTTCTACTCGACGACAGATTACATGAATCCGATTTATGAGAAAAACGATAATCCACGTTAAAAAAGAGCCGAGAGGCTCTTCAGCTTGTTGACTAACATCAATAGAATCGCTCGTCCTTCCGGCGCCCACGCTTTCCTGCAGGAGTCGGGGCGCCGTCGGACGAGCAACGCAAACGGTCGCCATCTGGCGGCCGTTTGTCTTTTTCTGAGGCCTCGATGGCCGACGAGAAAAGCCCTGGATATGTTCTTAGAACCGATGAAAACGGAAAACGGTATGTATGGACCGTCACCGCCTCCGAACAGGAAGGGAATCATCATGAACCGATCCGCACCGACGCCTCGTTAGACCAGTTGGTCCCGAAAAACCACCTCGTCCGTAAGATTGACCGCCATGTCGACTTCTCCATCGTCCATCGCGCCAACCTTATGGCAGCCACCGCATAAAACATGAAGAAGTTGGCCAGTTCACTGGCCTGGAGAGACTGTATACATACCATTTTTTCAATCTTGTGCCGGGCAGAGCGCCTCAAGGTCATCGAACATAAAAAAAGATGAACCAATTCGCTTTTCGCGAATTGGCTCTTTTTTTACGTCATTTTCAACTGTTCCATAATTTGATCAAGACCCATGCCGTTTCCTGAAGAGACGGCTGCGACGAACGCGCTCTCGACGATCGGACCGTCATAGAACTTGATTTTCTTATCGCCTTCATACATATCGATGGCAAGCTCAGCGTTCATCGTCGCCGATCCGATATCGGACAGGATGAGTGCCTCTTTGTCGACGGTTTCGATGGCCTCGAGGATACGGGTCACATCGGTTCCGATACTGCCGTCTTCTAGTCCGCTCGCAAGATGAATCGGAACGGCTGGAGCCATCTCTTTCATCAAATCTTGAATCCCTTCACCAATTTTAGCGCTATGCGAAACGATGATGAGCTCTACGATGTCAATCGACCTCCTTCATGATCGCTTTCAAGACGATTGAACTGGACAACGCGCCAGGGTCGATTGTACCGCGAGAGTTCTCTCCGAAGTATGAGGCGCGGCCTTTCGTCGCCAGCATCCCCTCCGTCTCATTGACGAGATGATCCAACTTTGAGGTGAAATCATCTGATTCACTCAAACCGTCTAAAAATGGCTCCCAGACGTCGACCATTGTCTTTTGCCCGGCGGTGGACTTGCCACGAGCTTTGATCGCAGCCGTCCCTTCCTCTAGCGCTTCTTTCACGAGCGCGAAGTCGGCCTCGGTCGCGTCACCAAATTTCGGTGCTGCTTTGACGAATGCCGAACCGTAGAGTGGACCGGCCGCACCACCGACTTTTGACATGAGCGTCATCCCGACTTTCTTACTCAACTCACCGAGAGAAGCGTACTCATCGTCGAGGATCGCAACGACCGCATCAAAGCCGCGTGACATATTGATGCCGTGGTCACCGTCCCCGATCGCCCGGTCTAGGTCTGTCAGTGTATCTTTATTCGCTTCAATCTCAGATTGGGCATGGCGTAGCGCTTGTTTGAACCCTTCAATCGTCAACATCGATTAAACACCTCGTTTGTTAGATTTTGAAACCGAGCGCCGCTGATGGCGCGTCAAGATAACTTGTCAATTCATCGTCGAGCGGTAACAGGGTGATGGAGAAACCATGCATCTCGAGAGATGTCATATAGTTACCGACGTATTTACGTTTTAACGTGTAACCAGCTGCTTCTAATTTTTTGGCAACGAAGTGGTACGTCACGTAAAGCTCAGACAGCGGTGTCCCACCCATACCGTTGACCATGACGGCGACTTCTCCAGGCTCGACTTCTTTTGTCAAATGTTCGAGTAGGTCGTCGACAATCGAATCGACGTCGGTCGTCGGTTTCCGTTCGACACCGCGCTCGCCGTGAATCCCGATTCCGATTTCCATCTCTTCCTCGTTCAGGTCAAAGCCGGGTTTACCGCTCACGGGCATGTAGCACGGCTCGACCGCCATTCCCATCGAGCGGACGTGAGATGCGACTTTCTCGGCAAGCGCTTTCACTTCTTCCAATGACTTCCCGCTCGCTGCTGCGGCTCCGGCAATCTTATGCACGAACACCGTGCCCGCTACGCCACGGCGGTCTTCTTTATTCGCAATCGCGACGTCATCAGCGACGACGACGTGATCGACTTTGATCCCTTCGGCGTCGGCGAGTTCGCCGGCTAGTTCAAAGTTCATGACATCACCAGCATAGTTTTTGACAACGAGTAACACACCATTGCCGCCGTCTGCCGCTTTGATGCCTTCGAGTACCATGTCTGGGGTCGGGGACGTGAACACTTCACCACAGACAGCGGCGTCGAGCATCCCATCGCCAACGTAACCGGCGTGTGCAGGTTCATGCCCGCTTCCGCCACCTGAGACGAGTCCGACTTTTCCGGACTTGGCGCCGTCCGCTCTGCAGATGACGTTCACCCCTTCGACGCGACCGTACAGTTCAGGATGGGCGTGGACCATCCCTTCGACCATTTGCGACACAAGTTCACTTGCTTCACCAATCAGTTTTTTCACGTGGGATCACTCCTTTTTAAGTTTGAAAACTACCATTCTCAATTTTCCACTCTTTCGAACGGACTAAACAAAAAAGTCGGCGAATTGTTTCGCCGACTTTGTTTCATGCATATTCAAGTAAAGCGCCAGTCTCTGAATCGACCGTGAATTGGTACGTTTTTTCTTCGTCGCTCTCGAGGACCGAAATCCCGCCTTTGTAAACATCATACTCACGACCGTCATAAGTATAAATCTCTGGTGATGCCGAGATCCATGCGCCTTGGACGTGACCTTTCGCTGAGAATGCCCGTTTCGTGTACTCGAGCGCATCTTCAGCCGATAAGCTTCGTTCATCTAACACTTTTTTCGTCATAAGTGCGGCAACGACGGCAACCCCGATTCCAACTAACCAATACCTTTTCTTCATATGACTACCTCCCCTTGAACTATGGCTATCACATACATCGTACCAAAACCTGTACCCCATTGGAATGAAAAGCATTCGCTTCCATCGAAATATTCTGTATATAATGAGACCAGAACGAGTGAAAGGATGAAATAAAATGGAACAAAAAACGAGAGAATTATTTAAGACGTTGACAGAATTGCCAGGAGCGCCTGGTTTCGAATCAGAAGTTCGGCAATTTGTCCGCGATCGGATCACCCCGCACGTCGATGAAGTGATGACGGACGGAATCGGTTCAATCTTCGGGAAACGAGTCGGGGACGAGTCGGGACCACGCATCATGGTCGCCGGTCATATGGATGAAGTCGCGTTCATGGTCACACGGATCACAGAGAACGGAATGTTGTACATACAACCGCTCGGCGGCTGGTGGAGCCAAGTGCTGATGGCACAACGGTTCGACATCATAACATCGAACGGGAAAATCCCGGGTGTCGTCGCCTCGACGCCTCCGCATTTACTCGGGCCTGAGGCACAGAACAAACCGATGGAAATCAAGCAGATGTTCATCGATATTGGGGCCGACTCAAAAGAAGAGGCGGAGTCATGGGGCGTCCGGCCAGGAGTTCCTGCCGTGCCGACGAGTGAATTCACTCCGCTCCACCATCCGAAAAAAATTATGGCCAAAGCATGGGACAACCGCTACGGCGTCGGTCTCGCCGTCGAGTTGCTCGAAGAAACGACCAAAGCAGATCACCCGAACATTTTGTTCTCGGGTGCGACTGTCCAAGAAGAAGTCGGCCTGCGCGGGGCCCAGACGGCTGCCGAGATGATTCAGCCGGACGTCGCGCTCGTGCTCGATGCGTCGCCAGCCAATGATGCTTCCGGCAATAAGACGGAATTCGGTCAGCTCGGCGAAGGCGCGCTCATCCGGATTCTTGACCGCGTCATGGTCATGTCTCCTGAGATGCGTGACTTCTTGCTCGATACAGCGTCAGATGAAAACATTAAGACACAATACTTCGTGTCACCAGGTGGGACGGACGCAGGTCGTATCCATATGAGTGGGCAAGGTGTGCCGACCGCCGTCATCGGCGTCGCAGCCCGTTACATTCATACGCACGCCTCGATTTTGCACACGGATGACTACGATGCGGCCAAAGCGCTTCTAAAAGCGCTCGTCAAACGGTTAGACCGCTCGACGATGGAAACGCTTCGCGCATCCCGTTAATGAACGACGCCACTTTAACCGAGTGGCGTTTTTTTCTGTTGATATTTACCGGGAAAAGATTATACTGATAAAAGTGTGAAGACAGAAACTTTACGACTGACAAGACAATAGAAAGAGGGGTGAATCCCATGCTCAAGAAGAAAGGGATCACGCTCAGCCCGTCACTCTACTTTGTGACGGCGCTCAGCTATATGGCACTCGGATTATTCAGTACACTCATTATCGGGTTGATCATGAAGACGATTGGCGGACAATTGCTCGGCACGAGCGTTAGCGGTCTCGGTGATACACTCCAACAAATCGGAGACGTCGCCATAAGTTTGACGGGACCAGCCATCGGGATTGCAATTGCCTATGCGCTCCAGGCTCCGCCACTCATCTTGTTTTCAGCGCTCGTCGTCGGGACGTTCGGCTATGAGTTCGGGCCGGCGGGTAGTTACGTCGCGACGCTTCTTTCGGTCGAACTGGCCAAACTCGTTTCGAAGTCGACGAAGCTTGATATTTTAGTGACGCCATTCACGACGATCGCGATCGGCTACTTGAGTGCGACGTATATCGGGAAATATGTCGGTCTGTTCATGACCCAACTCGGCACGTGGATCGAGTGGGGGACTGAACAACAACCGCTCGTTATGGGCGTCATCGTCGCGACGCTCATGGGTCTCGCGTTGACGGCCCCGATTTCAAGCGCGGCCATCGCGCTCATGCTCGGGCTTAGCGGGATCGCCGCCGGTGCGGCGACGGTCGGTTGTGCGGCCCAAATGGTCGGGTTCGCGATCACGAGTTACCGTGACAACGGCATCGGCGGATCGGTTGCTCAAGGGATCGGCACGTCGATGCTTCAAGTCGGGAATATCGTCAAAAATCCATGGATCCTACTGCCCCCGACGGTTGCCGGTGCGGTGCTCGCCCCGATCGCCATCTTGTTGTTTGAATTAGAGAGTGTCGCGGCCGGAGCCGGGATGGGGACGAGCGGCCTCGTCGGTCCGATCGTCATGCTCGAAACGATGGGCTTCAGTTGGCATACGTTGATCGTCGTCTTCGGTTTCTTGATCGTCGGTCCGGCCATACTCAGCTATGCGGTATATCAAGTATTGACCCGGATGAACCGGATTCAGCCGAATGATATGAAAATCGAATATTGAACCGACACACAAAAATAAGCGTCTCGCCAAGTTGCGAGACGCTTATTCATTTGACGCCGAGCAGATCACCAGCCGAAGAAGTTACGGACGGTCTCGACGGTTTCGCGCGGGATTCTAAAGCTGACGAAGAACAGCGTGAGTATCAATGCGTAGATGGGAAGTAAAAAACGTTTCCTGACAATCGGCAAGTAGCGGACAAGGCGTTTCAATCCACGTTCTACGATGTAAATGATGGCGAATCCAACGATGAGCCAAACGAGAATCTGACTTCGTGTCTTATCTGTATCGATGAACAAGTACCCGTAGCGGAGAATAGAGAGCATTCCGACGGCGCCGACGAGCTGTTCGAGTGGGTGTTTCATATCCGGATTTAATTGTTCACGCGTCCATTTTGTCATATCGTCACCTTTTTCAAATAGTCTTCGCCCTTGATTATAGCAAAACACGAGAGCGGATTGTGAGAACGGACTTATGCTATCATTAACGAGGAAAATAGAACAGGAGTGATGAAGATGAAACGACTGACAACGATGACTGAATATACGGAAGCGAAGCAAGGAAAGACTGTGTTTATGTTCTCGGCGACATGGTGTGGCGATTGCCGCTTCCTCGATCCGTTCATGCCCGAACTTGAATCAAAGTTCAATGAGTGGACGTTCTACTACGTCGACCGTGACGAATGGATGGAGCTCGCACAAGAACTCGATATTTTCGGAATTCCGAGTTTTGTCGCTTTTAACGGTGGGCAAGAAGTGGACCGCTACGTCGGACGCGAACGTAAAACGCCGGAGCAAGTCGAAGCATTTCTTAGCGAGTTAGGGTGATCTAGATGGAACGGAATGAACTGCGTCGAGCGATCGAACGTCAATTCACTGACGGGTATCGGACGTCTTATGACAGAGAAAATGAAGTGTTGCGAATCGAACGGGCAGCTGACCGGTTCGGCGTCAACATTCGACTGGCCCCACTTGTTGCCAAAGCAAAAGTTCGCGGCAATGTTGCGGTTGAAGAAGTCGTCGAATATATAAAAACGGCCCTTACAGCCGACCAAGAGATTGAATTAGTCGGCAATGAAGCCCAAATTTTCCCGGTCATTCGGGCCGGTTCGTTCTCGACAGAAACAAAAACCGGACAAGCGCTCGTCATGACACCGCATACGGCGGAGACGGCCATCTACTATGCCCTCGACCTTGGCAACGGGTATCGTTTGATTGAAGAGCGGCATTTGAATGCGACGATGACGAAAGAGCGAGTCGATCAAGTGGCGCGGGATAACGTGAAAAAGTTACCGACCGACTTAAAAGAAGACGATGTCGCCGGCAACAAATTCTATTTCCTATCTGCCCGTGACGGCTACGAGGCGTCTCGTATCCTCAATGACGAATTTTTACGGGTCATGGATCGACGAATCGAAGGAGACATGTTAGTCGGGGTCCCGCATCAAGATGTGATGATCATCGCCGATATCCGGAACGATCAAGGATACGACGTGATGCAACAGCTCATGTTCGACTTTTTTACGAACGGACGCATCCCGGTGACAGCTCTTGCGTTTCATTATGAGGACGGCGTTCTCGAACCAATTTTTATTGTTGGAAAAAAGAACCCACCAACGGACGCATAATCTGCTAAACTATTTGTGTCTAGTTTGAAAGAAGGGGCGTATTTACGTATGCAAATTAATGCTTTTTATAACCGTGAAGGAATTGGCGATGTTCTCATGGTGTTGTTAAAAGAAGGTGATCGCCATCATCAAGTCGTCGAACGAAAAGACGATGTCGCCATCGTTAAAGCGGCGGACGGATCAGTGAACGGCTACAACGTGTTCAATGCGAGTAATTATTTCAATGTCAGTGACTGGCATGGGTCGGTCGACTTGACGGCAGAATTGATTGAGACGCTCGGTGTCATTTTACGTAAGCAAAATATCGAAGCGGATTTATCGGGCGTCGACTTCACACCGACGTTCGTTGTCGGTTATGTCGAATCGGCTGAGAAACATCCCGATGCGGATAAATTATCGATCTGCCAAGTCGAGATCGATCAAGGTACGGTTCAAATCGTTTGTGGAGCACCGAACGTTGCGGCCGGGCAGAAGGTCGTCGTCGCGAAACCAGGAGCGGTCATGCCGTCTGGTCTCATTATCCGGCCGTCTAAACTCCGTGGCGAGAGCTCGCACGGGATGATTTGTTCAGCACGCGAGTTGAACCTCCCTGATGCGCCGCAAGAAAAAGGGATTTTAGTGTTAGATGACGAATATGAAGTAGGGAAAGCATTTGAAATCGGTCGCTAAACTCGACCGATTTTTTGCTAAATTAGGATTGAGCGAAAAAGCGAGGAATCAAGTATGGATGCATATGAACGTTCATTAAAACAGCAAGCAGAGCGAATTCGGCGCGAACTATCCCAAGAAGGGAAGAAAAGTGCGCCTGCACCAAAACCTGAACCAACGGGCGAGTTTATTCCGTCTGACGTCCCATCTCCGATTTATGGATATGCGCGACCGAAACCAAAAATCAACTTACCGACCGAGCATTCGCCCGAGACGAGAGACGATCTGTCCATCAATCAAAGCGAGCCTGATATTGATCCAGAACCATCGACTGTAGTGCCTGCTAACGAGGAAATAGTCGTCGACGAACCTGTGCAAGTTACAGAATCTTTCGTTCCAGACGAGGTTGTCGTGGAAGTGAACGAGTCGATGGAGTCACCATTCGTGGTAGAGGAAACGGTCTCGGCAGAACATCAGACTGTGGCCGAGCCTTCTGAGCCAGAAGAGGCGACTATTTCCCAGGAAACGTCTGACGTGAGCGCTGATGAGTCTTCTGTGTCGGAGGCCGACAACGCATCCGACTCGTCGAGTGATCTGAAACCGTTACTCGGAGACGTATCTATTTTAGAAGACGGTTTTGCCTCGGTGTTCATGGGTTCGACCCATTTGAAAACGTCAAAGATCGTCGTCCGTGAAGAAAAAGAAGAGGCAGCTTCAACGGACGTTTCAATCGGAGTGACATCGGTCGAAGAAGTAGCTCCTGTCGTCGAGGATGTTGCAAAAACATTACAGACCGATACCGACGAGCCCTTTCACGCTCTTGACGAAGCCGAGTTGACACCTGCTGTCAACGTGTCTTACAAAGCGGATAGCCCTCCATTGAACGTCATGATGACTCCGCAAGACCGGATGGCGATGTACCGCAGCCGACGCCTTGCTCAAAAAAACAATAATCTGTAATAGCACGACTCCATGAGTTTTGCTATAATGACAAAGGTTTGTCGCTTTTTCTGCAAACCGCAATGAATTAGGGGGGCTATTTACAGATGAACCGTTATCACTTCGTCGGAATTAAAGGAACGGGCATGAGTCCTTTAGCTCAAATTTTAAATGATATGAACAATGAAGTCCGAGGTTCGGACGTTGACAAAACATTTTTTACAGAAGAAGCATTGAAACGGAAAGGTATCGAAATTCTTCCGTTTGATCCTGAAAATATTACTGAAGGTCAAATCGTCGTTCAAGGAAATGCGTTCACTGACGATCATCCTGAAATCTTGCGCGCGCGTGAGCTCGGTTTGACGATTTATAAATATTACGAGTTCCTTGGTGAACTAGCGGATCATTATACAAGTGTCGCCATCACAGGATCGCATGGAAAGACGTCTACTACGGGTCTGCTCGCTCATGTCATGCGTGGGATTGAGCCGACGTCATTCTTGATCGGAGACGGTACGGGCGAAGGCGTGGAAGACTCGAAAAACTTCGTGTTTGAAGCGTGTGAGTATAAGCGTCACTTCCTTTACTATCGCCCAGACTATGCGATTATGACGAATGTCGATTTTGATCATTCAGATTATTTCTCTGGCTTAGACGATGTCATTGATGCGTTCCAAGAAATGGCGAAACAAGTGGAAAAAGGTATTATCGCTTGTGGTGACGATGAGAATCTTCAACAGATTCAAGCGAACGTGCCGATCGTCTATTACGGGTTTGGTGCCCATAACGATTTCCGTGCCGAAAACGTGAACTCGACGGATAACGGGACGACGTTTGACGTCTATTTGCGTGACGATTTCTATGGGACGTTCCGCATTCCGGGATATGGTAACCACAGCGTCTTGAACGCCCTTGCCGTCATCGCGACGTGCGACTACGAGAACTTATCGAAAGATCTTGTGAAAGAGCGCCTCGAGACGTTCAACGGCGTTAAACGCCGTTTCAGTGAATCGACGCTCGATGGACAAGTCCTGATCGATGATTACGCGCATCACCCGCGCGAAATCAGTGCCACCGTCGAAGCGGCACGTAAAAAGTACGCCGGACGGGAAGTCGTCGCGATTTTCCAACCGCATACGTACACGCGTCTCAAGTCGTTTATGGATGACTTCGCGTCATCACTCGCCGAAGCGGACGCCGTTTATTTGTGCGATATCTTTGGCTCAGCCCGAGAACAAGAAGGAACGGTCACGATCGAAGACCTTCAATCGCGAATCGACGGTGCGAGCGTATTGAAACGTCCTGATGTCGGCGTTCTCCGTCAACATCGTGATGCGGTCTTGTTGTTCATGGGAGCAGGAGATATTCAGACGTATCAACGCGAGTATGAGAACTTCGTCAAACTCGAAGCGTAAGTTGTGAGCGGATGGCCCGGGCCATTCGCTTTTTTTTTGTGTTTAAACTCGAATAAAGAAGGAAATAGTATTATCGACTGAACACAAAAAAGGAGATGTTAAGGATGGCAAGCCAAGGCTCATTGAATACGTTGAACAAAGAGGTGGCCAACTACGGCCTATTATTCGTCAAACTTCATAACTACCACTGGTATATTAGCGGACCTCACTTCTTCACATACCATGAAAAATTAGAGGAGCTTTACAACTTGGTCGCTGAGCTGTATGACGATGTCGCCGAGCGTTTACTCATGAATGACGGGGAACCGTATGCGACGATGAAAGAGTATTTAGAGCACTCGACACTACAAGAAGGTGATCGTCACGCCGATACAGAACAAATGATCAAAGACGTGATCAATGACTTCAAACAAATTCGTCAAGAGATGCAAGATGCGATGGAAAACTTTGAAGACGGGGACGAAGCGATCGAAGATACGTTCGTTTCCCACATCGAGCGTCTCGAAAAAGAAATTTGGATGATGTCTGCTGCTCTCGGCAGAAAGACGAAACTATAACGAAAAGGTGCGCCAATTTGGAGGCGCACCTTTTTTTGTTCATTTTAAGTTTTCTGGATTCAACGGTTGTAACGTGTCGACGACGAAACGGCCGTCTTTCCGGATCAAGACGTCGTCAAACCAAATCTCACCGCCGCCATAGTCAGGACGTTGGATATTGACGAGGTCCCAATGGATGGAAGAGTTGTTGCCGTTATAGGCATCGTCATACGCTTGTCCCGGGGTGAAATGGAAACTGCCATCGATTTTCTCATCGAATAAAATATCTTTCATCGGGTGTTGGATGTAAGGGTTCACGCCGATCGCAAATTCGCCGACGTAACGAGCTCCTTCGTCCGTATCGAACACTTCATTGATGCGCTCGGTATCGTTCGCCGTCGCTTCGACGATTTTTCCGTCTTTAAATGTCAGCGTCACGTTCTCGAACGTAAAACCGTGGTACGGCGATGGCGTGTTGTACGTGATGACGCCGTTGATTGAATCTTTGACCGGTGCGGTGAACACTTCTCCGTCCGGGATGTTCATTTGACCTGAGCACTTGATGGCTGGGATGTCTTTGATTGAGAACGTGAGCTCCGTGCCTGGTCCTTTAATCGTGACACGGTCGGTCTGGTCCATGAGCGTGACGAGTGCGTCCATAGCCCGGTCCATCTTGCCGTAATCGAGTGTGCAGACGTTGAAATAGAAGTCTTCGAACGCCTCCGTCGATTTTCCGGCGAGTTGGGCCATTGACGGTGATGGGTAACGTAAGACGACCCATTTCGTCCCTTTGACGCGATCTTCCGTATGCATTTTACCGATTGTGGCGCCGACAAGCTTTTGTTGCTCGGCGGGAACGTCCGACAGCTCGTTAATGTTATCACCCGCACGGAGACCGATATAGGCGTCCATCGCTTGCATTTGCTTGCGTTCGATGTCGGCCATCAACTCGAGTTGTTCCTTGCTTGCTTGCGTGTATAACTTCCGCAAGATACGGCTTTCTTTCAACAAGACGAACGGCTGCCCCCCGGCTTCGTACGCTTTTTCGACAAGTGCCTCGACGAGCGACTCCTCGACGCCGAAATTCTCGATGAGAACGCGTTCGCCTGGCTTTAATTCGGTTGAATAATTGATCAATCCGTCTGCCAATTGCGTGATTCTTGGATCTCTCATACAAACACCCCTTAAACTTTTTTTAATTTATTTCTATTTTAGTGTAATCGAAAACATAAAAACGGGTAAAGGAATAATCAGACCGGATGGCGAAAACGGTAGTGACAAATCTTTTCAGTCATAATGGTGCTATAATGAAACCACCACATAATCGAACAGGAGGAATGGACGAATGGAAATCACCTTAGGAGGCATTGCAGGGCTCATCGCAGCACTTGCATTTGTCGTACTCGTATTTTTCTTGGCTCGCGTCTTGTCGAACGTCAATCGCACACTCGGCAGCGTCGCGAATACGACAGAAAATTTAGAACGTCAATTAGATGGCATCACAATGGAAGTGACGGCGCTCTTACATAAGACGAACCGTCTCGTAGATAACGTGGAAGAGAAGACAGAGTTGCTCGCACCGGTGGCACATGCCCTCGACGAACTTGGTACTTCGCTAAATGAAGTGACTGAGTCGGTACGAACAGTTTCTTCATCGGTTCACGTGGCAGCAGACGAAAATAAAGACCAGATTGCCCAAGCTGTACGTTGGGGCTCGGTCGCAGTAGAATTATTCAAGAAAAACAAAACAGAAACTTCTTCAGAAGAGCGCCCGTCACGCCGTCGTGGCCGCCGGGAGCGTAAGCAAGAAACGCCGTCGGTCTCACCAGGATTAATCGCGACAGACGATACAATCAAATCATAACAAGCCCAAGGAGGATATATTATGACATACGTTAAAAAAGACCAAACAAATCAAGATCAGCAATCAAGCGGCGGATTCCTAGCCGGCGTCGTCCTCGGCGGTATCATCGGTGCAGCCGTTGCCTTGCTCACCTCGCCAAAAAGTGGACGCGAAGTACGTACTTATCTCGATGAGAAAACATCGACTTCACGTGAACGCTTGACCGTCAAATCAAAAGAAGTACGTGAAAAAGCTGAGCCGGTCGTCGGGGAATGGATCAAAGTAGCGAGCGACAAGGCTGCTCCGGTCCTCAATCTCGTCAAAGATAAGGCACGCGAGGCTGCTGAACTGAAACAGCAAGTCGACGAAGATGAACTCTCAATCGAAGAAGCGATGGAAAAAGCGGATCAGCTCGTCGCGGAAGCGGAAGCCGAAGTGAAAGAACAGCTCGATCAAGCAGCAGAAGAGACGTCAAGCGAAGCAACAAAACAAGCTGACACGGACGCTAAGCCAGAATCGGCCCAATCAAAAGGCGAGTCAAACTCGAAAGCGAACAATTCGAATGCGAACAAATCGAACACGAATAAGTCGAATGCGAGCAAGCAAGAGCCGAAGAATAGTCGCGACGAGTCGACGAACTATGAGTCGGATTTCGAGGCACCTGTCAAAGACTTGCTCGACGATGAATCAAAACAAGAGCTGAAAGAATTGAAGAACGACTTGAAGAACGGCAATAAATAATGCGTCAAGTGTCCGGACAATCCGGACACTTTTTTTGTGGATTTTGTGTCACAGCCCATTTGTCTATGACAAAGCGAATAAAGTTCGCTATAATTAAGATTCTGGAAAGAACGGATTAGGAATGAGAGGGAAATTATGAGTCCACAAGATCAATTGAATCGATTACGTCGTGAAATGGATGAGTTGAACCGTGAGATGCTCGACTTGATTAGTCGTCGTGGAACGCTCGCGGTCGAAATTGGAAAAGTGAAACGTCTTCAAGGTGTGGAGCGGTATGACCCGGTTCGAGAACGAGAAATGTTAGATTTCATCGCCGCCTCGAATCCCGGTCCTTTCGAGACGTCACGCCTTCAGCATTTGTTCAAAGAAATGTTTAAAGCGTCTGCCGAGTTGCAAGGAGAAGACCGAGATAAAACGTTGCTCGTGTCGCGCAAGCGTCAAGCCGAAGATACGATCGTCACATTGAAAGATGTAGTCATCGGTAACGGTCGGCCGCAATTGATTGCCGGTCCATGTGCGGTCGAATCGTTCGAGCAAGTGAATGCAGTTGCTGAGAAATTAGCGTTGTCCGGCGTGAAAATCATGCGCGGCGGCGCCTATAAGCCGCGGACTTCACCGTACGACTTCCAAGGTCTCGGATTTGAAGGGCTCAAACTGTTGAAACAAGCGGCCGATCGCCACGACTTGCGTGTCATCTCAGAGATTATGACACCGGGTGCGGTCGAGTCAGCGCTGCCTTACGTCGATATCATTCAAGTCGGGGCGCGCAACATGCAAAACTTCGATTTGTTGAAAGAAGTCGGAAAGACGTCAAAACCGGTTCTACTGAAGCGGGGTCTTGCGGCGACGATCGAAGAATTCATCTATGCGGCGGAATACATCATGGCGAGCGGCAATAGCCAAGTCATTTTGTGCGAACGCGGTATCCGGACGTATGAGCGGGCGACACGTAACACGCTCGACATCACGGCCGTGCCGATTTTAAAACAAGAGACACATTTACCGGTCATGGTCGATGTCACCCACTCAACGGGACGACGCGATTTGTTGCTTCCTGCAGCGAAAGCGGCGCTCGCGGTCGGGGCCGACGGCGTCATGGTCGAAGTGCACCCGAATCCGGCAATCGCCTTGTCTGATGCCCAGCAGCAGCTTGATTTCGATCAATTTGATCAGTTCATCGATGGGCTCACAGCTCAGTTCCCTCAACTTGATTTGGTTAAAAAATAAGCTTTCCAATTGGAAACGTTTTATATAGCGTGAAGACAGGGTAAAATGATGACAGATACCTGTCTTCCTTTTTTGATACGTTTTTTGAAAATCGTTTGAAAATCATTGCTTGTAGGAGGAGTTTTAATGAATAGTAACAATATCACAATCTATGACGTCGCACGCGAAGCAGGGGTGTCGATGGCGACCGTCTCACGTGTCGTCAACGGAAACCCGAACGTGAAGCCGACAACCCGTAAAAAAGTACAGGAAGCAATCGATCGACTCGGCTATCGTCCGAACGCCGTCGCACGTGGTCTCGCGAGTAAAAAGACGACGACCGTCGGCGTCATCGTGCCAGACATCTCAAACATCTTCTTTGCTGATTTAGCACGCGGAATCGAGGACGTGGCGACGATGTATAAATACAACATCATCCTCGGCAACTCGGACTCGAACCGCGACAAGGAAATTCATTTGTTGAACACGTTACTCGGTAAACAAGTCGATGGGATCATCTTCATGGGCGGCCGTCTTCACGAAGACCTCGTCGATGAGTTCAAAAAATCACCGGTCCCGATCGTTCTTGCAGCGACGTTGAACCAAGGGTATGACCTCCCAGCGGTCAATATCGACTATGAGCAGGCTGCTTATGACGCAACAAAAATGTTGATCGGCCACGGCCATAAACAAGTCGGCTTCATCACGGGGCCGCTCGAGCAACAAATCAATGGCGAGAAGAAGTTCTCTGGCTACCGCCGTGCCCTTGAGGATGCGGGACTTCCGTTCCGTGAGAACGATGTCATCCTTGGGAACTATACGTATGCGTCTGGCCTCGAAGCGATGCAAAAGATGCTCGGACGCGATGACTGCCCGAAAGCAATCTTCGCCGGTACGGACGAGATGGCACTCGGCGTCATCCATGCGATCCAAGACGCTGGGTATTCTGTGCCGAACGATTTTGAAGTCGTCGGTCACGATAACACGCGTCTCGCCACGATGATTCGTCCGAAGTTGACGACGGTCGTTCAACCGATGTATGACATCGGAGCTGTCGCTATGCGATTATTGACGAAAATCTTGAATGCTGAAGAAATCGAAGAGAAGAACGTCGTCTTGCCGCACCGGATCGAACGTCGTGACTCGTTACGAAAAGACTGAATCAAAAAACCCGATGTGAGTTGGCAATTGCCAACTCACATCGGGTTTTTCATAAGTAAAGTGACTTGCGGTCGTTTGAGATGAACGGCCAAAATGCGCGTTTCGTCACTTCCCAGTTCTTCTCTTCGATTTGTTGCCGTCGCGGAATATGGTCGAAAGTGTACGAATGGTCATCCCATGTCGTCGGCAACGGCTGGTCTGACTCTTTTTGCCACCGTTCAATCCAAGCGGAGGGGATGTCGCCTGCGTACGGAGCTTCGCGTGTCAATCCGGCCCATACTTGCGACCAGGCGCGCGGGACAGCTCGGAACCAGTCGTACCCGCCGCCGCCTAGGGCGACGAGTCGTCCTTCTGTGTACTCGTCGGCGAGGCGAGAGGCGATTTGAGGGATTTGTTCGAACGTATGAATCGTCGAGGCGAGATGCGTCAACGGGTCGAACGCGTGCGCATCAGCCCCGTTCTGCGTCAAGATGATATCTGGTTTGAACCACTCACACGCTTCCCGGAGCACGGTCTCGTAACAGCGCAGGAACGATTCGTCTTGGGTGAAAGCATCAATCGGGACGTTCCAACTATAGCCGTAGCCGTTCCCGTTGCCGCGCTCTGTGACCGCGCCTGTGCCTGGGAAGAGGTAGCGGCCGGTCTCGTGGATCGATAGCGTCATCACATCAGCGTCATCATAGAACAGCCATTGGACACCGTCTCCGTGGTGAGCGTCTGTATCGACGTAGAGGACCCGCGTCCCGTATTGCTTGCGGACGTGAGCGATGGCGACGGCCGCGTCGTTATAGACGCAAAAGCCGGACGCTTTTCGTCTCATCCCGTGATGGAGCCCGCCACCGACGTGAAAAGCGCGTTCGACTTGTCCGCTCGCGACGAGTTCAAGCGCATGCATCGTTCCGCCGACGAGCCGGGCAGCTCCTTCGTGAATAGCTGGGAAGATGGGTGTATCTTCCGTCCCGAGTCCGAATTTATTTGCTTTCAGCCCTGACAGTTTACCCGCGGCAGCTGCTTGGACGGCCTCGATGTAGTCGACGTCATGGACAAGCGCGAGCGACTCGACTGAAGCAATCGGTGAGGCGATCCACTCAGAGGCTGACAGTTTTCCGGAATCGACCAGAAGAGATGTCGTCAGCTCCAAACGAATCGGATTGAACGGATGATCCGCGTGGAAGCGGTACGAGTTCTCATTCTCCCCGAATATGTAGGCGGGTCTCATTGGAACATCTCCGGACCCAGTACGTCAAAACCTTCTCGCTTTAATCGATCGATGATGCGCAGCGGGTTCATCGTTTGAACACGGAATGAGATGATTCGCTTATATGGATCGGGTGTCGGATGGACGAAGACGTTGATAATATTCACGTTCGTTTTTGCCAAGAGCCGCGTCACTTTTTCAAGTGCCCCGGTCGTATTCTCGACAAGGATCTCGATTTGCGAGCTCGGTTCGAGTGCGCCCGTCAATTGGACGAAATAACGAAGTAAATCGGTTTCGGTCAACACACCGACAAGTTTTCCTTGTTCGACGATCGGCAGGCACGTCAAACGATATTCATAGAACAGGGCGGCCGCGTCTTCAAAAAAATCGTACGGGTGGGCTGTCGTCACGTCCTGACGCATAATGCTCGAGACCGGGTTTTTGAAGTCGGCACGCTCACTCTCTGGATGAAATACACTTGTGGCGCCGCTCATCTCGAACTGACCGACAATCCCGACGACTTGCCGGGCCGGATTGGTGACGATCAAGTGGCGTACTTTATGGTCGCGCATGAGTTTTGCCGCGTGCGCAATCGTATTGGTCGGTTGAATCGTCACGACGTGGCGATTCATCATTTGCTCAATCAGCATCGTAACCCTCCTCAGTCATACATGAACCGGCGGCGAAGCCGGAGTGAATCGAAGTGATCAATCGATTCTTGCCGCACGTTTTTTCCGATGCGGGCCATCAGACAGTTGGCCGGGTGGGACGCGATTTCCGGGTCGTCCGTCGGATAGAAGACAAGACCGCCGTGGTTCATCATTTTCTCCATCACTTTGCGGTAGTCCCAAATCGACAGACCGCTTCCTTTTAAATCCCAGTGCCAATAGTATTCCGTCGTCAAGATTAAAAAATCATCCATATGTGGATCCAGCATCGACACTTCGAGTAGCTGTTTACCGATCCGTTGTCCCCGGAAGCGCGGGCTCACCTCGATGGCGCCGAGCTCGAGAATATACGGATCATTGCCCTCGCTCCAACGTTCATACGGGTCCGGATATAAATACGTGACGTAACCGATGACGAGGTCGTCAACGCGCGCGACGATGATCCGTCCTTCTTTCAACCCGGCAATTTCAACGAGCGCCTTATGTTGGTCTTCTGGCTCTCGAAACGCGGTCAAGCCTTCATCAAGCCGATACGTTGCGAGCACGTCGCTCCCGATTGGTCCATCGATGATTACGGCTCCGAGTGAGGTTTCCCACACTTTTGAATGATATTGTTTTTCCATGGAGTCACCACCTTCTTCACGTTCTATTATAGCGCTTTCATTGCACAACGTTCACACTGTTTTGGAGTTTTTGGAAATTCATTGATTTGTCATAATATTAACACTATACTGAAAGTGGATACACCATTCACTATAGGGGGAGGCGAATCTTTGACGATGGAAAAATTGAAAGCGTTATCAGGGGAACATCAATTAGCGTCGTATGAAGAGGCTTGTCAGTCGTTCGAGTGGACACAAGCAGAAGCACTGTTGTCTTGGAACTTGACTGGAAATGTCAACATGGCGTACGAGGCGATTGATCGTCACGCTGAAGGGGAGCTGGCGGGCAAACTGGCACTGCTCTATTTCGATGGGGATCGGGAAGAGCGGTATACTTACGCGCAGATGAAACAGGAAAGCAATCGCGCTGGAAATGTTCTGAAATCGGTTGGGGTGGAGAAAGGCGATCGTGTCTTTGTCTTCATGCCGCGGAGTCCAGAACTTTATTTTATTTTACTCGGTGCGTTAAAGCTCGGTGCGATTGTCGGACCGCTATTTGAGGCGTTCATGGAACAGGCGGTACACGACCGGTTGCTCGACGCGGAAGCGAAAGTCATCGTGACGACAGAGGCGCTGTTGCCGCGTGTACCCGTTGATCAATTGCCACATCTTGAGACGATTTTGCTTGTTGGCGACGACGTCGACGAGTCAGGGAAAATCATCGATTACCGGAAACTGGCGCATGACGCATCGACCGATCTTGATATTACGTGGGTCGACCGGGAAGACGGCATGATCTTGCATTATACGTCGGGCTCGACCGGGAAACCGAAAGGCGTCTTGCACGTCCATAACGCCATGGTCCAGCACTTAATGACCGGGAAATGGGTGCTCGATTTGCAACCGGACGATATTTACTGGTGCACCGCCGATCCGGGCTGGGTGACGGGTACGAGTTATGGGATTTTTGCGCCGTTCTTGAACGGGGCGACGAACGTGATTGTCGGCGGACGGTTCAACCCTGAGTTTTGGTACTCGGTCATCGAGAGGTTCGGCGTCACCGTCTGGTACAGCGCGCCGACAGCGTTCCGGATGTTGATGGGCGCGGGGGAGGAAGCGTTCGAGAAGTACGACTTGTCATCACTGCGCCACATTCTATCGGTCGGCGAACCGCTCAACCCGGAAGTCATTCGCTGGGGCAACGAATCGTTCGGGCTACGCATTCATGACACGTGGTGGATGACGGAGACAGGAGCGATGATGATCTGTAACTATCCGACGATGGACATTAAACCGGGGTCGATGGGGAAAGCGATTCCTGGCTGTGAGGCGGCGATCTTAGACGACCGTGGCCAACCGCTACCACCGCATCGGATGGGCAACTTGGCATTGAAGACGCCTTGGCCGTCGATGATGCGTAAAATTTGGAAAAATGATGCGAAGTACGAGAGCTACTTCTGGGGTGACTGGTACGTATCTGGTGATTCGGCCTATATGGACGAGGACGGTTATTTCTGGTTCCAAGGCCGAGTGGATGACGTCATCATGACGGCAGGAGAGCGGGTCGGACCGTTCGAAGTCGAGAGCCGCCTTGTCGAGCATCCGGCTGTCGCCGAAGCCGGAGTCATCGGGAAACCGGATCCGATTCGCGGTGAGATCATCAAAGCGTTCATCGCGCTTCGCAAAGGCTATGAGCCATCGGACGAATTGAAAGCAGAAATCCAAAAATTCGTCAAAGAAGGTTTGGCGGCCCATGCGGCACCGCGTGAGATCGAGTTCAAAGACAAATTGCCGAAAACGCGGAGCGGGAAAATTATGCGTCGCGTCCTCAAAGCGTGGGAGTTGAACCTTGAGGCCGGAGACTTATCGACGATGGAAGATTGAGCATAAAAAAGGTCGACACGCGATGTGTCGACCTTTCGTTTGGCTTGCGTTATGAAGCATCCGCCTCTTTCTCGGCTTCTTCTTTTGCTTTCGCTTCATCTTCAGCTTTCTTCTTGGCTTCAGCTTCGGCTTTTTTAGCAGCATCAGCTTTTTTCTTTGCTTCTTCTTCGGCTTTCTTTGCGGCCTCAGCTTTTTGTTTTGCTTCAGCTTCAGCGTTTGCTTTTGCATCAGCATCACGCTTTGCATCGGCATCTTGTTCTGCCTGTTCAGCTTCTTCTTTGGCTTCTTCGGCTTTTTGTTTTGCTTCTTCAGCTTTCTTCTTCGCTTCCTCTTCTTTCTTCTTCTCTTCGAGTTTCTTCTTCTCAGAGAACGTTCCAGAGTCTTTGAAGTCGTCTGGTTTTACGCTAGACGGTTGAGAGAAGCGTGCCCCAGTGTTGAAGATTTCAGGATTGTCGGCGTACACGCGGTTGGCCGTCTGTGACCAGATACGTTGCGTCCGTTGATAATACTGACCTACTTCATAACTGTTTTGCATTTCACCGAATTGTGAGTCAAAACCAGACCACACGGCGAGCGTGACGTTCGGATTCGAGCCAACCAAATACGAGTCGCGGCGATCGTTCGTCGTACCAGATTTACCCATCCAATCGCCAGGGACGTTCAAGAGTGATCGAGCGTACGTCGCTGTTCCTGACGTATAGACATCACGGAGCATGTCGATGACAAGGTAAGACGTACGATCGGTATAGATGCGCGTCTTTTTCGGTTGTTTCTCAAAAATGGTTTCACCGTTATACTCGATGCGCTCGATAAAGTATGGTTCGACATGTTCCCCATAGTTCGCGAGCATCGCGTACGACGCTGCTAGGTTGACCGGACTGACTTCTCCGACACCTAATGCCATCGATGAAGCGTTTCGGTTCGCTTCCGATACTTCAATGCCCATATCGATGAGTTTTTGCGTATCGGCAGTCTTTTGGTTCCGTTCTTCGTAAATCTTAACAGCCGGAACGTTGAGGGAACGTTTCAGCGCTTCACGGGCAGTGACTGGACCGTTGTGTGTTCTACTCTCGTTCAATACTTCTTTTTTCGGTTGTCCTGGACCGGTGAATTTATAGAAATATTTTTCATCTAAAATGACGGTTTCAGGTGTGATCATCCCAGCTTCAATCGCATTCGCGTAAACCAAGATTGGTTTTGCTGTCGATCCGATTTGTCGCTCCATGCGCATAGCTCGGTTCACTTCGTCGGTTTTTCCGTTAATATAGCGGCCGCCGACGAAACCTAGGATGCGTCCTGTCTTATTTTCAATCATGATAGACGCTGTCTGTTCAGGTAACGTGCGGTCTTCTTCTTTGATGTATTGATTTTTATCAAAGTTATTGGCATTTTTAGCCGGTTGTTGCATCGCCTCGTGAACTTCTTTATCAAGCGTCATATGAATTTTGAATCCGCCCTGGCGCAACATATTGTGGGCTCGTTTGGCGTAAGTCGTTCTAATTTCATTTTGTTCTTTCGTTTTTAAATCTGCTAAGACGATGCCGTCTTGTTCGAGCAAGTAATTTGTGACGATCTGTCTAGCTTGAAGCTCTGCTTCTTGCACAACATACGGATAACGATCGCGCGGCTTCGATTGTGTCTTCATGAAGTCTTGCGTGATGTCGTAGTTGTACGCGGCGTCATAGTCTTCTTTTGTGATTTTGCCGGCGACGTACATCCGGTTGAGTACCGTCTTCATCCGATTGATGGCCGGTGACACGTCCTCTTTGATGACACCGCCTTGATAATACGGTGTATACAGGAACGGGTTTTTCGGAATCCCGGCGAGGAAAGCGGCTTGCGGCAACGTCAGCTTCTCGGCCGACGTGTTGAAGACGCCACGAGAGGCGGCCTCGATGCCTGAGATGTTGCGTCCCATCGAGTTACGTCCGAACGAGACGACGTTCAAGTAGGCGTTTAAAATCTCATCTTTGTCCATCGCTTTCTCTAAACGGAGGGCAAGCAGGATTTCTTTTGCTTTCCGTTCGAATGAGACCTCGTTCGTCAGCATTTGGTTTTTAATGAGCTGTTGGGTTAGTGTTGAACCACCTGTCCGCTCTTCCGAACCGGTCGCTTCTTGCAGGATGGCCCGAAGCGTCGCTTTCGGGACGACGCCGTCGTGTTCATAAAACTCGACGTCTTCGGTGGCGAGTAAGGCATCGACGACGAAAGGTGAAACTTTATCGACCGTGATCGGTACCCGAACTTCATCGGTCGTATAGTTCCCAATCCGTTCACCGCTTCCGAAGTAAATCTCGGACGTCGATGAGTACGTATTGATTTGTGACGTCATCGTTTTATAGGCTGGAGTCGGCATATCTTTAACGAGTGATGCGAAATATCCGGCCCCGATCCCGGCACCTAAGAAACCGATGAGGACGACAGAGATGATGGTGAGGAGCAAAACGTTCCACGACACATCATAAAATACATTGGCATAACGGCGGGCTTTCAACGACTTTGGTGTGTTCCATATGTCTCGAATCTTCTGCAGCATGACAGCCTCCTTAATATGGTGTAAAACTATTTTAGACAGTATTATATACGATTATAGCACAAGTCCTTGCCCACCTTATCGTGAATGAGCAGACTAATGCAAGTTTCAATCTTGCAGTTGACAACGAGGAAACGTAACTTATAAAATGAATAGCATAGTCAATAATAGTAGACGCGATGAAAAAAACGAAGTAGTCGGTTGACCGCTTGTCCAGAAAGCTAGTGGGTGCTGTGAACTAGCCAATGTCAACGATGAATTACACTTTTGGAGCGTGCCATTCGGCCGGGTTGGGACCGTTATCTCTCGTTTTAAGTGGCCACAGCTGTGGCAATTAGGGTGGTACCGCGGAATCTCCGTCCCTTCTCATTTGAGAAGGGGCGTTTTTTTATGTCAATTGAAGGAGTGGAAAACATGGAACTATTAAAAGATTTAGAATTTCGAGGGCTCGTCAACCAAATGACGGATGAGGCAGGATTGAAAGAGCAACTGAGCAAACCGACGACACTATACACAGGGTTCGACCCGACGGCGGACTCGCTCCATATCGGACACTTGCTACCGATCTTGACGTTGAAGCGTTTCCAAGAGGCGGGACACCACGTCATCGCGCTCGTCGGTGGCGCGACCGGGATGATTGGCGACCCGTCAGGACGGTCGGACGAACGCTCGCTCAACACGCTCGATACGGTCAAAGAGTTTTCGGACCGGATCAAAGATCAGTTGAGCCGCTTCCTCCCGCTCGAAGGGGAGAACCCGATCACGATCCGCAACAACTATGAATGGACAGAAGAGCTGTCGATCATCGATTTCTTACGTGACATCGGCAAGCATTTTCCGATCAGCTACATGCTCGCGAAAGACTCGGTCGATTCGCGCATGGAAAACGGGATTTCATACACGGAGTTCTCATACATGTTGCTCCAATCGTTTGATTTCTTGAAGTTGTACGAGACAGAGAATTGCCGTCTCCAAGTCGGCGGTAGCGATCAGTGGGGCAACATCACGGCCGGGCTTGAATTGATCCGTCGCTTCGGCCATTCGGAGAAGGCGTTCGGTCTGACTGTGCCGCTCGTCACGAAGTCGGACGGACAGAAGTTTGGGAAGACGGCCGGTGGTGCGGTATGGCTCGACGCGGACAAGACGACACCGTACGAGTTTTACCAGTTTTGGATCAACGTCGACGATGCCGACGTCATCAAGTTCATCAAGTACTTCACGTTCATGACACATGAAGAGATCGACGCGCTCGAAGCGGAAATGACGGCAGCACCTGAAAAACGTGCGGCACAGCGCCGTCTTGCCGAGGAAATGACGAAGCTCGTCCACGGTGAGGCGGGTCTTGACCAAGCGGAACGCATCACGACAGCGTTCTTCAGCGGCGATTTGAAGACACTCAAGCCCGAGGATATGGATGCCGCGTTCAAAGGGATGCCGCAGTTCGAACTCGACGGCGAACGCAATCTCGTCGATCTTCTCGTCGAGGCAAAAATCGCTCCATCAAAACGCCAAGCGCGCGAAGATGTTCAAAACGGGGCGATCTACTTGAACGGCGAACGCGAGCAAGCGCTCGACAAGCTCGTCACGCGTGAAGACACGCTCGGGGACTTCACAATCATCCGCCGAGGCAAAAAGAAATACTTCGTGATCCGTCACGTCTAACCGATCCGTCCATGTCCGCAAAGTTTGCGGACATGGACTTTTTTTGTTGTGTCAAATCAGGTGTGGTCTGATACCATTTCAAATATAGGGAACGAGGAGGACGTCTAATGGATATCGAAGAGTTTTTTGGCGAACAGTTTCATCAGTGGCGGGAACGGTTCCGCTATTACGAGATGGCGATCACGGAGCTTGAGAGCGACCTTGGCATCATCGACCTCGATTGGCAGACCCGACTTGGCTATTCGCCGATCGAACACGTGAAGACGCGGATGAAGACGTTGCCGTCGATCATTCGGAAGATGAATCAAAAACAGCTCCCACTCGAAGTGGAAGCGTTATGGGACAATATTTATGACGTCGCCGGCGTACGGATCGTCACGAGTTTCCGCGATGACATCTACGCGATTCTCGATCACTTGAAAAAGCGGGACGACTTACAGATCGACGTCATCAAAGACTATATCGAACATCCAAAGCCGAGCGGTTACCGCAGTCTCCATCTGATTGTGCGGACGAAAGTGTACTTGGCGGAACGTGTCATCTGGGTGCCGGCTGAGATTCAAATTCGGACGCTCGCGATGGATTTTTGGGCGGCGACCGAACATAAGCTTCAATATAAATATCAGCAAAAAATCCCAGAGACGTCGCGACAAGAGCTTATGGAAGCGGCTCGTATGGCAGACGCGCTCGATACGCAGATGGGCCGGATTCGCGAACAGATTTTACAACAATAAAAAAATCCCCTTTCCTGCCGATGCAGGGAAGGGGATAAAAGCATTAACGTGAGTAGTACTCAACGATGAGTTGCTCTTTGATTTGGTCGTTCAATTCAGCGCGCTCAGGGATACGTACGTACGTACCTTCGAGTTTCTCAGCGTCGAACGTGATGAATTCTTTTGTAGCTGGTGCTACTTCAAGAGCTTCAGCAATCGCTTTGAAAGTTTTCGATTTTTCGCGAACCGAGATGACTTGACCTGGTTTTACACGGTAAGACGCGATGTCTACGCGTGAACCGTCAACTTGGATGTGACCGTGGTTGACGAGTTGGCGTGCTCCACGACGTGTGCGAGCGAGGCCCATACGGTAAACGAGGTTGTCAAGGCGTGACTCGAGCAAGAACATGAAGTTCTCACCGTGGATACCTTGCATTTTCCCAGCATCGTTGAAGATGCGACGGAATTGCTTCTCGTTGATTCCGTACATGTGACGGAGTGCTTGCTTCGCTTGAAGCTGAAGACCGTATTCAGAGATTTTACGACGACCATTGCCGTGTTGGCCTGGTGCGTAAGGACGTTTTGCTAATTCTTTACCCGTTTCGCTAAGCGAGATGCCTAAGCGACGCGAGAGTTTCCAAGCTGGACCTGTGTAACGAGCCATGATTGGACTCCTCCTTGTTGTTCATGTATTTTGCACAAAAGAACAACGGTGTCAAAGACGGGTGACGCCCCTTTCTAGGTTCAAGCACCTTCACTTGATAGCGAAGCTACAAGATGCTCCTCCGACTCAGTCGAGGCCCGAAAGGTGGATACGTCTGTCTAGGACTGCTATCGTCATTTCATGCACAAAAATCAGTATACGATGGATCGGGCAGCTTGTCAATCAGATGAAGCGAAGTAATGTCTGGCAAAATTGCTCTAAGCCTTGGCGATCGACTTCTGAGAAGCGATCGAACTCGGGACTGTCGATATCGAGGACGCCGATCGTTTTGCCGTCACGGATGAGCGGGACGACGATTTCAGAGTTCGAGGCCGCATCGCAGGCGATATGGCCTGGGAATTGGTGGACGTCGGCGATCAACTGTGTCTCTTGTGTCGATGCGGCCGTGCCGCAGACGCCTTTGCCGAAGGCGATATGGACGCAAGCAGGAAGACCTTGGAACGGTCCGAGGATGAGGCTGTCGTCACCGTCAGTCAAATAGAAGCCGACCCAGTTGATGCGGTCAAGAAACTGGTTGAGCAGAGCGCTCGCGTTCGAAAGGTTAGCGACTTGGTTCGTCTCTCCTTCGAGCAGGGCAGCGAGTTGTTTGTTAAGTAAGTCATAGCCGGCGGCCAGGTCGCCAGAGTAAGTAGTAGTTTGGAACATTTGTTTCCCTCCTATATCAAGATGTATTTCAGATTAGCATCATGGTACACGCATTTTTTTATTTTGTCTCCCAAAAAGATTTTCGCGGAAAATAACATTCTCTCCCTAAACCGTTGGAAAACCTATGCAAAACATTGTTTCTATAATATGATTATTAATATCTATACTTATAAAATACTTCATTTTCTTCTTAAAGATACATAAGTCCACGAAAGCGGCTTGGAGGTTGTTACAGAGATGGATTACGGAATATACGGAATTTTAATTGGAATTATTGTCATCGCTCTAGGAGCAATGTTAGGTAGTATGCTAGCTAGACGAAGTTTTTACCAGAAAATTGATGATTTGGATATGCGAAAACAAGGCATCCTGAGTGCGAGTGTCCCGGCCGAGCTTCAAAAGTTCAAACAGTGGCCGATGGAAGGCGAAACGAAAGAAAAATTCGAACGCTGGCACCAGTCGTGGGATGAACTCGTCAGCGTCCACACGGGTCAAATCGATGAGGCGCTATATCGTTCAGAGGAAGACCTCGACAAATATCGTTTCCTTAAAGTCAAATCAGACTTGGCTGCGACCGAACAGTTGATCGAAGAACTCGAATCGATGGTTCACGCGATGCTCGATGAGATGGCAGAGTTTAACGACTATCATGCCTCCCTGCTAGATATCGTCAAAAAAGACGAGAAAGAACTGTATCAGTTCCGCAAGACGCTCATTTCTCAAAATAGCGCTTTTGGCCCGACATACGATCTCGTCGAAACCGAAATCGCTGTTGCGGAAGCGAAACGGACCGAGATGATGACCCTCAAGCAAGAAGGGCAAGTCTCAGAGGCGTTCATGGCCGGCCAAGTCCTGTCTGAAAAGGTGACGAAGATCCGTGAACTCGTTCAAGTGATTCCCCAGTTTGTCCGGACGGTTCAATTTGACTTAAAGCATCAACTGAATCAACTGCGTGCAGGTCATAAAGAAATGCAGATGGATGGCTACGCCCTCGAGACGCTCGGGTTAGTCGAAGAGATCGAGCAGGCAGAAGACCGCCGTCTTGCGCTCATGACTCGGATCGAACAGCTTGATTTTGAACACTTTGAAACGGACATGCAGCAACTCAGTTCGGATATCGATCAATTGTTCGAGGCGTTCAGCTCCGAGGTCGATGCAAGGCAGTACGTAAAAAAAGAGTTTGCTGGGGTCAAAGAACGCGAACGGCAGACGAACGAATTGATGACGCGCCTTCACCAAGAGATGTCGCGGCTTGTCAGCAACTATGAGATCAATGCCCGGGTCGGTGAGGAGTTCGAACAATTGGACCGGGAACGTGCGGTGCTCGCTGCGAACGTCCTCGATATCGAACAAGCACTCGTCGCTCAGGTGATTCCGTTCAGTCTGATCAAATCAAAAGTGCAAGATGCGAAACGGTCACTCGACCAGTTCGGTGCGATGCATGAACGGTTTATCGAAAATACGAACTCGCTTCGTAAAGAAGAGCTCGAAGTTCGGAATAAACTCGAGTCATGGAAGAAGGAATTGTCCGCTCACCGTCGCCTCTTGGCGAAGAGCGCGATGCCGGTCGTTCCGACTGATTTGACGAGTGACATGCGACAACTTCAAAAAGGGGTGCAGTCGCTAGATGAACAGTTCGAGAAGGCACCGTTCAACATGACGTATATCGTCGGCCTCAGTCACGATGTCGAGGAAACGATGGATAACTTCCGTGACCGCGTCAAAGCACTGCTCCGGCAAGTGACGTATGCGGAACAGTTGCTCCAGTATGCGAATCGGTACCGTCGTCGTGATAACGAGGTGCATGTCGCCTTGACGCTCGCTGAGAACAAGTTTTTACACGGCGAGTACGGTACGGCCGTCGAAATCGGTGAACGTGTGCTCGGGCGCTTCGACGAAGGAGCGGCTCGCGAGATCCGTCAACGTGTTGAAAAAGGTTTGGAACAACAAGATATGCTTCGAAAATAATCTATGCATGAAGATTGACGTAAACGGGAATTAACGTAGACGTCAATCTTTTTTGAATCGAGGAGGAATTTTGTGATGGGAACGCTTTGGGTAAACGGAAAGATCTATACGCTGAACAAAGAACATGAAATGGCACGGGCGATGTATGTCGAGCACGGACGCGTGTTGAAACTCGGGGAGGAAGGTCATCTTCGCCGTACATACGCGGGCCGGATCAAACAGATTGTGAACCTCGAAGGGAAGAGCGTGTATCCGGCGTTTACGGACTCGCACATTCACTTGATCGGATATGGCGAGGCGCTCGACCGCATCGACGCGACCGAGACGACGGATTTAAACGCCTTGCTCGAAGCGATGAAAGCGAAGTCGGGAGGGGACGACTGGATCGTCGCTGAAGGCTTTAACGATCGTCTGCTCGGACAGATGCCGACACGTGAGATGATCGATGCCGTCATTCCGGATCGCCCGGTCGTCTTGAAGCGCGTCTGTCGCCACGTCGCCGTCGTCAACTCGAAAGGCCTCGAGCGCTTAGGCCTCATTCATCACACCGTCATCGAAGGCGGGAAGCTCGGACGTGATGACGACGGGAAATTGAACGGCGTGTTGTACGATGCGGCGCTCGATCTGCTCCATAAAGAGCTCGGCGGAAATCGTGAGAAGAACGTCGCCTCGATCCGTCGGGCCGTCGACTCGTTGTTCGCCCATGGGATCGTCGGAGCCCACACGGAAGACTTGTTCTACCACGGAGACCCGCTCGAGACGATTCAAGCATATGAAGATGTGCTTCAAGAACTTCCGTTCCATGCCCATCTGCTCGTCCATGAACAAGTCGTTGATCAATTGCTGCAAAAAGATGCGCTCGCGAAGCGCCTACGCTTCGACTTCGGGGCGATGAAGATTTTCGTCGACGGTTCGTTCGGCGGTCGGACGGCGCTCTTGTCCGAGCCGTATGCTGATGAAGTCGGGCAGCGCGGGATCGAAGTCCACCGCCCGGACCACCTCGAGGCGCTCGTCAAAAAAGCGCGCTCATACGGGATGAACGTTGCGGCTCATGTCATCGGAGATGCGGCGGCTGAGCAGTTCATCACGCTGCTCGAGAAGTATCCGGCGAAACGAGGGACGCGCGACCGCATCATCCACGCTTCGCTATTGAACGATTCGCTGTTGAAGCGGATCAGTGCGTTGCCGGTCCTCATCGACGCACAACCGGTCTTTTTGTCGGATGATATGGACTTGTTGTTCGACCGCCTAGGCAACGAGCGGGTCGACGACGCGTATCGGTTCAAATCGATGCTCGATACGGGTGCGCTCGTACTCGGGGGTAGTGATGCCCCGATCTCTTCTGTCGACGTCAGAAAGGGGCTCTATGCCGCTGTGACACGACAATCGTTTGAAGCGTCGGGTGCACTGAATCCAACGGAACGTCTGTCGATGTACGAAGCGCTACGGAGTTTCACCTACTCACCGCGTGTCGCGACTGGGACACATGGCCGTGACGGCCTGTTGATTCAAAGCTATAATGCGACGTTCACCGTTTGGGAAGAGGATTTCTTTGACTTGAACGGACAAGATATTTTGAACAACCGACTTGTCATGACCGTCGTCGAAGGTTCGCCCGTCTACGAGGCGGACGTCATCAAAGCATGAGAAAAGGCTAGTCGTCCGCAATGGACGACTAGCCTTTGTCAGTTCAGAAGAAAGAGCGTTGCACTTTGTGCCAGAACGAGTTGGTTTTCAACTTGACCGTTTTGACGACCTTGTCCGACAATTCGATGTCGATCCGGTCTGTATACTTCAAACTAAGCGCTTCGTTATCCATACCGATAATCGGATAATCGTTTCCGTCTTCAACGATGCGGAGCGACAGCTTACGTGAATCGTGGACGATGAACGCTGAGCCGAGCGTGCGGTAACGGTTGTTGTTCACCGAAGCGATTTCACTCACTTGCATGCACGGGATGAGCGGGTCGACGACCGCGCCATTCAACGATTTATTGTAGGCGGTCGATCCGGTCGGTGTCGACACGACCATTCCATCCCCGCGGAACGTCTCGAAGTGGAGGTCGTCGATGTAGACTTCGATCGCGAGCGATTTGATGATACTCGATTTGATCGATGCCTCGTTCAAACAGAGGAGTGGCGACGATTCATTGATTGAAGCGGATAAGAGCGGATATTTCCGTACTTCGAGACCGGCTTCGATCCGGGCAGAGTTATCCGAGAATAAACGGTCGACTTCGTCGAGTTTATGTATATCGAAGTCGCAGTAAAATTCGTTGAGGCCGCGGCCGAAACCGACATAGATGGCGTCTTGACGGAACCCGGTGTAACGGACGGCCTGTAAAAACGCGCCATCTCCCCCGATGGCGACGATGATGTTGGCATCTTCCGGGCGGTCCATGATGTTGAAACCATGTTTCTCCCCGATCTCTCTTAATTTTTTTACCTCTTTCGTGAACTCGTTGACGTTACGATGGTGCAGATACACGTTGTTTCTCATCTAAATCATCCCCTTTGTCAATTGTGTCCTTCTCATTATAACTTGTTTTAGGCGTCCGATATAGGGAAAATGACAATCAGGCCGTCTGAAGCAGGATGCTTGTCTTCGTGACGGCACCATCGATATGATGAAGAAGTAAAATTCAGAACAAGGGGATGATTTGATGCCAACATTTAAAGGGAATACAGTCACATTGCAAGGGAATCCAGTGAAAGTGGGAGATGCTGCACCCGATTTCACCGCCCTCACGACTGCACTCGAAGAAGTGTCGCTCGCGTCTTACCCAGGGAAGAAATTGATTAGTGTCGTCCCATCGATCGATACAGGACTATGCGACACGCAAACTCGTGCGTTCAATGAAAACGCGGCATCGCTCGGTGGAACGGTATTGACCGTCTCGAACGATTTACCGTTCGCCCAGCGACGCTGGTGTGCGGCGTCAGGTCTCGATAACGTCATCATGTTGTCAGATCACCGCGACCAGTCGTTCGCGCATTCGTACGGCGTGCTCATGGAAGAGCTTCGTTTGCTAGCCCGGTCAGTCTTCGTGATCGACTCGGAAGGAACTATCCAATACGTTCAGTATATGGATGAGATGACAGACGAAGTCGATTTTGACGCGGCGCTTGAAGCGTTCGACGCGGCAAACTGATTCACTTGGCGAAACGTGGACGAATAGCTTACACTATATTGTAGTTAACCAACCGGCTCTCGAAACGAGAGCCGGTTTTGTATGGAGGAGATGAACGACTATGGAACGATTTGAACAGTTGTACCGAGATTGGAAGAAAGAAACGAAAAAATTGGTGGCCGACCTCGATTTATTGCCGCTCGAAGCTTTGATCGAAGTGTTTGAACGAGTCGACGTTGAATCGGAGAAACCGGATGACGTGCGCAAGGCAGTGAGTCTGCTTGTGCTTGAAGAGACGACAACGCTTCCGCCGAACCATCAACCGACACCGGACGCAGTCAGCTTATTCATCGGATATTTGGCGACGAAGCTCGTCAAAGACGGAGCGAACGTGCTTGAACTCGGAAGCGGCACCGGGACTCTCGTCCACGCCATTTTATCGCAAGTGAAAGACGCGACCGCACAAGCCGTCGAAGTCGATGAACTGATGCTTCGTTTGTCATATGCGATCAGCAATTTGCTCAAAAAGCCGGTTTCTTACTTCCATCAAGACGCACTTGCACCGCTGTTCGTCGAGCCGAGTGACCTCACACTCGTCGATTTGCCGATCGGTTATTATCCGAACGACGAAGTGGCGAGCGGTTATGAGTTGAAGCGAGAAGAAGGTCATTCCTATTCTCACTTCTTGATGATCGAGCAGGCGATGCGGCATACGTTGCCGGGAGGCCATGGTGTCTTCGTCATCCCGAACAATTTGTTTGAACAGGATGATGAAGGGAAATTAAAACAGTGGATGGACCGAGAAGCGGTCGTGAAAGGTGTCCTCCAACTGCCGACGACGATGTTCAAAGATGAACGGTATGCGAAGAGTATCCTCATCTTACAGAAGCAAGGAGAGGGCGTCACACGCCCGAAACAAGCGCTCCTCGTCGAGTTGCCATCGTTCACTGATGTGCGCGCTGTTGCCAATATTGTGAAACAGATTGATGAATGGTTTAAAACAACATAATATTTATTGGGCAAAAGACTTGAAAAACATATGCCATATCAAGTATCTTCATTATGATACAGTTATCGGTTTTAAAGAGAACAGATAAAGAAACGTGTTTAAATCGAAAGGTAAGAGGTGTATGACATGACAAAAATTATGGCAGTCAACGCAGGTAGTTCGTCACTGAAGTTCCAACTTCTCGAGATGCCATCTGAGAACATGCTCGCGCTTGGTCTCGTCGAGCGCGTTGGAAAAGACGATGCGATCTTTACTATTAAATACGGCGAAGGGCAAAAGTTCAACGTCGTCACACCGCTTCACACACATAAAGAAGCGGTCGAGCTTGCGCTCGAAAAATTGATTGACCTTGGAATCATGGCTTCGTTCGATGAAATTTCGGGTGTCGGGCACCGTGTTCTTCACGGGAAAGAACTTTACGCGGATTCAGTCGTGATCGACGAGGAAGTGATGAAGAACATCGAATCGTTCGTCGAACTCGGACCGCTTCACATCCCACCTAACTTGACTGGGATTCGTGCGTTCCAAACGATTTTGCCGAACGTGCCGCAAGTCGCCGTGTTTGATACGGCTTTCCACCAATCGATGCCGGAAGAAAACTTCCTGTACAGCCTCCCGTACGAGTACTACACGGAACACGGTGTACGGAAATATGGTTTCCACGGGACGAGCCACAAATATGTCACGCAACGTGCTTCTGAGCTACTCGGTCGTCCGCTCGAAGATTTGCGCTTGATCTCATGCCATCTCGGCAGTGGGGCGTCAATCGCGGCGGTTGCCGGCGGTCGTTCAATCGATACGACGATGGGCTTCACGCCACTTGAAGGAATCACGATGGGAACGCGCTCAGGATCACTCGATCCGGCCCTAATCCCGTTCCTTATGCAAAAAACGGGCAAGTCGGCTGAAGACGTATTGAACGTCATGAACAAAGAATCAGGCGTTTACGGTCTCTCGGGTATTTCAAGTGACTTACGTGACATCGAACAAGCTGCAGCAGAAGGTAACCACCGGGCTGAAGTGTCACTTAAAATCTTCTCGAACCGGATTCACGGTTACATCGGTCAGTACGCTGCTGAGATGAACGGCGTCGATGCCATCATCTTCACGGCGGGTGTCGGTGAAAACTCTGACGTCATTCGTGAGCGTATCCTGCGTGGGCTTGAATTCATGGGCGTCTACTGGGATCCATCACTCAACAACGGAGCGCGCGGCAAAGAGTTGTTCATCAACTATCCGCATTCGCCGGTCAAAGTCATCATCATTCCGACGAATGAAGAATTGGTCATCGCCCGCGATACAGTTCGGATCGCAAACCTTTTAGAAACACACGCTTAATCCACACAATTTAACCTCTCTAGTCGCGCTGTTCATCCGAACAGCGCGACTTTTTTTAGTTCTTTTGTCATAGTTCATCCGGGAAAATTATGTCTAAAGGATTATCCGGGAGACGCGCACTGTAATAAAAAGAGTCGGAAAACGATACGTTTGTAACGTTTGAGTCATATTGAAACCAATAATTGGAATTTAATATGACACAAAAGGTCGTATATCTGTAAAGTTGTCATCCGTCGTTAAAATAGTCCGTTTTTGTAACACTCCTGTAATTTTAGTGTCATTCAAATGAATTTTAGTTGTAAACGCACGTCCGGTTGTTTCGTCATATAGTTATCTGGACGAAACATTACTCGTCTTGACGCATCGTGTTTATGTTTGAACGTAACAATCACCAAGAACTGACAACTATGAAAAACGACAAAACAAACCGACTAGGAAAGGACGAACCTCATGTTTAAAAAAATTGGAACGGTCTTATTACTGACGGTCATGACATTCGCCATGCTTTTACCGCAACAACCAGTAGAGGCGTCTTCTAAAATTTATGTAAAAAGCCAAGTGAACGGATTGAACGTTCGCTCAGCGGCTACGATTAATGGTAAGGTACTTGGAAAAATCAATAAAGGACAACAACTCCAGCGCACTGGTACAAAAGGGGCTTGGATTCGCGTCAACTATAAAGGCAAGGCCGGTTGGATCGCAACCAAATACTTACGCACCGTTAAACCGGTTGCGAAAGCGAGCGTGAAATCGTATACGATGAACGCTTCTGCCTACACACCATACTGCAAAGGGTGTTCAGGTAAGACGGCACTCGGATGGAACGTTCGTACACAAAAACATAACGTCGTCGCTGTCGACCCGCGCGTCATCCCGCTCGGTTCTAAAGTACAAGTGTATGTCGGTGGTAAGTTGATGGGTACGTACACGGCGGCTGATACAGGCGGCTCTATCAAAGGACATAAGATCGACATTCTCATGTACTCGCAAAGTGCGGCCATCAACTTCGGTCGCAAGACGGTCACGGTCAAAGTCTTATAAGCCAATAAGAAAGAGTCATCGCAAACGCGATGACTCTTTTTTAATGAAATTATTGACGAACGATCAAGACGTCGCACTTCGAGTACCGGACGATGCTCTCGGATACGCTACCGATAAAGAAGCGTTCGACCGCATTCAAGCCGGTCGCTCCACAGATGATAAGGTCAATTTCGTGATTCGGTGCGATTTTTTTCGCAATCGTCACTTTAGGCGAACCGTATTCGATGACCGTTTCGACTTCTTTGACACCACGTTCTTTGGCCCGATTGACATAGTCGTCGAGCAGTTCTTTCGCATAAGTTTCTGCACGTTCGGTAATCGTCCGATCGTATGCTTCGACCGTTGCGAACGTCCGTGTATCGATCACGTGACCGATATACAGTTTTCCGTCGTTTCGAAGTGCGACGTCGATTGCTGTTTCGAATGCGCGTTCCGCCTCTTTCGAGCCGTCGACGGCAGAAAGGATATGTTTGTAGACAATTGCCATGTAAATCCCAACCTTTCGCTTGAAATGTACGTGCGGCTTACATATATAGTATACCACTTCACTCGAAATTCACGCCCGCTTCTTTTGAGAATGTGTGAAATTTTCACAACTTTCTTACGGAACAGGTCGAAGTTTGGAAATCAATAGATGGAACGGGTAAGATGATACAGAGGAGGGATGACGATGAAACACGTAGTCATCACGGCTGGTGCGAAAGGGATCGGCCGGGTTGTAACGGAACGACTGTTGGAGGAAGGCTGGTATGTCAGCGTGCTTCAACGAAAACCGATTGATTGGGAGCACGAACGGCTACATATGATCGAGACACCGTTGACGGACCGAGAAGCGGTGACGGCCGGTTATGACGAGGCGGTGAGCAAGTTCGGTAAGCCGGACGCTTTGATTTTGAACGCGGGTCCATATATTTTCGAACGAAAATGTCTCGTTGATTTGACGGACGAGGAGTGGGAGGAAGTGATCACCGGGAACTTGTCCGCCTCGTTTTGGCTGATGCGTCGGGCGATTCCGGATATGCGGGCGAAACAGTTCGGTCGTATCATCACGTACGGCTTCCCTGAGAGTGCGACGGCACCGGGCTGGTTGCACCGGTCCGCCTTTGCTGCCGCGAAGACCGGTCTCGTCAGTTTGACGAAGACGGTCGCGCTCGAGGAAGCGGTGCACGGTATCACGGCGAACATGATCAATCCGGGTAACATCGTCGGTGCGCAGAAAGAGATGCGGATCGAATCCGCTGAACCGGATAATCAAACACCGGTCGGTCGGCATGGGACCGGCGAAGACATCGCGCGAATGATCATGTTCTTGCTCGCGCGGGACTCGGACATGGTCACCGGGGCGGTCATCGATGTGACCGGAGGCGTCAACGTCGTCCACCAATATCGAAAGTAAGGAGTGCTTCATATGAAGTTGGCCATTTTGACGGACATTCACGGGAACGTCCAAGCGTTAGACGCGGTATTGAACGAGTTGGACGGTCAAGGGATCGATGACATCTGGAGTCTCGGCGATATGATCGCGATGGGACCAGATTCGAACGAAGTGATGGCGCGACTCCTCGACCGAGGTGTCAAGATGATCACGGGAAACCACGATGAAGCCGTCCTCTCACTGCTCGCGGGAACGGGACATCCCGAAAGTTATGCCCATACGCGGCCTCATCACGAATGGGTCGCGCGAACGTTGCGCCCTGACTACGCCGATGCGCTTATGAAATTGCCTCGTACAATCGAGCAAACGATAGGCAGGAAGCATATATACGGCATTCATTACCACATCCCGACTGAAAAGCGTGAGGCATCGATCGTCGACGAGCCGTTTCATGACATCGTCGAAGCGACGCTTCCGAACATGCAACGCTTATTTGGTGATTACGCGGCGGACGTCGTTTGTTTCGGCCACCATCACCCGGTCCACGCGTTTCAAGATGAGCGCAAACGGTATTTCAATCCAGGGGCGCTCGGCGTCGCCAAAGACGATTTGGCCCGCTACGGGGTGCTGCAGTGGGATGAGGCGGGACTGCGTGTCAGTGCTAAGACGATCCCGTACGATAAACCGTCTTTCATGAACAAGATGGAGCGTGACGAAGTGCCACAGCGCGAAGTGATGTGGCGCCTGTTCTATTGAAAAAGAGGTTGAAGACATATGCCTTCAACCTCAAGTTGTTGACGAACGAGGTCGCTAAAAGCAATCTCATTCGTCTTTTATCATGTCCGAAGACCTTGAGGCGCTCTGCCCGACATGAAATTGAAGAAATGCTATGTAACGGTCGTTCTCGTCCGCGGTAGAACGTGAAACGGCCGCCCGAGAGCGACCGTTTGCTTTGCTCGTCCGATGGTACTAAGGCTCAGGGATTGCCTGCGGAAAGCGTGGGCACCGGAAGGACGAGCGAATTTGATTGTGTTAGTCAACCTCTTTTAAATTTCTTGTAACGTCTTCGGGAAGCTCGTCAACAAGATTGGTCCGCTTTCGGTCATCACGATGTCATCCTCGATGCGGACGCCGCCGACACCAGGGAGATAAATGCCTGGCTCGACCGTGAACGTCATGCCGACCTGGGCCGTCATATCGTTGTTGGCTGCCATCGATGGGAACTCGTGGACCTCGATGCCGATACCGTGACCGACGCGATGGGTGAAGTATTCCCCGTATCCGGCCGTCGTGATGACTTGGCGGGCGGCGATATCGATCGAGCCGAGCGTCGTCCCGACGTTCGCCATCTCGATGGCGGCTTCTTCGGCCCGGAGCACGGTCTCGTAGATTTCCCGTTGTTTTGTGCTCGCCTCACCGTAGACGACGGTGCGGGTGATGTCTGAACAGTAGCCTTGCCAGACGACACCGAGATCGAATAAGGCGAAGTCACCTTTTTTGAGTCGGTTGTTGCCAGGAACACCATGCGGATCGGCGCTATTTTCACCGAACAAGACGAGTGTGTCAAATGACATTTCACGGACACCTTGCCGTTTCATGGCGTATTCGATCTCGGCGATGACTTCAAGTTCGGTCACCCCTTCACGCAACGCGCGGATGCCGGCTTCGATTGCCATGTCGGCAAGTTCGGCCGCGCGTTTCATGACCCGGATCTCATCTGTCGACTTGATCATTCGGAGCGCTTGTAATTCTTCCGTCAAATCAATGATCGACAGTCCGGCAAATCCGGCACGCAGTTGTTCGACGCGGTTATATGGTAAATGCTCGCCTTCAATCCCGATTCGTTCCGGAATGATTTGTTGGTCGAGAAACAGTTTGACGACTTTGTCCCACGGATTTTCGTGGTCCATGTACGTCACGATCTCACCGTTCCAGTCGCTCGCTTCGACGATTCCTTTTTCAAGGGCCGGACAGACGAGCGCCGTTGTCCCGTTCTTCAGTACTAGGATAGCGATCAAACGTTCATGGGCCTCGGCGTATACTCCTGAAAAATAGAAGACGGACGCTTTTGACGTGACAAACGCGGCGTCTAGCCCTTTCGTGGCCAAAGATTGTGCAATGTGGTTGGTTCGTTGATTCAACTCGATTCCCTTCCTTCTTGTTCAGTGGCTTTCTCGTTCATTATAGCGTTTTCCAAAATGGAAAGGAAATGTTGCATTTTCAGTAGTACAGTTTGAACAAGGTTCACTGATACAGTATACTGAGGATGACAGAAAATGTATTGAGGAAAGGGACTCGTGACATGACAACAAAACATGAACAGATCATAGCACATATCGAGTCGCTCGATGTCGGGTCTAAAATCTCCGTTCGCCAAATCGCCAAAGAACTTGCGGTATCAGAGGGGACGGCTTATCGGGCCATCAAAGAAGCGGAGAACTTGGGGTTCGTGTCAACGATCGAACGGGTCGGCACGATCCGCATCAAGCGCAAACATAAAGAGAACATTGAAAAACTGACATTTGCCGAAGTCGTCAACATCGTTGATGGTCAAGTGCTCGGCGGACGCGACGGCCTGCATAAAACGCTATCTAAGTTCGTCATCGGGGCGATGAAGCTCGAAGCGATGATGCGATATATCGACGTCGACTCGCTCGTCATCATCGGGAACCGGGAGAAAGCGCATGAACTCGTCTTGCAATCAGGCGGGGCCGTACTGATCACCGGTGGATTCGATACGACCGACGAAGTGAAACGGATGGCGGATAAGTACAACATGCCCGTCATCTCGACTTCCTATGACAGCTTTACCGTGGCGACGATGATCAACCGCGCCATCTATGACCGTTTGATCAAAAAGGAAATTCTGCTCGTCTCGGATATCGTCATTCCGTTACACGATACGTTTTATTTAAAAGTGGACGATACGGTCAAACGTTGGCACGAACTCAATGAACGGACGAAGCACAATCGTTACCCGGTCATCGACGACCAGATGAAAGTCGTCGGCGTCATCACCGCCAAAGATCTCATCGATCGGCCACACGATACAGAAATCGAAAAAGTGATGACGAAAAGCCCGATCACGGCCGGCGTTCAGACAAGTGTCACGAATGCGGCCCACCAGATGGTATGGGAAGGGATCGAGATGTTGCCGGTCGTCGACAACTACGGTCGCCTGCTCGGCATCATCAGCCGTCAAGACGTCCTAAAGGCGCTTCAGCTCGCGAACCGGCAACCACAAGTCGGTGAGACGTTTGATAATATGATCACCAATCAGTTGAAAGAGGATCCGACTTCGAACGGGACGGCGTTCACGGTCGAAGTGGCACCTCAAATGACGAGCCACATGGGGACGGCGTCGTCCGGAGTCTTGACGACGCTTCTAGTCGAAGGGGCGACCCGGAGTTTGCGGCATATGAAAAAAGGCGACCTTGTCGTCGAGAATATCACGGTCTACTTCATGAAACCGATTCAAATCGAGAGCCAAATCCGCGTCTCGGCGAACGTGTTCGACCTCGGACGAAAGTTCGGGAAAGTCGACGTCGAGATGACACAAGGGACACAACTCGTCGCCAAAGCGCTCGTCACAGCGCAACTGATCGACCGGTAAAGAAAAACGAGCTGATGATGTCATCAGCTCGTTTTACATATTAAGATTGGTTGATTGGTTCTTCAGACGCCTTCGGGAAAATCTTGCGATAGCGAATGATCCCGACGATTGCGTTGCCAAGCCCGAGGACGAGCATGACGATGCTGACAATCCAGCCGATGGTCGAATTGAGGCCGAGGCCGCCGAGCATCTGGTTGATGGCGAACAGCGCCAAAAACAAGCTGAGCCAGATGAGCGCTTGCGTGTTGAACAACGCTTTTCGGTACGGCGTCTTCGTCAAGAAGGCCCGACGTTTATAGACCAAATACGCACCGAGTGAGAACAAGATGAGTCCGATCATGATTAATTGACTCAAGTGAGAAACCCCTTTCAAACGTATAATCTGTTATCATCATACCATAGAATGGACATCAAGAAAGCGAGGAACGACCATGGCACATTGGCCTGAAGCAACAACGATATTGAAGTTAATCGAGGCGGCGGACACGATTATGATCCATCGACACGTCCGTCCCGATCCGGATGCGCTCGGAAGTCAACTCGGCTTAAAGCGGATCATCGAGCGGGCTTACCCGGATAAACACGTTTACGTCGTCGGCGGGATTGCCCGCGACCTCGAATTTTTAGGGAAGATGCAACACGTGGAGCCGGAGATGTATGACGAGGCGCTCGTCCTCGTGCTTGATACAGCGAACCACGAACGAATCGATGGACCATACGCCTTGAAAGGGAAGACTGTCGTCAAGATCGACCACCATCCTGACGAAGACGAGTATGCGACACATCAGATCGTCGATACGACGGTCAGTTCGACGTCGGAGATTGTGGCCGAGCTCGCTCGGATATGGGGCTTGGCTATCGATGAGCAGTCGGCGTTCTTACTTTTCGCGGGCATCGTCGGTGATACGGGACGCTTCCAGTTCCGGAACGCGACGCCGCACACGTTTGAGATCGCTGCTGACTTGATCAGTTACGGCATCGACACGAACCGCTTGTACCGCCAAATGTATAAGACGAACTTGGCGACACTCCAACTGCAAGGTTACGTCCTGCAAAACGTTCAAGTGACAGAGGCGGGCGTCGGATATGTCAAAATCGACGCCGACGTGCTCCGGACGTTTCATGCGACGCCAGAAGCGGCGTCGTTGCTCGTCAACAGCTTCTCTGGACTGGAGGGGTTGAAATGTTGGGTCATGTTCGTCGAGAACAAAGATGAGATTCGTGTCCGTATCCGCTCGAAAGGCCCGGTCATCAATGAAGTCGCCAAACGTTACCGTGGCGGCGGGCATCCGATGGCAGCCGGTGCGACAATTGACACGTGGGAAGAAATGGACGATGTGATTGCCGCACTAGAAGAAGTGGCCGCACCGTTCGAATTTGAAAATGAAGAGAGCTGACCGCGGTCAGCTCTCTTCATTTTGTATCGTCGTCTTGTGGAATGAACCACGTGCCGCGATCGGTGACGTCTTCGACGACGTCAAGTTGGTACTCGGTAATGTATTTGCGCAGCCGTTCGATAATTTCAGGACTGTCGGCAAATACGGTCTGTCCGTTCTGTAAAAGTTCTAACTTGTCGCGCGCGATTTTACCCCGATTAATAATCATACGCTTTTACCCCCTTTTATCATTCGTTTTGTCTATAATTATTGTATCAGAGAAGCATCGAGATGAGTTTGACAATTAAGAAAAAAGAGAGGGGGGCGCTTGTGCTCCATTTAAATGTAAGATCAGCGTTTAGCTTGATGCATAGCACGATTCGCTTAGAGCAATATGTCGCCTCGATGGCGGAGCGGGGGAGTAAGTCGGTCGCGGTCGCAGATGACGCGTTTTATGGCGTTCCTCAATTTGTGAGACTATGCGAACGCTATGCTGTCAAGCCGGTCATCGGTCTACGGACGAGCCTTCATGTCGATGGGCTCGAGTTGGCCGTGCTCGTGTATGCGATGACCGACCTAGATATTCCAAAGCTGTATCGCATCGTCGAGGCAGGCGGATTGACCGAACCGACGGATTTATCGGTCGTCATCTTACCTGAGAATTGGAAAACGAGTGACCCGGTCCACCGACGTCGTTTGTTTAACCGTATACTCGGCTTTGTGGCAGAAGAACGGTTATGGCTCGGGTTGCCTGCTCCGCAGACGACCGAACAGACGCTCATCGTCAAACAGCTTCGGGGGATGCGCGAAGAACTCGGTGTTCGTTTAGTGCCGACGCCAGAGACATGCTATATGCGACCAGAAGATTTTGAAGCGTATCGTGCCATCGTCGCAATCGGGGAAGGCGAGGTCATCTCCCAAGAGGACGTTCATCAAAAAGGCAAGTATGTGCGGCTTCCGAGCGAGATGAACGACTGGTTCGAACCCTTGGAGCTCGAGGAACTCGCGCGATTCGAACAACTTACGTCGGTAACGCAGATTCCGGCCGCGACTGCCGCGATCCCGGAACTGCCTGATGCCGTCGATCGACTCAAACGTCTCGTCGCGGAGCGATTGAAAGCACTTGATTTGCTCACCGACACGTATATCGAGCGGGCCCGGTACGAGCTTGACGTCATCGCCGGTACGGGGTTCGCCTCATACTTTTTGATTGTCGAGGACATCGTTCGCTTCGCCAGGGAGCAGGGCATCGAAGTCGGTCCAGGTCGTGGTTCAGCGGCCGGGTCGCTCGTCAGTTTCGCGCTTCATATTACAGAAGTCGATCCTGTTCGCTTCGATTTGCTGTTTGAACGTTTCTTGAACCCGGAACGGATCAGTATGCCAGATATTGATTTAGACTTCGAAGACGAACGGAGAGACGAGGTCGTCCAGTACGTGCTTGACAAGTATGGGCTGCATCACGCCGCTCAAATCGGTACGTTAGCGACGTTCGGTGCGAAGGCGGCGCTGCGTGACGTGGCCCGCGCTCTCGGGATGACGCTTGAAGAAGGCCAGGCTGCCAGTAAACAAGTCAAGGACGACGGGATCGCGGGCATTACGAACAATCCGACTAAAATGAAGTGGTTTGCCGGAAGTCAAAAACGGTCGCACCTGTTGACGATCGCGTCTCAATTGGAAGGGTTGCCGAGGCAAGCGTCGATCCATGCGGCCGGGATCGTCTTGAGCCGAGATCCGCTTGACACGGTAACGCCGCTGCAACCGACGGACGGGGGCCAAGTGACACAATATAATATGAAGGATCTCGAGGCGCTAGGACTGCTAAAAATCGATTTGCTCGGTCTCCGGAACTTGACACGATTGCGCGAGATGGAGATGTTGATTCGTGACACCGATTCACTATTCTCGCTGAAATCGATCCCGCTCGATGACAATCGGACGTTACGTGTTCTCGCACGAGGCGATACAGACGGCGTCTTTCAGTTTGAGTCGGACGGGATGAAGCAGGCGCTGCGGCAAGTGAAACCGACCGAGTTTGAAGATATCGTCGTCACGATGTCGCTTTATCGCCCTGGACCGATGCAGTTCATCGAGACGTATGCCAAACGCAAGCACGGGATGCCGTACAAGCCGGTCCATCCGATCGTTGGCGAAGTGATGGAGACGACTAAAGGCGTGCTCGTCTACCAAGAACAAGTCATGAAGTTATTGCGCGAACTCGCCGGATATTCATACGCCGAGGCCGATTTGATTCGTCGAGCCATCGCTAAAAAGGATATGGCCGCCATCGAGGTCGAGAAAACCCGTTTTTTGGAGAAGACGGCGGAGTACGACACGGATTCGATGCGACAAGTGTTCTCATGGATTGAAAAATTCGCGGGCTACGGGTTCAACCGGTCGCACGCCGTCGCCTATAGTTTGATCAGTTATCGATTGGCGTATGTGAAAGCACACTTTGAACGCATTTTTTATCTCGTGACGTACGATAAGACGAATCAACTCGTACGTATGCTAAGGAAAGGGAAAATCCCCGTCTATCCTCCTGACGTCTTGCACGGGAAAGCGGGAGCGTCTCTAGAAGGTCCGGGAGTCCGTCTCGGCCTCAAGGCGATTCAAGGATTGACGAAGCGGGACGTAGAACGATTGGTTGAGCATCACGATCAGTTCACCGATGTGAAACGACTCGGGGAGCTGATGGACTGGGGAACGAAAGATCAGTTGAAATTGCGCCGTCTGCTCGGTTCCGGGGCGTTAGACCGCATGTACCACGGAGAGCGGAGCCGGGCTTTCCGGGCCGTGGAACGCTTGCGGGAAGAGGCGGGGACACATCTGCTCCCGGATGAACTGTCGGCCCTCGGTTTGAAACGGACCGAGACGCCGGAACCGAATTGGTCGGAAGAAGAACGCGAGGCGCTCGGGACGTGGATCGTCCACTCACCTTTGACAACGGTGGCACCCCTTCAAGTGGACACGGCCACGATCGAGGAAGTGTTGCGCGGCGACAGAGGATTCATCGTCGTCTACGTCGATGCGATCCGGACGTTCAAGACGAAGAAAAACGAGGAGATGGGTGTTGCCATGGTCGATGACGGGGTCTCGCAAGATGAGGTCGTCATCTTCCCACGCGTGTTCGCAAACTATGCACGCTCGCTCTATGTCGGGAACGTCCTGTTGCTCGAGGTTCATCCAAACGAGCGGGACGGGCGGAATCAACTCGTCGTGGAGCGGGTGCGGCCATTAAATGGTCAAGCGTTGTTCGTCCGGCTTCGCCGTGAATCGTTCGCCGAGCTCGAAGAACTCCTTCATACAGCAAGTGGGGACGTCCCGGTGATTTGTCGCTTCTCCGACTCAAAAGAGGTGAAGCAATTGGCGTCTGCTTACTCGGTCAATCCAACGGAATCCTTCATGACCGCTTTGAAGAGCCGGTTCGGGGAAGCGGACGTCGTCTTGAAGCGGGTCGATTCAAAAACGTCCGGCGCGGGAACTAGTACCAAGTCATAAAAAGTGGTATAATCTGTTTGATTGGTCTGACCACTTTAAAGAGAATGCCATCCGAAAAGGAGTTGAACGGTCAGATGCATGGAAAATACGCATCCTCATTTCACGAAAACATTTCTAAAATTAGATCGTTGATCGTTCAGGCATCGCTCGCGCCGGGCGACCGTCTTCCATCCGAACGTGAACTGGCCGAGACGCTTTCAATCAGCCGCGCTTCGGTCCGAGAGGCGCTTCGGGCCCTCAGCTTTCTTGGGATCGTGGAGACGCGTCACGGGGGCGGGACGTTTTTGTGCGAGCAAGATCGGCACCGCTACATCGAGATCTTGTCTGAGTTTATCGTCACGAAACAGACGAAAGCGTCCGACATCGTCGACATGTTGCGGTTGCTTGAGCGCCTTGCGTTCTCTGAAGTCGAGCCGACACCGGAGCGGGTCAAGCTGCTCGAAGCGAACTTAGCGAATGATCGCGAGTTCCGTCAACAGCTGATTCTAGGCCTAGACAACGAGCTCTTCATTCGAATTTGGAGTGAAGTGAACCGATTTTATGACGGGACGGACGCAGGTGAACTGTATACGATCGAAGAACGAACACAATTATTGGAGATGTGGCGCAAGGTGAGGATGCCGGAATGAACGAGGGGGAAGCGATGACTGCTTTTTTCAAGAAACCAAAACGATACATGCCGTTGCGTCAACGAGAACCGAAAATTGACGCACCACAAGGATTGATGACGAAATGTCCATCCTGTAAATATATGCATTACACGAAACAATTGAACGAACACCATAAAGTGTGCGATTGTGGCTACCATTTCCCGCTCAGTGCAGATGAGCGGATTCGATTGCTCACTGATGAGAACTCATTCGTGAAATTTGCTGGACCGCGCGTGAAAGAAAATCCGCTCGGTTTTCCAGATTATGAAGAAAAATTAAAAAAAGACAGGGAACGAACTGGGATTGAAGAGGCGATTGTCTGCGGCCGGGGAATGATCTCTGGCCGTCACGCCGTCATCTGTGTCATGGACGCGCGCTTCCGGATGGGGTCAATGGGAGCTTACGTCGGGGAAGCGATCGCTTCAGCCGTCCGGACTGCGACTGCGGAACGATTACCTGTCGTGTTGTTCACCGCTTCAGGCGGTGCGCGCATGCAAGAAGGGATGGTCAGCCTCATGCAGATGGCGAATACGTCCATCGCGCTCAAGCAACATGACGAGGCCGGATTGCTGTATATCGCCTACTTGACCCATCCGACGACAGGTGGCGTCTCGGCTAGTTTTGCCATGCTCGGTGACTTGAACGTCGCCGAACCGGGTGCGTTGATCGGCTTCGCCGGACGGCGGATCATCGAACAGACGATTCGTGAAAAATTACCAGACAACTTCCAAACTGCTGAGTTCTTGCTAGAGGCTGGTCAACTCGATGCCGTCGTTCATCGTGAACAGATGCGTTCGTTCTTAAAGAACATCATCGATTTACATGACGGGGGGGCACATCATGTTTGACTCAACGAAAGAATTGAACGAACAACTCGTGAAGTTGCGCGAGATGGCGGAAACGAAAGGGATCGACCTATCCCGGGAGATCCGCCATCTCGAGACGAAGCTCCACCGATTAGAAAAAGACAATTATGGGAATATGAAACCGTGGGATCGCGTGCAATTGGCACGGAACCCGAAACGGCCGACGACGCTCGACTATATCGATCAGCTGTTCCCAGATTTTATTGAACTGCATGGCGACCGACATGGATATGATGATGCGGCGATCGTCGCGGGGATTGCCACGCTCGACGGTGTCCCGGTGACAATCATCGGCCATCAACGCGGCCGCAATACGAAAGAGAACATGTTGCGAAACTTTGGCATGCCTCATCCGGAAGGGTATCGCAAAGCGTTACGGTTCATGAAGCAGGCCGAGAAGTTCAACCGGCCGGTCATCACGTTCATTGACACGAAAGGTGCTTACCCGGGTAAGGCGGCCGAAGAACGCGGACAAAGCGAGGCAATCGCACGCAACTTGTTTGAGATGGCGACGTTGAAAGTCCCGATCGTTTCTGTCGTCATCGGCGAGGGCGGTTCTGGAGGAGCGCTCGGCATCGGTGTCTGCGACCGGCTGCTCATGCTCGAGAACAGCACGTACTCGGTCATCTCGCCAGAAGGTGCGGCAGCACTGCTTTGGAAAGACGCTAAGCTGGCGGAACGGGCCGCTGAAACGATGAAGATTACAGCACAAGATTTGCTCGATTTAGGGATTGTCGATGAGATTGTGACGGAAGTGTTTGGCGGAGCCCACATCGATGTGTCACTACAGTCTTCGCTCTTGAAGCCTGTATTAACACAGCATGTCAGTGAGTTGGTGAAACGCTCGCGCGATGAGTTGCTGCAAGGGCGCGCTGCCAAATATCATCAAATTGGCACATTTGGCTCGTGAAAACGGTAACAACCGCTTGAGGTTCACGTTAAACCACTCACGAAATGACTGCTTCCGACGGTACCCCATGCATTTTTTTCACATACTTGTGTTGTAAAACAAAGGTCAGACATGGTATTTTTATTTCAGATTTCGTTAAAACACATAAGAGGTGAGTGACGTGAATTTAAGACGAATTGCGGTATTGACAAGTGGGGGAGACGCCCCTGGAATGAACGCTGCAGTCCGTGCAGTGACCCGAAAAGCAATTTTTGAAGGTCTAGAAGTGTACGGTGTGTATAACGGCTATCAAGGTTTGATTGAAGGCGATCTCGTTGAATTGAACCTAGGTTCAGTCGGCGATATCATTCAACGCGGAGGAACGTTCTTACGTTCTGCCCGTTGCCCAGAGTTTAGAACTGAAGAAGGCCGGGCGAAAGCGGTCAAACAGTTGAAGAAATTCAACATCGATGCGCTTGTTGTCGTAGGCGGAGACGGTTCTTACCGTGGAGCTCAGAAGTTGACGGAGCTTGGTTTCCCGACAATCGGGCTGCCTGGTACGATCGACAATGATATTCCGGGAACGGACGCGACGATCGGATTTGACACAGCGCTCAACACAGCGCTCGATGCGATCGACAAGATTCGTGACACGGCTTCTTCACATGAACGTACGTATGTCATTGAAGTGATGGGTCGCGACGCGGGTGACATCGCTCTTTACGCCGGTCTTGCCGGTGGAGCGGAGTCGATTCTCGTCCCAGAACGTCCTGAAGACTTGAGTGCGATTGTGGAGCGGATCAACCATGGTGTTGCCCGCGGCAAGAAACATTCGATTGTCGTCGTTGCTGAAGGAGCTGGCAGTGCCGAAGAGATTGGTAAACTCATTGCTGAGCAGACAAACTCGGAAACACGTGTCACGATCCTTGGACATATCCAACGTGGTGGTTCACCAACTGCCGCCGACCGCGTGCTTGCTAGCCGGATGGGCGCTTACGCCGTTGAAATCCTGTTAGAAGGCAAAGCTGGACGGGTCGTTGGAATCCGTGGCGGTAAAATGATGGACCTCGATATCGACGAGGCGCTCGACCATAACAAGCATACGCTTGACATGAAGTTGATCGACCTGTCGAACCAACTTTCGATTTAACGAGTGACAGTGAACTCCACAGAGACGGGATCAGGTCAATCGACCCCCCGTTTTCTGTGTGTAAATGTAATACATCCCCTAGGAGGTTTTTATTTATGCGTAGAACGAAAATTGTATGTACGATCGGACCAGCTTCAGAGAAGCTTCTCCCAGAAATGATTGAAGCTGGAATGAACGTGGCTCGTCTTAACTTCTCACACGGTGACTACGAAGAGCACGGAGCACGTATCCGCGACATCCGTGAAGCATCACGCGTCGCAGGCAAAATCGTGACTGTCCTTCTCGATACGAAAGGTCCTGAAATTCGGACGCATACGTTCGCAGACGGAAAGGCACTCCTTGAAAAAGGGAAAGAAGTGACAATCGTCTCAACAGAAGAAATCGTCGGAACGAAAGACCGTTTCTCGGTCACGTACGAAGGATTGTTCGATGACGTCGAAGTCGGTTCTAGCATCATGCTCGATGACGGACTCATCGGTCTCCGTGTCGTCGAAAAACTTCCGAACCGCGATCTTCGTTGCATCATCGAAAACGAAGGCGTCATCAAGACGAAGAAAGGTGTAAACTTGCCGAACGTCAAGGTTAACCTTCCTGCCTTAACAGACAAAGATATCGCGGACATCGAGTTCGGTATCTCGCAAGATATCGACGTGATCGCGGCTTCATTCGTACGTCGTGCGTCTGACGTCGTCGCCATTCGTCAACTTCTCGAGAAGCACGATGCGTCGCACATCAAGATTTACCCGAAAATTGAAAACCAAGAAGGTGTCGATAACATCGACGAAATCTTGTCTATCTCTGACGGTTTGATGGTTGCGCGTGGTGACCTCGGTATCGAGATCCCGACTGAAGAAGTCACACCAGTACAAAAAGAATTGATCAAGAAGTGTAACGACCTCGGTAAGCCGGTCATCACAGCGACACAAATGCTTGACTCGATGCAACGCAACCCGCGCCCGACACGTGCGGAAGCGTCTGACGTTGCCAACGCCATCCTCGATGGTACGGATGCGGTCATGCTCTCAGGTGAGACGGCTGCAGGGGACTACCCAATCGAGTCAGTTCAAATGCAAGCAGCGATCGCTGTTCGTACAGAGCGTATGCTCGACTACAAAAACTTGCTCAAAGATCGTCAAAAACGCAGTGAGCATACGGTAACGGATGCGATCTCACAAGCGGTTGCCCATACGGCAATCAACTTGAACGCGAAAGCGATCTTGACACCAACACAATCAGGTTACACGGCTGCCCGTACAGCGAAATATCGTCCGGAAGCAAACATCATCGCGGTGACTGAATCAGAGCGCGTCGCTCGTCAGTTGAACCTCGTTTGGGGCGTATACCCGATCGTTGCTGACACGATGCCGAACAACACGGATGAGATGTTGGTTCAAGCATCTGAAGCAGCTCGTCACGCTGGACTCGTCACAGACGGCGACCTCGTCGTCATCTCAGCAGGTATTCCGGCAGCGACTTCTGGTACGACGAACATGATGAAAATTCACATCGTCGGACACGCTCTTGCAAACGGACGCGGCATCGGTGAGCGCGGCCTCGTCGGAGAAGTCGTCGTTGCGAACAACGCGGACGAAGCGAACGCTAAAGCAAAAGACGGCATGATCCTCGTCGCACCGTTCACTGATAAAGAAATGATGCCAGCGATCGAAAAAGCAGCCGGCATCATCACAGAAGACGGTGGATTGACGAGCCATGCCGGCATCGTCGGACCATCGCTCCGTAAACCGGTCATCGTCGGTGTTGAATCTGCAACGTCTACGTTCCGTGACGGACAGATGATCTCGATCGACCCACTTACTGGAAAAATTTATAACGCGTAATCGAATGACAATCGAACCGACCTTCTCATGAGGTCGGTTCTTTTTCCATTCAGAAAGAGGGATGAATCATGGGTGCTTATTTATTTCTGCTATTACTCGTCTTGATCGGCGTGATTTCCCATAATCAATCGGTCATAATCGCGAGCAGTGTACTCTTAATCATTAAAGCAATCGGCTTCGGTGACCAGCTGTTCCCGACGCTCGCCGCAAAAGGGATCCATTGGGGTGTGACGATCATCACGATCGCCGTCCTCGTCCCGATCGCGACCGGAGACATAGGTTTTAGAGAATTGTGGAATAGTATTAAAGGACCGGTCGGCATCATTGCCTTTTCGTCCGGTATCTTCGTCGCCCTTGCCGCCGCCCAGGGCGTGCAACTGATGCGTGTCGACCCGGTCGTGACGACGGCCTTGCTCGCAGGCACCATTCTTGCGGTCGGATTCATGAAAGGCGTTCCGGTCGGTCCGCTCGTTGGTGCCGGGATTGCCGCGCTCATTTTAGGGGGATATAACCTTATCGAGAAGTGGGTTTGACATTTTTTTACGACTGGATACGCTTACATTTCTTTTTTTCAGTAAATTGTTTATACTAGACGGAGGACAGGGTGGCGCGAACTCGATACGTGCTGGGGAGATTTATCGAACCCCCACCCTTATTCCCTGCAAACAGACTGTATGATGCGGTCGACTACTTTCAAAGACTGAGGGGGAGTTATTAATGTCAACAACTAAAGGGTTAGAAGGAATTGTGGCGGCAGCCTCAAAAGTCAGTTCGATCATTGATGGACAATTGACTTATGGAGGATACACAATCGATGACTTGGCAGACCATGCCACGTTCGAAGAAGTCGTCTTTCTATTATGGAACGACCGCCTTCCGAAGGCAGATGAATTAACGAAACTCTCAGAAGCGCTCGTTCAAGAAGCGAAGTTGCCAGAAGACGTCCTCGCGACACTCGAGCGGGCACCAAAGTCTGCGAACGCGATGGCCACGATTCGTACGGCACTCTCTCAACTCGCGTTGTACGATGAAGAGGCTGAAGACATGAGCGAAGAGGCAAACATGCGTAAAGCGATTCGTCTTCAAGCACAAATCGCGACGATCGTGACTGCTTTCGCGCGGTTACGGAAAGGTAAGCAACCGATTGCGCCGAAGCAAGGCTTGTCGTATGCAGCCAATTTCTTATATATGTTGAACGGGGAAGAGCCGAATGAAGTCGCCGAGACGACGATCGACAAGGCGCTCATTCTTCACGCCGACCATGAGTTGAACGCTTCGACGTTCACAGCCCGTGTCTGCGTAGCGACGCTCTCAGATATGTATTCTGGTGTGACGGCAGCGATGGGCGCACTCAAAGGTCCACTTCACGGTGGCGCCAACGAGGCGGTCATGAAGATGCTTCACGAAATCGGTTCGGTCGACAAAGTCGAAGACTACGTGCGCGGCAAGTTCGAACGCCGTGAGAAGATCATGGGCTTCGGTCACCGTGTTTATAAGGACGGTGATCCGCGTGCGAAACACTTGAAAGAGATGAGTCGCCAACTGACGGCTCAAATCAATGAGCCACATTGGTACGAGATGTCTGAGAAGATCGATCACCTCGTCGAGACTGAAAAAGGGCTCAAACCGAACGTCGACTTCTACTCGGCTTCGACGTACTATGCGCTCGGCCTTGACGAAGAGCTGTTCACGCCGATCTTCGCGGTCTCGCGGATGTCAGGCTGGATCGCACACATCCTCGAGCAATACGCCGACAACCGTCTCATTCGTCCGCGTGCCGAGTACGTAGGCGAAACGAATCGTTCATACGTACCGGTAAACGAGCGTTAATTGACGCATCGTTCGAAGATTACGTCACAATTTAGACATAAACTTTGGTAAACTAACAGATGACGTAGGTCGGCGCTCGCGTCGGCCTACATAAATGTACTTAGGGGGATTCATATGTCAACACAAGGTCAAAAGATTACAGTAGAAAACGGTGCACTCAACGTACCAAACGTACCAACGATTCCATTCATCATCGGAGATGGAACAGGCCCAGACATCTGGAACGCTTCAGTCCGCGTCTTTGATGCAGCTGTCGAGAAAGCATACGGCGGCGAGAAGAAGATCGAATGGAAAGAAGTGTTCGCTGGCGAGAAGGCGTTCAACCAAACGGGTGAGTGGCTTCCTAACGAGACGCTCGACGAGATCCGTGAATATTTGATTGCCATCAAAGGACCGCTCACGACACCGGTCGGCGGCGGAATCCGTTCACTCAACGTTGCGCTCCGTCAAGAACTTGACTTGTACACGTGCTTGCGTCCTGTCCGTTACTTCACTGGCGTCCCGTCACCGGTCAAACGTCCTGAAGACACAGACATGGTCATCTTCCGTGAGAACACAGAAGATATTTATGCAGGGATCGAATACGCTTCAGGCAGCGACGAAGTGAAGAAGTTGATCACGTTCTTGAAAGAAGAGATGAACGTCAACAAGATCCGTTTCCCAGAAACATCGGGTATCGGCATCAAGCCGATCTCGTCAGAAGGAACAAAACGTCTCGTTCGGGCATCTCTCGAATACGCGATCGCGAACAACCGTAAATCGCTCACGCTCGTCCATAAAGGTAACATCATGAAGTTCACAGAAGGCGCCTTCAAAAACTGGGGGTATGAACTCGCAGAAGAAGAGTACGGCGACAAAGTGTTCACATGGGCCCAGTATGACCGCATCAAAGAAGAGTCAGGCGAAGCTGCTGCGAACGAAGCGCAATCGAAAGCGGAAGCGGAAGGCAAAATCATCGTGAAAGATTCAATCGCTGATATCTTCCTCCAACAAATCTTGACTCGTCCGCGTGAGTTCGACGTCGTCGCGACAATGAACTTGAACGGTGACTACATCTCGGACGCGCTCGCTGCTCAAGTCGGCGGAATCGGGATCGCACCAGGTGCGAACATCAACTACGTGACAGGACATGCCATCTTCGAAGCGACACACGGTACGGCACCGAAGTATGCCGGTCTTGACAAAGTCAACCCGTCATCTGTCATCTTGTCAGGTGAGATGATGCTCCGTCACATGAACTGGAACGAAGCGGCTGACCTCATCGTTCGTTCGATGGAGAATACAATCGCATCGAAAGTCGTCACATACGACTTTGCCCGTCTCATGGACGGCGCGACAGAAGTGAAATGTTCAGAGTTTGCGGATGAACTGATCAAAAACATGTAAGTAGCACTCAAGTTTGGACTAAACCAAGGGGGAGAGCACAATGATTCGTCGCAACAAGATTTCTGTTATCGGTAGCGGATTCACGGGGGCCACGACGGCACTATACTTGGCTCAAAAAGAGTTAGGAGACGTCGTCCTTCTCGACATGCCAGAGTTTGAGAACCCGACGAAAGGAAAAGCGCTCGATATGCAAGAAACGGCGCCGATTCAAGGATTTGATTCATTGATCACCGGGACCTCGGATTACGCCGACACGGCTGATTCGGACATCGTCGTCATCACGGCTGGTATCGCCCGCAAGCCGGGCATGAGCCGGGACGACCTCGTCACGACGAACGCTAGCGTCATGCGGTCGGTCACGAAAGAGATTGTCAAGTATTCACCTGACGCGATCTTGATCGTCTTGACGAACCCGGTCGATGCGATGACGTATACGGTGTTCAAAGAGTCGGGCTTCCCGAAAGAGCGCGTCATCGGCCAGTCCGGTGTGCTCGACACGGCGCGGTTCCGGACGTTCGTCGCTTCGGAGTTGAACGTCTCTGTGAAAGACGTGTCCGGGTTCGTCCTCGGCGGTCACGGCGACGACATGGTGCCGCTCATCCGCTATTCGTATGCAGGAGGCATCCCGCTCGAGAAGTTGTTGCCGAGTGAACGCATCGACGCGATCGTCGCGAGAACGCGTAAAGGTGGCGGTGAGATCGTCCAACTCCTTGGCAACGGTTCGGCGTACTACGCGCCGGCCGCGGCCATCGTCGAGATGGTGGAAGCGATTTTAAAAGATCAACGCCGCATTTTACCGGCCATCACGTATCTTGATGGAGAGTATGGCTTCCGTGACCTCTATCTTGGCGTGCCGACGGTTCTCGGTGCGAACGGGATCGAGCGTGTGCTCGAACTTGACCTGACGGACGAAGAACAAGCCGCGCTCAAGCGCTCGGCTGACTCGGTCCGTTCCGTCTTGAACGTCCTAACTTGAAAGCAAGTCTAGTCTGCGTCGCAGGCTAGACTTTTTTTGTTGGATTCGTTTTTCTTCCAAGCGTGCTAAACTGGAGATAGACAGTGGATTTGTTTTGTTTTTGTAAAGAATTGCTTTGAAGTTGGTCGCGAGTGGGATTGATTTGTAAAATAGGTAGTGTAAACGACTGAACAGATAGATTCGAGGAGGAACTAGTGTGGCCGATAAAGTAATTGTTGTTGATGACGAAGTATCGATTGCGACGTTATTAAAATTTAATTTAGAACAAGCCGGATTTGAGGTCGAGACGGCCCATGATGGAAAAGCGGGGCTTGAATTAGCCGAGAAACAAGACGCGGTGTTGATCATCCTCGACTTGATGTTGCCGGAAATGGACGGGCTTGAAGTATGTAAACGGCTGCGCCAACAAAAAGTGAACACGCCGATCTTAATGTTGACGGCGAAAGACGACGAGTTCGATAAAGTGCTCGGTCTCGAACTTGGCGCTGACGACTATTTGACGAAACCGTTCAGCCCGCGCGAAGTCGTGGCCCGGGTCAAAGCGATTTTGCGCCGGTCAGGTCCACAGGAAACGCCGACGGTCGACGCCGACGTCATCGAGATCGGAGACGTCAAAATCATCGCTTCGAACTATGAGGTTTTCAAAAAAGGCGAACGTCTCGAATTGACGCCGAAAGAGTTTGAACTGCTGGCTTATCTCGCCAAAAACAAAGGCCGTGTGTTGACGCGTGATCAACTGCTGTCAGCCATTTGGAACTATGATTTTGTCGGTGATACGCGTATCGTCGACGTTCATATTAGTCATTTGCGTGAAAAAATTGAGCCGGTGACGAAGAAACCGACGTACATCAAGACGATCCGAGGTCTCGGTTATAAGATGGAAGAACCGATGCCCGAATGAAGACGTATCGCTCGCGTTTTTTGACGACACTCATCCTGCTCGTGACGGGCGTGTTGCTGACACTCGGGATCGTGCTCGGTCAACTGTTCAAAGATTTCTATTTGGACTCGGAGCGCGACCGGTTGAAAGAAGACGCCCAACTCGCCGCCTTGTATTTGGACGGGGGTGAGCTTGAGGAGATTCGTGACTACGTTCGACAAATCGATGATGAGAGCAGTTTCGACATCTTGCTGTTGAACCGAAGGATGGAAGTGATTGCCGGCACGCCGTTCCGCGTCGGAGCGTTCGAATACCGGATTGACGCCGACACGATTCCGGTTAACGGTGCGTTTGGCAACGCGACACGCGACGATTTGATCCAGTTCACGAAACCGATTGAACTGTCGACCGGTGAAACGGTCTACCTTAGCTTCATCCGCTATATTTCTGACTTAGAAGGTGTCTACAACCGGATTTGGCTGACGGTCGCGCTCGCATTGTTCTTCTCATTCTTCCTCATTCTATTCGTCCTCCACAATCTGACGAACCAGTTCATCCGGCCAATCGATGAGGCGACGATCGTGTTACGCGAACTCGCCGACGGGAATTACCGGGCCCGTGTGTATGAACTACGCAACGATGAAGAGACGGGAAGTCTGGCCGGGTCGATTAACGTCCTCGCCCGTAACTTAGAGACGATCTCGCTCGGGGAGTCGGTGCAGCGGGCAAGGCTCGAGTCACTGATCGAGTATATGGGAGCCGGTCTGTTGCTCGTCGATGAACGCGGTATCGTCACGCTCGTCAACCGGTCGTACCGGGATATGTTCCAATACGACGATTTGATGATCGGCCAGTTTTACCATGGCATTTTACCGAGTCCGGACGTCGAGACGTTGATCGAGGACGTCTATTTGACAGAAGAGCCGCACCGTCGCCAGCTATCGATTCGAATCGGGTTCAACCAAAAGACGTATATGGTGTCAGCTGCCCCGATCTTTAGCGATACCGGCATGCTGCGCGGGACGACTCTATTGTTTAACGACATCTCCGAACTGAAACGGCTTGAGAAAATGCGGAAAGATTTCGTTGCGAACGTGAGCCATGAATTGAAGACGCCGCTCACTTCGATCAGAGGCTTCAGTGAGACGTTACTCGACGGGGCGAAAGAAGTGCCCGAGTTGCGCGATCAATTTTTGGATATCATCCAAAAAGAAGCGACTCGCATGCAAATGCTCGTCGAGGACTTGCTCGAACTGTCACGGCTCGAGCAGGAGAATTTCCATTTAGAGTTCACGCCTGTCCAACTCAATCAGCTCGTCGAAGAGGTGTGTCTCGTCTTAAGCCAGAAGGCGGAGCAAAAATCAATCCATCTTGAAGCGCATCACGACGGCGACGTCGTCTTGCAAGCGGACTTGAATCGGATCAAGCAAGTCATCTTGAACCTTGTCGCGAACGCGATCAACTATTCGCCAGAAGGCAGCCAGGTCGAGATTACGGTCGAGAAGCGGGAGACGACGGCGCGCTTGATCGTCAAAGACGACGGGATCGGCATCGCTCCAAAAGAAGTGAGCCGTATATTCGAACGGTTTTACCGGGTCGACAAGGCCCGGAGTCGAAATTCTGGAGGGACCGGCCTTGGCCTCGCCATCGTCAAGCACATCGTCGATCTTCATCATGCGACGATCCATGTCGACAGTGATGAAGGCGTTGGGACGACGTTCACAATCGAATTCCCGCTCGCTTAACAAGGAATTTATATCGCGTTCACACGAACTTTACAAACAGATGCTACTCTATTGATGAGACCTCTTCATCATCTCGTATCCCGGCCGGTGCTCATCTCCACTCGGTCGAGAAGGTTGACCCTTTTCTAGTACTTAGAAAAGGGTCTTTTTTTTCGAGCGCATGTGCCCGTATGATATGATGGATACAGAAGAGAATGGAGGTTGGACGATGAATAAATTACTGCTTCTCGATGGAAACTCACTGACGTATCGTGCGTTTTTCGCGTTGCCTCCGATGACGGATGCATCGGGACGAAACACGAACGCGGTATATGGGTTCACGATGATGCTTTTAAAATTGATGGAAGACGAGCAACCGACGCATTTCGCGGTCGCGTTCGATGCGTCGAAGAAGACGTTCCGCCACGATACATATGCGGACTATAAAGGTGGGCGGCAGAAAACACCAGGTGAGCTCCGCGAACAGTTCCCGATCGTTCGTGAACTGTGTGAGGCGTTCGGGATCAAAGTGCTCGAACTCGATCAATATGAGGCTGATGACATAATCGGGACACTTTCGAAAAACGAGGCGTTCGAACAAGTCACGGTCGTCACGGGTGATAAAGATTTACTTCAACTGATCAATCAGCGAGTCACCGTCTACTTAACGAAACGTGGCATAACTGACGTCGAGACGATGGACGAGGCGGCGTTCCACGAACGTTACGAGGGCTTGGTACCTCGCCAAATGATCGATCTCAAAGGGCTGATGGGCGATAAATCCGATAACATACCAGGAATTCCGGGTGTCGGCGAGAAGACGGCGCTCAAGTTGCTGTCAAATTACGGCTCGGTCGAAGGGCTGTATGAACATACACATGAGTTAAAAGGGAAGCAAAAAGAAAAAGTCGAGGCGAACGAGCAGGAAGCTCGAATGTCAAAACAACTCGCGACGATCCATACGGACGTCCCGATCGACGTCAGTGTGGATGACTTACAGTTCCATCCGTATGACGCGGCAAAAGTCAAACCGTTGTTCATGAGCCTTCAGTTCAAATCACTGGTCAGTAAGCTGAACACCGATGCGACGACGGAAGAGGCGGCAGAAGCGCGAGACGTGACGCACGTCGGCATCGAACAGCAAGATTTGTCGGAAGCCGTCCTGTTTATCGAACAGCTGCGGGACGACTATTTCGAAGACGACATCATCGGTGTGGCGATCGCATCGAAAGTCGGTGTGACCGTCGGTGATATGTCGTTGTTAGACGTACCGGACGTGAAGGCTTGGCTAGCGGACGAGACCCGGAAAACAATCTGTTTGGATGCCAAACAGACGATCATTCAATTGAAACGGAACGAATTGACACTTCGCGGCTACGAAGACTTGCTCGTCGCCGGCTATTTGCTCAACTTGTCGGGCGGAACGACGCTCGATTCGATCGCCGCGCACTTCGATTACGCGTTGCCTGAAGACGAGGCCGTCTACGGGAAAGGGGCGAAACTGCACGTGCCGGAACAAGCGGTGCTCGACCAACATCTTGGCGAGAAGGCGATGGCTATCTTCACGTTGTTCGCGAAAGTCATTCCGGAAATCGATGAAAACGAGCAGACGTCACTTTATCAAGATTTAGAACGTCCGCTCGCCTCGGTGCTCGCGGAAATGGAATGGGCCGGAATTCACGTCGACGTGGCGACGCTTCAAGCGATGGAAACCGATCTCAGGGACCGCCTTGATCAGCTCGAGACAGAAATTCACGGATTGGCCGGCGAGTCGTTCAATATCAATTCGCCGAAACAGCTTGGCGTCATCTTGTTTGAGAAGTTGGCACTCCCACCCGTGAAGAAGACGAAAACCGGATACTCGACGGCGGCCGACGTGTTAGAGAAGCTAGCGCCGCTCCATCCGATCGTCGAACATATCATGCATTACCGTGAGCTCGGAAAACTGCAGTCGACGTACGTCGAGGGCTTACAAAAAGTCATCAAAGCGGACGGGAAGATTCATACACGCTACACGCAGACGCTCACACAGACAGGGCGACTGTCATCGGTCAATCCGAACTTGCAAAACATCCCGATTCGGCTCGAGGAAGGACGCCGAATCCGTAAGGCGTTTACGGCAAGTGAGCCGGGCTGGGTGCTGTATGCGGTCGACTACTCGCAGATCGAGCTGCGGATCATGGCGCATATGTCGCAAGACGCGAAGATGCTCGAGGCGTTTTTAAATGACGAAGATATTCATACGTCGACGGCGGCGAACGTGTTCCGCGTCGCCAAAGAAGAAGTGACGTCGCTCATGCGGCGTCAAGCGAAGGCGGTCAACTTCGGGATCATTTATGGCATCAGTGATTATGGGTTGTCGCAAAACCTCGGCATCAGCCGTAAAGAAGCGCAGACGTTCATCGACACGTACTTCGAGCAGTTCCCTGGTGTGAAGCGCTTCATGGATGCCGCTATCGAGCGGGCGCGGGAACATGGGTATGTCGAGACGATGCTCAAACGTCGCCGTAACATCCCGGACATCCATTCACGTAACTTCAACTTGCGGGGCTTTGCCGAACGGACGGCTATCAACACGCCGATTCAAGGAACGGCGGCGGACATCATTAAAAAAGCGATGATCGACGTCGATACGGCGCTTCGAGCATCGGGTCTGCAATCGAAACTATTGCTTCAAGTCCACGATGAACTCATCTTTGAAGGACCGCTTGCTGAGACGTCCGCGCTTGAAAAACTTGTGAAACAAGCGATGGAACATACGATCACACTCGATGTCCCGCTTCGGGCGGACGGCTCGTTCGGTGAGACGTGGTTCGACACGAAATAAAGTAAAGGAAGGAAATCGATATGCCAGAATTACCAGAAGTAGAGACGGTCTGTCGCCGACTGCGACCGTTCGTCTCCGGAAAAACGATTCAAGACGTCAATGTACGCGACGCGAAAATCATTCGCGGACATGAGGCCGACGTGTGGGTACAACAGCTGATCGGCGAGACGATGGTCGACGTCGAGCGGCGCGGCAAGTTCATTTTATTTAAATTGACGAACGGCTACCTCGTCTCTCATTTACGGATGGAAGGGAAATTCTTTCCGCACAGCGAAGCCGTCGATCCGGTCAAGCATACGCACGTCGTCTTCACGTTCACCGACGGTACGAGCCTGCACTATAACGACGTCAGGAAGTTCGGCACGATGGAACTTCGGACGAACGACGAGTTGTTCGTGACGCCGCCGCTGTCGCTGCTCGCGCTCGAGCCGTTCGACCCTGAAGTGACGGCCGAAACGTTGCACGCCCGTCTGAAGCGCATGAACGTGAGAGCGATCAAGACGGCGTTACTCGATCAATCGATTTTTGTCGGTCTCGGCAATATTTATGTCGATGAGACGTTGTTCCGGGCACGGATTCATCCGACCCGGCCAGCAGCCTCGCTTTCACTCACTGAAGTTGAGACCGTCCGTCAAGAAGCGGTCGCTGTGTTATTAGAAGCGATCGAGCGGGGTGGAAGTACGATCCGCAGCTATACGAATCCGGACGGGGCGGCTGGAACGTTTCAAGAGACGCTTTACGTCTACGGGCAGACCGGTGAACCGTGTCACAATTGCGGTCGGCCGATTGAAAAGATGAAACTAGGCGGACGGGGGACGCATTACTGTCCGCACTGCCAACAGTAAGAGGTGGACACAATGTTGAAAATTGGTTTGACAGGCGGCATCGCGACAGGGAAGTCGACGGTGTCCCGCCTATTCCGACAACAAGGGATTCCGATTATCGATGCCGACAAGATTGCCCGTACCGTCGTCGACCCTGAAGGTAAAGCTTACTCTGCTGTCCGAGAAGCGTTTCCGCGCTGTTTTGAAGGTGAGCAGTTGAACCGGCCGGCGCTCGGGCGAGAGATCTTCCATGACGAAGCAAAAAGGAAATTGTTGAATCAGCTCATGCATCCGGCGATCCGGGAAGAAATGCAGGAGCAGATGCATTCCTTTGCGGCAGCAGGGGAATCTGTCGTCATCTTCGACATCCCGCTCTTGTTCGAAGGGACGATGCGTGACCTCGTCGATTATACGGTCGTCGTCTACTGCCGGGAAGAGATGCAGTTGATGCGTCTCATGGAGCGTAACGGCTTGACGAAAGAAGAAGCGCTCGCAAGGATCCACTCGCAAATGCCGATCGAAGAAAAGAAGCATCACGCTGACTTTTTAATCAACAACAACGGGGCACTCGGAGACTTGTTGCCTCAAGTGACGCGTCTCGTCGAACAATTTCAAGACATGAAAAAAGAAGGCGACTGACGCCTTCTTTTTTTGTTCAGTTGAGCGGATCTGCGTCCGGTCGCCCTTTTTTCCATGTGTCGAAAATAGCGCGCCCGTCACTTGGGTGTCCGTTCGAGTAATAGATCGGATAGAGCGAGAAGAACACATAATAAAACGAGAAATAGGCGAACTGATACGTGTAGAGTGTCGGTTCAATCTCCCGTGTCAGGATAAACCAGTTCACAATCAAGATACTCGATAGATTGAAGATCGACCCGCCCGCGTAGACGATACTCCTCGTCAAGCGATTACTGTATTTCAAGTCCGAGAATTGGCACCAGGCATCATAGAAGTAGACGCGGTTAAACTGCATGCGCCCGACCTTGAATAGCTTCTTCCCGGTCCCGATCTCCATATCGAGTGATCCCCCGAATAATTTCGCGAAAAAGAAATGCCCGAATTGATGGATAATTGTCACAATCGGTAAGATGACAAAAAACGAGATGACAAATTTGTCTAAGTCTGTCCAATCAAACATATAACGTAGCTCCTTTCCAAGCTCTACACCAAATTTCCCTCTTTTTCAAAAACGAAACTGTAAAAAAGTGATAAAAATGTGACGATACATAGTGAAAACGCTTCCATTTTTCCGTTATAATGGTGTCGTAACGCAGAAAAAAGGGGGAACTGGAATGGGGACGAAAGTTGCAATCAACGGGTTTGGACGAATCGGGAGAATGGTGTTTCGTAAATTGATGCTTGAAGGGCGTCACGACGTCGTGGCGATCAATGCGAGTTATCCGGCGGAGACGCTTGCTCACTTGATCAAGCACGATACGGTCCATGGGCCGTTTGAGCTCACTGTTCGAGCGCATGGGGATACGCTCGTTGTCGACGGGAAACAGATTCGGTTAATCGCAGAGCGTGACCCGGAACGATTACCATGGAAAGAACTTGATGTCGAGATCGTCGTCGAGGCGACGGGGAAATTCAATTCGGACGTCGGGGCGCGCAAGCATTTGATGGCCGGGGCGCAGAAAGTCATTTTGACGGCGCCGGGCAAAGGCGACTTACGGACGATCGTGATGGGGGTCAATGATCGCGAGTATATGCCGGAGCAAGACCATATCATCTCAAACGCCTCTTGTACGACGAACTGCCTCGCACCTGTCGTCAAAGTGCTCGATTCGACGTTCGGCATCGAGACAGGACTCGTCACGACGGTACACGCCTACACGAACGACCAGAACAATATCGACAATCCGCATAAAGATTTGCGCCGGGCCCGGGCTTGTGGTAGCTCCATTATACCGACTTCGACCGGGGCAGCCAAGGCGATCGGTCTTGTGCTTCCCGAGCTGCAAGGCAAGTTGAACGGGATGGCGCTCCGTGTCCCGACGCCGAACGTCTCGCTCGTCGATCTCGTCGTCGAGCTGCGTCGTGATGTCACGGCCGCCGAAGTGAACGATGCGTTCGAACGGGCCGCTTACGGAGAAATGACCGGGATTCTCGGTGTCTCGAACGAACCGCTCGTCTCAATCGACTTTAATGGAGACGAGCGCTCCTCGATTATCGATGCAGATTCGACGATGGTGCTCGGCGGCAACCACGTCAAAGTGCTCGCTTGGTATGACAACGAATGGGGCTATTCGTGCCGCGTCGTCGATCTTTTGGATATGGTAGCGAGCTACCTGCAAATCGGCCAACAAGAAACGCATGCTTGAGAAAATATATTTCGTCAAAAATATTTTAACGAATTCAAACAAATAGCTTGTATCGACGTCCTAAACAGGATACACTCAATCTCGTGAACTTCAATTGGTCTGACAAACGCAACTTAAAGGGTTAGGACCTCTCTGGACTAACTTGCCCCCGTGGTTGTGGGCGATTCAGGCACAAAGTGAGTGATCATCAACTACTTTGAGACCATTGATGTAAAGGGGGATCCACTTATATGGATACTATGGGACGTCACATTATTACAGAACTTTGGGAGTGCAATCCCGACAAATTGAACGATATCGACTACATCGAGCGCTTGTTCGTCGATGCAGCACTTCGCTCGGGCGCTGAAGTCCGCGAAGTCGCTTTCCACAAATTCGCGCCGCACGGTGTGAGTGGTGTCGTTATCATTTCAGAATCACATTTAACGATTCACAGTTTCCCAGAGCATGGTTACGCATCAGTAGATGTGTTCACATGTGGGGACCGGATCGATCCAGCGACAGCTTCACAATACATTGCTGAAGGCTTAGAAGCGAAAGTTCGCGAAGACGTCAAACTTGATCGCGGTATGGGACCGATTCGTGTTCCAGAAGCACAAGTGGCGATCAGCAAATAATCCGATTGACCTTTTGAGGCTGGCCGATTTTCGGTCAGCCCTTTTAATTGTTTTGTTAAGTCGTTAATTTTGATATGCTTAACGTATATAAATTAGGTGCCGAGGTGGACAATGGGATTACTAGACAAGTTTCAAACACATATCCAAACGGATGATACGCATAAAAATGAGGCGTTGCGCACGCGTTATTTCGCGACGTCGCCGAACGCAGTCCTGACATGGTTAGATGAACGAATTAAAACGGAGGGGCAGACGGTGCGCCGAATCGACGCCGAGCGAGGCGAGCTCGCCTTTTACGGTGACGGTTGGGACGCATTGGCCACAGTCGTTCAAGTGGACGGAGGGCGGACCGCCGTCGATTTCACGATGAATCGTGAACAAATGCTCGGTCCTGACCTGAAACAAGTTGTCGCTGCGTATTATGATGCTTTACAAAATAAGTTCCCACTCCGTGCCATCGGGAATCAATCTGTCGAACGATAAGGAGGGCTGAGCATGCGTTGTCCTAAATGTGATCATAACGGAACGAGGGTGCTCGACTCCCGACCAGTCCAAGATTATTATTCGATTCGACGCCGTCGCGAATGTGAAAAGTGCGGCTATCGCTTCACGACGTTTGAAACGGTTGAACAGACGCCGCTCATCATCGTCAAAAAGGACGGGAACCGCGAAGAGTTCAGTCGAGAGAAAGTTCTGCGCGGGATCATTCGCGCCTGTGAGAAACGACCGGTCACACTCGAGCAACTCGAGGGTGTGGTCACGAAAGTCGAACAACAGTTACGGGCGCTCGGCCAGTCCGAGATCCCGAGTGAACAAGTCGGCGAACTCGTCATGAACGAACTCGCCCGCGTCGATGAAGTGGCGTACGTCCGCTTCGCATCGGTCTATCGACAGTTTAAGGACATCTCTGTGTTCTTTAAAGAGTTAGAGGATTTAATGAAGCAAGAAAAATCGACCAACTAAAGGGGCGGCCTTCTGGTCGTCTTTTTTCAGGGGAGAAACGTTATGGAAAAAGAACGGATTCTTTACGGGACTGATGAGCTATTGATCATGAGCACTGGGCTCATTGATCGCGAGTCTTATCAGTCACTTTATCATTTATATCAACCCGTCATCGGCGTGAAGGCGCTCGCGTTGTATCAAACGCTTTGGAGTGAATTGAAGCCGGGTAAAATGAAGTCGAACTATATATCACATAGCGCCTTGTGTGAAATGCTTGATTATTCGATTAACGAACTGGCGGACAGTCTATTCCGGCTCGAAGCGATCGGCCTCGTCCGGACGTACAAGACGAAAGACGCACGGCTGACGCAATACGTCTATCAACTGAGAGTTCCGCTCGCGCCCCACACGTTCCTAAACGATGGGCTGTTATCGAGTTTTCTCTTCTATAAAGTAGGGGAGGTCCGATTCAAGCAGTTGCAAGGACGATTCACCATCGACCCGCTACCGGCAGGCATCGTCGAAGTGACAAAAGACTTCAATGAAGTGTTCGACGTCAAAGGGGTCAACCAGATGGCGTTCACTCAAAAAAATTATGAGAAGCCGGACCGCGCCAAGATCGAGATCAACTATACGTTCGATATGGATATCGTCAAAAAACTGACAAACTTCCCAATCGGCTTCTTCACGAAGAAGTTAGACGAGACGATCACAAAACTCGCGTACGTGTCGCAAATCGATGAAGAGACGATGGCCGAGATGCTAAAAGAGTATTTCGTTCACGAAGCGTACTTACCGCTCAGCGAACAAGAGAAGCGTGATGGTTGCAGGCAGATGGTATTACAATTGAAGAAAAAACAGACGAGACATCGAAAAGTGAAGTCAGACGAGACGGAGCAGGCGGAGGTCGGCGATTTGCATGACACAACGGTCATGGAGGAAGCACACCCGCATCAGTACGTATCGACGCTTCGGAAGACGCCACAACTTTCGAAAAGTGACGAACAGCTCATCATCGAGATGGTCGATACACTCGGTCTCGCACCAGGTGTGATCAACGCGCTGTTCTATTATTGTATCGAAGTGAAGAAACAGACGCGGCTCAGCGAGAATTACGTGATGCGCATCGCCACGAGTTGGAAGACGGCGGGCTATTTGCACGCAGGTGACGCATTAGAGCGTGAAGCGACGCAAGACGCGTTGATCGAGAAGAAGCAACAAAAACGTGAGAACGTCCAGCGTACGACGGTCGGCTCGCGTCGGAAAGACAAGACCGAGTTGCCGAAATGGCTCGAAGACGATGCGAAAGAGCAACGGTCTTACGATCAGAAGCGCAAAGAGGCGCTCGAATCATCGGTGCCAGATGACGCGGAACTCGTCAAATTGTTGAATGAACTGAAAGAGAAAGGATGAGCGACATGGAACGGATCAATCAGACGCTCGCCCAGATGATGAACCGTAAAGAAGTGCGGGAAGCGTACGAGTCGATTCGCAGACGAACTCTCGAGCACCCTGGTGTCATTACATTTTTAAAGGCGCATCCAGAACTCGACGAGACGGCGATCGAAGTCGGATTTACGAAATTGAGCGAATATGCCGAGCAGATGGACGGGAAGAAGCTTGTCGATGAACAAGCCGTTATCCCCGGGCATCAGCCGGTCCTTTATGTCGATCTCGGTCAAATTGCGATCCGCTATGAAGAGACGGTCGCTCACCGCCAAGCGAGACGTCAAAAAGAGATGGATCGAAAGTTCAAGAGCTTATTTTTACCGGAAGAAGTGCGGGAAGCGAGCTTTCAATCGTTTGATTATTCGGACGATGCCCGAAAGATCGCGCTCCGTGAGGCGATGCGATTCGTCTCGGGGATGAAGACGCGTCAAAAAGTGAACGGCCTTTACTTGTACGGCAGTTTCGGGGTCGGGAAGACGTACTTGCTCGCCGCGATCGCCAATGAACTCAAAGTCGCCGATATCGAGACGATTTTAGTTCACGCCCCGGGATTCGTCTCGGAAGCGAAACGTAAAATTCGTACCGATTCGTTCGATTCATTTTTGACCTCGTTCCAGCACGTGCCGATTTTGTTGATTGATGATATCGGCGCCGAGGCGATCAGCCCGTGGGTACGAGACGAACTGTTCGGGATTATTTTACAGTACCGCATGATGCATCGTCTGCCGACGCTCTACAGCTCAAACTTCAGCAGCGAAGAGCTCGAGACGCACTTCTCGATTGACGGCTCGCCGCAAAACAAGATGAAAGCACAGCGGCTCATGCAACGGATCTCGACGACGACGACACAGATCGAGCTGAAAGGCGAAAATCGTCGTCGGTAAAGGATTGTATTTCTCGAACGAGTTGACTATACTAATAACCATATAACTGATGCATAGAAGAGGATACGAGACATCGTCACGGGTTTCAAAGCGAAGGAAGAATGGTGAGAGCTTCCTAAACACGCCGATCGACTTACTCCCTCGGAGCACCGCTCGGGTCAATCGTGCGGCGATTCACACTCGTTATCGTGTGTTCGAGCCAAGCTTACAGCTTGGGAACGAGGGTGGTACCACGAGAATCAAAGCTCGTCCCTTTCATAGGGATGGGCTTTTTTTATTTTTTTTCAAATAGAGAGGGGAAGTTGACACATGATTCAATTGACATTTCCAGATGGGGCAGTCAAAGCGTTTGAAGCTGGTATCACAGCAGAAGAAGTAGCCGGTTCGATTAGCCCGGGACTTCGTAAGAAAGCCATCGCCGCAAAAATTGATGGTGAACTGATCGATTATCGTCGTCCGATCGAGCGCGACGGTAAAATCGAGCTCGTCATGCCGGACTCGGAGGCAGGCCTCGACTTGATGCGCCATTCATCCGCTCACTTGATGGCTCAAGCGATCAAACGGTTGTACGGCGAAGAAGGGACGATTCATTTCGGTATCGGACCGACGATTGAGAACGGGTTCTATTACGATATCGAGATGGACCGCCGCATCAATGAAGAGGATTTGCCGGAAATCGAGAAGATGATGAAACGGATCGTCGATGAAAACCTCGACATCACACGTGAAGTCGTCACGCGTGACGAAGCGCTCGAGCGTTACAAACAGCTCGGCGACCCGCTCAAAGTCGAGTTGATCGAAGATATCCCGGCAAGTGAGACACTTACAATTTACCATCAAGGTGACTTTTTTGACCTTTGCCGTGGACCGCACGTCCCGTCGACGTCGAAATTGAAAGTCTTTAAATTGATGAGTGTCGCCGGTGCTTACTGGCGCGGAGATTCTGACAACAAGATGTTGCAACGGATCTACGGTACGGCGTGGGCGACGAAAGAACAGCTCGCCGAGCATTTGCGTCTACTTGAAGAAGCAAAAGAACGCGACCATCGTAAACTCGGGAAAGAACTTGATTTGTTCTTCGTCTCGCAAGAAGTCGGCCAAGGATTGCCGATGTGGCTCCCGAAAGGTGCCTCGATTCGTCGTACGGTCGAGCGTTATATCGTCGACAAAGAGCTCGAACTCGGTTATCAGCACGTCTATACACCGGTGCTCGGTTCGGTTGACTTGTATAAGACGTCAGGTCACTGGGATCACTATCAAGACGACATGTTCCCGAAAATGGAGATGGATAACGAAGAGCTCGTCTTGCGCCCGATGAACTGTCCGCACCATATGACGATCTATAAGCATGAGCCACGCTCATACCGTGAGTTGCCGCTCCGTATCGCCGAACTTGGCGGCATGCACCGCTATGAGATGTCAGGTGCTTTGACAGGTCTTCAACGTGTCCGTTACATGGTATTGAACGATGGACACACGTTCGTGACACCAGAGCAGATGAAGCAAGAGTTTAAAGATATCGTTCACTTGATCCAAGAAGTGTATGCCGACTTCGGGATTAAAGATTACCGGTTCCGCCTGTCTTATCGCGACCCGGCCGATAAAGAGAAATACTTCGACAACGATGCGATCTGGGAATCGGCACAGCGTCAATTGAAAGAAACGATGGATGAACTCGGCCTGCCGTACTTCGAAGCGGATGGCGAAGCGGCGTTTTACGGACCGAAACTTGATGTCCAAGTCCGGACAGCGCTCGGGAAAGAAGAGACGTTGTCGACAGTCCAACTCGACTTCTTGCTTCCAGAACGTTTCGATTTGACGTATACAGGTCCTGACGGCAAAGATCATCGTCCAATCGTCCTCCACCGCGGTGTCGTGTCGACGATGGAACGGTTCGTCGCCTACTTGATCGAAGAGTACAAAGGTGCCTTCCCGACATGGCTCGCGCCGGTCCAAGTCAAATTGATCCCGGTGTCTCACGTCCATGATGCTTATGTGGCCGAAGTGAAAGCAGAACTGTTATCACGTGGTGTCCGTGTCGAGACAGACCTTCGGGATGAGAAGTTAGGCTATAAGATCCGTGAAGCACAGATGAAGAAGATCCCGATGACGCTCGTACTCGGTGATAAAGAACGTGATGAGCGTTCGGTCAACATCCGTCGCTACGGTCAACAAGAACAAGTATCGGCAACGCTTGATGAGTTCTTGACGTCCCTCACTGAAGAAATCGCGAATCGTTCACGGTAAAGGTAGGCCATCCTTCAACGGAAGGGTGGTCTTCTTTTCGGTCCAGAGACGGATGCGCAACCTATGAAAGAACACGTATGGTAGAAGAAAGGAGTGATTCAGTTTGAATTATATGAAACCAATTATCGCGCTGACGATCGGGACGATTGTCTCGACTAGCATGATTCCTAAAGTAAATGCCGAAGCGATCGTCGACGATACAATCGTCACCCTCGGGGAGACATTATCAGCAGAGCAGCGAGACTGGGTGCTCGAGCGTGTTGAAGCGCCGGCAGGAATCGAACCGATTATCACGACTGCAGCTGACGAAGAGAAGTATTTAGGTGACGCCGTACCCCAGGCACAACGTGGCGGCGGTATGTACTCATCGGCCCGCATCAAGCTGACTGACGGGACGGGTCTTGATATTCAAACCGAGAACGTCACGTGGGTGACGGAAGATATGTATGCGAACGCGCTCGTCACGGCCGGGGTCACTGACGCCGATATTTACATCACGTCTCCGATCCGTGTGACCGGGACGTCTGCGTTGACAGGTATTATGAAGGCGTACGACCAGACGGCTGACGAGACCGGGATCCAACTGACCGAGGAACGAAAAAATCTCGCGCAAGAAGAACTTGCGGTCACGTCAGAGATCGGGAAGACGGTCGGTCAAGAAGATGTGGCCGGGCTGATGAATGAGATCAAAGCGGAAATCGCGAATCAAATGCCCGAGACGAATATTGAAATTCGTGATATCGTCATTCAAGTATTGAATCAAAACAACGTTCAATTGTCCGATACGCAATTGAACCAGCTGACGACGTTGTTCGAGAACATGCAGCAAGCCAACTTGGATTGGACAGCGATCAGTGATGGATTAAAAGGAGCGGGCCAAGACGTGCAGGCGTTTCTAGAGACGAAAGAAGTACAAGGTTTCTTTGCGCGGCTGTTTGAGTCGCTCAGTAATTTCTTCAAGTCGTTGACGAACTAAACGAAAAAGCAGAGCGAAGGCTCTCAGGCTGTTGACGAACCAGGTCGCTAAAAGCAATCTGGTTCGTCTTTTTTTTATGTTCGAAGACCTCGAGGCGCTCTGACCGACATATAATTTAAGAAATGCTATGTAAACGGCCGCCAGATGGCGACCGTTTGCGTTGCTCGTCCGACGACGCCCCGACTCCCGCAGGAAAGCAATCCGACGGAGACCCAGCAGCGACGCGAGTCGCGATGCGGCTCCGGGATTGCCTGCGGAAAGCGTGGGCGCCGGAAGGACGAGCGATATCAATCAGGTTAGTCAACAAGCTGAGAGAGAAGGCTCTGCTTTTTAATACCAACGTTTATGGATATAGTCCCGAGCGGATTCATGATCATCGACGATCTTCAACGTGATGCGGTTCATCTCTTCAAGCAGATCGGTCAATACAGCTTCAAGTTTAGCGTCGTTCATTTCATGGTGACGCATCGTTTCTTGAACGATATGTTTGATTTGATCATGATAATCGTGATCTTGTTTCACGTCTTTTCTCCAGTTCATCCTCGCCGCCTCCTTTTTTATTTTATTCCCTTTGAAAAGGTATTGCGAAACGATGGAATGACTGTTATTATCATAAAAGTGCGAGCTATCAATTATTCATGCGCGAATTCTTGACATCTTTTTCTGCTAGTGTTAAGATGACTTAGTGAGTAAATACAACAAAGCAGAAGCGCCCGCTTCTCACCTCGTCCGAATCGGTTCGGTCAGGTCCATCATGTACGTAATTCAGTTTCGGTGTCTTGCCGTTCTGAGTACGCAATGATGTGTGGGCGGGAAACTGCCGACGCTTTTTTTGTTACTATTACTATGTTGTCTTATTTTAAAATCTAAAACTCGTGCAATCGCACGATGGAGGTGCTAACCATTAGCAAAGAGCTATTTATCAACGAAAACATTCGTGCCCGTGAACTTCGTCTTATTGGAGCGGACGGTGCACAACTCGGTGTACAATCGCGTAGTGAAGCATTACGCTTAGCCGAAGAAGCTGACCTTGACCTCGTCTTGGTCGCTGACAAAGCAAACCCACCGGTCGCTAAAATTATGGACTACGGTAAATACCGTTTCGAACTCCAGAAAAAGGAGAAAGAAGCGCGTAAAAACCAAAAAGTCATCCAATTGAAAGAAGTACGTCTCAGTCCTACAATCGAGGACAACGATTTCCAAACGAAATTGCGTAACGCTCGCAAGTTTCTTGAAAGTGGAAACAAAGTGAAGGCGTCGATCCGTTTCCGCGGACGTGCCATCACACACTCGGAAATCGGTAGACGTGTTATGGAAAAATTGGCGGCGGAATGTGCCGACTTGGCAACAGTTGAACAAAAGCCGAAGATGGAAGGACGCAGCATGTTCTTAGTGCTGGCTCCGAAGAAAGAAGATTAATCATCGAGTCATAGTGGGGAGGAAATACTCATGCCGAAAATGAAATCGCACCGCGGTGCTTCTAAACGTTTTAAACGTACAGGATCAGGTAAACTCAAACGTTCACACGCTTTCACAAGTCACTTGTTCGGTAACAAATCGACGAAAGCAAAACGTAAGCTCCGTAAGGGTGCTATCGTATCAGCTGGAGACTACAAACGTATTCGCAACATGATTGCGAAGTAATACAGAAGGAATTTAGGAGGGAAACTATATGCCACGCGTAAAAGGCGGTTATACGACTCGTCAACGTCGTAAAAAGCAAATCAAACTTGCCAAAGGTTATTATGGCTCGAAACATATTCTATTTAAAGTAGCAAAACAACAGGTCATGAAGTCACTCATGTACGCATACCGTGACCGTCGTCAAAAGAAACGTGATTTCCGTCGTATTTGGATCACACGTATCAACGCGGCAGCACGTATCAACGGTCTTTCATACAGCCGTATGATGCACGGACTCAAGCTTGCAGGGATCGACATCAACCGTAAGATGCTTGCTGAGCTTGCAGTATCGGATGCACAAGCGTTCGCTTCACTCGCTAACACAGCTAAATCAAAATTGAACGCGTAATCGTTCAATCGAAAGCGCCGAGACTCTATCTCGGCGCTTTCTTTTTTCTCGGAAATTTCTTAAGATGAAGATAAGGAGGACACGCTATGGATCAATCTATCTTGGCCATCGTTGCGTTGGCGCTCATCGCTTTAAACGTCTATACGTATTTCCAGGCGAAGCAGTATACGCACGGCGAAGGGAAGTTCAACGTGTTGTACGCCTATGCCGGAGGAGCCATTGGAGCGTTGTTTGGACTTCATTTGACACGCCAAAAAACGGTTCATGCCCCAAAAAGCATGCAAATACAAGTATTGATTTTAGCAGTGGGCTGGTCTTTAATGATTTTAGTACTGCTTTAAGTGGAGAATAGGAGGAGCAACCGGTGAACTGGACAACATTATTTGATCGGCAACGTGAATTAGATGAGCGGATCAAACAAGAACATCAACTATCCGGCAACCAATTCGATGAACGGTTACTCGCTTTACTCGTCGAACTCGGTGAACTCGCCAATGAGACCCGAAGTTTTAAATTTTGGTCAACGAAAGGCCCGTCGCCTCAAGACGTGATCTTAGAAGAGTACGTTGACGGTATCCATTTCTTACTGTCGCTCGGACTCGCCCTCGGATACGAACGGGAGACGTTCCCGGCAGGCAGCTCGTATCTTGACGCGACTGATGCTTTTTTAGATATCTTTCGAAAAGTGACGAATTTTGGTTTGTCGAAGACAGAAGCGATGTACGAGACGCTGATGGCGGCATATCTCGAACTAGGCTATACGCTAGGTTTCAATGAAGAATTGATTCTGATGGCGTATCTATCGAAGAATGAAGTCAACCATGAGCGACAAAATCAAGGCTACTAATGGAGTCGAAAGGGAGCGATACGAGATGAATGAAACTTTACATATGCTAAAACGACTGACGGATGCGACTGGCGTCCCGGGAAACGAAGGGGAAGTCCGTTCACTCATGCGCGAGTATCTCGAGCCCCACGTCGAATCGTTCGAACAGGATGGTCTTGGTAGTCTGTTCGGCCGTGTGACGGGGAACGGTGAAGGACCGCGTGTCATGATTGCCGGTCATATGGACGAAGTCGGCTTTATGGTCACACGCATCGAAGATAGTGGTTTCCTGCGCTTCCAAGCACTCGGTGGCTGGTGGAACCAAGTATTGCTCGCTCAACGCATGGACGTCGTCACACGCTCTGGAGAGAAAATCCCAGGCGTGATCGGTGCGAAGCCACCGCATGTCCTTCCAGTCGAAGCTCGTAAAAAACCGGTCGAGATCAAAGACATGTTCTTAGATATCGGAGCGACGTCAAAAGAACAAGTCGCCGAGTGGGGAATCCGTCCAGGTGACACGGTCGTGCCGCATTGCGAGTTCACGGTCATGAAAAATGAAGACTTCTTGATGGCGAAGGCATGGGATAACCGAATCGGATGTGCGATCGCGATTGAAGCGGCTAAACGTCTGAAAAATGATGCGCCAGGAACCGTCTTCTCGGGGGCCACGGTTCAAGAGGAAGTCGGATTGCGTGGAGCCGTCACAGCGGCAAACTTGATTAAACCGGACGTCGCGATTGCCGTGGATACGGGTATCCCAGGTGATACGCCAGGTATGACACCGGCAGAAGGCTTGTCAAAACTTGGTGAAGGCGTTCAAGTCATCTTCTTTGATGCGACGACTGTCACGAACCCACGCCTCATCGACTTGATCGTCGAAGTCGCGAAAGCAGAAGACATTAAGTATCAGTTAGATTTGACACCAGGCGGCGGCACCGACGCCGGACGGTTCCATTTATCAGGAGTCGGGATGCCGGCTGTCGCGCTCACGGTTCCAGTCCGTTATTTGCATACGAACGTGTCAATCATTCATAAAGCCGATTATGAAGCGGCCATCGGTCTGGTCGTGGCGCTCACAAAACGGTTAGATAACGAAACGGTTCAATGGTTGAAAGAGGGATAATATGACGAAAATCACGTCTACGAAAAGCGAGACGATTAAGCGTTTGAAGCGCTTGATGACGAAAAAAGGCAGACAAGAGTCTGGGCAATTTTTAGTTGAAGGTGAACACTTGGTCGACGAAGCGATCCGGGCCGGACGACTCGTCCAATTGATTATGGGCGAATCTTATCGTCCGAAAAGTTCATGGCGTCTAGACGAGATGCCGGTGCTCGAACTGTCCGACCATGTCGCCGATCTGTTATCAGAAACAGAGAAGACGCAAGGGGTGTTCGCTGTCGTCAAGATGACGCCAGTCGAACGCAAGATGAAGCATGTGCTCGTCCTTGACCGCATTCAAGATCCGGGTAACCTCGGGACAATGATTCGGACAGCAGACGCGGCCGGCTTTGATACCGTGTTTCTCGGTAAAGGTACGGTCGACCCGTTTAACGCCAAAGTCGTACGGGCGACGCAAGGATCGTTGTTCCATGTGAACATTCAATCGGTCGACTTGCTCGACACGTTGCCGGAACTGAAAAGTTTAGGGTTTCACGTCTATGGGACGGCACTTTCGAAAGCGAAGTCATACGACCAAGTCGCGTTCAACGATCAAGTCGCGCTTGTCATCGGGAATGAAGCGCAAGGCGTCCATGACGACGTGCTCGCCCTTTGTGACACACGTGTCCACATTCCTGTAATCGGAGAAGCCGAATCATTGAACGCGGCAGTCGCCGCCGGTATTCTCATGTATCGCATCGCGCTACAATAATCTTGTCACCGCTTGAGAATCGTGATAGTTTAGAAACATCGAACAATATAGGTAAGACGTTGAAAGAGCATAGTACGCGAACCCCCGAACGAGCACAGGGAGCATCGGCCTAGATTGAGAGCCGATGCCGAGGTCGGCGCTGAATTCACTCTGGAGTCGTGTTGGAGACAACACCGAACTGGCATCCCGATACCGATGCTCTCAAGTGGGCCTGATCGGCCAAGTAGGGTGGTACCGCGTTTATTCGTCCCTTCAGTCATCGACTGAAGGGACTTTTTTTGTAGAGGAGGAAACATTGATGAAAGAACAGTTAGAACAATTACAACGTGAGGCCCTTCAAGAAATTGAAACGGCGTCATCACAAAAAACGTTGAACGACGTCCGGATTAAGTATTTAGGTAAAAAAGGCCCGATGACCGAAGTATTGCGCGGGATGGGCAAGTTGTCCGCCGAAGAGCGCCCGGTCGTCGGTGAACTCGCCAACACGGTGCGAACGACGATTCAAGAGGTGTTAGAGGCACGGATCGAGGACGTGAAGGCGGTCGAGCTCGAAGCGAAACTCGCTGCCGAGACAATCGATGTCACGCTCCCTGGTCGAACGGCACTTCCGGGACATAGCCACTTGCTGCAACAAATCGTCGACGAGATGGAAGACTTGTTCGTCGGTCTCGGGTATACGATTGCCGAAGGCCCAGAAGTCGAAACCGATCTGTACAACTTTGAAATGTTGAACTTGCCGAAAGATCATCCGGCACGTGACATGCAGGACTCGTTCTACATCACGGACGAGACGCTGCTGCGGACGCATACGTCGCCGGTGCAAGCACGGACGATGCTCGAAGCGGACGGGAAACCGATTCGCATCATTTGTCCGGGCAAAGTGTACCGTCGTGACGAAGATGATGCGACCCATTCACACCAGTTCATGCAAATCGAGGGACTCGTCGTCGATGAGCATATCTCGATGGCCGACTTGAAAGGCACGCTTGAAGTGTTCGTCAAGCAACTGTTCGGCGAGACACGAGAAATCCGGCTTCGTCCAAGCTTCTTCCCATTCACAGAGCCGTCCGTTGAAGTCGATATCTCATGCTTCAAGTGTGGCGGCAAAGGCTGTAACGTCTGTAAAGGGACAGGGTGGATTGAAATTCTTGGAGGCGGGATGGTCCATCCGCGCGTCCTCGAGATGGCAGGCTATGACGCGACGAAAATGTCTGGCTTTGCTTTCGGGATCGGTGTCGAACGGATGGCGATGCTCAAACACGGTGTCGATGATATTCGTCACTTCTATACAAACGACTTACGTTTCATCGAGCAATTCTAAGGAGGATCATACATGTTATTATCGAAAAAATGGTTGAACCAATATATCGACGTCTCAGACTTGAGCGGGCAAGCGTTAGGCGATTTGATCACGAAAAACGGGATTGAAGTCGAGAGCGTGACAGACCGCTCTGAAGGATTGAAAGGTCTTGTCGTCGGACACGTCCTTTCATGCGCGAAACATCCAGAGGCTGACAAGTTGAACGTGACAACGGTCGACGTCGGTGACGACAGCCCTGTCCAAATCGTCTGTGGAGCACCGAACGTCGCGGCTGGACAACATGTCATCGTCGCAAAAGTCGGCGCAAGACTACCTGGCCTTAAAATCAAAAAAGCAAAACTTCGTGGCGTCGAGTCGCAAGGCATGATCTGTTCGCTCGAAGAACTCGGTTTCGAGAAAAAACAGATTCGCGAAGACGAACAGGACGGCATCCATACGTTCCGGGAAGAAGTTGAAGTCGGAGCGGATGTCATCAGCTTGCTCGATCTCGATGACGAAGTGATTGAACTCGGATTGACGCCGAACCGTTCGGACTGCCTTAGCCTATACGGCATCATTCATGAAGTCGCGGCGATTTTAGAACGCCCGTATACGTTGCCAGCAGCCGATGTCGAAACGGATACGCCGAACGACGTGTCTGTGCGACTCGAGACAGACAACTGCACGTACTACGCGACGCGTCGCGTCGACGGGGTAACGATTGGCGAGTCGCCACAGTGGTTGAAAAACGTCTTGATCGCGGAAGGTGTGCGCCCGATCAATAACGTGGTCGATGTGACGAACTACGTCATGCTCGAACTCGGTCAACCGCTCCATGCGTTTGACACGTCTAAGCTCGGCCGTACCATTTTGGTTCGCCAAGCCCAGGACGGAGAAGAAATCGTCACACTTGACGATGCGACGCGCACACTCGATTCGTCGATGATGGTCATTACCGATGGACAACATCCGGTCGCAATCGCTGGAGTGATGGGCGGAGCGAATACCGAAGTCGACGCGACGACGACGAGCATCATCCTGGAGTCGGCTTACTTCACGCCGGCCTCGGTCCGCAAGACGAGCCGCACGCTCGGTCTTCGTTCTGATTCAAGCGCCCGTTTCGAAAAAGGAGTCGATCCGGAACGTTTACTCCTCGCGCTTGACCGTGCCGCTGCATTGATCGTCAACGTAAGCGGCGGAACAATCAGTGAGCCGGTCATCGCCGGAAGCAAAGCGTCCGACGCCCGCACGATTGACGTGTCGATCGATTATATTAACCACCGACTCGGGATGGACCTCGACCAAACGACGATCAAACATATTCTAAAGCGGCTCGGGTTAGACGTGACAGGAGACGAAACGTTGACGGTTCACGTCCCGTCGCGGCGACCGGACCTAGAAGTGCCGGCTGATATTACGGAAGAAGTGGCGCGACTATACGGATACGACAGCCTTCCATCGACACTCCCGGCGTCGCAGTCGAAAGGCTACCTGCCAAAAGACAACGTACTCCGTCGTCAAGTGCGCCGCGTCCTTCAAGGAACGGGCTTGTCACAAGCGATCACGTACTCGCTCACGAGCGAGCTTCATGCATCACGGTTCGACGGTGAGGGAGCGACGACAGTCCGACTCGCCATGCCGATGAGCGAGGAGCGTTCGGTGTTACGGACATCACTCGTTCCGGGATTGCTTGAAGCGGCCCGTTATAACACGGCGCGTCAACAAGCGAACGTCCGTCTATTTGAGACAGGACGGGTGTACGTAGAGCACGGAGAAACGTTGCCACGCGAAACGGAACGCGTCGCGGGCGTAGTGACAGGACTTTGGTACGATCACCGTTCGCAAGGAACACGCATCCCGGTCGATTACTTCGTCGCGAAAGGCATCGTCGATACACTGATGCGTTCGCAACGCATCGACGTGACGTACGAAGCGGCCGTCATTTCAGACATGCACCCTGGCCGCACGGCGAACGTTCTCGTCGCGGGGAACGTCATCGGATACGTCGGGCAAGTCCATCCGGCCGTATCGAAAGACGTATACGGCTTGAAAGAAGTTTACGTCTTCGAGCTCGACCTTGGCGCATTGAAGTCTGAAGCGATGCTCGTCTATCAAGACGTACCACGTTACCCATCGATTTCGCGAGATCTTGCGCTCGTATTGAAGCGTGACATTCCGGCCGGTCAAGTCGAGGCGACGATCAGACAAGCGGCGGGTCCGCTCTTGATCGAGCTTGCTCTGTTCGACGTCTACACGGGCGATAACGTCGGTGAAGCGGAGAAGTCGATTGCCTTCTCGCTCAAATATCAAGATCCGACGCGGACACTTCTTGATGAAGAAGTGACAGCGTCGTATGATGCAATCATCGAAGCAGTCAAAACCAAATACGGCGCAGAAGTACGCGCTTAACAGACAACAGCGATTCCCTTTATTGTGGGAATCGCTGTTTTTAGAATTCATTGAACTTCAAGCGCCAAGTCACCGAACTTCGTCCAACCGACGAGGCAAGTCACTTTGTAAAGAAGGAACGTGATGACAGCCGGTAGGATGACGCCGGTGCCGACGAAGACGAGAAACGCTTCCATACCCTGTGCGGCAAGGATATTGAGCGGGGCGATCATTGAGTTCAAGCCGAGCCCGGCAATCTCATACGGCACCTCGAGTGAGAACCAAAGCGTCGCGATCGGAGCGCTGATCATGGCGGCGATGAACGGCGGCATGACGACCCGTGGATTTTTGACGACGTTCGGGAACTGGACTTTCGGTGTGACGAAAAACGATGCGACCAAGCCGCCGGGGTCGGTTTGGCGATAAGCCATGAGCGTGAAGCCGACGAATTGGGCGGTGCAGCCGATCAAGGCAGCAGCACTCGCGACCGGGTCGAGCTGAAGCGCGATCGCAAGCGCGGCTGATGAGGCAGGTGACATGAGCATGACGCTGAAGACGAGGGCGATGACGAGTGACGTTGCGATCGGTGATGTGTTGACCGACGAAGTGATGCTCGCGCTGATCGAGTTGATGAGCGGTGTCGTGACGGCAGCGGCACCGACACCGACGATGCCTCCGCCGAGCACGGCCGTGACCGGGACGACCATCATATCGAACTTCGTCTTACCGAGGACACGTTTGCCTAACCAGACGGCCGCAGCTGCAGCAATCAAGGCACTGATCGGTTGACCGGGGACGAGGACAAGCCCGCTCTCCGTCGCTTGAAGGGCCGCACCCCCGACGGTCGCCGCAATCATCGAACTGAATAAGATGAGGGTGTTGCCGCCGAGCTGATAGGCGACTCCGGCACCGAGCGCCGGGGCGAGCAGTGACTTCGCGACTTGTCCGATCAAGACGAGCGTCTCGATTCCGGCCATCTTACCGATCGTTTCAATCAAGAGTCCGACCCCGAGTGTGACGAGGACGGCGCTAGCCATCCCTGCTGATATTTTGATCATCCGATCCATTGCGTACTGTTTCACTTCCATCATCTCCTCTATATGTGTTACTCCAATAAAAAAACCTATCCTGATTGGATAGGCGCGTCGGTCATACCATGAGCGCCTCGTCCGAAACCATCGAAACAAGGGCCCAAAAATTCGTCTCGGTCAGCGAGTCGATTTTTCAGTCCCTCAGTCGAATAATAATCAGTAGGCCGTTATGTAATGGTGTACGCATCGTCGCCAGCTCCTCTGTTCAAGATTTTTCTAAGAGTAACACGATATTTTTCAATAATCAATATTTTCTGAAAACTTTCTGAAAAATATTTTTTCCACAGACGAAAACAGAGACCCGCTTCCGTTTAAGGAAGTGAGTCTCTGTTTAACGGTATAGACTTAAGACGTACTGGCTGCCAGTAAACCGACTTGTTGATCGATGAAGTCCATTGAAATGGAATTGAACGTATCGGGTTGATCGACGTTGACGACATGCCCCGAATCGTGGACGACTTGGACGTGTGCTGTCGGTTGATGCTTCGCCGTTCGTTCGACGGCCTCAAGGAACATGTAATCCTCGTCGCCCATAATGTAGAGGATGGGGACGGATGTTTGGATTGAAGTGAAGTGACGCAGCAGCGGATTCATGTTTTCCGTCATCTTGAACCAACGGATGAACTCGCGTTGGCACAAATTGGCCGCGTCGCGCACGAACATCATCCGCGATTTTTTATGCCGTTTCTTCGGCAACAAGATCCAAGCGAATAGTTGATACAGCCACATGTAAGGCACGAAACTTTGCATGAGGCTGCCGAGCCGGATGAGTAAGGTCGAGCGGACGTTGAACTTGACGATCGCACCACCTAAGACGACAGAGGCGATGCGGTCGGGGTGATGCTCGAACATCGCTTGGATGACGATCGTCCCGAGCGATAGCCCGACCATATGGCCTTTTTCAATATTTAAATAGTTCATCACTTCGACGACGTCTTCGACGACGACATCGAGCGTGTAGGCGTTGAGTGGTTGATTCAAAGATTGTTCTTCGTTATATGAGCCGCCATGACCGCGGAGGTCGAGCAGCAAGACGTTATATTTCTTTCGAAATGGACGAATTTGACGATACCAGTGAGATAGACTCCCGCCTGCGCCATGTATGAAGATGACCCAAGGATGGTCGTCGCTTAATGTGTACGTTTTATAATGCAACATGAACGCTATCCCCCAAAAGTTTTTAAGTTCATTGAACCATAAAATAAATATAACATATCTTTGAAGTGAGAACTATCGTTTCTGCTCGCATAAACGCATCGCTTTTTTCGTGTTCGCGAAGTGAACTTTAGCGATATCGTTCAAACGTTCTTGACCGTAGCGAAGGATCAAGGTCGCGGCCACTTGATCGACTTTCGCTCCGGCCCCTTTCGGTAACGTGACACCGAGTGTCGCGCTCAATTTGTCCATCTCTTTCAAGAAAAAAGCGCGGGCGAGGATCGAGGCCGCGGCGACGGCGACGTGGAGGCCTTCCGCTTTCGTCGAGAAGTAGACATCGTCTTTGACGATATCGGTCTCAGAACTCAAATGTCTGTAGTAGACGGCTTTTTCAGCGAACTGGTCGATTAGAATCGCTTCTGGCGTCTCGTCTAACTTTTTCAAGAGCGCCGACAACGCCGCGTTGTGGGCGATCGCAGTCATCTTCCCTTGCGTCATCGTCCGTTGCATTTTGTTGTACGTCGGGTTGTGCAGCGTCGCTTTTTGGTAGGGAATCGTGACGTGCAAATCTTTAGCGATGCGTAAAATATCTTTATCGGTAAGCAATTTAGAATCTTTGACGCCGAGTTCTTTGACGAGGGCAATCTTTTCCTTCGGGACGTAGGCGGCGACGACGACGAGCGGACCGAAATAATCGCCTTTCCCGACTTCATCGCTCCCGATGACGGACCAATCGGAAAAACCGGCCGGTAACGTATGTTTTGGAACGGACGTTTCCTTTTTGATGGAATCTCCCCATTTGGCCGCCTCTTCATCCGCAGCCCGACCTTGAAACATGACTTTTCCCGAATTGTACACGGTGATCACACATTGGGGCGTCTTGGCACTGAAGCGAGCGTGTGGTGGCGGATTGACCGCGTGAGCGCGATAGCTCTGGATTAATTGTTCTTGAGCCGCGGTCGATAGTTTGATGACTTGATTGCCCAAAGTGAGCACTTCCTTTCTTAACGTTCGCAAATTTATCTTACATTTTTTTCGCGCATTTTGAAACCAATGATTCAATTGATACGTATGAATGAGTGAGTAGAAAAGAAGTGAGGTGAGACGGAGATGTGGTGGCGCGATGACACGGACCAAGATGAGGCAGAGTTCCTCTATAAACATATTCTCGAGCTCGAGGCCAGGATCGCCAAACTGGTTGCCCATCAAGTCAGGGTGCGTCGCCTGCTGATGCAAGAGTCGTCGGAGGCGGCGACAGAGCAGATTATTACGTTACAGGGCGAAGTCGATCACTATTTAAAACTACTGCGTCAGGAACGGCTCGAAGAGGTTGACCGGTATGATCGGTTAAACCTTGAACGAACGCTTGGTCGCGTGCGGAAGGCGGTACAGTATCCGACCCGGCCGTTATCGGAATGGGATACGATTGAACAGGCGCTCGCACTTGAAGTCGAACATTTGCGACGTGTGCTCGCATATGAACAACAGCGCCGCACCGAGGAGGGATGGTAATGGAATCGTTAGATCAACTGTACTGGTGGGTACTCATCATTGCCGGTCTCGGTACATTTTTATACATGCTGTTCTCGGACGCGTTCGATTTCTTCGAAGGCTGGTTCAATCCGGCCGTCATCCTCTCTTTCCTGGCGCTCGGGGCAGGGATCGGGTTAATCTTGAACGCGCTCGCCCATGTGTCGCCGATGATCGGTCTCGCGGTGGCGCTCGCCGGCTCATTCGCGCTCACGACGTTACTATACTTGTTCGTCCTCCTACCGCTGTCAAATGCGGAAGAGTCGATTGGTATGACTGATGAGTCGCTCGTCGGACTGGTCGGGCGATTGACCGTCCCCGTCCCGGAAGGCGGTTACGGGGAAGTGCTCGTCGAGTCGGTCGTCGGTTCGATTTTGAAGACGGCGCAAAGTATTGACGGGAAAGCGATTCCGAGTGATCGTCGAGTCGTCATCATCGAAGTACAACGAAATATCGCGGTCGTCATGGAATATGACGAACCCACTATTCGAAAGGAGCAATAATGTATGGACACAACCATTTTAGTCAGTATTATCGTCGGGGTGATTTTGCTCGCCTTGATCTTCGTGTTTGTCTTGAAATATCGTACAGTCGGACCGGATGAGGCGCTCATCGTCACCGGGAGCTACTTAGGTAAAAAGAACGTCCACAGTGATGCTTCCGGTAACCGCGTCAAAATCATTCGCGGCGGCGGGGCGTTCGTCTTGCCAGTATTCCAACAAGCGGAACCGCTCAGTTTGCTCTCGAGCAAGCTCGAAGTAACGACGCCTGAAGTGTATACCGAGCAAGGAGTCCCGGTCATGGCTGACGGGACGGCCATCATTAAAATCGGTGGCTCAATCAGTGAGATTGCGACAGCGGCCGAACAATTCCTCGGCAAACCGAAAATCGAGCGTGAGAACGAGGCGAAAGAAGTGCTCGAGGGTCACCTTCGTTCAATCCTCGGTTCGATGACAGTCGAAGAGATTTATAAAAACCGCGACAAGTTCTCGCAAGAAGTGCAACGTGTCGCCTCGCAAGATTTAGCGAAGATGGGCCTCGTCATCGTCTCGTTCACGATTAAAGACGTACGGGATAAGAACGGATACCTCGAGTCGCTCGGGAAGCCACGGATCGCCCAAGTAAAACGTGACGCCGACATCGCCACGGCTGAAGCGGATAAAGAAACGCGCATCAAACAAGCGGAAGCGATGAAGGACGCGAGGAAAGCGGAGCTTGAACGAAACTCTGAAATCGCAGAAGCGGAAAAAGAGAACCAACTCCGCATCGCCGACTACCGCCGCGAGCAAGATGTCGCTAAAGCACGGGCTGACCAATCGTACGAGCTTGAAGAAGCCAAGGCCAAACAAGAAGTCACAGAGCAACAGATGCAAGTTCAAATCATCGAGCGTCAAAAGCAAATCGAGCTCGAAGAGAAAGAAATCATGCGTCGTGAAAAGCAATATGATTCAGAAGTGAAGAAAAAAGCCGACGCCGACCGCTATGCGATTGAACAGGCTGCGGAAGCTGATAAAGCGCGTCAAATCGCCGCAGCAGATGCCGGGAAGTACCGCATCGAGGCCGAGGCGAAAGCCGATGCCGAACGCGTCCGTCTCGCTGGTGTCGCCGAAGCCGATGCTGAACGGGCGAAAGGGGAAGCAGAGGCTGATATTATTCGTCTTACTGGTCTCGCCGAAGCCGAAGCGAAACAAAAGATCGCCGAGGCGTTCGAACAGTACGGTCAAGCCGCCATTCTCGACATGGTCGTCAAGATGCTTCCTGACTACGCGAAGCAAATTGCGGCACCGCTCGGTAACATCGACCAAATCACGGTCGTCGATACGGGTAGTGGTAAAGACGGGGGAGCCGGGAAAGTCACGGGTTACGCGACTGATTTGATGGCTTCACTGCAGCAGACGCTCAAAGCGTCGTCTGGCATCGATATGAAAGACTTGCTTGATAATTTTGCCGGAAAAGGCAATGTGCCGACCTCACCGACTGCTGAACGGAAGTTGACGGAAACGACCGTCGCGGCGTCAGAAGAATAAGTTGAATCAACAAGGCTGCAGGCAATCGTCTGCAGCCTTGTTTGTCGTGACGTCGTTCAAATTATTGCCCTAAGTTTTAAAAGGTTTGACTTCAAACCCGGTGTAAATCAGACGATACATGAGATGTCAGACCATTAGAGAGAGGAAGTACATGTTATGAACAAAACAATTATAATCGGCGCATTGACGACTTGTATCGTTTGGCTATCCGGGTGTCAGTCTGTCATCGATCAGCCCGAACAGACGGTCGAACCTCGCCAATCGATGGGTGTCGTCCTGTCTGACGTTGGTCTCGGGGACCAATCGTTCAGTGACGCTGCGATGCGTGGCATGGGGCAGTTACGAGAGACGGGAGATTGGTTCGTCGATTATCGAGAATTGGACGAGACTGAAACATACAAAGCAGGATTTGAGCAATTGGTCGAAGGTGGACACGATGTGGTCGTCGGTCTCGGTTTCGCGAGTCAAACCGATCTAGAAACGGTGGCTTCAAAGCACCCAGATCAACAATTTGCCTTAGTCGACGCGGTATCGACGTTACCAAACGTCATCTCGGTCACGTTCGAAGAGACAGAAGGCAGCGCGTTGGCCGGTGCGGTCGCGGGACTTGAAACCGAGTCCGATAAAATCGGATTCATCGGAGGAGTCGACAACGAGTTGATCCAGAAATTTGGAACCGGGTTCGAGTTAGGGGCGAAAAGCGTGAACGAGGACGTTGAAATGATCGTCGACTACGCGAATGATTTCGCCTCGCCTGAGATTGGACGGAAATTGGCGGAAAAACAGATTGCCGCAGGGGCCGACGTGCTTTACGCTGCGGCCGGTCTGACCGGTGTCGGTGTACTCGAGACGGCTGAAAGAAACGGGATCAAGGCGATCGGCGTCGACAGCGATCAATCGATGATCGCACCCGATGCGGTCATCACGTCGATGTTAAAGCAAGTCGACTTGGCCATCGTCAAGATCGCGGACAGTCTTCAAACAGAAGCAATCAACGACCATATCGAACTCGGAATCGAAGAGGGCGGTATCGGGCTAGCAGCGCTGCGCCGTGTGCAATGGACCGATGAAGAGACAGAGCAGTTTGAAGCGGTTCAGAAACGGTTGCTGGAGGGGACGTTACAATGACTTTACGCAAACGCTTTATCTTCTCGACCGTATTCACGGTCTTACTCATCGTCTTGATGATGAGTTATGTATTGACGACGTTGAACCGGTTGCAGACGTACAATGAGCAATACGGAACCCAGATGATCGAGTTATCTCAACTCGAGACGTCACTTTTGCAAGAACAATCCCTTTGGACGTCGCTCGGTGAACAGATGAGTCAATCGACACTGACGCAGCTCGAGCGGATTCGTGCCACGAACACGGAGACGTTCCAAGAGATGAATCAAACCTATTTGATCGATGAGTTTTCAACTCACCTTGACCGAGCCACAGCCAAATATGAGCGCATTGGAGCAAATATTGAAACGGCTCAAGCAGGCGGCATTGCTGCCCGGATTCAAGCGGCGAAACTAGAAGGGGTCTTGAACGACGTGAACACGTTGTTGTTAAAAAACGGAACGTTTTACGAGGCGTTGCAAAAAGAAGCGGCCGACGAGACGAAGCGCCTGTTCCTCGTCTCAATTTTGTTGACGGTGTTCGTCGTCACGGTGTTAAGCCTGTACAACTTCTTCTTCGCCCGCTCGATCACACTTCCGCTCGAACGGAACGTGAAAGCAGCCGAGGCGATCGCGGCCGGGCACTTGATCACGTTGCCGGATTCAACGCGACGCGATGAGATCGGCCGACTAGAACGCGCCATGCGAGATATGACGGCGTCGCTTCAAACCGTGATCGGCTCGATCCGGGTCACGTCGGTCAAAGTGAATGAGATGACAGAGACGGCCGCCGCTGAAAATGAAGCAGTCGCGAGTACGACGTCAAACATCACGAACGCGGTCGATGAGATGGCGAACGGGGCCCAATCGATCGCGACTGAACTTCAAGAGACGCTCGAGTCGGTCGGGATCATGGCGACATCGTTCGAGACGAGCTTGAACCAGACGAAACAAACGACCGAAGAGACGACCGAGATGACGCGCGAAGTGGCGGCCGGAATCGAGACGTTGACGGATCAAGAACATATTCTACGGCGCTCGAGCGAGCGGAATCAATCGCTCGTCGAACGGATGGACCAGTTCGCGAGAAAAACAGAAGAAATCGAGAAGATGGCAAAACTTGTCGAAGACGTTGCCGCCCAGACGAATTTACTTGCCTTGAACGCCGCGATTGAAGCCGCACGAGCCGGTGAGGCCGGGCGAGGTTTTGCTGTCGTCGCAAGTGAAGTGAAGAAATTGGCTGAGGAGAGTAATGTGGCGACGCGTTCGATCTTCGGGGTCGTCCAAACGATTCGAGACGAGGTCGGCAATTTGACAGACATGGTCGAAGAGTCGAGCCACGAGCAAACGGCGCAACTTCAAGCATTCGGACTGACGAAGCAAGCGTTCACACGCATCCATGATCGTACCGATCACGTGGCCTCGTTCGTGGGCACGATCGAACAAGAAATGGTCGCTTCGAGCCGTGAAGTCACGAACGTGTTGAAACGCGTCGAAGAAGTGAGCGGTGTGACCGAAGAATTAGCAGCCGGTAACGAAGAAGTCGCCGCCTCGATGAAAGAGCAACAGGCAAGCTTTGATCAAATCTTTGCCTTGATGCAAGAGCTAGAAGGACAAGCCGCCTCACTGGCGAGCCAAGTTCAACATTTTGAAGAGCAATGAGACAAGTTTCGGCTTGTCTCTTTTTTTGCGTTCCGATACGTCATCGATCCGTGGGTGAACGGTCAAGCATTGCGACCGCATCTAGCAACTAGGACTTGAGCGTGCGCCGGCTATTTCTCGCATACTAATGAAGAGACATTCGTTAATGTGGGAGGAACGATATGGAGAAGTGGAAACGGTATGTCGTCGCGTTGCTCGTCATCTTGTTCGTCGGTGTCGGCTTTATGTTCTATTCGAAAGAGCCGGAAACGACGATGGTCGAGGAGTTTACGACGGTGGAGGAAGCAGAGGCGGTCCCGGTGACAGAAGTTGTCGTCTACGTCACGGGAGCGGTCGAAGCGCCCGACACGTATACGATGCCGCAAGGGGCTAGAGTCGGGGACGTCTTGTCTCTCGCCGTGTTGACGGACGAAGCTGACCCTGAACAGCTTAATTTAGCCCAATTGCTCGTAGACGGCACTAAAATCACGGTACCGAAACAAGGAGAGGCCGTTGCAGTCCCGGAAACCGATACGACGAACGGCATTCACGTCAACAGTGCGACGAAAGAAGAGTTGATGACCGTCCCCGGGATCGGTCCGGCCAAAGCGGACGCTATTTTGAACTATTTGAAAGAAAACGGTCCATTTAAATCGTACGACGAGCTCGGGAACGTCAAAGGGTTCGGTGAGAAAACGCTCGAGAGCATGGAAGGCTATTTGTTGGTCCCGTGATATGCCGATCTATCCATTGATCCCGATTGGTCTATTCATTGCTTGGAAGTCCGGGGCTTTTGGTGTCGTGCTCTTGTTCGGGCTAGCCTTGTTCCTGACGTGGCGTCGGCAAACGATCTACACACATGTCGGTGCGATCTCACTCGTTTTCCTAGTCCTGTTACAAAGTTCTGACCCGGCGGTACATGAAGCCGGGGACTCAGTCTTTGCGATCGAGAGCCGACGCGACAACGGTCAATCGGTTCGACTCTATGGTGAATCGAACGGGATGTCTGGGGTCTTGATCGGGCGCGACGTCGAGCTCGGGCGGCCGGGTGAGACGTGTCTCGTCACGTTCGAACCAGTCCCTTTTTCACCGCTTCGAAATACAGGAGGTTTTGACGAGGCGAAATGGGCGCACGGGGCTGGATTGTCTTTTAAAGGGAAGGATGTCCATGTCGAGCGGTGTCGACCGAGTGACGGATTAAATGGGCGCATGCTGCGCTGGAAAGAACGTCAGCTCGAACGGATCGAAGCGTCGCACCGTCCGGACGTGGCGCTTTACATGGAGGCGTTACTGTTTGGCGAGAGCCGTCTGCTCGACGAGGAGACATCGTTCTCCTATCGCGTGACGGGTCTGCTTCATTTGCTCGTCATTTCCGGGTCCCACATCGCCTTGCTCGTGTTTGCGCTCAGATGGGTGTTTCGTCCGTTGCCGCTTCATCGGGAGACGAAACTTGGTCTCGTGATCGTCTGCGTGACCGCATTCGGTTGGCTGACCGGTTTTTCGCCGCCGGTGGCACGAGCCGTGCTTGTCGCTGATGTCGTGCTCGTCTTGTCGCTATTCGGTCAGACGATTCGCGACCCGGTTCGTATGCTCAGTTGGTGTGCGGCAGCCTTGTTAGCCGTTCAACCGTACTTGCTATGGAATCTCGGGTTTCAATTGACAGTCGGTATGACCTTGTTTTTGCTTTTGACACGGTCGATGTGGACAAATCTGTTCAGCGTAGCGCTTTATGCCCAATGGTTCGGTTTAATTTTTTTATGGCAAATCCAGCCGATTATCTCAATCTTTGCTCCGGTGTACAACGTGATTGCCGGATTGTTGATTTCCTGGGCGATCCTTCCGCTTGCACTCGTCACTTATGTGATGCCGCAGTTCGAACCGACGCTCTATCCGATTCTCGACGGGTTGAACGGGATGTTTCAGATGCATCATACGTATCGTCCGTGGGTCCCGTTGCACGACATCACATTTTGGCATGCGGTCTATTTGTTCGTGTTGCTCGGGATTGGATTGATTCTATTAGATAAGAGACGAGCGGTCGGATGGGTCATTGCGGCAGTTTCGCTGCTTGCGCTGCACGTCTGGTTAGAATGGTCGGAGGAGCCGCGGGTGACGTTTTTAGACGTCGGGCAAGGGGACGCCATCGTCGTCGAGCAAGCCGGCATCACCGGTGTCATCGATGTCGGCGGCGTGTTTCAACATCCGGATGAGCAGAAACGGTCGACGTTCGACCCGGGTGCCGATGTCGTCGTCCCTTACATATGGAAACGAGGCGAGACCCGACTTGATTTCATTTTGCTGACGCATGCCGACCATGACCATATCGGTGGGCTGACGGGCGTGCTTGATCTGATTCCGGTCGAGGAAGTATGGATCGCGGCGGAAGTGGCCGATGAAACGAAGCGGCGGGCGTTAGTCGACGAGCTCGAACCGTATGACGTGAACGTGCGGTTGTTAGAAGCAGGAGAGCGGCCTTATCCATGGATGTGGGTCGTCACACCGGTTGATGCGGGTGAGGACGAGAATGCGAATTCAGTGTCGGTTTTTATGAAAGTCGGAGACTTGTCCTATTTATTGACGGGTGACTTACCGGAGGCGAACGAGCGGTTGATCCCGACTGTCGACGTCGATGTGTTCAAACTAGGCCATCACGGGGCCGAAACGTCTTCCGGTGCTGACTTGATCGCTCGCATCGATCCAGAGTTTGTGGTCGTCAGCGTCGGCGCCAACAATCGATACGGTCATCCTCATCCAGACACGCTCGCCCGTATTCAGGGAAGGCGGTTGCTGCGGACGGATGAGGACGGGATGGTCGTCTGTGAGCGGGGACGGTGTCAGGGGAGCGTGAGAAGGGCAGTCAGGCCGTGAAAACTATGATAAACTAAAAAGCGATTGCTCCCCCGGGGCAATCGCTTTACGACTTAAAGACTTAAAAATTTGATAAGAACACCGATTGCGAAAATCGTGAAGAAAAAGCCGAACGGGACGATGAAGCCGATTGCTGAATCGATGGCATCGTTACGTTTGCACTGCACGTCGTTCTCAAACGGGTTTTCGCTTTGCGGGCGAACCGAGTTAATATGCATAGTGAGTCCCTCCTTAAAATGGTTCCGTTCTAAGTATAGCGAATCAAAGAAGGATAATCTATGTTTTAGATAAGAATAAATTGTGAAAGTGGTGTGTGTGTTGAATGAACCGTGGTTGCACAACGGCAAGTTGTCGAACGTATACGTCCTGTACGGGACAGAGAAGTACTTACTCGAGACGTGGGAACGAGAAATCGTCAAGGCGGCCAGTCCGTCTGGCGACAAATTTGACGTCATGCAGCTTGATTTACATGAAACGTCACTCGATACGGCGTTAGACGAAGCTGAAACGGTACCGTTCTTTAGTGACTACCGCACCGTCATCGTCAAACAGGCCCAATTTTTAACCGGCGCCAAAGAAAAACAAAAGCAAAATCTCGAGCGGTTGACCGAGTACGTGTTGCAGCCGGCGCCTTACTCGGTGCTCGTCTTCATCGTTGAAGCGGAAAAACTCGATGAGCGGAAGAAAGTCGTCAAGCGCTTGAAAGAGCGAGCCATCGTCCTCGAGGCGAAGAAGCCGAGCCAAAGCGAGCTCATGCGCTACGTCAATGACGAGCTGAACCGGCGCAGGCAGTCGATGGAGCGTACGACGGTCGAACGCTTGCTATTCCTTTGTCAAGACGACTGGGGCAAGCTCGTCCGGGAACTGGAGAAGCTCCAGCTCTATGCTGGCGACGGAGCCAACATCCCGCTTGAAATCGTCAACGATCTCGTGCCTCGGACGCTAGAAGATAACGTATTCCAACTGTCCGAGTATTTGGTGGGCCGACGGGCCGATTTGGCGTTGCGCCTCGTCCGTGATTTAGAAAAACAAGGCCAAGAACTGATCGGTCTCTTGGCGTTGCTCGCTCGTCAATATCGAAATATGTACCTCGCCAAGCAGTTGACCGAGAAAGGGTACGGCGAGAAGCAAATCGCCTCAAAAATTGGCGCCCACCCTTATACGGTGAAACTGGCGACGCAAGCGAGCCGTAACTTTTCAGAGGCGCAGCTCGCCAAGGCGCTCACGCTCATCGCCGATGCGGACGAAGCGATGAAGACAGGACGGGGCGACAAACAGATCGTGTTTGACACGCTCGTCTGTCAATTAACATTACTGTGAGGTGGTTGTATGTTGCAGCAAGTGTTGCTTGAAGAAGTGGTCCCGCTCCGGCATGAAGTACTGCGTCCAGGTTTAGCCGTTTCGACGTGTTATTTTGACGGGGATGACGCCGAGTCGACCCGTCACTACGCCTGGGCTGAAGACGGGCGCATCTTATCGATTGCGACGGTGATGCGACAAGACCGGGAGCTGTCTGGCGAACGAGTTTCGTTTCAACTGCGCGGCATGGCCACCGATCCGGCCGTCGCCGGGACAGGCGTCGGATCTCGTTTCTTACAGGCGGTCCATCGTGAATTGAACGCTTCTTGGTGGTGTAACGCCCGCGAGGTCGCGGTCCGGTTTTACGAACGCAACGGCCTCGTCATCGTCGGGGATCCGTTCGAAATTGAAGGCATCGGGACACATTACGTCATGCTATACAAAAAAACAGCCGGCTCCTGAACGGAGGCGGCTGTTTCGTTTGTTCTCTAATTAGAGAGCTGCGATACGAGCTGCGAGACGTGATTTGTCACGACCTGCTTTGTTTTGGTGGATGAGACCTTTTGCTGCAGCTTTGTCGATTTTCTTCGTAGCGAGGACGAAAGCTTCTTGAGCTGCTTCTTTGTTTCCTTCGACGACGAGAGTATCGACACGTTTTACTGCTGTACGCATTGCTGCTTTCTCTTGCGAGTTAGCGACGCGACGTTTTTCAGAAGTTTTTGCACGTTTGATTGCTGATTTGATATTTGCCATGTTATTTCACCTCCTGAAACAAGAAAGTGTATGTTCTCATTACTTCAAGTAATCATTCAACAGAACAAGCACAATTGTAGCAAACGGTTATTCGAAAAGCAACCACTTGATGATTATTCTGAAAACTATATGTGGTATTGTTGTAGTAGGTCGTACACATTAACTTAGGATTTTGATATAATGACACGGTATGCATGAGAAGGATAGGTGAACCCATATATGAATAAACAAGAATTAGAGAACCGTCAGAAGAAGATTCGCAACTTTTCCATCATCGCCCACATCGATCATGGCAAGTCGACGCTAGCTGACCGGATTCTCGAGAGAACTGGTGCGCTTACGGCGCGTGAAATGAAAGAACAGACGCTTGACGCGATGGATCTCGAACGGGAACGTGGCATCACGATCAAATTGAACGCTGTTAAATTGAACTATACCGCAAAAGATGGAGTTGAGTACATCCTTCATTTGATCGACACGCCTGGACACGTCGACTTCACGTATGAAGTCTCGCGCTCACTCGCAGCGTGTGAAGGTGCGGTCCTCGTCGTTGATGCCGCCCAAGGGATCGAGGCGCAGACGCTCGCAAACGTCTACCTCGCACTCGACAACGACCTCGAGATCATCCCGGTCATCAACAAGATCGACTTACCGTCGGCTGACGTCGAACGCGTCCGTCAAGAGATTGAGGACGTGATCGGACTGGACGCCAGTGATGCGGTGCCGGCTTCTGCCAAGGCAGGAATCGGGATTGAAGAAATTCTTGAACAAATCGTAGAGCTTGTGCCGCCGCCGACGGGAGATCCGTCAGCACCGCTTCAGGCTTTGATCTTCGACTCGTATTACGATGCGTATCGTGGCGTCGTCGCCTCGATCCGAGTCGTCAACGGTTCGGTCAAAGTCGGGGATAAAGTTCAAATGATGTCGACCGGTAAATCGTTCGAAGTGACGGATCTTGGTGTCTCGACACCTAAACCGTTATCTGTGAAAGAGTTGAATGTCGGAGACGTTGGTACGCTCTCGGCATCGATTAAAACGGTTGGCGACGTTCGTGTCGGTGATACGATCACGCTCGCTAAAAACCCATCGACCGAGCAACTTCCTGGTTACCGTAAGATGAACCCGATGGTATACTGCGGTCTTTATCCGATTGATGCGGCCAAGTATAACGATTTGCGTGAAGCGCTTGAGCGGCTCCAGTTATCTGATGCGGCACTCGAGTTCGAGCCCGAGACGTCACAAGCGCTCGGATTTGGTTTCCGTAGCGGATTCCTCGGCATGCTTCATATGGAAATCATTCAAGAGCGGATCGAGCGCGAGTTTGGAATCGACTTGATCACGACGGCACCGTCGGTTATCTATCACGTTACGACGACGTCAGGAGACGTCATCCACGTCGATAACCCGTCGAAGATGCCTGAGCAACAAAAAGTTGAATTGATCGAAGAGCCATACGTTAAAGCGGCGATCATGACACCGAACGATTACGTCGGCTCGATCATGGAACTTTGTCAGAAGAAACGTGGCAGTTTTATCGATATGGAGTACATCGATACGACCCGTGTTAAAATCACGTACGATATTCCGCTCAGTGAAATCGTCTACGACTTCTTTGATCAATTGAAATCAAGTACGAAAGGCTATGCCTCACTGGACTATGATTTGATCGGGTATCGTCCGTCACGCCTCGTCAAGATGGATATTCTCCTCAACAACGAGCTCGTCGATGCGCTCAGCTTTATCGTTCACCGCGACTTCGCCTACGAACGTGGGAAAGTCATCGTTGAAAAGTTAAAGGCGCTCATCCCACGGATGCAGTTCGAAGTGCCGATCCAAGCAGCGGTCAGCACGAAAATTGTCGCCCGGTCGACGATCAAGGCGTTACGTAAAAACGTCCTTGCCAAATGTTACGGCGGCGACATCTCGCGGAAACGTAAACTTCTCGAGAAACAAAAAGAAGGTAAAAAACGCATGAAGATGGTTGGATCCGTCGAAGTGCCGCAAGAAGCGTTCATGTCCGTCTTGTCGATGGACGAAGAATGAGTGGTCGCCCTTATCCATGGATAAGGGCGATTTTTTTCATTTGGCAGGATTCGTGACGTCCGGTACGGAATAGTACCCACTTACAGAAAAATAGAGGAGGAGTAGCGGTGACCGTCTATAATTTTTCAGCAGGGCCGAGCGTTTTGCCAAAATCGGTACTACAAGAAGTGCAAGACGAGTTTCTGTCTTATCAAAAAACGGGTGTCTCGATCGTCGAGATGAGCCACCGTTCGGAGCGCTTCATTGCGATTACCGAGGCGCTCGAAGCGAGGCTGCGGAGATTGATGGACATCTCAGACGATTACGCCGTCCTTTGGCTGCAAGGCGGGGCGACGCTCCAGTTCTCGATGATTCCGATGAACTTGCGTACGACAGGGCGTTTCGCTTATCTCGACAGCGGCACGTGGTCGAAAAAAGCGATCGCTGATGCCCGCCACTATGGGGACGTCGCCGTCGTCGGCAGTTCGGCGAGTTCGAACTATCGGGAACTGCCTGACTATGAAGGGGATGGCGAGACCGCCGATTATCTCCATTTGACGCTGAACAATACAATCGAAGGGACACGTTATACGATGCTTCCGGATACAGGCATCCCGCTCGTCGCGGACGTGTCCTCCAATATTTTGGCAGAATCGATCGACGTGAGCCGCTACGGTCTGCTGTACGCAGGCGCCCAAAAAAATATCGGACCGGCCGGGTTAAGCGTCGTCATCATTCGTCGCGACTTGATTGTCGACCGCGATTTGCCAAGTTATTTGAACTACGCCCGTCACACCGACACCGTTTTGAACACACCGGCGACGTTTAGCATGTATGTCGCCGAACGGGTTCTCGCCTGGGTCGAACGGACGGGTGGCGTCGCCGAGATGGAACGGCGCAACCGTGAGAAGAGCGCGCGATTGTATGCTTATTTAGACGGCTCAACGTTGTTCCGGTCGCTCGTCACAGGAGATATCCGTTCATTGACGAATATTCCGTTCACGACGGGACGGGACGAGACGGATCGAGCGTTTCAACAGTTCGCCGAGGAACGTGGATTGATCGAACTTGGTGGCCACCGCTCGGTCGGAGGGCTGCGGGCCAGTCTTTACAACGCGATGCCGCTCGAAGGAGTCGTTCGTCTAGTCGAAGTGATGCAAGCATTTGAACAGGAGGGATACGATGTTTCACATCAAAACATATAATCAAATCGCATCAGCCGGGCTAGAGCGTTTTGAGCCGAGAGAATACGCCGTCAACGCAGTGGAGCAGGCCGATGCCTGGGTCATTCGGAGCCATGACGTTCACGACGCCGAGATTCCCCCGTACTTGCTCGCGATCGCCCGGGCCGGGGCTGGGGTGAACAACATCCCGCTTGAGCGCTTGGCGCGTCAAGGCGTCGTCGTGTTCCATACACCAGGGGCGAACGCGAACGCGGTCAAAGAACTCGTACTCGCGAGCATGCTTTTATCGGTCCGGCCGATCCTTGAAGGCGCGCGTTGGGTGAACGAGCAAACGTTCCCAAGCCAAGCGTTACTTGAGCGGGCGATGGAAGACGAGAAGCGTCGCTTTGTCGGCTCTGAATTACGAGGCAAGAAGGTCGGCATCGTCGGCCTCGGCGCGATCGGGGCGTCGCTCGCGAACGACCTGCTTCAGCTCGGTGTCGACGTCGTCGGGTACGACCCGCATTTATCGGTCGATGGAGCGTGGAACGTATCAAAGCAAGTAAAACGAGCCAAGCATTTAGACGATTTGCTCAGAGACGTCGATTTGCTCTCGATCCATATGCCGCTCACGGACGACACACGCAACTTGATCGACGCTAGTTGGTTCAAACGGATGAAGCCTGGGGTGACGTTATTGAACTTCGCCCGTGGCGAGCTCGTGAACGATGCTGATTTGATTGAGGCGTTACAAGATAAAGTGGCGACGTACATTACAGACTTCCCGCAACAGGCGTTACTCGGCCATCCTCAAGTCGTCGCTTTTCCGCATCTTGGGGCTTCGACACGAGAATCCGAAGTGAATTGCGCGATTCAAGCCGTCGATACGCTGAAACTGTATTTAGAGACCGGAAACATCCGGAATTCCGCTAACTTTCCGGACACTGAACTTCCTTACGTCGGCAAGCGACGCTTGGCGGTGCTGCACTTGAACGTCCCGAACATGGTCGGTCAAATTGCGAGCCGGCTCGCCGAGAACGGGATCAACATCGATAACATGGTGAATCGCAGCCGGAACGATGTGGCCTACACGATGATCGACATCGATAACCATAAACAAGAAGAACTGTCCGTGCATGCTTTGTACGACATCGAGGGCGTCATGCGCGTCCGTGAATTTTAAGGAGGGATCAACATGGTCATATTTAAACCGTTTAAACCGTATATGCCGGCCCATCCTGAAGCTGTGGCGGCCGACCCGTACGACATCGTGAACGTCGAACAGGCACGAGGAGACGTCGAGCGACGTCCGAACTCATTTCTCTCGGTCGATAAGCCGGAACTGTTTGCCGCTGACCTGTCACTCGAAGCGTGGGGACGACGTGCGAGGACCGAGTTGGAACGGTTGTACGCGACTGAACTGACGGAACAGGCAAACGGCTTTTACGTCTATCGGCTGACGAATCAAGGGCGGCGTCAAACCGGTCTCGTGGCGACGTTTTCGGTCGCGGATTATGAGGCGGGCCGCATCAAGATCCATGAACATACACGAGAAGTGAAAGAGCGGGAACGGGTCGAACATGTGGCGGCGACGAAAGCGCACACCGGACCGATTTTACTGAGCCATGAGCCGGACGAGGCGTTACGGCGTATCCTTGAAGCCGCCACGAACGAACGACCTCTATTTTCCTTCACGGACAGTCAAGGTGTCTTGCACGAAGGCTATGCGGTGCCGCCGAAAGACCAGGCGCGTGTCATTATGATCGGGGCGACGATCCCGTCCATCTATATCGCCGACGGGCATCATCGGGCCAAAGCGGCGGCTGTCGTCGCGGCGCTAGAACTGCCTGAAGGTGAATCGAAACTAGAGCGCGATCACTTTTTAGGTGTGCTCTTCCCGAGCGACGAGTTGACGATCTTGCCGTACCATCGCCTGTTGACCGATGTTACGCCTGAAGAAGTCGCGGCTTTATTGGACGGGATTTCGTTCTCGTACGAAGTGGTGTCGACTGACGGCCTCGTCGTTCCGCAAGCGCGCGGTTCGTTCGGATTGTCTTACCGCGGCAAACAGTATGAGTTGACGAAACGACAGTCGACCGCGGCTCTCGACGTTGCCACGCTACAACGGGATATTCTCGAACCGTACTTCGGAGTGGACGATGTCCGGACCGATAAACGGATTGACTTCGTCGGCGGCTCAGACGCCGTCGAACAACTGGAACGGTTGGCCGAGCGACCGGATGTCGTCGTGTTGACATGTCACGCTACGGCGATGGGAGAGTTGATGCAGGTCGCCGATGAATCCGGACAGATGCCACCGAAATCGACTTGGTTCGATCCGAAACTGAAGAGCGGATTGTTCATCCATCGTTTCGATTGAATGCAGACAGTGGCGTGAAGACGTAAAAAGCGTTATAAATGGAAGGAGAAGAAAGGGGTGGCCGCCATGGCTAAAGCCGTATATCTTCACATTCCATTTTGTGAACATATTTGTTATTACTGCGATTTCAACAAGGTGTTCTTAAAGAACCAACCGGTTGATGACTATTTAGATGCGTTAGAACGAGAGATCGTCCTATCGCTTGAACAATATCCGACAGATGAGATCGAGACGATCTTTATCGGCGGAGGAACGCCGACCGCGCTCGATGAGGTGCAGATGAAACGTCTCATGGACATGGTCGAGCGGCACTTGCTCCCGCTCGCTACAAAGAATATAGAATACTCGGTCGAGGCGAATCCGAACTTTGTGAGCGCCGAAAAGCTCGATACGATGAAACGAGGCGGTGTCAACCGCGTCAGTTTCGGCGTCCAGACGTTCGACGACGGCGGGCTTGAACGGATCGGGCGGACGCATCGGGCGGATGACGTGTTCGCGACGGTGACGGAGGCGGCGAAACGGTTCGACAACATCTCGATCGACCTCATGTTCGGACTACCGGAGCAGACGCTCGAACAGATCGAACGGGACCTCGACTTGGCGTTCAAACTGCCGATCCAACACGTCTCGTCCTATTCCTTGATCCTCGAACCGCACACCGTCTTCGCGATCCAAGACCGCAAAGGCAAGCTTCGTCTGCCGGGTGAGGACATCGAAGTCGCCATGTACTTGAAAGTCATGGAGACGCTCGAACGCCGTGGGCTCAAGCAGTACGAGATCTCGAACTACAGTGTCGAGGGACGGGAGAGCCGTCACAACCAAGTGTATTGGCGGAACGAGGAGTATTACGGCTTCGGAGCCGGGGCTCACAGTTACTTGAACGGCGAGCGCCGGGCGAACGTCGCGCCGATCCCGCACTATATCAAGGCGGAAGGTTTACCGGTTCGAAGTACGACGACACTCGAGACGTTCGAGCGGATGGAAGAAGAGTTGTTTCTCGGACTCCGGATGCGCAGCGGTGTGTCGTTTGAGACGTTCGAAACGAAGTACGGTGTCTCGATGGAGTCGGTGTTCGGGCACGTCTTGTCCGAACTGAAAGCGAAACAGTTGATTGAAACGACGGACACGCACGTCCGGTTGACCGAGTCGGGACTCCCGCTCGCCAACGAGGCGTTCGCGGCATTCATCGGTGAGGCACGATTAAATGATGTGACAACGTAAAAACAGGCGAATCCGATGTCGGATTCGCCTGTTTTAGTTAGAGAACGAGCTCGCGGTAGATCGGCATGAGCCGTCCGAACGTGTCCTCGACAAGGGCGAGGAACGCCGCTTCGTTTTGGAGGATCGAGGCATCGGCCGAAAGTTGACGACCGATCAAGAAGTCGGCTTTTTTGACGGTCGCGAAGCGCTCGACGATGGCATCGATTGACGCAGAGGACGTCTCTTCGATCAAGAACGCCTCTTTTTTCATATGATCGCCGGCAAGATGGAAGTCGGGAAATTCATGTTTAAAGTCGATTGTCATGAGTCGTTTGCCGATTGCTTCTTTGTTCGGCATCTCATAGATGAAGGCAAGCCAGACGAAGACACGGTCGTCGAACAGACCGACTTGGAAATGCGGATGTTTCTTATAGCCACGTTTATCGTGACAGATCGCCATCCACGTATCTTTCGGCGGATTGACCGTCCGGCGGGCGTGCTTGGCGACGTGGAGATAGAGCGGGATGCCGACGTCGGCTTCAAGCTGCGGACCGACCTCGTCATAGATGCGATGGAACAGCGGTTGAATGTCCGCGCGAATACCTGACATGCGGGCGTCGAGCCCGTCTTGCGTAAACACGTTAAATTGTTTAGTTGTAAACATATGATCACCTCAATTCGTATCATACCGAAAGTGCGCGGAAGATGCATTTCGAATGACTTTCAATCGATGGAAAAAATGATGCATTTGAATTGACAAATAAGGAGAACATGATAATATTTGAAGTGTGATTAGCACTCAGTAAATATGAGTGCTAATAAAAGTGAGGCCAATCCTTCAGAGAGGAGTGATGTTGTGCTGACAGAGAGACAATTGCTCATTTTACGAGCAATCATTGATGATTACATTCAGACAGCCCAGCCCGTCGGTTCACGGACGCTTTCGAAACGGGATGACTTGTCGTTCAGTTCGGCGACGATCCGAAACGACATGGCGGATTTAGAAGACATGGGCTTGATCGAAAAACCGCACACTTCAGCAGGACGAATCCCGTCTGAAGTCGGGTATCGTTATTACGTCGATCACCTTGTCGAGACGAAACTCATCGACGAGCGGGAAACATATCGGCTCGGGGAACGCTTGCGAGCGTCCGCCCAAGAGTCAGAAGTCCTCATTCGTCAAGCCGCTGACCTACTCTCTGATTTGACCAATTATACGACGGTAGCGCTCGGTCCGAGCAGTCAGATGAACCGGCTGGCACGGATCGATTTGATGCCGCTCGATGAACGGCGCGGTGTCGTCTTGATCGTAACGGATCAAGGGCACGTCGAACATCGAACGGTCGTGTTCGAATCGCCGATGGCGCCGGATATGGTCGAACAAACAATCCGATTTTTAAACGATCGTCTAAAAGGAACTCCGCTCGGTCAACTGAAGTTCCGTATCGGAGAAGAAGTGTCAAACCTTCGCCTCGCTCATCAACAACAATATGAGTCGATGATGCAACTCATTCAAGCGACCGTCGGGGTACATCATCCGACCTCGCTGTATCTTGGTGGGAAGAAAAACATCTTCAACCAACCCGAGTTTCAAACGCTCGATACGTTACGTCCGTTCCTAGAGTGGATCGACGAGCAAGAACGGTTGACCGACTGGCTCGAATCGTTGCCAAATCGCGAGATTTATGTGAGCATTGGGAGCGAGAATGGGATCCTTGCGCTTCAAAATTGTAGCGTCATCACCTCGGACTATACGCTCGACGGCAAGACGTTCGGGACGATTGCGATGATTGGTCCGACCCGGATGGATTATCGGCACGGGGTGCGGATGATGGGACAAATCATTGAAGCGTTAAGGCGAACGAAACTAGAAGAGTGAACGAAAGGAGCCTCAATATGACTACTGAAAATCAAAACGGGCCAGACCAAGAAGAAGAAGTGCTCGAAGAGAAAGATTTCGACGCGTTGCAGTCAGAGACTGCGGACGCTGACGAGGTTTCAAATGCTGAAATAGTGGAAGAAAGTTCTGAGGGACCAGATTTGCAACAAGAAATCGAAGCGCTCAAAGCGAGCGAGCTTCGGATTCGTGCTGATTTTGACAACTTCCGCCGCCGAACGAACGAAGAGAACGCGAAACGCGTCAAGTTCGCTTCGCAAGCCGTCATCGAGAAACTGATTCCGCTCATCGATAACTTTGAGCGTGCGCTTCAAGTCGAAGCGTCATCGGATGACGCTAAACAGATTCAAGCGGGTGTCGACATGATCCACCGTCAATTGCTCGACGTGTTAAACGCCGAGAACGTTGAAGTGATCGAAGCAGTCGGTCAGCCGTTCGACCCGAATTATCATCAAGCGGTCATGCAAGAACCGAGTGATGAGTTCGAGTCTGGGATTGTAACGATGGAGCTTCAAAAAGGGTACACGTTGCACGGACGCGTCATTCGTCCAAGCATGGTAAAAGTTTCGGAATAAAATTACTTAACTAGATGGAGGAATAGACAATGGCTAAAATTATCGGAATTGACTTAGGAACAACGAACTCTTGTGTAGCAGTTATGGAAGGTGGCGAAGCGGTCGTCATCTCAAACGCAGAAGGGAACCGTACGACACCGTCTGTCGTCGCATTCAAAGGGGAAGAGCGTCAAGTCGGTGAAGTCGCGAAGCGTCAAGCGATCACGAACCCGAACACGATCCAATCGATCAAGCGTCATATGGGAACGTCACATACGGTCGAAGTCGACGGTAAGAAATTCACGCCACAAGAAATTTCGGCCATCATTTTGCAAAAACTTAAAAAAGATGCAGAAGACTACCTTGGTGAGTCCGTAACTGAAGCGGTCATCACAGTTCCTGCCTACTTTAACGACGCTGAGCGTCAAGCGACGAAAGACGCCGGGAAAATTGCCGGTCTCGATGTCAAACGGATCATCAACGAGCCGACAGCAGCGGCGCTCGCTTACGGCCTCGACAAAGGTGAAGATCACACGATCTTGATCTATGACCTCGGTGGCGGTACGTTCGACGTCTCGATTCTCGAGCTCGGAGACGGCGTGTTTGAAGTTGTCGCGACAGCAGGGGACAACCGACTCGGTGGAGACGACTTTGACCAAAAAGTCATCGATTACCTCGTGTCTGAATTCAAAAAAGAGAACGGTATCGACCTCGCGCAAGACAAGATGGCGCTCCAACGCTTGAAAGATGCGGCCGAGAAAGCGAAGAAAGACCTTTCAGGCGTGACAAGCGCGCACATCAGCCTCCCGTTCATCACAGCAGGAGCAGCTGGCCCGCTTCACCTTGAAACAACACTCACACGTGCGAAATTCGATGAATTGACAGCAGACCTCGTCGAGCGCACGATGGAACCGACTCGCCGCGCGTTGAAAGACTCAGGCCTCACGCCGTCTGATCTCGACAAGATCATTCTCGTCGGTGGTTCGACACGTATCCCTGCGGTCCAAAAAGCGATTCACGATTTCACGAAGAAAGAGCCGTTCAAAGGCGTTAACCCGGACGAAGTCGTTGCCCTCGGTGCAGCGATCCAAGGCGGTGTCCTTGCCGGTGACGTGAAAGACGTCGTCCTTCTCGACGTGACTCCGCTTTCGCTCGGTATCGAGACGATGGGTGGCGTGATGACGAAGTTGATCGATCGCAACACGACGATTCCGACATCGAAATCACAAGTCTTCTCGACAGCAGCAGACAACCAGCCAGCCGTTGACATCCACGTCTTGCAAGGGGAACGCCCGATGGCGCCTGACAACAAGACGCTCGGTCGTTTCCAATTGACGGACATCCCGCCGGCACCACGCGGTGTCCCACAAGTCGAAGTCAAGTTCGACATCGATGCGAACGGAATCGTTCACGTATCGGCGAAAGACCTCGGTACGAACAAAGAGCAGTCGATCACGATCCAGTCGTCTTCAGGTATCGACGAGGCTGAAATCGAGCGCATGGTGAAAGAAGCGGAAGCGAACGCGGAAGCAGACAAACAGCGTAAAGAAGAAGCAGAGCTCCGTAACGAAACGGACCAACTCGTCTTCGCGACGGACAAGGCGATCAAAGACCTTGGAGATAAAGTCGACGCAACAGATAAAGACAAAGCCGAAGCAGCGAAAGAAAAAGCAAAATCAGCACTTGAAGGTACAGACCTCGAAGCAATCCGTACGGCGAAAGATGAGCTATCTGAAGTCGTACAAGAATTGACGCAAAAAGTATATGCGAACATGGCTGAACAGCAAGGTGCTGAAGGCGCTGAGACACAAACAGAAGCGAAAGACGATAACGTCGTCGACGCGGAGTTTGAAGATCTCGACGATCGTAAATAAGGCAACCGATAGATTGGATGGCGCCAAAGCAGGTTTCTGCTTTGGCTCTTTCCATGTTAAGGTAGAATCGGTAAAATCGAACTTGAAACAGTAAAGAGGAGAGAGTAACGTGGCGAAACGAGATTATTATGAAGTGCTTGGCCTAGACAAATCGGCCTCGGCGCAAGACATCAAACGGGCCTATCGCAAATTGGCACGGGAATATCATCCAGACATCAACCAAGAGCCGGATGCGGCCGATAAATTTAAAGAGCTCGGTGAGGCGTATGAAGTGCTGTCAGACGAGCAGAAACGGGCTCAATATGACCGCTTCGGATTTGAAGGAGCGAGCCAGTTCGGAGGCGGCGGTGACTTCCAAGGCGGATTCGGCGACATCTTCGACATGTTCTTCGGCGGCGGCGGACGTCGTCAAGACCCGAACGCACCGCGACGCGGAGAAGATTATCAATACGTCGTCGACCTCGACTTCATGGAGAGCGTGACCGGTAAGACGGAAACGATCGACCTTGAGATCGAAGTCGAATGTGACACGTGTATGGGTAGCGGTGCCAAGCCGGGGACGAAACCAGAGACGTGCGGCCGTTGTGGCGGTAGCGGTGTCGAAACGGTCGAACAGAACACGGTGCTCGGTCGCATGGTCAATCAGCGGACGTGTAGCCAATGTCATGGAACAGGCAAGACGATCAAAGAGAAATGTACGACGTGCCATGGCTCTGGTCACGTCAAGAAGACACAGCAAGTCGAAGTCAAAATTCCTGCCGGTATCGATAACGGCCAACAGATCCGCATGTCCGGCAAAGGTGGTCCTGGCGCTAACGGTGGCCCGGCCGGCGATCTTTACATCGTCGTCCGCGTTCGGGCGCACGAAATCTTCGAGCGTGTCGACCAGCACATCTCGATGGAGATGCCGGTCACGTTCGCGCAAGCAGCACTCGGCGCCGAACTCGAAGTCCCGACCGTGCACGGCAAGGTCAGCTTGAAAGTGCCAGCCGGAACACAGACCGGATCGAAATTCCGTTTGCGTGGAAAAGGGATGCCGAGCGTTCGCGGCGGCGGCAACGGCGACCAGTACGTCAATATCGTCATCATGACACCGACGAACATGACAGATCGTCAAAAAGAATTGCTCCGCGAGTTTGAAGAGATCAGCGGAGAAGCGGGCGTGGAAGAACAGCACGGCCTCTTCCAAAAGATGAAAAAGTTTTTTAGCCAGTAAAAGGAGCGTGTACAAGCGATGAAATGGTCTGAAATTTGTGTCCACACGACACAGCAGGCAGTCGAAGCCGTATCAAATTTACTACATGAAGTGGGGGCACAAGGTGTCGTCATCGAGGACGTCGAAGACTACGACCGGATGATGGCAGAAGATCATTTCGGAGAGATTTGGGACGAATCCGGCCGCGATACGTATCCAACGTCGGGTGTCCACGTGAAAGCGTACGTTCCTGTCTCAGGCGACCTACCGGACACGCTCTCGACACTGAAAAAAGAAATTGAACGGCTGCGCAATATCTTTGAAGTCGGCGCTGGTACCGTGACGGCGCTCGAGATGGATGAGGAGGACTGGGCCCACTCGTGGAAGCAGTACTATAAACCGGTCAAGATCTCGCAACATCTCACGATCGTGCCGCTGTGGGAAGAATACGTGCCACAACCGGAAGAGAACGTGATCTTGCTCGACCCGGGTATGGCGTTCGGGACCGGGACGCACCCGACGACGATGCTGTGCATTCAAGCGATCGAGAACTATATCCAACCGGGTGACCGCTTGATCGATGTCGGGACGGGCTCAGGCGTACTTGCCATCGCGGCGGCGAAGCTTGGCGCGGAACGAGTCGAGGCGCTCGATTTGGATGCGGTCGCGGTCGAATCGGCCCGCCAAAACGTCGAGACGAACGGCGTTCTAGACGTCGTCGACGTCAAGACGGGTGATTTGTTGAAAGGGATGAGCGGTGAGTATGACTTGATCGTCGCCAACATTTTAGCTGACGTCATCATGCTGTTCGTTGACGATGCTTACGTGCGCGTCAAACCAGGCGGCTATTTCATCACGTCGGGCATCATCGGCCAAAAACGAGATGAAGTGACGGCAGCGCTCAAGGCGGCTGGATTCTCGATCGAAGAGACGCGAGTCATGGAAGACTGGGTCGCCATCATCGCGAAGAAGGGATAAGCCATGCAACGCTATTTCTTACAACGTGATGCGTTTAAAACAGACACGGTCGCATTGCCGCAAGACGTCGTCCATCATATCGGGACGGTGTTGCGGGCGGGACCGGGTTATCAGATGGTGTTGTTAGACGGTACAGGTGTCGAGTACGTCTGTGAGGTGATCGCGCTCGAAAAAAAATCGGGGACGGCAAAAGTACTCGAAGCGCGGCAGGCGACGACTGAACTGCCCGTTGATGTGACGCTCGCCTACGCACTGCCGAAAGGTGATAAAGTCGAGCTTGTCGCTCAAAAAGCGACCGAGCTCGGGTTGCATCACTTGAAGTTGTTCGAGTCGAAACGATCGGTCGCGAAATGGGACGCAAAAAAAGCCCCTAAGAAAGTTGAACGGCTACAGAAAATCATGCAAGAAGCGGCCGAACAGTCGTACCGGGCCGTCGTCCCGACGTGCGCGTACGTCTCGTCGCGTGACCTGCTAGACGACTTTTCTAATTACGATGCGGTCGTCATCGCTTATGAAGAGTCGGCGAAGCAAGGGGAACAAGCGGCACTCGCGGCTGTCTTCAAAGCGCTTGAACGCGGACAGCGTCTCCTGCTGATCGTCGGTCCTGAAGGCGGATTTGACGATCAGGAGATTGACGCCTGGACGAATCAAGGCGCGCGCCCGTGTGCGTTCGGCCCCCGGATTTTGCGCACCGAGACGGCGCCGCTCTACGCGTTAGCGGCGTTATCGTATGCGCTTGAATTGAATTGAACACGAAATCAGCTCCCGCAGTTTGCGGGAGCTGATTTTATGTTTAATGACCACATGACAAGAGCCCTCGCCTAGGCGAGGGCTCTTCTTCATGACAGATTATTTTTTGAACAACGTGATCGTCTTCGTCGTCACGTTGCCGGCGAGGTCGACCGCTTCGAACGTGAACGTATTCTCTCCTGACGTCACAGGAAGCGTGACTTTTTCAGTTCTTGAGAAAGCGCGCATCTCATAAGGTGCTTTTAGTGCCTGGCTGAATTTCAAATCACCGTTCACGAGGAGCTTCACTTCATCAAAATTATCTTTGACAGTCACGTTGACGTTGACCGTAGTTTGTTTTTTCCCGATTTGTTTCGGTAGTTTCCCGATCTCGATGACGGCTGGTGTCGCATCGACGAAAATTGTCCGTTGGAAGTTGGCGACGTTTCCAGCCGCATCCTCAGCGACGAAGCGGAGTTTGTGCACGCCGTCTGTAAATGTCCGATTCGTACTGAAGTCATATCGTTTCGTTGTTTCATTCCATGTGAGCGGGACATCAATCCCATCGACTTGGAATGAGTTGATGTTTGATGCGTCTTGAATCGATCCTTTGATGGGGACGATTGACGTCGCGTAAGGTGACAAAGCGAGCGGCGCGTCCAAGAAGACGCCAGGTTTTTCTGAATCCGTCGAATAGGCGACTGTTTTGGTCGTGCTATTTCCGGCATGGTCTGTGACGCGGACGCTGACTTCATCGGTCTCATTAAGTGGCGACGTGAAGGCATGACTGGCCGACCCGTTTGCAAGTTTGGCGACAGACTTACCGTTCAAGAAGTATTCGACAGAATGGATACCAGAGAAGTCGTCGTTCGCTTTTACGGACAAACTGTCATCTTGCCACTTCGCCGAGAACGTCGGATCTGTATAGTCGACTTTAACCGGGAAGCGGAGCGTCTGTGCCTCTTTTTTCATGTAATCGATGCTCGCTTCGATCTCATAGAAGTACTTGCCGGCCGGGGCCGGGTTACCGTTCAATTGTCCGTCCCATTTGTAGTCGGCTGAGTAGTAGTAAGGTGTATTGCGTCCGCCATCGAAGTAGTTTTTACGCAACTCGTCATCTTGCCGGAGCGTGCGGACGACATCGCCTGACTCGTCGACGATGCGATATTTGACGTCTTTGGCGTTACGAAGGAGCGAGAAGACCGGTGTCGCCACATCTTTTACGTTGTCCCCGTCAGGAGAGAACGCGATTGTGTCGGACGTGAACGACTCATCTAGGTTCATGCCCAAATAATTCCCTGTCTGATCGACCATTCCAGCCGTCTGATAGAACGATCCTGATTCATAGATGGAAGCGTCAAAGATCGGTGCTTTGCCCCAGTCGCCTTCGAAACCGACGAACGGTACGACGAGTCCTGGATTGCCTTCTGCCCCGTTCACATCGGTCAAGCGCACGAAACCGTCGACGAAATAGCCGTTTTCAAATACGTCTTTGGCCGAGACGAGACCGTTCAGCGTCTTTGGATTGAGAACCTGCGCTTTCGAGACGTCGAGCGCGATTTTGAGTTCGACTGTTTGCTTCGCTTTCAGTTTGACCGTATTTGCTTTCTTCCCGTTGATCGTCACGCTGGCGTTTTGGAGTGGTTGGGCCTCCATCGCATTTTGAATCGTCCCGGCCGTCCGTTCGATGGCGAGGTCGGTCTGAAGTGAAGACGAAACATCGTATGACACGGCTTTGTCGGATAAGTTCTCGACAACAAGCGTGAACGTCGCCTTGCTTCGGTTGAGTTCTTTTAAGGCAACTTTTGCTTCTTTTGTTGTCTTTTCATAGGCGACGGCTGGCGTTGAGACGGCCGCGTGCAATTGCATCAAACCGGCTCCTCCCCGACGCGGCGTGTATGGGAGGTTCTGATTCAACTGTTGGTTGTATGGACCGATATCAGTCACGGCTTTCGATGTGTTGATCAACAAATTCTTCGCCATCGTTACCCGAGCCGTACCGCTTAAAGCGAACTCGCGATCGACACGTTCGAGCACGAGGGCGGCGCCTCCTGCGACGTGTGGTGCAGCCATCGACGTTCCGCTCATCAATCCGTATTGATCGTCATTCAACGTCGAGAAGATTTGTCCGCCTGGCGCCGAGATTTCAGGTTTGAAATCGAGGTTTGGTGTCACGCCCCACGAAGTGAAGTTAGACAGTGAACCGGCTGCACGGTTAGCGACGCTAATGCGGTCACCTGCGAATTTAATGTTCATTTGTTCACCGGCAACGAGTCGCTGTTGAAGCTCATTTCCGTCTTTAATGCTGAGTGACGCCATCGGGATTTGTGGGTTCGCTAGCGCCATACTGACGTAATCACCATGACCGACGGCACCGCGGACGATGACACCGGCAGCCCCGTTCGCTTCGGCTGTCTTTTGAATGTTCGAGTAGAAATAGGCGCCGTCACGCACCGCGAAGACAATCTTCCCTTTCACGTCTTTCCCGACGTATTGACCAGGCTGTCCGTCACCGACATGGACGAGTTCATAGTCCCCATTCGTGAAAGCTGGGCCATCTTGTTTCTTCCATCCGATTTTATCGGTCTTGTCACCGGATTGAATCGAGAAAGCGTCCAATTGAATTTGGTCGTTCTCGAGTGAGGCGACTGAAGTCGAGGCCGAGCTCACGCTCGGAGCGCCGACGACGCCGGTATCCGGATTGTTCGCATAAGGGAGATCGTATCCGTTTCCGAAGTACGCCGAGTTACCAGCTGAGATCGACATGAAGACACCGTTATCGACAGCACGCTGTACCGCTTGTTGCTCGGGTGAGTCGGCATCGACGAAACCGGCCGTCGATCCGAGACTCATATTGATGACGTCGGCGCCGAGTTTGATGGCATCGTCGATCGCTTTAATATAGATATCGCCGTACGTCGAGGCGTAGTTCGGGTCGTTGCTGAATACTTTGAGACCGAGTACTTGCGATTCTGGAGCGACACCTTTCAAACCGCCAGTCGCCTCATCCCCGTTGGCCGCGACCGTACCCGATACGTGCATCCCGTGCATCGAGGCGCCAGGGGAATCATCGCGAATATCATCGTTCTCGTCGTAATAGTTATAAGCATAAGGAACTTTCTCGTTTATGTAGGCTCCCGGCAAACCGAACTCACTGACTGCCGACTCGACCTCACCTTGCGTGAGCTCTGCTTTTGTATCGTCGGTTAAGCGGAAGTCGCGATGGTCTGCATCGACACCCGTATCGATGACGGCGACGATCGTTCCTTCGCCGGTATACCCATAGTCGCCCCATGTCTGTTGCGATTGGACCATGCCGTTACTCGTTACCATATCCGGTTTGACCTCGGGGCGCTCGTATTCATTGACGACATGGACGTGAGCGACTTCAGGCAACGCTTCAACTTTCTGGACGTCTGTAGCCGAGAGCAACGTACTGAATCCGTTGAAGACGGTCGTGAACTCTTCAATCGTTTCTGCTTTCACACCTTTTTTTGAGATGGCGGCTTTCGCTTTTTTCTGTTCGGCTTTGACGAGTCCGTGAGCATTGTCTTTCTCGACCTTCGTCAATTCATTGAATTTTTTCCCTTTCTTTTTTGCTTGTTCGATGGCAGGTGCACCGACGAGTTCGACGACGACACGCAATTTTTCTTGCTTGTCGGCGATCTCAGCATTCGGCGTAACGGATCGTTTGGCAAGTACCGGATCTGTTCCGAGTCCGAGCAGCCCAGGTGTCAACGCCAGGCATGTAGCGAGGGAGACGTTTACATAAAATTTAAAGTTTGGCAATTTGAAAATCCTCCAATCGTTTAATTGAGAAGTATATGTATTTGTGGAAAATGATAGCTGAATGCAGGGCGATAATCGCTCGTTTTTTTCGAAAACAAGGTAATGAATTTGAACAAATTTAAAAATTCTGACAATTACTTTCGGCCTATCTTTTACTAAAATAGCTAGGTCTAAATTCACGCGTTCAACTCAAGTTTCAAAATTTGGGCGTGATATGCCCTCGAATAAAATGATTCGAACAATTCGCTTGAGATTTTTTTTGAAAATTGGTATGGTCTGAATAGATAAAACATATAAAACTTATCGACATAGTCGGAATAAAGCGATGGGGTGGAGCAATGGGATTACAGTTCATGGACATTTTTAAGGAATGGGCAACGCAATACGACACGACCGTGGCCGGACATGACGAGCAATATAAAGAAGTGTTCGCAGGTTATGAGGAGATGTTGAGCGAGGTCGTGGATCATCTCGAAGGGAAGGTCATGGAGTTCGGAGTCGGGACCGGGAACTTAAGTATGAAGATTTTAGAACGTCACGAGCTGGTTGCGGTCGAACCGTCCCCGGAGATGCGGGCTGTCGCCGCCGAAAAACTTGAGATTGATATTATCGACGGTGACTTTTTAAACTATCCGACGACAGAGCAGATCGATACGATCGTGTCGTCATACGCGTTTCACCATCTGACGGATGAAGAGAAACGGACAGCGATTCAAGGTTACGTCGAGCAGCTCGATTCACCGCGATTCGTCTTACTCGACACGATGTTCGCCTCGCAAAAGGCGAAGCGAGACATTCTCGACTGGGCGAGCGGTAACGGGTACGACGACTTGGTAGAAGATTTGAACCGCGAATTTTATCCGTATACGCAAACGATTCAAGCGATGCTCGAAGCGAACGGTTATACGGTCTCGATGACACAAAAAAATAAATTCGTCTGGCTCGTCGTGGCCACGAAACAATCAGGAGGAACTCAATCATGAAAAGTTATAAAGTCGAAAGTTTTAATTTGGACCATACAAAAGTACAAGCGCCTTACGTCCGTTTAGCAGGAGTGAAAAAAGGGACGGCCGATACGATCTATAAATACGACATTCGCTTCATCCAACCGAACGAGGGTCTCATGCCGATGCGGGCCGTCCATTCGCTCGAGCACTTGATCGCTGAGAACAGCCGCAGTCACTCGGACCAAATCATCGACGTCTCGCCGATGGGTTGCCAGACTGGTTTTTATTGGACGATGTTGAACGACGGCGATTACGAATCGATGCTCGACCTCGTCGAGGCGACACTCCGTGATGCAGCAAATGCGACGGAGTTGCCGGCGCAAAACCCAATCCAATGCGGAAGTGCCAACCACCACGACTTTGAGGGCGCAAAAAAATTAGCGGCCGACATGCTCGCGAAACGTGACGAGTGGCACATCATCTTTAAGGACGAGGCGTAATATGCTCGTCAATAACGTCTATGAACTGATCGGGGACACGCCGCTGCTCGAGTTACGGACGTTGCCTGTTCCGAAAGGCGTTAAAATATACGGCAAGCTCGAGATGATGAATCCAGGCGGGAGTGTGAAAGACCGGCTCGGGCTTCATTTAATCGAACAAGCGCTTGAACGCGGCCAACTCGAACGGGGTGGTACGGTCGTCGAGCCGACGGCAGGGAATACCGGCATCGGGCTCGCCCTCGCCTGTCAGCGGTACGGGGTGAACTTGATCACGGTCACGCCTGAAAAGTTTAGTCAAGAGAAGCAAGCGCTCATGTCATTGCTTGGCGCGACTGTCATTAACACGGAAACCGAGCTCGGGATGAAGGGTGCGATCGAGCGGGCCAAAGCGCTGGCGGTTGAACATAACGCCTATTTACCGGAACAGTTCTCGAATCCGGATAACCCGGATACGTATGTCGATTCACTCGCCCGAGAGTTATTGCAAGATATACCGAATATCGACGTCTTCATCGCCGGCGCGGGCTCGGGTGGCACGTTCACTGGGGTCGCCGCGGTTTTGAAAAACCACGGCACCCGCAACGTTGTCGTTGAGCCCGAAGGATCAATCCTAAACGGTGGGCAACCAGGGCCCCATAAAACAGAAGGAATCGGTGTCGAGAAGTGGCCTGTGTTTTTAGATCGCGAACTCGTCGATGGGATTTATACGATTTCTGATGATGACGCGTTTTATTACGTCGCCCATTTGGCGAAGCAAGAAGGACTGCTCGTCGGAAGTTCTTCCGGTGCGGCCATCGCCGCCTGTGTGCAAGAAGCAAACCGGATGACCGAAGGTGTGATCGTCACGATTTTACCAGACAGTGTCGAACGATATTTAAGTCAAGGAATAGTCAAGGAGGCAGAACATGCGTACAAAAACAGCGCTTATTCACGGCGGTAAGACGACGGACCCGTTGACGGGTGCCGTGACACCAGCCATCTATCAAACGAGTACTTATAAACAAGACGGAATCGGCAATTTGCGGGACGGGTATGAATATTCGCGGACGGCTAACCCGACGCGGACGGCGCTTGAGACGCTGATCGCCGACATCGAAGGCGGGGCGCGTGGTTTTGCGTTCGCTTCAGGGATGGCCGCCATCTCAACGATTCTCATGTTAATGAAATCAGGGGACCACGTCATCGTCGGTTCTGACGTATATGGGGGAACGTACCGTGTATTCAATCGAGTATTTCAATCACTTGGCTTGGAAGCATCTTTTGTCGATACGTCTGACGCGGCGGCAGTCCGCGAAGCCGTCCAACCGAACACGAAAATGATTTATGTCGAGACGCCGACGAATCCGCTCTTGAACGTCACGGACATGCGCAGTGTGCGTGACATTGCGACCGAGGCCGACGTCTTGTTCGTCGTCGACAATACGTTCATGACACCGTATTTCCAAAATCCGATTGAGTTCGGTGCGGACTACGTCTTGCACAGTGCCACGAAATATTTAGGTGGACATAGTGACGTCGTCGCCGGACTCGTCGTCGCCCGGACAGAAGAACTTGGGGAACGTTTGGCGTTCCTACAAAACTCGGTCGGAGCCGTGCTCGGACCGCAAGACAGCTTCCTCGTCGTGCGCGGCATCAAGACGCTCGCGGTCCGGATGGAAGAGATCGAGACGAACGCGCTCGCACTCGTCGAGTTCTTGACGTCTCACGAGGCGATCAGCCGGGTGTTGCACCCGAGCATTGCCAGCGAGACAGCGAAACAAATCCATCTGTCACAAGCCCGAGGCTTTGGCGGCATGATCGCTTTTGACGTCGGATCGGCCGAAGCGGCAGAGACGGTCGTTGCGAAAACGAACTACTTCACGCTCGCTGAAAGTCTCGGTGCGGTCGAGAGCTTGATTAGCGTGCCGGCACGGATGACACATGCCTCGATTCCGGCCGAACGTCGGGCAGAACTCGGCATCACGGACGGGCTCGTCCGTATCTCTGTCGGACTTGAAGATGTGAACGATTTGATTGAAGACTTGGAGCAAGCACTTGCGGCCTTGACGACAATCACGAGCTGAATGAACGTGTGACACGAGGTGCGCTCTCAGAGCGCTCCTCTTTTGTCGTGGGAAGGTTGGAAGAAATCGCTTGAATGTCCGAAACGCATCGACTAAACTGACGATAATTGATTAGGAGAGCGGGTGAACAGATTGAATAAAGGAGTCATGCCCACAATCGGTGCGTACGTCATGTGGGGCATCCTGCCGATCTATTGGAAGTTTCTACAGGAAATACCGAGCAGTCAAATCCTCGCCCACCGTATCGTCTGGTCGTTTCTATTCATTTTACTCGTCTTGAAATGGACGAAACAGTGGACTGAATTCAATTATGCGCTCAGACATCGGGCGACGCGGAACGCCTTTATGTTGAACGGCTTTATCGTCAGTGCGAACTGGTTTGTCTACATATGGGCGGTCAATCACGGCTATATCATCGAGGCATCGCTCGGATATTATATCAATCCGCTCGTCAGCATGGTGTTAGGTGTCCTCGTTTTTCGGGAATCATTAAATCGAGTCCAATGGCTCGCGGTCGGTGTCGCGACGGTCGGGGTGCTCGTCTTGACGTTCGGTTATGGGTCGTTCCCGTGGATCGCTTTCATATTGGCGAGTACGTTCGGGTTTTACGGGATGGTCAAAAAACGGCGGCCGCTTGCGTCGACGGTCAGTCTAGGCATCGAGACTCTCGCGGTCGTTCCGGTCGCGGTCATCTTCCTCGCTTTCGAAACGTCGCGCGGCGGGCTCACGATGACGGGCGAACCGATTGTTTGGGCCGCGCTCTTAGGCACGGGCGTCATGACGGCGTTGCCGCTCCTGTTGTTCGGTTACGGGGCGCAACATATCCCGTTCACGCTCGTCGGTTTTTTACAGTTCATCGCCCCGACGCTCAGTCTGGCGATCGGTGTCATCTTGTACGATGAACCGTTCACGACGTATCATGTTTTCGCGTTCACGTGCATCTGGATCGCCATCTTTTTCTTCAGTTGGAACAGCTGGGTCCAAACGCGAAAACGCCGTCAACTTGCATGAAGTGAAAGCTGTTACATTTCTCAAAAACATGATAATATGTTAGATGTCAGACCTATATGTCAGAGGAGGAATTTATTATGGAATTAGCACGTTATATCGACCACACGGCCTTGAAGGCAGAAACAACGAAAGATCAAGTCACAAAATTATGTGCAGAGGCACTTGAGTACAAATTCGCGAGCGTTTGTGTCAACCCGACATGGGTCGCTTACGCTGCCGAGCAACTTAAATTAGATGAGGACGTCAAAGTTTGTACGGTCATCGGATTCCCGCTCGGTGCGAACACACCTGAAGTGAAAGCGTTCGAAACGAAAGATGCGATTGCTAACGGCGCAGACGAAGTCGACATGGTCATCAACATCAGTGCGATGAAAGACGGCGATTTCGACCTCGTCGAACGCGACATCCGTGCCGTCGTCGAAGCAGCAAACGGTACGCTCGTCAAAGTCATCTTTGAAACGTGCCTGCTTACTAAAGAAGAAATCAAAAAAGCGGCTGAGCTGTCAGTCAAAGCGGGTGCAGACTTCGTGAAAACGTCGACTGGATTCTCAACTGGCGGCGCTACCGTCGAAGACATCCGACTCATGCGTGAGACGGTCGGACCGGATCTTGGCGTCAAAGCATCAGGCGGCGTCCGTGATTTCGCAGGCGCACAAGCGATGATCGATGCTGGTGCAACGCGCATTGGCGCTTCTGCCGGAATTGCCATCGTCACAGGCGGGCGTTCGGACAGCGATTATTAATTGAAGTAGTAGTTGACCACACGACTTAATTTCACTATAATGTGGTATGACGTGTGAAACACGTTTCCTTAGTCGTGTAATTCGGAGGGAGGGAAAACTAGTGGAAACTCGTGTCCGTAAAAACGAATCGCTTGAAGACGCTCTTCGTCGTTTCAAACGCGGTGTTGCGAAAGATGGCACTCTTGCCGAAGTTCGCAAACGTCGTCACTACGAAAAGCCAAGCGTAAAACGTAAATTGAAATCAGAAGCTGCTCGCAAGAACAAGAAATTCTGATTGAAGTTTCTTTTGTAGAGAGGGTGTTGGCTCATGAGTCTGCAAGAACGCTTGACGGACGACATGAAGCAAGCCATGCGCGCTAAACAGAAAGATCGTCTCACGACGATCCGAATGGTCAAAGCGTCGCTCCAGAACGAGGCCATCAAACTTGGTCGACAAGATCTTACTGAGGAAGAGGAGCTCACGGTGCTCAACCGAGAGATGAAACAGCGCAGAGACTCCCTCCGAGAATTCGAAAGCGCTGGTCGTGAAGACCTTGCTTCTAAAGTAGCTGATGAAATTGTCGTACTAGAGGTCTACATGCCTAAGCAACTCTCTGAAGACGAAGTCACAGCAATCGTCAAGGCGGCAATTGCCGAGACGAACGCTGCGGGTCCGTCCGATATGGGTAAGGTGATGGGCGTCGTCATGCCACAAGTTAAAGGCAAGGCTGACGGTGGTCTTGTGAACCGAATTGTCAAACAACAATTGACGAATTAATGATAAAAGGCAGGGAACTTTGGAGAAATCCAAAAGTTTCTGCCTTTTTTTGCGTATTATGAAACCACATTCAATCTTGTTTCGTATACACTAGAGATAAGAGGTAGCTTTGGATTTGGAAGGGGGTAGCAATACGATGACATTTGGTCTCGGAGTGATTCTGACGGTGTTTTTCGTCGGGATTGTCCTTCTTGGAATTGAAGTGTTCGTTGCCGGTTTTGGATTGTTCGGGGTCCTCGGGATAGGCGCCGTCGTGGCGAGTTTGATTATGGCAGGTGCCACGATCGGGCAGCTTTGGCTGTCACTTGGTTTAGCGACGGCGCTTGTTGCGGGACTCGGGTTTTGGGCGTACCGTCGACTGCAGTCGAATCGCTCGCTCATGTATAAAGGCTTGATTTTGACCGATTCGACGTCGACTGATAAGGGGTATTTGTCTCATGATGACCGGAAGCGGTTGCTTGGGAAAGTCGGTGTCACATTGACGCCACTTCGTCCAGCAGGTACTGCTGAGATTGAAGGCGAACGAATCGACGTCGTGGCAGAAGGTAGCTATCTCGATGAACAAACAAAAATTGAGGTGTATAAAGTCGACTCAGGACGCGTTGTCGTCCGACGCTTTGTAGAACCGAAGGAGGATGTAACAGAATGACACCAGAACTATTAAGCACGTTACTCATCACAGGTGGGGGATTGATCGCGCTCGCCGTGTTCTTCACGTTTGTACCGGTCGGCCTGTGGATCAGCTCGTTTGCTTCAGGCGTCCACGTCTCCATCTTCACATTGATCGGGATGCGACTTCGTCGCGTCGTCCCGTCTAAAATCATCAACCCGCTCATCAAAGCCGTCAAAGCGGGCATTGGTTTGAACACGAACCAGCTCGAGAGTCACTTTTTAGCCGGCGGTAACGTCGACCGTGTCGTCAACGCTTTGATCGCGGCGCACCGTGCCGATATCGAGTTATCGTTCGAACGTGCCGCCGCCATCGACCTTGCTGGCCGGAACGTGTTAGAAGCCGTTCAGATGTCGGTTAACCCGAAAGTCATCGAGACACCGTTCATCGCCGGTGTGGCGATGGATGGGATCGAAGTGAAAGCGAAAGCGCGGATCACGGTTCGTGCCAACATCGACCGCCTCGTCGGGGGTGCCGGTGAAGAAACGATCATCGCCCGTGTCGGTGAAGGGGTCGTCTCGACGATCGGTTCGCAACATAACCATAAGCACGTGCTTGAGAACCCGGACATGATTTCACGTACCGTATTGACGAAAGGTCTCGATTCAGGGACGGCGTTTGAAATCTTGTCGATCGACATCGCCGACATTGATATCGGTAAAAACATCGGCGCGGTGCTCCAAACCGACCAAGCCGAGGCAGATAAGAAAATTGCGCAGGCGAAAGCCGAGGAACGTCGTGCAATGGCGATTGCCCGCGAGCAAGAGATGAAGTCGTCGGTCGAAGAAATGCGCGCCAAAGTTGTCGCGGCCGAGGCGGAAGTACCGCTCGCGATGGCAGATGCGCTTCGTAACGGCAAGCTTGGGGTCATGGATTACGTCAACTACTTGAACGTCCAAGCGGATACGCAAATGCGTAATGCGATCGGTCATCCAGTCGAATCTGATAGAGAGTAATCGATATGGATGGATTATGGATCTTACTATTAGCCGCCTTCGGGGTCGCTTCAGCGGTCATGAAGCGACTTGAGAAGTCGTCATCTACAGGAGAAAAGCCACCGAGCACGGATCTGAAACGGTATTTGGATACGGTCGGCGACATGATGAAAGAAGTCGATGGACCACTCAACGATCCGCGAGACGAACGACAGAACAAAGTACCGCAAAAAGTTCGTCGTCGTGTCGCGATTCCGGTCGAAAATTCAGACCGGCACGAGTTTGATCCGAATCGGCACGCACCAAAGTCGCGTGAGTCGCTCCCGAAAGTGAGCGCTGCGTTCGAACAGGCAGTCAAAATCCCTCCGATAACGGAAGCGACCGATTCACGACAGACAGCGCAACCACGCATTTCGATGAAGCAAGCGCGTCAAGCCATCGTCTGGAGTGAGATTCTTCAGCCGCCGGTCTCGAAACGCCGCCGTCGGTAATTTTTTAGCAGTGACTCGATGTCGCTGCTTTTTTTGTGGCTCGAGCTAACGGTCTTTCTTTCACGAACGGCATGATAGTGCTAAAGTAAAGAAGGAACAATCTATAGATGAGGGGGAGAAACATCCATTGATTACGACAGATAAGATACCGTTCGTCATGGAACATGCGAGCGAAGCGCAGGCACTCCTCGGACCGAAAGACGAGGTGTTCCATGCGATCGAGGCCGAGCTTGCCGTCGCGCTTACGCCCCGTGGCGAAGAGCTGATCATCCAAGCCGATAGCGTGGAGACGCTCGAATTGACGAAAAGTGTGATCAAGACGCTGCAACAACTCGTTAAACAAGGTGCACGGTTGAACGAGGGCGATGCGATCAGTGTCATCCAACATATTAAGATCGGCAAAGGGGAAGAACTGCTCGAACATTATGGCCGCGTCGTTTTCACGACGAACAAAGGGAAACCGATCCGGGCGAAGACGGTCGGACAGAGCCGTTACGTCCGGGCCATCGAGAAACGCGACCTCGTATTCGGGATCGGGCCGGCCGGGACCGGGAAGACGTATTTGGCGGTCGTCCTTGCTGCGCGGGCGCTGAAAGAAGGTCAAGTGAAACGGATCATTTTGACGCGTCCTGCCGTCGAGGCGGGTGAGAACCTCGGTTTCTTGCCGGGCGACTTAAAAGAAAAAGTCGACCCTTACTTACGACCGCTCTATGACGCCTTGTTTGACGTCTATGGTGTCGAACACACGAACCGTCTGCTCGAGCGAGGCACAATCGAAGTCGCCCCGCTCGCTTACATGCGCGGACGGACGCTTGAAGATGCGTTCGTCATTTTGGATGAGGCGCAGAATACGACGAAAGAACAGATGAAAATGTTTTTGACACGGCTCGGGTTCGGGTCGAAGATGGTCGTCACCGGTGATTTGACGCAAGTCGACTTACCGAGAGGGAAAGCGTCGGGGCTTCAAGAAGCGCTCCATCTCCTCGAAGGGGTCGACGGGATTCACTTCGAACACTTTAGCGCCTCAGACGTCGTGCGGCATCCACTCGTCAAAAAAATCATCAACGCCTACAGTACAGATATTACATGACGAAAGGGGGGGCACTGATGCAGCAAGCACGTCATTGGACGGTCGCCACAATCTCCGTCCTCTTTTTTCTCATCCTTGGCGCGATCCTCTACTTTACGGTGCGCCCATCAATCATCAGCGTTGAGCCGCTTGGCATCGCCGCACAAGATATCCGCTCCCCGATCACGATCGAGGACAGGGTCGCGTCGGACCGTCTGAGACAAGACGCGACGAACGCCGTCGGGAGTCAGTTCTCATTACGCCGTGAATTCGCCGATCAACAGATTGCCAAAATTGAGCAATTGTTTGCGGCGTTCGAAGACACAGATGAGGACACTGAACTGTCTGATATCAAAAATCGATTGAACTCTACAGAAGTGAACGGGCTCCTTGCAGACGATGAGTTGAACTCACTCCTGGAGGCGACCGTGAACACGCGTCGTACCGTCGAAGACGTCGCCGTGACGGCGCTTCAAGAAGTCATGGCCAATCGGATCGAAACGAGTTCCGAGTCGATTGCCGAGGCGAGAGACCGGGCGTCGACGGTCATCGACCAATCACCGTTGTCGTTAGAATTCCGAGCGGTCGCGACGAGTTTAAGTGACCAACTGATCGTCCCGAACTATGTCTTCGATTCGGAAGCGACTCGTCAGAAAGAACAAGAAGCGATCGACGCCGTTGAACCGGTTATCATTCAAGAAGGGCAGCTCCTCGTCAACCAAGGGGAAGTCGTGACCCGTGAAATCTATCGGAAGCTCGAATTGACCGGTGCGATTGACCCGAACCGTTCGTTCGCGCCTTTGTTCGGTGCCTATTTGCTCAGCGGACTCTTGACGGTCGGATTTTTATTCATGCTGATCCGTTCAAAAATTCAAGAGCTTTTGCTCCGACCTAAAATTTTGATTACTGTCTATGGCCTACTATTGCTGCAACTAGGTATTTTCTTCGGCGTCGGTTATATCGGGATCGAGTTCACGACGTATGCGTACGTCATCGCCCCGACGGCGTTCGTCGTCTTATTGCTCCGTATCTTAGTCGATGAACGGGTCGCGTTGGCTTCGGCGCTCATCACGATGATTGCTGGTTCAATTGTTGCGAGCTTTGGCCAAAATACGAGCTTTATGACGGTCGTTTACTTTGCGACCGGGAGTTTCCTGGCTGTCTTTTTGGTCGAACCGAAGATTCAACGGAAACGCTTGTTCCTTTCAGGCGTCTTGCTCGGAATCATCAACATCATCATGGTGCTCGCGCTCCTGTTCTTGCGGAACACGCAAGTGACGTGGGAGATGGTCGCCTATTTATCCGGTTTCGCAATCACGAGCGCCTTGCTGTCGATCGTTCTCACGTTCGGCTTCCTGCCGTTTCTAGAGCCTTGGTTCGGCGTATTGTCGTCCGGACGCCTAGTCGAATTGATGAGCCCGACGCATCCGCTGCTGCGAAAACTGTTGATGGAGGCGCCGGGAACGTATCACCATAGCATGATGGTCGCCAATCTCGCCGAGTCGGCGTGTGAGGCGATCGGGGCCGATGGTCTGCTCGCCCGGGTCGCGAGTTATTATCACGACCTCGGCAAGACGGAACGGCCGCTCCACTTTATCGAGAATCAACAAAACGGGGTGAACCCGCACGACCGGCTCACACCGGAAGAGTCGGCCGACATCATTATGGCGCATCCTTACGACGGCTCTGATTTGTTGCGGCGCTATAAACTGCCGAAAGAGATTATCGACATCGCCGAGCAACATCACGGGACGTCGCTGCTCAAGTTCTTTTATGTGAAAGCGAAAGAGTCACGAGACGTGTCGGAGTCACGTTTCCGTTACCCGGGACCGAAACCGCAGTCGCGTGAGGCGGCGGTCGTCATGATCGTCGATTCGATCGAAGCAGCGGTTCGGTCGCAAAAACAGCCGACACCGGAGCGTATACGTCAGCTCGTCAGCTCGATCATTCGCGACAAGCTTCAAGACGGTCAGTTCGAAGAGTGTGACTTGACGACGAAAGAAGTGTGGCGTGTCGGCGAGAGTGCATGCGAGACGTTGACCGGCTTGTTCCATGAACGGATCGAATACCCAGAACTAAAGAAAGAAGGCGAATTACATGCAAATCATCTCGAACGATGAACAAGGGTTGTTGACCGAGTCTCAGCTCGAGTTAGTCGAATCGATTTTAGTTCACGCGGCCTTGGCTGAACAAATCGAAGAACCGAGTGAACTGTCAGTCACATTTTTAACGAATGACGAGATTCAAGTGATCAACCAGGAATGGCGCGGCAAAGACGCGCCGACGGACGTCATCAGCTTTGCTTTTGACGAGATGGGAGAAGAAGAGATGGACTTCATGCTTGATGAGGATGAACCCCGTCTATTGGGCGACATCGTCATCTCGGTGGAGCGGTGCCGCGAGCAAGCGGCGGACTACGGTCATTCGTTCGAACGTGAACTCGGTTTCTTGGCGATTCATGGCTTTCTCCATTTGCTCGGCTACGACCATATGACGCCAGAAGAAGAAGCCGAGATGACGGTGCGTCAGGAGCAAGTGCTCGCTCATTTTGAGTTGAAGCGAGGCGAGGTGTGAATCCGTTCTGGTTTGCGGTGCACGGGATCGTGCTCGCGGTGCGAACCGAACGGAACATGCTGATTCACCTCATTGCAAGCCTGCTCGTCGGATTGTTCTGTTGGTGGCTCCCGACGACAACGCTTGAAAACCTCATCTTGTTCGGGTGGGTCGTGCTTGTCATCGCTCTCGAATTGATGAACACGGCCGTCGAACGGACGGTCGATCTCGTGACGAAAGACATCGAGCCGCTCGCCAAACAAGCGAAAGACGTCGCGGCGGGATCGGTTCTCGTCGCTTCGGGCGGAGCAGCCGTAACAGCGCTCGTCATTTTCGGGCCGTATTTATTCGCTTTATAATCAATGTATTGGAAATTTAGAAAGCAGGTGCACTATGTATCAAGAAGGTTTTAAATCAGGTTTTGTTTCAATTATCGGACGTCCGAACGTCGGGAAATCGACGTTCTTGAACCGGGTCATCGGTCAAAAGATCGCCATCATGTCAGACAAGCCCCAGACGACACGTAACAAGGTCCAAGGTGTCTATACGACAGACGACACGCAAATCATCTTCATCGACACGCCAGGGATCCATAAACCGAAGCACCGTCTCGGCGACTTCATGATGAAAGTGGCGACGAACGCGTTGCGTGAAGTCGACGCGATTTTGTTCATGGTCAACGTCACAGAGCCGCGCGGTGCCGGTGACGAGTTCATCATCGAGAAGTTGAAAGGACTCGACACACCGATCATCCTTGTGATGAACAAAATCGATTTGATTCACCCGGACGAGATTCCCGCTGTCATCGAACAGTATACGAATCAACTTGATTTCGCGGCGTACGTTCCGATTTCAGCATTGCAAGGCAATAACGTCGAACCGCTCATCGGTGAGATCAAGAAGCTGCTGCCTGAAGGGCCGATGTACTATCCGGCCGATCAAGTGACGGATCACCCGGAGCGCTTCATCATCTCGGAACTGATTCGCGAGAAAGTGCTCCATAACACGCGCGATGAGATCCCGCATTCGATCGCGGTCAACATCGAATCGATTAAGAAACGAGACAACTCGGACATGGTCGACGTCGAAGCCGTCATCATGGTCGAGCGTGACTCGCAAAAAGGAATCGTCATCGGCAAGAAAGGTGCGATGCTCCGTCAGGTCGGGACGGAAGCGCGTCATGACATCGAGCTCTTGCTTGGTACGAAAGTGTATTTAAACTTATGGGTGAAAGTCCAAAAAGATTGGCGCAATAAGATGGGCCAACTCCGTGACCTCGGTTTCCGCGACGACGAGTATTGAGCCATGTTACAAAAAGTCACGGGCATCGTCATTCGGACCGTCAATTATGGTGAATCCAACAAAGTCGTGACAATCTTCACAGAAGAGCTCGGGAAAGTCGCCGTCATGGCACGTGGTGCGAAAAAGCCAGGGAGTCGGTTGCACGCATCGAGCCAACCGTTCGTCGAAGCCGTCTATATCTTCCCGTCGAGCCGCGGTCTCGGTCAACTCAAGTCGTCTGACGTGATCACGTCATACCCGGAAGTGCGAAAAGATGTCGAGCGGATGGCGTATGCCGTGTACTTGCTCGAACTCGTCGATAAAACTGTCGAAGATCGAGTCCCGAACCGGCCGTTATACCGAATTTTGAATGACGCGCTCCAAGCGCTGAACGCCGGAATGGACCCAGAGATCATCACCCATCATTTCGAGCTCAGAATTATGTATCTGCTCGGTGTCGCCCCGGTCTTGACCGGTTGTGTCCGGTGCAACGATGTGACCGACCCGATGTTCTTTTCCGTGACGTCGGGCGGGTTTCTCTGTTCGCGTCACCAAGAGGCAGGGTCGATTCAGATGAGTGAGCGGCTGGCGAAGTTACTTTACTTGTTGAGCCGGCATGAGCTGTCAGAGTTTAGTAACGTCCCGTTGACGAAGGAGACACGTCTCCTGTTACGGCAACTGTTTGACGCCTATATGGACTCTTACAGCGGATTGAACCTCAAGACGAAACGAGTCCTCGATCAGATGCAGCGACTTTACTTGAACGATGATTGACAATTCATGCAAGGTTCGATACCATAATCTACGATTAGACAAATGAAATAGCGTGCGCTGTGAAGGAAAATGAGTAGTTCTTAAATCATGGGTAAAGCGAGTTCGGGAAGGTGAGAGCCGAACGCCATGAAGAGAGCGAATGGCGATTCCGGAGCGCCCCAATCCAAAGAGTGGCCTCGATACCGAGGCAAGTAGGGTGGAACCGCGGGTAATCCCGTCCCTATGTGCATGGCACATAGGGGCGTTTTTTGTCGTTTCAATACTTTTGGAGGTGTCACATATGAAGCACAAAACGGTGCAAGAAATCATTCTCACGTTGCAAAATTTTTGGGCGTCGAAAAACTGCCTGACGATGCAAGCGTATGACGTAGAAAAAGGGGCCGGAACGATGAACCCGATGACGTTTTTACGGAGTCTCGGACCAGAGCCGTGGAACGTTTGTTATACGGAGCCGTCACGCCGTCCGGCTGACGGTCGATACGGGGAAAACCCGAACCGTCTGTATCAACATCACCAATTCCAAGTCATCATGAAGCCGTCCCCAAACAACATTCAAGAACTCTATTTGGAGAGTTTGGAGCTCATCGGCATCAACCCGCTCGAACACGATATTCGCTTCGTCGAGGACAACTGGGAAAACCCGACGTTCGGTGCGGCCGGACTCGGTTGGGAAGTGTGGTTGAACGGGATGGAAATCACCCAGTTCACATACTTCCAACAAGTCGGCGGGATCGAGTGCGACCCGATCGCCGTCGAGATCACGTACGGCCTCGAACGTCTCGCGTCATATATTCAAGAAGTCGAGAGCGTGTTCGACCTCGTCTGGACAGACGGTTTCAAGTATGGCGATATTTTCTATCAGCCAGAGTTTGAACACTCGAAGTACACGTTCGAGCTGTCAGACGTCGATATGTTGTTCACGTTGTTCGACACGTATGAGAAAGAAGCGAAGCGGGCGCTCGAGGAAAACCTCGTCTTCCCGGCGTACGATTACATCTTAAAATGCTCGCACACGTTCAATCTTCTCGATGCGAAAGGCGCGATCTCGGTGACGGAACGGACCGGTTTCATCCAACGTGTCCGCAACATGTCGCGGGCATGTGCGGCCAAATTTATCGAAGAACGGGAACGCCTCGGCTTCCCACTCCTTAATCAAGAGAAAGCAGGTGCCTTGGATGCGTGACCTTTTACTAGAAATCGGACTTGAAGAACTACCAGCCCAATACGTGCTCCGCTCGGAGAAACAGTTAGGAGAGCGCGTAGCGGCGTTCTTGTCGGACGCCCGCGTCAACTTCGGAGCTGTCACGGTCTATTCGACACCACGTCGTCTCGCTGTACTCGTCCGTGACGTCGAGGAGAGTCAACAAGATTTGACGGAGACGCTCCGGGGACCGGCTAAAAAGATTGCGCAAGATGCAGACGGAAACTGGTCGAAAGCGGCAGCAGGATTTGCGCGTGGACGCGGACTGTCAGTCGACGACCTTTACTTCGCGGAAGAAAAAGGGGTCGAATACGTCTTCGCAAATCGTCACGAGTCAGGTCAGCCGACGGCTTCATTACTTGGCGGCCTTGAAGACGTCGTCCGCGGCATGACGTTCCCGAAAAATATGAAATGGGGTACGAGCAGCCTCCGTTACATGCGTCCGATCCGCTGGTTAGTCGCCATGTTTGGGACAGAACAGATCGATTTCGAGATCGAGGGCGTCAAAACAGGTAATGTGACACGCGGACATCGCTTCTTAAGTAAAGGCGACGTGACGATCTCATCACCTGACCGCTATGCGGCCACGCTCGAACAAGAGTTTGTCGTCGCATCGTACGACGACCGTCGCGAACGCATCGAGCGTCAAATCGAACAATTGGCGAACGAGCAAGGATGGACGGTGACACTTGACGCATCGCTGCTTGAAGAAGTGACGAACCTCGTCGAGTGGCCGACAGCCCTGTTCGGTGAGTTTGATGCGAGCTACCTCGACCTTCCGGAAGAAGTGTTGATCACGACGATGAAAGAGCATCAGCGCTATTTCCCGGTCTATGTCGGTGACACGCTCCAACACTATTTTGTGACGGTTCGTAACGGTAACGCAGACCATCTGCAAAACGTTGCCAAAGGGAACGAGAAAGTCATCCGGGCACGACTCGCCGATGCCGTCTTCTTCTATGAGGAAGATAAAAAGACGAAGATCGACGACCAGCTCGACCGTCTCGACCGCATCGTCTTCCATGAGAAGCTCGGAACGACAGGCGCGAAAGTTCGTCGCGTCCAACAACTCGCGCTCACGCTCGCTCCACTGTTCAGTGCCGATGCTCAAAAAGTCGAACGCGCTGGAAAGATTCATAAATTCGACCTCGTTAGCCAGATGGTTTACGAATTTACCGAGCTTCAAGGCGTGATGGGAGAAAAGTATGCACTCCAGCAAGGTGAGGACAAAGAAGTTGCGGCCGCGATCCGTGAGCACTATATGCCACGCTTCGCCGGAGACGCATCACCGGCCACGCCGACGGGGGCCGCGCTCGCACTCGCGGATAAACTCGATTCGATTGCTGCGTTCTTCGGGGTCGGCATGATTCCAAGCGGTTCACAAGATCCGTTCGCCCTTCGCCGCCAAGCGCAAGGAGTCGTTCAAATTCTTGGAGATTGGCACGTCGATCTACCAGTCGACAAATTACTTTCACAAGTTGTCGAATCTCAGGTGGAAGCAGGACTTTACGATGCCGATAAAGAACAAGTCAAGGCGCAACTTAACGACTTCTTTATGCTCCGCTTGAAGTATCGTCTGCAAGAGAGACAAGTACGATACGATGTGATTGATGCCGTTCTCACGACTGGTCTGACTGTCGAACAGCTCGACGCTCGCGCGGAGGCGGTTCAAAATATGCTGTCAGACGAGGCGAAACAGTTGATCGAGCAGTTGACGCGCGTCGTCAATATCGCTAAAAAAGGCGAACCAGGACTAGTGGATCCGGCCTTGTTTGAGAATGCTGAAGAGAAAGCCCTTCACGCCGCGGTCGAATCAACATTGCCCGAGACACATGAAGCGGTCGAAGTGGGCGACTACACGCGTGCCATCACATCACTTCGAGCGCTTGAACAACCGATAAGTGCTTATTTTGAAAATACGATGGTCATGAGCGACGTAGAAACGATTCGCCATAATCGTCTCAGTGAGATGAAGCGACTCGCTACGACGATCGAGCGTGTTGCTGACTTCAGCGCGCTCGTACTCTGATCAAACTAGAGGGGGTTGGCTATGCAGCTGAATGAACGCCAACAGAAGATTGTTGAGATTGTGAGAGTGAACGGACCGATCACGGGAGAGCAGATTGCTCAAGAGTTATCGCTCACCCGTGCCACGCTCCGCCCTGATCTTGCTATTTTGACGATGACTGGAATATTAGAAGCAAGACCACGCGTCGGCTACACGTTCGTCGGCAAGCGAAATTCATCGCTGCTCCGCGAAAAACTCGATTCGCTGACCGTTGGTGATTTCATGTCGTCCGCGAAAGTCGTCAGCAATGAAATGACCGTGTATGATGCGGTCGTCACGTTGTTCTTAGAAGATGTCGGGTCGTTGTTCGTCGTCGGAAAAGACAATGAGCTTGTCGGGGTGTTGTCCCGCAAAGATTTACTGCGGGCCGCCATCGGCAATCAGGACCTCGACCAATTGCCTGTCAACGTCATTATGACGCGGATGCCGAATATTACCGTTTGTGAAAAAGGTGAGACGCTCATTCGGGCCGGGATGAAGTTGATTGAGAAACAGATTGACGCCATGCCAGTCGTCGAAGAGAAGGATGGTTCGCTCATCGTGCTCGGCCGAATGACAAAGACGAACATGACCAAGGTGTTGATTGCACTTGCCAACGATGAATCGTTCTGAGGAGGAAATTGGTTTGACAAACAAACAACTCGTATTTGTCGTGAGTGACTCTGTCGGAGAAACGTGTGAGCTCGTCGTCCGGGCGGCAAGCATCCAGTTCCATGAGAACGCGATCGAGACACTCCGGATTCCTTTCGTCGAAGACGAACAGACGATTCATGATGTCGTCACGCAGGCTAGAGCCCAAGGAGCGGTGATCGCCTTCACGCTCGTTAATGAAGAACATCGCTCACTGCTCGTGTCGCTCGGTAAAACGTATGACGTCAAAACGATCGACCTGCTCGGCGACCTCCTAGACGTGCTCTCGGGAAAACTCGGGGAGAGCCCGCGTGAGAAACCGGGTCTGATCTATCGTCTAGACGAGGATTACTTCCGTAAAATCGAGGCGATGGAGTTTGCCGTCAAATATGACGACGGACGTGATCCGCGTGGCTTGAAAAAGGCCGATATCGTCCTCGTCGGTGTGTCTCGCACATCGAAGACGCCGTTGTCACAATATTTGGCGCTAAAACGTTATAAAGTCGCTAACGTCCCGCTCGTGCCGGAGTCGCGTCCGCCGGAAGAACTGTTTGAGGTGTCACCGGATAAGTGCGTCGGCTTGATCATTTCTCCGGACAAGTTGATTTCGATTCGAATGGAGCGTTTGAAATCGCTCGGTCTAAAACCGGAAGCGGATTACGCTCAACTCGAGCGAATCAATCGGGAACTCGAGTACGCGCGAGGGATATACGAACGAATCGGTTGCGAGGTCATCGATGTGACGAATAAGGCGGTCGAAGAGACGGCAGGAATCATCTTACGTCAGCTTGAACTGTCAAAAGATGACTGAGCGCTCGCATTAGTAATCGACGCGTGTTAACGGTATAATAGAGTATTGACACGATAGTGAAACGGAACGTGGTGAGCGTTCCGTTTCGTTGCGAGATTGGATAGGGAGTGGTGGAGTTGCCACGTATACCGGATGAAGTCATTGCGGAAGTGAAACAAGCCACGGATATCGTGGACTTGATCAGTGAACGCGTTGAATTGAAAAAACAAGGCCACCGTCTTGTCGGACTTTGTCCGTTCCACTCGGAAAATAGTCCTTCTTTTTCCGTATCGCCTGAAAAAGGCATGTACCATTGTTTCGGTTGCGGTGCTGGCGGGAACGTCTTTACGTTCGTCATGGAAACGGAAGGGTTGTCCTTCCCGGAAACGATTGAGCGCTTAGCGACACGGGCAAACATCGCTGTAGAAGGGGTGGCCGGTGACGAAGAGTTGACACGCGATCAAGTCGTTCGCAAACAAATGCGTGATGCTCATCGGATCATCGCCGACCTGTATCACGAGGTATTGATGAAAACCGAGGCCGGAGAAGTCGGCTTGACGTATTTACGTGAACGCGGTTTGGCTGAGGCGACGATCGGGCAATACAAAATCGGATACGCCCCTGATCAACGCCGCTTCACCGTCGATTCACTCGAGCGAAGAGGGTTCGACCTAGAAGTCATGGTCGAAGCAGGACTTATTTCTAAATCTAGATCCGGTGAATATTTTGACCGGTTCGAAGGAAGAGTCGTCTTTCCGATTGCGGATCGAGACGGCACGATCGTCGGATTTAGCGGCCGTGCGATTGACGACAGACAGCCCAAGTATGTAAATACGGCGGAGACACCACTCTTTAACAAGAGTGAGTTGTTATTTGGATTTTCACAAGCACGTGCATCGATGCGGAAACAAAAACGGGTGCTCCTTGTCGAAGGGAACGTCGATGTCCTCCAAGTCGCCCAAGCCGGGACGGCCGAGGTCGTCGCTTCACTCGGGACGGCATTTTCATCGCAGCATGCCCGGGCGTTGTCACGGATGGTCGATGAAGTCGTGATTTGTTACGACGGAGACCATGCCGGACAAGAGGCGACGCTAAAAGTCGTTCGCATGCTCGAGGCGTATCCGCTCGACGTCCAAGTGCTCATGTTGCCGGAGAAGACGGACCCGGATGATTATATTCGGACGAACGGTCGGGAGCAATGGCAACGTTTTGTCGAATCGGAACGCTTATCCGTCCTCGATTTCATGAACCGGACGCTTCGGCGCGGGAAAAATATGAATCGTGAAGGAGAACGGATCCGGTTTATTGAAGCTATGCTTGGGGAAATCAGCAAGACGGACAACTCGATTCGCCGCGATTTATATTTAAAAAAATTGGCGAATGAGTTTGACATTCCTGTCGAAACGCTAGCGAATCGAATGCCGCGACCGGTGTCGAGCCAAGTGCAGGCATCACCAGCGGTTCGTGAACCAGAACCAATCCGTAAACGATCGAGTAAAGCGAATGAACCACGTTTTGTGAAGGCTGAAAAATTACTGTTACGGGCGATGCTCAGTGGGCCGGAACGGGTTCGCTTCGTTCGCGACCGACTCGGCCTAGCTTATCAAGATGAGATTCATCGCATGTTGGCGACGGCGTTTTATGAGATCGTTTCAGAAGACATGACGCTTGAAGAGTTTGAGCAGGTCATGCCGCCTTTTATGGAGCGTCACTGCGACCAACGTCCTGACTATGCCAACCGCTATGCAGAGATTCGCCTCATGTCAGCGCCTGATGATCTGACTGAAGAGGTTTTAGATGAATACATTAAGGTGATAAACAGTTATGAGGAACAGCGTCAAATCGAGCGAGCAAAAAGGGAAATCGGGCAGGATGCCGAAAGTATAGTAGACCAGGCATCGAAGCTACAAGAATTGATTACCCGGAGTCGCCGCTTACGTGAACGATGAACGCGAAGGAAGTTTGGAAGGAGTTGAACTGCTAGATGGCAGAGAAGAAAAAAGAGGATTTATTTAACGCCATAGACGAACTTGAAAAGTTGGGGAAAAAGAAGGGTGTCGTATCGATGCAAGCGATCCAGGATCGCCTCAGCCATTTTGAGGTCGATTCAGATTTTATCGATAACTTCATTGAAGATTTAGAAGGCAAAGACATCCGCGTCACAGAAGATGCGGCCGATGCCGAAGAGACTCCTACGAAAAAAGAAGACGAAGAGGTCGACTTGAATGATCTGGCTGTCCCGCCAGGAATTAAAATCAACGACCCGGTCCGGATGTACTTGAAAGAGATCGGCCGTGTCGATCTGTTGAGTGCCAAAGACGAGACCGAACTCGCGAAGCGAATCGAGCAAGGTGATGACGAGGCGAAGAAACGTCTCGCTGAAGCCAACCTTCGTCTCGTCGTCTCGATCGCGAAACGCTATGTCGGTCGCGGCATGTTGTTCCTTGACTTGATCCAAGAAGGGAACATGGGTTTGATCAAGGCAGTCGAGAAGTTCGACTACATGAAAGGGTTCAAATTCTCGACGTATGCGACGTGGTGGATTCGTCAAGCGATCACACGTGCCATCGCCGACCAAGCCCGGACGATCCGGATTCCGGTCCATATGGTCGAAACGATCAACAAATTGATCCGTGTTCAACGTCAATTGCTGCAAGACCTCGGGCGCGAGCCTGCTCCTGAAGAGATTGCCAAGGAGATGGAATTGACGCCTGAGAAAGTTCGTGAGATTTTAAAAATCGCTCAAGAACCGGTGTCGCTTGAAACACCAATTGGTGAAGAGGACGATTCGCACCTCGGTGACTTCATTGAAGACCAAGATGCGATGGCTCCTCAGGACGCAGCAGCCTATGAACTGCTCAAAGAACAACTCGAAGACGTGCTCGATACGTTGACAGACCGGGAAGAGAACGTACTCCGTCTCCGCTTCGGGCTTGATGACGGTCGGACGCGCACGCTCGAAGAAGTCGGTAAAGTGTTCGGGGTCACGCGTGAGCGGATCCGTCAAATCGAAGCGAAGGCGTTACGGAAGCTCCGTCATCCGAGCCGGTCGAAACGCTTGAAAGACTTCCTCGATTAATCGTGTTTTTGAATAAAATGTGAAGATTAAGAAGAAAGGAAGGAAAATGAGTGATTTTCCTTCCTTCTTTATTGTTTTTTGAGTAAAATAGTGAGGAATAGACATTTGGAAAGAACATGAGGGGGAAATACAATGCGTAATCCATTGTTACCGTTTGCAGCGATCGCGATCGTCGCAATCATCGCTATGGTCTCATTATCGTATTTTGGCGTAAACCAAGCGCAACAAGCCGCTGAAGGTCCAGCCGTCACCGAGATGAACCCGGAAGACTTGTACGCTGCTAAAGGCTGCACAGGTTGCCACGGCGGAAATCTTGAAGGTGGCGTCGGTCCGGCGTTGACTGGAGTCGGAGAACGTTTGTCTGCTGAAGAGATCGCGAACATCATCGTCAACGGTCAAGGTACAATGCCGGCCGGTCTCGCGTCTGCTGAAGAAGCCGACGTGCTCGCGACATGGTTGATTGAACAATAAGGGTGAGGCGTACTCCTTCTGGGGTACGTTTTTTGTTGTCCGGACAAGAATATTTCGTTACCCTAAAGAAGAAGAAGAAGTAGACAAAAGGAGTTGTCCCCATGCAAGAACAAGTCACGTTAGACCGGCGACTGAAGCGAGTCGTCGATTTTATACCAGCTGGAAGCATTTTAGCCGATATCGGTTCCGACCACGCTTACGTCCCGTGTTATCTCGTACAGCAAGGAATCATCGACCGAGCCATCGCCGGAGAAGTGAATCAAGGTCCGATGGAAGCGGCCAAAGCCCAAGTCGAATTGATCGGCGCATCGAGCAAGATTGACGTCCGGCTCGGTGACGGATTGGCGGTCCTGAATGAAGACGAGGCGACATGTATCTCGATCTGCGGGATGGGCGGAAGCTTGATCCGATCGATCTTAGAGAACGGACGGGATAAGTTAGGCGCGGTCGAACGACTCGTGCTGCAACCGAACGTCGATGGACAGCAAGTTCGGGAATGGTTGCTTGTATCAGGTTTTACGCTCGTCACGGAAACGATTGTCGAGGAGAATGATAAAATATATGAGATTCTTGTCGGGGAGCGGGGCACAGAAACGCGTTACAGTGCGGACGAGGCGGAGCGGACGTGGCAGCTTATGTTCGGGCCGGAGTTGCTGAAGACTCGTCCTGAACCGTTCAAATTGAAGTGGGGCCGGGAAGCGGACAAATTGGATTACGTGCTCGGTCAAATGGCCGAAGGCGCCCAGACCGAGGCGCTCGTCCGGAAGCAGGAGGAGTTCAAAACGTTACGCGACAAAATGAGAGAGGTGAGTCAGTGATGGCAAACGGAAATCATATCATCCAACTGTTTGAAGAGTTCGCACCGAAACATCTCGCGGTCGAAGGCGACAAGATCGGCCTACAGATCGGTACGCTGAATAAACAAGTGAATCGGGTCATGGTCACGCTCGACGTGCTCGAATCGGTCGTCGACGAAGCCATCGAGCAAGAGGTGGACTTGATTATCGCGCATCATCCGCCGATCTTTAGCGCGCTCACCCAAGTGACCGATCGCAACGCCGCCGGTCGAATCGTTACGAAATGTCTGAAAAACGATATCGCCGTCTACGTCGCCCATACGAATTTAGACGTTTGTGAGGGCGGGGTCAACGACTGGATGAGCGAGGCACTCGGATTGCGTGAGACCGAAGTGCTCGTCCCGACGTATGAAGAGCCGGTGTATAAATTGTCGGTCTTCGTCCCGGAGACACATCAGTCCGCCGTGTCTAAAGCGTTAGGCTCGGCCGGAGCCGGAAGGATCGGGAATTATGGCGATTGCCAATTCACGGTCACAGGGAAAGGGCAGTTCACCCCGCTCGACTTGGCCGACCCGTACCTCGGACAAATCGGGAAAACGGAGCAAGTCGATGAAGTGAAGATCGAGACAATCGTTACCGAAAGTAAGAAGAAGCGGGTGTTAAAAGCGATGTTTGACGCTCATCCTTACGAAGAGGTCGCTCATGACTTGATTCGGGATGAGATTACAGGGCCTGTCCTAGGTCTCGGCCGCATCGGTCGACTCGACAAGCCGCTGACGCTCGCTGAATTTTCGGAACATGTCAAAGCAAGCTTTGGTGTCGAAGCGGTGCGGGTCGTCGGCGACTTGGGCCGAACAATCAAAAAAGTGGCCGTGCTCGGTGGTGACGGCAACAAGTATGTCTCAGCCGCGCACTTCAAGGGAGCCGACGCCTACGTGACCGGTGACTTATATTTCCATGTCGCCCACGACGCGATGGCGCTCGGGCTCGCCGTAGTCGACCCGGGTCATCACGTCGAGAGCGTCATGAAACAAGGCGTCGTCGACGTCTTGCAACAGAAGTTCACGGCAGCAAAACTCGAGGTCGAGCTCCTCGTTTCCGCTACGGACACGAATCCTTTTAAGTTCCGCTGAAACTGAACACAACCCCCGCCCTCATGCATGAGGACGGGGGTTGCTTGTCATTTGCGAAGCGCCTTCACTCTCGGCAAAATGTTTCGCAGTTCGAGATAAGGTGTCTTGTCGTGTGTGCTCAAGTCATCACGGTCGTACTGCGTCAAAAAGTCGATGACTTTTTTCGTGATCGGCGTCGGTGTCGACGCGCCCGATGTGACCGCGACCGTTTCGACGTCTTGAAGCCAATTGAGATCGAGCTCACTCAAGTCACCGATGCGATAGGCATTCGTCCCGGCAATCTCTTTAGAGACTTGGGCGAGGCGGTTCGAGTTGTTCGATTTCGGATCACCGACGACGATGAGCAAGTCGCAGTCGCCGGCCTGTTCGGCCACGGCTTCCTGACGAACTTGTGTCGCGTTACAAATCTCGTTATGCACCTCGACGTGAGGATAGCGTTCTTGAATGAGTTCGATCAATGCCGAAACGTCCCATTGGCTCATTGTCGTCTGGTTCGTGACGAGAATGTTTGCGTCTAACAAATGATCTGGCAACGCCTCAAAATCGCTCTCGTACTGGACGAGATGGACTTTTCCAGGGGCGACTCCCATCGCGCCTTCAGGTTCGGGGTGACCGTGCTTGCCGATATAGATGACTTCGTAGCCGGCCGCTGTCTTCTCACGAATTAAATCGTGCGTGACGAGAACGTCAGGACAAGACGCATCGACAATCGTCAGTCCTTTTTCGATGGCACGCTTCCGAACGAGCGGGGAGATGCCGTGGGCCGTAAACACGACGGTCCCTTTGTCGATTGTTTCAACTGCTTGCATCCGATCCTCACCGTCTACGGTCTTGACGCCTAAGTCTTCAAACGCTTGGGTGACGTGACGGTTATGGACGATCATACCGAGTATATGGATAGGCCGTGGTAAATCTGGGTTGGCCACGGCTTCATTCGCTAATTTCATGGCATCGACGACGCCATAGCAGTATCCGCGTGGGCTAATTTTTTTAACTTTCATTTCGTGATGAACGCTCCTTTCGCGATGCTTTCCTACGTATTAGTCTAACATTGTTTCGAAAATACGAAAAGAATTGCGTGTATTCATGCTATAATCTTAAGGTTAGAAAGGAGGGACACCGTGGAACGCTTGAGAACATTGCTTGAAGTTCGAAAATCGTACTTCTTTCAAATCACATTTATTATCTTTATCATTCTTGGACTCGTCATCTCATCACTAGCTTTCTCTGCCGATCGCGTGACGGTGTCCCGCGCGGAAGAATTGGCGAAAGAACAATTTGACTATGCGATTGATGGGAGTATCGAGAACCTCGAGACAAGGCTTGGGAAATTGTATGAAGACCTCGTCTACCTTGGTGCTTATGTTGGAAACGAACCTTTGATTGAAGAGCGGATTCGGACGGGTTACTTGAACCAACGAACGAGTTTCACTTCGATCTTTTACTATGATTTACGAGAAGATGAATTCACTTGGTATTCGCAACGGCAAGTCCCCGCGATGACGTTAAAGGCTGATCCGAAATTTAAAGAAGTCATCACTTCGAACGGCGACGATTTATTCATGAGTGACCCTGTATCGATTTCTGGTGATGCGGGCACGTATCTTTACGTACCCGTCATCGAGGACAACCGACCGATTGGCATGTTTGGTGGAAGCATCAGTGTGCTTAACTCGGACCTCTATCGGCGCATGCTCGAATCCACGAACGATGATATGATTCTCTACCTCTTAAATGAGCGGGGAGAAGTGTTATCGACATCGTTTAACCTCGTCACGGATGCGGAGCGAAGGTTGTCACGCTCAATCGTCGAAACGACGGATGAGTATGACGTTCGGACGATTTTAAGTACCGAAGACGATGTCATCATGTTCGAACCGGACGCTCGAGTGAACGGATGGAGCGTATTGGCCAAGCATAGCACGGATTCGGTTTATGAGGCGGTCTATGATACACGTTGGCAATATTTGATGATTACGCTCGTCACTTTCTTCTTAAGTATTTTAGTCGGTCTCCTTCTCTCGAAGACATTGACGAGCCCGCTGCTCGAACTCGTTCAAAACATCAAGAAACAACAGTCACTCGAACCGATTTTACTCGAACGCACCGGTTCAAAGGAAGTCCAGACGCTCCTCGATACGTATAACGACTACTCGAATCGGATGGAGACGGCTCGACGTGAGCAGTTGAGCCAACAACAGCTCTTGCTCCAACAAGAGAAGCTCGCCTCGCTCGGTCAACTCGCGGCCGGGATCGCTCACGAGATCCGTAACCCGCTCACACCTGTCCAAATCACCTTGCAGATGGCGAAAGAAGGTCATGGTAGTGAAGAAATGCTCGACCTTGCACTGTCCGAGCTCAATCGGGCTAACCATTTGATTACGACGATGCTCACGCTCGCCAAACCAGATCAATCCAAGCTTCAAGAAGAGTGGCTCGACATGACTGAATTTGCGAGTCGGCTCGAGTTCTTACTCGACGCCGAATGTTATAAACGGGTGACGAAGTGGGAACTGATTGTTCCGAATGAGATGCCGCCGTTCTACTGTTCGAGCGACATGCTCGTTCAAACCATCTACAACTTGTTTAAAAACGCCGTCGAAGCCGTCGATTCAAAAGGGGCGGACGGTAGCGTCACGGTCACGGTCCTCTTCACGGAGCGGGATTATCGGTTCTTGATTGAGGATAACGGAATCGGGATGACGAAAGATCAAGTGAACACGGTCGGGTCGGCGTTCTATACGACGAAAGAGAACGGCAACGGGCTAGGGCTGTACATGATTCGAGAATCATTAAAAGCCGTAAACGGTCAAATGGAAATCGAGAGCGTTGAAGGAGAAGGTACGGCGATGATGATTAAAATCCCAAGGCGGACAAACGTATGAAGGGCTTCCGCTATTACTGGCTTTGGATTCCCGTCATCTGGGCCATGACGATTTTATTGATCACGTCGATCCAGTTGCCGGAACGCGCGACGACGAACAATGAGGTCGGCTTCGTGTTCGTCAGTGAAAAACACGAACACGCCAATAAGTTGTTAGCCGCATTTGTACGAACGGCCAATCAAAAAGGGTTCATTCCGATTCCGACGACAAGTGAGGATTCACGTGTCTTAGAAAAAGAGAAATTGGATTCTTTGATCGAGCGCGGTGTCAAAGCCATCTTCGTGACGACGCTTGACGAGACGTTCATTCAATCATCGCTCGAAAAGGCGAGAGACAAAGGGATTCCGATTATCGCGATCGACCGGATGATCGACCACGATAGCGTGCTCACGTCCGTCGTGTCCGATAACGTTGAAATCGGGCGGATGGCCGCCAACCATATTGCCGCCAAACATACCGCACTCGATCGGCCGATCCGTGTCGTCGAAGTGAGGGGAACGGCAAAAGTCCGCTCGACCATCGATCGTAGCCTCGGGTTGACCGAGTACGATAAAGCCCATGACGACCTCGAGGTCGTGGCCTCGCTCACGGGTAACTACGATCCGTTCCAAGCCGAGATCGAGATGTCGCGCTGGCTCGAGGAAGACATCCCGTTCGACGCCGTGTTTTCCCATAACGACGACAATACGTTCGGGGTCGTGAGGGCGCTCGAGAGCAAGAGACTAAATGACAAGACAATCGTGTCGGTAGACGGTGTGACAGAGATTTACCCGTTGATTCATAGCGGGAAAGTCGATGCGACGGTCGTGCAATCCCCGAACGAAATGATTGAAGTCGGGTTCAAAGCGCTCGAACAGCATTTGAGCAGTAAAAAAATCTCGGCGCACTACTATTCATCGAGTTACTTGTATGAAGGACTCGGTAAAGATTAATTGACAAATAACTAGATTCCGCTATGCTAGGAAAAGTGGAAAGAAACAGGAGGTGTATCGATTGAACAGCTTCCAACAGTTCAAATTGTTACCGTTTATCGTCGATGCCTTGACAGAAAAGCGCATCACTAACCCAACGGACATTCAGGCACGGATTATTCCAGCCGCGATGAATGGCCGTGACATCATTGGAAAATCACAAACCGGGACCGGGAAGACACTTGCGTTCCTCTTACCTATTTTAGAATCGATCGACCCGAGCGAACATGAAGTCCAAGCGATCGTTGTCGCACCGACACGCGAGCTTGCCTGGCAAATCCACGAAGAGTTGAAAACACTCCTCGTGAAGCAGCCTGACTATATTAAGACGAGTTTGATCGTCGGCGGAACTGACCGTGAACGTCAAATCGACAAGATGAAAAACCCACCACAGTTGATCATCGGGACGCCAGGCCGTCTGCTCGACTTGATGAAAGTTCAGGCGTTGTTCCCGCATAAAGTCAAACATTTCGTCGTCGATGAAGCCGATCAAATGCTTGATATGGGCTTCTTGCCAGAAGTGGACCGCATCGCGCAGTCGCTTCCGGAAAGACTGCAAACGATGGTCTTCTCAGCGACAATCCCAGAGAAGCTTGAGCCGTTCTTGAAGAAATATCTTCACGATCCGCGCTACGCTGAAGCAAGTGCCGAGCACCGCGTCGCACCGAAGATCAAGCACCACGTCATCCCGGTCCGTCACCGCGACCGCAAAGAATTGACGGTCGAAGTGGCCAAAGCGATCAATCCGTTCGTCTGCCTCGTGTTCACGAACACGAAACAAGACGCGGATGAGCTCGAGAAGTCGTTCCGTGAGGCAGGCCTCAACGTCGGGACGCTTCATGGCGACATGCAAGCCCGTCGACGCAAGCAAGCGATCAAAGACATCAACGATGCAAAATATCAATACGTGATCGCAACCGACTTGGCTGCCCGCGGGATTGATATTAAAGGTGTGTCGCACATCATCAACTTCGGTATTCCGAAAGATCTCGACTTCTACACACACCGTGTCGGCCGGACCGGTCGTGCCGGTGCCACCGGAGAAGCGTATACGCTGTATGAAGATCACGAGAACGGCCCGATCAATCGACTTGAAGAGCGTGGTTTCGCGTTCACACATGTCGATGTCAAAGGCGGGACGCTCCAAGAGATCAAGACTCGTAAACGCCGCGTGACCGACCGTAAGATGAAAGTATCGCACACGGCGCACAGCCGTATGGCCGGTGAGATCAAGAAGGCGAAGAAGAAAGTCAAACCAGGCTACAAGAAGAAGTTCAAGTATAAATTGAAAGAGACGGCTTCGCGCGAGCATATGCAACAACAGCGCACGGAACGTCGTGAGACCCGTAAGAAGAACAGACGGTAATCACTAAACAGAAGAATCGACTTCATGGAGTCGGTTCTTCTTTTTGTGTACACTAAAGGCAGAAGATTGCGAAGGAGAGTTGACTATGTTAAAAATTGGTTCACACGTTTCGGTTTCAGGTAAGAAGATGCTGCTCGCTGGCAGTGAGGAAGCCGTCTCGTACGGTGCGACGACGATGATGGTCTATACGGGCGCGCCTCAAAACACGCGTCGTAAACCGATCGAGGAGTTAAATATCGAAGCGGCGCTCGTCCACATGGCGGCGCATGACATCGAGGAGATAGTCGTCCACGCCCCATACATCATCAACCTGGGCAATACGACGAAACCCGAGACGTTCGAACTCGCGGTCTCGTTTTTGGCGGCTGAAATCAAGCGGGCCGAAGCGCTACAAGTCGCCCGCCATGTCGTCCTTCACCCAGGCGCCCATGTCGGTGCCGGCGAAGACGTCGGTCTCGCTCGCATCATCGAAGGCTTGAATGAAGTGCTGACCGGAGACGAGACGGTGAAGATCGCCCTCGAGACGATGGCAGGAAAAGGAAGCGAACTCGGGAAGACGTTTGAAGAACTCGCGACGATCATCGACGGAGTGACGCATAACGACCGGCTGTCGGTCTGTTTCGACACGTGCCACGTCCATGACGCCGGGTATGACCTCGTGGGGGACTTAGACGGCGTGATTGCCGAGTTTGACCGCATCGTCGGAATCGACCGACTCGGCGTCATCCACGTCAACGATTCGAAAAACGTGCGCGGGGCGAGAAAAGACCGCCACGAAAATATCGGCTACGGGGAAATCGGTTTTGACGCGTTGAACCGAATCATCCATCATGAGGCGTTCGCGCATTTGCCAAAAATTCTTGAAACACCTTACATTCCAATCAGCGAGAAGACGAAAGTCGCGCCGTATAAGCAAGAGATCGACATGTTCCGATTAGGCGCGTTCGACGCCGAATGGCGCGAACGATTCGCGCTCGCGCATCAATAAGCGATGAGCGTGCTAAAGATCGATCCAGAGACGTATGACGTATTTGCGGCGCTCCCGACATACTTTCGCGAGCAGAGCCCGTTTTACATTGAAGGAAGCATTGAGGGACGAGCCTTGATCGAAGTCGTTGGATATGGGATCGTCGCGGAAGTCGAGATTATGCTCGTCGAGACGACGACGCGCCCCGACGACCGGTATTGGCGAACGCGTCCCGACGATGAAGTTCGAGACTATTGTCTCGTCGATTTAGTCGGCCTTGATTTTCATCATCCGCTGCTCAAGAGTGGTATGTACGACGTGTCGACGTCATATGCGACGTTAAAAGATATGTGGGACCGCGGTTATCAAGTCCCGTCCCAACGCTGGACACGGCAAACGTACGAGACGCATCTAGCCCGGGAACGAATGATGATGCACCGTATCGCTTCCGTCACGGCTTGTACGAGCTGTGGAGTCGACTTGATAGACAGGTATGGGGCGATGGCCCATCGTCTGCTAGAGTACCATCTTGAAGGAGACAGCGGGATGTGGGTCTGTCCGACTTGTCATAAGGCGATCCATCATGCAGAGTAACAAAAAGAACGATGCCCGCGGGCATCGTTCTTTTTGTTTAAAATGGCCAGTTCGCAAGCGCGAATTGGTAAACTTTCATCCCGAGAAAGACGCCAAAGATTCCAATGACGCCAGGCAAGACCGGGGGGGCAGGCAACGGCAACTTCAAGGCAGTGAAAATCATGCCACAGATGAGGCCGGCGAGCAACGAGAGTAAGATTTCTTGCATAAATGATTCCTCCATATTCGAAAATGAAAGCGTTTCAACTAACTGAACGAACTAATTATACAATGTTCTTTCTCGTTTGAGAAGTCTAACATCAGTCATCAGTCATTTTCTCATTTTCGGCCCGGAGGCGAAGGACTTCACGTTCGGCCCAGTTTGACGGCTCCCGTTCGAAGACGCTCGGGATGTTGTTCCAACGGCCGCCTGTATATTGATGGATGATGATCTGCGATTGAATTTTCTCTTGGCCAGGTTCTTGCTTGATGTAGACGTAACTGCCATCGGCGCGTTGGATCCGCGCTTTGACGTTATCGACGAGCTGTAGCGCGAGCATGTCTTTAATGTATGACTTATGACCCGCATCTAGGATTGGGAACAAGATCTCGATGCGCTTTTTCATGTTTCGGGTCATCCAGTCCGCAGACGAGCAATACAAGTCTTCTTTCCCGTTTTGGTAGAAATAGAAGATGCGAGAATGTTCTAGATAGCGGTCGATGATCGAGACGACACGAATATTTTCCGAGACGCCTTTAATGCCCGGCCGCAGGCAACAGATGCCGCGAATGATCAAATCGATCTTGACCCCGGCCTGAGACGCGTCATACAGCTTCGTAATGATCGACTTGTCGGTGAGCGAGTTCATCTTGGCGACGATGCGACCGTTCCCATACTTCTCATGCAGTTTGATCTCGTCTTGAATCTTGTGAAGGAAGAAGTCGAGCATGTCGTCAGGCGACGTCTCGAACTCGTGCCAAGACGGTCGTTCACCGTAACCGGAGAGCCAGTTGAAGAAGTTGGTCGCATCTTCGGCCAAGTCCTCGTTCGTCGTCAACAAGCCGATGTCCGTATAAAGCTTCGCCGTCGAGTCGTTGTAGTTACCGGTACCGAGGTGGACGAAGCGTTGGAGGACACCTCCTTCTAGAATCCGTACGACAAGCGTGATCTTCGAGTGCGTTTTTAACTCTTTATAGCCGTAGATGACGTGGGCCCCGGCTTTTTCGAGCTGTTTCGCCCATTGAATGTTCTTCTCTTCATCGAACCGAGCCTTTAGTTCGACGAGGACGGTGACTTGTTTGCCGCTCTCAGCAGCGTCAGTGAGCGCTTTAATGATCGGTGAATCGCCAGACACACGGTAAAGCGTCTGCTTGATGGCCAAGACGTTCGGGTCTTTCGCGGCCTGGGCGATAAAGCGGACGACCGGGTCGAACGAATGGTATGGGTGATGGAGCAAGTAATCCTTTTTCAGGACGGCCTTGAACAAGTCCTTGCCGGGCTCGAGTCCTTCCGGGACGAACGGGATGAGCGTCTCGTTGATCATCTCATCATACTCGATTCCGATCTTATTATAGATGCCAAACAAGAACGTCAAATCGATCGGTCCGTCGACGACGAAAATGTCGCGGTCGTGCAGATCGAGGACGTCTTGCAGCATAAACAACAGTTCTTTACTGAGTGAACGTTGTTGGACCTCGAGGCGGATGCCGACGCCGTAACGGCGTTTCTTCAATTCTTTCTCGATCTGTTTCAACACATCGTGACTGCCTTCTTCATGGAACGGCATGTCAGCGTTACGGGTGATCCGGAACGGCATCGTCGACTCGACTTCAAAGCCTTTGAAGAGCGAATCGATGAATTGGATGATGACGTCTTCGAGCAACATCAAATCGGCATGTTCTTCGTCTTCTGTCGGCAGTTCGAGAAAACGCGGTAGGACGGCCGGTACTTGAACGAGGGCGAGTCGCTTTTTGCCTTCTGAGGTCGACGAGATTTCGACGGCGATATTGAGCGATTTTGACAACAGCATCGGGAACGGGCGATACGCATCGACCGCGATCGGTGTCAAGACCGGGAAGACGTGGGTCCGAAAATACAGTTTAACAAAATCAAGTTGCTCTTTGTTCAAGTGCTTCGGACGTAAAAAGCGGACGTTTTCTGTTCCGAGTTGTTTGACGATTTTTTTATACGTCGCATATTGGACTTCGACGAGTTCTTGGGCCTTGATTGAGATCGCTTTAATTTGCTGCTTCGGTGTCAGCCCGGCCTTGTCCTCCGGTTGGTTGAATCCGGCGAGCACCTCGTCTTTCAGTCCTCCAAAACGGACCATGTAGAACTCATCGAGGTTTGCACTGAAGATGCCGAGAAATTTGAGGCGTTCCATGAGCGGATTGCGGTCATCGATCGCTTCTTGGAGCACGCGCTCGTTAAAGCTGAGCCAGCTCAATTCGCGGTTGTTAAAATGTTCTGGTAAGTAAGTCGTCATAAAGTGATCCTCTCCTCTACGCGTAACTCGATCGTCGTTTCGATCGCGCGTTCTAAATGCTTTTTGTGACGGATGCCGCGCTGCAATTCAAAGCGCGGGGACGTCGATGTATGAAGGGTGAAGGCAAGCCCGTCGTCTGTTGTCTCGACGTCGATGTTCTCGACGACTTGACGCTCGGTCAAATCGAGCGCGTCGACAAGTTTGACGATTGATCCGATCAGCTCTAGACTCTTCAACATTTTCGAGTCGAACCATTCAGGAAAGCCCTCGATATGCTGTTCGAGCAGGCGCCGTGACTTGTAAGACGTGACGAGCGCCAGGGCGAGCCGGTCTTCGTTGTTCATGCCTTTAAAGTCATTGGTCGTGATCAAATGGAACGTGTGGTCGCTCTTGTTGTTATGGTCGATGTATTCACCGACGTAAGCGAGACGGCAAGCTGCTTCTAACAGTCCCGGTTCGAACGGTTTTGGTTTGATCGTCTTCGCCTCGATCAAGCCCATATAAATTTGACGGGCCAGATGGACGAGATGACGATGCCGGACCGGATCGACGTCGTATTGTTTCTCGAAGTGGCGGAAACTTTCTTCTTTGACATCGGCGAAACGGATCTCGTTGTTCTCTTTTAAATAGTATTCATAAAATAGCCCTTCCCGCAGACCGTTATTGCTCATCGTAAACTCAGGCACTTTTAAATAGCGGGCCAGTTCATCGATTGCGGTCACGGCCGGAGCGATGATGTCCATCCGATCTTTTGACAGGCCATCGAGTCGTCCGAGTTGTTTCGTCGACATGTCGATCAGTTCATCGACGACTTCGTGAAGCCGGTCGGCACCGAGCGTATATTGATGGATGCCTTCAAGCGGGAAGTGGGACAACGACTGTTCGACGCGGACGAGGTTTCGGGCGGTCCCGCCGACACCGACGAGCGGAACACCGTGAGGGACGAGCCAATCGATGTCTTTGAACGCCTTCTTCAAGAACGCGGTCAGTTGTTTCCGCTCATCTTTCGAGAGCGTGTCGCCTGACATAAAATCGTTCGTCAACGTGACGGCACCGAACGGGAAACTATGATAAAAGACGAGCTCGCGGTCTTTGAAGTAAGTCACTTCCATTGAGCCGCCGCCGATGTCGACCGAATAGCCGTCTTCGATATAAGTCGAGTTGACGATGGCCGAGTATCCGTAATACGCCTCTTCATAGTCACTTAACAAGCGGATCTCCATCCCGGTCGCGTCAAGGACCTCGTTTAAAATCGCTTCAGAATTGCTGGCGTTGCGGATGGCTGCGGTCGCGACCGGCAACATCTCTTTGACGCCATGATGCTTGTTCAGGCTAATGAAATGGTCGAGTGTCTCGATTAACGATTGGATGCCCATTTCGGACAGTTCGTTCGCATCGGTGATATGACTCGAGAGCCGAGCGACTTCCTTCACGTTCAACCGTTCAAAATATTGGCCGTGTCGATTCACTTCAAAAATGACGTTGCGAATCGAGTTTGACCCGATATCAATGACTGCTAATTTTTTTTCCACGGTAAATCCCCCTCTGCGATACCTCTAGTGTACAACGAACACTAGACAAACTCATCTTGATTTTGTGTGAAGACGTGACGACGAGCGCCTCGATCTTCTCAAACTTGAAGCATTTAATAATATTCTGTATAATACAGACGCTGAGCAAGTAGAAATGATTACGATTTATCAAACGAGAGAAGGGTAGCTCATGACGACATCTGTCGTAAAATTAGATCATGTTTCGTATTATTATGATGGCACGGCCGCACTTCGGGACGTGTCCATCGATATCAAGCAAGGTGATTTCGTCGCCATCGTCGGCGAGAACGGGTCAGGCAAGTCGACGTTGATTCGGACGATCCTTGGTCTATTGAGCCCGCAGGCGGGAACGGTCGAACTGTTCGGTCGCCCGCAAGGCCAATTCAAGGACAAGTCCCGTATCAGTTACGTTTCCCAAAAAGCGGCGTCATTTAACTCGGGGTTTCCGGTGACGGTCGAAGAAGTCGTCGCCATGGGCCGGTACGGACGGCTAGGCCTGTTCAAGCGATTGAACATGGAAGATAAGGCCGCCATTCAAAATGCACTCGAGACGGTCAACATGTGGCAGTATCGGAATCGCAAAATCGGAAGCCTGTCCGGTGGGCAGCAGCAGCGTGTGTTCATCGCCCGGGCCATCGTCAACCAACCCGATTTGCTCATCTTGGATGAGCCGACGGTCGGGGTCGACCAAAAGCATCTGCGGGACTTTTATGAAGTGCTCCACTTGTTGCGCGAGCAGACGTCGTGCACGTTCATCCTCGTCACGCACGACTTAAACGTCGTCACCGACCTCGTCACGAAAGTCGTCCATCTTGACCGGGGACGTATGGCCTGTAACTGTGGGTTGAAAGAGTATAGCGAACTAGGAGAACTTGCCGCCATCAAGCCGTATCCCGTCAAAGTCCTCGTTCATGAAGGTATGTCATGATTGCCGACTTGTTAACCTATAGTTTTTTACGTTATGCGTTCATAGCGGCCGTCGTCATCGGGTTTACGGCCCCGTTGATCGGTTCTTTCGTCGTCGTCAGACGGATGAGTCTGATTGCCGACGCTTTGTCACACGTGACACTCGCCGGCATCTCCTTCAGTTTGTTTCTCGGACAGTATGTCTTGTTCTTCTCTGACTTGAATCCGCTCTACCTCGGGACGCTCGTCTCGGTGCTCGCGGCGCTCGGTCTCGATTGGCTCCGCAATAAGTACGTCCATTTCCAAGAGCTGTCGATCCCGATCATGATGTCGGCGGGGATGGGGCTGAGCGCGATCTTCATTTCGTTGTCGCGAGGCTTCTCGGTCGATTTGTCGACGCTGTTGTTCGGTTCGATTTCAGCGGTCAGTCCGTCTGATATCGGTTTGATTCTAGCTGTCGCGCTCATCACGGTCATCGTCATCGTCGTGTTTTATAAACAGCTTTTGTTCTTGTCGTTCGATGAAGAACAAGCGAAAGTGTCCGGGTTGCCGAGCACGTTGTTACACATGTTGTTCATGTTCGTCGTCGCGCTCGTCATCGCTGTCAGTATGCGGATCGTCGGCACGTTGCTCGTCTCGAGCTTGATCACGTTACCGGTCGCGGCCGCACTCCGGTTCACGAACAGTTTCAAACAGACGATTGTTTGGGCAATCGTGTTCGGTGAGCTTGCGACGATTGGGGGACTTGTCCTCGCCTACGAACTAGACGTCGCCCCGGGCGGTGTCATCGTCTTGCTCGCCGTCTTGATTTTGGCTGCCGTCATGTTGTTTGAGAAGATCGGATCGTTACGGAAGAAGGAGGTACTCCATGAAACAGACTGAACAAATCGAACGGTTGCAATCGTCGTCATTGAAAGTGACGCCGAAACGGATTGAGATGTACGCTTATTTGGCGACCGAAGAACGCTACGTCAGTGCGAAAGACGTCCTGGATTATATGCGTTCGAAACATCCGACGATGAGCTTTGATACGGTCTACCGGAACTTGAAGTCGTTTGCGGAGGAAGGGTTGCTCGAAGCGACCGAGTTGAACGGTGAGAAAGCGTTCCGGGTCACGTGTGGCTCATCGCACCACCACCATCATTTGATCTGCCGCGGGTGCGGCAAGACGAAACTGCTCGAACTTTGCCCGATGCGTTACGTAGAGACGCTTGACCCTGATTTTGAGGTCATCGATCATAAATTTGAGATTTACGGGTATTGTAAACAATGTAAGTAAGGAGGTTGATTACTGCAACTTCCTTTTTTGTGTACATATAAGAAAGGAGTGAGTCGATGATTTATACGGCAAGCGACATCAAGCGAGCGGATGAACAGGCTTTTGCGCACGGGACGACGCCCGAAGCCTTGATGGAGCGGGCGGCGCTGGCCTTGACGAATCGTTTGGTGATTCGAGCAGAGGCGTCCGTCCTCGTCGTCTGTGGACGAGGGAATAACGGGGGCGACGGTTGGGTCATCGCCCGTGAACTGCACCGGCGTGGGTATGACGTCAGCGTCTGGGCACCACTCGGCGAGCCGAGATCGCCAGAAGCCTTGACGCACGCAGCGTTAGCGAAGCAAGTGGTCCCGGTCGTAGATGATCCGAGACGGACGGACTATATTATCGACGCCTTGTTCGGAGTCGGCCTTGACGGACCGGTCACAGGGAAAGCGAGAGACGTGATCACCTGGATGTGCGACCAAGCGGCGACGGTGATCGCGGTCGATGTCCCGTCCGGTGTGCCGAGCGACGAGACGAGCCGGTTCGACGGGCACGCGATCAAAGCCGATCAGACGTTGACGTTACATGGTTACAAGCGAAGTGCGTTCTTGAATCAAACTGCACCGTTTTACGGGAAAGTCGAACGAATCGACATCGGGTTGCCTGAGACGTCGAACTGGCGCGTGTTGACGGAGACCGATTTTGACCGCGGTCTGTTATCCCGTGATCCATATGGCCATAAATCGACTTACGGTCATGGCCAGCTCGTCGGCGGGAGCCGCCACTTGATCGGGGCACCGTTTCTAGCAGCTCAGGCCGCCCTTCGGAGCGGACTCGGACTACTCGATTTGGCGGTGCCGGCTGAGGCGATGGCACTGGCCGCAACGTTACCGGAGGCGATGTTTTACGAGATCGATGCCATACCGGATGCACGATACGCGGCGACGGCGATCGGTCCCGGCATGGTCGAGGATGAACGGTTGACGAACGCTTGGCAAGCGGTCAAGAAACGGACGACGCCAATCATCGTCGATGCCGGTGCGCTGACGCAGGAACACTTACAGGCGTCGGGCCCATTGACGCTCACCCCGCATCCCGGTGAACTTGCCCGGTTGACGGGACAGACGGTCGAGATGATCGAGGCAGACCGGTTCAAGGCCGCATCAGACTTTGCGAGGCAACATGGGGTTCATCTCATTCTAAAAGGGACGTACACGTTGATCGTTTCGCCAGACGGGACTGGTGCCGTCAACACGGTCGCAGCACCGGCACTCTCGAAAGGCGGGAGCGGTGACGTCCTGACCGGCATGCTGCTCGCGCTTTGGGCCCGGAGTGCGCGGATCGAGCCAGAGCAGCCCCCGAACGAACAAGCCGTCCTATGGCACGCGTTAGCCGCTAGGTCGGCGAGTGAACGGATCCATCCGGCAAGCGTTCTCGCGAGCGATGTCATCGAGGCGATCGGACTGGTATAAAAAAGAGGAATCCGGCGGCGGATTCCTCTTTTTTATAGGGTGATGATGGATTTTGTAGTCTCGAAGCTGTCGACGAGATGGAGTGCCTCGTTCCAAGACGTGATGCGTTTCACCCCGTCCGGTAACGGTCGACGATTATACGGGGCGTCGAACAAGAGCACCGGAATCAATGTCTGTTCATGGATCGAGATGGCATTCTCATAGCGATCCTCCATGAACAAGTCGAGCGCGAGATCTTTGACGACGCCGACTTTGTCGTGACTGCCTGTCATGATCAATGAGTCGAGCGGCAGTTCATGCTGTTTGATCCAGTCCTCGGTGACGGAGCGGACGGCCTCGCTGCGCGCCGTCACGTAGTGAAGTTGGTGCGTTTTCCGAATGTGCCAGAGCACTTCGTTCACTTCAGAGTGAGGGAGTGAACGCCGATAGATGGCTTCTTCATGACCGTGTTCGATCATGAACGTCCAAAAATCATGTTGCGTCATATTCGTGTACGTATGGAGCTCGTATTCGGTCGCCTGATGATAATCGATGGCGTAACCGAGCATGTCGTTCATATAGTGAAAGCAACTTTGCGGATCCGTGACGGTTCCGTCTAAATCTATCCCAATGTGCATCTTGATTCCTCCTTGCCATAACACTCATTGTATCAAAAGCCCGCTCGGTTGCAACCGAGCGGGCGAGAGATTAGTTAGATTGGTTGGCAAGTTGTTGTTCTTCAAGCTCACGCGCGGCAAGTTTCTCGGCGACGATGGCATCGATTTCTTTCTTCAACTCTTCGACCATCGTTGCTTCCGGTACTTTACGGATGATTTTCCCGTGACGGAAGAGCAGGCCTTCGTTACGGGCACCGGCGATGCCGATGTCCGCCTCACGTGCTTCACCCGGTCCGTTGACCGCGCAGCCGAGGACGGCGACTTTGATGTTGACGTTAATGTTTTGGATGTACTCTTCAACTTCTTTCGCAATCGAGATCAAATCGATTTCGATGCGGCCGCATGTCGGGCAAGAGATGAGCGTCGCGGCGTTAGCGGCTAGGCCGAACGACTTGAGCACTTCTTTGGCGACTTTGATCTCTTCGACAGGATCGTCAGACAGCGACACACGCACCGTCGAGCCGATCCCGAGTGAGAGGATCGCACCGAGTCCGGCCGCTGATTTGAGTGATCCTGAGAACAGCGGTCCTGATTCAGTGATCCCGACGTGGAGCGGGTAGTCGAACGTCTTCGCGGCGAGCGTGTACGCCTCGAGGGCAAGGTTCACGTCAGACGCTTTGAGCGAGATGATCGTGTTGTAAAAACCGAGGTCCTCTAAAATCTTGACGTGATGCATCGCACTTTCGACCATACCTTGAGCTGTCGGATATCCGTATTTTTCGAGGAACTGCTTCTCGAGCGAACCGGCGTTGACACCGATGCGGATCGGGATGCCTTTCGCTTTAGCGGCGTTAACGACCGCTTCGACTTTCTCACGGCGACCGATGTTACCGGGGTTGATCCGAATCTTATCGACACCGCTTTCGATGGCTTTCAACGCCAATTTGTAGTCGAAGTGAATATCGACGACGAGCGGGATGTTGATGCGACTCTTGATTTCAGCGAGCGCGTCGGCCGCTCGCTCATCTGGACAAGCGACGCGGACGATTTGGCAACCTGCTTCTTCAAGACGTAAAATTTCGGCGACAGTCGCTTCGACGTCGTGCGTTTTCGTCGTCGTCATCGACTGAATGACGACTTCATCAGACCCTCCGATGATGACGTTGCCGACACGAATCGGACGAGTTAATGAACGGTGTAAGATTTCTGACATATACGTAATCTCCTTCTTTTGGAAAGGTTCCAATCGATTTAGATGGTTGGTTTCTTTCTTATCATAACGAAATGCTTGTGAAAAAGCACCCGGCAAGCGCTCCTAAGATGTGCTCTTTACAAAGTCTAACGTTATCTTAACAGATGCTTCATAATTTTCCACCGTCTCAAGACCGATATATCGGACGAATAGCAAGTTGAGAAAGGTGAGGATTAGATGTGTTAACGCGATTGCAACAGCTGTGGAAGCAACGGCGTCCTGAAGGCGTCAAAATTGAACGGCGTCTCCAATGGACGCTGATGCCGCTTGTCGTCATCCTGTTTTTGACGACGTTCGGTTGGTTCGCGCTGAAAGCGGAACACCTGTTGACAGCTGAAGTCGAGAAGCGCTTACTCCGAGAAGCGACAGTCATGCGCGAGACAGTCAAAACGACGTATGGGGCATACCTATCAAATGAAAAAGGGTTGGTACGCTCGTTGAAGTCGACGTATATGCAACAGGCGTCAATTTTATCAGCGGACGGACTCGAGGCCGGTCAGTATTTGATACGAGACGAGCAAGTCGAGCAATTGACAGGAAAAAAAGCGAGCAAGCAGCTTGAAGACAAATTTAATGAAGTGACAGTGAACGAACTCGCAGTCATCGAACGAGGCGACTTCTTCTTAGCAACGGTTCCGATCCCAGAACTACAAGCTCATTACGTATTGGCTGTCACGAGACAATCGGTACTTGGGTCGATGTGGGAACTTCGACAGGCGCTTTTCGCTGTGATTGTCATAGCGATGGGAATCATTATCTATTTATTTTCTCGGATGATCCGTCGCGAAGTCAGACCGTTATCGCAGTTTGCGACGCGACTGCGTGAGGCGGTAGAGACGCGTGCTTTCAAAGAAGTAGACTTAGGAGCCAAGTCGTTCGAGATCCGTAGTTTAGAGCGTGAATACAATACGTTCATCGGGCTGTGGAAAAAGTCGTTGCTGACGATGGACGAGACGTCATCGGCGTTTGAGACGAGCTTGCCGACGTTCATGCGGCAACTTGCATCAAATGAACAACAAGTTGTCGCCTTTAAAGAAGTCGCAAGTACGGTCGAACAGACGAGTCGATCGTATCAGGCGTTCACGAGCGAATCGACGCATCGCTTTACGGACATTGCGGCCCATGTCGCGGCACTCAAACAAGATATTTCGGCTGTTGACTTGAGAGCGGTAGCGCTGCAACAAACGATTTCGAGCGAAATTGCCTCGTTTGCTTCGGTCAGAGGCGTGAGCGAGCAGTTCAAAGAGAAGGCGGGTAGTATCCAAGAACGTTTACGCGACAGCGCGAAAACGTCAGAACGAGCCGACGAAGCGCTTCAGACGATCTTATCGGTCGCGGCAGCCACGAAGATGTTGGCACTGAACGCCTCGATCGAAGCGGCTCGTGCCGGGGAACATGGAAAAGGGTTTGCTGTCGTCGCTCATGAAGTCGGTCAGCTAGCGAAAGTGACGAATGAATCTTCGATACTTGCCGTTGCGGCGATTGGGCAAATCAAATCCGAACGGGAAGAAATTTTTAGCGATATGATTCGCTTCGGCGACGATATCCTTCATCTAGGTGAGGCGTTGGACCGAGTTGAAGCAGGGATTGCGAAAATCAATTACGAAGTGCGTGACCAAATGCTTGAGTTCCAATCGATCACGGATCAGACGGCCGCAACGGGAAGGCAGTTGCTCCACATGGCGGAAGCGAACGAACAACTGAAAGAAATCGGCTTGGCGCTCGAGCGGAAGTTGAACGAATTGTATGAAGGGGTCGAAGTATGGACGGACGTTCAAGAAACGTTACAAGCAGCCGGGACAGACCTGGGTCACCAAAGTCGACGCCTGCAGGAAGTACTTACTGAACTTGCACCGAAGACGTGATAAAACTCGGGACAGCGCGAATTAGCGCCGTCCCGAGTTTTTTTGTTTAAGCGGGATTTGGAATAGTGGGACGGTCAAGTAGACGATCGTGACGACGAAACCGAGCCATAGAAGTGCGGACACGGCGTGATACAAGGCGACGAGCACGAGCGTCGGGACGAGTGTCATCGCGACCGCGTAAGGCCAAGCTTGCCGATACGGCCACGGTTTCTTCATTCGAAGTCTCGTCACGAGTTGAACGAACAAGGCGGCGACGGCGACCCACATCATATAGAAGAAGAAAATGGCGAAGCCGTGTAAAAACAGCCACATCGGTGCGAAAAAATCGGGCCGCAAGACGAGGTAATCTAAGACAGTCGCGACGATTGTAAAGACGAGGCTCGCCAACATATAAGCGTGTAGCGGAGCTAGACGGAGTCGTAGCGTTTGCTTCGTAGGTAGCAGGCTATGGCGGATAAACATTGATGTCGTTTTAAGCATACAGACAAAACCCCATTCTGTTATAGTACAAATTATCTAAAATACATAAAAATAAGACAGCTATTTAATAAAACCTTAACATTAAACGTGTTTACATCGACTCAGGGAAGAAGGCATAATGAGTAGGGCAACAAGAACCAATTAAACACAACCAATTCACAATCAAAAGGAGTACAAAAATCGTGGAATACAATTTGCAAGAAATGTTATTCATGTTTTTTGGAGGATTAGGGATCTTCCTATTCGGTATCAAATCGATGGGAGACGGCCTTCAAAAGTCTGCAGGAGATCGACTCCGCGACATCCTTGATAAGTATACATCGAATCCGTTCCTCGGAGTACTAGCCGGGATCATTGTTACGGTCTTACTTCAAACATCAAGTGGAACAACCGTCATTACGGTCGGTCTTGTCAGCGCCGGTTTCATGACGCTCCGTCAAGCGATCGGGGTCATCATGGGTGCGAACATCGGGACGACGGTAACGGCGTTCATCATCGGGATTGACATTGGTGCTTATGCACTTCCGATTATCGCAGTCGGTGCGATTCTTTTGTTCTTCTTTAAAAGAGAGAAATTCCAACACCTCGGACAAATCTTCTTCGGATTCGGGATGCTGTTCTACGGTCTCGAACTCATGGGAGACGGGATGCGCCCGCTTCGTTCGAGTGAATATTTCATTGATTTGACGCAATCGATGAGTGACAATCCGTTCCTAGGCGTCATCGTCGGTACGGTGTTCACGGTCATCGTTCAATCGTCTTCTGCGACGATCGGGATTTTGCAAGAACTGTACGCAGGTGGCTCGATCCAACTCGATGCAGCACTGCCTGTCTTGTTCGGTGACAACATCGGGACGACGATCACGGCGATTCTCGCTTCAATCGGTGCCTCGGTCGCGGCTCGTCGTGCGGCGGCAGCTCACGTTATCTTTAACTTGATCGGGACAGCCATGTTCTTGATTATTTTGCCGCTCTTCACGCGATATATTTTGTGGATCACAGACTTATTAGCTATCGAAGACAAGATGCAAATCGCCTTCGCGCACGGTACGTTCAACGTCGTCAACACGTTTGTCCAGTTCTGGTTCATCGGGACGATTGCTTGGCTCGTGACGAAACTCGTACCAGGTGAAGATTCAATCGTCGATACGAAAGCGCAACATCTAGACCCTGTCTTCATCCAACAGTCGCCTTCGATCGCGGTCGAGCAAGCAAAATATGAAGTCATCCGCATGGGTGATTTCGCGAAGCTCGGTCTTGACGAAGCGCGCAGCTATATGGCGTCAGGAGACAAGAAACACGCTGAGAAGTCGGCACATATCGAAGAAGCGTTAAACTCATTGAACTCTAAAATCACGGATTATCTCGTCAAATTGGCGGCCGTCGATTTGACGGAGCACGAATCACAACAGCATAAGACACTCATGCATGCCATCAACGACATCGAGCGAATCGGTGACCACGTTGAGAACATCATCGAGTTGATCGACTATAAGACGGCGACACGGATCACCCTCTCACCTGATGCTCAAAAAGAGTTGACGGAAATGTATGATCTGACACGGGCCACACTCGAGAAGTCACTTCAAACGCTTGCGAGCGGTGACATGGTCGAGGCGCGTCAAGTCATCGAGATGGAAGCGAAACTCGACATGCTCGAGCGTCAATTCCGTAAAAATCATGTCGTTCGTTTGAACACAGGTGAATGTGACGGCCAAGCTGGTATGTTCTTCGTCGATATGCTCTCGAACCTTGAGCGGATCGGTGACCATGCGATGAACATCACGGAAATCACACTTGAAGATGCAACGAACGAAATATCGGTCTAACGTTTCAAAAAGTCTTGCTACTTAAGTTATAAGTAGCAAGACTTTTTTGCGTACGTGTGACTTTTCATTGACAGTAGAGGCTTCCTTCAGTATATTATTACTGTATAACAACGTGGCGGTGTAGCTCAGCTGGCTAGAGCGTACGGTTCATACCCGTGAGGTCGTGGGTTCGACTCCCTCCGCCGCTACCAATAAGGACCCTTAGCTCAGCTGGTTAGAGCAGACGGCTCATAACCGTCCGGTCGTAGGTTCAAGTCCTACAGGGTCCATCGAGGGCAGCTTTCTAATGAAAGCTGCTTTTTTGTTTACATTGTTGTTTTCAAAAGTGAAGACGCGGGTAAATATCCGTTAGCATTTTGTTTTTGAAAAATATGAAACGAGGCGAAGCGAGATGGAACGAAATCATACGATGATGCAATTTTTTGAATGGCACGTCCCGGCTGACCAAAAGCATTGGAAGCGATTGAAAGAACGGGCTTCTAAATTAAAAAAAGCAGGAATCACCGCACTTTGGTTGCCACCGGTCACAAAAGGTCAAAGTGATGAGGATACGGGATATGGTGTCTATGACTTGTATGATTTAGGCGAGTTTGATCAAAAAGGAACCGTCGCCACAAAATACGGGACGAAGCAAGAGCTGCTTGAGGCGACGAAACACGCCCAAGAACTCGGGATGCAAGTATATATGGATGTCGTGTTGAACCATAAAGCCGGAGCCGACGCGACCGAGAAGTTCGACGTGTTAGAAGTCGACCCGGAAGACCGGACGAAAGTGTTGTCGGAAGAACCGTTTGAGATTGAAGGTTGGACGAAGTTTGATTATAAAGCGCGAAACGGTAAGTACTCGTCGTTCAAATGGAACTTCCATCATTTCAACGGCACGGACTATGACGCGGCGAGCGAGCATAGCGGTATCTTCTTCATTTTAGGCGATAACAAAAAATGGAATGACAACGTCGATAGTGAGTTCGGCGTTTATGACTATTTGATGTTTGCGAACATTGACTATCATCATCCGGAAGTCCGGGAAGAAGTGTTAAGTTGGGGCAAGTGGTTCATCGAAGAGACGAAATGTGATGGCTTCCGTCTCGATGCGATCAAACATATCAACTATGATTTCGTCAAAGAGTTCAGCCAAACGATGAAAGATGAAAAAGGCGAGAACTTTTACTTGGTCGGTGAGTTTTGGAAGTCGGAGCTCGAAGATTGCCGCGCCTTTTTAGACAACATCGACTACCACGTCGATCTGTTCGACGTGCCGCTCCATTACAATTTGCAGCGTGCCTCGATTGAAGGCGCATCGTTTGATTTGCGGACGATCTTTGACGACACACTCGTCCAGTCCCACCCGCTTCACTCGGTCACGTTCGTCGACAACCATGACTCACAGCCGGCCGAGGCGCTCGAGTCATGGGTCGAAGATTGGTTCAAACAGAGTGCTTACGGTTTGATTTTACTCCGCCAAGACGGTTATCCGTGTGTTTTCTACGGTGATTACTACGGCATCAACGGGCCCCACCCGGTCGAAGGGAAGAAGCTGGCCATCGATCCACTTCTGTACGCCCGTCGTGAAAAAGCGTATGGGCAACAAGACGACTACTTCGATAACGAGCACGTGATCGGCTGGGTCCGACACGGCAGCGAGGATATCGAGCGTTCAGGTTGTGCCGTCATCATCTCGAATAACGAAGAGGCGGAGAAACAGATGTACGTCGGGGAGCATCGTGCCGGTGAGAAATGGGTCGACTTGACGCAGACGATCGATGAAATCATCGAGATTGACGAAGATGGAAAAGGGGTATTTAAAGTAGCGGCAGGATCGATCTCGGTCTGGGCGTTGCCGGACGAAGATGTGGAATAAGCCTTTACAATTGAGTAAGCCGTCACAAATCTGTTACATTTAAAACGAACGTTGTTCAAACCAATTTTAAGGGGGATTTTAGTTATGGCTAAATTTGAATTACCACAACTTGATTACGCATACGATGCACTCGAACCACACATTGACGCACGCACGATGGAAATCCACCATTCGAAACACCACAACGCTTACGTCACGAACGTGAACAATGCACTCGAAGGAAAAGACGTAGAGTACTCTTCACTTGAAGACTTGCTCCAAAAACTCGATTCGCTTCCTGCTGACATTCAGACAGCTGTTCGTAACAACGGCGGCGGTCATTGGAACCACTCGTTCTTCTGGAAGTTGTTGAAGAAAAACGAGAACGGGACGCCAACGGGCGAACTCGCAACGGCGATCGACGAAGCGTTCGGCAGCTTTGACGCGTTCAAAGATGAGTTCACGAAAGCCGCTACAACTCGTTTCGGTTCAGGTTGGGCTTGGCTCGTCGTCAAAGGCGGCAAGCTCGAAGTCACGTCGACACCGAACCAAGATTCACCGATCATGGAAGGCATCACGCCGATCCTTGGACTCGATGTTTGGGAGCATGCGTACTACTTGAACTATCAAAACCGTCGCCCGGACTACATCCAAGCGTTCTTCCACGTCATCGACTGGGATTACGTCGCGAAGCTTTACGCTGACGCCAAATAATGACACGATCCCGAGATTCGGTTGAATCTCGGGATTTTTTCTACATTTCATTAATTTGTAAACAAATTATGATATAGTAAAAATCGAGTCTGAAAATAGAAATACAGAAAAGTATAATATAGAAGCAACTGAAAGTGGAAGGAGATAACTGAATTGGCTAGACACCGTGTGAAAGTGCCGAAAAAACGGCGTAACCACCTTCCGTTACGATTAAATTTATTGTTTTTTATCGTCTTCATTTTGTTTGCGACGTTGATCTTTCGGTTAGGCGTCGTCCAAATCGTCAACGGAGAGTTGATCGCCCGAGAGGTTCAAAAGACCGAGTCGAGCAAAATCAAGTACGAGGTGCCTCGCGGCAAAATCTACGATCGGAACGGTCAAGTGTTGGCCGACACAATCTCGAACTATTCGGTCATGTACCGTCGCTCCCAAGTGACGAAAACGGAGGAGCGTCTCGATGTTGCGGTCAAACTTGCTAAGATCGTCGACATTCCGGAGAAAGATCGCAAAGTGACCGAACGGGACCGCAAGGACTATTGGATCGCCATCGATCCTGAGCGCTCGCAAGAACGAGTCCAATCGCTTCTCGCCGAGCTGCCGGAAGAAGAGCGGGCCGCCTTGTCGAACCAAGCAGTCGATCAGTTGCTGCTTGATTCAATCACGCAAGCAGAGATCACGTTCGATGATGCGACCGAAGAGATCATCGCTATCAAACATAATATGGAGAGCGGGTACGCGTTAGACCCGCAAGTCATCAAAATCGGCGCGTCGCCGAAAGAGATGGCTTTGATCGAAGAAAACTTGGAGCTGTTGCCAGGCGTCAGCGTCGAACCGTATTACCAGCGGGCCTATCCGTTCGGTGAAACGTTCCAAAGCTTCCTCGGAAGCTATCGTCAAATCCCGGCCGAGCAACGGGCCTCGTATCAGGCGAAAGGCTACGGGTTGAACGATCGGGTCGGGACGTCTTATCTCGAGCAACAGTATGAAGATATTTTACGCGGAACCCCGGCTTATGACGTGTTCACGACGTATAAAGGCCAACCGGTCGGTGAGCCTACGCGCGTGAGCGGTAATCCCGGAAAAGATATCATCTTGTCGACGGACATCGAATTCCAAAAAGAAGTCGATGAGATCTTGAAGAAGGCGATCCGTGCCGGGCGTTCGGGGAGTCCGCACTTCGACCGGGCTTTCGTCGTCGTCATGAATCCGAAGACGGGCGAGCTGCTCGCTTTGTCTGGGCAAGAGTTAGATCTTGAGACGAACGAGTTTAAAGACGTCTCGACAGGAACCGTTCTCCGGGCGAGCCAAATCGGCTCGACGATCAAAGGGGCGACCGTCGCGTTCGGACTTGAAGAAGAAGTCATCAAGCCGGGCGAATACATTTACGACGCGCCGATCCGCATCGGGTCTTCGCTCAAATCGTCTTACCGGAACATGGGGAACATCAACGACCTCGATGCGCTTGCCATGTCGTCGAACATCTACATGTTCCAGATCGCGCTCAGGCTCGCCGATTATTATTCGACCGGCCAAATCGTCGGTGACAACGTCACCGAAGCGTTCAATACGATGGAGCACTACTATAAACAGTTCGGACTCGGGATCGAGACGGGCATCGATCTTCCTTACGAATCGATCGGTTTCCGGAGCGTGCCCGACCGCGTCACACTGTTGATGGATATGTCGATCGGTCAGTTCATCTCGTATACGCCGATCCAACTCGCGCAATATACGTCGACGCTTGCCAACGGCGGATATCGCGTGCAGCCGCATCTGTTAAAAGAGATCATTGAACCGGGCTCGCTCGATGAGATGAACAAACAAGTCGTCAGCACGTTCCAGCCGAAAGCGCTGAACAAAGTCGACATCCGCGACGAGTTCATCCAGCGTTCGCGTCAAGGCTTCCGTCAAGGGGTCGAGACCGGAACGTCACGGATTCTCCAACAGACGGGGATGACGGCGGCCGGTAAGACCGGGACTGCGCAAGCGATCGCGGAAGGGCCGGACGGCCAAGCGAAACGAAACGCGAACGGTGAGCCGATCAAGACGCTCAACTCGAACCACGTCGGCTGGGCTCCGTACGACGACCCAGAGATCGCGTGGGCGATCATCATGCCAGGTCTTGAGGCGGAAGGCGTCAACACGCGCGTCGCCCATGACATCATGAAAGTATATTTTGATTTAGAAGACGTCCAAGCACAGCTCCAGTAAAGAAGTCACTTCGGTGGCTTCTTTTTTTATCTTTACAATTCTTTTACGTTCCGTTTATTTATCGTTAATAGTAGTTTATTAGGATGTTAATTGTAGGACGAAACAACAGACCCGCAACACAAATCAAAGCAAACTCAAGGAGGACGTCAGAAATGTCTTGGATGAAAAAATCAGCTTTACTCGCTTCAATCACTTCGGTGGCCATCGTCGGTGCCGCGTGTGGAAACAATGAAGAAGGAAACGGCGGAGCCGAAGGGGACGCACTTTCAGGTAAAGTCGTCATGGACGGTTCGTCTACCGTATTCCCGATCATGGAAGCGGTCGCTGAAGAGTATTCAGCTGAACAGCCAGACGTTGAAGTAACGGTCGGTGTATCTGGAACGGGCGGCGGCTTCAAACGTTTCGTGACCGGTGAGACAGACTTCTCGAACGCATCGCGTGAAATCAAAGAAGAAGAAGCAGCCGAAGCTGAAGCGAACGGTGTCGAATACACAGAAATCGCGGTCGCACTTGACGGATTGGCGGTTGTCGTCAATCCAGAGAACGATTGGGCCGATGATATCACGATGGATGAGCTTAACAAGATGTGGACAGACAGCAACGTGAAGACATGGAAAGACGTCCGCTCGGACTGGCCGGATGAAGAGATCTCATTCTTCTCACCTGGTAAAGACTCAGGTACGTTCGATTACTTCAACGAAGCAGTTCTCGAAGATACAGACGTTCGCCAAGATGCACAGTTGTCAGAAGACGACAACGTCCTCGTGACGGGTGTTGCCGGAACGAAAGGCGCGATCGGCTTCTTCGGATACGCGTACTACATTGAAAACGAAGGAACGTTGAAAGCGTTGAAAGTAGACGGCGTCGAGCCGACAGCTGAGAACGTGACATCGTTCGAATATCCACTGTCACGTCCAATCTACACGTACGTGAACAACGCATCGATGCAAGAAAAGCCGCAAGTTGTAAACTTCGCACGCTTTATGAACGAAAATGCCGCAGCACTTGCTGAAGAAGTCGGCTACGTCGCGATGGAGCAAGCAAGTTACGATGAGAACGCTAAACTGATTGATGAACTCGCTGGTGAATAAATAGAGCAAATGGCAGAAGGTGAGAGACTCTCTCGCCTTCTCGCCATGCTTTCTAGTATGAAGAGGTAGGGAGCGATAAACGAGATGAACGAATCAAAAAATGAGTTCTCGATTCGAGAGATGATTAACGCGAATAAGCAAAAAAAATATAGTACGACGAACGTGTTTGATAAGGTCATGCCGTTCTTATTATTCTTGAGCGCATTTGTCTCGGTCGTCACGACGATCGGGATTGCTTTGACGCTCGGTTTCGAACTGTTCAAGTTCTTTGAAAAAGTCCCGGTACGCGACTTCCTCGGCTCGACCGAATGGTACCCGCTCAGTGCGGATCCGAGTTTCGGTGTTTGGGCGCTCGTCATGGGCACACTCCAAATCACGCTCATCGCGATGATCGTGGCGGTGCCGCTCGGACTCGCATCGGCCATTTATTTGAGCGAGTACGCGTCTGAACGGGCCCGGACGATTCTCAAGCCGATCCTTGAAGTCCTCGCCGGCGTTCCGACAATCGTCTTCGGGTTCTTCGCCTTGTCATTCGTCACACCGATCTTGCAGTCGCTCATTCCGGGGTTGAAGATTTATAACGCCCTCAGTCCAGGGATCGTCGTCGGCATCATGATCATCCCGATGATCGCTTCGATTTCGGAAGACGCGATGAGTGCCGTTCCGAAAAAGATTCGTGACGGGGCACTCGGCCTCGGTGCGACACGTCTAGAAGTCGCCCTCAAAGTCGTCATGCCGGCCGCGCTCTCAGGGATCATCGCTTCGATCGTCCTCGGGATGAGTCGAGCGATCGGTGAGACGATGATCGTCACGATCGCGGGTGGGTCGCAACCGAACTTCGAGTTCAACCCGCTCAACGCGATCCAAACGATGACGGCGTATATCGTCCAGATCGCCAAAGGTGACGCTGGTTACGGGACAATCGAATACTATAGTATCTATGCGGTCGGTGCGCTTCTATTCATCTTTACGCTCGTGATGAACTTGTTCGCGAACTGGGTGACGCGCCGCTTCAGAGAGGAGTACTAATATGGCTTTGCCGAACAGTGAGTTCAAGAATACGAAGAACTATATTGACCATGAGACCGTATCGCGACGGATTAAAAGTCGCCTACGATTGAACGAAGTATTTAAATACATCTTTTTAGCGGGGCTCGTCTTCGCCTTGCTTGTCTTATCGACGCTTATTTATGACGTGATCTCAAAAGGTGGCGGCTGGGTCAATCTCGACTTCCTCCGCAACTTCCCGTCACGCCGTGCCGAACAGGCCGGTCTTTATCCGGCTTTGATCGGGACGCTTTGGCTCATGATGCTAATCGTGCCGATGGTGTTTATCGTCGGTGTCGGTGCCGCGATTTATTTGGAAGAGTACGCACCGAAAAACCGGCTCACATCGTTTATCGAAGTGAACATCTCGAACTTGGCGGGTGTCCCGTCGATCGTGTTCGGTTTGCTCGGATTGACGTTCTTCGTTCGGACGGCCGGACTTGGCAGCTCGGTCATGACTGGGGCGCTGACGCTCGGTCTGATGAGTTTGCCGATCGTCATCGTCGCGTCACAAGAAGCGTTACGGTCCGTTAAGATGGAGTTACGTCACGCGTCGCTCGCTATGGGTGCCTCGAAATGGCAGACGACGTTCAACGTCGTTTTACCGTCAGCTATTCCAGGGATCATCACCGGGATCATCTTGGCCGTATCCCGGGCCATCGGCGAGACGGCACCGCTCATCATGATCGGAGCGGCGACGTTCATCTCGACGACACCGAACAATGTATTTTCAGACTTTACGGCGCTCCCAATCCAAATTTACAACTGGACGAGCCGTCCACAAGCAGAATTCCAAAACCTTGCCGCTGCCGGTATCATCGTCTTGATGACAGTGCTCATCACGATGAACTCGGTCGCAATCTATATCCGCAACAAGTATACAAATCGACATTAAGTCGCAGCAGTAAACGAGGAGGACTCTCGAGATGATGAAACAAACAGAGCTTAAAGGAGATCACAACGTGAATACAACGACGACCCAACCGAACGAGACCGCGATGCAAAAAGACAGCGCCTATGTCGTGAACAACTTGAACTTATGGTACGGCGACGATCAAGCATTGATCGACGTCAATCTCGACATTAAGAAAAACGAAGTGACGGCCATCATCGGTCCGTCTGGTTGTGGGAAGTCGACGTTCATCAAGACGTTGAACCGGATGGTCGAACTCGTCCCGACGGTGCGGACGAACGGGGAGATTCTTTACCACGGTCGCAACATCTTTGATCGTGACTATAGAGTTGAAGATCTCCGCACGTCAGTCGGGATGGTGTTCCAGCAGCCAAACCCGTTCCCGAAATCCGTGTACGACAACGTCGCGTACGGACCGCGCACGCACGGGATCAAAAATAAAAAAGTGCTCGACGAGATCGTCGAACGCTCACTACGCGGCGCCGCAATCTGGGAGGAAGTGAAAGATCGCTTGAACGAGAACGCTTACGGTCTCTCAGGTGGTCAGCAACAGCGCCTTTGTATCGCCCGGACACTTGCGATTGAACCAGACGTTATTCTTATGGACGAGCCGACGTCAGCGCTTGACCCGATCTCGACACTTAAAGTCGAAGAGCTCGTCCAAGAGTTGAAAGAACAATATTCGATCATCATCGTCACGCACAACATGCAACAGGCAGCACGTGTGTCTGACAAGACGGCGTTCTTCTTGAACGGGGAAGTCGTCGAGTTCGACGCAACCGATAAAATCTTCTCGAATCCAACTGACAAGCGGACTGAAGATTACATTTCTGGCCGGTTCGGTTAAGAGGGGGAGATTACTATGGCACAAAATCGCGCATTTTTTGATGTTAAATTAAACGAACTAGAAGAGAAAGTCGTTCGCCTGGCGAACTTGACGATGCGCCAAACGGCGACAGCAATCGAGGTGCTTGAGAAACGAGACCTCACGCTCGCCCAGACGGTAATCGACAATGATAACGAACTAGACGACCTCGAACTTGAAATCAACGACCAGGCGATTCTCTTGATTGCCAAACAACAACCGGTCGCGACCGATCTTCGTCGCTTGATCGTGACGATGAAGTCCGCGACCGACCTTGAACGGATCGCGGATTACGCGACGAACATCGCCAAAGCCGTGACGCGAATCGAGCACGTCCCGTACTTGCTTGACATTAAGCCGCTCAAGCAGATGGCCGAACAGTTGATCGATATGCTTGAACTCGCAACCCGTGCCTATCGTAAAGGTGAAGCCAGCCGGGTCCGTGAGTTGAATGAGATGGATAAAGTCATCGATGATCTCAACTTACAGGTGATCAAGCAATATATCGGAAGTCTACCGACGATGACGGTCGGAACGAACGATGTTTATGAGTTTGCAAACATCGCCCGCTATCTCGAACGGATGGGCGACCATGTGACCAATTTCGGGGAACATTTGATTTTTCTCGAAAAAGGGAAGCATTATGATTTAAATCAGTGATAAAAGTGGTAAAGAACAACAGGTCTGTTGTTCTTTACTTTTTTTTGTGCAGGAGTTCACTGAAAAAGAACGAATACGTAGAGCATATGGATTTTTTTTTGGAAGGGAGCCAGACATAAATGGAAGAAAAAATCGTATCCTTGAAACAACAAGGGCTTACGTTAAAACAGATTGCAGAACAATTAGACATGCCAGTCGGAAAAGTCCAGTACGCATGGCGTAAATGGCGTTCCCAGAACGGTGAGGTCACCAAGCCGACAACCGCTCCTAAAAAATCTTCTAATGAAGGGAAGGATAGAATGAAACGAAACGAGAAAGAAGCTCCAACAGTGGGGCAGGTCGCCTCGACACTCCATCACGAAGAGCCGAAGCAGTCACCGCTCCTTGAAACAGGTCCAGACGGTTTTTGGAAGCTTCCAGACCGCTACGATGTCGACCTCATGCACGCGGTCGTTCAATCCCCGAACGCGGTCTATGTTTTTTGGGAAGTGTCAGACGCTGTGAAAGAGACGCTGACGATGCAGTTCATGCGCCCGTGGGAAGATTTGCCGAAGGCGTTCCGCATCTTAGACATCACCCTGCTCGATTACACATCTGGTCATGCGAACCGGTCTTATACGTTCGAGTTGCCGGAAATGACGAACAGCTGGTTCGTCCGTCCGCTCGACCCGAACACGACGTACGTCTTCGAATTCGGGATTCGGACGATGGAAGGCGAATTTCTTCCGCTCGTCGCCTCGATGCCGATTGATACGCCGCGGAACGAACCGGCAGGAGTCGGACGTTTTGCCGAGCCGGTCAGACGTTGGCAATTCGGTGAAGTCGAGTCACCAGAACTACTCGATACGTTACCAAAATATTCTGCATACCGCTGCGTACGCTGAGGAGGACACACTATGAAACCAGGTTATTTTTCACTCGTCCTACATGCCCATCTTCCGTACGTGAGGCATGAAGAGAAACACCGGCTAGAAGAACGCTGGGTATATGAAGCCATCTCCGAGACATACATCCCGATTCTGTGGCAAGTCGATCGACTTCAACGGCCCCTGCATTGGACGGTCAGTATCTCTCCGCCCGTCATCGAAATGCTCGCCGACCCACTCGTCCAAGATCGCTATCTCGGGCATTTAGATGAGATGCTTGAACTGATCTCAATCGAACTGGCTGAGGGTCGGAGCGAACAAGAAGTCGAGACGCTTCATTTTTACGAACGCCGTTATCAAGACTTGAAGAACACGTTCCTCCATTGGGAGAAAAATTTGAACCATGCGTTCCGTACATATCGTGAGCAAGGCTTCATCGATATGGTCACATGTACGGCGACACACGGTTTCAACCCGCATCTGTTCACCGATCAGGCGGCACGGGCCGAGATTCGGACTGGATTGAACTGCTTCGAGCGGCATTACGGCTTCCGTCCGACCGGCATTTGGTTACCGGAATGTGCGTATACGCCAGGAGTCGACCGCATCCTCTATGAGGAAGGGATTCGCTACACGTTCGTCGATGAGCACGCGTTGCTCGAAGCCGACCCGACGCCGGACAAAGGCATCGGTGCGCCTGTCTATTCGCCGCACGGAGTCGCTTTATTCCCACGTGATCAAATCATCTCCGGGAAGATTTGGAGTTCGATGATCGGTTATCCGGGGCATCCGGACTATCGCGAGTTTTATCGCGATCTCGCCTACGACCGGGACTGGGAATACATTCAAGCGTTCATGCATCCAGAGGGCATCCGCTTCGACACAGGTCTGAAGATGCATCGCATCACGGGCGACAGCGACGAAAAAGACTTTTACGTCCGCGGATGGGCCGAACATCAAATCGATAATCACGCGACCGATTTCGCCGAGACGCTCGCGGCGCATTTAGAAGCGCACGGTGGACAAACGTTCCCGCCGTTCCTCGTCACGGCACCGTTTGACGCCGAACTGTTCGGCCATTGGTGGTTTGAGGGCCCTGAATTTTTAGGGCAAGTCGCAGAGCGACTAGAGGCATACGGGATTGAGACGATCACGCCGGCACTCTTCCTCGAGCGTCATTTCCAAGACCTGCAAACAGTACAAGTTTCGATGAACACGTGGGGCCGGAAAGGTTACGGCGATGTGTGGATCAACGAACGCAACGAATGGATGCTCAGACATTTGCACACGATGGAGACGCAACTCGTCAAAGACGTAGCCGACTATCGGAACACCTCGCCACTCGCCGACCGGGCTTTGAGACAGCTCATTCGTCATTATGTGCTCTCAGTCTCGAGTGATTGGGCGTTTATCTTGGACGGCCAGACGACGGCGCAATACGCCGCCGAACGTTTCCGCGAACATACCCGTCTGTTTGCCGAACTCGAGACGGCGCTCTACGAAGGCAAGCTATCGGATCGCTTGCTAGACGAGCACTACACGGTCTATCCGTTCTTAGACGACGTGGATATTGATATCGATACGTTCCTATCTCCACACGACTATTATGTGACGCAGGAGCGTGGCGAAGAAGGTGAGGTCATTCTCGTCCTCACGCCAGAATATACAGGCAATATAGTGGGCGACCTCGGTCACCGCGTCGTCGCTGAAGTCGAGGCACGAGCGGCTGACGGGGAGACCGTTTACGTCCTCACGCCGCACAGTGAAGGATTGCCTGAATATGAGCGCCACAATCGCGTGCACGTGTACCGGGTCCCACTCACGAGTCCGTTTCTAGAGCATGTCATGAACCAAATCGCTGCTCAGAACGTCGCCTACGTGAAACTCGTCCAACAGTTACAGACGATGGTCAACTTCAAAGCGGTCCATCATTTTGATTGGATGACGATTCCAGCGGCACGTTCACTTGCGAAGTCACTAGATGTTCCGTTATACTCAACTATGTTGTCATTTGAAACGACCCGCAACCCGCACGGGCACGGTGGCCTGTTCGATGCGATCCATCGCATTGAGAACGGCGTCCTCTCGGAAGCTGATACGGTTTATGTCGGTGAACAGCTCTCGATCGAGGAGCTCGCGACGCGGTATGTGATCGGCGATAACGTAAAAACGTGCCTACCGCTCGACGCGTCACCGTACGGGCAGAAACGTTTGAAAAAGAACGTGAAATAACCTTGCTTTTTCAAAAAAAACTTGGTAGGATAATTGAGTATGCTTAGACTGTAAAGCAAAAGCACTTGATACAACATTAGTAAGATGGGAGTGAAAGATATGCGCGTTAAAATCACACTAGCTTGCACAGAAACAGGCGATCGCACGTACATCACGAAGAAAAACAAACGTAACAACCCAGAGCGCCTCGAATTGCGCAAATACAACCCACGTCTCCGTCGTCACACGCTTTACCGCGAAGTGAAATAATTGAGACCGGCCGTCACTCATGTGGCGGCCTTTTTTTTCGATAGGAGGAATAACAAATGACAGCTAAACAAGAGCTCCGAAAAGCGGTTCATGTGAATATTCGCGTGCTCACCGATCGTGACGGGCGTGATGAAGCGATCCTACATACCGTGGCGTCGCTCCCTGAGTGGCAACAAGCGTATACGGTCGCACTCACATTGTCACTCGATCTTGAAGTGAATACGCGTCCGCTCATCGATACAGCTTTAAAAGCAGGAAAATCGGTGTTGGTGCCGAAAGTAACGAAACAGGGGCTCACGTTCCACGAAATCAGGACGTTCAGCGACCTCGAGCCGGGGGTAATGGGTATTCTCGAGCCGACGACCGCGGAAACCGACCTCGACATCGATGTCTGTATCGTCCCAGGCCGTGTCTTTGACCGTTCTGGATATCGGATCGGTTGGGGCGGGGGTTATTACGACCGTTTCTTAGCGACATATCGCGGTGCGACGATCGCGCTCGCCTACGACGTACAAGTGCTCGACGAAATACCGATCGAACCACACGACATACCTGTCGAACTGATCGTGACAGAAAGGGAAATGATTCGATGCTCTCAATCGTCCTCGTAACTTGTCTAGTTGCACTGGCCGGATATCGTCTCCGGTCGTTGACGTTCTCTGGGGCGATCTTGACGATCGTGACAGGGACGGTCATCGGGTTTGGTTTTGGCTGGTTCGGGCTGTACTTGCTCGGTGTGTTCTTTTCGACGTCCTCGCTCGCTTCAAAATATCGCGCCCGCGACAAGGCGTCGGTCGATGACATCGTCGAAAAATCCGGACCGCGTGACTTCGTGCAAGTGCTTGCGAACGGAGGAATCGCTATGCTCACCGCCGTCGGAATGGCGATGACTTCGAACGAGGCGTGGCTATTCGCTTACGTCGTTTCAATCGCGGCGGCGACGAGTGACACGTGGGGGTCCGAGTTCGGCGTCCTCGCATCGCGCCGACCGCGCTCTATTTTGACATTGCGTGAAGTTGAACCGGGGACGAGCGGTGGTGTGTCACCGTTCGGTACGCTCATGTCCGTCGCCGGCGCGACGATCATCGTCTTGTCATCGCTCCCGTTCTTAAACATAACGATGGGCACGCTATTTCTATTGATTGCGCTCGGTCTGAGCGGCAGCGTCGTCGATACGTTGCTCGGTGCGACCGTGCAACGTAAGTATCGCTGTCGGACGTGCCGAAAACTGACGGAGAAAAAGCTGCATCACGGTGAAGCGACCGACTATGTATCTGGATGGCGCTTTCTCGGCAACGACGCCGTTAATTTCTTGGCGATCGCCTCCGCGGCAGCGATTGGTTTTCTTGTTTTCGCCTAAGGGTAGTACAGAGAATGAGGATGTTTCAAACGAATGTGAATTTTGTCACAATATTGCCAAACTGAAAACGGTTTCTCTTGTATTGACTGTTTGTGAATGATGTTACAATCTAGGTGTAACAGACAAAACAAAAACATGAAACAGATTGTTTGAAGGGTGGAAAAACAACATGGAAACATTAAATCATGCAAAAGTAACACGGGTCGCTCTCGTCGGGGCCGGAGCGGTCGGTGCAAGCTTCGCGTATCAATTGACGACAGCGAGCCTATGTGAAGAACTCGTCATCATCGATATCAACAAGGCGAAGGCAGAAGGCGAAGCGATGGACTTGAACCACGGCGTCTCGTTCGCTTCGTCACCGATGCGCGTCTGGGCTGGAGATTACACGGACTGCGGTGCTGCAGATATCGTCGTCATCACGGCTGGCGCTCCTCAAAAACCAGGTGAGACACGTCTCGACCTCGTTGAGAAAAATGCGAAAATCATGAAATCGATGATCACTGAAATCATGGCTTCTGGCTTCGACGGTATCATCATCCTCGCATCAAACCCGGTCGATATCATGACACACTTGGCTTGGAAATACTCGGGTCTTCCGAAACATCGCGTCTTCGGTTCAGGGACTGTACTCGATACGTCACGCCTCCGCTACATGCTAGGTGATTACTTCAACGTCGATCCGCGCAACTGCCACGCTTACATCATGGGTGAGCATGGCGATACCGAGTTCGCGGCGTGGAGCAACGCCCGGATTTACGGCAAATCGGTCGAACAGTTGCTCGAAGAGAACGACGAGTATACGTGGGAAGACCTTGAAGACATCTACGTCAACGTTCGTGACGCTGCGTACCACATCATCGAACGTAAAGGCGCGACGTACTATGCGATCGGTCTCGGCTTGCTTCGTCTCGTCAAAGCGGTGCTCCGTAACGAGAACACGCTACTCACGGTCGGTGCCTACTTGGACGGAGAGTACGGCTTGAACGATATTCATATCGGTGTGCCGGCAATCATCAACCGCCAAGGCGTGCGTCAAGTCGTCGAAATCGAATTATCAGAAGAAGAGAAGCAGAAAATGCTCCATTCGGCAGACGTGTTGTTGAAAACGATGCAACCTGTTTTATAATATATTCGCGATATAGACGTAGTCGGCGTATGCCGGCTACGTTTTTTATGTGTTGGTACGGACGCCGGACAGATTCAGAAAGCGCCAACTTTTGTCGTCATGATCGAATTGGATTACAATTAAGACAGAAGGAAAGGAGGGGATTCAGTTGACGCAACCGGGATGTTTTTGGGAAGACATTTACCATGCGGTCGAGGCGGGCGGTCGGGTCGAAGGTATACTCGAGCCTTCGCGCGCGCTGGTATTGTTCGACACGAAAGCTGGAGACCTCTATCACCTGTACATAAAGACGGATAAGGCGTGGGCAAACCATGTCGCGATCGAGATCGAGGCGGTCATGAGCTCGTTCCGACTCGCACGACTCGGGCGTGCGAAGCTTCACGTTCATATATACGGCGACCCTCTCGTCGATGAGGAGCGACTTGAGACGTTGTCGTTCCAAGTCGCGGCCAAGGTGAGACTCGACAGGCACGCGTGTGGCGATGAACAAGATGAGACCCGGTTTCGGTCGCTCGCGCTCGCACTCGATAAACAGCGAAAAGCCGAACTGAAGAAGCGATTCTCATTCGGTGAACCGCAACTCGTCTATGCGCTCATGATGTTGACGTTTGTCGTCATGTGGCTCGCCGAATCGCTCGGCTCGACGCTCGATCCGAACACGCTCATCCGATTCGGCGCCAAAGTCAATCCGCTCATCGACGATGGCGAATGGTGGCGCCTCGTCACACCGATGTTCCTTCATATCGGCTGGTTTCATTTTGCGATCAACATGTTCGCGCTCTGGTCGCTCGGCCCGCTCGTCGAACGCATGTATGGGTCACCGAGGTTCTTGACGATCTATCTGTTGGCGGGCGTCATCGCGTCGACCGCCTCCTACGCGTTCAGTGAGGCGATTTCGGCCGGGGCGTCCGGCGCATTGTTCGGTCTCGTCGGCGCACTGCTCTATTTCGGACTGCGTGACCGCTCGCTGTTCATGAAGACGCTCGGCCCACCGCTGTTTATTATGTTAGGATTAAACGTAGGGCTCGCCTTCGTCCTCGGTGCCAGCTTGGACCACTCGGCCCATGCGGGGGGCCTCATCGGTGGATTTTTGATGGCGGGCGTGGTCGGATTACCTGATGAAACGACAAAAAAATGGCGCCTGTTGTTCACGGCGCTGGCAGTTTTATTGACCGGGACACTATACTGGCTCGGATATCATCGATGACAAAGGAGTAACAACATGATTGATACGTTAAAACGATTAGTAGAGATCCCGAGTCCTTCTGGAATGACGCACGAAGCAGTCAGTTACGTCGAACGTGAGCTCACGGACCTCGGGGTTGAGACGAGCCGGTTGAGAAAAGGTGCATTGTTGGCCAAGTTTCCTGGACAAAGCGGGCCGGCCCGTCTTTTGACCGCCCACGTCGATACGCTCGGTGCGATGGTGAAGGAAGTGTTGCCGAGCGGACGCTTGCGGCTGACACAAGTCGGCGGTTACGCTTGGACCGCGATCGAAGGTGAGAACTGTCTCGTCCATCGCGAAGCGGGCGAGGCAGTGGACGGGACGATCCTCGTCCATCAATCGAGTGTGCACGTCTATAAAGACACGAACAGTGCCGAGCGGACGGCGGCGAACATTGAAGTACGTCTCGATGCCGACGTTCATACGGCGGACGACGTCCGAGCGTTAGGAATCGAAGTCGGGGACTTCGTCTCGTTCGATCCCCGTTTCAAACAGACGGAGACGGGTTATATTAAATCGCGTCATCTTGACGACAAGGCGTCGGTCGCCATCCTGCTCGATTTGGCGCGTGACTTGGTCAAAGCGGACTTGCCACATACGGTCTACTATTTAATTTCGAACTATGAAGAGGTCGGTTTTGGCGGGAACGCCGGGATCCCGGACGAAGTTGACGAGTACATCGCAGTTGATATGGGGGCGCTCGGGGACGGGCAACACTCGGACGAGTACACTGTATCGATCTGTGCCAAAGATTCTTCAGGACCGTACGATCTCGAGTTGCGTCGTCAGTTCACAAAGCTTTGCCGCGACCACGACATTCCGTTCAAAGTCGACATTTATCCGTTCTACGGTTCGGACGCATCAGCTGCGATCCGGGCCGGCTATGACGTAAGACATGCGCTCATTGGTCCTGGGATCGAGTCGAGCCACAGCTATGAGCGGACGCACCAAACATCGCTCGAGGCGACACGAGCGTTGCTGTATCGCTACGTATTGACCGCGATGGGGGAATAATAATGAGAAACTTTTATGACGTGCAACAGTTTTTAAAATCGTTTGGCACGATTATTTACATCGGAGAGCGTGACGCCGAGATCGGTCTCATGATGATGGAGTTAGACGAATTGAACGCCGGTGGGATGATCGAACAGCGCGAGTATGACACGGCAAAGATTATTCTGACGCATGAACTAAAAAATTCAATAGATTGACAGAAAAACCTCTTGTGCAAATGTTTGCACAAGAGGTTTTATAGTGTAGACTATTGGATGAAAGCGATTTATTTGAGACGAGGAGTGGAATGCATGAAGTGGTTATTAGGAATCGACATCGGTGGGACGACGGTGAAAATGGCCGTCTTGGACATGAACGGGATCATTTCAGATAAGTGGGAGATCAAGACGGACATCCGTGATAATGGGGTACATATCCCGACTGATATCGCCGCCTCGTTTGAAGCGTACCTTCAGCAATCCGGAAAAGCGAAGCAAGATTTTGCGGGTGCGGGAATCGGAGCTCCAGGATTCATCAACTTCTCAGAAGGTGTCGTCGAATACTCGCCGAACATCGGATGGAAGAACTTTGAGCTCGTCGGCGAATTCGAGAAAGCAGTCGGATTGCCGGCCGTGCTCGAGAATGACGCGAACGCGGCCGCGCTCGGTGAGATGTGGAAAGGCGCCGGTGAAGGAGCGTCTGAACTGCTCGCGATCACACTCGGTACGGGTGTCGGCGGCGGTGTCATCACGAACGGGAACATCGTCCATGGGGCGTCCGGCATGGCTGGTGAGATCGGGCATATCACGGTCGAGCGCGACGAGGCGAAAGCGGTCATGTGTGGATGTGGGCGCAAAGGCTGCATCGAGACGATCGCCTCAGCAACCGGTATCGCCCGTCTCGCCTTACAAAAGCGTAAAGGGAGAACGACGTCATTGAACGAGTTAGGTGAAGTGACGGCTCGCGATGTGTTTGAGGCCTATAAAGCGAAAGACGAGGTCGCGACAGAAGTCGTTGAAGAGATGACGGAATATCTTGGGTTGACGATTTCAAACATCGCCAACACGTTGAACCCTAAAATGATCGTGATCGGCGGCGGCGTTTCAAAAGCGAGACAAGCTTTGCTCGAGCCGCTCGATGAACAATTTAAGCGGTTTGCCCTTGAACGGGTATATACGTCGACGACGTTCAAAATTGCCGAACTCGAGAATGACGCCGGGGTCATCGGCTGCGCTTGGCTGGCACGAAAACATTTTTTGCCGACTAGAGTCTAACCTGTAAAGCACACATGCGATCTCGCATGTGTGCTTTTGACGTACAAAGGGAATTGTAAAGGTGTGGTTGATTTTTTGTTAAAAAAGGGGTAAGATTTGGACTTGATACTGGACTGTTACCGTTAGTGAAATAGATAACAAGCCAACTACATGTTATTGAACTTATTCATGGCGCATCCTGCTTGAGGACGTCTTAAAACTGAAAAGAGGAGGAGGCCGTCAGATGAAGTCATCTCAAAGCTTATCGAAGCTGACTATGCGACTGAATGAAACGGTCCGCGCTTCGTTTCAAGAATATCGGTTATTTTGGATATTTAGTTTATTACTTTGGACGAAGACGTACGTAGTATACCAATTTTTCTTTAACATCCCGATTGAAAACACAGCTCAAGCATTCATCTTGTTGATCAGTCCGATCAGCTCGACCTTGTTCTTGTTCGCTTTTAGTTTCTTCTTTAAAGGAAATAAGCAAAAGTGGGTGCTGTACACCCTTTATGCGGTCGCCTCGTTCCTGTTGTTCGCGGACGCTGTCTACTACCGCGAGTTTACGGACTACTTGACGATGCCTGTCATTTTGCAACCGTCGAACATGGAGACGCTGTCGACTTCATTCATATCACTGCTTGAATGGAAAGACTTGATCATTCTTGGGGACGTGCTCGTCTTGCCGTTCGTACTATGGAAGATCAATACGTTGCAAACCACCGCGTCTCACCGCCGGGCGCTCATCACGTTCGTGGCAGCTGTCGCCGTGTTCTTGTTCAACTTGTCGCTTGCTGAGACGGAACGCCCTGAACTGTTGACGCGTTCGTTCGACCGTGAGCTGCTCGTCAAAAACATCGGGACGTTCAATTTCCACGTCTATGACGCGATGCTTCAAACGAAGACGTCCGCGCAGAAAGCGATGGCCGATGGGTCGGAGTTAGCCAAGATTGAAAAGTATACCCGCCAAAACTATGCGGCGCCGAATCCGGATTTGTTCGGAAAATATAAAGGTAAAAACGTGGTCGTCGTCTCGCTCGAGTCGACACAAAACTTCACGCACAATATGAAAGCCGCGAACGGCGAGTATATCACGCCGAACTTGAACAAGCTGATCGAAGAGTCCCATTACTGGCCAAACTATTACCATACGGTCGGGCAAGGGAAAACGTCAGACGCCGAGTTCGCCCTCGACAATTCGCTGTATGGCCTGCCACGTGGAGCCGTTTACTTCACGAACGCCGATAATGAGTACCAAGCTCTTCCTGAACTGATCAAAGAAGAGAACTATTATTCAGCCGTGTTCCATGCGAACAACAAATCGTTTTGGAACCGCGATTTGATGTACAAGAACACCGGCGTCGACATGTTCTATGATGAGAAGAGTTACGACCTTGGGAATCCTGAGGACATGACGGAGTGGGGCTTGTTGGACGATAGTTTCTTTGAACAATCGATTCCGATGCTCGAGGAACTCCCGCAACCGTTCTATGCGAAGTTCATCACGCTCACGAACCATTTCCCGTATACGATGCCGAGCGAGGATTACGAACTCGTGCCGAAATTCGAGACGAACTCGACGACGCTTAACAACTTCCCGCAGGCACTCGCTTACCAAGACTATGCGCTTGGCCTGTTCATCGACGAACTGAAACAGAACGGGATGTGGGAAGATACGATTTTCGTTGTGTACGGTGACCACTATGGCATTTCGACAAACCATAACGACGCGGTGGCCGGCTTGCTCGGTAAAGAAGAGTTGACGCCGTATGATGTGGCGAAACTTCAACAAGTACCGTTCGCCATCCATTTGCCGGGCCAAGAAACAGGCGAAGTCCATGAGACGATCGGAAGTCATATCGACATGAAGCCGACGCTCCTGCACTTGCTCGGCATCGATACGTCGGACTTGGTCGGGTTCGGGAACGACTTGTTCGCTGAAGACCGCAACAGTCGCGCCATCTTCCGAGACGGCACGGTCGTCACGGACGATTACGTGTGGACGCAATCGATGTGTTACGATGCGACGACTGGAGAAGCGGTTGAAGATACGACACTTTGCGGACCGGTCACGGAAGAAGCCGAAAAAATCCTGCAAATGAACGATGACTTGATCTATTCGGATTTGCTTCGCTTTAAAGAACAAACCGATTAATAATCAAGAGCTAGCGCTGACCGTTAAACGTCAGCGCTTTTTTTACGGAATAAAAAAAGACGACCGCAGTCGTCTTCGTGGTAAGTCAACATTAACCTGGGATTCCACCGAAAATCAATGTTGCGACGCCAAAGAATCCAAAGACGAGCGCGGTGATTCCGGCAAACGCAAGTGGAAAGAATTGGCGTTTTTTGAATGAACGGGCCATCCCCCAAAGTGCAACGAGTGCTACGATGAGTGAAATCCATCCAAATGGCTCATACAAATGCATGACGAGTTCCCCCTTTATTATACGTCATGAAATTCATAAAAATTTCACTGAAATATCACTATTATTTTATCCGAAATAACACACGCTGTCGAGCAAAGGTTGCCACCGCTACAATTTTGCCACAATATCGTTTAGAATGGTTGTGGAGGTGTTCTAGATGAATATTGTAAAAATCACATCGGGCCTTGCCCAAGAGAACGGATACGTGCTCGAACAAGACGGAACGGTCGTTATCGTCGACCCGGGCACGGACGACCCGAAATTCTTTGAGGCGGTGGAACGTTTCGGCGGATTGAACGCCATTTTGTTGACGCATGCCCACTTTGACCATATCGGCGGCATCGATGCGCTGCGCGATCGCTATCCGGTACCGGTCTATGTTCATGAAGCCGAGCGGTCATGGCTCGCCGACGGTGAAAAGAACGGGGCGGCAAAGTTCCATCTGCCCCACTCATCGATGCGACCGGCCGAACGAACTTATCAAGGTAAGAAGCTAGAGATTGGTGCGTTTACAATCGAGTTGCATCACACGCCGGGTCATTCACCGGGGAGTGTCACATTGCACATCCCGAGCGAACGTGTTGCCTTTTGCGGGGACTTGATCTTCAAACAATCGGTCGGCCGGACCGATCTATTCGGCGGCGACCAATCGACGCTCCTCGGATCGATCGATCGGATGCGTCAATTATTGCCGGCCGAGACGGTGCTCTATTCAGGTCACGGACCGAAGACGACACTCGAAGCTGAAATTCGTTCAAATCCATTTTTTGAACGGTGAACATAAAAAAAGATTGTCTCAACGAGAGACAATCTTTTTTTACATTTGGAAGTTACTCCAATACGTGAAGACGACGAAGAAAACAGTCAAGTAAGCGCCGAACACGTATACATACGTTTTTTCAGTCAGTTTCAAGTAGCCTAGTGCGACAAAGAAAATTGTTTGAGCTAAAAAGACAAGACCCATTACGACGAAGTCACCAGTATGTTCGCTACTGCTTTGATCTCCACCGAGTGCGCCCACGAAAGCCAGCGCCGCGATCAACCCAGTCCAAAAGCCTAGGACACGGAACATTCTCGCCATGTTAATCCCCCCATACGTACATTATTCCATTCTCATTCACTATTTTACCAACACATTCAGAAAAATGCTATGAAAACGTGTGAATTGAGCAAAATAATCGTGAAAAATATGTGAAATCGATATGTTATATAAAGTTGTACAAAAATTCAAAAAAGGTTGTACAAACTATGTACAAAAAGCGGAATAGGTTGTATAATCAACTTACAAACATTGAACGGAACAGGTTGTCAAATAAAAGGAGGCGCTGAAAGTGGCAAGTGAACTTATGTTTTATACGTATCCAAGCTGTACGTCGTGTCGAAAAACGAAAGCGTTTTTACAAGAGCAACAACTTGATGTGAACGAACGCCATATTTTCCGAGACGCTCCGACGGTAGACGAACTCTTGACGCTACTTGCACTTAGCGAAGACGGAGTCGATTCACTCCTAGCAACGAGAAGTCAAGCGTTCAAACAGCTCAACGTTGACGTCGATGAATTGAAACTGAGCGAATTGCTGAAGTTGATGAGCGAAAATCCGAAGCTGTTGAAACGCCCGATTTTGACAGACGGTAAAGAAGTCATTGTCGGCTACGACAAGGCATCAATCGAGACGTATGCCCGCCGCCATGATTTGACTTCGGTAAACGTTTCATAAGACAAGTCCACTTTCCTAAGAGTGGGCTTTTTTTTATGCTCATTTATGAGGTGGGGACAATGAAACTGGTGATTGATCGATTGATTAAAGCGGCGCGACGGCTCGAGGCGAGCGATGTCCATTTCATGCCAGGCAAAGACGCCGTTATCGCACAGGCGCGTCACGGGACGTCGATCACAAAGCTTGAGACGATACCACGTCCAGACTACGAACGGCTCACATTACATATGAAATATTGGTGTTCGCTCGCTGAAACGGATCATCGGGTTCCGCAATCCGGGATATATGATCGAAACGAAGAAATGATCAGGGTCACGTTTTTGCCGTCATTTACTGATGTGCTCATGTCATGGCGTCTGCCGAACGTCTCGTTCCAACTTCAAGAGTTGTTATCTGAAGTGGATGTGTTGCGTTTTCAAGGCATGGCTGAGCTGCGGCACGGCTTGTTTTTAATCGGTGGCGCGACGGGGGCCGGAAAAACGACAGTCCTCTATGCTTTTCTTGAAAGTTTGAAGAACCACCGGATCGTGACGATCGAAAACCCTCCCGAACAGCAATTGACGGGTGTGATCCAGCTCGAGGTGAATGTATTGGCAGGACTGGATCATAGACGTTTGTTGAAAGAAACGTTGCGAGCCGACCCGGATATCATCGTTGTCGGGGAGGTGCGGACGAGTGAAGAACTGCTTGTCGCGCATGATGCGGCACTGAGCGGACATTTGACGATCGCGACGTTTCATACGGCGAGTATCGAAGACGGTGAACGCCGTCTCGAACAGTTGATCGGCAAAGTAGAGGTGCCGCGCCATTGGTGTGTGTTGCAGCGGAGAGAGGAGGTGACTTGCTCATGGTCGATGTCCGTTCCAGTAGGGAGCTGAACACGATCCGGCGCTTCCTGCGACTGCAAGCACGAGGGGTCGGGTTGAAAAAGACGTTCGAGACGCTCGAGTTGCATGAGCGGGGGAAGCAAAAACAACTGATTCGTGTGATGCGGCAAAAGCTCGAGAGTGGTCTGGCACTCGCCGACGTATTCTCAGAACTCGTCACGGATGCGCGTATGCGAGACATGCTCGTCACGGCGGAACGGGGACATCATTTCATTGAAGGTCTAGAACAAGTACTTGCCTTATCGATGATGCGTCGAGGCCTGCAGCAAGAGTTAAAACAACTGGCGAGGTATCCGCTCGTCATCTTGACGATGCTTTTAGGGCTTGGTGCCATTTATGCGCTGTACATCTTTCCGAAATTGCTCTCGATGGTGCAGGTCGACGATTTAGACGGAATCAGCGCCATCCTCTTGTCACGAAGTTTTTTCCCGGGCTTGTTCGTCGCGCTCGTTTTGACAGGTGGCTGGGGCTATTGGGTCGTGAAGCGAGGCCGGTCCGTCCCGATCCGATTCGTCGAGCGGGGAAGACGACTGTATATCACGTATTTGTTTGTCAGCGAACTGTCCTTACTGAGTGAAGGGCAAATTTCGGTTCGTCACGTCATCGAGCGTCTCTCTCACGGGGACGGGGAAGTGGCGCAAATCGCCCGGCGCATCCATGACCGGATGTCTAGCGGGATCGAGTTGGAGGCGGCGGCCCGAGAGGAACGTCTGCTCGATCATGAAGTCGTCAGCTTGTTCGGGGTCGGGACGGTGAGTGGAGACCTCGGATTGATTATGGCGTTACATCGAGACTTGATCTTTGAAGAGATGGAACTGTATTGGAAGCAACTGATCGCCAAGACGGAGCCGCTTTTGTACGGTTTCTTGACCGTCATGGTGACGATGATGTTCTATACGATTTATTTGCCGGTCAAACTAATTATGGCCCAACTATGAGGAGGAGAATTATCGTGGCAAAACTCAAATCAGACTGTCAGGCAGAGCAAGGATTCACACTCGTTGAAATGGCGGCAGTGTTACTGATCATCTCGGTCTTGTTGCTGCTACTCGTCCCGTCTATGTCGGACGGGAAGTCACGGGCGGATAGCGTCAGCTGTGAAGGGAGCGTACGGATTGTCGAATCTGAAATCAATTTATACTATGCGGAACATAAGGCGTATCCAGAATCACTCGCCGTCATCAAACGTGCTTCGACCGAGAATCCGCTCGAATATAGCTGTCAGTCGATGACGTACACGTACACGCCGAGCACAGGTGCGTTGGCGCTGAAATGAGACAAGACGGCTATACGCTCGTCGAGATGGCTTGGGTACTCGTCGTCCTGTCGCTACTCCTTTTAGTGGCGACGCCTACCGTCCGTTCGATGGACCGGCTCGCGCTCATCGACTTCACGGAGGCGCTCGTCCAAGACATCGCCGAGGTCGGCCAGTATCCGTATGTGGCCGCCGATGAAAAATGTGTCCCGCGCTTGAGATGGTACATGAAAGAACGGCGGTATCACATCACGTGCGGGACGACGTCGATCACTTCAGGCGTCGTTCCCGACGGTGTCGAGATGAGCCTGCCGGCAACGAACGAAATCGTCTTTTCAAAGTCGGCGGCGACGTATGCCGGGCAGTGGAAATTTTACACGGGCCAAGTCGCGGTCACGTTGAAGTTCAGGATGGGCACGTATGAGCCGGAGGTGATCCGTAGTGGGGGAGGATGAGCAAGGCGTCACGTTTTGGGAAGTTTGTTTAAGTCTAGCCCTCCTGCTCGGATGGGTCGGTGTGATTGCGCCGTTCGTTACGGCGGGTACGGAGCGGGTGGAGCGTCTCGAGGCGACGGTTCGGACTTATGAACGGCTTCAAGGGGAGGTGTTGCTCGATGCGGCCGATCCAAGCGGTGAAGTCGAAATTTGTGAACAAGACATATGTCTGCCGACACTCTGAGGGTGGCTTCACGTTGCTCGAGATGACGTTCACATTATTGTTGCTCCCCTTGTTCATCGGGCTGCTCGTCCACTTTTTAGCGCTCGGGGAGGCGTTTTACGAACAACCGCGCGGTCAAGTGAACACGACACCACAACTCATCGTCCGCAAACTGTTCGACAGTCGTGACTGTCAGGTGCGAGAAGGTAGACTCGTCGGTACGTACGTTCGACCCGATGAGACGACGTGGACGTGGACGCTCAAGCAGATCAATCGGAACTTAGTCATGGTAGGCGAAGAAGGAGGGAACTTGTTATTTATAAGAGGAATCGATGGTTATCGCGTCGAACCGTTAGGAAACGGCTACCGGATTCAGTGGACCGACTCGATCGGCCCGCGGGAGAAGTCCGTGATGTGCATGCGCTCGGGTTCTTCGTCATCTCTACGTTAGTCCTCTTGACGTGGCTATTAGCTGCAGCTTTGTTTTGGTATACTGATATCGAACGAAGCACGGAACGTCTGACGCTCGAAATTTTGGCGATTCGCTTCGAATCCCATCTCATGGTCGCCAAACATTCGTGCCAGACAGAAGCAGAGATCATCGTCAAACCGACCGGTACGATTTTCTGCCGACCGCTCGGGCCAGGTACGACGGAGGTCGAGATCCGGTTGAAGACGGGAGAAAAGCATAAAGAGGTGATTTATTTCGATGACTAGACCGTTTTACATCATCGGGTTTATGGGTACAGGTAAATCAAGCTTAAAACGATATCTTGAAAAATCGAATCATGTCATCGATTTGGATGAAGCGCTCGAACGGCATCTTGGGATGGGTTTACCTGCTTATTTCGCCCGACACGGTGAGAGCGCGTTTCGGGCCGAAGAGACGGCGATGCTTCGAAACGTTCATGCGGACTATATCGTGACAGGTGGCGGAATCGTCGAGCGCTCAGAAAATATCGAATGGATGCGGCGTCATGGGCGCATCGTTGCCCTTGAGTTGCCGTTCGAACTGTGTTGGGGGCGCATTAAAGACTCGGACCGCCCGCTCGTGCAACTTGGTAAAAGGAGCGTCGAGGCGCTATACGAGCGCAGGCGTCCGCTTTACGCTTACGCCGATGTGACAATCGACGCCTCATTGAGCTCGGAAGCGATTGCTTGTGAACTAGATCGGTTGAAGGAGGAAGACAGATGATTTGGATTAATCTTGGTATTATCGTGCTCGCACTCGTCGGGCTAGGTGGATACGGATTTTTATTGTATCGGAACAAAATGAAGACCGATCTGCGCCGTGTGAAACGGTTGACAGAACGGTTTACGATTCGAATGAATGTGATTCAAGGCTTGGTCGGTGAGATCAAACAGCACATCGACACGGTCAACGCATCGGTGAAGCAAATGAAGGCTTATTCGGTTAAAGTGAAAGACGAATCGCTCGAAATGAAACAGGCAACGGTCGGCCTTACGAAGGAAATTAAGCGGACCGCTGGAATCGATCGTTCAGGCGTTTCCACTGAGACTGAAATATGAAATAATGAGGATGAAAACGTTTTCGTTTTCAATCCTCTTTATTTTTGCCCATTTTTGCTAGGCAGCGCGTCAAAAAATTGATAGAGTGGAATAGAAAACGAAATATTTCATCAAATGGATTAATTACGTTCGGGATTGGGGGATATTATGGAGAAGTTAACGTTGAAACGTACGCCTTTGTACGACCTGATTTCTACGAAGGCGAAGATGGTGGATTTTGCGGGGTTTGAGATGCCCATCATGTTCTCGTCAATCAAAGAAGAGCATCAAGCGGTTCGGGAGCGGGTTGGCATGTTCGATGTATCGCACATGGGGGAAATTCGGATTGAAGGTCCGGACGCGTTCGAAAACGTCCAACGTCTTGTGACGAATGACGTCTCGAAGCTGAATATCGGGCAAGCGCAATACAACTTGTTTTGTTTACCTGACGGCGGGGTCGTCGACGACCTGCTCGTCTATCGGCTCGATGAAGACGCGTATTGGCTCGTCGTCAACGCCTCGAATATTGAAAAAGACGTGGCCCACGTCCGTCGATACGTATCAGGGGACGTCACTGTGACCGATGAATCGGATGCGTACGGTCAAATCGCGATCCAAGGTCCGATTGCAGAAACAGTACTCGGACAAATCACGGACTTACCGCTACATGAGATCAAGTTCTTCCGGTTTTTGAGCGGCGACGTTGCCGGTGTGCCAGCAATCGTCTCGCGGAGTGGCTATACAGGTGAGGATGGGTTCGAAGTATACGCCCGGGCCGAAGATGTCGCGAAGATTTGGACTGCGCTCGAAGCAGAACAAGTGACGCCGTGCGGGCTCGGTTCACGTGACACGCTCCGTTTTGAAGCTTGTCTGCCGCTGTACGGGCATGAGTTAGACGAGACGGTGACGCCGTTCGAGGCCAACTTGAACTTTGCGGTCAAGCTCGATACCGACTTCGTCGGGAAAGATGCCCTCGTCAAACAAAAAGAAGATATTCCGCGCCGTCTGATCGGCTTGAAGCTGCTCGGCCGCGGGATTGCCCGACAAGGTGCGCCCGTCTTGTTTGACGGCGAGACGATCGGCGTCGTCACGACGGGAACGATGCCGCCGACCGTTAACGAATCGATCGCTTGGGCCCGGATTGATCGCCGGTTTGTCGAACAATCAAACTTCATCGTCGAAGTTCGGGGCAAACAAATAGAAGCCGAACGTGTGCCGACACCGTTCTATAAACGTAAATGATACAGGGGGATTCAGAATGAACAGAATGGAATTTCGTTATTTACCGATGACCGAGCAAGACGAACGCGATATGCTCCAGACGATCGGTGTCGAATCGATCGAAGATTTGCTTGAAGATATCCCGGCCACGCTCCGGGAGACGGCATCGTTATCTGCCATCGGCGCTCCGCTCCCAGAAGTCGATCTCGTCCGCCACATGACGAAGCTTGCCGAGAAGAACCTTCACACGAAATCACATCCGAGTTTTCTAGGAGCCGGCATGTACGATCACTTGTCGCCAAGCGTCATGAACCACATGTTGCTCCGTTCTGAGTTTTACACGGCGTATACGCCGTATCAACCTGAAATTTCACAAGGTGAACTGCAAGCGATGTTCGAGTTCCAGACGATGATTTGTGAACTGACGGGGATGGACGTCGCCAACTCGTCGATGTATGACGGCATTACCGCACTCGCGGAAGCGACTTACCTCGCGAGCGCTCATACGAAGAAGAAACGTGTCATCGTCTCCGGTGCTGTTCACCCGGAAGCGAAAGACGTCATCCGCACATACGCGGACGGACCGGGACTTTCAGTTGAATATACGCATGTTGCGGCCGGCGTGACGGATTTGACGGACGTCGATTTGACGGACGCCTCGTGTCTCGTCGTTCAGTACCCGAACTTCTACGGTCGCGTCGAGGACTTGGCGACGCTCGCGAAAGCGGCCCATGATGCCGGTGCGCTCTTTGTCGTATCGAGCAACCCGCTCGCACTCGGTATTTTAGAGTCTCCTGGTGCGCTCGGGGCCGATATCACGGTCGGCGATGCGCAACCGTTCGGGATCCCGCAAAGTTTCGGTGGTCCATCGTGTGGCTACTTCGCCGTCAAAAAGGCGCTCATGCGTAAACTGCCGGGTCGTCTCGTCGGTCAGACGGTCGACGAGGACGGGAAACGCGGCTTCGTCTTGACGCTACAGGCACGGGAACAGCATATCCGCCGCGATAAAGCGACATCGAACATCTGCTCGAACCAGGCGCTCAATGCGCTCGCCGCCTCGATCACGATGTCCGCGCTCGGGAAATATGGGATTCGTGACATGGCCGTCCGCAACATTCAAACGGCCCACTATATGAAAGAGGCGCTGAAGTCGGCCGGTTACCCGATCATCGACGAAGGACCGATGTTCAACGAGTTCGTCGTCGATTTCGGTACCGATGCCGAAACCGTGTCACGCCGCTTGCTTGACAATGGGATCATCGGTGGATTGCCTCTCGGAACGTATGATGCTGATCGTCAAACACAGATGTTGCTATGTGCGACCGAACTGCGCACGAAAGAAGAGATTGACGGATTTATTGAAGTGGTTGGGGGGACGAACTGATGCAACACGAACAAACGCTCATTTTTGAAGTGTCACGTGCCGGACGGACCGGTTATAACTTGCCGACACCGACCGTGCCAGAAGTTGATATCGAGGCGCTGTTACCGGCGTCGATGATTCGTCAAGAGGCGGCCGAACTGCCGGAAGTGTCGGAACTAGATGTCGTTCGTCACTATACGTCGCTGTCGACGCGGAACCATGGTGTCGATTCCGGCTTCTATCCGCTCGGATCATGTACGATGAAATACAACCCGAAAGTGAACGAAGATATGGCACGTCTGCCTGGGTTCGCCCACATCCACCCGCTCCAACCGATCGAATCGGTCCAAGGGGCGCTCGAGATGATGGTCGACCTTCAAGACCAGCTCGCTGAAATCACAGGGATGGACGAAGTGACGCTCCAACCGGCAGCCGGTGCCCACGGGGAATGGACCGGACTCATGTTGATCAAAGCGTTCCACCAGCATAACGGCGATATGAATCGGACGAAAGTACTCGTCCCGGACTCGGCGCACGGGACAAACCCGGCCTCGGCCGTCGTCGCCGGATTCGAGACGGTCACGGTCAAATCGGATGAGCGGGGACTTGTCGACCTCGCTGACTTAAAGGCGAAAGTTGGGGACGACACGGCAGCGCTCATGCTCACGAACCCGAACACGCTCGGTTTGTTCGAGGCGGACATCCTTGAAATTGCCAAAGTCGTCCATGAGGCAGGCGGTAAACTGTACTACGACGGGGCCAACTCGAACGCGATTCTAGGGATCGCCCGTCCTGGTGATATGGGCTTTGACGTCGTCCACTTGAACTTGCACAAGACGTTCACAGGACCGCACGGCGGCGGCGGCCCGGGCTCGGGACCGGTCGGCGTCAAGCGCGACTTGATCCCGTACTTGCCGACACCGATCGTAAAAAGAGCGGATTCAGGTTTTACGCTCGATTACGATCGCCCACAGTCGATCGGACGCATCAAACCGTTCTATGGAAACTTCGGCATCAACGTACGCGCCTACAGCTACATTAAGACGATGGGCGCCGAAGGACTGACGCGTGTCTCGCGCGAAGCAGTGTTGAACGCCAACTACATGTTCGCCCGTTTGAAGGACGCGTTCGATGTGCCGTACGACACGTACTGCAAGCACGAATTCGTCTTGTCGGGTAAACGTCAAAAAGCACTCGGTGTCCGTACGCTCGACATCGCCAAACGATTGCTCGACTTCGGATACCATCCGCCGACGATCTACTTCCCGCTCAACGTCGAGGAGTGCATCATGATCGAGCCGACCGAGACGGAATCGAAAGAGACGCTCGACGCGTTCTGTGACGCGATGCTCCAAATCGTCAAAGAGGCAGAAGAGAATCCGGAAATCGTTCAGACGGCGCCGCACACGACGGTCGTCAAACGACTCGACGAGACGCTCGCTGCCCGTAAGCCGGTATTGAAGTATGAGCGACGCCAACCATCGTCAATCAACTAAGCCAAAACCCGCTCGCAATTCGCGAGCGGGTTTTTGATTTGTGCCAAGATGAGTGGTTGTGACGATTGTATGAACTAAAAAATGTCTTAAATGTGAATAGTTGAACAAGTGTGTAGACTTGAAACTATATAACTAGCAAACTAGTTATATAAGAGGAGGTGATGAAGATGGAATGGACTTTGAAAACAGACGAAGAACTTCGCGAATCCTTACGTATCTGTCAATTTGATGAGGGAGAGCTCGAGCGACAAGCCGCCTTCCATAAAGGACTGGCAGATCCAACTCGGTTAAAGATCGTCCGCCTGTTAGGCATAGCCCCGATGTGCTTATGTGAACTGTCGAGCGCGCTCGAGGTGCCGAACTCTACGTTGACACATCACCTCCGTTTGCTAGAGCGTGGTGAAGTCATTCGCTCGACACGCTTGGGACGGAACACCGTTTTCCAATTGACAGAGAAAGAAGTGGGTGAACATGTTTGATCGGATTGGAGACTTTATCGCATACGACGTCCTTGATCTAAGTGGCCGTTTCGGTGAAGCTGTACAATTTTTCGTGATGGACGTCGTGAAAATAACCGTGCTGATGAGCATTATGATTTTTGTGATCGGATATATTCGCAGTTATTTCCCTGTAGAAAAAGTTCGCGACTATTTGAGTGGCAAGCGGAAAATTGGCGGATATATTGGTGCCGCTGGTCTAGGCGTCTTGTCACCATACTGTTCCTGCTCGACGATCCCCTTTTTCATCGGGTTCGTGGAAGCGGGTATTCCGCTCGGAATGACGTTCACGTTTCTCATCACGTCACCGATTGTGAATGAAATTTCCATCGTCCTTCTCATCTCGATGTTCGGTTGGAAGATCGCGTTCTTATATGTATTTGCAGGGGTGATGGTCGCATTGTTCGCTGGCCTGCTAATTGAAAAGTTACATCTTGAAAAGTATGTGCAAGACTACGTATATCAAATCAAAAGTCAACAAGTCGCGGTCACGGTTGAGTTATCACAAGCAGATCGTTTAGTGACAGCGTTCAATGGCGTCTATGAGACCGTGAAAAAAGTGGGACCTTATTTATTGATTGGGATTGCGATCGCGGCAGGGTTTCACGGGTTCATCCCGGCCGAGTTCATTATGCGTGTCGCAGGGGGAGATAACTGGTATGGCCCAATCGTTGGAACGTTGATCGGGGTCCCGCTCTATTCCAATGCGATCGGGACGTTGCCAGTCATCGAAGTGCTTGTAGGGAAAGGAATGGCGATCGGAACGGCTCTTGCGTTCATGATGTCGACCGTCGCTTTGTCTGTACCTGAAGGTCTACTGTTGAGCCGAGTGTTGAAGAAAGAGCTCGTCATCATTTTCTTTGTCATTGTGACGTTGGGGATCACGATAATTGGTTACTTATTCAACTTTATACTATGAGGAGGAGTCGAACATGAACATAAAAATTTTAGGGACCGGGTGTCGCAATTGCAAAACGCTGGAGCAAAATGTCGTAGAAGCGCTACGATTAACTGGGAAGACGGCGACGGTTGAAAAAGTGACGGACATCGAGCAAATCATGTCGTATGGAATTATGAGCACGCCTGGCCTCGTCGTCAATGAGGAAATCAAATCGGTAGGGAAAGTTTTAGCACCGAAATCAATCGCTAAATTCTTTTGAACGTTCAATCAAACAAGCGTTGCCCCAACGAATGTTGGAGCAACGCTTGTTTGTGAGGGTCAGTCTTTTTTGACTTTCCCTTTCCAGTTTTTAAATCCGCCTTCAAGCATATAGATGTCGGTGTAGCCATTTTTCATGAGCAGTTTGGCCGCCTGGTTCGTACGTGACTTGCCTTGGCAGTACATGAGGATCGGTTGATCTTTCCGTAGCTCTTTCATTCGAAGTTTCATCTGGCCGACCGGGATATTACGGGCCCCGATGATGTGGCCTCCCTTGTACTCGTTCGGTTCACGGACGTCGATCAATTGTCCTTTGCGGAGCGAAGCGCGAAATTCTTCTTGTTTCATTTTTTTCAAACCACGAGCCGGCATGAAGCGCCAGACGATATATGCGATGAGCGCAGCCCAGAGGATGATGACGAGGATTGTTTCGATTCCCATTGATGTTCTCCCTTTCTCTATTAAGTTTCACCAACATTCATTATAAAGAATTTAAGGTCATGAGACAATGATTGACTAGACGATTTGCCCGTTCTGCTTTCGGTTTTACACGGGTTACGCTAAAATGGAGATTGGAGAACGGAACATAAGGGGAGGCTACGCCCATGCCGACACCGAGTATGGAAGACTACTTAGAACGAATCTACTTACTGATGGTCGAGAAAGGATACGCTCGTGTATCTGATATCGCCGAACATTTAGGGGTGCATCCCTCCTCAGTCACGAAAATGGTGCAAAAGTTAGACCGGGAAGGTTATTTGGTATATGAAAAATACAGAGGCCTGATGTTGACGAATAAAGGGCAGAAAATCGGCAAGCGGCTCGTCGAGCGGCATACGATGCTCGAGTCGTTCCTACGGCTGATCGGGGTCGATGAAGCGCACGTCTATGAGGATGTTGAAGGCATCGAACATCATTTGAGCTCGAACACGCTCGACTGCATGACCCAATTCGTCGAATTCTTCGAAGACAAACCTGAGCTGATGGAGCAGTTTCGACAGTTTCAAGAACTGAATATGACACGGGATGAGTGAAATCGACCGCGATCCGATCGTTGAATCGGATGGTGGTCTTTTTTTAGGCATTCGAAGCGAAAGCCGAACATTAACATCGTTTTATTGAATTAAAGTCTATTTTTAGGGTGATTGTATGATAGAATGGTTGCTGGATAGATAAATGAGGGGGTGACGGCGAACAATCGCCGACAAATGAACATTCAAATCAAAGGGAAGTTATTTGATGAAGCACAGATTAAACAGCGCGTCGCTGAACTCGCGGAACAGATCGAACGTGATGCGGCCGGGACGCCGATCGTCCTCGTCCCCGTGTTAAAAGGTTCACTCGTGTTCGCCGCTGATTTGATGCGACAGATGAAAGGGAGCGTCCAACTGGACACGGTCGCGACTTCGTCTTACGGGAAAAAGTCGGTCTCGAGCGGGAACGTCCAACTTCGGAAAGACCTCGACCTCGACGTCGAAGGGAAATATGTCGTCATTATTGAGGACATCATCGATACCGGCCAGACGCTCAAGTTTTTGTGTCAGCATATGAAGTTGCATCAACCGGGAGAATTGAAAATTTGCACGTTGCTCGACAAACCGGCCCGTCGCCTCGTCCAACTTGACGCGGATTATGTCGGATTCGAGATTCCAGATGAGTTCGTCATCGGGTACGGCATCGACTACGCGGAACAATACCGCAACTTACCGTATATAGGATTTGTCGAGACAGACTAAAAGGAGCGCCTCGAGAGGCGCTCCTTTTACATGTTCGCTTTCTTTTTCTTCTTGCCTTTTTTCCCTTCGATGACGGTCAGGTGAGGGGCGTCGCTGCGATGGACGCTCGTGCGCTTCGACAGTTTGGTGACGTTCGAGCCTGGTTTGGTGTTCTTTTTCTTAGCGGCCGCTGCGGACGGTTTGACTTTGGGGCTATTGCCCGGTCGCGCCATCCGTTTTTTCGACGCTTGCGCGGTCTTCCGGTAACGCACGTCCTCGGCCGAAATTTTAGGAGCCATGAAGACCCGGTAAATCACGTAAAAGATTAACCCGAAAATACCGATGAAGAGTAGCTGTCTGAACAATCGACCAGGATCGGTCGCTAACATATGTCCGACTCCGATGAAGCCTAAGATGAACACGATGGTCGCCGCGGTCGAGCCGATTCTTTGTCTGATCATGGTGTTTTCCTCCTCTTTATCCCTCTCTTTGGACGTCCGGTTGACCGAGTTCGGAACGTTCCCACGTCTCGAACGCTTCGATGGCGACGCGGATCTGTTCGTCGTTCGGTTCTCGCGTCGTTAATAGTTGCAATGAAAGTCCTGGTTTACCGAGCACGGATAAAAACCGATGCTCCCGGAAGCGATTGGTGAATTGAAGCACCTCGAACGAGATGCCGATGACGACCGGCAACAGCGCGATCCGGCTGACGAGCCGGACCCAAAGTGGGTCGATCGGGACGACCATATAGACGCCGATGCCGACAAAAACGGTGAACAGGATGAAGCTTGAACCACACCGATAGTGGAGGCGTGAGCTTGAACGGACGTTATCAACGGTGATCGGTCGTCCGGATTCGTAGCAGTTGATAACTTTATGCTCGGCGCCATGATATTGGAAGACGCGTCTGATGAGCGGGGTCAATGAAATCAAGTATAGGTAGCTGAGCAGTAATACTAGTTTAATTCCCCCTTCGAGCAGGTTTTGAATCACGTGACCGGACAGTGCGGGCACGTTTTGGAACATAGCGGCAAGGAGCGCCGGGGTGACGTTGAAGATCAATTTGCCGAAGATGTAAGAAATGACACCGACGATGGCGATCATGATGACCATGAGGATGTTTTGCTTTTGCTCTGGCTTCTCCGTGACGTCTTCGCTCGGGTCGACGTCATAGCGATCGCTCGCGAAGTTCATGTGGGCTGAGCCGTTCTTTAACGACTCGTATAAAGCGACGATGCCACGAAGGAACGGGACTTTTTTCAACGATTGGACCCACGGGACGAGGAGTCGAGGCTGTTTGAACGTCTCGATCGATCCGTCTTTACGCCGGATGGCCGAGGCGCTCTCGGTGCGTCCTTGGAACATGACGCCTTCGACGAGTGCTTGACCGCCGACGGGGATCAACTTTTTATTTTTCATAGGTTCTCCTCGATTCTGACAAGTATATAGTTGAATTATAACGTGATTTGATCGAAAAACGAAACCTCAGGTGACGCGATTATCGCTCTTCGCATAAATTTGTTACAATAAGAAAGACTTGACGAATGAGGGGGAAGGCTTGTGCATATACTTGTCTTGAACGGACCGAATTTGAACTTGCTAGGTAGACGGGAACCGGATGTGTACGGGGATGTCTCGCTGAAAGGCTTGACGGCAGAACTGTTGCTCGAAGCACCGGGAGATGTTCGTCTCACGTTCATCCAGTCCAATCATGAAGGTGAGCTGATCGATGCGCTGCATGAGGCGTATGATTACGCGGGCGTCATCTTGAACGCCGGGGCGTATACGCATACGTCGATTGCATTGCGGGACGCGATTGCCGCTATTTCAGCCCCGGTCGTCGAAGTACATATCTCGAACGTGCATGCCCGTGAGTCGTTTCGTCACGAATCGAAACTTGCCGGTGTCTGCCTCGGCGTCATCAGCGGCTTCGGATTGACGAGCTATACGCTCGCGTTGCATGCACTCATCGAACATTGGAGGAATCGACATGATTGAACGCGTCAACAAGCTACAAGCTCAGTTAGAAATGAACGGGATCGATGGATTGCTCGTGACGAAACGAGAGAACATTCGTTACTTGTCTGGGTTTACCGGGTCGAGTGGGGTCATCTTGATCACAGCGAAGGCGGCGAGTTTCATCACGGACTTCCGCTATACCGAGCAGGCAGCTAGCCAAGTAACCGGTTATGACATCATCGAGCTCGAAACATCGCTCATCAAGTCGGTGTCTGACATCGCGAGCCGAGAAGGGGTGAAGCGTCTCGGGATCGAACAAGATGACATGACGGTCGGGACGTATCGGACGTATGAGAAAGAGGTAGCGGCTGAACTGGTCGAGACGTCAGGGATCGTGGAAAAGCTGCGCTTGATTAAGGACGAGGCAGAGATTAAGATAATGAAGGAAGCTGCGGCGATTGCTGATGCGGCGTTTGCCCACATCCAGACGTTCATTCGCCCGGGACGCACTGAGAAAGAAGTCGCCAATGAGTTGGAGATGTTCATGCGCGGCCAAGGTGCGGATTCGTCTTCATTCGATATGATCGTCGCCTCTGGTCATCGTTCGGCATTGCCGCACGGTGTGGCCAGTGACAAAGTCATCGAAGCCGGTGAACTCGTGACGCTCGACTTCGGAGCGTACTACAAAGGGTACTGTTCGGATATTACGCGTACGCTCGCAGTCGGCGAGATCTCAGACAAATTGCGCGAGATTTATGACACGGTGTTGCGTGCCCAACTGGCAGGCGTGGAAGGGACTCGGGCCGGTATCACTGGCATCGAGGCTGACGCGTTGACGCGTGACGTCATCAAAGAAGCCGGGTACGGCGAGTACTTCGGCCACTCAACCGGTCACGGACTCGGAATGGAAGTACATGAGGCGCCAGGGTTGTCGTTCCGGTCTGACACGGTGCTCGAACCTGGGATGGTCGTCACAATCGAGCCTGGGATCTACATCGCCGGCATCGGTGGCTGCCGTATCGAGGATGATGTCGTCATCACGAAGGATGGAAATGTCCGTCTCACGCAGTCGCCAAAAGAGTTAATCACGATCGAGGCTTGAGTCTCAGCTCATTTTTAGGAGGAAATCACTATGGTATCAGTAAACGATTTAAAGACAGGGTTAACAGTCAAAACATCAGATGGTTCGATTTGGCAAGTCATCGAGTTCCAACACGTCAAACCAGGTAAAGGCGCAGCGTTCGTTCGTACGAAAATGCGCAACTTACGTTCTGGCGCGATTCAAGAGACGACGTTCCGGGGCGGCGAGCGGGTCGAACGCGCTCACATCGAACGTAAAAAAATGCAGTATTTGTATCCGATGGGCGACACGTACGTCTTCATGGATACGGAGTCGTATGAGCAGCTCGAATTGACGGGCGAGCAAGTGAAAGCGGCGCTTCCGTTCATGCTCGAGAACATGGAAGTGAGCATCGCTGATTATAACGGTGAGATCCTCGGGATCGAACTTCCGACGACGGTCGTCTTGACGATCACAGAAGCTGACCCAGGTGTTAAAGGGGATACGGCGTCGAACGTCAAAAAGAACGCTACGGTCGAAACTGGCCATATCATTCAAGTCCCGCTCTTCATCGAGCCAGGTGAAAAAGTGACGGTCGACACACGTACCGGCGACTTCATGGGACGTTATAACGGGTAATACGAGCAGTGTCCATTCAAACGAATGGGCACTTTTTTTGTCGTTGCATTCACTGGTCTGACCAGTTATAGTAGAGTAGAGATTAGTACCAGGTATAAATAGGGGGTTTATTTCATGCAAATCGATCATATTAAAGAGCTGATTGAACTGCTCGACCAGACGTCTATCCATGAGATGGAGCTCGAGACGTCCGAGTTCAAACTGTCATTAAAAAAAGAAACGGCGCAGCAAATCGTCGCGAGCACACCGCTTGCTCAACCGATTACTGCTCCGTTATCTGCACCAGCCGTAGAAGAGAGCGAAGCGCCTCAAGCGGAAGTGAGCAACTTACGTACCATCACATCACCGATGGTCGGAACGTTTTATTCACGCCCGGCCCCGGATAAAGACTCGTACGTCAAAGTAGGCGACCGTGTCGAGACGGGTCAGGTCGTCTGTATATTAGAAGCGATGAAACTGTTCAACGATGTCGAGGCCGAAATCAGCGGGGAAGTCGTTGAAATCCTCGTCGCCGACGGCGATCTAGTCGAATATGGCCAAGCGCTCTTTAGCGTGAAGTGAGGGTGCTATGAAATTACTCATTGCAAACCGCGGCGAGATCGCGGTACGAATCATTCGGGCAGCCAAAGAAATGAATATCCCGACAGTCGCCGTCTTTTCGGAGGCAGATCGTGAGTCGTTGCACGTTCGTCTCGCGGACGAGGCGTATTGTATCGGGCCGAACCCGTCGAAAGACTCTTATTTGAATATCCCGAACATCTTGTCGGTCGCTTGTGCGGTCGATGCGACGATGATCCATCCTGGGTATGGATTTTTGGCAGAAAATGCCGAGTTCGCCGAGATGAGTGAAGCGTGCGGGATCCAGTTCGTCGGTCCGAGCAGCTATGCGATTCGGAAGATGGGCATTAAAGATGAAGCGAAGCGGACGATGATCGAGTCAGGTGTTCCTGTCGTCCCGGGATCGAGCGGTGTCGTGACGGATGATGAGGCGATTGAACTCGCTCGAGAAATCGGTTATCCGGTCATCATCAAGGCGACGGCCGGAGGCGGCGGACGCGGGATTCGTGTCGCTTTCGACGAAGAAGAGCTCATCAAAGGACTCGTCGCGACCCGTAAAGAAGCGAAACAAGCTTTTGGGAACGGCGACGTCTATTTAGAGAAATATATCGAATCGTTCCGTCACGTCGAGGTGCAAGTGCTCGCTGACCAGTATGGGAACGTCATTCATTTAGGAGAACGGGACTGCACGATCCAACGCCGGATGCAGAAACTGATCGAGGAGGCCCCGTCGCCTGCGATCGACGAGGCGACGCGCCAAGCGATGGGAGAAGCGGCCGTCAAAGCGGCGAAAGCGATCCAATACTCGAGCGCCGGGACGATCGAATTTATTTACGTCCCTGAATCGAACGAGTTTTACTTTATGGAAATGAACACGCGAATCCAAGTCGAGCATCCGGTCACGGAGATGATCACCGGCTTTGATCTCGTCCAAGCGCAACTTGAAGTCGCGCTCGGGCATCCGCTCGCCATCTCACAGGCCGATATCGTCTTTAGCGGCCACTCGATCGAATGCCGCATTAACGCCGAAGACCCGTTCACCGACTTCCGTCCGATGGCCGGCAAGATCGATCAATATATCGTTCCAGGAGGAATGGGTGTGCGGGTCGACAGCGGACTGTTCGCAGGTGCCGTCATCCCGCCGTTCTATGACTCGATGGTGGCGAAGTTGATCGTCCACGCCCCTACGCGCGAGGAAGCGATCGCGAAGATGCTCCGTGCCCTTGACGAGTTCACGGTGTCGGGTATTCATACGACGATTCCGTTCCATCAACAAGTCATGGCGCACGAACATTTCCGTAACGGTGCGTTCGACACGAAATTTGTCGAAAAAGAAATGATACTGACGAAATGAGTCGAACAAGGAAGCCCGAACATTATTTCGGGCTTCCTTGTTTTTTGTACTGAATTTGTGAGTGCTTTATGCTAAACTATCACAGTCAACAACCCGCCACTTAACGCCTTGACGGTCCGTTTGAGGTGGGGGCTTGCGTCCATCGAGGACTCGACGGCGCCTCTACCCTCGTAGAGTACGGTTACGCTCGTTCCTGCCCGGTAGTGCGGACGGCGCTCATGCGCCTCCTACCTTCGCGTGGCGGAACATCGGGACGGTTGACCTCGCCCCTTCCATGGGGGTCATGCTCCCGTGGCACCTGTACCGATGTGTTCGATGCCTTTCCGATGCAGGTTCATCGCGCCGACGCGGTCATCATTCGATCGGTACCGGCAGTTCTTGCATTGGAACGTGTGCAGCTTCTTGTCCCGGTTCGCCTTCTCGGTGTGCCCGCATGTCGGACAGGTCTGGGAGGTGTGTCTCGGGTCGACGACGATCACCTTCTGACCGTTCAGTGCGGCCTTGTACTCGAGCATGCGACGGAACTGGTAGAACGCCCACGACACGGAGACGTAGCGGTTTCTCGCCCGCACCTTCTCTGTGGCGGCATGGATGCCGGTCAGGTCCTCCAACACGAACAGCGTGCCCCTCGGGTATCGGTCGACGAGTGCCTTCGTGACCTGATGGTTCACATCGGTCACATAACGGTTTTCTCTCGAGCCGAGCTGTCTCAGCCGCTTGCAGGCCGATGGGGTCTGCCGTCGTTGGAGCTGTTCGCGGGTGGCTTTAAACGTGCCTCGCTTGTGCTTCACCATTCTTCCGTCGTAGAAGGTGGTCTCGCCCTGGCTGTCGTACGTGACCGCCAGGAAGTTGATGCCGAGGTCCACACCGACGATGTTTGTGACGCAAGCGTCGTCGAGTTCGGGGAACGCCTTCGTCACGGGGATGTGCAGGAACCATTTCTCGTGTTTGTGCACCAGTTTGGCTGTGCCGAACCGCCACGTCCCGTTGAAGTACTGCCTCATGCCCTTACGCGCATAGTCCAGCTTGATCCGTCCGTCCAGCGTGTTCACGCTGAACCGGTCCTGGGTGAGCGAGTAGTCGCGGTTCCAGACGAGGTCGTATTCGGGACGCTTGAACTCCACACGGGACCACGCGTGCCCGTTCGACTTCGCCGACTTGTACCGAGCGATCACCGTCTTCATGACCGACTGGGCCATCTGGCTCTTCAGGCCGAACCGTTGCCGGAGCTCGGCATAGTGCGAGTCGTTGAGGCTCGCCTGGTTCAGGTCCCTCGTCTCGAAGACGTGTCCCGACAGCCAGTCACAAGCCGACCGGTATGCGTCCATCGTTGCCCTCAGGATAGCCGCTTGAGGGGGCGGGACGAAGAGTTGGACCTTCGCAGTGATGGTGGACATTGGGTTCACCGCCTTTCACTAGAGATAATATTTTTTTCCCGTAGAGAACAGTTTACAAACGAACAACCGGAGAGGATGGGCAAGAGATGAGGCCGGTATCGATAGCGACGTTGTCTGCCAAAACGGACATGCGTGATTCAGTCCCGGCGGCAATTTCTCCCCCACTTATCGTCGGGCTGTGCCCGGAGCACGATTGAAGTAGGGGTATCCTTGCCGATTAAAGATGAAAGCAAGCAAAAGGAGAGTATCTGAATGAAACGTCATGAAGCACGGGAAAAAGCGATTCAAACGCTTTTTCAAATCGAAGTATCAAAACTTGAGGTAGACGAGGCTATCGAATTTGCCCTTGATGGCATGGACTCTGATCCATTCTACGAACAACTCGTCGTTGGAACGTTGGAGAAGAAAGATGAGATTGACGAATTGCTCATCGAAAACTTGAAAAACTGGAGACTCGACCGTCTCGGAAATGTCGAGCGGACGATTCTCCGCATGGCGACGTACGAGTTGCTCTACGTCGAGACGATTCCGGACAAAGTCACGATCAACGAGGCGGTCGAACTCGCCAAATCGTTCGCCGATGAAGAAGCGGCCAAGCTCGTCAACGGCGTGCTCGGTAACATCATTAAAGCGTAAGCGAAGACAAGCACACGGTCTGTTAAACAAATAGAGAAGACACCACACCAACTACAGAGAAACCTAAGACAATGGGGGATGAGAGAGATGGCAGTAGTGATCGACGGGAAACAAATCGCAGCATCGTATCGGGAAACGTTGAAAGATCAGGTGACAGCTCTTCGGGCGCGCGGCATCACCCCGAAATTAAAAGTCATTTTAATCGGGGACGACCCAGCGAGCCACAGTTACGTTCGCGGGAAAGAGCGAGCGGCCAAAGAGATTGGCATCGACTCGCAAATACTTCGATTTGATGATGACATGACCGAAGCGGATTTACTGAAGCTGATTGATTTATTGAATGAAGATCAAGCGGTACATGGGATTCTCGTCCAACTCCCGTTACCGAACCATATCGATGAATCTCGCGTCATCATGCGGATTTCGCCGGAGAAAGACGTCGATGGCTTCCATCCGGAGAACGTCGGGAAAATGATGCTCGGTCTTGACACGCTGTTGCCGTGCACGCCGCACGGGATTTTACACCTCGTCAAAACGCAGACCGACCTCGTCGGGAAGCATGTCGTCGTCGTCGGGAGAAGCCAGATCGTCGGCAAACCGGTCGGCATGCTGTTTTTGAACGAGTCGTCGACTGTCACGTATTGCCATTCGAAGACGGCTGACCTCGGAGCGATGACGAGACAGGCCGATATTTTGATCGTCGCGGTCGGACGGGCCGGACTCGTCACGGCCGACATGGTCAAACCAGGTGCGATCGTCATCGACGTCGGTGTCAACCGTGTCGACAATCGTCTCGTCGGGGATGTCGACTATGAAGGTGTCAAAGACGTGGCGAGCGCCATCACGCCTGTACCTGGCGGCGTCGGACCGATGACGATCACGATGCTCATGCATAACACGGTCGAGGTCGCTTCGCGTGGCTAATCCGATTCAAGTGTCCGAAGTCGTCCGTTACGTCAAACGACAGCTTGACGACGATCCGATTTTACAACAAATCGCGGTCGTCGGTGAGATCTCGAACTTTAAACGTTACGCTTCGGGTCATTGCTATTTCACGTTGAAAGATGAGGCGTCTCGTATGAAAGCCGTCATGTTTTCACGTGACGCCAGAACGCTCACGTTCGAACCGACAGACGGGATGAACGTCGTCGTCGTCGCGCGCGTGACGATGTACGAGGCGACGGGTGACGTTCAGCTGTACGTTGAACTGATGCGTCAAGACGGTGTCGGTCTATTGTTTGAACGTTACGAGGCGAGAAAACGCGAACTCGAAGCGAAGGGGTGGTTCGACGCGGAACGGAAGCGTTCGCTCCCGGCCTTCCCTGAACGAATCGGGATCATTACGTCCCCCAAAGGTGCTGCCTTGCACGACATCGCGACGACACTGCGGCGCAGGGCGCCACACGTAGCCATCACATTCGCCCCGGTTGCCGTCCAAGGTGACTTGGCGGCCCCGCAAGTGGCGAGTGCGATTCGCTGGATGAACGAACGGACGGACTGTGACGTCTTGATCGTCGGCCGGGGCGGCGGCTCGATCGAGGAACTGTGGGCGTTCAACGAAGATATCGTCGTTGAAGCGATTTACAACTCGACGATTCCGGTCATCTCGGCCGTCGGTCACGAAACCGACTTCACACTTGCCGATTTCGTCGCCGACTTACGTGCGGCCACACCGACGGCTGCGGCGGAACTCGCGACGGCGACGATCGATGCGCAGCGAAAAGACGTCGAGCGTTTGACGATGCAGTTGCAGCGTTCCGTCACGAATCAAATGACAGCTGTGCGCGACCGGCTCGAACGGGCGGCGAACAGCTACGGGTTGAAGTCGCCGCGGTTCACGCTCTCACAAAAGCGGGACCGGTTCGCTCAGGCTGAGATCCGTCTCGAGCAAGGTGTCACCAAACAACTGACGTTCGCCCGCCATCGTCTCGCTCAATCGCAGCAGCGGCTCGATGTCCGGAATTTGGCTCGGGCACTGCGGACGAACGATGAACGGTACCGTCAATTTGAAGGACGACTGAACCGGATTCGGCCGCTCGAACGGCCGACCGAACGCTTTGCCGCGCAGGTCGGCAGGTTGCATGCGGTCAGCCCGCTCGCGGTCCTATCCCGAGGCTATACGCTTACCGAGCAAGACGGGACGTACGTGAAAGATGTCAAACAACTACATGACGGAGTCGTGACGATCCGTTTCCGTGACGGTCATGCCGTCGCGGAAGTGAAGGAGAGACATTATGGCGAAGAAACAAGAAGAACAGACGTTTGAGACGGCGCTAGCCCGACTCGAAGACATCGTGGCGAAACTTGAGACTGGAGAAGTCGCGCTTGAAGAAGCGATGACGCTCTATGAGGAAGGTGTTCGTCTGTCGGCGCTTTGTCAGTCAAAATTGACGGCTGCCGAAAAGAAAATGGACGAAATTTTAGAACTGGACGGTACGCTCCGTGACAAAGGAGGCGCCGTATGAGTCAGTTGATGCTCGATGAGTGGAAACGTGCGGTCGAACAGGCGATGAGTCGTCTCGTTGACGACGCGGCCATGCCGAAGCGACTGTTCGAAGCGATGACCTATTCATTAGAGGCAGGTGGGAAACGGATTCGTCCGGCCCTCCTGTACGCCGTCCTCGATACATACGGCCGACCGATTGAACTCGGTCACGAAGCCGCCGTCGCACTCGAGATGGTACATACGTATTCACTCATTCATGACGATTTGCCGGCGATGGACGACGACGATGTCCGCAGAGGCCGCCCGACGAACCATCGTCAGTTTGATGAAGCGACCGCGATCCTTGCGGGCGATGCGCTCTTGACGGACGCATTTCAAGTGATCACCCGCACGCACGCCGCGCCTGAAAAACTAGTGAGTTTGATTTCACGGTTCAGCGAGGCGGCCGGTAGTGCCGGGATGGTAGGTGGACAGCTAGACGATATGCTAGCCGAGAAACGACAACACGTATCGTTAGAGACGCTTCAGTCGATTCATGCCCGCAAGACCGGGGCGCTGCTCGTCTATGCGCTCGAAGCAGGAGCGATTTTGGCCGATGCGTCCGCAAGCGACCAAGCGGCATTGAAGCGTTTCGGAGCGCATCTCGGTGTTGCGTTCCAAATCCAAGATGACATTTTAGACGTCGAAGGCGACGAGGCGTTGATTGGGAAGCGTGTCGGTTCGGATGAAGGGAACGATAAATCGACGTATCCGAAGCTGCTCGGTCTTGACGGTGCGAAACAAGCGCTCGCTCAAGAAGTCGCACAAGCTGAAGCTGCGCTCGCCGAACTGTCGGTCGCTTCACCTCGTTTGCATGAGCTACTTTACTTTGTCGTCAAACGCAATCATTGACTTTAGGTGACACGATGAGCACATCGTGTCACCTTTGTTTTTCTGTATGTATAGCATATATGGACACATTCTTGTAAAATGTAAGGTACGAATCAGTAATACGACAGGAGAAAGGATGGTCATCATGGACCTGACATCCATTCAAGACCCGTCATTTTTAAAGAAAATGTCGGTGACCGAGATCGAAGCGCTTGGCGCAGACATCAGACGGTTCTTGATTGAAAAATTGGCAGAAACGGGAGGGCATCTCGGGCCGAACCTCGGCGTTGTCGAGTTGACGCTTGCCTTGCACCGTGTATTTGACAGTCCGAAAGATCAACTCGTATGGGACGTGGGGCATCAAGCCTATGTCCACAAAATTTTAACGGGACGGACGAACCAGTTCGACACGCTTCGCCAGTATAATGGCTTATGTGGGTTTCCGAAGCGCTGTGAGAGCGAGCACGATGTATGGGAGACGGGGCACAGTTCGACCTCGTTGTCGGCGGCAATGGGGATTGCCATCGCCAACGAGCTAAAAGGACGAGCGAATGATCGCGCCATCGCCATCATCGGAGACGGTGCTCTCACGGGCGGAATGGCGCTCGAAGCACTCAATCACATCGGGGCCGAGAAACAAAACGTCATCGTCATTTTAAATGACAATGAAATGTCGATCGCACCAAACGTCGGGGCGATGCATAATATGCTCGGCCGGATGCGGGCGTCACGTAAACTGAAGCATGCCCGCGAGGAAGTCGAAGCGCTCATCAAGCACATCCCGATTGTCGGAAGTTCGCTCGAACGCAGTGGCGAACGAGTCAAGTATATGTTGAAGTCGGCACTCATACCGGGTACGTTCTTCGAAGAACTTGGCTTCACTTACTTCGGACCGACGGACGGTCATGATTTGAAAGATTTGCTTGAGACACTCGAGTATGCGAAAAAAATTGATGGACCGGTACTCGTCCATGTCATCACGAAAAAAGGCAAAGGCTATCGCCCGGCCGAACTAGACGGCATCGGGACGTGGCACGGTCTCGGACCGTACAAGATTGAATCTGGTGAAGTCATTAAAGGGAAAGTCAAAGGACCGAGTTATTCAAAAGTCGTTGCCGAAACGATTACGAAAGTCGCGGAGACGGATGAGCGTGTGACGTTGATCACGCCAGCGATGAGCGTCGGTTCGAAACTGGACTGTTTCAACAAGCAATTCCCGGAACGCATGTTTGACGTCGGCATCGCCGAGCAACATGCGGTCACGCTCGCCGGAGGTCAAGCGACACAAGGTCTCAAACCGGTCGTTTCAATCTATTCGACGTTCTTCCAGCGCGCCTATGATCAGCTCGTGCACGATATTTGCCGCCAAAACTTGAACGTCGTCTTCACGATTGACCGGTCGGGCCTTGTCGGCGCCGACGGGGAGACGCACCAAGGCGTGTTCGATATCGCCTTCATGCGCCATGTGCCAAACATTCGGATTTTGATGGCGAAAGATGAGGAAGAATTGCAACATCTCGTCTACACGGCGTTAAAATACGATGATGGACCGATCGCTGTGCGGTTCCCGCGTGGAGAAGGCATCGGTACCCCGATGAGTGAGACGTTGCGTGAACTTCCGCTCGATGAGTGGGAAGTCGTGGCTGACGGGACGGACGTGGCCATCTTGACGTTCGGGCCGCAAGTGCAAGATGCGCTAGAAGTGAGAACGCTCCTCGAAGGACAACGGAGCGTACGGGTCATCAACTGCCGTACGATCAAACCGCTCGACGATGCGATGCTTACCGCGCTCTATGAGGAAGGCATCCCGCTCGTCACGCTCGAAGAGGCCGTTCTTGCCGGAGGGTTCGGAAGCAGTGTGCTCGAGCATGCGAGTGATGCGAGACAGTTCCCGCGCGTCCTTCGTCTAGGGATTCCGGACCGTTATATTGAACATGGCGCGGTCAATCAACTGCTAGAAGAGATCGGGCTCAGACCGTCTCAAATTGCGGAATCGGTAGAGCAGTTCATTCAAATGACAAATCGACAGAATGTGTGAGGAATTATGGAAAAACGAAATAAAACAAGATTAGATGTATTGCTCGTCGATCGCGGATTAGCGGAGACGAGAGAGAAAGCGAAACGGGCCGTCATGGCCGGAATCGTATACAGCGGGACGGAGCGGCTCGATAAAGCCGGCGATAAAGTGTTTGACGACATCCCGCTCGAAGTCAAAGGGCAGACAATGCCTTACGTCGGCCGTGGCGGGCTAAAGCTTGAAAAAGCACTCCAAGTGTTCCCGCTCGACGTCTCCGGGCGTATCGGGATCGATATCGGCTCGTCGACGGGTGGTTTTACCGACTGTGCCCTTCAAAACGGGGCGACGCAAATGTATGCGGTCGACGTCGGTTACAATCAGTTGGCTTGGAAGCTTCGGAGCGACGAACGTGTTGTCGTCATGGAACGGATGAACTTTCGGCACGCAACGAACGAGCAGTTCCCGATTCAACCCGACTTTGCGACGATTGACGTCTCGTTCATCTCGCTTCGGCTGATGATTCCGCCGTTAAAACAAATTTTAAAACCGGACGGTGTCGTCATGGCGCTCATCAAGCCTCAATTTGAGGCCGGTAAAGCGGATGTCGGAAAAAAAGGCATCGTTCGGGACCGGTCGATTCATGAACGCGTCGTCAATGAGATGGTCCGCTACTTCGCATCTGAAGGGTTCTGGGTCGAAGGGCTCGACTTCTCGCCGATCACTGGCGGTGACGGCAATATCGAATTCTTGCTGTTCGCCCGTTACACGGGGATCGGTGGGGTCGAACCAGCTCTCGACGTGTCAGCGGTCATCGACAAGGCACATACTCAACTGAAGAAAACCGTATGAACAGCTGCAGACGATTTGTCTGCAGCTGTTTTTAAAGGTGGTTGCTCACCATATCTTTCCTTTTCAACCTTGGAATGGTAGACCTTTTTTCGTCAATACTTTAGAATGATACTGTATATGTGAAACGAAAAATGAGGTGTCAGGGCGTATGAACAAAGGACAACGATTGATTAAAATTCGAGAAATCGTTACGAATCGTGAAATTGAGACCCAAGATGAACTCGTGGACGAACTCCATCGGTCTGGTTACCCAGTGACGCAGGCGACAGTGTCGCGTGACATTAAAGAACTTCATCTCGTCAAGGTGCCGCTCAACGACGGCCGCTATAAGTATAGTCTGCCGGCCGACCAGCGCTTCAACCCGTATGGCAAGATGAAACGGATACTCGGAGACAGCTTCGTCTCAGTCGACTCGGCCCAAAACTTGGTCGTCATGAAAGTGTTGCCCGGTAATGCGGACGCGATCGGCGTCTTGATTGACCACTTGTCATGGGATGAATTAATCGGGACAGTGTGCGGGGATGATACGATCTTGATGATTGCGCGGGATGAGGACCAGGCGAAGCAGATCATCGAACGACTACTCGGAATGTTATGAGGTGAATTATCAGATGTTAGCAGAACTATCGATCAAACAATTTGCGATCATCGATGAATTGAACGTCACGTTCAAGCGCGGGATGACCGTATTGACCGGAGAGACCGGGGCGGGAAAATCAATTCTCTTGGATGCGATCGGACTGCTCGTCGGAGGACGAGGTTCGAGTGAATTCGTGCGTTACGGTCAAGATAAAGCGGAAATCGAAGGGCTGTTCGTAGTCGAACCCGATCACTTGATCATCGAGGCGGCGACGCAGTACGGAATCGAGATCGAGGAAGGGACCGTCATTTTGCGCCGTGATTTACATAGTAGCGGTAAGAGTGTGTGTCGTGTCAACGGCAAAATGATGCCGCTGTCGACGTTGCGTGAGTTGGGACGTCTCTTGGTCGATATTCATGGACAACACGAGCACCAACATTTGATGGATGCCGAGCATCATCTCGGCATATTGGACAGTTTCGGCGAAACGGATCTGGCCCCGTTGTTAGCGCGTTATCACGAGACGTACACCGATTGGAAACGTGTCGCTGATGAACTGAAACGACTCAGTCAGAGCGAGCAGGAATTGGCCCAACGAATGGACTTATTATCGTTTCAAACGAATGAAATCGACGCGGCCGAGCTCAAAGTCGGGGAAGAGCAGGCGTTGACTGAAGAACGGAACGAACTTGCAAACTTTGAACGGATTCATCAGCACGTCCGCTTGTCCTACGACGCCGTTGCGGACGAGGGGAAAGGGATTGATCAAATCGGCATCGCGATGCGGGAGATGGAAGAAGGTTCGGCGCTCACGGCATCACTTGCGCCGATGGCCGAGATGATCTCGAACGCATACTTCCTGCTTGAAGACGCCAAGTTCCAATTGCGCGACCAACTCGATTCGCTTGAATTTGATCCGATCCGGCTCGATGAGATTGAAACGCGCCTCGCGTTGTTCCAACAATTGAAACGGAAATACGGGGCGACGATTGACGACGTCATCACGTACGGAGAAAAAATCACAGAAGAGTTAAAAACGATGACAAATCGGGAAGAACATCTTCAAGAAATAACAGATCGTCTCGACAGGCTCGAACATTTGATGCGTTCGGCCGGCCTCGAGTTGTCGGCAGCAAGGAAACGAGCAGCCGGCGAGCTTGAGAAGGCAATTCAGCGTGAGTTGAAAGAGCTCTATATGGAGAAGACGAAGTTTGAGGTCCGATTCAAAGAAGTGTCGTGCAAGGCGGACGGGCTCGATCAAGTCGAATTCTATATGATGACGAACGTCGGAGAGCCGTTCAAGCCGCTAGCGAAAGTCGCCTCAGGCGGAGAGCTGTCACGGGTCATGCTCGCGTTAAAATCGATTTTCTCAAGGACGGTCGGTGTCGCGTCAATTATTTTTGACGAAGTCGATACGGGTGTCTCGGGACGGGTTGCCCAAGCGATGGGGGAGAAGATTTTCCGCTTGTCGGTCGGTTCACAAGTGCTTTGTATCACGCATTTGGCCCAAGTGGCCGCCATGGCGGATCATCACTTGTATATTACGAAGACCGAGACGGACGAACGGACGAAGACAAACGTCGCCGCGCTTAGCCATGAGGACCGCATCGATGAACTCGGAAGAATGATTGCCGGTGCGCAAATGACCGATCTGACGAAACAGCATGTGGAGGAGCTGCTTGATATGTCCCTCCAATTAAAACGGAAGTTTATCGAAGGAGTGTCTTAATTGATTACATTATGCATTGCGGACGACAATCGTGAAATTGTCGACTTGTTGACTCGACAACTTGAGTCCGAGTCCGACTTGAAAGTCGTAGGGACCGCTTTCGACGGCGAAGCATGCTTAGACGTCGTCAAGACACACCAGCCGGATGTGCTACTGCTAGATATCATCATGCCGCATCTTGACGGGATCGGTGTGCTAGAACGGCTTCAAGTAGACTTGCCAAACACGAAGCCGGAAGTCATCATGCTCAGCGCTTTCGGGAAAGATGAAGTCACGAAACAAGCCGTTCAACTGGGTGCTTCTTATTTCTTGGTCAAACCGTTCAACATTCAACAACTGATTTCTAAAATCCGCGAGCTGGCTGCGGGTTCAAGCCGCGAGTTCGAACCGATGTCGCCAGAAGAACTCGACATCTCGCTCTTGTTGCAACAGCTCGGCATCTCGCCGCGGATCAAAGGATTTAAGTATATCCGCCAAGCGGTCGTCTATGTGAGGGAGCGGCAAGAACTTTTAGGGTTGATCACAAAGGAATTGTATCCGATGATCGCCAAAGAACATGAGACGACGTCGTCTCGGGTCGAGCGGGCGATGCGTCACGCGATTAAGACGGCTTGGGAAAACGGGATGCGGGATCACGAGATGTTTGACGGTCGTCCTGAGCGAGAGCGCAGCCCGAAAAACTCAGAATTTATTTCGTATTTCGTAACGTACCAATCGTTCAAACAACAGTGAAGGAGTCAGGGGAATCCCCTGATTTCTTTTCTTTTTTATGGGCTCTGTTAAAGGTTAATGTTGTTTTTACTATATAAAAAAGGACTTCCGATTAATATAGAAGTCCCTTTGGTTGTTTCTATTGTCCTTATCAATTCACCCTTTTGTTGAGATTCTATATACCATCCTTTTTTTTCTTATTGGGAAATAAAAAGGAAACCAAAATCAAAATAATACCTATCGCAAAACCTGTCAAGGATATAGCATTAAGTGTGCTTAAAGATAAGTTCTGAGCTAAACCTGATATCTCCAACACTAGTCTTATAACTTGACCTAGTATTACTATCGCAAATGCAATCCACTGAATAATAGTTCGTTTACTGTTATCTTTACGTTTCATACGTCACAACCTTCCAATAAAGAAATATAATTATTTCGTGAATTTGGATAACCTAAGTGTATCATAGGTTTCCTTATTTGGAATAAAATTCCCTTTTATTATGAAGTCATTCATCGTGACTTCCTTTCGTTGGTGATGAATACTTCCTAGTAATTGAAACCAAGCAAGGTAATTGTTCAAATACTTGGTCGTAACGCCATTAAACCGTTGTATCCACCCTTTTAGCCTACGGTGGTAATTATTGACGTTTTGTATGTGATAAAGCCCCTTCGTACGAACCTTTCCATCAGATTTGAATTGGTAAATAGCCATCCCTTTTTTAGCAGCATATGTTTTAAAAGCACGCCAAGAATCCGTGCATAATACGTTCTTAAAAGAAAGCGCTTGCATTTTTGATGATTCTTGTTATAATAAAGGTGTACCAAGTTACTTGGACGAGCGTCAGATGAACGCTTTCTAACATGTTCCGGAACAGGTTAGAGCAAGAAATCATCTCGGCTCGCTATCCGTTAATAGCTCAGAGGTGCGAACGACATCTCAAATCGTTATTGTTCCGACGAGAGGTCGCGACATTCGCTCATTTGCGAGACGATTCCGACATCGGTTCGAAGCTAGGGACCCATGTCAGGGTAAAACGAATCGTTCAGTTGACCAAAAGGAGTGTTGTCAATCGTTGAACATCTCATGGCAAGCGTTCGACTTCACAATGGATGGTTGGACATGACCCGATGAATATTTGTTAGTAACTCGAATGAGTACGTTTCCGTTCACGCAAGACGGCAGTTACTAATTTCTTTCAAACTTCTTCATTAAGAAGACCATTGGATCTCATGTCAAAGCAGTATAGCAAGTCTGAAAGGAGATCATCCGTAGTGATCACAATTCAATATGAATAAAAAGGTTCCGCACTTGAAATGAAGTCAAGTTAGGGAACCTTTTTTTTGTGTGTTCAAGAATCTATTCGTGGGACTTTTCCTGTCTTCTTGTCGCGATTAAAGATATACCCTGCAACGAAACCGATACCGCCCATTGCCAGTAACAGACCGAACGTTCCTTGCAACATCGATGCTGCAGCAACCGACTCGATCCATGTGAATGGGGCACTCGTTTTTAAAAAGAAGCTGTCACGTAAAAGCTTGATGCCGTAAACGCCGAATAGGCCTGGGATGATTAGGATCAGAAGCGCGATCACACGCATAGTATCTCCTCCTTTTCCACTCATTATTTTAACAGAAAACGAGAGCGGAGACACTGCCTTTTTCGAAGAGTTGCGAAAAGGAAGGCGGTTGAGTAGCATGAATATAGATTAGGAAAATGGGGGATTTTAAAAATGAATAAACGATTGTTGATTGTCGGAGCGGGGAAAGGCGGGACCGAGGTGCTCAAGATGCTCCTTGATTCCCCACTCGTCACCGTCGCTGCCGTCATCGACTCGGACATAGCGGCAGAGGGATTGAAGCTAGCACGGAGTTGGGGCATCCAGACTTCGAGCGATTGGCGCGCGTGTGCCGACAAAAAAGTCGACTTTGTGATCGAGACGACCGGACAGAGCGAGACGTTCGTTGAACTGAAGGACCATTTTTCGGAGGCGGTCGTGCTGCCAGGCGAGTTTATCCGGATCGTCGTCGAGCGGCTGAAGCAGAACCAACAGATGCTCGAAGCGATCATCGACTGTACGAGCGAGGCGATCTCGGTCGCCGACCATAACGGGAATACGATTTTAATCAATCCGTCCTATACCCGCTTGACCGGATTTAAAAAAGAAGATGTCGTTGATAAACCGGCGACGGCCGACATTGGAATGCAGGAGAGCGTGCACTTGAAAGTTTTATCGACCGGTCAAGGCGTACGTGATATTCGGATGCAGATCGGGGCGACGCGCCGAGACATCCTCGTCAACGCCGAACCGATTGTGGTCGAAGGGAAGCTGCGCGGTTCCGTCGGCGTCATTCGCGACGTGTCCCAAATTCGGGCGTTGCGTGATGAGTTGAAGGAAGCGAAGACGCGGATTCGCAACTTGGAGGCGAAATATCAATTTACAGATATCATTGCGACGAGCGAAGCGATGCGCTTTGTCATCGAACAAGCCCGCCTAGCGGCACTCACGCCGGTCACCGTGCTCATACGCGGCGAGTCCGGCACCGGCAAAGAACTGTTCGCCCACGCCATCCACGGCGAATCGCCGCGGAAGTTTAAAAAGTTTGTCCGAGTCAACTGTGCAGCCATCTCGCCGACGCTGTTAGAGAGCGAACTGTTCGGGTATGAGGACGGTGCGTTCAGCGGGGCAAGGCGCGGCGGGAAAGTCGGCTATTTCGAGGAGGCGGACGGCGGATCTTTGTTTTTAGACGAGATTGGCGAACTCCCGGTCGACGTTCAAGTCAAGCTGCTCCGTGTCCTCCAAGAACATGAAATCGTTCGAGTCGGGGGCACGAACGCGATCCCGGTCGATGTCCGGATCATCGCGGCGACGAACGCGAACTTAGAACAGAAAGTGGCGGACGGGACGTTTCGTGAGGATTTATATTATCGGATCAACCGGATGCCAATCCACATCCCGCCGCTCCGTGACCGACTTGAAGAGATCGAGCCGCTTTGCGAGCGGATCATCCGTAAACTGAATCAAGAGTACGGTCGACTCGTCCACGGGGTCGATCAAGCTGCGATTGAACTATTAAAGAGTCAATACTGGAAAGGGAACGTCCGTGAGCTTGAGAATGTGATTGGCCGGGCGATGATTTATATGGCAAGTTCTGAGCAATGGATCGCTCCCCATCACCTTCAACTATCGACACGGACCGTCACGGCGCGATCAGTCGAAGCCGTATCGCTTCAAGACGCCGTCGCTCGCTATGAACGAGATTTGATCGACCGGGCGATCGCTGAAGCGGACGGGAACAAATCAGAAGCAGCGCGGCGGTTACACATCTCGATCCGGACGCTGTATAATAAACTTGAACGTCTGCAGTAATATGCATGCATAATTTTGCTTACTATGTAATATATTGCAGGGTGGCCCTTTGTTTAAAGCGCTTTCAAAAATGGAAACAAACTTGCATAATATAAAGTGTAGACAGGTTAGGGGGGACAACGATGAACTTTGACAGGATGCTCGAACGGGCAAAACGGTTAGATGGATGCACCGTGTCGATTGCCGGGGCGGCCGACGTGGAAGTGATCCGCGCCGTCAAGCTTGCGACCGACCATGGATTGTCACGATTTATCCTATTCGGTGACGCCCGGGAGATTAAACGCTTGTGTGATGAACATGACATTGCCGAGTCGACGATCGATATTTTGCACGTCAAGGGAGAAGTCGATATCGCCAAACGAGCGACACTTGCGGTTCGCAACGGCGAGGCTGATGTTCTCATGAAAGGAATGGTGTCGACCTCGGTCTTCATGAAGGCGGTGCTCAGCCGGGAGTCGGGACTCAGGACGAGCCGGACGCTAAGCCACGTCGCCTTGTTCCAAATTCCAAATCGGGAGCGGTTGATCGGTGTGACCGACGCGGCGATCCATATCGCTCCGACGCTCGAAGAAAAAGTCGATATCATTCATAACGCGGTCGGCGCGATGCGAGACATCGGTTACGAGTTGCCGCGTGTCGCTGCAATCGCGGCAGTTGAAGTGGTCAATCCGCAAATGACCGCGACGATGGACGCCGCACTCCTTGCCCAGATGAACCGGCGTGGTCAAATCAAGGGTTGCGTCGTCGACGGACCGCTCGCACTCGACAACGCCGTCGACATGATTGCCGCCAAACAAAAAGGAATCGCTAGTGAAGTGGCCGGACAAGCCGACTTATTGCTCGTTCCATACATAGAGGTCGGCAACGTCCTTTATAAATCGATCATGTACTTCGCCGGGGCCAGCGTCGCGGCGATCGTCGTCGGGGCCAGTGCCCCCGTCGTCTTGACAAGCCGGGCCGATACGGCCGAGGCGAAACTTTATTCGCTCGCGTTCGCCCTATTGCACGCTAAAAAATAACTGATGACTCAGGAGGAATAAAAAATGATGGAAACAAACATGGAACCACGCTTTCGAATTTTTGACGTATTGCAGGCTGAAGACTATGAGCAGATCGTATTTTGCCAAGATCAAGCATCAGGCTTGAAAGCGATCATCGCGATTCATGATACGACGCTCGGACCAGCCCTCGGCGGACTGCGGATGTGGAATTATACATCAGAAGAAGAGGCGCTTACAGACGTGCTACGTCTCGCCAAAGGGATGACGTACAAGAATGCGGCGGCGGGACTCAACCTCGGCGGCGGGAAAGCCGTCATCATCGGGAACGCGAAGACGGACAAATCGGAAGCATTGTTCCGTGCCTTTGGCCGCTACGTCCAGTCGCTCAGCGGCCGCTACATCACGGCTGAAGACGTCAACACGACCGTCGCCGATATGGACTTCATCCATATGGAGACCGACTACGTGACGGGCGTCAGCCCAGCGTTCGGCTCGAGCGGCAACCCGTCTCCTGTTACTGCGTACGGTGTCTATCGCGGCATGAAGGCGGCCGCGAAGTGGAAGTTCGGTTCCGACTCGCTCGCCGGCAAGACGGTCGCCGTCCAAGGTGTCGGGAACGTCGCCTATAATTTGTGCCGCCACTTGCATGAGGAAGGCGCGCATCTGATCGTCACGGACATTAACGAAGACGCGCTCAAACGTGCCGAGACGGACTTTGGGGCGACAGTCGTCAAACCGGATGAGATTTATGCGGTCGAGTGTGACATCTTCGCGCCATGTGCGCTCGGTGCGGTCATCAACGATGCGACGATCCCGCAACTGAAAGCTCAAATCGTGGCCGGTGCGGCCAACAACCAACTCGCTGAAGACCGTCACGGCGACGTGTTAGAGGAGCGAGGCATCTTGTACGCACCAGACTTCGTCATCAATGCCGGCGGTGTCATCAACGTGGCCGATGAGCTCGAAGGGTACAACCGCGAGCGGGCCATGAAGAAAGTCGACTTGATTTATGACAACATGCAGCGTGTGTTCGAAATCGCTGAACGGGACGGGGTACCGACTCACGTCGCGGCAGAGAAGATGGCCGAAGAGCGCATCGAGATGATGTCGCGTTCGCGCAGCCAGTTCTTGAAAGTCGAAAAGAGCCTGTTAGGTGGGCGCTAACATGACGAGACAACTCGTTCTAGCGATCAACCCGGGATCGACGTCAACGAAAGTCGGTTTATTTGAGGGCTCAGACGAAATTTTGTCGAAAACGGTCCGCCACGGAGAAGATGTCACAGGATTGTCACTCCCGGAACAATTGCCTCACCGGGAGCGAGAAGTACGGGACTTGTTAATTGAATCAGGCATCGCCGGCGAATCGTTGTCGGCGATCGTCGGTCGCGGCGGACTGCTCGCCCCAATGACTTCGGGGACATATGTTGTCAATGAACTCATGCGCGAAGATCTCACGAGCGGGCGCTACGGCGTGCACGCATCCAACTTGGGCGGCTTGATCGCCCATAAGCTCGGTGAATTATTTCAAGTACCGAATTTTATCGTCGACCCGGTAGTCGTTGACGAGATGCATGACCTCGCTCGAGCGACGGGCATGCCAGAAATCAATCGACGGAGCATCTTCCACGCCTTGAATCAAAAAGCCGTGGGCAAGCGCTTTGCCGCAGAAAATGGAAGCGATTACAATGAGCTCAACTTGATTATCGCGCATCTCGGGGGCGGCATCACGGTCGGGGCGCACGCGTCCGGGAACGTCATCGATGTGAACAATGGACTCGACGGGGACGGTCCGCTCGCACCGGAACGAGCCGGCTCGATTCCTGTTGGACAGGTAGTAGAACTATGTTATAGTACCAGGTATAATAAAAACGATATGAAACAGAAAATCGTCGGTCGTGGTGGACTGTATGCGCACCTCGGAACGGTCGACGCCATCGAAATCGAAGACCGGATGACGGCAGGTGACGATAAGGCCGCACTTCTCTATGAGACGATGGCGTACCGAGTCGCCCAAGAGATCTCCAAGCACGGGGCCACGCTGTCCGGGAACGTCGATGCCATCATCTTGACGGGCGGGATCGCCTACTCGGATTGGCTGACCGGGAAGATCAAAGACCGGGTCGGCTACTTGGCACCCGTCCACGTCTATCCGGGTGAGGATGAATTGAAGGCGCTCACGGAAGGGGCCCTTCGGATCATCCGGCAGGAAGAAGCTGTAAAAGCATATGAGGGGGATACACATGGCACGAGAATTTGATGTCATCGTCATCGGCGGCGGACCTGGTGGTTACGTCGCCGCGATCAAAGCGGCGCAGGCCGGTAAGCACGTCGCGATCGTCGAGGCGGAAAAACTAGGCGGGACATGTCTACATAAAGGCTGCATCCCGACAAAAGCGCTCTTGAAGGCAGCGCACGTCTATCAAACGGCGAAACATGGCGAAACGTATGGCGTAGAAGTCGGGACGGTCACGTTCAACATGGGACGGGCACAAACGTTCAAACGAGAGCTCGTCTCCGGCCTTGAGAAAGGCATCGAGCACTTGATGAAGCAAGGGAAAATCGAAGTATTCCGCGGCAAAGCCTCGATCTTGGGACCGAGCATCTTCTCGCCCCAACCGGGAACGGTCGCGGTCGAGGATGAAACCGGCGAGTCGGAGCTGTTGTTGCCGAACCAGTTGATCATCGCGACGGGATCGATCCCCCGGGAGCTCCCAGGGTTGCCGTTCGATCATGAGCGCATCCTCAATTCAGACGACTTGCTCCGGTTCGAGCAGTTGCCGACGTCCATCGCCATCATCGGAGGCGGCGTCATCGGCGTCGAATGGGCGTCGATGCTGATCGACCTCGATGTCGACGTGACGCTGATCGAGGTCGGCGAACGTCTGTTACCGCTCGAAGACAAGGCCGTCTCGCGAGAAGTCGAGCGACTGCTCAAGAAGCGCGGCGTGCGTGTGAAGAAAAATGTGACGGTCGACCCGGAACGGACGACCGTGTCAGCGGACGATGTCGCGCTCGCGGTCGGTGACGAACAACTTACGGTCGACTGTGTGCTCGTCTCGATCGGTCGGATCGCGAATACGGAAGACCTCGGGCTGCAGAACACGTCGATCATCGTCGAGAACGGCGTCATCCAAGTCGACTCGCAATATCGGACGAAAGAACGTCACATCTTTGCGATCGGTGACTGCATCGGTAAACTCCAGCTCGCCCACGTCGCGTCAGCTGAAGGTGTCAAAGCGGTCGAAGCGATTCTCGGTCAAGAACCGACACCGCTCGACTACAACGTCATCCCGCGCTGTGTGTACGGTGTACCCGAAGTCGCATCGGTCGGATTGACCGAAGAGGCGGCAAAAGTAGCGGGACACGTTGTCAAGACGGGGACGTACCGTTTCAACGGTCTCGGAAAAGCCCGGATCGAAGGACAAGCCGACGGATTCGTCAAGCTGATCTCAGATTCGGACACTGACGACCTGCTCGGAGTCCACATCGTCGGACCGAAAGCGACAGAACTGATCACGGAAGGCGGGCTCGCCCTCGTCTTGAACGCGACGGCTTGGGAGATGGGTCAGCTCGTCCACCCGCACCCGGCACTGAGCGAAGCATTCCAAGAAGCGGCGCTCGCCGTGGACGGGTTACCGATTCACGCCTAAGGAGGAAACAGGAAATGGAACAAATGACTGTGAATTCATATGAAGAGCTCGGCTTGTCGAAACAAGACCTCACCGCGATGTTTGAGACGATGGTCCGGGCCCGTAAAATCGATGAACGGATGTGGAAATTGAACCGAGCCGGAAAAATCCCGTTCGTCGTCTCGTGTCAAGGACAAGAAGCGGCCCAAGTCGGGGCGGCGTTCGCCCTCGAGAAAGGGACCGACTACATCCTCCCATACTACCGGGACGTCGCCGTCGTCTTGCATTTCGGTCAGACGGCGCGTGACTTGATGTTGTCGGCGTTCGCCAAAGCGGAAGACCCGAACTCGGGCGGCCGGCAAATGCCAGGTCACTTCGGCTCGAAACAACTTCGCATCGTGACGGGGTCGTCTCCGGTGACGACGCAAGTGCCGCACGCGGTCGGTGTCGCACTCGCGGCCAAACTGAAAAAAGAAGAGCTCGTCACGTTCGTATCGTTCGGTGAAGGCTCGTCGAACCAAGGGGACTTCCACGAAGGGGCAAACTTTGCCGGCGTGCATAAACTTCCGGTCATTTTGTTCTGTGAGAACAACAAGTACGCGATCTCGGTACCGCTGTCGAAGCAACTCGCCTGCGAGCGCGTCTCGGACCGGGCGAAAGGATACGGGATGCCAGGAGTGACGGTCGACGGGATAGACCCGATCGCCGTCTACGTCGCCGTGAAAGAGGCCCGCGCCCGCGCACTCCGCGGAGAAGGGCCGACGTTGATCGAGGCGGAAGTCGAACGGCTCGTGCCGCACTCGTCGGATGACGATGACAAGGCGTACCGCTCGTCAGAAGAACTCGCCGAACTGAAAAACCGCGACGGGATTCAGTTGTTCCGGAAGCGATTGCTCGAAGATGGCGTCGCAACCGAGGCCGAACTCACAGACATCGAGACGAAAGTCGACGTCGAAGTGAACGAAGCGACGACGTACGCCGACAAGGCGCCTTACGCGTCACCGGAATCGACGATGGACCACGTGTACGAGGGGGATAACTGATGAAAACGTTTATTGAAGCGATCAACGAAGCAATCCATGAAGAGATGGAACGCGATGAGAACGTGTTCGTGCTCGGTGAGGACGTCGGCGTCCGCGGTGGTGTCTTCCGGGCGACGCAAGGCTTGATTGAAAAGTATGGTGAGGACCGTGTCATCGATGCTCCGCTCGCTGAAAGTGCGATCGCAGGCGTTGGGATCGGTGCGGCCATGTATGGGATGCGGCCGATCGCCGAGATGCAGTTCGCCGACTTCATCATGCCGGCCGTCAACCAAATCGTGTCCGAGGCGGCGAAAATCCGTTATCGCTCGAACAATGACTGGACGTGTCCGATGGTCATCCGGGCGCCGTTCGGGGGCGGGATCCATGGCGCGCTCTATCATTCACAGTCGGTCGAGGGCATGTTCAACTCGACGCCTGGTTTGAAAGTCGTCATCCCGTCCGACCCGGTCGACGCCAAAGGACTGCTCAAGGCGGCGATCCGTTCGAACGATCCTGTCCTCTTCTTTGAGCATAAACGGGCGTACCGCTTGTTAAAGGCGGACTTACCGACTGACGACTATACGGTCGAGATCGGCAAGGCCGCCGTAAAACGCGAAGGCGACGACGTGACGATCATCACGTACGGCCTCTGTGTCCATATGGCCCAAGAAGCCGCGAAGACGCTCGAGGCGGAAGGGATCAGCACGCATATTTTGGATTTACGCACGGTCTATCCGCTCGATCAAGACGCGATCGTCGAAGCCGTCAAGAAGACGGGTAAAGTCCTGCTCGTGACCGAAGACAATAAAGAAGGCAGCATCATCGGGGAAGTTGCAGCCATCATCGCCGAGAAAGCGCTGTTTGAACTCGATGCGCCGATCGAACGCTTGGCAGGACCGGACGTGCCGGCGATGCCGTACGCGCCACCGATGGAGAAGTATTTCATCGTATCCCCTGAAAAAATTGCGGAGCGGGCCCGTCAGCTCGCTGCGTTTTAAGGAGGGGTCTTATGGAACAGACGATCAAGATGCCACAACTCGGGGAAAGTGTGACCGAAGGGACGATCACGACATTCCTCGTCAAGCCGGGCGACCGGGTCGAAGAGTATGAACCACTCGCTGAGGTCATGACCGATAAAGTGACGGCCGAGATCCCGGCGACGAGTGCTGGGATCATTAAAGAGCTGTTGATTGGTGAAGGCGATACCGTTAGCGTCGGCACGCCGGTCTTGACGATGGAAGTCGCAAGCGCTACCGATGAGCCCGCCGAATTGACAACTGAAGACACGAAGCAGCCGGAACAGGCTGCGGTCGTCGCGACCGTTCCTGTTTCCGCGCCGCCGCGTAATAGAAGCGCGAACGGGCGTTTCTCACCGGCCGTCATCCGTCTCGCGAGTGAGAATGATATCGATTTGGATCAACTCGACGGCTCAGGACTCGGTGGCCGGATCACGCGCAAAGACGTCCTTCGTTACTTATCGGAAGGTCGTCCGCGTCAACCGGAACCGGCGACGCAAGTACCGGTTCAAGAGACGATGACGCAAGTGAAGCTCGATGTGCCAGAAACCGTCACGAAGCCTGTCGTCGCGCCAATGACCGCTTCGACACCGAGTGAATCGTCAGACCGTATTGAGATGATCCCGACGGCGGGTGTCCGTCAAGCGATCGCGAGCAACATGGTCCGCTCGAAGCACGAGGCACCGCACGCGTGGCTCATGATCGAAGTCGACGTGACGAACCTCGTCGAGGCGCGCGCCAAATTGAAAGATGAGTTCTTCGAACGGGAAGGCGTCAAGTTGACGTTTATGCCGTTCTTCATGAAGGCGGCGGTCGAGGGTCTGAAGAAACATCCGATGATGAATTCGGAGTGGGCCGGGGACCATATCAAAGTCCATAAAGATATCCATCTATCGGTCGCCGTCGCGGCGAACGATGCGCTCTACGTCCCGGTCATCAAGCATGCGGACGAGAAGAACATCAAAGGGCTCGCCGTCGCGCTTCAAGACGTCGCCGGCCGTGCCCGCGCAAACCGCTTGAAAGCCGACGAGATGCGTGGCGGCACGTTCACGATCAACAATACGGGCGCTTTCGGATCGATCCAATCGGCCCCGATCTTGAACTACCCGCAAGCGGCGATTCTCTCGGTCGAATCGATCGTGAAACGTCCCGTCTGGGTGAACGGTATGTTCGCGGCACGCGACATGGTCAACTTGTGCATGTCGGTCGATCACCGCGTCCTCGACGGTCTCGTCGCCGGACAGTTTTTACAGGCGATTAAACAGTCGCTCGAATCAATCGACCCGAACACGTACACACTTTATTGATCCAAAAAGGAGCCATGGACGCATGTCCGTGGCTCCTTTCGTTAAATTGACCGTTCAATCAATGACTCGATGTCGCGGCGAATACGTTCGGGCGAAGATAAGTCGGCCTGTGAGTAACTGAGCCGATGTGTCGACTCATCGGTCCCGGTTAAGTCGGCGAATAGACTGCCTAAACTATGGACGCTCTTGTCGACTTGGATCAACAAGTCGAGGCTCGTCTCGTCTTGCAGTAAGATGACCTCGAGTTCGTCGAGCCGACGTCCGAAACTTGTGCCGTTCGGCGAATACTCGAGCTCTTGAGCGATTGGGAGTCGTCCCGAGCGATGTCTGGCCGGCAGCATCTCGGTGTCGGCTTTTTTTAGCCGGAAACCGATATCGTCGAGCACGTCGAGGATGACTTGCTGCTCGCGGTTCGGTTTGACGAGAATCGAGTCCTCGTCTTTCGGGTCGACCGCTTGGGCGATATCGAGGCCGGTCTCGATCCATGTCTTCGACTGGCTGACGGAGATCGGTGTGTTGAACGGCACTTCGATCGTGAACGGGATCTCTTTCACTTCGTCCGGTCCGATCATGAATGGTGCCTCGTTCAACAGGATTTTTTCGATCGTGAACGTCGAATAGGTCGTCTTGTCATTGACCTCGTGCTTGTAGAGCGTATTGAAGAAAATGTAGATACGGTCGACCGATTGTTCGACGTTGCCGCCTTTGATGTGGACGACCCCGTCGAGCGTACCGCCGGGAACACAACTGTTCTCCGCCAGGCGCGTATCGACAGTCGCAGCCCCGATTCCAATCGATGAAAGTAACTTTTTAAACATATGGTGATCCTCCTTTGACGTTTGCACGTGTTCGTGTAATAGTATGTACGGATGCACGTTTAAAAAGTTTCGCAACTACTTAAAAAAAGGATGAATCAAGTGGAATATACAGATTTGATGGAACGGCTCAACGGTCTGATCGAAGATGGGGAGCTTGTGACGGCGACAATCAGTCAACCACGTCAAAAATCGAGCGATTTACGCCGGGTGAAACTGAAGCCGGTATTGTTGAAAGATGAGTACCACATACAGTTTGAATACCAATTTGAGCGCGTCATGAAACATAAAAATTTACGTACGGAAGAAGCGATCGCAGAGCTTGGACAGCTGCTCGAAAACTTCCGGCAAGGACAGTTTCAGCTGAAAGCGACCGAGCTCCATTTCCAACTCTCGAAAAAGTTTAAAGTAACGTATAAAGAGCGGCCAACGGACGTGAAGCAAGTGAAACTGACGCACAACCGCGAAAAGCAGTACGTGTTGCCGGTCGATGAGCCGGTCCCGTTCCTGATTCGCCTCGGCGTCCAGTCGGTAGATGGGAAAGTGAAGCGTCAGAAGTACGATAAGTTTAAACAAATCAACCGGTTCCTCGAGTTCATCGAGGATTCGATCAAATACCTCCCGACCGACCGGACTGTCCGGATTCTCGATTTCGGTTCGGGCAAATCGTATCTGACGTTCGCCTTGTACCATTTCTTGCATGAGATGAAAGGGTATGACGTACACATCACCGGGCTCGATTTGAAGAAGGAAGTCATCGAGGAGTGCGCCGGGATCGCCCGCGACCTCGGCTACGAGCGGCTCGAGTTTCTCGTTGGGGACATCAATGAATTTGAAGGCGAGTCGGCGGTCGATATGGTCGTCACGCTCCATGCCTGCGACGTCGCGACCGACATGGCGCTCGCGCGAGCGGTCCGCTGGGGGGCGAAAGTCATCTTGAGCGTGCCGTGTTGCCAGAAAGAACTGAACCGGCAACTCGAGGCGCCGAGCCTCGACGTCATGCTTCAACACGGCCTCGTCAAGGAACGGTTCGCGGCGCTCGCCACCGATTCGATCCGGGCCGAACTGCTCGGTCTCGTCGGCTATGAAGCGCAGTTGCTCGAATTTATCGACATGGAACATACACCAAAAAATATTTTGATTCGCGCCTATTTGACGAACCGCGAAGCGACCGAAGAGCAGCGCGTCCGCTACAAAGCGTTCAAGTCGTTACTCGGTGCGGACCCGTTCCTTGAAGGTCAGTTGAGCGATAGACTTGTCCTAACCGATCCACAAGACGTAAAATAAGAAAGATAAGACGAAAGTCGAAAGGGGAAACAATATGGATTTTCAATTATACTTTCAAGATGTAGTCGAACAGGCACGCAATGAGGTACGGGCAGCAGGATACACCGAACTGACGACACCGGAAGAAGTCGATGCGGCACTGAAGAAAGAAGGCAAGACGCTCGTGCTCGTCAACTCGGTATGTGGTTGCGCCGGTGGGATCGCTCGTCCGGCCGCGGCCTATGTGAACAAGATGGAAGGCACGAAACCGGATCAGTTCGTCACCGTCTTCGCCGGACAAGACCGGGAAGCGACGGACCGGGCTCGTGAGTATTTCGAAGGGTACGCCCCGTCGTCACCATCGATCGCGCTACTCGAAGATGGAAACATCGTCACGATGGTCGAACGGAGCACGATTGAGTCGTCGACGGCTGAAGAGCTCGTCGAACAGTTACAGACGTTGTTCGATATTTATTACGCGTAATCAATGTGTGGGCGCAAAGGCTTTGCCTTTGCGCTTTTCCTTAAGAAGGGATCGATCGAATGGAACCAGTCGTTAAAATCATGAGTGAGGCGGAATATGCGATCGCCTTGTCGCGAGGTGAGATCAACGAAGAATCGCTCCAAACAGAAGGGTACGTTCGTTGCTGCACCCCGCAACAGATCAGTAAAGTCGCGAGGCGTCACTATCACGGGGAGCGGGTCGTGCTCGTCTCGTTCCATATTAAGCGCCTTGGTAGCTTGCTCCACTACGAGCTAGATGAGGACGGAGATCGCTATCCGCACGTATATAGCGCCATCCCGATCACGTCGGTGAAACGGGTGCAACCTTATGGGTCGACAGATAACGGTACGGTCACGTATTTCGCTTACGAGCGGATGTGACCGTAATTTTTTTGATTTTTATGCATGAATATACTTTACAATTAATAATTATGTGTATATAGTGGTTGAAGACAAGTCAGACATATGAAGAGCGAAAGAACTATTGAGACAGAAAAACAAATATGTCATAATTTTGTTAAAGTTCTGACAATTCCATCTTGTTGAAAAGGGGAAAATGAACATGAAAAAAAGTTTTCTAGCATTATGTATCGCAGCACTGGCTGCATTTTCGGTCGCCTGTGGCGCCGACGTCAATGAAGGCGGGTCATCGTCGACGAATGAGGAAGACGACAAAGTCCTCGTCATGGGGACGAGCGCGGATTACTTCCCTTATGAGTTCGTCGATACGGCGAGCGGTGACGAGATCGTCGGATTCGATATCGACATCGCCAAACAAGTGGCCGACAACATGGGCTATGAATTGAAAATAGAAGATATGGACTTCGGTAGCTTGCTCGGGGCCTTGAACGCCGGACGCGTCGATTTCGTCATGGCGGGCATGACGCCGACTGAAGAGCGGAAAGAGAACGCCGACTTCACAGATATTTACTTCACGGCGAAAAACTTGATTCTATCAAAAGGCGACGCGATTCAAACGCTTGAAGACCTAGACGGGAAACAAGTCGGCGTCCAGCTCGGTTCGATCCAAGAAGGGATTGCCAAAGACCAGATCCCCGGCGCGGAAATCGTCGCCTTGAACAAGATCCCTGAGATCATTCAAGAGATCAAGACAGGCCGCATCGACGCAATGGTCATCGAAGACACGGTCGCGAAGAAGTACCTCGACCAAGACAGCGAGCTAGCGACGTTTGAAATCGTTGACGAAGAAGAAGCCGGCTCGGCCGCGGCTTTCCGTAAAGACGATGAGCTCCGCGATCAGTTCAACGAAGAGTTGAACAAATTGATCGAATCAGGAGAAATCGAGAAGTTAGCTCAAAAATGGTTCGAAGAAGAGGCAGCACCAGCTGAATAATTATGGATTAAGGCTGACTGAAAACATCAGTCAGCCTTTTTTAGGAGGAACTTATAATGGATTTTAGTCGGATTTATGATTCTATGCCGTACATTCTTGAAGGGATCCCGGTCATGTTCCAAGTCGTGCTCGTCTCGGCGCTGTTCGGGATCACGTTCGGTGTCGTCGTGGCCACGTTCAAGATTGTGCCGAACCGTCTCGTCAACTTCATCGGACACGCCTACACGGCCGTGTTCCGGGGAACACCGCTCATCTTGCAACTCGCCATCATCCACTTCGGCTTGCCGCAGTTGACGGGCTTTATCACGACACCTTATCAATCGGCCGTCATCGCCTTCTCGCTCAACTCGGCGGCGTACATCTCGGAGATCATTCGGGCCGGGATTCAAGCGGTCGACAAAGGCCAGTGGGAAGCGTCTGACGCACTCGGTGTCCCTTATGTCAAACAGCTGCGCTCGATCATCTTGCCGCAGGCGTTTAAAAACATCTTGCCTGCACTCGTCAACGAGATGATCACGCTCACGAAAGAGTCGGCACTCGTCTCGACGGTCGGCGTCCTCGATATTATGCGCCGGGCCCAAATCGTCGGAGGACAGAAGGCGATCTACTTCGAACCGCTCCTGTTCGCCGGTGTGATATACTTTACGATAGTAATGGTGTTGACATACTTTGGTCAACGTCTTGAAAAACGGTTAAGAAAGAGTGATGGCAGATGATACAAGTAAAGGATTTATACAAACAGTTCGGTGACCTTGAAGTGTTGAAAGGGATTACGACTTCGATTGAAAAAGGAGAAGTCGTCGCTGTCATCGGTCCGTCGGGTTCCGGTAAGTCGACGTTCTTACGTTGCTTGAACATGCTCGAAGTGCCGACAAGCGGAACGGTCAGCGTCGCCGGATACGAGTTGACGAAAAAAGGGGCCAACGTCTCGAAGGCACGGCAAAATATCGGGATGGTGTTCCAACAGTTCAACTTGTTTCCGCATATGAACGTGCTCGACAACTTGACGTACGCACCGATCAACGTGTTGAAAGTCAGCAAGGCTGAAGCGATCGAACGAGCGAAGACGTTGCTCGAGCGTGTCGGATTATCGGAGAAGATCGATGCTTATCCGAGTCAGTTGTCAGGCGGACAAAAACAACGTGTCGCGATCGCCCGGGCGCTTGCCATGGAGCCGAACGTCATGCTGTTTGACGAGCCGACGTCGGCGCTCGACCCGGAGATGGTCAATGAAGTGCTCGACGTCATGAAAGGACTCGCCGATTCAGGGATGACGATGGTCGTCGTCACGCACGAGATGGGCTTTGCCCGTGAAGTGGCTGACCGTGTCCTGTTCCTTGATGAAGGCATCTTGATGGAGGAAGGCAAACCGGCCGACCTGCTCCTCAACCCGCAGACGGACCGAGCCAAACGGTTCTTAGAAAAAGTCTTGTGATGACACGTTCCATCTGACACCAGAAAGGGAGGATTCGAATGAAGATCACTTACTATGGCCATGCGACAGTCCAGCTCGATATCGACGGAATGAGCGTCTTGATCGATCCGTTTTTGACGAGTAACCCGCATACAGACGTCGACCCGGCGACATTGACAGCCGACTACATCTTGTTGACGCATGCGCATTTTGATCATATCGAGGACGTCGAACTGATCGCGAAAGAAACGGGCGCGACGATCGTCGCGACACATGAACTCGCGACCTATTACGAGAAAAAAGGCTATTCGGTCCACGGCATGAACATCGGGGGCGGGTATTCCTTCCCGTTCGGCCGTGTGACGATGACGCAGGCGTTCCACAGCTCGAGCCTTGACATGGGCGACGTCCCGGTCTATATGGGGATGCCGGGGGGCTTCATCATCGAGACGAACTCGCTGACGCTTTACCATGCGGGTGATACGGCATTGTTCTCGGACATGAAACTGTACGGTGAACGGTTCGAGATCGACGTCGCCTTCCTGCCGATTGGGGACAACTTCACGATGGGGCCGGTTGACGCGCTCGATGCCGCCCATTGGCTGCAGGCGAAACGAATCGTCCCGATTCATTTCGATACGTTCCCACCGATCAAACAAGATGCACGTGCCTTCTGTGACCAGTTACATCAGCGCGGTCTGTTGATCGAACCGAACACGACGATCGAGATTTGATGGCGCGTCAAGCGATTCAAGCGACCGAACGCTTCGTGACGAAGCTTCATACCGGGGATCATACCGGGCATGACATGAGTCATCTCGAACGGGTGCGTCGGCTCGCCGAACATCTCGCTGAAGGGATGGCGGTCGACCCGCTCGTCGTCACACTCGCGGCGCTGCTTCATGACGTCGAGGACGCGAAACTCGGTCGAGCCAAAGGGCTCGTCCGGCATCATCTCGAGACGATCGCCCTCAGTACAAGCCAGACGGATCACATACTCGCCGTCATCGCGGAGACGTCGTTCTCGCAAGGCAGACTGCCGACGACGCTCGAGAGTGCGATCATTCAAGACGCAGACCGGCTCGATGCGGTCGGTGCGATCGGCATCGCCAGGACGTTCCAGTATGCCGGATCACGTGGCACACCGCTCTATGATCCGGCCGACCCGTCGAGCGCCATCGCGCATTTTAGTGACAAACTGCTCTTGCTCGCAGACGGGATGCATACGGACCGGGCGAAAGCGATCGCCCGCGACCGTCACGCGTTCATGACGTCTTTCTTGAAGCAGTTCGAGGCGGAATGGGTTGGCGAAGATATGTAAAACGGCCGAGGAGGGATCCTCGGCCGTTTGGCGTTAAAATGGATGTTTATTGAGCCAATGCCCGCCGTCGAGCGAGATGCATTCACCGTTCAAGTAACGCATCTCATCCGACGTCATCCAGAAAGCGAGGTCAGCGATCTCTTCCGGTGTCCCGAAGCGGCCGAGCGGGACGTTGCGGCGGATGCGCTCGACTTCTTTGACGTGGACGGCGAGTTTGTCGGCCCCGCCAGTCCGTTCGATCGGTCCCGGGCTGATCGCATTCACGCGGGCCCCGAACTGATAGCCCCATTCGACGGCGAGCGTCCGGGTCAAATTCAGTACGCCTGCTTTAGCGGCGGCGCTTGGTGCGACACCAGCACCTGCCTGCCACGCGTACGACGCGACCATGTTGATGATCGAACCGTCACGGAGTTGTTCGCGCTCCCAGTGCTTTCCGAGGACGTGCGTACAGTTGAACGTGCCGTTCAAAACGATGTCGATGACACTCGTCCAACCGTTCGGTGTCAAATCGAGCATCGGGCAGACGAAATTGCCGGCGGCGTTATTGACGAGCGCATGCACCGGACCGAATCGTTCGACAATCTGATCGAGCGCTTGGGCGCACGCCTCGTAATCGCGGACGTCGTGTTGGACGGGTAACGCTTGACCCGCACCGATCGCCTCGAGTTCACCCATCGTTTCTTGCAGGCGCTCTTCGTTACGGCCGCTGATGGCAACGTTCCAGCCTTCGCTTTTAAATTTTAGCGCCATCGCTTTCCCCATGCCGGACGAACCGCCGGTAATCCAAATCGTTTTCAAATGAATCTCCCCCTTTGAATGAATGGTCGTTCATTTTTAGTATTCGGGTTTGACTCTAGGGATTCCTGCAAAAAAAAAGCGACGGCCGTTTGGCCGTCACTGGAGCTGTTCCAAATAGTTTAATCCGAGCTTGCGGTCGATGCGATACATCGTCCCGGCGACTTTCTCGCCCCAATACGGGTCCGAGGCGTAGAAGACGTTGACACCTTCTTGCTTGTTGCCGGGGAACGGGCCGCGGTCGTACGATCCGGTCACATACTTCTCGGCGAACAAGCGGGCCGCAGCATCGACACTCGCCTCGATTGAAGCGAACGTCGAGGCGTTGCCGCTCGGGTCGTCATCTGTCGCTTTGAACCCGAAGAGATTATTTTTATCGCGGGCGATCGCGGACGTCCCGTATCCCGACTCGTGACCGGCGACGGCGAGTAAGAACAGGGCGTTAATACCGAACTCGGCTTCGGCGTCCTTGAAGGCATCACCTTTTCCGGTGAGCGGACTGTCACCGAGCGTGGCGAGAAATTGATCGAGTTCGCGGGCCGAGTACGGCGATTTGGACTGAATCGAGGCGAATTGGTACGGTGAATCGAAGACGTCCCGGACGTTTTCGGTATAAAACCGGTCCGACGTTTCCTGCGGGGCGGGTCCGACCAAAAACGTCCCAGCCAAGTTCCCGTTCGCTTCAACGGTATGGAGCACTTGTCCGTCCCGCATCTCGTAATAGCCGCGTTTCTCGACGACGGCGTCCGGGTATAGCGTCATGTCGGCCAGCGGTACGTACACGTCGGCACCGGAGATGGTGACTCGCAAATGGTCAGAACCCTTTCCGACGAGCCTAAGCCGGGTGCCGCCGGCGACGTACGACTGCCGCTCCTTGAACGCGGCATCTTTATACAGGTTCGTGACCCGGTCAGTCGGCGTGACGGCGATGCCGGTGCCGGTAAAGTCGATGACTTCGCCGGACGGGCCAAGCAAGGCGCGATTGCCGCCGCGTTCCATATAGGTGCGGGCTTCAGCGAGCGACTCGAAGTGACGGGACGAGACGTCACCATCTGCGAACGTCTCGACGGTGTACGTCCCGTTGCCTCGCTCTTGTAACCAAAGAAAGCCGAAGATGGCAAGTGCTAAGCTGAGCAGGGCGGGCAAGAGCCGGCGTCGTTGTTTTTTCTTCAATAGGATCACTTCCAAACTTGAGGATTGCCAAACAGAGAAAACTAGTAAACAATTTTGTATGAGAGGAGGGAATGATATGAAAATTGGTACACGTACGTTAAAGACGGCGGTCGCGGCTGGGATCGCGATGCTCATCGCTGAGACGATCCATCTCGATTATTACGTCTTCGCGGCCATCATCGCCATCCTCAGTATCCAAGAGACGCGCAAGAAGTCATTTCGGGCCTCATATGAACGTGTCATGGCAAGCTTGCTCGCCATCGGGATGGGCGCGTTGATGTTCACGCTGCTCGGCTATTCGCCGGCGACGCTTACACTTTATTTTGTCATGTTCATCCCGCTCGTTCAACAGCTCAAACTGCAGGACGGCATGATCACGAGTGTCGTCATCTTGACCCATCTGTACACCGAAGGACGGTTCTCACTCGACTTGTTCTTGAACGAACTCCTGTTGATCGCGATCGGGGTTGGCGTCGGACTCGTCGTCAACATGTATATGCCGACGCTCGATAAAGACATCGAGCGCATTAAAGAGAGTATCAATCGGGCGCTCGCGGTCCACTTCTATGACGTCGCAGCCTGTGTCGAGACCGGTGTGTACAATAACCATTCGATGATGCTGTTGAAGACGCGTGACTATTTAAAGAACGGGAAAGACTTGGCCCTCCGCCGGATGGGAAACTCGATCGGGAAGCGCAACGAAGACATGGACTATCTATACTTCCGGATGCGCGAGCGCCAGTACGACATTTTGAAGCGGATTGCTGATAATGCGCGGGAGATCACGATGGTCGTCAATGAGGCGAAACCCGTCGCCACATTTTTACGCCGCGTCGGCGACAACGTCAACGAGCAGGCTGACGCCTCGGCGTTTCTTCGCGAGCTCGAGGAAATCATCGACCATTATCGAAAAAACGTACCTCTCCCCACATCGCGTGAGGAATTTGAGGTACGCTCGTCGCTGCTCAATATTTTGTCAGATGTGAAGAGTTACTTGATCTTGAAAGAACGGTACATTCTCCTGTTACAGGAACATGGCCATCCCCGACAAAAACGTGCTAAGCAAGAAGATTGATACGATGACGACGACGCCGATTTGAATGATGCGTTGTCGTTTTTGTTGTTTTTTTCTCATGAGGATCCTCCAAAACGTGTTTGACCTCATTGTACAGAATGGAAAAGGTTCGTGCAAACGACATGAGTTTGTTATAATAACCAAGAAATGTTTGGATGGAGGGATGTTTTTATGGTAAACGAGACACGTGTGCTGGACACATTTTTACAGTTGGTCAGCATCGATTCAGAGACAAAAGAAGAAGCGGTCATCTGTGAGCATTTAAAGTCGGTCTTCACAGAACTCGGATGTGACGTCTACGAAGACGACGCATCGACAAAAACTGCGCATTCAGGAAACAATCTTATCGTCACGTTGGCTGCGACGAAACAGGGCGTTGACCCGATTTACTTCACGGCCCACATGGATACGGTCACACCAGGTAAAGGCATCAAAACGAGTATTAAAGACGGTTATATCGTCACAGACGGGACGACGATTCTCGGTGCCGACGACAAGACGGGGCTTACAGCGATGATCGAACTCGTTCGGGTCTTGAAAGAGGAGGCAATTCCACACGGTCAGATCCAGTTCGTCATCACGGTCGGTGAAGAATCGGGTCTCGTCGGTGCGAAAGTGCTCGACCTCTCGAAAATCGATGCGAAATTCGGTTTCGCCCTCGACTCGGACGGACCGGTCGGCGATATTATCGTGGCAGCTCCAACCCAAGCAAAAGTGAACGCGAAAATTTACGGGAAGACGGCCCACGCCGGTGTCGCCCCAGAAAAAGGCGTCTCGGCGATTCAAATCGCAGCAAAAGCGATCGCAAAAATGAAGCTCGGCCGGATCGATGAAGAGACGACGGCTAACATCGGACGCTTCGAAGGCGGACGCGCGACGAATATCGTCTGTGATTACGTCGAAGTGCTCGCCGAGGCCCGTTCGCTTATCCACGATAAGATGGAAGCGCAAGCTGAAGCGATGAAGCAAGCGTATATCGAAGTTGCTGAGACGCACGGTGGTCGTGCTGAAGTCGAGATTGACATCATGTACCCGGGCTTCAAGTTCGAAGAAGGCGACGAGGTCGTCGAAGTGGCGAAGTCAGCGGCGACAGCGATTGGACGTCCGATTCGTATCCTTCATTCGGGCGGGGGCTCAGATGCGAACGTGATCGCCGGTGGAGGCATTCCGACGGTTAACCTTGCTGTCGGGTATGAAGAAATCCATACGACGAACGAACGCATGCCACTCGTCGAACTGTATAAGTTAATTGAACTCGTTGTTGAAATTGTCGAGCAAGTCGCAACACGGGAAACAAACTAAAAAAAGAGCCGACGCTAAGTCGGCTCTTCCTATGTGTTCGTGTGTTTATGCGGCGAACTCCAACGATTCTAAGACGAGTTCGTCTGAGCAGTGAAGTTCGGTCGCTATGTCGTGAATTCGGATCGAGGTGCCTGCATCTTGTTGGTGTTTGCGATTCATTGAAGTCGCTCGTTCCCGAATCACTTCATACAAAGCATCGGAATGTTCAACTTTATTCATCACGGATCACATCCTTTTCAACGAGTGACTCAAGTATAGCATGGATTAGGCTAGCAGAAAGGACAAATATATTTATGAAGTTACATTTTTTAGGAACTGGTTCAGGCATGCCTTCGAAACAACGGAACGTTTCCGGGCTCGCACTTACATTGCCTAAACAGACGTGGCTGATCGATTGCGGGGAGGCGACCCAGCACCAGATTCTCCATACCACGATCAAACCGCGAAAAGTATCGGCTGTTTGGATCACGCATCTACACGGGGACCATGTCTTCGGGTTGCCAGGTTTCTTATCGACGCGTTCCGCCCTCGACGGAAAGGATCCGCTCACGCTGTACGGGCCGCGTGGCATCAAGCAATGGCTCGAGCTGACGTTGAAACTGACCGGTTCATATTTAGGCTATGACCTGACGATTGTCGAATATGAGGACGGGGACACGTTCGAGCAAGACGGTCACCTCGTCACGGTGCGGAAGCTCGCGCATCGCTTTCCATCTTACGGGTTTCGCATCGAGGCACCGGCGCGTCCGGGGACGCTCCTCGTCGACAAAGTGAGAGCACTCGGTATTCCGAGCGGTCCAGTCTATCGGACAATCAAACAAGCAGACACGTTTGAATTTGCAGGGAAAACATACGCGTCTAAAGAATATGTCACAGAATCGGTCCGTGGAGCGATCGTCGCCATCTTAGGGGATACGACTCCGTGCGAGAATGCATTCGTGCTCGCACAAGCTGCCGACGTTCTTGTCCACGAGGCGACGTTTATGCAAGGGGAGTCAAAACTTGCGAGACAGTATGGTCACTCGACGACGGTCGAAGCCGCAAGGCTCGCGAACGAGGCGGGAGCGGGCCGGTTGATCGTCACCCATATCTCGGCCCGCTACCAAGGCCGGGAAGCAGAATTTGAGGCCGAGGTCGTGTCTGGGTTTGCGGATAGCCATGTGGCAACCGACTTTTCCGAGTTTATAGTGGGGGATTGATGTGACAATACAACTATACGTTTGGCTAGGTTTCATCGTCATCAGCCTGTTGCTAGGTGTAAGATTGAATCAGTTGAAAGAGCCAGAACCGAACTTTTTCGCCAAGTTCTTATTCTACTCGTTGCTCGGAATCGTTTCGTTTCCGATCGGCGGGTTTCATATCCCAATCGGATTTTTGATGTCATTCTTGTTCTTTCCAAAACGAAACAGCCGGTATAAATGGTACGGGGCACTCGTCGGCTTCTTCTTCTTCATCGTTTTACTGTTCGTACCTTTGTTCGACCAATCCGAATTCCGGGCCGAATCTCAACAAATCGGGCCGGTGTCGGTGCAAGACGAGTCGTTCGACCGGATGACAGATACGATTTTACGCCGGATCAACGGCGAGGTGATCAAGCTCGATCGTAGCAAGATAGTCGTCGACCGGGACGGTGAACTGCAGTCACTCGAGTATTTGCTCATGGTCGAACGCAGCAGCTCGTTCCAGCAAATCCGCATCAACTATGACGACTCAGGGGAACTTGAATATCGTCAAGTCGATGAGATGAACAAAAGTTCCGGTCGAGCCTTTTTCGAGAAGCTCGTTGACTTCGAACACGTGATCGAAGCCGTACGGGGGACAGCGTGGGAAGACTTTGCCAAACAAGTCGAGGCACCGCTCTTGCAGCTCTCATTTGACGGACTGTACGACATGTACACGTTCGAGAACGAAGCGATGCTCATGATCAACCGGGACGGACGAATCGTCAAATTCTGGCTCCAGCGCGAACCCGTGCTCGCCAACAGTATTCAATTGACCGGTTTGACCCGTGAAGGCAGAACGACAGGCGAAAAATATACGATTCTTTACAACTACTCCATCCACCAACGAGAGGATTTGACGGATCAATGAAAAAATTGCTCATCATGGGTATGATGATACCTTTATTGGCAGCTTGTGCTGGAGAAGAGACATCGAACGGACAAAGTGAGTCTTGTGACGTCGAACCGACAATTTCCGTTTACGACGCGTCGACAGAAGAGACGTTGTACCATGAGAAAAGTGTCTGCCTAGAGGATGGGTCGACGGTGCTCGATGCCCTCAAGGCGACAGAATTGCCGATTGATTCGGTCGGAAGCGGGGAGATGACCTACGTCACGGCAATCGACGGGATTCAAGAAAAATCGGCCGGTCAGTCATCTGGTTGGGTGTACGCCTTTAACGGCAGCCCTGGCGATGAAGGGGCGGCTGCAAAAGAAGTCGAGTCCACCGATATTATCCAATGGCGGTTTGAAGAAGATGCGATTTCTTTCTTCGAATGAGGCGGATTGGGAGCGTAGACATGCTGTCACGCTCCTTTTCTTTCTACTCGTCCATCTGTACGTCTTGATCCATGTGAACGGTTCGTTAAGTCTGCTCGCCGGGCTGGTCTTGTTGTTACTGTTGGAGCGGCGCTTTCCCGTCGCGATGCTCGGTCTGCTTGTCGCGTTCGCGCTGATCTCGCTCGCACCGATTTTGCTCCAGTGGGACGTCTCCATCCGTGCGCTCAGCGACCAAATTGTCCGCTTGGCGACGTTTTTATTCGGAATGGTTTGGGCGAGCCGTTTCATGCGATTAGAACGGCTATTGCCGCTCTTGCGACGCTTTCCGCAATCGACCCGGTTGCTGTACGGTGCTTGGGCGCTCGTCCCGTCGATGGAACGGGCCATCCGTTTGTCGCTCCGCAGTCACCAGCGACAAGATTGGCGAGAAGCGATCGTCGTCGGGATTGACAGCCAGCGCCGTGAACCCGTATACGCGTTGCCGCGCCTACGTTCATTCCAAGGCGATGATCTCGTTCATCTGTTCATCCTGTTTATTTGCTTTGTGGCGGCGCTTAAGTGGTCACCACTCATCTGGTTGCTTTACCCGTATTTGACGAAAGGAGGGGTGCGAGATGCATTGGTTATCCTCAGAGCACGGACGTCAGCAAATTGAGGAGTGGGTCGCTTCAGAGCGGGCCCATATCGTCAATCTCGATGACCCGCTCGCCGGTTCGGTCGCCTCACTGCTCGCCGGTGATGATGCGATGCGCGGCGCCGAACTGGCAGCTCTCTTGCAAATCGATCATCTGTCCAAAAAACGATTTGATGAATGCTCGAGCGGAGAACAACAACTCGTTCGAATCGCTCACGTGCTCGGCGAAAATCCCGATGCGCTCGTTCTCATCGAGCCGTTCCGTTATCTCGATCGATTCCGCAGCGAACACCTGTCGATGCTGCTTCGGCGGCTAGGACAGCTCGGGATTAGCGTCGCTTATACGGACCGGTCGCGTGAAGGCGGTGCAACACATGCGTTTACGATCGTAAAGTCGTCTAGTGAAGCATCGATTAACGTCAAAGACGTTTCCTATCGTCATCCGTTGCAACCCACCTACGCGGTCGAACACGTGTCGTACCGGTCTGACGGACCAGGGTTAACGGTGTGCATCGGGACGAACGGCAGTGGCAAGTCGACACTCCTAGAACTGATGGCGAAGAGTCTGCGTCCGCTATACGGGAAAGTGAAGTTATCAGAGCGGCCGCTCTATCTTCCGGCAGACCCCGAGTACGGGCCGTTCCCAAAAGCGTTGAATCGACGGGTCGAACAGTTGCAGGCGGTACTCGCGTCCACGTCGTCACTCATCGTCCTCGACGAGCCGACGGTCGGACTGTCGGAGAACGAACGCGACGCCTTCGTTGCGGCAATCGTACAAAAAGCCGAGACGGCGCGTGTTTTATGTGCGACCCACGATGAACGCTTGATTGCGGCGGCAGGTCATGTCTTATGTATGGCGAGCGGAGCGGTCGTGTTTGACGGCACGCGCGAACAGTACGTGGATCGGAGTACGTTATGGTCACTTACGTCCTCGCCCTCGTAACCGCGTTCGCACTTTTGTCGAAGTTTGAGCGGACGAAGTCACCTATTTCTGTATTGACGCAGCTTCTTGCGCTCGCCGTCATCGGACGGTGGCTTTTCATGGCCATACCGAACGTGCAACCGACGACCGCATTATTGATGCTGACCGCGCTCTATTTTGGATGGACGAGTGCAGGCATGCTCGCTTTATTCGTCCCGATTTTATCTGGACTTTTACTCGGGCTCGGTCCGTTCGTTTTGTATCAGTTTCTCGGTTGGCTGCTCGTGATCACGCTCGTTTACTTGTTACGACCGATCTTGTTACGGTCGCGCATGTTACTTTGGTCAATCGGGCTCGGCTCTGGTTTTTTATTCGGCTGGACGGCGAACTTGTCGTTCGCGGAAGTGATTGGAGCCGACTTTATCAAATTGCTCATCCTTAGCTTGCCGTTCGATTTGGCGCATGGAATCGCAAACGTCTTCTTTTTGATCGTCCTACATGATTTATTCGTTCGCATATTTGTCCGAGAAGACGGGTAAACATGAGTACTACTCGAGTGAGGTGGTTGAGCATGGGCGGATACGTCAATATGTATGAGATCGGTTTGTTCCTCTTCATCGGACTATTGTTTATGGCCGTCAATATCTTCTTGATGTCGCGTCGGCTCATTCGGACACGATACGCGATGTTGAGCATCCTCGCTTCTAGCGTCTGGCCGGCACTGATGACCGTCTTGTCCGTTCAAAACGTCAATCTTCTCGAGGAGCTACGAGCCCGAACGGTCACACTTGAAGCCGTGTTCGCCTGGTCTCTCGTCGTCACGACGGCGCTCATGACGGTGATACCAGCTTTTATCTTTATTCGACGTCTGATTCAGCTGTCACGCCATGGCGACTGATTCCTCAACCTAAAAAAGCAGAGCGACTCAAACGTTTGAGTCGCTCTGCTTTTTTAGGTTCAAGATGTCGGGAGCTGTTCGACCGAGGCATCTGTCGGTTTTTGGAATCGACGTAAAATTTCGAGACTGACCGCTCGCGGCATAATTTTCGCGAGTCCGACGAGCGCTTGGTTCGACAAACCTGGGATGATGACCCGTTTATTTTTCATGACGCCCTTATAACCGAAGAAAGCGACGAGATGAGACGGCATTTTCGATACCATCATTTCACTGCCGGCCCGGTTAAAGAAACCGGTGTCGGTCGGACCCGGGCAAAGGACGCTGACGTTTACGCCTGTGCCTTTCGTCTCGGCATGGAGCGCTTCTGTAAGTGATAAGACGTACGCTTTCGTCGCGTAATAGACGGCCATATACGGTCCCGGCTGGAATGCGGCGACAGAGGCGACGTTTAAGACATAGCCGTGATTGCGGGCGACCATGTCAGGCAAGTACGCTTTCGTCAATTCGGTCAAGGCGTTGACGTTCAACCGGACCTCTTCGGCCTCGGTTTCCGCATCGAGCTCGATAAACTCGCCGGCCGTACCGAAACCAGCGTTATTGATTAAAAAATCGACCGTGAGCCCGGCGTCGTCAATCGCGTTCGTCAACCGTTTCACGGCATTGTGTTCAGATAGGTCGAGTGCGAATACGTGCACGTTAATCGTGTATCGTTTTTCAAGCACTTTTTTGAGTTCATGTAACCGTGGCTCGCTACGAGCTACGAGAATACAGTCAAATCCATCTCGGGCCGCTAAGACGGCGAGATCTAGGCCGATGCCAGTCGAGGCACCGGTAATCAAGGCTGTTTTTGTCAAAATCGTCCACTCCTTCAATTAAAAAGTCATACATTGTTACTGATTTCTTCACCAGTTGTTAAATTCCTGCTTCGTCGACACGCTTGAACGTGTGCTAAAGTATATCAAGAATATGTGATTAGACTCACAAAGTCAGGAGAAAAAACAGATGATGATTCAGCTAGTTACTACAGCACAAAGCGTCGAACAAGCAGAGGCGCTGATCATGGCGGGGACAGACCGTCTATATATCGGAGAGTCGACGTTTGGTTTACGCCATAAAGGTGACTGGTCGCTTCCTGCTGTGAGAGAAGTCACAGCGCTCGCCCATCGTTACGGCAAAGAAGTGACGGTTGCCGTCAACAATTTGATGCATAACGATCAAATCGAGGCGTTGCCGGATTATTTAAACGCGCTCAAGCAAATCGGGATCGACAGTGTGACGGCGGGCGATCCAGGTGCCGTCCGCTTGATCCGTAATGCCAATATCCCCTATTGGTACGATGCTCAAACGCTCGTCACGTCGGCGCGACACATTCAATTTTGGGGTAAGCGCGACGCCATCGGGGCGGTCGCGGCCCGTGAAGTGACACTGACCGAACTTGGGATGATTCAACAGCAGATCGGGCTCCCCGTCGAGGTTCAAGTGTACGGACCAACATGTATCCATCACTCGAAACGACCGCTATTGACGAACTATTTCAATGAGATCGGTCGGTCGAGAGGAGACGCGGAAGCGCGCGAGTACTATATGAGCGAACCGTCTGATGCGGACAGTCGCTATCCCGTCTACCAAGACGACAATGGGACGCACGTCTTCTCCGAAGATTTGACGCTCATGGGTCAATTGCCGGTGCTCTTAAAAGGCGGACTGCATACGTGGAAACTCGAAGGATGGCATGCCGGGGACGCGTTCGTCGACATCGTCCGTCTGTTCGACAAAGCCCGGTCCGATTTGTTGAATGGCCAGTTCGACCGCACGCTCATGGAACGGCGTCTCGCCGAACTCCAACCTGAACAATTCCGGCTTGGGACCGGACTGCTGTTACGAAATCCAGAAGAGATCAAGTGAGGGAATCAAGATGAAAAAACGTCCAGAACTACTAGCTCCGGCAGGAAACTTAGAAAAATTAAAGATGGCGATTCTTTACGGGGCCGATGCGGTCTTTATCGGTGGTCAACAGTTCGGGCTCCGCTCGCGGGCCGGCAACTTCGGATACGAGGAGATGACTGAAGGCGTCGCATTCGCGCACGAGCGCGGGGCGAAAGTGTATGTCGCCGCGAACATGGTGACCCATGAAGGGGATATCGATGGCGCGGGCGATTTCTTCTGTCGACTCCGTGACATCGGCATCGACGCCGTCATCGTCTCGGACCCGGCCATGATCGAGGTCTGTCTAACGGACGCGCCCGGTCTTCCAGTCCATTTGTCGACCCAGGCGTCGGCGACGAACTACGAGACGCTCCGTTTTTGGCAAGAGGAAGGGCTAGAGCGAATCGTCCTCGCCCGTGAAGTATCGATGGAAGAGATCAAAGAGATGAAGCGTCAAGTCGACGTCGAGATCGAGGCGTTCGTCCATGGCGCGATGTGTATCTCCTACTCGGGACGTTGCACGCTGTCGAACCATATGGCGCTCCGCGATGCGAACCGCGGCGGCTGTGCCCAGTCGTGCCGCTGGAAATACGGCTTCTTCGAGGCGGATGAGTTGTTGACAGACGACATGGCAGCGCGCGATGAGGAACCGTTCTCGATGAGTTCGGTCGATCTTGCGATGGTCCGGCACATACCCGATTTGGTCGATGCCGGCGTCGATAGCTTGAAAGTCGAGGGACGGATGAAGTCGATCCATTACGTGGCGACCGTCTGTAACGTCTATCGTCAAGTCATCGATGCCTACTGCGCGGATCCTGAAGGATTCGTCTTCGACCCAGCATGGGAAGAAGAGATTTGGAAAGCGGCGCAACGGGAGCTCGCGAGCGGGTTCTATTACGGCATCCCGACCGAGAAAGAGCAACTGTTCGGCAAACCGCGTTCCATCCCGCAATATGCGTTCGCAGCGCGCGTCATCTCGTATGAAGCGTCGACAGGCATGGCGACGCTCGAGCAGCGTAACCATTTCCGCCGCGGAGAAGAAGTCGAATTCTTTGGCCCCGGGTTCGTCCGCTTCACGCAACGGATCGACGAGTTATTCGATGAGACCGGGATGCCGCTCGAGACGGCGAACCAGGCGATGATGACGGTACGCGTCAAAGTCGACCAACCTGTCGCGACCGACTTCATCATGCGAAAACGAAAAGTGGCAGCAGTGAAAGTTCCCGCTTCGAGTGCCCGTTGACACATCCGTCAAGGCAACATAGTCGACCGTTCCATCCAATCTTGCTACCCTATTAACATATACGAAAAAGGGGATGGAAGGATGAATCAGAACACGGAGCAACTCCGGACCGATCCGATCGGACGCCTGCTGTTCAAGCTGTCGCTGCCGGCGATGATCGGTATGCTGGTGACGGCGCTCTATAATATAATTGACACGATTTTCGTCTCGCGTGGCATCGGCCCTGCTGCCGTGGCCGCGATCGGGATCGCGTTCCCGATTCAAATGATTCTAATGGCCGTCTCGAGTGCGGTCGGTCTCGGTGGGGCCTCGATCAGTTCGCGGAAACTCGGCAAAGGAGATGACGCCGGTGCCGCCGTCACGTTCATGAACGTGCTCGTGCTCGTAGGCGTGTTCGCCGCGTTCGCGGTCAGTTCGGCCATCTTCATGCTCGACTCGATCTTGACCGTGTTCGGAGCGACGTCGGAGATCATGGAATTGAGTCGTCAATACTTATCGGTCACGCTGATCAGTTCGCCGTTCTTCATGTTCACGCTCGCGGCGAGCGCGATGGTGCGGGCCGAAGGACAGGCACCTTATCAGATGAAAGTGATGCTCACGACCGTCGTCGTCAACTTGGTGACGACGCCGCTGTTCATCTTCACGTTCGGATGGGGTATTTACGGGGCGGCCTGGTCGACGGCGCTCGCTCAAGTCGTCGGGTCGGTGCTCATGTTACGCTTCTTCTTCGCAAAAAATCGCCGGACCGAGCTCGACTTCCAATGGCGGAAGTTTCGGCTGCGGTTCGGCGAGTTGAAGGAGATTATGGCAATCGGGTCATCCTCGTTCGTCATGATGGTGTCGCAATCGATCTTGTTCGTCTTCGTCAACATCATGCTCGGGACATATGGGGGGACCCAAGAATTGGCCACGTTCGCCATTTTGAATAAGTTCATGGCGCTCGTCGGGATGCCGATCATGGGCATCGTCCAAGGCATGCAACCGATAGTCGGCTATAACTTCGGGGCGCGACAGTTCGAGCGGATGCGCGAGACGATTTGGACGGCGCTACGGGCCGGAATCGCGATTGCGGTCTTCATCTGGCTGACGCTCCAGCTGTTCCCGGAACCGCTCATGCGCATGTTCACGTCCGACGCGAACTTGATTGCTGGCGGGGTGACGGCGATTCATGTCCTGTTCGCTGTCTCGTTTTTAACGAGCGTCCAAATGCTTGTCAACGGCATCTATCAATCACTCGGGAAAGCCCGGGTCGCGATGTTCTTGTCGTTGTCTCGACAGACGCTCTTTACGATTCCGCTCGTGTTTATCTTACCGAACTTCTTCGGTGTGTTCGGTGTTTGGCTCGCCTTCCCGATCGCCGACGGCTTGACCTTCCTGACAGCGGTCGGCATGGCGATTTGGGACCGGAAACTGCTGTTCCGTCCGTCAGAAGATGAGGTAGAAGCGAAAGCGACCAATTTATGAAACGACGTCCGTTCTTGTTGAACGGGCGTCTTCTTTTAGGAATAAGTAAATCCCACCAAGCAAGACGGCCGCGCCGATCCATTGCATCACGCCGAGCCGTTCCTCGAAGAAGACGAACCCGAACAGCATTCCCCAGAGCGCCTCGCCGAGGATGGTGATGCTGACGACGGTCGCACTGACGCGGGCGAGGGCGTAGTTGAACAAGTTATGGCCGAGGAGCGTCGGGAAGAAGGCGAGAGCGATGAAATACCACCAATTCACCGCTTCGAAGCCGACGAATGTCGTGTCCCGAACGAGCAACATGAAACCGAGAACGAACGTGGCGACGAGATAGACGCTGAACGAGTAGTCGTTCGTCTTCATCTCGGTCCGAATGTGTTGACCGACGAGCCAGTAGCCGGCGATCAGCAAGGCGGCGAGAAGCGCGAGCAAATCCCCGTAGAGCGCGTCGCGACCGATTTGGATATCACCGGCTGCGACGAGCATGCCGCCGAGGACGGCGACGAGCGCAAACGCCAAACCTTTTCGGGTCGGATGTTTTTTAAAGAACAGGGCGTTCCCGATGAGGACGAAAATCGGGCTCGACGTCACGAACAACGTCGAACTCGCGACGGTCGTGTAGTCGAGCGATAAAAACCAGAGCCAGAAATGGAAGGCGAGGAGCGTCCCGCTGAGCAAGATCGCGTAGCGGGTGTTCGAGCGTAACGAGAAGAGCGAGCGGTAATCGAGAAACGGTAACAACATGAGGCTCGAGAACAGCATACGGTAGAATGCGGCCGTCTCCGCCGGAGCGGACGTCCATTTGACGAACAAGACGCTCGTCGACAGGAAAAAGACGGCGGCAAATAAAATTAAATAAGACAACAGGCATCCTCCTTTGGTTTTGTACATATTCCTCTAATGATATAATGAAACATACGAGAAAAAACATTCTTTTTCGAAAGTGTCGTTCCGACGAGATTGTTCGAACGACAACGAAAGTAGGGATCACATGAGATTAATCATTGCGGAGAAACCGTCGCAGGCACAAAAGCTGGCGGCACCGTATCCATCAAAAAAGAGAAAAGACGAGATTGAAATCGCGGCATGCCCTCGTTTCCCGGAAGGTGCCATCGTCGTCTGGGCAGTCGGGCACTTATGTGAACTCCAAGAGCCGTCCCACTACCGCCCGGAGTGGAAGTCTTGGAAGTATGAATCACTTCCGATTGTCCCAGATCGGTTCGACTATCGCATCTCGAAGGGCAAGTCGAAGCCGTTCCAGACAATCAAAAAATGGCTCCACGACCGCTCGATCACGGACGTCATCATCGCTTCTGACGCCGAGCGGGAAGGAGAGGCGATCGTTCGTCTCATCTTGCGCCTTGCCGGCAACAAAAAACCGCTCGAGCGCTTATGGATCTCGAGTTTGACCGAGCAGGCGGTCGACCGCGGCTTCGCCCAGCTGTTGCCTGGTGACCAGACGATTCCGTATTACCATGAGGCGATGAGCCGCGCCTGTGCCGACTGGCTCGTCGGCATGAACGCATCGCGCGCGTATACGACGCTGTTAAAGACGATCGGGATTGAAGACGTATTCTCGCTCGGACGCGTCCAGACGCCGACGCTCGCCTTGATCGTCAATCGGGAGCGTGAAATCAAACAGTTCGTCCCGGAGCTTTATTTCGAGGTCGAAGCGACGCTCCAAAAAGGACGGGGCACGTTCAAAGCGAAATATACGCTCGGCAAGACGACGAAGTTGAAGACGCGTGAACAAGCCGAAGCGGTCGTCAACCGAGCGACCGGGACGGCGATCGTAAAATCAATCGATAAAGAAGAGAAAGTGGAACACCCTCCGTTCTGGTTCAGTCTGTCGGGTCTCCAAGCTGAGGCCGGCAAACGCTTTGGTTTCGGGGCGAAGAAGACGCTCGATATCGCCCAGAAGCTGTACACGAAAGGGTGGATCAGTTATCCACGGACCGATTCCAGTTTCGTGACGCCGGACGAGGCAACGCTGTTCCCCCAAACGAAAGCACGGCTGTTGAAGTCTGCGGCATATGCCGGACTCGCTGACGTGTTGACCGAGAACCCGTCCCGGAACAGCCGCTACGTCAACGCGAAAAAAGTGAGCGATCACTATGCGATCATTCCGACCGAAGCGTGCGGCGATGTGGGTCGACTTAGCGGGGATGAGGCGAACCTGTATGACTTGATCAACCGCCGCTTTCTCGCAGCGTTCGCCCCCCCGGCCAAACTCGAGAAGACGACCGTCGACTTGATGGACGGGGAAGACTTATACCGGGCAAAAGGGACGGTCGTTGTCAGCCCCGGGTACCGTCAAGTCGTCGAGATGAAGTCAAAAGACGTCGAGCTACCGGCGCTAACGCTCGGTGAGCCGTTGACTGAAAAGAAAGTCGAAGTGTTATCGAAACAGACCGAGCCGCCAAAACGGTATACAGAAGGGGCGCTCATCATGGCGATGAAAGTCGCCGGGAAACAGCTCGATGATGAAGAACTGATCCATATCATGAAAGAAGTCGAGGGGCTCGGCACCGAGGCGACCCGGGCGAACATCATCGATGGCTTGAAGAAGCGGGGTTATGTTGAACTTCAAAAGAAAGAGCTCGTTCCGACCGATAAAGGCCGTCTGTTAATCGATGTGCTCGGCGACAGCATTCTCGCCTCGCCGGCCATGACCGCGAAATGGGAGAAGCGGCTCCATGAGATCGGACAGGCGTCTGCGTCTGCGGCCGAATTCATCGACCAGGCGAAAAAGATGTCGATCCATCTTGTGGAGGAAGCCAAAGCGAGAGTCGCGGCGGCGAATCCGGAAGGCTATACGATTGAACCGAGACGATTCGGGAAGAAATCTGCCTCGCGGCCAAAAGCGTCGTTTGGCGTCTGTCCGAGCTGTGGAAAAGGACTCGTCGAGCATCCGAAGTTCATCGGGTGCAGCGGGTATCGTGAGGGCTGCAAGTTTACGATGTCGAAACAAGTGCTCGGCGTCGGACTCGCGAAAGATGAACTGAAACAGATGATCAACGGCGGGCAGTCAAATGTTCATGCGTTCAAAAAAGGCGACAAGACGTTTGATGCCACGCTCTATCTTGAAAAAGGGGCGCTCCGTTTCGAATTCAAATAAAAATAGAGCCATCCGTCGTGGATGGCTCTATTTGTCCTGCTGATCTTGTTCGGTGATGCGGCGATTAATCTCATCGTAATCGAGGACGATGTCGTCTTTGTTGTCTTTGTAGGCGTATCCTTTTTGGATGACGACGACAGAGGCGACCAAGACGAGTAAAATAATCAATCCGCTCACGGCAAATATCCATCCCATAGCGCATTCCTCGCTTTCTTTCTCTTAGTATGACAAAAAGCTGAGACGTTCTCCATGTTTGAGTCTCTCACAACTGTTACAGGTTTGAAATGGTTGGTCTCTTGATTAGATATGATACAATAACATATAGAAGAACACTGACAGAGAAGGTAGGGATGACTATGGCGATTTTGATTGTCGACGACGAACCGGTCAATACGATGGTTCTCGAACAATTATTGCATCAACACGATTATGAGACGGTCTCGGTCTCAAGTGGTGAAGATGCTCTCGCGCTCCTCATGGACCCGCAAGCCCCGTCGCTGTATGACCTCGTCCTGCTCGATGTCGAGATGCCGGGCATCTCAGGGATTGAAACGTGCAAACGGATTCGACAAATGACAGGATATGAAGAACTGCCGGTAATCATGGTGTCGGGCCGGACCGAAGAGAAGCAAATTGCCGAAGGGCTAGATGCTGAAGCGTCCGACTATACGACGAAGCCGATCAAAATCACCGAACTCCTCGCTCGGATTCGCTCGGCGCTCCGTTACAAAGCGGCCGTCGACGAGCGCAAAAAATATGAGGCGCGTCTCCAATATGACCTGGATTTGGCCCAAAAGATTCAGCAGAGCGCGCTGACCCCACCAATCAGTAGCGCGGAAATCGATATGCGGGCGCTGTACCTGCCATCTAAAAAATTGGCGGGTGACATGTACGCCTGGTTCCAAGTCGCGCCTGATCGTTACGGCGTCATCATCTTCGACGTGATGGGTCACGGCGTGTCTTCAGCCTTGATCACGATGGGAATCCGCTCGATCTTGCCAGGCCTTGTCGCCAACGTCCAGTACCCGGTCGACGTCATGACCGAACTGAACCGACAGATGACGTTCCTGTTTTCGGGTGACGATATGCAAAGTTATTTCACGGCCGTCTATTGTTACATCGATACGACGAATCAACGCATCGAGTACGTCAATGCCGGCCATCCGCCTGTGATCGTGACGTCTCCGGAAGGGATGACTCGTCTCGAGACGACTGGTGTTCCGGTCGGCATGTTCGAGGAACCGAATTATGAATCGAAAGAAATCAAGATCACGCCAGGTATGGTCCTGCATATGTACACGGACGGACTGATGGAATGTTACAGCAAAGACATCGATGACGGCATCCGTTGGCTTGAAAAAGACATCGCCACGTACGGCTTAGATTATGCCCGTCACGTTGCCGAACGGCTCGTCCCGAAAATCGAGATTGACGACGACTTGTGTCTCGTCACGGTAAAGCTTATTTAAATGACAAAAGGATGAGACCGTCGCTCGTGACGATTTCATCCTTTTGTCTAGAAATAACGTTTCCGCCATAAAATATAAAAGGCGAGACTCGAAAAACCGACCATCAATGTGATGGCAAAGATGAAGCCGATTGATTGACCTTCGAACGGGACTTGGACGTTCATCCCAAAGATCCCGGAAATCATCGTCGGAATGCTGAGCACGATCGTGATCGACGCCAAGAACTTCATGACGAAGTTGACGTTGTTCGAGATGATCGACCCGAACGCATCCATCTTAATGCTGATGATGTCGTTATAAATCGAGGCCATCTCCATCGCCTGACGATGCTCGACGAATACGTCTTCTAACAAGTCTTCATCTTCTTCATGCTTCTCAAGACTCGGCGTCTTGACGATGCGGTCGAGAACGCTGTCATTCGCTTTGAGCGATGTCATGAAGTAGACGAGCGACTTCTGTAAGTTCATCAACTGGAAAATTTCCTGATTTCGCATCGAACGTTGAAGTTCTTGCTCTAGCTCTTCCATTCGCCGGTCGATCTGGCGAAGGAACCGCAAGTACGTCATGCTGACTCGGTGCAAAATCTGGAAGACGAACCGGCTGCGATAGTTTGTCCGGAACAAGCGGGCTTTGCCGTTAGCGAACAAGTTGAGTACATCGAGGTCACGCGAACAGACGGTGATGAAATGTCGTCCCGTGACGATGATACCGAGTGGGATCGTATTATAGGCACGTCCCGTATCGTCTTCTTCGACGTATGGAACGTCAATGATCATGAGCAGGCCTTCGTCATCTTTCTCAAAGCGCGGCTTTTCTTCAATATCAAGTGGGTCGTACACGAAGTCTTCAGGAATGCCGGAGGCGGCAATGACTTGATCGGCCTCGTCTTTCGTCGGATTGACGAGTTGGATCCAACTTCCTTTGTCAAAGTCTTCGATCTCGTGCACACGACCAGATGCGTCGGTACGGTAAATCGTTAGCATAATCTTCCTCCTACCTTAGCTCAACTTTATTATAGGTAGGCGAGTAGGAGAGTGCAATCGCAAAGAAGGAGATTTTTTGTTTTCTCTCGAAAACATACTACAGTGAGTTAGAATGTCAGAAGGAATGAGTAGAAGGAGGGATGGAGATGACTCAAACACCCCAAAACGCTCTGTTTAACGAAGAAAAATTAGCAGAGCTCCATCAAATCGCTAGTGGAAATAAAGATTTTCTGAAAAAGATTGCAGAGACGTACGTCGCCCAGTTCGAGGCGAAGTTTCCTGAATTAAAGCGCGTGGTCGAGACGAAAGATCATGAACAAATCGAACAACTCGCCCACTTGTTAAAGGGCGCCTCTTATTCGGTCGGACTCGACGAGACGGCGTCGCATTTCCAACAACTTGAACTCGCCGGTGAGACGAACGAGGTCGAGAACCTTGAACCGGTGCTTGAAGACATCGAGCGTCAAATGAAACGGTTCGCTGTCGAGTGGGACGCCTATTTCAATCGATTGGTGTAATGAAAGAGGGGCCGCAATTTTGCGGCCCCTCCGTTTGTCATTAGGCTAAAAACTCATCGAGCGTCGCGATCAACATGCCGATCTCAGGCTTCGTGATTTGTGCGTTCGCGCCGACGGCGTCGCCTTTATGTTTCAAGTCGTTTGAGATGAGTGACGAGAAAATTACGATCGGTAATGTCGCGTAGCGGTCCATTTCGCGTAGCCGTCTCGTCAAATGTAACCCGTCCATTTGTGGCATCTCGATGTCGGTGATGAGCAGATCGCACTCGACACCATCTTGCTCGAACGCATCAAGCGCTTCTTTCCCGTTGTTGAAGATTGTCGTGTTGAAGTAGCCTGCCTCATCGAGCGTGTCGATGATCAAGGTCCGAAGCATCTCCGAATCTTCTGCGATCCACACTTGTTTGTTCGAGCGTTCCCTTGCACCGAGTCGTTTGACGGATTCACGAGCCATGATGTCTTTTCGTGACAACTCGAGAGCGATGCGCTCATAGTCGAGAAGAATGATCATTTGGTCTCCTGTTTTGACGACGCCGTTCGTGATGCCTTGGACACCGCGGGCGAGATCTGACGGTGTATCGATCTGTTCCCATGAGATGCGCTTGATCTCTGTCACTTGGTCGACTCGGAGCACCGATTTCTCACCGTTAAACTCACAGACGATCAAGCGATCCCCGTCTCCGGCTTCACGAGGATGGCCGATGACCATCGGGAGATCGATGACCGTCATGACTTCACCGCGTAGTTCGATCAACCCCATGATCGCCTCAGGCGTTCCAGGTAACGGGGTGAGTGGAAGCATCGTGATGATCTCGCGAACCTTCATGACGTTAATCCCGAAAATAAACGGGCCTGACTGGAAAATGACGATTTCTAACTCGTTCGTACCTGCTTCAAGTAAAATATTATGATCCATGCTCAATGGTGGTCCCTCCTATATCGCGTTCTCTCTTCCTCTCTATCGGTCAAATCGATCAAAGTCTTCAGTTGAAAAGTGTCAAAGTCAGGTCAAAAATCACGAAAAGTCATGGAGTAACCGTTTACATTACATAAACTGAATCTTTATAGTTGTTCAACGGAATTGATTTTGCATACAATGAGGGTGGCAACGAGATATCACAGCTTACTCAGGAGGCAGATAGAGATTATGAGTATGAACACATATCCATATTTAATTAACGGGCAATGGCAAGAATCAACAACAAATGAGACGATCGAACTCGTTTCACCTTATACAGAAGAAATCGTCGGACACGTCCAAGCGATGTCGCGCGACGAAGTCGACGAGGCGATTCACGGTGCTAAACGTGCACAACAAGAGTGGGCGGCGCTTCCGGTCAACAAGCGCGCCGAGCTGTTGTACGCATGGGCGGACAAACTCGAAGAACGCGTCGATGAGATCGGTCAAATCATCATGCGCGAAGTCGGGAAGAACTTGAGCGACGCGAAGAAAGAAGTCGTCCGCACAGCTGAGATTATTCGTTATACGGCTGAGGAAGGACTTCGTTTCACAGGTGGATTCATGCAAGGCGATTCGTTCCCGGGCGGATCAAAGAACAAAATGGCGATCATCAAAAAAGAGGCACTCGGTGTCGTTCTCGCGATCTCACCATTCAACTATCCGGTCAACTTAGCCGCTGCTAAAATCGCTCCAGCCCTTATTACAGGGAACGCGGTCGTCTTCAAACCGGCGACGCAAGGTGCGATCAGTGGCGTCAAAATGGTCGAGGCACTGCAAGACGCCGGTCTTCCGAGCGGATTGTTGAACCTCGTGACGGGTCGCGGTTCGGTCATCGGCGACTACTTGACGTCGCACCCAGGTGTCGACATGATCACATTCACAGGCGGTACAGGAACCGGTCAACATTTGTCACAACAGGCATCGATGGTCCCGGTCGTCTTAGAGCTCGGCGGCAAAGACCCGGCGCTCGTCTTAGAAGACGCGGACATGACGCTTGCGGCGGATCAAATCGTCAGCGGTGCGTTCTCTTACTCGGGTCAGCGTTGCACGGCGATCAAACGCGTCTTCGTGCTCGAAGATCAAGCGGACGAACTCGTCGCCATGTTGAAACAGCGTGTCGAGAAGCTCACGGTTGGTTCGCCAGTCGACAACAGCTTCATCGTCCCGCTCATCGACAAAAAGTCGGCTGACTACGTTCAAGGCTTGATTGACGACGCCGTCAACAAGCGTGCGACGGTCGTCCACGGTAACGAACGTGACGGCAACCTGCTCCACCCGACGCTGCTCGATCACGTCACGCGTGAGATGCGTGTCGCTTGGGAAGAGCCGTTCGGACCTGTTCTTCCGATCATCCGTGTCAGCTCGCTCGACGAGATGATCGAACTGACGAACGAGTCAGAGTTCGGTCTTCAAGCGAGCGTGTTCACGCAAAATGTGAACAGTGCGTTCACGGTCGCCGACAAGCTTGAAGTCGGTACGGTCCAAGTCAACGGTCGAACGGAACGCGGTCCTGACCACTTCCCGTTCATCGGTGTGAAACAATCAGGTCTCGGTGTCCAAGGGATCGGACGCAGTCTTGAAACGATGACACGCGATAAAGTGACCGTCATCAACTTATAAACGATTGGAGGGGAGAAATCCCCTCCTTTTTTTGTGCCATTGAAATCCCTTCTTTCTGACAGGTATAATGAATGAAGATAGGTGGAAGGGGTTGTGTGGACGTGGCGAACTGGATTTCAAGCCAACTGGCAAGACTCGATATTCCGACACCGTTTGAGGTCGGTAACGTGAACGTATACATCGTAGAGCATGGGGGCCGGTTTTTCATGGTCGACTGTGGCCCGGATACGGAAGAGGCATGGGCATCCTTGAACGGCGAATTGGCTGAACTCGAACTGACGCTAGCGGATATCGATTTTCTGTTTTTAACGCACCATCATGCCGACCATGCCGGTCAAGCTTGGCGGCTGCGGGACGCCTCGATTCCAGTCTACGGTCACGAGAAGCTCGTTCGTTATTTGGAACAGACACCGAACTTTATTAAAAAAGGCAATCACTTTTTATATGAACTGGCTCATTGGTTCGGGGCACCGGAGTCGATCATCAACAAGTTGCCCGACTACCGGGAGGCGCTACGTTGGATCGGTCCGACGACCGTCACGATGACGTTCGAAGAAGGACAAGACGTGACGAGCGACGGGGCATGGAAGACGATTCATCTGCCGGGACACGCGAGCGATCAACTCGGACTGCTCGGACCGGGCGGCGTCTTGATCGCCGGTGATCATTTGATCGATGCGGTCGAACCGAACCCGTTGATCGAACAACCGTATGAGGACGAAGGGTTTGCGTCACCGGTCTTACTGTATCTCGACTCGCTTAGAAAGTTACAGGAGCTTGATATTAAGCTCGTCGTGAGCGGACACGGCAATCCGATTCAGCATCCGCGGGTACTCATCGAATCAAGGATCAGTCAACGCTATGAACGGAGCGAACAGCTGCTGAACGACTGGGCCGACGGCTTGAGTGTGTTCGATTGGTCGATGCGGCTGTACGGGCGGAAGATGCGCCGGGCGATGCCGCTTGTCTTCAGCGAAGTGTTCGCGCGGCTGACATTGCTCGAGGAACGCGGTCATGTCGTCAAGCAGTTAGCCGATGGCAAATGGATTTATGTGAGAGTGGAGGAAGCAATGGAATGAGACATATTGTGATCACGGGTGCGTCGAGCGGCTTTGGTGCCGCTTTGGCGCATTCTTTTTCGGCAGCGGGCTATAAGCTGACGTTAATTGCCAGAAACGAGACGCGCCTTCGAGAGCTCGGGACGAAACTATCTGCAGACTGGATGGTCACGGATGTTTTGACAAGTTATGAGACGCTCGTCGACGATGTCGTACGGAAATATGGACCAATTGACGGTTGGGTCAACAACGCCGGCGTCGGTGAGTTTGACCGGGTCGTTGATCAAACGACGGACGTCATCGAAGAGACGATGCGCTTGAACGCGATCGCGCCGATGGTGATGTCGCGTGACTGTGGGCGCCGGATGAAGCGAGGCGGGACGATCATAAACGTTTGCTCGCAAGCTGCCAAAGTGCCGACCCCGAAGTCGGCCGTGTACGCCGGATCGAAAGCGGCGTTGCTCCAGTTTTCAAACGCGCTCCGGCTCGAGCTGAAGCCGGCAGGTGTCCATGTACTGACGGTCAATCCTGGTCCGATCAACACGCCGTTCTTTGATCGTGCTGATAAGACGGGGCGCTATGAACAGAGTGTGCGTCGTATCATGCTCGACCCAGATCAGTTGGCACAGCGGGTCGTCTCAGCGTTTGAACAGTCGAAACGTGAAGTCAACGCCCCGTGGTGGATGGACTTAGGCGGAAAACTGTACGCAATGTGCCCGATTTGGTTCGAACGGTTGGCAAAACGGGGATTTGACAAAAAGTAGTAGAGAGAGGGGAAGTACGATGCGACGAATACGACAATTTGGGCTGCTGTTTGCGCTTGTTTTCCTCAGCGCCTGCGGGACGATGGGAGCAGACTTGGCCCCGACGTTTGACGAGGCGGTTCAAGAGGCTGAGCAAACGACGGTCAACTTTTACTTGTGGGGTGGGGACGACGGCATCAACCGTTACATCGATGACTACGTCGCACCGCGCCTGAAAGAAACATACGATATCGAGTTGAATCGCGTCCCGATGGACACGGCCGAATTCATTCGCCAACTGTCACTCGATAAACGTTCGAACCGAGAGGCGGGCACGATCGACCTCATGTGGATCAATGGTGATAATTTTAGAAACGCGGCCGAGGCGGAGCTTCTACAAGGCGACCTGCTCGATAAAATCCCGAACGCAGCACTTTTGAACGAGACCGCGCAAGCGACCGACGCCGGGACGCCGACCGACGGACTCGAGGTGGCGTGGGGCAACGTTCAGTTCGTGCTGCACTATGATGCCGACAAAGTGACGAATCCTCCGGCGACGTTCGAAGAATTACATCGTTGGACCGAAGCAAATCCGGGTCGTTTCACGTATCCTGAAGTGACAGACTTCACCGGTAACGCGTTCGTCCGCCATCTGCTCTATGCCGAGTACGGGGAAACGATCCGAAGCGATCAAACGATCCCGGATGCATTTTGGGATGAACTCGCGACGTGGTCACCGAATCTGTGGAAACAAGGAGCGACGTATCCGAAGTCACTCGCCCAACTCGACCAACTTTATGCGAAAGGTGACGTGTGGATGACGATGGGATTCAATGAGCGTCGTGCTGAGGCCGAGCGAAACGACGGCGTGTTTCCAGACGGGACGCGTGCACTCGTCCTCGACCATTCAATCGCCTCGACGCATTTTCTCGCGGTCCCGTTCAACGCAAGCAATCCGAACGGTGCCATCGTCGTGATCAATGAATTGTTGTCACCGGAAGCCCAACTCGCCAAACAAGATGCGACGTATTGGGGGGACGGGACATCGCTCGATTTGACGAAGCTTGAACGAGCGGACCGGGAAGCCTTCCTCAAACTGGACACGGGCGTCACGTATCCAGACCCTGAACAACTTGCCGAACGTTCGATTGCCGACTTCGGGCCGAGCGTGATCGATCAAGTTCGTGAAGGATGGTCCCGTGTCGCGAGGTAGCGTCGGCTTGAGCGTCATCGTCTTATTGCTACCGCTCGCCGGTCTGGCGTTTCTAGCCGGTGAGACCGCTTCATTCGAATGGACGTCACTTTGGCGCGATGCGGCGTGGCGGGCGAGTTTAGCCGTCACGCTTTACGTGACGCTCGTCTCGACGACGATTTCGCTACTCATCGGGACGTGGTTGGCACGAACGGTCCGGATTCGAGAGGCCGTTTGGCTTTCAGCGCTGCTCAAATTGCCGATGTTCGTGCCGCATGTCGCAGGTGCGTATTTATTTTTGTTGTTGTTCTCGGGCGGTTTTCCGTTTTACGGGCTTGTGGAAGCGAACGAGCGCCATCACTTTGTCATCATATTTACGTATGTGTGGAAAGAAGTGCCGTTCGTCTTTTTGATGATGCTCGGCACATACGGGCAACTGAATCGCGGCTATCTCGATATGGCGAAGACGCTCCAACTCACACGGTTCGAGCAGTTCAAAGTCGCGGAGTGGCCGTTTTTACTGAAGCCGCTCTTGGACTCGTTTTGGATTTTAGTGGCGTTCATCTCGTTCGCTTACGAGGTACCGGCCCTGCTCGGGGTCACATTCCCGGAGCTGCTCGGGGTGCTCGCATACGAACGGCTGACGACAGGGTTGTTTTTAAACGCGAATGAATCCTACGCGGTCGCACTCGTTTGGACACTATTGATCTCAGTCGGGGCTTTTGTATCGTATCTCGTTACGGCCAAACGAAGACGCCGGATTGAAAAAGGGGTGAGGCGATGAGTCGGGTCCTTATCATCAGTTTCATCTTGTTCCCGTTTCTCGGCTTACTCTTCGGTTTGCCTTCTCCGATCCGATTGGATGAAGTGCTCATGAACACGGTGTTCTACGTCATCAGTTTGGCCGTCATCAATGTCTGGCTCGGTCTCGGGACAGCGTGGTGGATGATTTTTACAGAGTCGAGGTGGCGGACACTCGTCGAATGGCTCGTCTTTATCCCGTTGTTCATTCCGGTCATGGCGAGTATGTTCGGTATGTACATCGTGCTCGCGAACGTCGGGCTCGTCGGGACTTATGCCGGTGTCTTGCTCGTCTTGCTCGTCTCGACGCTCCCGTACTCGATCCGGCTCGCCTACAATGCGATGTATGTGATCGGACGTCCACTCCTTGAGCAGACGATGACACTGCCGCCGCTGCCTCGATTTAGCATGGTGCTGTTTCCTTTGTTGGCGGCGACGATGCGGACAATCGTCTTGTTCTCGACGGTCATCGTTCTCGGTCAGTTCGTGCTCGTGCAATTGATCGGTGCAGGGCTCATCCCGACCGTCACGACACAACTGTATCAATCGTATGCAGGAAATGACGTTTCATTGGCACTACAAAACACGTGGGTCCTCATCTTGTTGCCGGTCTTGTTGTATATCGGTCTCGGAGGATTGTTCCGCGCGGCGGTAAGAATTATGAAGGAGCGGTTAAGATGAGTTTAGTCGTTACGGGAATACAAAAAAACTTTAAACAACGCGACGTGTTGAACGGGGTCGACCTGATCGTTGACAAGAAAGAGATCCATGCGCTTGTCGGGGTGAGCGGGTCCGGGAAGTCGACGTTGCTACGGATTATCGCCGGACTTGAGACGGCAGACACGGGGACGGTGACGTGGGACGGAGAGCCGCTCCTCGGGACGCCTCCTCACAAGCGGCGCATCACGATGCTGTCACAATCACCGCTTCTGTTCCCGCATCTGTCGGTCGGGGAGAACGTGACGCTCGCGACTCAAAATCGGTCACGGGAGCAGGCAGAGGCGTGGCTTGCCCGTGTCCGCCTTCCGGGCCGATATGACGATGACATCCACGAACTTTCCGGAGGCGAGCAACAGCGTGTCAGTTTTGCCCGTGCCCTTGCGGCCGAGCCGCGGCTCATTTTATTAGATGAGCCGTTCACGAATCTCGATCCGGATTTGAAGTACGAGTTGCAGCGGCTGATCCGGGACCTCGTCCAACAACTCGAGTTGACGGCGTTGCTCGTGACCCACGACCGGGAAGAAGCGATGCTCGTCGCCGATCGGGTGACGTTGCTCGAGGACGGAGAAGTCCTAGCGACGGGGACGCCAGGCGAACTTTACGAGACTGAGCCGGCGTTTGGAGACTTTATCGAGCTTTCAGGTTCGTCTTATCCGGCGACGATGATGGAAGTGACGAAACAAGCAGGCGAACCGGTCGTACTCGTCCGACAGTTGAATCGCTTCGGCAATCGCCTAGGCGAGTATCGCCTCGCGACCGGTACGTACGTCATTCTCCCCCGGGATGAATCGTTTCAGGTCGGGGAGACCTACTATTTGCGGAAGAAAAAAGGAGTGGTTTGATGCTAGACACGTACGGAAGCCGCTGGGTTCGTCCCATCGTTGAACGAGGGGCCGATCGGCTTTTAAAATGGAATTTCACACCGAACGAAGTGACAATCCTTGGAGGGATCATCGGGATCTCGGTCGGGTTCTTTATTTATAATGACATGCTTTGGACAGCGGTCGCCCTGCTTTGGTTGTCGGGTCTTCTCGATGTCATTGACGGGACGATGGCGCGCCGCTCTCGGAAGACGGGGTTTGGCACAGTGCTCGACCTCGTCTTCGATCGCATCGTCGAGATCTCGGTCGTCGTCGCGCTGGCGCTTCGTTACCCTGAGCACATGCCGGTCTTTCTCTTCTTGCTCGGATCCTTCGTCGTTGCGATGACGCTGTTTCTCGCCGTCGGAGCCAGTAGTTCAAAACGTTCTGAGAAATCATTTTATTATCAACCGGGCCTCCTTGAACGGACGGAGTGCTTCATCTTGTTCACGCTCATGATTTTGTTCCCGTCGTGGATCGGGGTCGTCGCGACGCTGTTCCTCATCCTTGAAGTGTTCACAATCAGCCAGCGCCTGTTGGAAGCACGGCGGATTTTACGATGAAGCCGCGGCTCGTCCTAGTCGGGCTCGGTCACGGGCAACTCGAAATTTTAGCGCGGATCGAACAGTTGCGTGAACGGTACGAGGTCAGTTATGTCGGACTTGAGGAAACGATTTATACCGGGGCGTTCCCCCAAGTGATCGCAAATGAGATGGCTTCGGCAGTCGTCAACTTGCGACCGGACGTCACACCGGTCGCGAGCAGACTCATCTCGCTCGACCCGGTCAAACGAATCATCGAGACCGATCAAGGTATGATCGCTTACGATCATCTCGTGCTCGCGACAGGTGCGAAGAGCCGAGGGATCGGAACGGGCTTGAAACCGATGACAGACGTAGCAATCGAACACATTCAAGCGAGCCGTGCGGTCACAATCGTCGGAGGGGGCAAAGCTGGCGTCGAGCTCGCTTTCGCTTGCGTGAGGTCGAAGCAACACGTCACGCTCTATGCGAAGCAGATTTTGCCCGACTTGCCGAACCGGGTCGGCCGTCATATTGCCCGTCGTCTCGTTGGAAGCGGGGTGACGCTGATCGCGCAACAGTATGAGGGTGGGGACGCGCCAGACGGTCTTGTCCTTGACGCGACTGGAGTCGTGCCGGTCGAGTGGTGGCACCGCTCAGGCCTTGCCGAGGAGGGGTCGTTTATTCCGACCGACGCTTATTTGCGTCACGCGACGTATCAAGATATTTACATCACCGGGGATATGGCAATGGGCTTGAACGGAGGCGTCGACGCGGTCCGATCGGGCCGTCACGTCGCGTCGGCGCTCCTCGGTGACCAAAAGCCATACAAACAGCGGACGTCGCTCAATATTTTATTGACGACCCCGGGACACGCCTTACTCACGTTTGGGCGCTTGACGTGGCACGGCCGGTGTTCGTATTGGATCAAGCGTCAAATCGACAGGCGCTACATGCAGAAATTCACGCACTAAAAAAGACGACCGCGGTCGTCTTTTGATTAGGCGTTCAACGTGTCGAGGAACGACCGAATTTGCATTTCCGTCTTCGCATGCGCCGAATGAAGGTGTTCTTGTTTGACGCCTTCTTTATAGAAGAGCAGTGACGGGATGCCACGGACTTCCTGCGTGTCAGATAGTTCAGGCAGTTCGTCGCGATCGACGACGTACCAGTTGAATTGCGGGTAGTCTTTGACGAGTTCGTCGACGTACATGTCGAGGCGGCGGCAGTCCGGGCACCAAGACGTCGTGAAGATGACCATTCCTTTATCTTGAATGGCAGTTTGGAATTGTTGTTCAGATTGTATTGGTTTCATGATTGATCACTCCTTTCTCTCATTGTCTGTGTCTTCGGTGCGCCCGTCAACCGATTGACATTCTCGGACTTACAAGAGATTGTGCTACACTTAAAAAAACTGAACTGCAAGGGAATGGTGATGGTTATGGCGTTACGTCATGCACTACTCGGGTTGTTGACCCATCAGCCTGCGACCGGCTACGCTTTGAACGCGACGTTCAAAGCGCAAATGATCCACTTTTGGCACGCCCATCATACACAGATTTATCGGGAACTGTTAAAGATGGAAGACGAGCACCTCGTTTCGTCAGAGCATGTGACCCAACATGATCTTCCCGATAAGAAGATCTATTCGATCACAGCGACGGGACGTCAAGAGTTGATTGACTGGCTCAGACAACCGACGTCGTTTCAGCCGAAGATGAAAGATGAGAACCTGCTGCGCGTCAGCCTGCTGCAACTGCTTCCGCTCGACGAGGCGATCCGTTACGTCGAGGAGACGAAAACGCATCATGAACAAGTCGCACATCAAATTCGTGCGTTCCAAGCAGCCCATCAATCGGAAGCGGACACGCTCGGGTACTTATTGACGAGTGAATATGCGATCCGCATGATGGAAAACTATGCCGATTGGGCCGATTGGGCGATCGAACAAATGAAACAGCGCGATAAACATACGACCTGACGTTCAGGTCGTATGTTTTGTATACGGATGAATCGGTAGACGAGCCAGTAGTTTATCGAGTGCACGCTCATTGATGTCGTCATGATACGCGTCAATCGTCTGCTGCAACTGCTCAACAGAAGAAGCGCCAGGCAAGACGACGGCACACGTCCGTTTCGCGGCAGCGAGCGCATACGCTTGAATCGGGTGTGGTAACGTCGACAGGAGGTTGCGTAACTCGGGTTCGCTCCACGACTCGAAGCCCTTAGCGCTCAAGCGCTCGGACCATTCATCGGTCAACAGCCCTTTAGCGAGCGGTCCTCGACCGACGAGCGGAACGTCTTGCCCGAGCGATTCGATGCGGCGGTCGAGCAGTGAGTACGGTGTCATCAAGACATCGAGCTCCCCGTGCTCAAGCCAGTAGCGGATCACGTTCGGACGAATCGAGGAGAGCCCGATTTGACGGATGACCCCGGCCTGCTTTTGTCGGCGCATGAAATCGATCGTCGCGTCAAGGTCGTCTTCCATCGTTCCACCATGTACGTAATATAAGTCTAAGTAATCCGTCTGTAGTCGTTCGAGAGAACCGTGAAGCGCCTGTTCTAAATAAGAAGGGGTTGGGTTCCAGCGCATTCCGTCCTCGGTCCATTCATTTCCGCCTTTGCTCGTCAAAAACAAATCGTCGCGCCGACCGGCAAACGTCTCACCGACGAGCCGTTCGACGTCGTGACGGTCATAGACGTCAGCCGTGTCAAAATGACGGATCCCTGACGCGTAAGCCGCCTCGAGAATCCGTCGGCCCTCATCGTCACCTTGTTTTAAAATCGACATCGTTCCTAGTCCAAGTTCTGCCATCGATAATTCCTCCTTGTTCCGTCCATTGATTTGACTCATAATTACAGTATATAAGAAAACGTGAGGAGTACATAACAATGGAAGAGAAAACGATTGAACGGGAAGTCATCTATCAAGGGAAGATTTTCGATGTCGAGAAGCATGTCGTCGCGCTCCCGAACGGAGGAACGTCGGTCCGAGAGCTTGTGTATCATAATGGGGCCGTCGCGATATTGTTGATCGATGAGGACGACAAGATCGTTCTCGTCGAGCAATACCGGAAAGCGTTCGAATCGATGTCACTCGAGATTCCGGCCGGGAAACTTGAAATCGGAGAAGAGCCGCTCGCGAGTGCGAAGCGTGAACTCGAGGAAGAGACCGGTTATAAAGCCGAGTCGCTTGAAAAGATGTTCTCGTTTTACGGGGCACCTGGATTTTGTAGTGAGCGCGTTGACGTGTTCGTCGCCAAAGGTTTGACGGCGGGAGCGATGAACCTAGACGAGGACGAATTTTTACAAGTCGAACGTTATACGTTCGAAGAAGCGGGCGAACTTTTAGCGAGTGGCCGGATCACCGATGCCAAGACGATTATGGCGATTCAATGGTGGCAATTATCTAAATTGAAATAATTCTAATCTGTAGTAGGTTGTGATAGACTTACATAGTAATGATTTTAATTTGAAAAATCGACGGAACTTCGGTATGCTTTGAATAGTGAATTATGTAAAGAGGGGGCGCCTTATGGAAACGCGAATTGAACGGATTAAACAGCAATTGAGCGCCAAAGGATATAAATTGACACCGCAACGAGAATCAACGGTCCGTATCTTGCTTGAGAATGAGACAGACCATCTAAGTGCAGAGAACGTGTTCATGCTCGTCAAGAGTATCGCACCCGAAATCGGTCTCGCGACCGTGTACCGGACACTCGAACTGTTGACCGAGCTCGGCGTCGTCGACAAAGTCAACTTCGGTGACGGTGTCGCCCGGTTCGATCTCAGACCAGAAGGGGCGAACCATTCGCACCATCACCTCGTCTGTGTCGAGTGCGGATCAGTCGAAGAGATCATGGAAGACCTGCTCGTCGACGTCGAGAAGAAAGTCGAGAGCAAGTATGAATTTTTAATCAAAGACCATCGTTTGACGTTCCATGGCATCTGTAAAGTGTGCCAAGCGAAAGGCGTCACGCTCGAAGGGCATAAAGCCGTCATTAACGGTTGACGAAACAAGGGAGGACAAGCCGAGCGGCTTGTCCTCCTTTATGTTGATCATCAGATCAAATCGTCAGTTCAATTTTGTTTCGTTCTGGATCGTGGACGACGCTCTCATAATAGCCGTCCCCGGTCAGACGCGGTCCATCGACGAGTTCATAGCCATCAGCCTGCAAGCGCGCCGTTAATTCGTCGACGGCCTCGGCGCTGCCTAGCGCGAACGCCACATGCGCCCAGCCGAGTGTCGGCATCGCTTCGCCTTGGATGTCCGACCGCGACATCAGCTCGAGTCGGCACGCTGATTCCGGAAACGTTAAAAAATACGATGTGAACTGTTTGTGCCGGTTCGTATATTTGTCGTTGGCGCTGGCACCAAAGTATGTCTCGTAAAAGCGGCGCATCCGTTCGAGGTCGTGGACCCATACGGCAACGTGTTCGATGTTCATCGTCATCCCTCCTTTTCAACTACGTTCATCTTACCAGTGATGCAGCGGGATTGTCAGTCGATTTCCTGGAGAAAACGGGCGTGAAATCGATGACAAAAAACTGTCAAAAAAACTTACAAAAAAATGAGGTCAGACGTCTTCACAACGGTTTACATAAGTGATATGATGTAAGCGTATTCAGGTGTAGCGAGGAAGGAGGGGGATGTCATGCGTTCGCAAGTCGAGTCGTTTTTACAATATATGACGGTTGAGAAAAGAATGTCCACCAACACGAGACAAGCCTATGCGAGCGATTTGACCCAGTACTTATCGACACTAACCCAACTTGGGGTGACCGAGTGGAATGAAGTCACGCGCTCACATATCGTCAAGCATTTAGAGGAACTGTCGCAAGCGGGTCGGGCCGCCTCGTCACTGCGGCGAGCCGTCAGTTCGATTCGCACGTTTCATCACCATCTGAAGATGAGCGGCGGCGCCTCGACTGATCCGGCACTTTACTTAGAGACGCCGAAAGCGGAACGACATCTGCCGGACACGTGGTCGCAAGACGAAGTCGAGCGCTTGCTCGATAGCGTCCCGACGAACGATCCGCTCGCGCTTCGGGATCGTGCCATGCTCGAACTGCTCTACGGGACAGGCATGCGCGTCAGCGAACTTCTCGGTCTTGATTTGGATGATTTACAGTTTGAACTGGGGTATTTACAGTGTGAAGGCAAAGGCGAGAGCGCCCGGATCATTCCGGTGTCGTCGGTCGCCCAAAATTTTGTCGAACGTTACATCCAGCAAGCGCGAAACGGCCTCGGTGGTCGGGAGACCGAGGCGTTGTTCTTGAACGGACGTGGCGGTCGGCTTAGCCGCCAAGGGTTTTGGAAGATCATCAAGCGACGGGCGAAAGACGCCGGTATCCCGAAAGAGATCACACCGCACGTGTTGCGTCACTCGTTCGCGACGCACTTGCTCGAGAATGGTGCCGATCTGCGCGCCATCCAGCAAATGCTCGGCCATGCCGATCTCTCCACCACTCAAATCTACACACATGTCAACAAGGCGCGGCTCCACGATGTGTACCGTAAGCATCACCCGCGGGCCTAGACACTTAAAGGAGGAACTTTTGTGAAGAAATTTAAACGTATATTCTTAGTCGTCATGGACTCAGTCGGGATCGGGGAAGCTCCAGATGCCGACCAGTTCGGAGACGTCGGTTCAGACACGTTAGGTCACATCGCTCGTGAGCATGGCGGCCTGAACATGCCGAACATGGGCAAGCTCGGATTGGCGAACATTAAACCGATCGAAGGCATCGAACCGTCAAGCGCGCCGAGCGCGTTCGGTCGGATGGAAGAAATTTCGGCCGGGAAAGATACGATGACTGGTCATTGGGAAATCATGGGTCTCCACATCGATACGCCGTTCCGTGTGTTCGAGGAATTCCCGGACGATTTGATCAACCGGCTTAAAGAGTTCAGTGGACGCGACATCATCGGCAACAAGCCGGCATCAGGAACGGAAATTTTAGACGAGCTCGGTGAAGAGCATGTCGCGACAGGTGCGTTGATCGTCTATACGTCGGCCGACTCGGTGCTTCAAATCGCGGCCCACGAAGAAGTCGTCCCGCTCGAAGAACTGTACCGCATCTGCGAATACGCGCGCGACATCACGCGCGAAGATCCGTACATGCTCGGACGGATCATCGCCCGGCCGTTCCTCGGAACGCCTGGTGCTTGGGTCCGGACGTCAAACCGTCACGACTATGCGCTCAAACCGTTCGGCAAGACGGTCATGAACACGCTCGAAACAGCTGGCAAAGACGTGATTGCCCTCGGGAAGATCAGTGATATCTATGACGGAGAAGGCGTGACGAAAGCGGTCCGTACGAAGTCGAACATGGACGGGATGGACAAACTCGTCGCTTCGCTTGATGAGGAGTTCGAAGGGCTCTGCTTCTTGAACCTCGTCGACTTTGACGCATTGTTCGGCCATCGCCGGGATCCGGAAGGATATGCGGTCGCGCTCGAAGAGTATGACGCCCGTCTTCCTGAAGTGTTTGCTCGCTTGCGTGAAGACGACTTGCTGATCATCACGGCCGACCACGGTAACGATCCGACGGCACCAGGGACGGACCATACGCGGGAATATGTCCCGCTCATCGTCCATCACCACGGTTCGACTGCGGTCGACCTCGGCGTTCGCGCTACGTTCGCAGATATCGGCGCCACGGTGGCGGATAACTTTGACGTCGACGCACCAGCAATCGGAAACAGTTTCTTAAACGAAATTTGAGGAGGCACTACACATGGTAAATTGGAACGAAACAAAAGCATTTTTACAGGAACGCATGAACGGAACGCCAGAAATCGGACTCATTCTCGGATCGGGTCTTGGCGTGCTCGCCGACGAGATTGAGAATCCGGTCGCGATTCCTTACGAAGATATTCCGCACTTCCCGGTCTCGACAGTCGAAGGTCATGCCGGACAGCTCGTCTTTGGTGACCTTGAAGGGAAACGTGTCGTTGCGATGCAAGGACGGTTCCATTTCTATGAAGGATATTCGATGGAACAAGTCACGTTCCCAGTCCGTGTCCTCAAATTGATCGGTGTCGAGACGCTCATCGTCACGAACGCCGCTGGTGCTTGCAACGAGGCGTTCAACCCGGGCGACTTGATGGTCATCACGGACCATATCAATTTCTTCGGCACGAGCCCGCTCATCGGCAAGAACGCGAGCGACTTCGGGACACGCTTCCCGGATATGTCAGAGGCGTACGACAAACAACTCGTCGCGTTGACAGAGCGGGTCGCGTCAGACCTCGGTCTCAAGATTCAAAAAGGCGTCTACTTCGGGAACACCGGTCCGACATACGAGACACCGGCCGAAGTCAAGATGGCCCGTCTGCTCGGCGGCGACGTCGTCGGCATGTCGACCGTACCAGAAGTCATCGTGGCTCGTCACTCAGACATGCGTGTCCTCGGAATTTCGTGCGTCTCGAACATGGCCGCAGGTATCCTTGACCAACCGCTCAACCACGAAGAAGTCATCGAGACGACAGAGCGCGTCCGTCAAGACTTCCTTTCACTCGTACGTGGCACGATTAAAAGCATGTGACTAAAACAATTCTAGGAGGACGAAACTTATGCGTATGGTCGATTTGATTTTGAAAAAACGTAACGGTGGAGAATTAAACGAACAGGAGATCCGCTACGTCGTGGAAGGCTTCACGAATGAGACGATTCCAGACTATCAAATGTCTGCTTTGTCGATGGCGATTTATTTCAATGGCATGACCGAGAAAGAGACGGCGGCGTTGACGATGGAAATGGTCAAGTCAGGTGACGTCATCGACCTTTCTAAAATTAAAGGGAAAAAAGTCGATAAGCACTCAACGGGTGGCGTCGGCGACAAGATCAGTTTGATCGTCGCCCCACTCGTCGCCTCGATCGGTATCCCGGTCGCTAAAATGAGCGGGCGCGGGCTCGGTCATACAGGTGGGACGATCGACAAGCTCGAATCATTCCCAGGGTTCAACGTCGAGTTGACAGAAGCGCAGTTCACGAAGCAAGTGAACGACATCAAGATGTCGATCATCGGGCAGACGGGCAACTTGACGCCGGCCGACAAACGTCTTTACGCGCTCCGCGACGTGACGGCGACGGTTGAGTCGATCCCGCTCATCGCGAGCTCGATCATGTCGAAGAAGATCGCGGCCGGTGCCGACAGCATCGTCCTTGACGTCAAGACAGGGTCTGGTGCGTTCATGAAGTCGTTCGACGACGCGAAAGCACTCGCTGAAGAGATGGTCGCCATCGGGAAGAACGTCGGTCGCAAGACGATCGCCGTCATCACCGATATGGACCAACCGCTCGGCTTTGAGATCGGGAACGCGAACGAAGTGAAAGAGGCGATTGAAGTATTGTCTGGGAAAGACGTCAAAGACTTGAAAACGATCGCGCTCACGATTGCCGGTCATATGGCCGTCCTCGGTGAATTTTATAAGACGTTTGACGAAGCATACGCCGATCTTGAACGCCGGATGGCCGACGGTCACGCGCTTGAAGTATTCCGTCAGTTCGTCGCGGCACAAGGTGGGGACGCCTCACTCGTCGATGATGTGACTAAATTCCCGCAAGCGAAATTTGAGACGACGTTCGTCGCGAAGACAGCCGGTTACGTCGAATCGATTATCGCGGACGAGGTCGGTGTCGCAGCGATGCTCCTCGGAGCGGGACGGGCAACGAAGGACGACTTGATCGACTTCGCGGCCGGTATCACGCTCGAGAAGAAAGTCGGCGACAAAGTCGAGGCGGGTGACGTCATCGCGGTCCTTCGTTCAAACATCGAAGACATGTCTTCGGCACTTGAACGCATGGATCATGCTTACACGATTGGCGCCACTCAACCAGAGGCACGTCCGCTCGTCCACGCGGTCATCCAGTAAGTCAGAACGTCTGTTTCCACAAAACAGTGGAGGCAGACGTCTTTTTTTGATAAGATGGGTAATGTGAGTGATTATTGACTATATGAACATAAAGGGGTATTTCCATATGAAAAAAGGATCAATGAAATTAGAGAACGGTGAAATGATTGAATTTGATTTATTCCATGACGCAGCACCGATCACGGTCGACAACTTCGAAGAGCTCGCGAACCGCGGCTTCTACGACGGATTGACGTTCCACCGTGTCATCCCAGGCTTCGTCAGTCAAGGCGGATGCCCAGACGGAACAGGTATGGGCGGTTCAGGTAAAACGATTCCTTGCGAGACATCGACTTCGTTCCCGTACAAACATGAAGCCGGCTCGCTTTCGATGGCACACGCTGGGCGCAACACGGGCTCATCACAGTTCTTCATCGTCCATGCGCCACAACCGCACCTTGATGGGGTTCATACTGTGTTCGGTAAAGTGACGTCAGGTCTTGAGCACGCAGTCAAACTTCGCCAAGGCACGAAGATGGCTGAAGTCAAAGTTTGGGATGAGAATTGATTTCTGCCTAAACGTTATGGCACAATGAGCCATGTCTCTCACGTGTTCACTTCGTGAAACATGTCTGACTAAAGGTGGTGAGACCAGCCATGCTGGTGAAGTATAAACAATCGCACGAGAAGACGGCGATGGGGCTGCTCGCATTTTCATGTAGCGACAAGTCTCCGCTCGCCCTTCTCGAACTCGTACGATCTTACGAGGAAGATGCTTCGAAGTTCCTCTACTTGTGGAAAGTCGAAGAAGACTTCGTCGGGATCATCGGGATGGAACAGCTTGAGACGACGATGTGCATCCATCATATCGCCTTGTCGCCTTCGTTCCGTGGCGAAAAACGTTCATATGAACTGCTCGATGAGACGCGGAACTTGTTACCGCTCGATTTGACGCTTGTCGGTCACGGGAAGACGAGTGACTTGCTCGATAAATGGAATCAAGTCTCGATATAAAAAGCTAGGCTCAGCGCCTAGCTTTTTGTCGTTGTTCTAGCGCGAGCAGACGCTCTTCAACGACGGGCGTCCGGTCACGGTGGATATGTTTATGGACGAGCTCGTCGAAAGTCAGGGAGGTCGGTTCGAACGTGGATTTCAACCGGTCGATTTGTCGGCGTGTCGCCTCGTCTAGCGGGAGTGTGTCCGAGAGCGGCCAACGTTCCAAGTCGCGTGTGAACGCCTCCATGTCGATGCCGAGCGGTTCAAGAGCGCTTTTGGCCAAAGGAAGCTTTTGCTTCAATGCAGCGACGCTCTTGACGGCCCCGGCCGTATTGCCCCGGCGGAAGTGGTAGTGGGCGACGGCGTACTGGATCAAGACGGCATAGCCGAGATGTTCACGGTTCCCATCCTGCCACGCCTCTTCGAGCACCTCGTGGCACTCGAAATAATCGGCATGACATTCAAACAGCAATGTATACTGATAAAAAGGGGTAAGCATCAATTTTCTCCTTTCGTGGTCACTGTACTACAAAACATGTTATACTAAAGCGCAAAAATGTTAAATGGCAGGTGTCTCTATGGAAGCGTATAACGTCAAAATCGATACGTTCGAAGGCCCGCTCGACTTGTTGCTCCACTTGATCGGCAAGATGGAGCTCGATATCGCCGACATCTCTGTTTCGGAAGTCACGGACCAGTATGTCGCCTTTATCCGGACGATGCAAAAGTTTGAGCTCGATGTGGCCAGTGAATATTTGGTCATGGCGGCGACGTTGCTCCAATTAAAGAGCAAACAACTGTTGCCACCGGTCCCGATCGAGGACGATGAGATTCCGGATTTCGGCGAAGAGCCGACTCGGGAAGGGTTGATTCGACAGTTGATTGAATACAAAGCTTATAAAGAAGCGGTCGTCTTCATGCGCGAGCAAGAAGAGCAACGGCTCGAACTATATAGCCGTCCCGGCGAAGATTTGACACGGTACATGTCTGAACTGGTCCAACCTTACGATGGACCGCTCAACTTTTCAGATTTGTTGCATGCCTATTCAAAGATGGTCGAGCGGAAGCGTTGGAAAGAACGGCGTAAAAAGACGATCAAGCGGGAAGAGCGGACGCTCGAACAGCAGATGACCCGTTTGCATGAGCATGTGTCGGCGAACCGGAACACGTCGTTCTTTGCATTCTTCGAAGAACGGCCGGACGTGTCCGACCTCGTCGTCACGTTCATGGCGCTGCTTGAGTTGATTAAGTTACGAGTCGTCACGACAAAGCAAGTCGACCGAGATATTCACATTTCGTTTGTCGAAGCGTCAAAGGAAAGGGATGAAGCCGTTGTTGTCTTATGAAACGATCATTGAAAGCCTATTGTTTGTCGTCGGAGAAGAGGGCATGGAAGTCCGGGCGCTAGCAGATACGCTCGATATTTCTGAGGCCGCTGCCCGCGAACAATTGAATAAGCTAGGGGCGTCGTTCACGGATTCGGGGCGTCCGTTTCAATTGATCGAATCGGGCGGCGTGTACAAGCTCGTGACGATCCCGGACGTGTCCGAGTACATTCAACGGTATGTCGGGACGATGGCCGAACAGGCGCTGTCTCGTGCGGCCATGGAGACGCTCGTCATCATCGCCTACAAGCAGCCGGTCACACGGGCCGATATCGAGGAAGTCCGCGGTGTCAAAGTCGAACGCGTCATTCATACGTTGTTGTCAAAAGGGCTGATTGAATCAGCCGGCCGGGCGAAGACGATCGGGCGCGCGAAACTGTACCGGACGACCGAGCATTTCCTTGACCATTTCGGATTCAATTCACTCGAGGAGTTGCCACCATTAACGTTTGTTGACGAGTTGGCAGACGAAGGCGATCTGTTCTTCGGCCAGCCAACTTCGATTACGGAAGATAGATTGGAGAATGATTAAATGGAACGTTTACAAAAAGTGATTGCCCAAGCGGGTATCGCCTCACGGCGTAAAGCCGAAGAAATGATTTTAGACGGACGGGTTCGCATTAACGGCAAAGTCGTTCGTGAACTCGGGACGAAAGTCGGACCGAAGTCGGAGATTGAAGTCGACGGCGTCAAAATCGAACAGGAAGAACACGTCTACTACGTGCTCTACAAACCGAGCGGCTACGTGTCGACGGTCGACGATGATAAAGGACGCAAAGTCGTTACCGATCTCGTCCCACCAGGGTCACGTGTCTTCCCGGTCGGTCGTCTCGATTACAATACGACGGGACTCATCATCTTGACGAACGACGGAGAATTCTCGAACATGATGACTCATCCGAAGTTCAAAATCCCGAAACGTTACGTCGCGAAAGTGAAAAACATCCCTTCGTATATCGCTATCAAGCAGCTCGAGTCAGGCTTAGAGCTCGATGACGGTTATAAGACGGGCAGCGCGAAAGTCAGAATGAAGACAGTCGACCATAAGAAGAACTCGGCGATTCTCGAAATCGTCATTTCGGAAGGGCACAACCGTCAGATTCGACGCATGCTCGAAGCAGTCGGTTCGGAAGTCATCAAACTGAAGCGCGAACAGTTCGGTTTCTTGACGCTCGACGGACTCACGACAGGCGACTGGCGCGAGTTGTCACGCAAGGAAGTGAGCAAGCTCCGTGAGCTCGCGAACCCGGTCGTGCCAAATGAACCACGAGGCAAGAAAAAGAAAAAATAACAAGTTAAAAATCGTCCTTACACAGGATGATTTTTTCTTTTGTGGAGATTCTGTGACAAAAAGATGAAAAAAGTCTGTTAATGTGCGTTATCGTTGTTTTTTCAGTACAATAGCAACTGAAGGATGGTGTGAAATCATGACGAAAGAGACGAAACAAGGCGATCGGATGAATCAAGCGATGGCCCATAAGAAAAAGCGGTCATTTTGGCGCCTCATGATTATGACGATGGTGCTGTTTGCCGGTGCGGTCGTCATCATGCAATTGATCGAGCAGGCCGGGAACGATGGCCGGGTCGAGGCCGGAGACGACGCGCCGAACTTTAAACTCGTCAGTCTTGACGGTGCGACGATGGTCGAGCGCGAAACGTATGATGGGAAAGGGATGCTGTTAAATTTCTGGGGTACGTTCTGTGAACCGTGCGAGAAAGAGATGCCGGTCGTACAAGACAACTATGCCACGCTTCAAAATATGGGCGTGGATTTTTGGGCCGTGAACGTCGGTGAGACGCCGCTGCGGGTCGACAACTTTATCAATGATCTCGGCGTCGAACTCGACTATCCGATCTTGATGGATACACGTAGCGAAGTCGAGAAGGCGTACGGCATTTATAACTTACCGGTGACGTTCGTCATCGATGCCGACGGAAAAGTCATTGAAAAGTATGAAGGCGAACTCACGAAAGAGAAACTGTTAGAGTTAGCCGAGAAGTCATTGTAAGCGAACGGGGGGCGCACACATGCTAGATATGAAATACGACGGCGCCGATTTACGGTCGAAGCGTCGTCCGAGATCTTGGATTGACCGTGTCTGGAGTTTCTTTGCATCGGTCAAAGTCGGTCTTTGGTTGATTGGACTCATTATCGTCGGCTCTGCGGTCGGGACGACATTTCCGCAAGAGATGTATATTCCGCAACAATTGCCGGCTAGTCAATACTATACCGAAGAATATGGCACGCCAGGAACGATTTATTACACGTTAGGATTCCATAACTTATATACGTCGTGGTGGTACATCACGTTGATCGTGATGCTGACGTTGTCACTGATCGTCGTCTCGATCGATCGATTCTTTCCGTTGTATAAAGCGTTGAAATATCAACCGGTCCGACGCACCGACCGCTTCATGCGCGGGCAACGCCTGATCGGTGAAGGTAAAGGGACGGACGAACAGATCGACGCGCTCGGTGAGGCATTAAAGTCTAAGCGTTATCATGTAAAACGCGACGGCGATGCGCTACTCGCCGAGAAGTATCGGTTTGGTCGTTGGGGTCCATACATCAACCACATCGGGCTTGTCATCTTCTTTATGGGGGCGATGCTCCGCGTCTTCCCGGCATTTCACACCGATACGCTCGAATGGGTGAGAGAAGGGGACACGGTCGCGCTCGAGGCGACCGATGACACGTATTACATTCGTAACGATCAGTTCATCCTCGAGATGTATGATCCAGAAAATAATGCGGAGGACGCCAAGTTCGCCGAAGCGATTGAAAAAGCCGGTGCTGTCCCGAAAAACTATGAGACGGAACTGACACTGTTCAAGAAGACCGGAACGAACGAGGACGGATCGCCGCAACTCGAGGAAGTCGAAACCGGTTCGACGAAAGTGAACCATCCGTTCAAATTTGATAAGTACGAAGTGTATCAGGAACAGTATTCAAGCCGACCGGAGTTTTTGTCGATGTCGTTTAACGTCGGTGACAAACAGACAGGTGACATATACGGACCGTTCACGGTTGACTTGACGGACCCTGAGACGACATACGATCTCGGCGAGGTCACGGTGACGCTCAACGACTTGTATCCGGACTTTGAAGTTCGAAACGGACAGCCGGATACGAAGTCACCACGGGCGTTGAACCCTGCTTTCTTCTTAGCGGTCGAGAACCCGGATGGGACGACCGAATCGAACTTGATCGGGATTCGATTGAACGTTGCCGATGAAGACAATCGTTACGCGATCCAGTTCGCAGGAACGGAAATGGCGAGTACGAGCGGACTTCGGGTCAAGAGCGACTCGACGTATCCGATTTTAATTGTCGGTGGGACGATCTTCATGATCGGGATCGTCATGGGGATGTATTGGCCGCACCGCCGGGTCTGGATCCGACGTCATAACGAGACGGACGTGCTCGTGGCTGGATTCACGAACAAGAACCCGTCGTCGCTTCACCGCGAGATCACACCGCTCCTAGAAAAAAATGGGCTGCCGATTTGGGAAGACCAGGCTCGGTTCGAAAAAAAGGCAGACATCGACTCAACTAAAGAAAGAGGGGAATCATAATGGAGTGGATTCAGTGGAGCAGCCGCCTGCTCTTGATCGCGTTCATTCTTTACGCCGTGGCGACCGTGTTGTTCACAATCGCGGTCAGCGGCATGCGCAAAGACCGAAACGTCAACCGGATCGCTTACGGTAAGTATGCGTTCACACTAGCCGTCATCGGCTTTGTCGCCCAAATGGGATATTTTATCATGCGTTGGATCGGGGTCGGCTACGCGCCGGTCTCTAACCTTTACGAGTATACGACATTCTTCGGAATGATGATGGTGCTCGGTTTTCTCGTCGTCTACGGGATCTATAAAAACGATGTGCTCGGCTTGTTCGCCATGCCGGTGGCGCTTCTTGTCATCGCGTTCGCATCGATGTTCTCAAGCGAAGTGGCACCGCTCATTCCGGCACTGAACAGTGTCTGGTTGAAAATTCACGTCACGACGGCCGCGCTCGGTCAAGGGATTCTCGCCATCAGTTTCGCCTCGGGCTTGATCTTCTTGCTGAACGAGACGTCGATGCGCGAACAATCGAAATCGCGCACATGGCTAGAAGTGACGATGTTCGTCCTCATGTGCACGCTCGGCTTCATCCTCGTATCGATGCTGTTTAAAGCAATCGGTGCCGGCGGAGTCGTCGAATTTACGAATGACCGCGGTACGCAAGAGTCGTACGAATACTTCATGCCGATCTTGTTCGTACCGGAAGGCGCACAACTGTTATCAGGTGCGAGTGGACTATCGCTCGAATTGCCGACGTTCATCAATACGTTGAAGTTGAACACGTTGCTCTGGTCGGTTATCGCTGGCGCCGTCATTTACCTCGTGCTCCGGTTCGTCGTCTTACGCAAACGTATTGCGGAAGCGTTGCAACCGCTCGCGAAGAAAGTCGATCTTGACCTCGCGGACGAGATCAGCTACCGTTCGATCGCGATCGGGTTGCCGGTCTTCATCCTTGGGGGGCTCATCTTCGCCATGATTTGGGCGCAGATTGCCTGGAACCGTTTCTGGGGCTGGGACCCGAAAGAAGTATGGGCGCTCATCACGATGCTCATCTATATTTATTACTTGCATATGCGCATCCAGCGGGGCTGGACGGGGACGAAAGCAGCATGGCTCTGTGTCGGCGGATTCGCCGTCATCATGTTCAACTTAGTGTTCGTCAACCTCGTCATCGCCGGATTACATTCATACGCTTGATGAAAAAGAAGTCACTTCTGAACTGAACCAAAAAAGTTAGACACTAAATAATTTGTCAGGCGACTTCGAGAACCTGGGTCCGGTATTCCACCGGGCTCAGGTTTTTTAGTCGTTTCTTGATGCGACGATGATTGTAGTACTCGAT
>NZ_SJVB01000039.1:0-260 GCF_004337185.1 Exiguobacterium sp. SH0S2 | reverse complement strand
CGAATCTAAAGGCCGGGAGTTCGAATCTCTCAGGGTGCACCATTTATAACGGGAAGTAGCTCAGCTTGGTAGAGCACTTGGTTTGGGACCAAGGGGTCGCAGGTTCGAATCCTGTCTTCCCGACCATTTATTTTTTGGTCTTTGAAAACTGAACGATGAGGCAAAAAAAGTTTTACAAGTTTTGATTGAAGCGCAAGCTTCGTCATTTTCAAGAGCTATATCAAATTCTTTGGAGAGTTTGATCCTGGCTCAGGACGAAC
>NZ_SJVB01000038.1:0-275 GCF_004337185.1 Exiguobacterium sp. SH0S2 | reverse complement strand
GCTCCTAGTGCCAAGGCATCCACCGTACGCCCTTTCTACCTTGATCTAGCGTTTCTAAGACACACGGTCCGAACGGACCATGCATATTTTTCTTGGTTTGATGTCTTGATGAATCTTCAGTTTTCAAAGAACAATCGAGGGACGAACCCTCAAAACTGAACGATGGGCAATGCCACATGGGCATTTTCCTTAGAAAGGAGGTGATCCAGCCGCACCTTCCGATACGGCTACCTTGTTACGACTTCACCCCAATCATCTGTCCCACCTTCGGCGGC
>NZ_SJVB01000037.1:0-351 GCF_004337185.1 Exiguobacterium sp. SH0S2 | reverse complement strand
CGAATCTAAAGGCCGGGAGTTCGAATCTCTCAGGGTGCACCATTTATAACGGGAAGTAGCTCAGCTTGGTAGAGCACTTGGTTTGGGACCAAGGGGTCGCAGGTTCGAATCCTGTCTTCCCGACCATCATAACTTTTGGGGCCTTAGCTCAGCTGGGAGAGCGCCTGCCTTGCACGCAGGAGGTCAGCGGTTCGATCCCGCTAGGCTCCACCAATTCTTTAACTGACGAACTTTGAAAACTGAACGATGAGGCAAAAAAGTTTTACAAGTTTTGATTGAAGCGCAAGCTTCGTCATTTTCAAGAGCTATATCAAATTCTTTGGAGAGTTTGATCCTGGCTCAGGACGAACG
>NZ_SJVB01000036.1:0-385 GCF_004337185.1 Exiguobacterium sp. SH0S2 | reverse complement strand
AGATGTCGTGATAACTGACGTGGGGGAGACTGTAGAAGACGTTGGTAAAGCAGTGGCATGGCTTGGGGATGACGATATCGCTATTCATGATCACTGTTATGCTTTTCGACATTCTTTGAATCCAAAATTTATTTCCTATTACATGCAAACCGATTCGTTTATTTCTGAAAAAGCAAAGTATGTAGCCAGAACAAAAGTTAATACACTACTCATTAATTGTTTTTCAAAAATTATGATTCCGGTTCCATATCCTAAAGATCACGAAAAATCACTTAAGGAACAAGCTCGCATTGTCGAAATACTCGACAAATTCGACACACTGACTAACTCCATCACCGAAGGTCTTCCGCGTGAAATCGAGTTGCGCCAGAAACAATACGAATAC
>NZ_SJVB01000035.1:0-386 GCF_004337185.1 Exiguobacterium sp. SH0S2 | reverse complement strand
GTAGAGGACACGCCGATAATATCGAAGTTGGACATATCGTCAAGATTGAATTGGACCTCTTTTACGACTTCGTTCCATTCGTGTGAACTATTCATTCGGTCAATGTGCGTACCAACTAAAAAGACTTTTTTACCATTCGAGACAAATTCATTTAAAAGTTCATGGTCTGTCGTCTCAAGTCCTTTCTGTCCGTTGAACAAATAGAGAATAGCAGAAGACTTTTTGAGCTGCATTCGCGTTGTCTCGAAGGCAGACTTGGTAAGAGAATTCGCCCCTGGCGTATCGACTAAAACCAATTCTTCGTTTAAAAATCGGACTGGCCAATAAAGATCAACCGCCGCCAACGTATCCGTGACCTCATCACCTTGAAACGTCGTGTACTTCTC
>NZ_SJVB01000034.1:0-388 GCF_004337185.1 Exiguobacterium sp. SH0S2 | reverse complement strand
GGACATGATTATTCGCCCTAAGCTCACTCGCCAAATTCGTCTTGCGCACCTTCTCCAGCATAAGCGCATATTCCAGATATTTGGTTTTAACGTAATTGGCCTCGTCCTTATAAATGGGATTGTTGACGACTGCTCCATTCTCGTCCGTTGTCGATTGCAACACAATACCAAGGAATACATATTTCCATGCATCCGCATATTCAAAGTGTATCTCCGGGCTCACATAGGTGAAGTCCATTTTTTTGCTGGCCTCAATGCCGGAGAAGATATCCGAGAACGTCTCTACTTTCTGAGTCGCCCGATTATAGTAGAACAAGTCGAAATTGATAAAGTGGTACTTTGTGCCGGAATAATTGGATATATGAATGGAATAGTCCGCCTCTGATAC
>NZ_SJVB01000033.1:0-389 GCF_004337185.1 Exiguobacterium sp. SH0S2 | reverse complement strand
CATATATACTCAAACCACTGAGTATGAAAGGTAATCTCACCGCCGAAAAAATTGAAAATACTGGGAATATCATTGAGTGTGCAGACTTGCAAGAGACGACCAACGCCATTAAAGTTCATTTTTTAACACAGAACGCTTTAAGGTTTAAAGTCGGAAGTCGTCATTATATTATTAATTTCCCCTTTGAATCTGACGGTAAAAAAAATAGCGCTTCCAGGGAAGTCATCTTATAATTTAGAAGAAATGCTATCTGCGATAAATTTCACCATTCCATACTCTATCGCATCTGTATCAGATAGTTCCAACACCGCAGATATTTTTCCAGGAACTCCTTTTCCTTTGTTGTTCGAAATTGAAGTGAGTTCATGTACAGGGAATAATACTAATTG
>NZ_SJVB01000032.1:0-389 GCF_004337185.1 Exiguobacterium sp. SH0S2 | reverse complement strand
ATTCTTAATAAGCAATTGAGAAAGATTGATAGCTCTTTTGTTTTCCGTGCGCCTGTCTTATAGGAATAAGGTTTCGTTTACCATGCTTAGGGTATTTTAGTAATAAGAATAATAGAATCGGAGTTGAATGGTATGTATCAAAACATTATGGTGGCTTATGATGGTTCAGACGGCAGCCGCCTGGCATTCGACCAAGCTATTGAATTCAAAAAAGCCCTGCCTGATGTTAAATTGACCATTATTTATGTGAACGAGCAATACCACGAATCCACCGGGTTAGTAGAAGCTGGAGGCGGCACGACGCCCCGGGTTGTTTCCGCGAATGTAGACAGTACGTATGCCCAATTTATGCCGCCCGACATTGATGGCATGGCGTCTCAGACAAACAC
>NZ_SJVB01000031.1:0-394 GCF_004337185.1 Exiguobacterium sp. SH0S2 | reverse complement strand
CGTCAAAGAAACGGAAGCGGAAGAACAAGAAGAAGCGGTTACCACGGAAGACGCTGAAGTATATGACAGTGAAATCGGCACGAACACGATTCACATGAAGAACACCGAGTTAACGATGAACGAGACGATGGGCTCGGTCAAGTTCAACGTCAATAAAGTCCAGACGTCTCGTCTGAACGTCGCGGAAGAGTATCTTGATATGTTCGACGGGAAAGACGAAGTGACGCTCGTCGTCGTGAACGTCACTGCCGAGAATACGGTCGATGACACGATTCACTTCTATCCGGACCAAGGCACGCTCGTCACGAACCCGGGTGAACAGATTGATGCCGATCTTTGGTTCTCGGATGACGTCGGCGGGGACTTCCTCGGAAAAGTGAAAAAGGAAGGGAAT
>NZ_SJVB01000030.1:0-396 GCF_004337185.1 Exiguobacterium sp. SH0S2 | reverse complement strand
GAGCGGGCCTGGGGATGCACCTCGGGATAGGCCGCCACCTCGATGTGGAAATCCCGGCCTGTTTCCTCGCGGATGAAGGCCACCAGATCGCTCGCGTAATGGAACTCGCCGCCCGCGCCGTAGCCGCTCGGCCGGTCGCCCCGCAGCGCCACCAGGCGCGACACGCCCATGGCCCTGAGCTGCGCGAGCTGCGCGCGCACGCTCTCGCGCGTGGCGCCGATGCAGGAGAAGTGGCATGCGGCCTGCACGCCCTCGGCGAGGATCTCGCGCACCGTGCCGAACGTGCCCTCCTGGGTGGAGCCGCCCGCGCCGTAGGTGACCGAGCAGAACTCCGGCCGGCGCTCGTAGAGCTGCCGGCGCACGGCCCGCAGCTTCCCGGCGCCCTCGGGCGTCTTC